>NZ_CP045293.1:2863333-4295000 GCF_009363075.1 Paenibacillus guangzhouensis | reverse complement strand
GTTAAGGAACTCGGCAAAATGACCCCGTAACTTCGGGAGAAGGGGTGCCCCGGTAGTGTGAATAGCACGAGGGGGCCGCAGTGAAAAGGCCCAAGCGACTGTTTAGCAAAAACACAGGTCTGTGCGAAGCCGTAAGGCGAAGTATACGGGCTGACGCCTGCCCGGTGCTGGAAGGTTAAGGGGAGTGGTTAGGGAGCAATCCCGAAGCTGTGAACCGAAGCCCCAGTAAACGGCGGCCGTAACTATAACGGTCCTAAGGTAGCGAAATTCCTTGTCAGGTAAATTCTGACCCGCACGAATGGCGTAACGACTTGGGCGCTGTCTCAACGAGAGATCCGGTGAAATTTTAATACCTGTGAAGATGCAGGTTACCCGCGACAAGACGGAAAGACCCCATGGAGCTTTACTGCAGCTTGATATTGGACTTTGGTACGATCTGTACAGGATAGGTGGGAGCCTTAGAAGCCTGAGCGCCAGCTTAGGTGGAGGCGACGTTGGGATACCACCCTGATCGTATCGGAGTTCTAACCTAGGACCGTGACCCGGTTCGGGGACAGTGTCAGGTGGGCAGTTTGACTGGGGCGGTCGCCTCCTAAAGAGTAACGGAGGCGCCCCAAGGTTCCCTCAGAATGGTTGGAAATCATTCGAAGAGTGCAAAGGCATAAGGGAGCTTGACTGCGAGACATACAGGTCGAGCAGGGACGAAAGTCGGGCTTAGTGATCCGGTGGTACCGCATGGAAGGGCCATCGCTCAACGGATAAAAGCTACCCTGGGGATAACAGGCTTATCTCCCCCAAGAGTCCACATCGACGGGGAGGTTTGGCACCTCGATGTCGGCTCATCGCATCCTGGGGCTGAAGTAGGTCCCAAGGGTTGGGCTGTTCGCCCATTAAAGCGGTACGCGAGCTGGGTTCAGAACGTCGTGAGACAGTTCGGTCCCTATCTGTCGTGGGCGTAGGAAATTTGAGAGGAGCTGTCCTTAGTACGAGAGGACCGGGATGGACGTACCGCTGGTGTACCAGTTGTTCCGCCAGGAGCACCGCTGGGTAGCCAAGTACGGAAGGGATAAGCGCTGAAAGCATCTAAGCGTGAAGCCCCCCTCAAGATGAGATTTCCCAATTAGTAAGACCCCTTGAAGACGACGAGGTTGATAGGTTGGAGGTGGAAGCGCAGCAATGTGTGGAGCTGACCAATACTAATCGGTCGAGGGCTTATCCTAAAGAAATTAAACGCAAATTATCTCGTATTCAGTTTTCAGAGATCAAACTCTGTAACGTTTGGTGTCGATGGCGGAGGGGTTCCACGCGTACCCATCCCGAACACGACCGTTAAGCCCTCTAGCGCCGATGGTACTTGGACCGCAGGGTCCTGGGAGAGTAGGACGATGCCAAGCAGCGAAAGACCACTTTTGAGATTTACTTCTCAAAGGTGGTTTTTTTGTTGTTTATGTTGCTTGGTTTGATCGACGAGAGTGAGCGATCGTTCATGGTTACTCGCATTCGGCTAACGAACCGTCATATCCTTATTGGCTCGAAAATCTGGATTTTTTGAATCTAACGAATCTGAGTAGCGTTATTTGGTCGTAAACAGGCGAAATGTAACGTATTTTACGGTAATAGCGATCTGAGGATTCGTTAGAAAACCACATACACAAATTTTGAGTAAATAAGGCATTCTGGGTTCGTTAGCCGTACGAGGTCGAAAATGTTCACGGAATTAATCCAACTCATCATCAAAATTATTATGGCAATACCGTCATGGTACCTTAATAGCCCTGCCTTTAGAGTTGTGCATCATTTTCGAGGGCGATGTCTGATTATTGAGCTCAAACACCGAAATAACTGCTAAAAAGCAGTTAATCCTGCATATTAACAGCATCAGAGGTGAAATAACTGCAAATAAGCAGTTAAATGCCTGATTATCGAGCTCAAACACCGAAATAACTGCTAAAAAGCAGTTAATCCTGCATATTAACAGCATCAGAGGTGAAATAACTGCAAATAAGCAGTTAAATGCCTGATTATTGAGATCAAACACCGAAATAACTGCTAAAAAGCAGTTAATCCTGCATATTAACAACATCAGAGGTGAAATAACTGCAAATAAGCAGTTAAATGCCTGATTATCGAGCTCAAACACCGAAATAACTGCCAAATGTCAGTTAATCCTACGCATTAAGCAGCATCAAAGGCGAAATAACTGCATATAAGCAGTTATTCGACTGATTAGTGGGCGCGAGCCCCTCATTAACTGCCCTACGCAGTTATCTACAGCACTCTGCCACAGAGAATCCCTTCAAGTTACAGACATCCACATAAATAACCCCCTCATCCTGGCTGAATACAGCAGAATGAGGGGGCTATTTTATTTACGCAGTGGCAGCCAGTTAAGTACGTGCTGAATTTGCTGATCCCAGTACTCCCAGCTATGATCGCCTGGTCCTTCGTCGTAGGTTAGATCGACGCCTGCTGCACGGCAAGTATCGCGGAAGCGTACATTCTGCTCATAGAGGAAATCCTCGGTACCGCAGCACTGATACAATAGAGGCTTGGCTGTGGAATCCGCCGTTGATCCCAGCGCAGACACAAGATGCAACAAGTCGTTCGCTGTGCCAGCGACCGTCGCTTGATCCCCGAATGCAAGCTGGAATACTTCAGGCATCAGCTGTAGGTAAATAGGATCTGTTACGTCCATCGCCCCCGATAAGCTCGCTGCAGCAGCGAAGCGGTCCGGATGATTCAAGGCAAGCTTGAATGCACCGTATCCTCCCATCGACAGGCCGGCAACGAAGTTATCTTCGCGTGCATCTGAGAGCGGGAAGAATGAACGAACAGCGCGTGGCAGCTCCTCACTCACGAAGGTCCAATAACGATTGCCGTGTGCCATATCGGTATAGAAGCTGCGATCGACCTGAGGCATGACGACAGCAATCCCCAACGCAGCGGCATACCGCTCAATGGATGTACGACGTAGCCAGATCGAATGATCGTCCGATAATCCGTGCAGTAAATACAACGTTGGGTGACGATGGGTGTGAACAACATTCGTCATACCGATCTGTGATCTTGTCTGTTCTGGCAGAATGACCGTCATGGTCGTGCTGAGCCCTAAAGACTCGGCGAAGAAGTTACATTGGATAAGTGCCATAACTGAAGTTAACCCTCCTAAGTTGAGAAATCCCGAATACTAACTCAAGTATATATCAATCTCTCCTATCATTCTCCATCCGGATGCTTCTATCCTGCAAGCGTCAAATAAACAAAAAAACCTATCAGAGATTCTCCGACAGGTTCATTACGTTATAATGATGCACTCGAACGGCGAACGATCAGCTTAGACGGCAGGATGACGCTTCTTGGCTCATTTGCGGTTCCTTGAATACGATCGATCAGCATCTGCATGCCGATCCGCCCGAAATCATAGGCTGGCTGTGCCGCAATCGTCAGGAACGGATCCACGATGTACCCCGGATCAAGATCATCGAAGCATACGATGGACATGTCTTCTGGAATACGCAGTCCCCGATTCCGAAGCGAGCGAATCGCCGCTAAGGTAATGAAGTTATTCGCTGCGAAGATCGCTGTTGGTGGCTCCGGTAAAGATAACAGCTTATCGATAATCGGATCGGCATCGAACTGAGAATAGCCCGACTCGAACATATAATCCGGGTTAACGGGGATATCATTCAACTTCAATGTCTCGAGATAACCCGCCTCACGCATTCTCGCGGTGGAGATCCCTGGCGAGCCATTAATGAATGCAATACGGCGATGACCGAGCTGGATTAAGTGTTCCACTAATGCTTTGGAACCTTCCTTGCTATCACCTAATACGCGGTCCGATTCAATACCAGGCACCTCGCGGTCAACCAGTACAAACGGTATATTATATAACTGCAGTTTCTGCAGATGTTCTAAGGACTGGTCTCCAGCAGGCGCAATAAGTACGCCGTCTACACGCATGGAGAGGACGGTCTCGATATAATCATGCTCTTTCTGTACATCCTCATCGCTATTCGAGAACATGAGGCGATAGCCTAACCGCTGAGCAGCATCTTCCGCGCCGCGGGCAAGTGTTGTATAGAATGGATTCGTAATATCCGTAATTAGAAGAGAGATGATCTTGGTCTGCTGAAGAACGAGGCTTCGAGCCGCATGGTTGGGCACGTAATTCATTTCCTCCATGATGGCTTTCACACGCTGTCTTGTCTTCTCGCTGATGCGGCCAGTGTTATTGATAACTCTGGAGACCGTCATGGTTGAGCATTGTGCTCTTTTGGCAATATCATAGATTGAAACCATGGTAGTATCCTTTCTATATCAAGTGATATCGTCAATATTGAAGGAATTACATAGGAAAGTCAAGCCACGTCAATAAAGAAAAATATGCTTGACACCACCGAGTAAAGTTGATACTTTTGAGTTACCGATAACCCTATTAAGGAGATGAGAAAATGGCAGGAGAAGTTGTGGCTGGAGCGGATGCGCTCGTCGTCGATGAGAAGGATCATGTTGCGACTGCGCTGAAGGACATCCAAGCAGGAGATACGATTCATTACCGAAGCAAAGATCAGCTTGTGACGGTTGTAGCGCTGGATCCGATCCCATTCGGACATAAAGTTGCGCTTGTAGATATGGAAGAAGGCACGCATGTGATGAAGTATGGGGAAGTCATCGGACGTGCAACGATAAAGATCGAACGCGGTCGTCATGTTCATGTGCATAATGTGGAAGGGATTCGCGGCAGAGGAGATCAAAGTCAAGGGGCATAACGCCTGAGGGGGAGAAAGGATCATGGACTTTATTAAAGGTTATCACCGCGCCAACGGCGAATACGGTATTCGAAATCATTTGTTAGTTATTCCGACGGTCATTTGCGCGAATCAAGTATGTAATCGTATTAGCCAGACGGTTCCTGGAACCGTTTCCATCCCGCATCAACATGGCTGCAGTCAGATTGGCGCGGATAAAGTACGTACGTTCGAGACACTCGCAGGTACAGGGAAGAACCCGAATGTCGGGGCAGTCATTATTGTAAGCCTAGGCTGTGAAGTGATCGACCCGCATGAGCTTGCGAAGGATATTGGGACGACGGGCAAACCGGTTGAGGTCATTGACATTCAAGAAGTGGGCGGTTCGGTGAAGGCGATCCAGAAAGGTATCGAAATCGCGAAACGTCTACGTGCAGAGCTTGATCAGCAGCCAATCGTCAATATGCCAATCAGCGAACTGCGAATTGGTGTGAAGTGCGGCGGATCTGATGCAACGTCAGGGATGGCTTCTAACCCGGCGCTGGGCGTAGCGTCAGACATCTTGATCGAAAAAGGCGGCACCGTTGTAATTAGTGAGACGACGGAAATTATCGGTGCAGAGCATGTCATGGCTGCGCGCTGCAGCTCGAAGGAAGTTGCCGACAAGCTCTACCATTTTATCGAACGGTTCGAGGTCGAGATTAATCGAATGGGCGCAGATATGCGCGGCGGCAACCCGAGCCCAGGGAACATTGCGGGCGGATTGTCTACGATTGAAGAGAAGTCTCTTGGCTGTATTAGCAAATGCGGTACGTCGCCGCTCGTTGGTGCATTTGAATATGCCGAAGCGATTCCAGGTAAAGGTCTCTACTTCATGGATTCCCCGGGAAATGACATCGAATGCGTATCAGGTATGGCTGCAAGCGGCGTACACCTTGTCTGCTTCACGACAGGACGCGGTACACCAACAGGCGCAGCGGTTATTCCGGTCATTAAGATTACAGGGAACGAGCGCGTCTTCAAGTCCATGAACGATAACTTGGATGTCGACGTAAGCGCGATGCTGGCGGGTACGCTTGGGCTGAACGAAGCTGGCGAATCCATCTGGCAAGAAATCGTCGAAGTCGCAGACGGTAAAGAGACCAAAGCCGAAATTTTAGGTCACCAAGAATTCAGTATCAACCGTATTGGACCAACATTGTAACCGAGAGGAGATCTATATATATGAAACGTTTGCAATCAAAAATCGCACTAGTAACCGGAGGAAGCCGTGGTATTGGTGAGGCCATCGTCATTCGTCTGGCTGAAGAAGGGGCAGATGTTGCAATCAACTATGCATCCGAGAATAGTCTCGCGTTAGCGGAGCAAGTGAAAGCACAGGTTGAGGCGCTTGGTCAACGCGCCATCGTCGTACGTGCCGATGTTGGCAAAAAATCCGAGGTAGAGGCGATGTTCGCTCAGGTCGAAGCCGAGCTCGGACCAGTCGATATCCTCGTTAACAATGCTGGGATCGCGCCGTTCGAATCCTTCATGCACGTATCGGAAGAGACATGGGATCGTACGTACAACACGAACGTGAAGGCGATTTTCCTCGCTTCGCAGATCGCAGCGAAAGGCATGATCGAACGTCGATACGGTAAAATCGTTAACGTCTTATCGACAGCTAGCCTTGTCGTGACAAGTCCGGTTATCCCGCACTACCAATCCTCGAAAGCCGCAGCGAATATGCTGACGAAAGGGATGGCGATCGAACTCGGCAAATTCAACATTAATGTCAATGCGGTAGGCCCAAGCACAGTCGACACGGATATGTGTACCGATTACTTGGCTGATCCAAGAATTCGTCAGCAAGAAGTTGAAGCGAATCCAATGAAACGCCTAGGCACGGCGCGTCAAATTGGTGATGCAGTTGTCTTCTTGGCATCCGAAGAAGCGATGCAAGTGAACGGTCATCTGCTCATGGTCGATGGCGGCTTAACCGTCAAAGCTGCACAGCCTGATGATCATATGGAACGTTAATTCACGGTGACAAAACCTGAAGGAGGAGCTCATATGAGATTACAGGATAAAGTGACGTTAATTACAGGATCAGGCTCAGGGATCGGGAAAAGTTCTGCGAAACGATTTGCCGAAGAAGGAGCAATCGTTATCATTAATGATCTGAACGAAGAGCATGGCCTGGCAGCTGCGGCTGAGATCGTAAGTGCAGGCGGGCGTGCCCATTTCATTCGTGCGGATGTAACCAAAGCGGATCAAGTGCAAGCGATGGTCGCCGAAATCATCGAGCGTTACGGTCGTATCGATGTCCTCTTCAACAACGCAGGCGTAAGCGGTGTGGGTCGTCTGCATGAAATCGAAGAAGACGCATGGGACCGTGTCATCAATATCAACATCAAAGGCGTATTCCTGCCATGTAAGTATGTACTCCCTCATATGATGGAAGCGAAGTCGGGATCAATCATCAATATGTCATCTTGTATCGCTGAAATCGGTCTCGCACAACGGGGGTCTTATTCGACGACCAAAGGTGCGGTGCTATCGTTAACGAAGTCGATGCAAGTGGACTATGCGCCATATAATATCCGTGTGAATGCCCTGCTCCCAGGGACCATTCTTACACCTTTCGTAGAAGATTATCTGAAGAAGTCCTACGGCGATAATCAAGAGGCCGCATATGCTTCTCTGAAGACGCGCCAATTAAGCGGCGATTTGGGCCGACCTGAAGATGTAGCGCAAGCTGCGCTGTTCCTTGCTTCAGACGAATCGAAATTTATGATGGGTTCTCCGCTCTATATTGACGGCGGCGTTGTATTCGGCAAAAATGCTTAACACATAAGGAGGTTCATAAGCGTGAAACTATTAACATTTATTGAAGAGGGGCAGCAGTGTCTTGGTGTTCATACAGACCACGGTGTTCTAGACGTGGCTCGTGCAGCAGCTGGAGACGAGCACGCACCACGAAATGTCATGGATGTGATCAAAGGCGGACAAGCAGCAGTGGATAAGCTGCAATCGATCGTTGATTCATACGGCACCGCGGGTGTTGCACTACGCGATGAGTCGACCATCACATACGGGCCATGTGTGACGGCACCGAACAAAATCATTTGTGTAGGCCTGAACTACAAGAAGCATGCGGAAGAGACGAATGCTCCGATTCCGGCGTATCCGATTCTATTTAATAAATTCAATAATACATTGACTTCTCATCAAGCCGAGATCGCCGTGCCGAACGTCACGAAGGAACTCGATTATGAAGCGGAGCTTGTCATCGTGATCGGGAAGAATACGAAGAACGTATCCCGTGAGGAAGCATTAGACCATGTATTTGGTTATTGTGCCGTGAACGATCTATCCGCGCGGGATCTGCAAATGCGTACGCAACAATGGCTGTTAGGCAAAACATGCGATGACTTCAGCCCACTGGGTCCTTACCTCGTATCAGCTGATGAAGTCGGCGACCCGAATCAGCTCTACATTCGTGCGATTGTGAACGGTGAAGTGCGTCAGAATTCGAATACATCGGATATGATTTTCCCATGTGATGAGATCGTCAGCTACATCTCGAAGCATATGACATTGGTGCCTGGGGATATCATCCTGACAGGTACACCGGAAGGCGTCGTGCTTGGTTTGCCTCCAGAACAACGCGTCTACCTGCAGCCAGGGGATGTTGTAACCATTGAGATCGAGAAGCTTGGTTCTCTAACAAACCGCTTCATAGCTGAGGCATAATTTGATATTTATTTCGAATGAACTGTTCCCGAGAAACCTGTACAGCCTTGTGCTGTGCGGGTTTTTTGTCGTCTCACCCGTAATATGCCTTGTCCGACGAACAAGCCCTTGCATATGATATTCTATCGCAACGTATTAGACCGAAGAGAGGGGAGCGCAAGACATGGATCCACAACAGTTCATCGCAAGAATAGCACCTATGGCGGTTCTCAGCATGTATCAGACAGGCATCCCTGCCTCTTTAACGATTGCACAAGCGGCGCTAGAGAGCTCCTGGGGAAGTTCATCCTTGACCGTGAAGCAGAACAACTTGTTCGGGATCAAAGGCGGAAATAGCTCCTGGACGACGACAGAGTATGGACCCGATGGCAAGCCGTATACGATAAAGGCGTCATTCCGTGCTTATGCCAGTTGGCAAGAATCGATTGATGACCATGCGAAGCTGCTGCTGAACGGAACTAGAGATAATCCAACGCGTTATCGTAAGGTTGTTGACGCGGACTACAGAACGGCAGCACAGGCCGTATATCAAGGCGGATATGCAACGGATCCGAATTATCCGAAGCTCCTGATCCAATTGATCGAACAGTATCATTTATACGTGTATGATGCCACATCGACAGAGGAGGAGAATACATTGAACTTGACGACAAATCAACAGACGATGCTCGTGACAGCGATTGATGATCTCATTAAAAAGGGGTACATTACCGATCCGAGCTGGCTAGATAAAGCGAAGAAAGGTGAGCTTACACTATCAGAACTAACTTGGTTGAATACCATCGTATTGACGCGATTAAAATAGATCAGAAAAAAGAGGCAGCAGGTATGCTGCCTCTTTTTTTATTTCAAAAATAGAGAAAATTATATGTCAGAAAGCGGGAATGAGGTGTGATTAAGATCACATGAATCTGGTTTAAATTCTGATAGAATGACTTTGAGATAAAATTCACAAATAAAATGAATTGTGAAACCATACTAGGAGGGTCTATACCATGAAAAAAATATCTGTATTATTTCTGACAACGGCACTTGTTATGGGACTACTTGCAGGATGCGGTGGCAAAACAGAAACTGCGAAGCCAGAAACAACAACAGAGTCTACTACAACTGACAAAACAACTGCAGAGCAAGGCACATATGCAGATGGAACATATTATGCTGAACAACCTGAGTTCAAAGATGGCTGGAAATACGCTGTAACATTGAAAGTCGAAGGCGGTAAGATTACTTCCGCGGATTGGAATGGTATTAACGAAGCCGGCGGCCCGGATAAGAAAACTCTATCCAAAGAAGGCAAGTACGGCATGAAAGATAAAGGTAAAGCACAAGGCGAATGGCATGAAGAAGCTGAGAAAGCTGAGCAATTCTTGATCGAGAAGCAAGATCCAAAAGCGATCACAACAAACGCAGAAGGTAAAACAGACGCAATCTCAGGCGTAACGATCACGGTCAGCCCATTCGCAGAATTAGCTGAAAAAGCACTAGCAGCAGGCGTTGTTGAGCCAGGTCCTTATAAAGACGGAGCGTACCACGCAGAAGAAGCTAATTTTGATGATGGCGGCTATAAATATACAGTAGATCTTACGGTATTGAACGGTAACATCGTAGCTGCGAACTGGGACGCACAAGCTAAAGACGGCGGCGACACCAAGAAGAAATTATCCAAAGATGGTAAATACGGCATGAAAGAAAAAGGCAATGCAGCTGGCGAATGGCATGAAGAAGCGCTTAAAGCTGAGCAATTCTTGATCGAGAAGCAAGATCCAGCAGCATTTGCTCCAAATGCAGAAGGTAAATCTGATGCAGTATCCGGCGTGACAATCACTGTGAGCCCGTTTGTTGATTTGGTTACCAAAGCACTTGAAGGTGCTAAAAAGTAATAAACGAAGTTCACAGAATGATATCCCTGCTGCGTATACAGCGGGGGTTTCTTTCGTAAAATACGGACAAAGAGGTGACTCCCATGAATAAGAAGATTATCGTTCTTGGTGGAGGTTACGGAGGCGTACTAACAGCTAAGAAATTAGCGAAGAAGTTCAAAAAAGGATCTGGCGTAGAAATCACATTGATCGATCGCAAGCCATATCATACACTCCTAACCGAATTACATGAAGTTGCGGCAGCACGCGTTGAGGAAGATTCGATCAAAGTCGATCTGAAGAAAATTTTTGCGGGACGCAATGTTGATGTGGTACTCGATGATATTGCTAACATTGATTTCAATGCGAACACACTCCATTCCAAACATGATAGAAGCTATACCTATGATTACTTAGTTATCGGTACGGGCTGTAAGCCGTCATACTTTGGCATTCCGGGTGCTGAGGAGCATGCATTCTCGCTATGGTCATATGAAGATGCTGTGGCGCTCAGAGAGCAGATCCGCACGATGTTCATCCAGGCTGTAAAAGAAACCGATCCGGTTGTGCGCAAGCGCATGTTGACATTCGTAGTCGTCGGCGCGGGCTTTACAGGTATCGAGATGATCGGGGAGCTTGGCGAGTACAAAGAGCAATTGTGTAAAGAATTCTATCTGGATAAATCAGAGGTTCGCCTTGTCGTTGCCGATATGGCTCCGAAAATCTTGCCGATTCTACCAGATAAACTAATTCAGAAAGCAAAACAACGTCTAGATAAATTAGGTATCGAAGTCATTACGGGTACGCAAATTACAGGCGTATCGCCAACATCCGTGAGCCTGGGCGAATCCGGGGATATCGAAGCGAACACCGTCATCTGGACGGCCGGGGTCGAGGGCTCGGATCTCGTGGGCGATTTGGATCTTGAGCAAAAGGGCAGAAAACGGATCGTAACGAATGAACATTTGCAAAGCGTTGACCACAAAAACGTCTATGTCGTCGGCGATAACATTTTCTACATTCCAGAAGGTGAAGAGCGTCCGGTTCCGCAAATGGTTGAGAACGCGGAGAACGCTGCACCGCTGATTGCGAACAACATTCATGCCGTGATCACGGGGCAAGCGCAGCAGAAGCCATACAAGCCGGTATTCCACGGTACGATGGTATGTATCGGTGGCCGTTACGGGGTAGCGAATATTGGTACACCGAAGAAAATGTTCATGTTCACAGGATTCATGGCCATGTTCTTCAAACATTTCATTAACTTATTCTACCTCTTCCAAGTCTGTGGATTCAATAAATGTTATTCATATATGCTTCATGAGTTCTTCCATGTGCCGAATCGTCGGAGCTTCGTAGGCGGACACTTGTCCAAGCGCTCCCCGAACTTCTGGCTCGTACCGCTTCGGATTTTCGTTGGTGCGATGTGGTTAAAAGAAGGTCTGGCAAAGTTGCCGAAAATTCTTGAAGACCCGAACAATATCTTCTTGATTCCGGCAAAAGCAGTCGACGGTACATCCGGTGCGACGGAAGCAGCAGCAGCTGCAGGCGAAGCAGTTAAGACTGCGGTAGAAGCTCTACCTGTTCCGGATTTCATCACGAGCATGGTGAACGGAACGATGGATATGTTCTTCTATACGAGCGATGGCGGTTTTACTGCATTAGCTTCGATCTTCCAAGCCGCAATGGTATGCGGAGAGATTATTTTCGGTCTGATGCTCATCGTTGGTCTATTCACATCCGTTGCTTCCATCGGTACGGTAGCTATGGGTCTCATGATCTGGACTTCCGGTATGGCTCCTTACGAGATGCTCTGGTACTGGTTCGCAGGTATTGCGTTGATCGGCGGATCCGGCAGCACGCTTGGCCTGGATTACTACCTGTACCCACACTTGAAACGCATCTGGCGTAAGATTCCTTTCATCAAGAAATGGTATCTATACGCGGATTAATTTAGAGGTTTGAGGACCTGTCAGTCATTCAATAGGAGCGTAGTGCGCATCATGCAGCATTACGCCCTCCTTATTTTCAGAGGAAACGCAGGTGATGAATCATGAGTACAAGCCAATTAATGACACAGACGTTCGAACAATTAACGGAGCAATTAGCACCCGATGCTGGCATTGCAATTGAAGTGAACACGCGCTGGGTGAAAGAAATGGCTCACTTTCTGAACGAATACGATATGGATGACACACGGCGGCAAGTAATCTTGGGATGTTATGTATTACTGCGATTATCCCTGCAGTCCCATGACGATGTACAGGAAGAAGAGCTGCAGCTCACACGCAAAATTCTTGACGGCGACTATCTGCAGAGTAGTTATTATGAATATGCCTTAGCGAACCAGTCCATGGATTTATTGGCTGCACTCGCACCTGTTCTCAAGACGATACACATTCGTAGAATTGAAGGAAAACCGGCTGATTTTATCCTTCCGACTGCGATTCGTCAATTTGTGACGTACCGATATGCGAAGGTCGCTTATGAAGTTATCTGATGCCCTTCGAATCGATGTGGACCGCATTGATAAAGAAATGATTGACCTGGTCCGCTATGATCGGGATTTGCCGGTATTCTCGGTTGTGAAACGTAGTGTGCTTGACCTGATTCAGGCAGGGGGCAAGCGTCTTCGCCCTATGCTCGTCATCGTAGGGAGCCGATTCGGGATGCGTACTCCGGAAGGGAAGAGGCTCGTACGCCTCGCTGCGGCGGCCGAATTCGTTCATGCGGCTTCCTTGATTCATGATGATATTATTGACGGCGCAGAACGGAGAAGGCAGCAGCCGACGCTCCATACGAAGACAAATGTCTATACAGCGACCCATGTCGCGAATTATATGATGGCGCGCATCGTTGAAGCGCTATTCGAATATTCGGATGCAGAGGATCAAGGACGTGCGCTCCAGGATCTGATCTCAGCGGCACCATCCAAGCTATGTATCGGTGAATATCAGCAGCTCAACACGCGGTTCGACTATGACATAGAGCTTGATACGTATTTGGAGAAGACGATGAACAAGACAGCGCTGCTAATGGCTGCATGTCTACAAGCTGGTGCGCGGGCGGCTGAAGCAGAGGAATGGGTGTCGGATACGTTATACGCCTTTGGCAGAGCGGTTGGCATGTCCTTTCAGATCAAGGATGACCTGCTCGATTTCGAGCAGACGGAAGGGAAGCTTGGCAAGCCGGCGGGAGCGGATTTGATGAACGGACAAGTGACGCTGCCAGTGATCTATGCCCTGCGGGATGAGGCGCTTGGAACGCAGATTCGATCGCTGCATGAGGGCTCGACCGTCGAAGAATTCCAACATGTCATCGGACAGATTCGACATAGCCAGGCGATGGATCAAGCGAGAGAGCTGAGCCATCATTATATGCGTGAAGCGTGGGAGCAGATCGAAGACTTGCGTGATTATCATGCGGTGGAAGATTTAGAGATGATTTGGCATTATTTTAATGATCGGGATTTTTAGGCAAGAAGAGTTATCCATGAGAATGGGTAGCTCTTCTTTTTTGTGATTTTTATGGGTTATTTTGCGTGCACTCTTATGAAAGGGGTTACAATTGAGGTGCAATCCGCTATAATAACATACAAAAATGCGAAGCGGGGTTTGAACGTGAGAAGTTCTTGGTTTAAACGGCTTTTGCTGTCTTATATGCCGATTTTTATTATTGTCATAACATTTACTTTCTTCGTGTTCTTCCAGTTGTTCAGTGAGCAGAGCCGGAAAGAAGCGTCCAATGCAAATAAGATGCTGTCCTTGCAAGCGATGCGACTTGTCGATACGTCGCTGAAGGTCATCGATAATATGGTCGTGTTGGAGACCATTAACAGCAAGCCGCTCAAGGATTTCTTCAAATCGAATACGAGAAGCGATCCCTATATTAATATTGCAGCGGTACAGAAGCTGAAAGAAATGATTACGTACTACCCGCTGATTGATTCGATCTATATGGTGCGCTATACGGACGGATTCGTTCTTAGCAATGCGACGAATGCCTTCGTCAAAGATTATGCGGATCAGGAT
Source organism: Paenibacillus guangzhouensis (assembly GCF_009363075.1). Lineage (NCBI taxonomy): Bacteria > Bacillati > Bacillota > Bacilli > Caryophanales > Paenibacillaceae > Paenibacillus > Paenibacillus guangzhouensis. The sequence goes on along the minus strand of NZ_CP045293.1, from coordinate 4,280,621 downwards.
TTTATCGAGCAATACCAAATCTCCAAGACACCGAAGTGGACGGATGGCCGTAATTTCGAGCAATTTAGAATGATCGGCGGCAAACAGGTTGTCAGTCTCGTTCGAGGCGCCCCCTACATGAAGAATGATCTTGGGATGATTGTCATCAATGTTGCGACCGAATCGCTGCATAAGCTTACGAAGGATCTGTACGATACGAAGTCGAGCTTCATTCAGACAAGAGATACGTCCGGGCACTTGTTATTCGGCGGTGAGATGAACGAAGATGGGACGGAACTGAACTCGCAATATGTCTCGAGCTATACCAATTGGAAATATGGCAGCGGGCTTGTGCATGGCGGATTGGTTCGGTTCATCTCCTCACTCTATAACGTATGGTTCGTCATTGGTCTCTTGATGATTGGGATCGGCCTGCTGTGGATGATCTATGTGACACGGCGTCATTCGAGACCGATCGAGCAGATCGCAGCGAAGTTTAGCAGCTATTCCTTGCCAATTGCAGGCGGAGGAGGCACAAGACGCGGCAAGACGGACGAATTTGCCTTTATTGAATCTGCGCTTGAGAACATTCTGGAGCAGGCCAAACAATATCAGCAGAAGTATCAAGAAGATCTGCATCTTCGGACGAGAGATCTATTCCATCAATTGATTGATGGTGGATCAAATCTTACCTTAGTGGAATGGGAGCATGAAGCGAATCAATTGAAGCTGCCGGCGCCAACGGGGCGCTCCCGGATGTTTGTCGTGGAAATCGATAAATATGGGGATTTCTGCAATAACTATTCCAAAGGGGATCAGAACCTATTGAAGTTCACCCTGCGAACGGTCATTGAAGAAATCGCGTCTAAATTGGAATGCAGACTGTGGTCGGAATGGACATCGGCTTCCAATTTGTCGGTGATGCTGTTCGAATCCCAGGAATCTCTTCCTGACGAGTCGGTATCGCTGCCACAACTTGCCGATCAAGTGAGAGGCTGGACGGAGCAGAATTTGAAATTTACGATTACGATCGGCCTCGGTCCGGTCGCAGAGATGATCAATGAAATTCCTCAGTCTTATAGAGCTTGTATCGAGGCACTCAAGTATAAGACGGTGCTGGGTGAGAATCGATTGATCTCAAGCGAGGATATTGCAAGCCAAGGCCAAGCGGAGGTGTATTCGCATCTCGGAGCGATCCGCTGGTTGGTTCAGTCTTTCCGCACGGGTGAAGATCAATGGTTAGAGGAGTACGAATCGTGGTTCACCCAGTTGAAGCAGGGTCTGCTCACGAATGATGAAATCATGAACGTCATGAATTATTTGATCTACTTCTTCGGCCGTGAGATGTCCGGTTGGAGCAAGGAAATTCAGCAAATGTGGGTGCAGGAGAGTCTACCGAAATTAAGCGAGCAAATCGACTACGGGTATTCCTTGGAACAATTGCGCGAAGGCATTAAGCCGGTACTCATCGAATTGTACGATACGATTCGGCAGATGCGGGATACACGGCAGCATACGGCCATGATTCGAGAGATGCGGAAGTTTATTGAGCTGGATTACGCGAATCCGAATATGTCGCTGGAGTTCCTGGGGGAACATTTCAAGATGAATGCGAAATATGTGAGCAAGCTGTTCAAAGAGGATACTGGGCAGAAGTTCGTCGACTTCCTCATCGAAATTCGAATGCAAGAGGCGCAGCGTCTGCTAACGGCGACCACGTATTCGGTGCAAGAGGTTGCGGAGCGTGTTGGATATACGAGCGCGATCTCATTCAGCCGTGTATTCAAGAAAGTCGTTGGTTATTCACCCGGTGAATATCGTACGGATCACTTGCGAAGAGCCAATGGTTGAAAACGGTTTATTCGTAGAAAACAGTGCAGGCAGCGATGTGAATCGCTGCTTTTTTCGCGTTCTGACGCCAAAGTGAAAAAAGTTAGATCGGTTTATTCTTGTTTCTTGTTGATGTGACGAACGCCCCCTACAATGGGGTCATATTCGAAATCGCATACCAAGGTCTAGACGGAAGGAGCTGCGTGATGCCAAATCTAGTGAATGAAACAGCAGTCGTAAGAAAGCCAGCGTGGAGAAGCATGAAGCGTCACTGGCAATTGTACTTGGTTATTTTGCTGCCACTGCTCTATTTAGTGATCTTCAAATATGTGCCCATGGCAGGGATCGTCATTGCATTCAAAGATTATAACGTGATCAAAGGCATTTGGGGCAGCCCCTGGGTGGGACTGAAATATTTCGGGCAATTCTTCAACTCGCCGAATTTCTGGCTCTACATTAAGAATACACTCGGCATTAGCCTCTACGGGCTGTTGATTGGATTCCCTGCTCCCATTATTCTGGCGCTGGCATTGAATGAAATCCGCAACGGACTATTTAAGAAAAGCGTACAGCTCGTCACCTACGCACCGTACTTCATCTCGACCGTTATCATGGTCTCGATCATTATCGTGAACTTGACGCCGAACGTAGGGATGATTAGCAAGTTCTTCGCGATGCTGGGCGTTGAGAATACGAACTTCATGGGTATTCCCGGACTGTTCAAATCGATTTACGTCTGGTCCGATGTCTGGCAGTTCACCGGCTATGGTGCGATCATCTATATTGCGGCGCTCGCAGGGGTCAATCCTGAGCTCTATGAATCGGCCAAGGTCGACGGGGCCTCACGCATTCAGAAGATTATTAATATCGATATTCCGAGTCTCATCCCGGTATCGGTCATCTTATTAATCTTGAATCTAGGCAACATTATGAAGCTCGGCTTCGAGAAAATATATCTGATGCAAAATCCGCTCAATCTGAGCACGTCTGAAGTCATCTCAACTTATGTGTATAAAGTGGGCTTGCTCGGTTCCAGCTTCAGCTTCTCGGCTGCGATTGGCTTGTTCAACTCGATCATTAACTTAATTCTACTCGTATCTGTCAACTACATTGCCAAGAAGCTGTCTAACAATAGCCTGTGGTAATCCCGAAGAAGGAGAGAGGAGTCCTTATGATAAATGCAACTCGTATTCAAGAATCCAAGGGTGACCGCCTGTTCCTAGGTTTAGTCTATCTATTCTTGACAGTGATCTTATTGATCGTGGCACTCCCACTGATCTACATTCTAAGCTCTTCCGTAAGCTCGCCGCAGGCTGTCGTATCGGGTAAAGTCTGGCTGTTCCCCGTTGATTTTACACTAGCTGGCTACAAGGCGGTGTTCAATAATGCGCAAATCGGCGTCGGATATATGAATTCACTCTTCTATACGGTTGTCGGAACAATCATCAACGTCTTGCTGACGATTATGCTCGCCTATCCGCTCGCGAAGAAGACCTTCTATGGACGCAACTTCGTGATGGTGCTTCTCGTAATCACCATGATGTTCGATGGAGGATTAATTCCTTTCTACATGGTCGTCAAAAATCTGCACTTGCTGGATACACGGTGGGCGATGATCCTGCCAGGCGCGCTCGCGGTATTCCAGGTTATTGTTGCACGTACCTTCTTCCAGACGTCGATTCCGGATGAATTAGCTGAAGCCGCAGAACTGGACGGATGCAGTGATATTCGATTCATATGGAGTATAGTACTGCCGTTGTCGAAGCCGATTATTGCGGTTATGACACTTATGTATGCCGTAGGCCATTGGAACGCTTATTTTGACGCTCTGATATTCCTTCGGTCACCAGATCTATTCCCGCTGCAGATCATCTTGCGCAATATTCTCATCTTAAATACCGTTGATCCTTCGATGATGGCGAATGTCGATCAGATGCAGGCGCAGCAAGGATTAAGAGATTTGCTCAAGTATTCCTTGATCGTCGTCGCGAGCGCTCCGGTGCTGATCATCTACCCGTTCGTGCAGAAGCATTTCGTTAAAGGGGTTATGATCGGTTCGCTGAAAGGTTAATGATCGGTAACATGCTTGAGAGGGGGGATGCGGCAGCCGCAAATCATTTCGCACGTGGGCATTAGCACAAGGATGACAGGGTCATGATTTACCATTAAGATGATAATGGAGGCGTAGTCTTTATGAGAAAAAAATGGACGAAGACGTTTGCAGGGACATTAAGTTTGGTACTCACCTTGGCACTCATGCTCAGCGCTTGCGGCGGCAACAGCTCGCAGCAGTCAGAGCAGCCAGCGGACCCGTCAGGTGAGAAGCCTGCGGCACAGGAGGATGTGTTCACGGAAGTGGGTACGTATCCGATCGTGAAGAAGCCGATGACGATTAAGATGTTCGCGCCTCAGTTATCCACCATTGAGAATATGGAGACGAACACTTACACGAAGTTCCTCGAAGAGAAGACGAATATTAAGATTGAATGGGATTTGGTGCCGGATAATGCGCTGAATGATCGGAAGCAGCTGATGCTCGCGAGCGGCGACTACCCGGAAGTCATTTTACATGGTGCGCTCACCAAAGAGGAACAAATGAAGTACGGCAAGCAAGGCGTCTTCATTCCGCTTAATGATCTGATCGATAAATATGCGCCGAACATCAAGAAAGCGATGGCCGATATACCGTATATGAAAGCATCGATTACAGCACCAGACGGCAACATCTACGCGCTGCCGCAAGTGAATGAGTGTTATCACTGTGATAATGCGCTCAAAATGTGGATCAATAAAGCATGGCTTGATAAATTGGGATTACAAGTTCCAACCACGACGGAAGAATTCCATAACGTATTGAAGGCTTTCAAAGAGAAGGATCCGAATGGCAACGGCAAAGCGGATGAGATCCCATTGACGGGCTCCGATGAGATGTGGACAGGGAACGTCTCAGCCTTCTTGATGAACTCCTTCATCGTCGATGACTATACGGAGAAAAATGCAGGTACGTTCCTACGTGTCGTAGACGGCAAGGTCGACTTTGTTGCGAATAAAGAGGAATGGAAGCAAGGGCTCTTATACTTGAATCAATTATATAAAGAAGGTCTGATTGACCCAGCTTCCTTCACGCAAAATGCAGATGCGATCCAACAGCTCGCGAATCGTGAGAAGGATAACGTCATGGGTGCGCTGTCGACGGCATTAATCAGCTATGCGTACAGTATGGACAGCAAGGCGCCGCGCCACAAAGACTATGTCGTGGTTCCACCGCTCAAAGGACCAAATGGCGTTCAGCAGACGTTGTTCTTCGCAGGCATCAATAACTCGCAATTTGCGATTACGAACAAAGCGACTCCTGAGCAGCAAATCGCTGCAATCCGCTTCGCAGATTACCTGTATACAGAAGAATCGATTGTATTGCAAGAGAACGGGCCTGAAGGCGGTGGCTGGCGCAAAGCAACGGAAGGCGAGTTAGGGATGGACGGCAAACCTGCCAAATATACGAACATCGTCAAAACCGATAAGAAACCAACCCATAATGATGGCTGGGAGCAAATTGGTCCATCGCTCAGAACGTATGCGTACCGTGCTTCATGGACAGCTCCACAAGATCCGCTCGCAGATAACGGCTACGGTACACGTCTCAACAACGTATCCAAGGAATATGAGCCTTATCATTCCAAGGAGCAATATCCGAACGGTCTCTTCATCGCCCTCGAGGATGCTGAGATTAGCGCTCAGATCAAGACAACCTTGGTCGACTACGTGAAGTCGAATATGGCGCAATTCATTACAGGTTCGAAGGACATTAACAAGGAATGGGACGCTTATGTGAAAGGTTTGGATGGTCTGCAATTAGCGCAGTACCTTGAGATCTATCAGAAGGCGCTTGCATCGAAGTAAGGATATGATGGCTTGGAAAAAGACTGTCCTACAGGGGAGATCTCTTGTATGGACAGTCTTTTTTTGGCTGCGAACAGGATGAGATTCACAGGAAAAACACACAAAAATCACACGACGTACACACCGTTTTTGATATATTAAATTCGGATAAAAGGAATGATTGAAAGGGGGAATGTACGGGATTGGCGGCCCAATTTCTTGCTTTTTTGCGAAATAACTTATGAAAGGGTTTACAAAAAAGGAGGGAATCGATTGAAGAAGACTAGAAAAATGATGACATTATTCCTGATTACAACATGCATCATGTCCATTCTACTATCGGCGTGCGGCAACTCAACCAAGACGACAGAAGAACCAAAACCGACTACTGAGGCAGCAGTAGATGACAATAAGACAGAGCCAGCAACGAATAACAATGCTGAGGCTACAACCGAATCGAACGAACCTGTCACGATTAAATTTATGACGCCGTGGGGCGGTGAAGAGGTCAGAATCCGTCTTGCGGATGCATTAGAGAAGAAATATCCTCATATCAAAATTGAACATATCAGTGCATTTGCATCTGCAGAGAAAATACAAGAAGCGAATGCTGCGAACAACTCCCCAGACATTATGCTGGTTACAGACCCGTTTGTTACATTACATGATCTTGAAATGACCTACCCTTTGGATGATTTGGTTGCCAAAAATAATGTGGACCTTACCAAATTCCGTGACGGTGCGATTGAGGCGATACGGCAGCGCGACCCGGAACAGAAGAATCGATTGCTGGGCATGCCGCTTGAGGATGTCGTCGTAAATCTATTCTATAACAAGGATATTTTCGATAAGCTGGGCATCGAATATCCGAGCGAGACGCCAACATGGGACGAGGTATTGGATATGGCAGCGAAGATTGCTGGCAAGCACGGAGATGCTGAGTATGTCGGTCTGGCTGCCCGTGGTCTGTCCCAGGCGATGCTCCAATTGTCCGCTACTGGTACCAATCCGGAGACGGGCGAGATTCTATTCGAGAAGGATCCGAAATTCGCGAAGTATTTCAACTTGATTCAACGAGTAATCAAAATACCAGGCAATGTGCCTGATGAATCGCAGAAGGATAATTTCGGCTTTGAGAAGGGCAATGTCGGTATGATTCTATCATTCGTGAACAGTGCGAAGCTCTATGCGCATACAGAAGGCTTGAATTTCGGCATGTCCGCTTACCCAAGCTGGAGCGATCTCCCAGGTGTATTGCCGAACAATATTCCACTTACGCTTGCCATTAACCCAGCGAGCAAACATATTGAAGAGGCCTTCAAAGTGTTAGAGTTCGCAGTATCCGAAGAGAATCAGAAGAATATCGCGATCGGCGGTGCTCCGCCAGTTGTGAAAGATCCGGAGATTCGTCAATATCTTGCTGGGGAAGATAAAGTAGGCGTCTACAACATTGATGCAGCCTATAAAGGAAAGGCGGCAACACCGGTATACTCACCATACGGTCCTGATATTTTCTACTATGAAGCCAATATTATCAGTGATAAGACCTCTGAAATGATTAAGGATAAAGGCAAGGAAGACGTGAATACGTTCTTGCGTAAAATGACCGATGAGTATGCGGCGATTTTGAAAGAGAAGGCGAATAAGCAATAATGTTAAAAGGCTTCGTTGACCTTTGCGGGTCAGACGAAGCCTTTACGATTACAATAAGATAAAATCTAGCAGTGTACAGAATAAGATCACCATACTAATGACCTGATTCAGCTTATAGGATGCGATTTTCATCAGGTGACGATTGCTCGGTTTAATAATGCGATGCTCGGTGAGCAGCAGCAGGGTAGCCATAAAGATGCCGAGCAGGTAGATCCAGCCGAGATCACGAATGAAGGCAAGGCTAAAGAGCAAGAGTACCATGATGAAGTGCAGGGCGCGCGAGATGTAGAGCGCATCTTCGAATCCGAATATGCTCGGTACGGACCAGAGACCGTTTTTGCGATCAAAATCGATATCCTGCGTCGCATAGATGATGTCAAAGCCTGCGATCCAGAGCATGACGATTGTCCCGAGAATAAACGGGGTAAAGGCGAACTGCCCGGTAACAGCGAACCAAGCGCCAATCGGGGCAGACGCTATCGTGAAGCCTAAGAACAGATGGCAGAGCCACGTGAACCGCTTCGTATAAGAGTATGCCGTAATCAGCATGATCGCGACAGGCGATAATGCGAAGCAGAGCGGGTTCAGCATCGCTGCTGCAAATACGAATAAGGTGTAATTCAGAATAACGAACCAGATGACTTCTCTCGGCAGGAGCATCTTTTTCGGCATATGGCGCGATGCGGTTCGGGGATTGAGTGTATCGAATTTCAAATCCGCCAGCCGATTAAAGGCATTCGCGCCATTGCGGGCTGCGACGAGTGCGATCAGTGACCATGTAATCACATACCAGGATGGCCAGCCATTCGATGCCCATAGCAAGGAAATAATGGCGAATGGCAGCGAGAAGAGGGTATGCGAGAACATGACGAGCTCGCCGAAGAGTCTTATTTTGCTGGTGACGCTTCGTATAACCATGCATGACCTCCTGTACAGACATCTTCGAGCGCCGAGAGCATTCTGCGAATGTTGGATTCGTGGATGACGAGCGGCGGCTGGAATGCCAGTACGTTGCGGTTCACGCCATTTTTACCGATAATGAAGCCCCGATTCTTCATACATTCAATGATCATATCAACGGCCTCAGCGCCGCGTTGAGGCGCATCCCCCAAGATCTCCATCCCAACCATCAATCCCATACCGCGTACATCCGTAATGAAATTGTACTTTTGCTTCAGTTCCAGCAGGCCATCCTTCAGCAGCTGACCAAGCTTCTGTGAACGACGCACTAATTTCTCTTGTTCGATATAATCGAGTACGGCCATTGCTGTAACGGAGGAAACAGGATTCCCGCCGAAGGTGGAAGCCGAAGGACGGTTAAAGGTATTCGCGATGGCATCCGTCGTCGAGAAGCAGCCGATCGGCGTGCCGTTGCCAAGCGCCTTCGCCATCGATAGGATGTCAGGGACGACACCGAAGTGGTCCATAGCGAACATTGCTCCCGTGCGACCAAAGCCGGTCTGAATTTCATCCGCAATGAGCAAGACATTATGCCGCTTGAGCAGAGCCTGCACCTCTTGGAAATAGTGCTTCGCCGGTACGATAATACCGCCGTTGCCTTGAATTGGCTCGACAATCATCGCTGCGATGGTATCGCCCTTCTCGTCAAGAACTTTGCGCAGCGCCCGTAGAGAGACATCAGCGGCCTCTTCCAAGGACAGACTAGGATCGAATGGCCGTGGAATGAAGTGCGTGTTCTTCTCGAGATATGGATCCGTACGCCACATCGGGATGCCGGTCACGCTCATCGTTAAGGAAGTGCGTCCATGCAATCCGAAATCGAGAGCGATGAAATCACGCTTATTGGTGTGAAGACGTGCCGCGAGCAAGGCGCCTTCATTCGCTTCAGAGCCGCTGTTGACGAAGAATGTCCGCTTCAACTCCCCTGGAAGAATACGCGCAAGACGTTCTGCAAGATCAACCATCGGTTGTGTCAGATAGATCGTCGATGTGTGCTGCAGCGTCTCAAGCTGCTTTGTTGTTGCTCGTGTAATGTGCTCATTGCAATGTCCGCAAGCGACGACGGATACCCCGGCGAAGAAGTCGACATAAGGGGTATCTTTCTCGTCGTATAAATATTGCATATGTCCTCGTACAATTTGAGGAGGCTGCTTATAGAAGTGGCTGGTGCAAGGGAACATGAACGTTTTACGTTTGTGTAGAATTTGGTCTGCGCCGATCGACTGAGTCATTGGGATCGCGCTCCTTTCTATTGGTCATGATCTTACTTGATGGTCACTGCTTCTTCTTGTACGGCCTTACCGAAAGATAATGTGCCAAGTGTATATCCGGCATAGACCGGTGAACGTTGTTCATATAATGCCGCACACTGCTCAGGCGCCTCAAGCGCCTTACGATACGTGCTAAGAATGCTGCGCAATTGCTCGGGTGTATACGTGCTTCCTTCAACGCGGAAATGTCGAACGCCAGCTTGGATAAGATCAGGAAGAATAGGAAGATAGCAGAGTTCCTTGGCTGTCGTGAGATGATTCCGGCCGAATTGGTCGCGATATACCGGGTTCTCGCCTTTATCTGTCATGAGGACGAGATAGCGGTTATCGACGAATTTGTTGTCTTCTTCCGCAATGGATTGGAAGACTTCTGTATTCTCATATAAATCGAGTTCCAAGTACATCACGACAGGTGAACCGTGAACGACGATTTCCATCGGAACCGTCGTATGCGAGAGCAGCTCTGTGAAATGCTCCAGCGGAAGCTCGATGGAAGCGGTAAAACGGCTCAGTCCATGCTCGTTGTAGAACATCGCGGACTGATTATTCGTGACGTTCAGATTATAGTCGCCAATCATCGGGATGCCGAATTTCTTGAAGCGATGCAGCGCGCCGATATTCGTCACGACGATACCGTCGATGCCTAAGTCTGCTGACCGCAATAGATGTTCATACTGCTCAAAATGAAGTTCAGACATCATTCGCGGTAAAGCCAAATAGATACGGGATGATCCTTTCATGGCCGTCAACTCTACAATCTCTTGACGCGTGAATGGACGATCGGGTGCGTAGACATCGCCAGCTAAGTAGATATAGTGCACGCCTTCTTCGATTGCTACCTTCGCTTGCGCAATATTATTGACGCGAACGGATAGCTCCCGTGATGCAGCTTCTGGCCGATGAATCGTAGCCAAGGATGTCCGAATAACATCTAAGCGGTCTTCTTGAATGTCGCGTTCAGGTGTTGGCGTACTGAAGACTTTGCCTGTGCTGTAGAACTTGCCGGTGCCTTCATAACGGCGATTAATGTAAGATAGCCCTGGCTTGCCGAAGGCATACGCGGTAGAGAAATCGCGTTTCCGATGTTCGAATAGCTCTTGCGAGTTCTCGGAGCGATTGTATCCGATCGGATCTTCGATGTACCGATCAATGGCATCGCCGTAGCTGTTAATGAGCATCGTGACGAATTCTTTGTCCCGCATCCGTCCCTCGATTTTGAAGGAAGTGATGCCGGATTCGATCAGCTCTGGGATGTATTCGTATAAGTTCATATCTTTGGCGGCAAGCGGATATTCCGTTGGATAGACGCAGCCATCCTTCTTCACGCGGTATTCCCAGCGGCACGGCTTCATGCATTGACCGCGGTTGCTGCTCATGCCGAAGATCATCGAGCTGATATGGCAGTTCGCGCCATGCACCGTACACATATCCCCGTGCACGAAATATTCGAACTCCATGCCGGATTTGGCTTGCAGATATCTTGCGGTCTGGAGATCCATCTCGCGTGAAGCAACGACCCGGGTGACGCCCATCTCTGCGAGGAATTCAATCATTGGTAGATTGTGAACGTTCATCATGACGGACGAATGAACATTGATGTCTAGCCCCATCTCCTTGATCAGGGAGAGGACGGCGAAATCCTGAACGATAATGGCATCGGGCTTCGCTTGATGAATGAATGTGAGATACTGTCTAGCGTCCTCCATATCATGTTCATTAATCAGGTTGTTGAGGGTAATGTACGTTTTCTTGCCTAAGTCGTGGGCGATGGAGATCGCTTGCTCTATCTCTTCATAACTGAGATTGTAGCCTTTGCGCATCATCCGCATATTGAGGCTCGGGCCCCCGAAATAAACGGCATCGCAATTGGTCTCAATGACCGTCTTGAATATATCGAATGTACCTGCAGGAGCGAGTAGCTCCACCTCTTTACCATGAAAATATCTAGCCATCGTTAAAACCTCCATAACTTCCTTCGATTATTGCCAAATGATGAACAAACCGATAAGAATAAAAATGAGTAAGAAATAGGTGTCCTGGCTGTGCCAGGTTAATCTGAAATATTTGGAGCGGGGCTCGCCTAGCTTGTATCCCCGCGCTTCCATCGAATTGACGAGCTCTTCCGCACGCCGAAAAGCACAGACTGTGACGGGAACGAGCAGCGAAATCATCGCTTTCGCTTTATCCTTCCACGGGAGATCCTTCAGATCTGCACCCCGGGAAGCTTGTGCTTTAACGATCCGCTCGGTCTCTTCCAAGATGGTCGGAATGAACCGAAGCGCGATACTGAGCATGAGCGCGATGGCTTGCGGTGATATACGAAATATTTGGAGCGGCTTCAGCATGTCCTCTAAGGCTTGAGTCAGCATGGCCGGAGTTGTCGTGAACGTAAGCAGCGCGGTGAACGTGACGAGCAAGAACATTCGCCAGACCGTAAATACTGCTGTGATGATTCCTTCGGAATAAATATGAATAGGTCCTAAGGCAAGTAACAAATCCCCACCCTTCTCGAGGAAGATTTGGAACAGAAAAATAAAGAGCATGAGATATCTTAGGGGGCGCACCGCACGCCAGTACGTCGTCAGCTTGATTCTCGTACTTAGAAGAATCAATTGCGAGACAAGGGTGACGGCGATGAAGTCGGCCCAGGAATGAAGCAGGATAGTAATTACCGCATAGATCAGCATGCAAGTCATTTTGGCACGAGGGTCAAGCTTATGAACCCATGAACCGGTAGCGATGACGCGGCCTAAGATGAATCGTTGCTGCATAGCACACCTCCGTTATCATCTCGCTCTGAGGTTTGGAAGAGCTGATTGATCTGTTCAGCGACCCATAATGGCGTGAATGACGCATGGACCCCCTCCTGCCTCACATGGTCAGCCATCTGCCTGTTCGTCATGCGTTCACATGACTTCAGTACACGGAACGGCTTCGGAATAGCCATTCGCCATGCGGGCAGCTTCTCAGCTTGTTCGTAGAGTTCAAGATTCGAGCCTTCGAAGACGAGCTTGCCTTCATGCATGACGAGCAGATGGTCCGTAAAAGGCAGAACTTCATCGAGCCGGTGCGTCACGACAATGATGGTCTTGTTCTGGGTTTTACATAGTGTGTGCAGTAGGCTCATAAAATCTTCACGGCTCCTAGGATCTAGCGTCGCCGTCGGTTCATCCAACACGAGAACATCGGGGTTCATCGCGAGAACGGAGGCGATGGCCACTTTGCGCATTTGTCCGCCGCTCAGTTGGAAAGGACTGCACTGGAGCAAGTCTGTACTCAGCCCGATTTGTTCCAGCGCTGCGACCGCTAGCTCTTTGGCCTCGGCTTCCGTTGCACCGAAATTCATAGGGCCATAACAGAGATCGCGTTCTACTGTTTCGGCGAAGAGCTGCTGCTCCGGGAACTGAAAGACAAGGCCGACGCGCTGCCGAAGCCGTTTAACTTCGTGAATCTTTTCACCTGGGACGATTAGAAAATCCAGCACCTGTGCCTTGCCGCCTGTCGGACGTAGAATGGCATTGAAATGCTGCAGCAGTGTTGATTTCCCTGAGCCGGTCGGACCGATAATACCGACGAACTGTCCATCTTCAATATGAAATTGTACATGATCGAGTGCCAGCTGCTCAGAAAGACTTCCTCCATATGCATGGCTTACTTCATTGAATACAATTGGCATAGTTCCTCCAGTAGTCCATGTTCATCAGCATGATGGCGGACGGGTAAATCATATGACGTGTTCAATTGCTGCGCGAGTCGAATGTAGAATGACGGAATCAAGTTACATCGCCTCATCACCTCAGTCTCTTGTACGATGCTGGCTGGTGTCGCATCTGCTATGATCTGCCCATCGGCGAGTGCCAGTACACGATCCGATGCTTCGATTTCGTCTGCATCATGGGTGATAGAGATGATCGTATAGTCGCCGCTCTGATGCATGTCACGGATGATTCGAATGACATCCATTCGGGATTGCTCATCCAGCATCGAAGTCGCTTCATCGAAGATGACGATGCGAGGTTCCATCGCTAGAATCGCGGCTAACGCGGCGCGCTGCTTCTGTCCTCCTGAGAGCTCGCCTGGATGCTTCGATAAAAGAGAGATGATGTTCAGCTTTGCAGCATAGTGATTCACGCGTCGCTCCATCTCGGCATGGTCGAGGCAGAGATTCTCGAGTCCGAAGACCATATCTTCCATCACCGTGGTGCCAATGAACTGATTCTCCGGATTCTGGAATACGTACCCGATTTGCTGCCGAATATCGTATAAGTTCTCATTCGATAACGGCGTGCCTTGAATCAAGATTTGTCCTTGTGTAGCGCGCAGGAGCCCATTGAATAACTTGACGAGGGTTGACTTGCCTGACCCGTTCGCTCCGATAATGGATACCCATTCCCCTGGATGAACCGTGAGGGAGATATCGTGCAGAATTGGCGGGCTGCTTGACCCCTGATAGGAGAAATGTACGCCTTCCATTTGAATCATCGGGCTACTCATGTGCAGTCCACCCTTGGAATAAGGTTAGCTTCGATAGGGCTGAGATCAAATATTTGACGGCAAGGCCGATAAAAATCCCCGTTACAACCCCTGTGAGTAGAAGCGCCGGCAAATAGTAGAACATCTTCGATGTCTTGAAGATGATCATCGCAGCCGTAAGCTGGCCGATATTATGCCCTATTCCTCCGACGATACTAATGCTGATCAAGCTGAAGAATTCACGTCCCATACGCATCATGCCGTACATCAGAACGAAGCTGACGATGGCGCCAAAGAAGCTGAATAAGAAGCTAGAGAAGGTTCCGAATATAAAGGCAGTCAAAATCGTCTTCAATATAATGAGCAGTAGCGTGTCTTTTCCATTTAAGAAATAGAGACAAGTCAGCACCATTATATTCGCAAGACCAAGCTTCGCGCCGGGAACCGAGAAGGGCAGTGGAATCATAGATTCGATGATGCTTAAGACGACAGCTACGGCAGCGAAGATCGCAATCATGACGGTACGCTTCAGCAGCGCTGCAGATGTCGTATCACTTGACGACGGCATCGATATCATCTCCTTGATCCATTGGATTGTTGTTCTCGATCTCGACTAAGACACGATGCGGCAGGCAGACAATGGTCTGCGACGGATTCGTAATAAACCCGAAGGTGAGACAGACTTTGTCTGGACAATCCGCATCGATCATCTCGATGCCGTGATCGTGAACTTTGAGCAGGTTGTAGTGGCCGTCTTCGGTTTCAACTTTAATTTCTTGTGGCTCGGCCGTCAGCTCAACGGTTCGGAATATTTTTCCGTCTACCGTAATTTTGGCAATTTTGCTGTGCGATTCGTCACTTACTTCATTCGGAAATGCTTTTATGATGATGAAAATGATCGCACATAGTAGAACAATACCGATGAGCATAATATCTCCACGTCTAAGCTTCATCATCGCGTTTTTCTCCTTATGTTAAGTTATTTTGTGATTATATACTTAAAAATTGAATTAAACTATGCGTGATGAAATTGAAAAATGGCATCATATATGGTATAATGTTCGGCTACAATTTAAGGGGGTAACATCATGCTTCGTTCAAAAGCTATCATTTCGCTGCTCATTCTCTGTCTGGTGACGATTGCAGGTTGTGGCGGAACCACGCCATCCAAGGGTGCGACGGAGAGTATCAACCCGAAATCTCAAACCTACTTCGTATTCGATACGGTGGTCACCATTAAGGTATACGATAAGAAAGTAACGGATCAGCATTTCACAGAAATCAAAGCCATGCTCGACGATATCGAGAATAAGATGAGCCGCACGATCGAGACAAGCGATATCTATCAGATCAATGCGAACGCAGGTAAAAAGGCGATCAAAGTATCGGACGAGACATTTTATGTTGTGAAAACGGCCCAGAAATATTCAGAAGCTTCCAAAGGGCGGTTCGATGTTGCGATTGGAACGCTCGTCAGTCTATGGAACATTAATAATGAGGGGGCCCATGTGCCGAAGCAGAGCGAGATTGATGATGCGCTCAAACATGTTGATTACAAGAATTTAGTGCTGGACGAGAAGAACAAGACAATCAAGCTGACGAAGGAAGGAATGGCGCTGGATCTAGGAGGCATTGCCAAAGGGTACGCCGCAGACCGAGTTGCGGAATATCTATTGAAGCATGACATGCCGAATGCCATTATCGATTTGAGCGGTAACATTTTTGCGCTTGGTGTGAAGCCGGGCAGTGACTACTGGACGATTGGTATTCAAGATCCGAATGAGAGTCGGGGGAACCAAATTGGCAGCATGCGTGTGCAGAACCAGACGGTCGTAACGTCAGGAATCTATGAGCGATACTTTATCGAGAATGGTGTGCAGTATCATCATATCCTTGATCCGAAGACGGGCTATCCGGTCGTCAACGATCTGAACAGCGTCTCCATCGTCACGGATCATTCGATTGATGCGGATGCTTTGTCCACGACTTTGTTCGCATTAGGAAAAGAAGAGGGCATAAAATTCGTAGAGAATATGAAGAATACGGAAGCGATCTTTATTACGAAGGATAAGAAAGTGTACATGACGTCAGGGATGAGCGAGAAATTCCATATGACGAACAAGGATTATGTCGTCGTAAAAGGGGAATAGCTGTATTTGACACGTGACGCATTTTTCTTTATCATAGAGTATCGGTAAACTCGTATCGAAAATTTCTTATTTAAAAAGGTGGTCCTATGGCATACATTCCTCGAGTAAATGATTTCAAACTTTCCGATTATAACGAAAAAGAAGGCCTTTACCAATTTGTTGTTGAACTGCAGGACGGTATTAAATGCAGAATGTTCTACAATAGATATCCGGAATGGACGGTCAAAAATATCAGCCGCTTGCACACGACACCTTGCCCGATCTGCCGTAAGGATTACATTTGCAAATGTATGGAGAATGTCGTGGATCAAATTCATGCGCAAGTTCAAGAACGCGAATTGATCTCTTCGGTGCTATCGCAAGCTTAATGCATTTCAATTACAATTAGAAACAATCAACTTCACGAACATGTCAACGATAAATTGGCATGTTTTTTTCTTGTATGGACTTATTTATCAATCATAAAGGGGTGCAGCATGATGCAACGCAATCATCGATCATTTATCGTGTGGCTTATTCTAACCGTGTTATGGATGGGGTTCATTTTCTACAAATCAGCTGAACCATATCAGGAGCAAGATATTCGTCCTATGCTCTCAGAATGGATTCCGCAATCGGTCGTCGACCAATGGATGCCGCATATCGAATTTACATATGACGGCGGGCTTGTGACATGGAAGGAACCGTACGACTTCATCGAGTTTATCATTCGAAAAGGGGGCCATATCGCGGAGTACGCCCTGCTGACACTGTTGTGGATCAAGACGTTGCGGGCGACCAAGCGATTCCGCAGTACTGCGATTCTACTGGGGGCGGTTCTCTCTGTTCTCTATGCGGCTTCGGATGAATGGCATCAATCCTTTGTTCCAGGACGGACAGGGCATGCGATTGATGTCGGCATGGATTCGGTGGGCGTGATCCTCGTCGCATGCGGATATGGGTTAGTGCTGCTTCTGCGCAGGTGGAAAAGGGCACGTTAACCCGTCAGATCATGCAGGAATTTAGCGTCATTTGGTGAATTATGTAATGAAATGTTCATGACTTGATACGAAGGATATGAGGAAATGCGTACGGTGCGAAGTTGGTTCATGATATGGATCATGGTATTAGGAATATGCGGCGGCGGGATAACCGTATATGGGGCGGATTTGTTAGCAGCCGTACAAGAAGAGGCGCCTACAGCGTCGAATGGCGTATTGAACATACAGCATTGGACGCATCTAAGGGATCGCGTACTGCCATTGAACGGCGAATGGGCCTTCTACTGGCAGTCGTTGATCGAACCGCAGCAATGGAAGGATAAGGCGGTATTGCCTGAACCCGTGTGGGTCAAGGTACCAGATTCCTGGACGAATTATCGGCTCGCGAACGAGAAATTGCCGAATCAAGGTTACGCGACCTATCGGCTCGTTGTTCAATTGCCGTCTTCCGAGGTCGGACGGATGAAGTCCGTCTACGTTCACGGCGTTGCTACGGCGTACAAGCTGTGGGTCAATGGTGAGCTCGTACTGGAGAACGGGGTAGTTGGTCCGAACACCAAGTCATCGGTGCCTGCGAATTATGCGAAGATGGCTAGTTTTCAACCGCACGAATCCGAGTTGGAATTTGTGATTCAGGTATCGAGCTTCGTGCAGCGAAAGGCGGGGATCTGGGAACGGATCGAATTCGGTGATCCTGAGGTGATCATGAGCAGTCGTGAGGCCAGTGTTGCTTACGAGGTGTTCTTGGCGGGGACACTGCTCGTGTTCGGCTCCTACCATATCTTGCTTTATTTGCAGCGCAGTAAGAATAAAGCGCCTCTCTTCTTCGGATTGACTTGTCTCGCGATCGGACTGCGTACGCTGCTGCTGGGCCAGTCGCTGCTCATCTCTTTCTTTCCACAGCTGCCGTGGGAGTTTGCGGTTAAACTTGAATATTTGACGGCATATGGCGGTGTTATCTTTTTTACATGCTATATCCAGAATCAATTTAAGAAGTTCCTCAATCGGTGGGCTGCAACCCTTATTATCGGAATTCATGTAGCACTTGGCTTGCTTGTTATGTTCACGCCAGCGCTTCTATTCACGCAGACCCTACCGTACTACCTGTTCGTCTTTATCGCGGTCACGATTTACTGGTTGTATCTTAGCGGGATGGCGGTTGGACGAGGCGTGCAAGGGTCGAAGATGCATCTTGCCACGATCCTCATTATTGTCCCGTGTGTGATAAGTGAATTGCTCTATTATAAGACGACGTTTGGGTTCGCAGATATTTTGTCGCTTGGGATGTTTATTGGTCTTATTCTGCAAGGGATTTTACTCGCTCATCAATTCTCTAGATCGTTCGAGCAGTCGGAGCGGCTATCCGAGGAGTTAAGCGAATGGAACCAGACGCTCGCAACCAAAATTCGGCGCAGGACGTTGGAGCTGGAGCAATCGAATGCCGAGCTGCTGCAAGCGAATAAATCGCTTAGTCAAATGGAGCAGTCCCGCAGACATCTGCTGTCCAACATTTCGCATGAGCTAGGTACACCGATGACATCGATTCAAGGCTATGTCAAAGCCATGATGGATGGCGTCGTACCTCCTGGCGATCCGAAATCGATGAAGATTATTTTCGAGAAAACCTTATACTTGGATCGGCTCATCGCAGACTTATTCGAGCTCTCGAAGCTGGAAGCGGGGCAGATTACATTCGATCGAAGGGAAACGCTGATTGTTCCTTTTGTGCGGAAAGTCTACGATAAATATAAATTCGATTTGGACGAATACGATTACGTATTTGAGATCCAAGGAGACCACCCAGAGCAGGAATCGGCCGCAGCCATTCTAGATCCTGTTCGAATCGAACAAGTGGTCTCGAACTTGCTGTACAATGCGAAGAATAATACGGAGCCCGGCGGGAAAATTCAAATTCTTGCCCAGATCGATACGAACGAATTTACGGTTCATGTTATCGATACAGGCAGAGGCATGTCCGAGGCGGAAATTCCTCACTTGTTCGACCGATTCTACCGGGGAAGCGCGAATAAGCGATCAGGTAAGAAGGGCGCAGGGCTCGGCTTATCCATTTGCAAAGAAATTGTCGCGTCTCATGAAGGGACGATTCAGATGTGCAGTATGCTCGGGGAAGGCAGTGACGTGTATTTTACGATCCCCTTGGTGCAGGTAAGGCAGAGAGTGGAGGTTGAAGGTTGATGCAAGAACAGACGATTCTAGTCATTGAAGATGATCAAGAAATTGGCGAGCTGATGGGGTTATATCTTGAGCGGGAAGGTTATCGTGTCGTTCATGCAGAGAGCGGTGAGCAGGGACTCGGTTGGTTAACGCTGGAGCATCCCGATCTGATTCTTCTGGATATTTTGCTGCCTGGGATGAGCGGGATGGACGTATGCAATCAGGTTCGAATGGTGTCGGATGTTCCGATCATCTTCATCAGCTGTAAGCGGGATAATGAGGATATCGTGAACGGACTCGATTTGGGTGGCAATGATTATATTACGAAGCCGTTCAATCCGACGGTGATGGTCGCACGGGTGAAGTCGAAGCTGCGCCGGTCGGCGATGAAACGCGAAATGGACGAGCAGGAGAGCCTGTGGCGGCACGGGCATTTGGAGATTGATATGCGTACCGAAGAAGTCCATGTGCATGGCAAGAGCGTTTCGTTGTTCGTGAAGGAGCGTCAACTGCTCATGTACCTGCTGCAGAATCCGAATCGTGTCTTCAGCGTCTCGCATTTGTTCGATACGATCTGGGGCCAAGGCAAGGATAGCGATGAACGTACTGTGATGGTGCATATGAGCAATTTGCGGCGAAAAATCGAGCTCGACCCAAGTAATCCGAAGATGCTGCAGACGGTGCGGGGGTATGGGTATAAGTTCAATATGGAGTAGGCCGTCTGTGAAGACGGTGGGGGTTGACGATCTCGTGCGGGGCGATTTGCACAAGGGTGTGGGAGGGGATCTCCTTCCAGCCGGCTCTTGTCCGCCCATTGCTATGATGAGATTGGAAGGATGCAATGGGCTACCAAATGCCGGACGTAGACTCTTCCAGGAGATTCCCCTCCTCACCTGCAAGTGCTGATCGCTGAGTGAGATGTCGTCAACCCGTGGGCCGTCCTTCAAGGACGGCCTTTGTTGTGGGTGAGGCAGGGGGGATTGGATCATTGAATAAGTGGGACGGAGCGAGGATCTCTTTCCGGTCGCTTCTTGTCCGCCATTTTCGATGATGAGATGGAAGGGTGAAAATGGCTACCAAAGAGCGAACATAGGCTCCTTTAAGAGATTCCTCTCTCCTACGTATATTCAATGATCCAAGCTGGGGCAACCCGTGGGCCGTCCTTCAAGGACGGCCTTTGTTGTGGGTGATTATGCGGTGCTCTCTTGCTATGTTGGATTGTTGCAGGATAGGTGGGCGATATTGAGCTTCGAGCAGGGCTATACTGGATTTTTGAAGGATAGAGGGCTGTTTATCCGCTTTAATGCCCTGTTTCTATCAAAGTTAGTGCAGATATCCATGATAACGCAGATATCGGTAAAAATGGCTGGGGTATGTTGTATAGAATACAGGATAGCTATCCATCGAATGACTTGGATAATAACATACTAGGGTTCAAACGAACAGTATCTATAAGAAGGGGAGGGCAATCTTTATTGTGAGGTTGCTCTTTTTTGTGTCTAATCTATTTCTTCAACTGTTGATTGAAACGCAGATCTTCGCCATATTATTTGACTGTGGTTAAGATGATGGAAAAAAGCGCCAAAGCGGTAAATTTGGTGTGCTACAATGGGGCTGAATGAACTGAAATTGAGCGAAAACGTGCATGAAGCAAGATACAACGACGGTTAGAAAGAGGTGTTGATCATGGAAATGACGTTTCGCTGGTTCGGTGATAACGATCCCGTGAAATTGGCGCAGATTCGGCAAATTCCGGGTGTTCGTGGCATCGTATCGGCAGTATACGATGTGCCTGTCGGCGAGGTGTGGCCGCGTGAAGCGATCGCTGCTCTACAGTCTCAAATCGAGTCGCATGGCATGAAGCTGGCAGTCATCGAAAGTGTCCCGGTTCACGAAGATATTAAACTCGGAAAGCCGAATCGCGACCGATTGATTGAAAATTATAGTCAAACCATACGGCGATTAGGCGAAGCAGGCATACCTGTGGTGTGCTACAACTTTATGCCGGTATTCGATTGGACACGTTCCGATCTAGCTTACACGCTTCCGGATGGCTCGACAACGCTCATTTTCGAAGATGAACAGATCCAGCGCATGAACCCGATGCAGGGCGATTTGTCGCTGCCCGGTTGGGATTCCAGCTATACGAAAGAAGACATGCAGCACCTGCTTACGCAGTACCGCGGGATGAGCGAAGATGATTTATGGTCGAATCTCGCATATTTTCTGGAACGTGTTATTCCTGTAGCTGAAGAAGCTGGTGTGAAAATGGCGATTCATCCGGACGATCCACCATGGTCGATCTTCGGGCTGCCGCGCATTGTTGGCAATCTACGACAGCTGCGCAGGCTGGTAGACCATATCGACAGTCCTGCGAACGGCATTACTTTCTGCTCGGGCTCGCTGGGTGCCGATCCCGATAATGATCTCATCGAGATCATCCGCGATTTCGGAGAACGGGGAAGGATTCATTTTGCCCATACGCGCAATATTCTTCGCACCGGACAACGTTCCTTCCAAGAATCGTCGCATCGTTCATCGGATGGTTCCATCGATATGGTGCGCGTGCTGGAGGCGCTGTGGGATACCGATTATGCAGGGCCGCTGCGCCCGGACCACGGCAGGATGATCTGGGGCGAGCAAGGACGACCTGGTTACGGATTATATGATCGCGCACTCGGGGCTACGTATTTGAACGGCATTTGGGAGACCATTGATAAATTAAAGCGAGGGGGACAATAAGATGAAATTATCCGTATTTACCGTTGCAACACCGGATTTAACGCCGGAGGAGCTTGCTGGGGCAGCGTCGACCGCAGGGATTCAAGGATTGGAATGGCGCTGCAAAGAGCTGCCGCAAGATCATGAGCAGCAGACTCCATCCTTCTGGGGCAATAACCTAAGCACGATCGATCCTCGGGTGACTGACGAGCAGCTCGCTGTGTTTACTAGTGCGGCAGATCGGCATGGGTTGCAATCGATCGCGTTGACGCCATACCTTACTTGCGGGGACTTGGATGGAACAGAGGCGATGTTTAAGCTTGCGGCTCGGATCGGTGCGACGATGGTTCGCGTTGGCGTCCCGGGGTATAACGGTACGCGCAATTACAATGAGCTGCTCCAAGAAGCAGTTGATTATTTGAAGGCTGTCGAGGGACTAGCCGGTGATTATGGTGTGAAGGCGCTGGTGGAGACGCATCATTTTACAATTGCAGCAAGTGCAAGCGCAGCCTATCGACTTGTGCAAGGGCTGAACCCCGATAGAGTGGGCGTACTATATGACCCGGGCAATATGGTGCACGAGGGATTCGAGAATTATCGCATGGGCATGGAGCTGCTAGGTCCTTACCTCGCACATGTTCATGTCAAAAATGCAGGCTGGGCTCCGATTGCGAAGGATGCCAGCGGCGCCGAACATCCGAATTTGAAGCAAGCGGAGCGTGGCGGCAAGGAAACCGAACCGTTGAATCCGATTACGTGGTCAGGCTCCTGGAGACCGATCGCATCGGGGATGGTGCCATGGAAGCGTGTGCTTTCCGATCTGAAGGCTGTAGGATATGACGGCTGGTTAGGCGTTGAGGATTTTAGCGAAGCGTATGATACCAAAACGATGTTAAGTTTATATGCCCAGCAAATGAGAACATGGTGGGATGCGCTGGATTAAGCAGCAGCCGGAATCCAATATGGGGAGGAGAAAGAGTATGAGTGATGTTCGAATTGGAATTATCGGTATAGGTAACATGGGAGCGGGGCATGCGAATCATTTAAAGTCAGGCACGATCAAAGGCGCCGTATTGTCGGCCATTAGCGATGGCGACGCCGGGAAACGCGCTTGGGCGACGGAAACGTATGCTGGCGTACCCGTGTATGAGGATGTCGAGGCGATGCTGACTTCCGGCAAGGTCGATGCGGTTATCGTCGCAACGCCGCATTATGATCATCCGGTAGAGGCGAAGCGCGCATTGGCTCATGGCTTGCACGTATTGATCGAGAAGCCGGCGGGCGTCTATACGAAGCAGGTACGGGAGATGAATGAAGCTGCAGCGGCGAGCGGCCGCGTGTTCGGCATTGTGTACAATCAGCGCATGAATCCACTGTACCGGAAGCTGCGGGAACTGATTGCGGACGGTGAGCTCGGCGAAATCCGCCGTACGAATTGGATCATCACGAACTGGTATCGATCACAGAGTTATTACGATTCCGGTTCATGGCGGGCGACGTGGGCTGGCGAAGGCGGCGGTGTACTGATCAACCAATGTCCGCATCAGCTGGATCTGTGGCAATGGACGACAGGGTTAATGCCGGTACGGGTTCGCGCTTTCTGTCATTTTGGCAAACACCGTGATATCGAAGTGGAAGATGACGTAACGGCGTATGTGGAATATGCGAATGGGGGAACAGGCGTATTCATCACAACGACGGGGGAAGCGCCAGGAACGAACCGATTTGAAGTAGCGGGTGATCGAGGCAAGATTGTCATTGAGGATGGCAAGCTGACATTCTGGCGGCTGCGTGAATCGGAGCGCGATTTTAATGCACGTAACCGCGAAGCGTTCGGTTCGCCAGAGCATTGGAAATGCGAAGTGCCGATTCACGGCACGAGTTTGGAGCATGCCGGGATTGTGCAGAATTTCGTTGACGCCATCCATAAAGGCACAGCACTTGTTGCACCAGGCGAGGAAGGCATTCACGGGTTGATGATCTCCAATGCGATGCATTTGTCGACTTGGCTGGATGATTGGGTCGAGCTGCCGCTGAGTGAAGACCTCTATGAATCCGAGCTGCGCAAGCGTATCGCATCGTCAAGGTATCGCAAGCCAGAAGCAGCGGTTACGAGCGGTACGGCGCCGGTTAATTTGAAAGGCACGTTCTAAGAACGGCCGCTGTTGCAAAGCTGCTTGTGGAAAGAATCAATCGCACGTACACAAAGGGGGAAAGGGCAAGATGGAACAACATGCTGCGACCTATGCTGATCCTACGTATGCTAACGTATCGCGCCGACCGGATACGCCGATCGAAACGTTAGCCGAGCTGCAGAAAGCGGTACGGCAGATCGTCTCGGAAACGCCGGTTATCGATATCCACACCCATTTGTACGCCGCTGATTTTGAGGAGCGGCTGTTGTGGGGCGTCGATCAGCTGCTTGTGTATCATTATCTGACAGCGGAGTATTTCCGCCAGGGTGAATTATCATATGATGAATTTTGGGCGTTAGACGATGCGTGCAGAGCCGATAAGGTCTGGCAAGCGTTATTCGTCGACCGGATGCCTGTTAGTGAAGCAGCTTCCGGCGTCATTACCGCGCTCAACCGACTTGGCCTATCGCCGGCCATTTATGGGCGCAATTTGGATGCTTACCGTGCGGCCTGGCAGAATAAGACAGCTGCCGCACAAGTGAACGATGTGCTTACCGCAGCTAGAGTGAAGTCGGTCGTCATGACGAACGATCCATTCGATGCTGTTGAACGAGCGGTATGGCTGGAAGGCAGCGGCTGCACCGATGCGCGCTTCCAGGCGGCGCTGCGCATCGACAAGCTGCTGCTCGACTTACCGTCAGCGGCGGTTGAATTGCGCAGCCTTGGCTATGATGTGCCGACGGATGATCCTTCGGCCTTCTTCCAAGAGGATACGCTTGCTGAAGTCCGGCGTTTCCTGCGGGACTGGTGCTCCCGTATCGGCGCGTTGTACATCATGGCGTCGCTGCCGGGCGACATCCAGTATCCCGTACCGGGGAACGCGTTAACGACGCTGCTAGACGAAGCGGTCGTACCGGTCTGCCGTGAGCTCGGATTGCCGCTGGCATTGATGATCGGCGTTCGACGTCAGGTGAACCCGGCGCTCCGCCTTGCTGGCGACATGAGTATGCATGCCGACCTGCGGCTGCTGGAACGGCTATGCTTGCGGTATCCGGATCTCGAGCTGCTCGTGACGGTGCTTGCGAGGGAAAATCAGCATGAATTAGCCGTATTGGCGCGGAAGTTCCGCAACCTGACCCCATTCGGCTGTTGGTGGTTCCTTCATACGGAATCGATGATTCGGGAAATGACGGCATTCCGTACCGAACTGCTAGGCACAAGCTATATTCCTCAACATTCCGACTGCCGGGTGCTGGAGCAGCTCATTAATAAATGGGATCATTCACGATCCATTATTACAGGCGTGTTGTACGACAAATTTGCCCGTCTGCATCAAGATCGCTGGTTTGTCAGCGAGAGCGACATTCGCCGTGATACGGAGCAATATTTCGGCGGCGTCTTTCAGCAGGTGTTAAGCCGAGCCAAGAAAGTGAAGGGATGATAGCATGACAGACGCGGCAGGAACACCCCAATTTCAGAACAAAGATGGCATGACCTATGCTCCCAAGTCCGCTAAGCCTGAGCCTGTATGCGCCCCCGGCGAATTCGTATTCGCCGCGGTAGCGCTGGATCACGGCCATATCTACGGCCAATGTAATGGGTTGATCGAAGCGGGAGGGACGCTCAAATGGGTATACGATCCGGACCCGTTTAAGTTGGCGGCATTTTGCCGCACATACCCGCAAGCTCAGGTGGCGTCATCGCTTGACGT
The DNA here is from genome assembly GCF_009363075.1 of Paenibacillus guangzhouensis. Classification (NCBI taxonomy): domain Bacteria; kingdom Bacillati; phylum Bacillota; class Bacilli; order Caryophanales; family Paenibacillaceae; genus Paenibacillus; species Paenibacillus guangzhouensis. The sequence goes on along the minus strand of NZ_CP045293.1, from coordinate 4,254,704 downwards.
TATTCTGCAAGACGAGGAGGTTCGGCTCGTCGCATCGGCAGCGATTCCTTCCGAACGGTGCACACTCGGACTGATGGTCATGGATCATGGCAAGGATTATTTTACAGACAAGACGCCGTTCACGACACTTGCGCAGGTTGCTATGGCTAGAGCCAAGGCGCTTGAGACCGGGCGTAAGTATATGGTTTATTACAGTGAGCGTCTCCATTCGGAGAGTTCCATTTACGCGGGACAGCTGATCCGAGAAGGCGCCATCGGCCGAGTGGTGCAGGTGATTGGCACGGGGCCCCACCGTTTGAATGCTGCTTCACGTCCGGATTGGTTCTTCCGCAAGGCACAATATGGCGGCATTCTCTGCGACATTGGCAGTCATCAGGTCGAGCAATTTTTGTATTATGCCGGTTGTAAGGACGCCCGCGTTGCGCATAGCAAGGTAGCGAACTACAATAACCCGGATTACCCGGAGCTGGAGGATTACGGTGATGCGACGCTGATCGGCGATAACGGGGCGACGAATTATTTTCGCGTGGATTGGATGACGCCAAATGGTCTTGGCACATGGGGGGACGGCAGGGCGATCGTGCTCGGTACAGACGGTTATATCGAGCTGCGCAAGTATATTGATGTGGCACGCGATCCGCGAGGAGATCAAGTCTATATGGTGAATCATGAAGGAGAGCATCATTTTGCCGTGGCGGGTCAGGTTGGATTTCCGTTTTTCGGAGAGCTGATCTTGGACTGTCTGAATCGTACGGAAATCGCGATGACACAGGAACATGCATTCAAAGCGGCTGAATTGTGTATTCAAGCACAGAATCAAGCGGTTGTGATCAGGTAGGACTGAGCACGAAAGTGTTAGGTAACCGAAAGGACGCGCGTATGGTAAAATCATGACAACTACGCATACCATCTGAAAAGAGCGCCGTCGCGTGCTTCTGGAGGTTGATTCTGTGCCGCAATCTTTGCAATGGCATGAGCCCATCGAGCTCACATACCGTAATGCGCATCCGATCGAAGGAGCGCATTTTCATGCCCATGCTTATTATGAGTTGTATTTTTTTCATCAGGGAGAGTGCACGTATTTAATCGGAGACAAAATTATGACGCTTGTTCCTGGCGATTTGATCTTAATGCACGGGATGACGCTACATTGTCCGAATCCTGCGCCGCACATGCCTTATGTACGATCGACGCTCCATTTCGAGCCGTCCTACCTGACGACCGTGCTGCAGCCGGATCTGGTTGCGCAGCTGCTGCGCCCGTTCGAGGAACTGAGCAATATTCGGATTCATCTACAGGAGCGGGATCGGACGGAATTCGACCGGCTGTTGAGCGAGATGAATACGTTGTATCGGCAGCGGAACAGCTCCGAGGTTCATGCGGCTTATGAACGGTTTACGCTGCGATTTATGGAATTAATGCACGTGGTTGGCGGGTTATGCAAAAATCATGTGCAGGAGCGGGAGCATCGTTCGGACAAGGAACGGTACGTGCAGCGGGTGATCTCATTCCTGGAGGACCATTACGCAGAGGAAATGACGCTTGAAACGATAGCTTCGACGCTTCATTTATCCAAACCATATTTATCCAATTTATTCAAAGAAGTTACGGGTACCACGGTATTCAAATATCTATACAACCGTCGCATCAATCAGGCAAAAATCTGGCTTAGACTGCAGCCGGAGCGTTCGGTGTCGGATATTAGCCGTATGGTCGGTTTCCGGCATTTGGCGCATTTCAGCCGATTGTTCAAGGCGGTGGCCGGGTGCAGTCCGGAGGCATACCGCAAAGGCATCATAAAAGCATCGTCGTTAACCGGTCAAGAAGCGCTCTTGTCGCAGATACAGGAGTGGAAATGACGTCAATCGATGGTTGAGTCGTATATCTATCGGCTGGGGCATGTCTTGCTGGGACCTGATGATGATTAAACGGAAAGGAGGAATACGTTCCGATGCAAATCTACACACCATCCCCACTTTTTGATTTGTCTGGGCGGACGGCAGTTGTCATTGGTGCAGGCAGTACGCTCGGGCGCGTGATGGCGGAAGCATTAATCGCCCATGGGGCGTATGCGGCGCTTGTCGTCCGCAACTTGGAGAAGTCTGCGTCAGATCTGCAGCCGCTGCTGGATACCGGTAAGGCGAGGTTGTTCAAGGCAGATGCTGTCAGTAAGCTGGAATTGCAGCAGGCGCTGCATGCAATCAACGCATGGACGGGCCGCGTCGACATTTTGTTGAATACGGCCGGGGTGAACAGTGCAACGCCGTTCTTCGAGATCGAGGAGGAAGAATGGGATCGCATTATGGATGTCAACGCCAAGAGCGTAATGCTCGCATGTCAGGTGTTCGGCAAGGCGATGATCGATAACGGAACGGGGGGCAGCATCATTAACATTAGCTCCGTATCTTCCGGACCGCCGCTGTCGCGTGTCTTTTCTTACTCCGCATCCAAGTCGGCGTTGAACAACATGACGCAGTACCTTGCACGTGAATTCGCGCCGAACAAGATTCGGGTGAATGCGATCGTGCCGGGATTCTTCCCAGCGGAGCAAAATCGATCGATCCTGTCTCCTGAGCGCGTTGCTTCGATCATGAGCCATACACCGATGAACCGTTTTGGTGATCCGGCAGAGCTGCAAGGCGCAGTGGTCTGGCTCGCCTCGGAGGCTGCATCCAGCTTCGTGACGGGGTCGCTCATTCGGGTCGACGGAGGGTTCGGCGCGGTAACGATCTAGGATGGAATCAAACCCAAAAGAAGCGTGGCAGATATGGAATCTGCCACGCTTCTTCATGTTCAGAACGCGCTAACGTTAGGCCTCATGTTCCAGGAACTCGCGGAACGCCGTCGTAAGCAGTGGTACGACCTCGAAAAGATCCCCGACGATGCCGTAATCGGCGACTTTGAAGATCGGAGCCTCGGGATCTTTGTTCACCGCGATAATGACGCGGGAACCGCTCATGCCGGCGAGATGCTGTATCGCGCCGCTAATGCCGCAGGCAATGTAGATCTCCGGCGTGACGACCTTGCCGGTCTGGCCGATCTGAAGGCCATAGTCGCAGTAGCCTGCATCGCAGGCGCCGCGAGAAGCCCCGACGGCACCGTTCAGCACGGCAGCGAGCTCTTCGAGCGGCTTGAAGCCGTCCGCGCTTTTTACGCCGCGTCCGCCGGAGACGATGATCTTCGCCTCGGATAGATCGAGTGCACCGCTTGTCTTGCGAACAACATTGCGAACGATGGTGCGCAGGGATGGCGGTGTGAACGCAACCTCGATGACCTCGCCGGTTCGAGACGGATCTACCGCACCAAGCGGGATGTTATTCGGCCGAATCGTCAGGATGGAGGCGGCGGAAGAGCCTGCTGCGAAGGCACGCTGCTCCACGGCCTTGCCGGCGTAGAGCGGGCGCGTATAGCGCAGCTGCCCATCTTGATGCGCAATGGCTGTAATATCCGAGATTTGCCCCGCTTGCAGTGCTGAAGCGAGGCGCGGTGCGAGGTCGCGGCCAACCGCCGTATGGCCGAAGATCATGAACTCCGGGCTTGCTGCGGCGACAATCTGCTGCACCGCACTTGTATAGAGCTCCGCATGGTACGCTGTAAAGCCCGCATGCTTCACGACATATACGCGGCGAGCTCCCTGCGCGAAGAGACTCGCAGCATAACGTGCAATAAGATCTGCTGCGGTATTCTCCTGAACGAGCAGACAGCTCGCAATATCAGCAGGGGCGGATTCTGAGATGGTCACTGCTGCGCTGACAGCTTCCAGAGCTACCTGGCGCAGCTCGTTATTCCGTACTTCCGCGAATGTAAGTATTGTACGACTCATGATCATTCCCTCCTAGATCACTTTGGCGTCTTGACGCAATCGACGGATAAGATCCGCTGCTTGGGCAGCCAGATCGCCCTGCAGGATCACCCCGGCCTGTCTGGCCTTCGGCAAGCCTAAGGATACTCTTGTCGTTCGAGGCGCCAGATCTTCAGGCGAGATGCCTGCGATATCGTCCAGCGACAGCTGCTTGAACGGTTTCTTCTTCGCTTTCATAATGCCCGGCAGTGTCGGATAGCGAGGTTCGTTCAAGCCTTGCTGCGCCGTGAACAGTGCAGGCAGCGGAGCGCTAATGATCTCTGTATCGCCTTCGGCATCACGGTGAACGACCGCTTCGCCTCCTGCCGCAATATCCAGCTTCGTAATGGATCCAATATGCGGCAAGCCGAGCTGCTCTGCGATTCGAATCGCGATTTGCCCTGCGCCATGGTCGACGGAGAAGTTGCCGCCGAGAATCAGATCAGCCCCTTGATCGGCTAAGAAGGTTGCGAGCACCTTAGCGACGGCCCATTCATCTTGCGGGATGCGTGAATCATGAATCAACACCGCCTCATCGGCTCCCATCGCAAGTGCGGTGCGAAGCGCTTCCCCTGTCCGTTCAGGACCTACCGATAACAGATGAACCTTACCGCCACGTTGTTCGACAAGGCGAATGGCCTCCTCCACGGCGTATTCATCGTATGGATTGATGATCCATTTCACACCAGCCTCGGATATTCCGTCTCCTGCGAGTACAATTTTCTCCTCGGTATCAAACGTTTGCTTGAGCAATACCCAAATGTTCATCCTCTATTCTCCTTTCGCTTGCTTCACCCCTAGGGTAAGTCCCACAACAGCATCCTCTTCCGTAAGTTTATTAATTGAACACTGCTAAAATACCGCTCATCCAAATTCATTTTTCAACCTTACTGGACATATACAAGTATTGAGGTTCGCAAACGTGACCACACACCACATGAGAAGTAAAAAAGGGAGGGATATCCTATGAGCCCATCCATTGTGCGCCTGCTCATCGCGATTGCGGTAGCGGTCTATGCGGCATCCTTATTCGGCATAGTCGTGTTCAGGCGATGGCAATATATCCGGCTCGGTCAATCGATGGAACAGCAGACCCGCGAAGGCGCGGCGCGTAATGGATTCGCAGCACAGGTCTTTGGTCAATCCAAGCTGCTTAAGGATTGGCGCAGTGGAGTGATGCACGTTGTTATTTTCTATGGGTTCATCATTGTGCAATTTGGAGCGATTGACATTCTGGTCAGAGGGGTTGCCGGAGGAGGAATCCCTTGGTTCGAAGCAGCATGGTTCACCATAACCCAAGAAGTCACCGTCGGACTCGTGCTCTTCGCCATCCTCTACGCAGCTTATCGGCGGTACATAGAGAAGCTCAAGCGGTTGCAGCGGGATTTTAAGCCGAGTTTGGTCGTGTTTTTTATCGGTACGTTAATGTTGTCCGTCGTTGCCTTCCTCGGGTTCGATCGGGTGCACAACAACCTGGAGGGATCGCTCACCGCCCCGCTCTCTTCTATGGCCGCATGGTTGTTTGAAGGTCTATCTTCGAATGCTGTGAGCGCGGGGATGGAGGTGAGCTGGTGGATTCATCTGCTTACGATTCTTGCATTTCTCGTATATGTCCCGCAATCGAAGCATTTCCATATTATCGTTGCGCCCGTGAATATCTGGCTCCGGAGACAAGGTCCGCCGGGGCGGCTTGCCAAGCTGGATCTAGAGGATGAAACTGCCGAGACTTTTGGCGTGGATCAGATTGAGCAGTTCACCCAGAAGCAGCTGCTGGACCTGTATGCTTGCGTGGAATGCGGTCGATGTACGAATGTGTGCCCTGCAGCGAGCACGGGCAAATGGCTCTCCCCGATGCATCTGATCACGAAGCTTCGCGATCATCTCACAGACAAAGGCGCTGCGATGACTTCAAGCTCCGCATGGGTACCTGCCTTTGGGTTCGGTAGTACGGGCGTGCACAAGATAGGGCAAGATGCACCCGCCGTCATGTTCCATGCCGAATCGCATCAAGCGACCAATATCGAACCGACCATGCTTGCACAGAAATTGGCATGGCACATAGATTCGACTGCAACGATCGATTCGATCCAGCTGATCGGCGATGTCATTACGGAGGAAGAGATCTGGGCTTGCACAACTTGTCGGAATTGCGAGGACCAATGCCCGGTGGATAACGAACACGTGGATAAAATTATCGATCTGCGCCGTCATCTCGTGCTGATGCAGGGAAGCATGCCGCATGACGGTCAACGGGCGATGCAGAATATTGAGCGTCAGAGCAACCCGTGGGGCATGAGTCGGATGGATCGAGCGAAATGGACCGAGGACTATGCGGCAAAGCGGAAAAGTGCCGATGTCAATGCGAATGAAGCTGATCGATACCGTGTGAGAACGGTGCAAGAGAATCCGCATTTTGAATACCTGTTCTTCGTCGGCTCAATGGGTTCATATGATATTCGCTCACGGCGAATCACGGAAGCCTTTGTAAGACTTATGCAAGAAGCACATGTAAATTTTGCGATACTCGGCCAGGAGGAACGTAATTCGGGCGATACGCCTAGACGGCTCGGGAATGAGCTGCTATTTCAGCAATTGTGCCAAGAGAATATCGCTGTCTTCGAGAAATACGGTGTGAAAAAAATCGTCACGGCATGCCCTCATACCTATAACACGTTCAAGCATGAGTATCCAGACTTTGGATTGAAAGCCGAGGTGATCCATCATAGTGAGCTGCTCGCACAATTGATCGAATCGGGAGCGCTTACACCACAACATGCGCTGAAAGAGCGAATTACTTATCACGATTCCTGCTATCTGGGACGCTATAACGAGGTGTACGATCCGCCCCGCGCGATCCTGCGAGCAATTGCAGGGGTAACGCTGCTCGAGATGGAGCGGTCTCGGGAGAATGGGATGTGCTGCGGCGCTGGCGGCGGGCGAATGTGGATGGAAGAGACGGAGGGCAAGCGAGTGAATGTAGCTCGCACGGAGCAAGCGCTTGCCGTATCACCGACGATGATTGGGTCCGCGTGTCCTTATTGTCTAACGATGCTATCGGATGGGACGAAGCAGAAAGGCGTGGAAGAGCAGGTGCGGGCGATGGATATTGCGGAGATTTTGGCGCTCGCGGTGTTTGGCGATGAAGTATTGCGGCTCTAGTGAAGTGGAGGGATGGACGAAATGACAAGAATGATTCGAAGAGCAGCGGTGCTGGGCTCCGGGGTGATGGGAGCAGCGATTGCTGCGCATCTAGCGAATGTGGGCATCTCATGCTTATTGCTTGATCGCGTACCGGATTCACGGACGAAGGAAGAGGAAGCAGCGGACTTGAATCCGGCCTCGTCTACATTTCGCAATCGGTTGGCTGCGGATGCGGTGGCAAGGTTGAAGAAGACGAACCCGTCTCCGCTCTATAGTCCAGAATTTGTGCAGCGCATTCAGATCGGGAATATTGAGGACGACTTACCGAGCCTATCGGATGTGGATTGGATTATTGAGGTCGTAACGGAGTCGCTGCCGATCAAAAAAGGACTCTATGCAAGGCTGGAGCAAGTCTGGAAGCCGGGGACCATCGTGAGCTCGAATACGTCGGGGATATCGATTCGCGAGATGGTCGCGGATTGCGGCGTAGGGCTTCGATCGCATTTTCTCGGGACGCATTTTTTCAATCCGCCGCGGTATATGAAGCTTCTCGAGATTATCCCGGGACCGGACACCGACCCGGAAATTCTGGCATTCATGAAGCAATTTGCTGAGAAGCGGCTTGGTAAAGGGGTCGTACAGGCGAAGGATACGCCAAATTTCATCGCCAACCGGATTGGGACGTACGGGCTGCTCGTGACATTGCAGGAGATGGAGCGCGGGGGATACTCCGTGGAGGAAGTGGATGCAGTGACCGGACCAGCCTTAGGCCGCCCGAAGAGCGCCACGTTCCGTACGTTGGATTTGGTAGGCCTCGATACGTTCGTGCATGTCGCGAACAATGTGCATTCGAATCTGCCAGAGAGTGCCGCGGAGGAACGGGCTGTATTTCAGTCGCCGCGCGTGTTGACGGAGCTCGTGCAGCGAGGCTGGATCGGCGAGAAATCGGGGCAGGGATTCTATAAGAAGGTGAAAGGCGCTGACGGCAAATCCGTCATCGAAGCGCTGCAGTTAGAGACGCTGACGTATGAGCCATCGCGCAAGATTACATCCGCCTCCCTTGAGGCTGCGAAAAATGCGAAGGGCGCGCGTGCGAGGATCAAGGCGCTGCTCGGAACGAATGATACGTATTCCCAGCTGGCATGGAATATCGTCAAACCTGTCTTGATCTATGCCGCGGAGAAAGTCGGGGAAATTGCAGACTCGATCGTGGAGATTGATCAAGCGATGAAGTGGGGCTTCAACTGGGATCTGGGACCGTTCGAGACCTGGGATGCGATCGGAGTCCGCGCTTCGATCGCCCGGATGGAAGCAGAAGGGACGATAGTTCCTGCGTGGGTGAAGGAATGGGTGGAGCAAGGGCATGACACCTTCTATCAGCAGCAGGAAGACCGATTGTTCTACACCCATCAGCAAACATGGGAAGGCATCGAAGCGAATCCGGAATACATCTCCCTTGCTCAGCTGAAGCAGCAGAAGAAGATCATTCGCAGCAACTCGGGTGCGAGTTTAATTGATCTAGGGGATGGGGTAGCCTGTCTCGAATTTCATTCCCCGAATAATGCGATCGGCGTTGATATTCTGTCGATGATTCAACAGAGCGTGGAGGAGGTCCGCCGCAATTGGCGCGGACTCGTACTTGCGAATGAAGGCAAAAACTTCTGCGTTGGCGCAAACCTGATGCTCCTGCTGATGGAAGCCCAAGATGGAGAATGGGATGAAGTGGATAACATCATTCGCACCTTCCAGAACACGATGCTTACGCTCAAGCGCCTCGATAAGCCTGTCGTTGCCGCGCCGCATCGCATGACATTAGGCGGTGGTGTGGAAGTGTGTATGCCAGCAGATCAGATTCTGTTCGCGGCAGAGACCTATTTCGGGCTCGTAGAGACGGGTGTGGGGTTAATTCCTGCGGGCGGTGGCTGCAAAGAGATGGCGCTTCGCGTCAGCCGATCCGCGATCGACCGTGATGAAGATATGCAGCCGTTTATGAATAAGGTGTTCGAGACGATTGCGCTCGCCAAAGTCTCGACCAGCGGCGATGATGCGCGTAACCTGCATTTTGCTCAGCTGCATGATCGTGTCATTATCCATCCCGACTATCGCATCTATGAAGCGAAGCAGGCGGTTCTGGCCATGGACCGGAGCGGTTATACGCTGCCGCCGGAGGAGCCGATTCGTGTGCTTGGCGAGGATGGCCGCGCAGTCATGCAGCTCGGTGCGCTGCAAATGCATCAAGGCGGCTATATCTCGGACCACGATCTCTTAATCGCCAAGAAGCTTGCTCATGTGCTGGCTGGAGGCCATGCTCCCGCGGGCTCACTCGTATCCGAACAATACATGCTCGATCTGGAGCGGGAAGCCTTCTTAAGTCTGTCGGGCGAACCGAAGACGATGCAGCGGATTCAATATACCCTCTCGAAAGGGAAGCCGCTTCGCAACTAACAGGTAAAGAGAGAAAGATTCGAAGAAAGTGAGGTGCAAGGGTGATGCAGGAGGCTGTCATCGTATCAATCGCCCGTACGGCGGTCGGAAGGGCGAAGCGTGGAAGTCTGGCACAGACGCGGGCTGAGGACTTGGGAAAAACGGTATTAAATGCGGTTGTGGAACGAGCGCCTGGACTCTCGAAAGGGGACGTTGAGGATATAATCATCGGCTGTGCGATGCCGGAAGGGGAGCAGGGACTTAATTTTGCGCGGATTATGGCGCAGTATGCAGGATTCCCCGTATCGGTCCCGGCACTGACGATTAATCGATTCTGCGCATCGGGGCTGCAGTCCATCGCCTTCGCGGCGGATCGCATCATGCTTGGCGAAGCCGATGTCGTGATTGCAGGCGGTGTAGAGAGTATGAGCCATGTGCCGATGGCGGGATTTAAGCCGTCTCCGCATCCGCAGATCGTCTCGGATCTGCCGGGCGTCTACATGGCGATGGGGCATACCGCCGAACAGGTGGCGAAGCAGTTCAATATTAGCCGCGAAGATCAGGATCGCTTCGCCGCGAGTAGTCACCATAAGGCAGCTGCGGCGCTCTCCTCTGGGAAGTTCGAGGAGGAGATCGTTCCACTTGAGACGAAGCTGCGGCATGTGGATGAGCGGGGCCAGCTCGTCGAGCGATCGATTGTGTTCGACCGCGATGAAGGGGTGCGGCCCGATACGTCGGAGGAGGTCTTGGCGAAGCTGAAGCCCGCATTCGCAGCCCGTGGGACGGTGACGGCGGGCAACGCGTCGCAGACCAGCGACGGAGCCGCCGCAGCGGTCGTCATGAGCAGAGCCAGAGCGGAGCAGCTGGGGCTGAAGCCACTCGCGACATTCCGTGCGTTTGCGGTGGCCGGTGTTGCACCAGAAGTAATGGGCATCGGTCCTGTTGAGGCGATCCCGAAGGCGTTGAAACGCGCGGGAATTGAAATCGATCAGGTCGATCTATTCGAGATCAATGAGGCATTCGCTTCGCAATGTCTCCATATCATTCGGGAACTGGGCCTGGATGAATCGAAGGTAAATGTCAATGGCGGAGCCATTGCGCTGGGGCATCCCCTAGGCTGCACTGGGACGAAGCTGTCCGCGAGCTTAATCTATGAACTGAAACGTCGCGGCGGCGGGATTGGCGTCGTATCGATGTGCATTGGCGGAGGGATGGGCGCCGCAGGGGTATTTGAAGTACATGAATAGATCGATTCAACAATTTGCGTACATGGAGGGAGTAAGATGGGGAAAGTGATCGATCGAATCATTGGCGGAAGCTTCGTCATTGAAGACATTTCGCCAGATCGGATTGTTACGCCGGAGGACTTCACCGAAGAACAGCGGATGTTCGTCGAGACGACAAAGCAATTTCTGCAGACGGATGTGCTGCCGCAGGATGAGCAGCTGGAGAAGCTGGACTATGAATTAACGGTGAAGCTCATGCGCAAGGCAGGGGAGCTCGGGCTGCTCAGCTCGGATATCCCGGAAATCTACGGCGGGCTCGGCCTAGACAAAGTCAGCTCGACCATCATTAACGAAGTGCTGGCAGGAGCTTCTTCCTTCGCATTGTCCGTCGGCGCTCACGTCGGGATCGGCACATTACCGATCGTGTTCTTCGGGACGCCGGAGCAGAAGGCCCGCTATCTGCCTGACCTGGCAACAGGCGCAAAGATCGCGGCGTATTGCCTCACGGAGCCTACATCGGGTTCGGATGCGCTGGGTGCGAAGACGACGGCGAAGCTGTCCGATGACGGCCAGCATTACATCTTGAACGGCTCAAAGGTATTTATTACGAATGCGGGCTTTGCGGACCTATTTATCGTGTACGCGAAGGTTGACGGGCAACATTTCTCTGCTTTTATCGTGGAGAAGGATACGCCGGGCTTCACCCTTGGGCCCGAAGAGAAAAAGATGGGGATTAAGGGCTCCTCGACGCGGCCTTTATTTTTCGAAGAGGCGCATGTCCCTGTCGATAACTTGCTCGGTGAAATAGGCAAAGGGCATCTTATTGCATTTAACATCCTCAATATCGGTCGGTTCAAGCTTGGGGCAGGCTGCCTAGGCGGTGCGAAGGAAGCGATTCACATCGCAGCGCAATATGCCAATGTGCGAACTCAGTTCGGCAAGCCGATCGCCTCGTTCCCGTTGATCGGGAAGAAGCTAGCCGAGATGAATATAACGACGTATGTCATGGAGAGCATGGTCTATCGCACCGCTGGATACATCGATCATATTCTCAGCGATCTGGATCATACGAGTCCGGACGCGGGGAAGCAGTCGGCCAAAGGAATATCGGAGTACGCGCTGGAATGCTCGATCAACAAAGTATTTGCTTCGGAAGCGCTTGACTTCGTCGCGGATGAGGGCGTCCAAATCCATGGCGGCTACGGCTTCATTCAAGAGTACAAAATTGAACGCATCTACCGGGATTCGCGCATCAATCGAATTTTCGAAGGTACCAATGAAATCAATCGGCTCCTAATTCCAGGAACATTGCTGAAGAAGGCATTAAAAGGCGAATTGCCGCTCATCCAGAAAGCAGAAGCCTTACAGTCTGAGCTGCTGCAGCTGATTCCCGGCCAGACCTTTGACGGCGTGTTGGAACAGGAGCGTCATTTGCTAAGCATGGCGAAAAAAATCTTCTTGTTCGCCGGCGGCGTCGCGATTCAGAAGGTCGGTACGCGCATCGAAGCGGAACAAGAGATTCTGAGCAGCCTTGCAGACATGATGATTCAGATCTATGCGCTCGAGAGCGCGCTGCTGCGCGCAGAGAAGCAGGTCGCTAGATCATCCGAGGCGGAATCGCTGAACTATATTCAAATGACGCAGGTGTTCGCGCAGGAAGCGTTCGAACGGATCGAATCCGAAGCGAAAATTACGCTCTCGACGCTAGAAACAGGCGATGTCCTGCGGACGCAGCTGTCGATCTTGAAGAAGCTGGCTCGTCATACTCCGGTCAATACGACGCAGTTGAAACGGGCGATCGGGGCTCGGGTCATTCATGGGGAGAAATATCAGTCTTAATCCATAGGAAGGGATGTGTTCGATATTGCATTCATCCAAGGTTTGGTTAAGGCACTATCCGCAAGAAGTCGCTCCATCGAATGATTATCCGGATCAGAACGTCGCTCAATTTCTCGTCGATTCCGCCACGAAGTTCGGCAGTCGTCCAGCGATAGATTTTATGGGCAAACGAATGACGTATGGTGAACTGCTATGCGAGTCAAATCGCTTCGCGAATGCGCTGCTCGCCTTAGGTATGAAGGCAGGGGATCGCATAGCGATTATGCTCCCGAACTGCCCGCAGATGGTGATCGCCTACTTCGGCATTCTGTCGATTGGCGCCATCGTCGTCCAGACGAACCCCCTCTATATGGAGGGGGAGCTGCGGCATCAGATGCAGGATTCCGGCGCGAAGGCCATTGTAACCCTCGATTTCATGCATCATCGCGTGTTGGCTGTTCAGCCGCAGACTTCGATTCAGCATGTGATTGTCGCCTCGCTGCGGGATGTGCTGCCCATTCCGGTGAAATGGCTCTATCCGGTCAAAGCAAAAAAAGACGGTCAGAACTTGTCCGTTACCTACGGCAGGTCCGTGCATTCCTTTCGCAAGCTGCTCGCAAGTGCTTCTCCCGTCTTCGAAATGGTGCAGGTGGACGCAGACGAAGATCTTGCCGTTCTGCAGTATACCGGAGGTACGACGGGGGTTCCGAAGGGTGCGATGCTAACCCATAAGAACCTCATTGCAAATACGTACCAAGTCTCCAAATGGTTCTATCGCGCGGAGTTCGGTCAAGAACGTTATCTCGGCGCCCTGCCTTGCTTCCATGTCTTTGGCCTGACGGTCATATTGAATCAGTGCGTGTATTCCGGAGGTATGCTGCTTCTACTGCCGCGATTCGAGGTCAGCCAAGTGCTGAAGACGATCGATAAGCATAGACCGACGATTTTCCCTGGGGCGCCGACGATGTATATCGCACTTATTCACCATAAGGACATTGCGAAATACGACCTGTCTTCGATTAAGGCTTGCGTGAGCGGATCTGCGCCGTTGCCGATTGAAGTGCAGGAGACGTTCGAAGGCTTGTCTGGTGGACGATTGGTTGAGGGCTACGGGTTGACGGAGGCTGCTCCCGTCACCCATGCGAATACGGTCTGGGAGAAGCGCAAGATCGGAACGATCGGCATTCCGCTGCCCGATACCGATGCCAAAATCATCGATCCCGATACGGGAGAGGAGCTGCCGATTGGTTCGGTAGGCGAGCTGCTCGTCAAGGGTCCGCAAGTGATGAAAGGGTACTGGAATCGCCCGCAAGAGACAGAGCAAGTGCTGCAGGATGGCTGGCTCTACACCGGGGATATGGGGACGATGGACGAGGACGGATTTTTTGCCATTGTAGATCGGAAGAAGGATGTCATTATCGCTGGCGGGTTCAAAATTTATCCGCGCGAAATCGACGAAGTGCTCTTCGAGCATCCAAGCATCAAAGAAGCGATTGCGGTCGGCGTCCCGGATGATTACCGCGGCGAGACGGTCAAGGCGTACATCGTGCTGCGGGATGGGGAGTTCACATCGGAGCAAGAGATTACCGCATGGTGCCGAGAGCGACTGGCTGCTTACAAAGTACCGCGGTTGTATGAATTCCGTGAATCACTACCGAAGAACATTATCGGAAAAGTGCTGCGCCGCAAGCTCTTGGAGGAAGAATTGAATAAAACCCCGAAAGGGAAATAGCACGGTGCAAGTGCTTGCTCGGTTGGCTGTAGGGAGGTGCGAAGGATGGATATGAGCGAGGCTGAACGGGAGGCCTATATTGCAAAAATTGCGCAGGCAGCAGAGGAGACATTCTGGGGGTATTTGGGCTGCCAGGTGGAGTCGTTGACGCCGAAGCAAGCGATCATTAGTCTCGAAGCGACGACGCATCATATGAATTTGATCGGCATGGTGCACGGCGGTGTGTTGTCATCACTGTTAGACAATGCGATGGGGGTGTTGATTGCTTCCCTGCTGCCAGGTGCGAAGACGGTAACGACGAATCTGAATGTTCATTATGTCGCGCCGATGTATGCAGGAAAATTGATCGTCACCGCAGACTTATTGCATCAATCCCGCAAAATGTTAACCGTCTACGGCTCCATTACGGACAGCGAGGGCCAGTTGGGCTCGATTGGAACGGGGACATTTCGTATTATTTCGGGCGACTAAGGTAAAATTTGACTTTGCCTTTGCTTGGGCTTACCATTTTGTTGAAGAAGCATGTACTTCAATAAGATCCATGGGAGGCAAGTACAATGACTTATCAGGCAAATCATGAGCGTTACAGCACGATGAAATACAATCGCACGGGCAAATCCGGGTTGAAGCTGCCTGCCGTCTCGCTCGGCATGTGGCATAACTTCGGCGGTGTGGACACCGAGGAGAACGGCAGAGCGCTGCTGCGTAGAGCGTTTGATCTCGGGATTACGCATATTGATCTGGCGAATAATTATGGACCTCCTCCGGGTTCAGCGGAGTCGATGTTCGGCCGGATGATGCAGAAGGATCTCGCACCGTATCGGGATGAACTCATCATCTCGACCAAAGCGGGATACTACATGTGGGAAGGGCCATATGGCGAATGGGGTTCGAAGAAATATCTCGTATCGAGCCTGGATCAGAGCCTGAAACGGATGAACCTGGACTATGTCGATATTTTCTATCATCACCGCCCAGATCCGGATACACCGCTGGAAGAGACCATGGCAGCGCTTGATTTGATTGTGCGTCAAGGGAAAGCGTTGTATGTGGGGATTTCCAATTATAATGCGGAGCAGACGGCGGAAGCGGTAAAAATTCTGCGCAGTCTAGGCACGCCGTTATTGATTCATCAGCCTTCGTATTCCATGTTCAACCGCTGGATCGAAGATGGGCTGCAGGATGTGCTCGAAGAAAACGGCGTTGGCAGCATTGCCTTCTCACCGCTTGCGCAAGGGTTGTTGACGGACCGCTATCTCGATGGTATTCCGCAAGATTCCCGTGCAGGGCGCGGCGGGTTCCTGAATAAGAAGGACGTGACCGATGAAGTGATTGCGAAGGCGCGCAAACTGCAGCAGATTGCAGCTAGACGCGGCCAATCGCTTGCGCAAATGGCGCTGGCTTGGGTGCTTCGCGGCGGTCGCGTGACGTCGGTGCTGATCGGTGCGAGCCGTGTGCCGCAGCTCGAGGAGAACGTCGCAGCAATTAATAACTTGGATTTCAGCAGCGATGAGCTGGCGGAGATTGAAGCGATTTTGAAATAGAGGAAACCAGATGACTTCTCAATGGCTGAGGGGTCATCTTTTTTCGTAGAACGTGCTAGAAAATGAAAAAAACCCGCAAGATGGCTCCCTTTTAAAGAGCCCATTTGCGGGTCAGCTGGCACAGGATCAGCGCTTTGCTTTACGGAATCCGGCTGCCTCGGCATCCGCCTCAGAGCAGAACATTTCTTCCGCTTTGGTCGATTCGTAGGATTGACCGCCGGGTACGTGGTAGATTTTATCGCCCTTACTACTGATATTGCCTTTGATCGTTGGTTTCTTGCAGGAGCCGATCGTTGAAGGCTTTTTGGCATTGTCCGTCGCGGATGTATCCTTCGCTTTGGTTGTCGACTTTGCGCCCTGCTCCGATTTCTTCGCCGCTGCATCATCGAACCCGCGATCGGTTGCATAATTTTCTATGCTCCAGATGCCAAGCTCTGCTTTTTGGGCTTTGGATTGAATGGCGCGGAATTGATCTACGTATTTCACGTTAGGAGGATAGACGTAAGCGACCCGAGCCAGGCCCTTTTCTAGCAGCAGTTCGTTGAACATCTTGCCGTCGATCCAGACGTAGGCCAGCAGTCGACCGTACTTATCACGTTCCGAGACGTCGAATTCTACCTTCACGCGTTGATTGGAGAGCGTTTCTTTGGCGAATTTAGATGCTTCAGGTCCGAAGGGCTCCACCGGCTTGGAGGGATGCACGGTCTCTGGCGTATCGACGAGCAGCAACCGGATACGCTCTGTTTTGCCATTGAACTCGACATCTAACGTATCGCCGTCGACGACCTTCACGACTTTCGCATTGGTATCGCCGGCGTTTGTGGAAGCAGTACTGCAACCAGTTAATACAATGATGAAGATCAATAAGATAGCCGTCGTTAGACGGACAGGGGTGAATGAGTTCTTAAATCGGTTTTTCAAATTCATAGGCACTCCTTATGTAATTCTTGATGGCATCGTGAACTGACATCGTGAACTTAAGTATGCGCACAAAAAGCGGCCTTGGCAAGCGAACAAAGTCTTACAACACAGGTTCGAAGTGTAAGTTACGTGTAGAATTGGATAAATCTTCTTGTCATGCGTGTGTTTTTATGCTAATCTATCGTTAAATACAGAACAGATGAACGGAAGCACCGTCATCATTCGCAGGTATCCTGCGTTTGGTGGCGGTTTTTTTGCGTTTTGGCGGAGCGAAAGGAGGGGGCTGCTTGCAGCGATGGGAGCTTCAGACGGCAGTATTCATGGCTGTGATAGGTGTGGTGTGTTGTATTGGCGGTGTGCTCAAGATGGCAGGCATGATGTGATGAGATCCAGGTATGGGAGGAGGGAGAACGCATGAAGAAATTAAATCTTGTATTAGCTTCCGCAGATCGAGAGTATGTGGAGTTATTCATGCATTATGTGCAGTCCTCGGAATTTGTTCATGAAGTGACGATGAAGTCGTTCACGCAGCTGGAGTCTTTCCGGTATTACGTGCAGCATGAATCCTCGGTGGATCTCATCTTGGGAGAGGAGGCATTTCTCGCAATGGAGAGTACCGCAAATTGTGCGTGTCCAATTCTGCTCCTAAGTGAAGATATTGGGGGATCGGGGGCGACGGAGACTGGGAAGAAGATTGGCAAATACCAGCCGCTGCATGTTCTTCTCTCCACCTTACTGTCGAAGTACGGCGGGGAGCGTAATCTGAGTCTGAATGATGGAGACAAGACGGGGCGCACGAAGGTGATTTCAATATATTCTGCGGTAGCTGGGATGGGCAAGTCGACACTCGCGCTGAACTTTTGCAGGCAGCTGACATTACAGGGGCAACGGGTGTTCTACTTGAGTCTAGAGATGTTGAACGGATCCGCGTTATTATTCGATGCATATCGCAGTCCACCAGCTGTGGATCCTGCTAATCGTTTGTCGAAGCTCCTCTATTATTTGAAATCGGAGCGAAGCGTGGACGAATTGTTAACGGAGTGGAATGCTTTCAAGTCGAGCGGGGCTACGATGAACTTCGATTATTTTGATCCACTGCATAATTTGGATGAAATGAAGCAGATAAATCAGCAGGATGCACGTCGTCTACTTGATCTGATTCAACGATCGGGAGCGTACGACACGGTTGTCGTAGATTTGGATTCAGCCATGGAGGAGCGGACCATTGCAGCAATGGAATACAGTGATAAGCTCTTCTGGCTCCTGCAAGACGATGCTTTAATGCTCTGGAAGACAGAGCAGGTACTCCAGTATTTGGAGCTCCATCAATCCAGCCAATCGTTGTCGGCGCTGCTGCACAAGACCTGTTTTGCGGTGAATAAATATCTTGGACAGATGGTGAATCCTGTCCGATCATCGCGGATTCGCGTAAGCGCTCATCTTCCCTATATTGCGGCATGGAAACAGATCGATCAGCCGCAAGTCTTGTTGCAAGCAGCTACTTTCCAATCGGCGGTGATGAAGTTGTGCGTTGAAGAAGGGGCGACGATGTATGGATGAGCAAGAGGCGTGGGTGTCTTCGATTCGCCAGACCGTACGGACGGGACTGAATTTATCAGGGTCAACGAGTGATGACGAGTTGTACAAGATGATTGAACAAGCCGTATTCAGGCATGAGCATGCTCAGAGTTGGACGGCGTCAGAGAAACAGCGGATTGTTCGTCGCGTATACTACACGTTTCGCGGACTGGACGTATTACAGCCTTATGTGGAAGATCGCCGGATTACCGAGATCATGATCAACAGCCATGACGAGATTTTCATTGAGATGGATGGGAAGGTTGAGCGCGCGAAGGTGGTATTTGAATCCCAAGATCGGCTTGAAGATATCATTCAATCGATCGTTGCGCAAGTGAACCGGGTAGTAAATGAGTCATCACCGATTGTCGATGCACGGCTCAAGGATGGATCGCGTGTCAACGTGGTTCTGCCGCCGATTGCGCTGAAGGGACCGACGATGACGATTCGGAAATTTCCGGACCAGCCGATGACGATGGATGATCTAGTGGCGAAGGGGGCGCTGACCTTGGAAGCGGCGCAATTTCTGCAGCGGCTCGTTCGCGGCAAATACAACATCTTTATCAGCGGGGGAACGGGTTCAGGGAAGACGACCTTCTTGAACGCCTTATCGCAGTATATTCCGAGCGATGAACGTGTCATTACGATTGAGGATTCTGCCGAACTGCAAATTCGCACGGTTCCGAATCTGGTCGCGCTGGAGACGCGGAACGCAAATACGGAAGGCAAAGGAGAGATATCGATCCGGGATTTGATTCGATCCTCGCTTCGGATGCGTCCGAACCGAATAGTAGTCGGGGAAGTGCGCGGGGCGGAGGCCCTCGACATGCTGCAGGCGATGAACACAGGACACGATGGTTCGCTATCAACAGGTCACAGCAATGGACCGCAGGATATGATCAGCCGCTTGGAGACGATGGTGCTAAGCGGTGCGCCGCTGCCGATTGAAGTTATTCGTCAGCAGATCTGTTCTGCGATCGATATTATCGTTCATTTATCACGGCTTCGTGATCGGTCCAGACATGTGATGGAGATTAGTGAAGTGATCGGACTTGAACATGGGGAGGTGAGGTTGATTCCGTTATTCCGATTCGAAGAAGAGGGGGAAGAAGCCGGTAAAGTGAAAGGTGAGCTGCAAGCGACGGGTCATGCATTGCAGGATCGGAGCAAGCTTCAGATGGCGGGCTTATTATTCGATGGTGAGCTAGTGGGTGGTTAGAAGAGGGGGAGATGAATGAACATATTAGTCTTGGCGTTCATCGCTGCTGCGGCTACAGGCGCGTTCTTCGTAGTGCAGGAACGGATGCGGCGACGTCGGTTGAAGGGTGAGAATGATGACCGAGTGGCATCGTCGCCGGAATTCGGAGGGCACATGCCTGACGGGTTATCGATCTATACCGAGTATAAGCTGTCTCAGATGCAGTGGTTGATTGCGTTTGCGGGGGCGGGACTGGTCTTCAGCATCGTAGGGTATTTGTTCTACCACAGTGTTGTCGCTGCTGTGCTGTGTTTCGCTGCGGGTGCATTATATCCGAAATTCCGGCGTGAAGCGTTGCTGCTCCGTCGCCGAACCGAGCTTAGCTTGCAATTTAAGCAAGCGTTGTATTCGATTTCTTCATCCCTTGCCGCGGGAAGATCGGTCGAGAATAGCTTCCATGAGGTGATCCAAGATTTGCAGCTCTTGTATCCTGATGTGAACACTGACTTGATCCGGGAATTTCGAATCATCCGTTCACGACTTGAGAATGGAGAACCGATTGAGCAAGCTTTGCTCGATCTCAGTCAGCGGGCAGGCATCGAAGATATTACGAACTTCGCTGAAGTGTTCGCTGCATGCAAACGTACTGGCGGTGATCTTGTTGAAGTTGTGCGACGAACGTCGAATCTCATTGGAGAGAAGATGGACGTGAAGCAGGAGATTGCGGTCATGGTGGCTCAGAAGAAATTCGAATCCAAGATTATCATGATTGCGCCGGTCGGGTTCCTCGCTTTTTTGAATATGAGCTCACCAGACTATATGCAACCGATGTATCAAGGCATTGGGCTGGTTGTCTCAACGATCGTACTGATAGGGTTAACGGCCTGCTCAGCCTGGATTTTGAAGATTATGGATATCCGGGTATGATCTGTCCCCTTGGAAAGGAGGTGTAATCCCATGCCGACCCTAGGATGGGGGATCCTTGCTGTGCTGCTGTTGATCGGGTGGGGAATGTGCGGGCTGCGAGCAGGGGGGAGATTCAAGGAACGAATTCCGGAGGCGGTTCCGAATCTGAAGTTGCTGCGAATTGCACCGCCAATGCTGTATCTACTGGAAAGGATTCGTTGGATTGAACGTGTACCAGCGATCTTCTATCGCATTCAACGTGCGATGCAGGTGTTATACGGGAGCCAGGTATCAGCCGTGTATAGTGCATTGTTCATGGCGGAATTGCTGAACTATGCGCTCATTATGCTTCTGTTTGCTTGTCTGCTGCCGATGATGACGGATGGCGGTGCGGCTGGATTTGGTGCGGGACTGGTACTCGCAGTTCTGCTGCCGCTGGCTCAGTTGAAAGAACTGGACAAGCGTGTGAAGAATCGGGAACAGGAAATTTTGCTAGAGCTGCCTGAGTTTTTGAATCAAATGATCTTGCTCGTGGATGCGGGGGAGACCGTACAGCGAGCACTTACGCTCTGTGTCGATCGAAAAAGATCGCAAGTGACGCATCCGCTATACAAAGAGCTGATTCAAATGATTCATGAATGGAGCGGGGGCTATTCCTTTCAGCAGTCCTTCGAGCAATTTAGCAAACGATGCGCGGTGCAGGAAGTATCGATCTTCACGACGACCATCATGCTCAATTATCGAAGAGGAGGAGGTGAGTTCGTCGTTGCATTGCGCGATTTGTCGCGCATTCTATGGGAGAAACGGAAAGCCGTGAGCCGCGTTCGCGGGGAGGAGGCTTCCTCGAAGCTGGTGTTTCCCATGGTCGTTGTGTTTTTTTTGTTGTTGGTATTGGTGTGTACGCCAGTCTTCATGATGATGAATGCATAAGGCGAAGGGATTAACAAAGATGAGGAGTGTTGGATGATGTTTAATCTAGGGAAATCGCTTAAGGCGATCTGGAAAGAAGAAGAAGGGCTCGGAACAGTAGAAATTATTTTTATTATTGCTGTATTGGTGGTCATCGTTATCCTGTTCAGGGATCAAATCATGACTT
Organism: Paenibacillus guangzhouensis; assembly: GCF_009363075.1. Lineage (NCBI taxonomy): Bacteria > Bacillati > Bacillota > Bacilli > Caryophanales > Paenibacillaceae > Paenibacillus > Paenibacillus guangzhouensis. The sequence continues at coordinate 4,233,279 of NZ_CP045293.1, read as the reverse complement.
TCATTAAGACATTGATGGGGAATGCAACAAAAGAATCGGATAAATTGTTCAGCAGATAAGCTAAGGATGCGTAACTTCAGACGGCAATTTAACAAGTTTAGTCAAGAGGAAGGCAGCTTCACCGTCGAGGCATCGATGTTGTTCCCGTTTATTTTCATGATCATTGTGGGACTGCTCTTCTTCTGTCTCTATACCTATCAGAAAGTCTTTCTTGTCTATATCGGATCGGTGGCTGCGGAACGAACGGTATATAACTGGGATAATTCCTCGAAGGAAGCTTCGACAGGCGCCTTCCCATATGGCCAGTTCGACGGCTTGTATTGGCGGTTGACGGACGACCAGACCTTGGATGTTCTATTCGGTTTAACGGGGCAGGCACTAGGAACGTCCTACGCACTTCATCGACCTGGTGACGAAGGAAGCAGTTTGCCGATCCGCAAGATGGCGAATGCATCTGCTGTCGTTCCTGAGGCCGTTCAAGGGACTATGCTGTATCAGAACCAAGGTTGGAAACGTTCGGTGACGGTGGAGGTATTGAATCCGCTGCGATTTAGGCCGCTGGAGTGGTTGGTAGGCGGGAAGGCCTCCTTGCAGACACAGGTTCGTAGTTCTGTTGTGGACCCCGTCGAATTTATTCGGACCGTAGAGTTGGTTCGATACTACGGTGCGAAGTTCAAGAACGCGGGCGGTGGAGGAGGATCGCCAGTCACCCAAGATCAAGCGAGGCAAGTGCTTGAGCAGCAGCGGAGTAAAGGCAGGAAGTAACTGGGGTATGATTCGTATTCATGGGGGAGAGAAGTTGCGTAAACAGCGAAAGAAGAACAGTGGCGCCTCAAGCATTTATCTCCCCTTTCGGGGGTTCAGGGATCAGCAGCATGGCGCTGTTACAGTATTTCTAATTATGATTGTGGCCTTTATATTTTTGTTTATTGCGGTATTTATTGATTATGCCCGGATCGCTGCTTTTCAATTTCAGACGGAGCAGCTGGCGAAATCCGGTATGCGTTCGGTAATGTCGAGTTATGAACCTATTTTGCAAGAAAAATATGGGTTGTTCGCCCAAGGTGGAGCGGATTCGAATGCCTTGTTGGCTGACGCAGTGAAACAAGCAACCGGCATGAAATCCCTCAAAGGCGTGGCTGTCCAAATACTAGATGCCACACCTGATACGCAGAGTATCGAGGGGAGTAATCAGCTGGGGCGTTATCCTGTGTTCGAGCGTCAGATTCAGGAGGATATGAAATATAAAGCACCGATTGATTTTACACTTGAGATTATCAATCGGTTGAAGCCGATGTCGCTGCAGATGAAGGAAGCATCGCGAACTACAGAGTTACTTGTATCACTCCAGAAGCAATATGAGGCAAGGGAAAAGCTGATAGATGAGGTTCTTAGGACGCAGCAGCAAGTTAGCGATCGAGTTTCCCGTGCCAATTTTGATGTCCGCTATGTAGGTGCGAATGGTCATTATAGCATCTCCGATACGATGGTAGGAACGGTTAGCCGTGCAGTCGATATTGCAGCACAATATGAAGATTATATACGGATGAAGTATGCGGACTCGATACGGGATGAGGATGAATCACCGTCCTATTCGGATGAGACATGGGGGTATGAATCGGATGTGCGCTCATTCCTGCGAGAGTTTAGAGATCTTGTAGAACGTGTGCGGCGGGAGCACGGAGAGAAGTTGCAAGCCGTGCTGCCGAAATTCGCCGAGATCAGAGCGGTCAATGAGCAGATGAAGCGGACGATCGCCGAAGCAAGGGCGCAGAACAAAGAAGCTTACGATCAGGTAGGAACAGGCAGCACACCCAATGGTGGTCTTCCAGCGCTCCCAAGCGACACATCGTCGACCATTCAGGATATTCGGAATCAAGTGGATCAATTGGTACTCCCAGATGAATTCATTCAACAATTTGAGCGGGAAGTTCAAGGACAGATGCAGGCTTTCGAGCGATTTGAACGCGTCAGTCGTGATTTTGATTCAGCCGTATCATCGGCTGTGCCAAGTACGAGCGGAAGCGCCTATCCTTTGAAGCAAGCCGTGATCCGACTTAGCCACGCGATTAATGATTATTTGAATGCTTATGTAAGGCACGGTGGTGTAAATGTACTGCAAGCTCGTGAAGCGGCTATTCTAGCCTATCGCAGCTCGGATGCCGAGCGAAAGAAGACAGAGGCCAAATCCAAAGCGAAGCTCGGTGAAGTTGCAGGGTTGTTGAAGAAGTTAAAGGAAGTAGGAGCGGGCGCGCGAAAAGGTCAGGAGCAATTCAATCAGCTGCAGCAATATTACAATGATAATTTGAACTTCAATGCAAGAGCAGCAGAACAAGAATCAAGTCAATCTAGCCTGAACGAACAGCCTGAAGACGCGAGTAAGGAATCCATGTCGATGATGGACGATTTATATGGCGGGATGGCCGGGATGCTGATCGGCTTGCGAGATGAATTCTATCGGAATGAATATGCGGTTAATCGCTTTACGAGATTTGAGCCAGAGAAGCTGAAGGAGCTATTTACCTCAAATAATATGAGCGATCAATTGGTTGGAGCCATGCAAGTGCCGAGCCAAGAACTCGAATATATTCTTTATGGTTTTCATCACCCTGGCAGTAATCTAGCGGCATCTTATGGTGAGATTTTCAGTGTTCGACTTGCGATTCGAACGATGGAAGGGCTGGTGGAATGCAGTAAGCTTGGGAATCCACTCTTAATTTTAGCTGCTGCGATTCTCTATGGGGTTGAACATGCCGTTCAGGATATGCTCGAATTGGTGAACAAGGGTGATATCGAGCTGTCCAAATATGTACCGGTGCGTCTGACGTACAAAGACTATCTTCGAATGTTCCTCATGCTGCATAGCCGCAACACTTCGATGATGTCCCGTATGCTCGCCGTCATCCAATTCAATACGAACATTAATCCGAATCAACGTGCGACGACAGTTGCTGGAGATGTCAGGGCGTCCATTCGGCTCTGGTTCTTACCTGGCGTCATGAAGACACTGCGGCTTACGCAGGTGATCTCGCAAGGCGAAGTGGAGGGGAGCCGTTACTATGTAACCAAATCAGCTGCTTTTACTTATTAAGAACTTTCCATGGCTGTTCCCAAGGAGGCGAAGCATGCTACAGCAACTCTATAAGAAGATGCGGCACCAAGAGCATGGGAGCATGACGGTTGAGGCTGCCATGGTTCTGCCGATCTTTTTGTTCTTTGTTATTTTTCTAATTTATATGATCCAGATGGTATATACCTTGATGGCACTGCAATTAACCGTCTCGAATACGGCTAAACAGCTGGCTGCCCATCTGTATCCAGTTTCTATTGTCATGGATCGCGTGGCCGCAGATTCAGGGACCGAGACAGGTAATAGAGGATCACTGACGATGGAAGAGGTTGCGCAGACGTATGACCGGATTCTGCCACCACCGATTGGCGACTGGGTGAAGAATACCGAGCTGTATCGCCGTACAGAAGATGCGATTTATCAAGCCGCAGGGGATACGCTCGTGAAGCCGCTGCTCAAGCCATACCTTCAAGAGGCCACGCTGCGTGAAGATCGAATCCATGTAACACGGTTTGCTTTTCCGAACTTGAAGACGAAGTCGAATGTCTTCGTTGCCTTAGAGCTCTCGTACACGATGCCGATGCGGATTCCGTTTCTGAATACGGAACTGGTTATACGAACTAGAGCGGCTGAACGGGCATGGATCGGTGATACATCCGGCGCAGGTGCAGGGACGGGTTCAGAGGGGGCAACGGGTCAGCCGCAAATCGTCGGGATGGAACCGAATCCGATGAAGCCCGGGTCGAACGCGACGGTACGAGTGAAAGTACAGCCAAATCAGAAGGTGCAAGTGGTCGTCTATTATAAGAGCGGGAAGAGTACGGCGAAATATTTGGGCGAGAAGACCGCCGATGCGGAGGGCAACGTGGCGTGGACATGGCGCGTATCCGGCAATACGACCAAGGGAAGTACGGTGCAGATTGTCATCGAGACGGAAGATGGTCAGAAAACAGAGATGCAGGTTGGGGTCCAAGAATCGATGAAGGAGGACAAAGGTTGACGATCATCGTAGAAGTATTATGCGCAATTTATTTATGTATTGCTTTTTATACAGATGTGACGCGTTCGAAAATCCCGAATCGATTGACGGTACCGATAGCCATTCTTGGGGTGGGTCTGCATGTCGCGACGGATAGCTGGACTGGATTTTTATATGCAATATATGGTGCAGGGGCCGGCTTTGCCATTCTATTCGTGCTCTATTTGTTCAGAGCGGTTGGGGCCGGAGACGTAAAGTTATTCGCTGCACTTGGCGCAGTAACGGGTCTGCAATTTACGCTTCAGTCTCTCATGTATTCGGTGTTATATGCTGGGGCGATTGCATTGATTATCATGTTAGTTCGACGCAAAACGTGGATATCGTTTGAAGAGGGGAAGATGCTGAAGTTTCCATTTATGTATGCTGTGCTGCCTGGCGCGGTAACTGCATTTCTATATATGCCCTGATAGGAGAGGAGGATGTGGATGATAGACTTTGGGGTTCGATTTATTCAAGATGGCTCGACGTGGATGATTCTAGAGAGAGCAGAGGGGTTAAAGGCTGGTCACATGGCGCGCCTCGAAGTGAAAATGATTCAATCTCAGGCGATTCCGCAGTTCATTCCATTGCATATGCATGAGCTGGATCTTCAGATTCAGCTTCGTTACAACATCTCCGGCAAAAGAATGCTGTCGCAATGTCTTCGTAGTGAGAAGTTGTCTCTTACGACGTACTATACGCTTCTCATGCAGCTTGTAACGATTCTGGACGATAGTCGGCGATATATGCTGCGACCAGAACAATATATTCTTCACGCCGATTATATGTTCGTGGAAGGGTCCTTGGATATGGGCTCGTTGTGGTTGTGTTATGTACCGACGCAGGAATCCATTCAGGCAGAATCGCTGCCGCATCGATTAGGCAATATGTTGACGTTGTTTATGGCCTCCGTAACGGAGCTCACGGGCAAAGGCATTCAGCAGCTGATTCATTATTGCCATGAAGACCATTTCAGTCTCCAAGGATTGAAGTCGCTGCTTCTTCAGCTTCTGACGAATGAGGAAGGCGTGCCGACGACGAAGCGACAAGATCACGCCATACGTGTCGATCGTCAGCCTGCTTTGGCGTCGAACGAATTTCCACCAGTACGCGAGTCGGTTCAATCTACAGCTAATGCAGCACAGACATTGAACAAGGGAATGAACAATCGGATGGAGCCGCATTACCCAACAGCAGATCGTGCCCGAGAGCAATTAGAAGCAGAGGATGAGGTCATTTCACCCATGCCAGCTGCATCGAAACATACGGTTTATATGATCGGCGGCATATTGTTGGTCATTGTCCTGTTATGGAAATTTCTTTATGAGGCGTATGCTTCTATCCAAGGCATGTTTTATATTACCGTAGGGCTTACGGTTCTGCTGGGGGATGCTGCTTTTCTAGCTTGGCGGGGGTATCGTCCTTCGTGGCTGTTCAAGAGGCAGACACCGCTTGCCGTAGAAGCAGGGATGGCGGATAGCCGTACGTTGAATGCGAATTCGTGGCGTTGGAACGGACAGGACGATGACGCGTCGGGCCTGTTGTTCCAAGCACCTGCTTTTACAGCGGATCGATTGACCAGTGGGCTGCGGGCAGCAGGGCAGGAAGCGAGAGCGCTGATGGAAGGACCGATACAGGATGAGCAGAGCCTCAAGTCAAGAAGAGGATTTCCAGCTGCAGCTGTGAACCATAGCTCGCAATATGAAGCAACCGTAATGCTGCATGACGGACAGACCGAAGTCCTGGCTGCGCCAACGACGGTGAAGCAACCTGTCCTGGAACGACGGCTGTCAGGGCATGGCGAGAATGAACGTATCCTCGTGAATCAGAATCATTTTATCATTGGTCGAAGCGGGGATGTTGCGCATTATCAGGATTCCTCAGCTGGCGTTTCTCGTTCTCATGTTGAGATTATTCGGACAGAGGAAGGGTATCAACTGAAAGATCTTGGATCCAAAAACGGCACCCGGCTGCTTGAGGAGCCGATGGTGCCGTATACGCCTTATCCATTAAAGGATGGGGATTGTTTTAAGATTGCGGAGTCGGAATATGTATTTCGCATAACTTAATAGGATTTATCGTTCTTCAATGCAGTGAGTGCTGTCTCAAGCGTCGGATATCGAAATTCAAACCCTTGCTGTAACGCTGCATTTGGCAACACTTGCTGCCCCTCGAGTAAGAGAATGGAGAGTTCGCCGAACAATGTCTTGAAGAGGACGGAAGGGACAGGGAACCAGTGTGGCCGATGATAAATCTTGCCGAGCGTACGCCCAAATTCATCATTTCGAACGGGTCTTGGCGCGGTTGCATTGACAGGTCCGGTAATCGTCTCATGTCGGATGCAGAAGTCGATTAATCGTACCATATCCTCGAGGTGAATCCACGAGAACCATTGCCTCCCGCTGCCTACGCGGCCACCTGCGCCGAGCAAGTAAGGCAGCTTCATGAGCGGATAGGCTCCGCCATGATTCCCCAGCACCAAACCCACACGCAGCTTCACGAGACGATCCACAGGAATCGCATCCGCGGCTTGTTCCCATCGTTCCACGACGTCGGCAAGGAAGTCGGTGATACGGTGGGGACTCGTCTCGTCGAAGACCTCCACCTCAGATGTACCATGAATCGAAATGCCCGATGCATTCACAACGACCGAGGGTTTCGGATCGAGTGACTGAACTAGTGAGGCGACGCGCGCAGCAGCCTGCAATCGAGATTGGAGTATACGGTCCTTTGCACTCGCCGTCCAGCGCTGATTGATCGATTCGCCGGTCAGATTCACGATGGCGTCCGTCCCAGAGATGAGCTGAGGCTCTGTATCTAACTGCGTCCATGTCACGTATCGAACACGTGGGTTAGCCTTGGCCCCTTCAGGAACTCTTCGCGTTATAATAATGACTTCATCCTTCCGATTCAGCCAATAGGTTGTCAGGGCCGTTCCAATGAATCCCGTTCCTCCACATATCGCGATCTTCATCGTTTTCCTCTCCCCCGCCCAATCATTTATTTATTCAATAGATGTTTATAAGGTTGATAGTCAATTTGATGTTTGTCCAAGAACGAAATTAAGCTGCGATAGTCGCGCTTCGGCGTTGCTTCAATATAGCCTTGGAGGCAATGATCGCGTGTAACTTCAGTCGCACCGCTCTCCACAGCGATCTGGCCGATCTTCGCTGCGATGGAATGCTTCGCAATATCGCGGAATGCATTTGGCACAGGCGACACAAGGAGATCGAGAAATGTTTTGGAGTCTTCTGTCCAGAGATGACGGCTTGCATCCACCCAGTGATTCTGCCAATCCAATTTCGATTTCCCATCTTGCTTCGGGAGCACCTTGAAGAATTTGCGGAACATGAAAAATCCGCCGATCGACATAAAGAAAATCAGCACAAACGTCCAGATTGCGATAAAACGCATATAACCCGTGCCTGGCATATTGTCTGCTGCAGCGAAAAATATTGTAGATTGCACTACCATCGTCACCCCACCGTTATGTAAATGCATTGCATTGCCCGAAAATAGAGCAATATTGGATATTAAGAATTATAACGTATTTCTAGCTTTATGACGATATTCAAGGTAAAATAAGGGTTGATTATTTGGAAAAGGGGTATGAATGATGTTGAAAATCGGATCACACGTATCATTTTCAGACAAAGGCTTGCTCACGGCTGCAAAAGAAGCGATTTCCTACGGCTCAAGCACATTCATGATATATACAGGCGCACCGCAGAATACACGCCGTAAAGCGATCGATTCGCTCTACATTGCTGAAGGTAGAGATGTAATGGGGCAGCATGGCATCGATGAGATTGTCGTGCATGCGCCATATATTATTAACCTCGGGTCGTACAAGCCGGATACGTTCGAGCTGGCGGTGAACTTCTTACAGGAAGAGATTCGCCGGACCCAAGCGATCGGCGTTCGCAATATCGTCCTTCATCCAGGGGCATATACCGAGAAAGACCCGGAGTACGGCATTAACCGCATTGCGGAAGGCTTGAATCTGGTACTGAACGGAACGAAAGAGCTCGACGTGAACATTGCGCTCGAGACGATGGCAGGCAAAGGGACAGAAATCGGACGCAGCTTCGAGGAGATTGCCTCGATCATTGAGAAGGTACAAGACAATCACCGCTTGACGGTCTGCATGGATACATGCCATATTCACGATGCGGGCTACGATATCGTGAACGACCTGGACGGCGTGCTGACGAAGTTCGATCAAGTGGTTGGTCTGGATCGCATCGCCGTCGTTCATATGAATGATAGTAAAAATCCGACAGGCGCAGGAAAAGACAGACATGCTCCGGTAGGGGCAGGCTGGATCGGCTATGATGCCATGAAACGCGTCATCTCCCATGAAGCGTTGGCTGGCAGACCGTTCATCCTGGAGACGCCTTGGATCGGGAAAGACGACAAAAAACAACGTCCGATGTATGAAGCCGAAATCGCGCTTCTCCGCGGTGATATTGGAGAGCGCTTTGGACAAGCTTATCTGGCGGACGTGGAGCGACTGCACGCGTTCTATGACAAAGCAGAGGTAGATCCTCGTGAGTTCGTCTTGTCGACGTGGACGACGCTTAAGAATGACGCCAAAGCGAAGAAAGCTGATCCTCGCGAACCGATGGACCGCCTCTATGATATGGTGGCAGAAGCAAGCGTGTTCCCGGAGCTGAGCGAAGAAGAGATCAATCGACGTATTATGGGATGGTTCGCTGGGAAACAACTTATTAAATAAATAGAAACAGAGGGTAGAGAGATGGATAAACAGAATCGAGCAAGAATGCTTATTTCATGCCCGGATCAGGCTGGAATTGTAGCAGCGGTATCGCGCTTTCTTTTTGACCACGGTGCCAATATCGTACAATCGGACCAATACACGATGGATCCGGAAGGCGGCATGTTCTTCATGCGCATCGAATTTGATCTGCAGCAGCTAAGCAACGTATTGCCGAAGCTGAAGCAAGATTTCGAAGAGATTGCGAGCAAATTCCAGATGAAGTGGGGGATCCACGAAGTAAGCAAGAAGAAGCGTCTCGCCATCTTTGTATCGAAGGAAGACCACTGCCTGGTGGAATTGCTATGGCAATGGCAAGCGGGAGATTTGGATGCGGATATCGCCATGGTTGTCAGCAATCATGATGACATGCGCGAATATGTGGAGCAGTTCGGTATTCCATACCACCACATTCCAGTGACGAAGGACAATAAGCCGGAGGCGGAGCGTAAGCAGATTGAGGTCGTAGACGGCAAAGCCGACGTGATCATTCTGGCGAGATACATGCAGATCATTTCTCCGAAATTTATAGAGCATTATCGGAACCAAATCATTAATATCCATCACTCGTTCTTGCCTGCCTTTGTCGGCGGCAAGCCTTATGCGCAAGCTTATACGCGCGGCGTCAAAATTATCGGCGCAACGGCTCACTATGTAACGGAAGAGCTTGACGGCGGCCCGATTATCGAGCAAGACGTGCAGCGCGTAAGCCACAGCGATGATGTGGATGATCTGAAGCGCATCGGGCGTACGATTGAACGCGTCGTTCTCGCGCGTGCCGTACATTGGCATATTGAAGACCGCGTCTTGGTACATCAGAATAAAACGGTTGTTTTCAACTAAAGACATCACATGGAATCCCCTCAATATTGAGGGGATTTTTTTCAAAAAGTGGTTATGATATTAAGGGCCAATGGGCAGATTTTCCTTGCTCAAAAAATGAGGATTGGAATGTATCGGAGATACGTGGTACAATAGTAGCAATGTAATATACTCAATTTGATATTATTAAAAGTAATGAATGGAGGAGTCACAACATGACAGCGAGCAATAAGTCTGTAGAACAGTTATCCATCGATACGATTCGTACGTTAGCGATCGATGCGATCGAGAAAGCCAATTCAGGTCACCCGGGAATGCCAATGGGTGCAGCACCAATGGGGTATGAATTATTCGCGAAAGTGATGAACCATAACCCAGCGAACCCAACGTGGATCAACCGCGACCGTTTCGTTCTATCTGCGGGACACGGTTCCATGTTATTGTACAGCTTGCTTCACTTGAGCGGCTATGATCTTCCTCTCGAAGAAATCAAAAATTTCCGTCAATGGGGAAGCTTAACACCAGGACATCCAGAGTATGGTCACACAGCAGGCGTGGATGCAACGACTGGACCACTGGGTCAAGGGATTGCGATGGCTGTCGGTATGGCGCTTGCTGAGACGCAACTCGGCGCAACGTATAACAAAGATAACTTTAAAGTTGTTGACCACTTCACTTACGCGATTTGCGGCGATGGCGACTTGATGGAAGGCGTATCCCATGAAGCAGCTTCCCTTGCAGGCCATTTGAAGCTTGGCAAATTAGTCGTTCTGTACGATTCCAATGATATTTCCCTTGATGGTAAACTAGGCTTATCGAACTCCGAGAGCGCTCAAATGCGTTTTGAAGCGTATGGCTGGCAAGTGCTTCGCGTAGAAGACGGTAATGATCTTCCGGCGCTAGAAGCAGCAATCGCAGCTGCACAACAAGAGCTGAACAAACCGACATTGATCGAAGTGAAAACGGTCATCGGTTTCGGCAGCCCGAACAAACAAGGTAAAGGCGGCCATGGCGGTACGCACGGATCTCCACTTGGCGCTGACGAGACGAAATTAACAAAAGAATTCTACGGATGGTCTTCCGAAGAGCCATTCTTCGTACCGCAAGAAGTACGTGCTCATTTCCAAGAAGTGAAAGATCGCGGTATCGCGACTAACAAAGCATGGAATGAGCAGTTTGAAGCATACAAAGCAGCTTACCCTGAACTTGCGAAGCAATTCGAGCAAGCCGTGAATGGCGAGCTTCCTGAAGGTTGGGATCGCGACCTTCCGAAATATACAGCAGCAGACAAAGCGTTGTCGACGCGTGTTGCTTCCGGTAATGCCTTGAACGGTCTTGCACCGAACGTTCCGAACTTGATGGGTGGTTCTGCAGACTTAGAGAGCTCCACGATGACTCACCTCAAAGGAATCGATGTCTACAATGCAGAGAACTATGCAGGACGTAATATCTACTTTGGCGTTCGCGAGTTCGGTATGGCAACGGCAATCAACGGTATGATGCTGCACGGCGGTGTTCGTATATACGGCGGTACATTCTTCGTATTTACCGATTACCTGCGTCCAGCAGTTCGTCTGTCTGCATTGATGGGACTTCCAGTGGTCTATGTCTTGACGCATGACTCCATCGCTGTAGGGGAAGACGGTCCTACGCATGAGCCAATCGAGCAATTGGCTTCGCTTCGTATTATTCCGAACTTGACGGTGCTTCGTCCTGCAGACGGCAACGAGACATCGGCAGCTTGGGCATACGCGGTTGAGAACCGTAAGAACCCAGTAGCGCTTGTGTTAACACGTCAGAACTTGCCAATCTTGGAGACAACGGCTGAATTGTCCCGCGAAGGCATCAAGAAAGGTGCTTATGTGGTATCTGAGGCGAGCGGTACGCCGCAAGCTCAACTTATCGCAACAGGTTCTGAGGTTCAATTGGCTGTTGCAGCCCAAAAAGCACTCGCTGAAGAAGGCATTCAAGTACGTGTTATCAGCATGCCGAGCTGGGATCTATTCGATAAGCAGTCCAAAGAATACAAGGATTCCGTTATCTTGCCTGGCGTCAAAGCACGCCTTGCGATCGAGATGGCACATCCAATGGGTTGGGAGAAATATGTTGGCGATCAAGGCGATATCCTTGGCATCTCCACATTCGGTGCTTCCGCTCCTGGCGACCGCGTGATCAAAGAATATGGCTTCACGGTTGAGAATGTTGTTAACAAAGTAAAAGCATTGTTATAAGAGGTAGTCACGAATTAAATATTGGTTCCTGGGAAAGGGAAGAGAGACATGGCGGAGAGTAAACAATTCGAGAATGTAACTGCAGTCAAAAAAGCAAATATTTATTTCGACGGTAAGGTGACGAGCCGCACCGTATTGTTCGCAGACGGAACGAAGAAGACACTCGGCATTATGCTGCCTGGGGATTACGAGTTCGGTACCGATTGCGTTGAGATTATGGAAATTCTCGCTGGGGATCTGAAAGTTCAGCTTCCTGGCAGCGATGAATGGATTCATATTCAAGGCGAAGGCGAGTTCACCGTTCCGGCGAACGCGAAATTCAAGCTGCAAATTGCTTCCGTTACGGACTATTGCTGCTCTTACATCACAGAATAACCACCGACATGTTTCATGAATATGGAAAGGGTGGCTCGTCAGTCCATCGCAGGACCTTTGACGAGCCACCCTTTTCCAAATCATGATCGATCTAGTCGCCGATACGTTTGCCGATCCATTGCTCATAGGCTTTGGCGACGGCGCTCAGGTCTTCTTCACCGAAGCCTTGAGTCTGTCCCATCTGAAGCATGCTCTTCGCTGCTTCCAGCATCGGTGTAGGAAGCTGCATCTCATCGGTAAGCTGTGAAGACAACTTCATATCCTTGAGCATGAGGTTAAGTGAGAATTGATTGCTGAAGTCATGTTCAATGATTTTGCGGCCTTTGAGTTCAGCGGCTTTACTGCCGGCGGAACCGGATTGAATGAGTTCCATGAAATTGTACATGGGCAGGTTCGCTTTGGCTGCGATCGAGAAGCCTTCGGCGAGCGCTACGTTGTTAATACCGACAATCGTATTATGTGCGAGCTTGGCGATTGAACCGCTGCCGTTCTCACCCATGTATAAGAATTTCGTGCCTAACGCTTCGAATACATCCATATGCTGCTGCATGACGGATTCTTCTCCGCCAATCATGAAGAGGAGAGTTCCGTTTACCGCTCCAGGCTTGCTACCGGTAACCGGTGCATCCAGGAAGCGTACGCCTTGCGTGGAGAGATCCTTCGATAGACGCTTCACGAGCGCAGGCGACAACGTACTGCAATCAATGATTGTCAGATTGGAATGAAGGCCTGCGAAAATTCCGTTTTCGCCGTAATAGACCTCTTCCGTTGCCTGATCGTTGCTGATAATGGATATGAGAACATCCGATGCTTGCGCAGCTTCTGCTGGTGTATTGGCAACCTTTGCGCCAAGTGCACGTGATTCTTCTGTTTTGGATGCTGTACGGTTATATACCGTTACGGCAAACCCTTTGCTTAGTAGATTTGCGACCATCGGGGCCCCCATGGTCCCGAGTCCAATAAAACCGATGTTTTTCATCAGGCTCACCTCGTCCTTACACATTGTAGTCAAACGCTTAGATCATTTTACCACAATCGTATAGTTAAAGTTTCGAGGAAACGAGTTTTGTCTACATTGGATAAAAGTTGCAAGAAGTGCATCGTCTGAACTTGTATTATTGGCGGAAATCCAGTATCCTAATGCTAACCGATAATGTGACGGTTTAAAGGACGAAAGTTTATAGAGAAAAAAAGAATGGCTAGGAGGAAATACCATGAGTAGAAAAATCCAGTTTGATTACAGCAAAGCAGCAGCATTCGTAGGGCAACATGAAGTCGATTATTTCGCAGAACCGATTCGTCTTGCTCATGAACAGCTTCATAATAAGTCCGGCGTAGGTTCCGACTTCTTAGGTTGGATCGACTTGCCATTTAATTATGATAAAGAAGAATTCGCACGCATTAAGAAATCCGCAGAGCAAATTCAATCGGATTCCGAAGTCTTAGTTGTCATCGGGATCGGCGGTTCATACCTTGGCGCACGTGCAGCGATCGAAATGCTGTCGCATTCCTTCTATAACATGCTTCCAAAAGAAGAACGCAAAACGCCAGAAATTTACTTCGCAGGGAACAACATCAGCTCGAACTATGTGAATCATCTGATTCAATTGATCGGCGATCGCGACTTCTCCGTGAATGTTATCTCGAAATCTGGTACAACAACAGAGCCAGCGATTGCATTCCGCGTATTCCGCGCATTGCTCGAGAAGAAATATGGCAAGGAAGGCGCTCGCAAACGCATCTACGCGACAACAGATCGTGAGAAAGGCGCGTTGAAGAAGCTCTCGAATGAAGAAGGCTACGAGACATTCGTGATTCCTGACGATGTAGGCGGCCGGTACTCCGTATTAACAGCCGTTGGTCTACTTCCAATTGCGGTAGCAGGCATCAACATCGATGAGATGATGCAAGGTGCTGCCGATGCAGCAACAGAATATAACAACCCGAATGTTGCGGAGAACCAAGCGTACCAATATGCTGCTGTTCGTAACGCGCTCTATCGCAAAGGTAAAGCGATCGAAATCCTTGTGAACTATGAGCCGGCACTTCACTTCGTATCCGAATGGTGGAAGCAATTGTACGGCGAGAGCGAAGGAAAAGACTACAAAGGCATCTATCCGGCATCCGTTGATTTCTCGACAGATCTTCACTCGATGGGACAATTCATTCAAGAAGGATCCCGCAACCTGTTCGAGACGATCATCCAAGTGGAAGAAGTGCCATCCCACATTACGATCGAGAGCGATCCAGATGATTTGGACGGCTTGAACTTCCTAACAGGCAAGACAATGGACTTCGTGAACAAGAAGGCCTTCCAAGGTACGATGCTTGCGCATACAGACGGCCATGTGCCGAACTTGATCGTGACGATTCCGGATATGACACCTTACGCATTCGGATCGCTCGTGTATTTCTTTGAAATTGCTTGTGGTATCAGCGGCTACTTGTCCGGCGTCAATCCATTTGACCAACCAGGCGTAGAAGCCTATAAGAAGAACATGTTCGCACTTCTTGGTAAGCCAGGATATGAAAAAGAAAAAGCGGAGCTCGAATCGAGACTTTCCGAATAATCTTGAACCAGGCAGCAACCAGATAAGGATCATGTCAAGAAGCAGTTCACGGCAGCGTGGACTGCTTTCTTGGAATATATAAGTCTACAAATTGTTTCTCTTTTTGTAGTATTAGCAGAGGATGATCAGTCATGTTAGATCGATATAAGACGGTTAGGGCGTTTGGCAGTAAGGAGATCGTCATTAAGAAGTCACGGTTCATCGGTTACGGCAGACCTGTTGCGACGGAAGATGAAGCGATTCGTTTTATTGATGAGATCAAGAAATTGCACTGGAATGCCACACATAACTGTTCCGCCTATATGATCGGCGAGCGTGATGAAATTCAGAAGCAATCGGATGACGGTGAGCCAAGCGGCACAGCCGGAAAGCCGATTCTGGAAGTCTTGAAGAATCAAGGTTTGAAAAATGTTGCCATCGTCGTGACGCGTTACTTCGGCGGAATCATGTTAGGTGCAGGCGGACTTGTCCGGGCCTATACAGACGGTGCTGTGGCTGCGATCGAAGCAGCGGAGTCGATTACGAAGGTGCTGCATCAGGAAGTATTCGTGGAAGTGGAATACACTTGGCTGGGGAAGCTTGAGAATGAACTCCGAAATCGCGGCATGCGAATGGGCGAGACAGCGTTCACCGATAAGGTTGCCTTGCGGTGCTTGCCAGAGGCGAAGGATACGGATGACTTCATCGCATGGATGACGGATTTAACGCAAGGTCAAGGATTGATAACGATTGGAGAACAGGTGTATTTCATCGAGGGAGAATAGGAGAAAAGGGTATGGCGAGAAGAGCAGTTGAGCAGGAGCTCACCCGGGAACGCATATTGGAAGTCGCTCGGCATTTATTCGTAACCAAAGGGTATCGTGCGATCTCGATGCGTAGCATCGGACAGCAACTTGGTTACAGCCATGGGTCATTATATTATCATTTTAAAGAAAAAGCTGAACTGTTCTATGCACTCGTCGTAGAGGATTTCAATGCGTTGATCCGTGTCATGGAACGTGTCTATACCCATGCGCCAGGAGAAGGCATTGCGAAGCTGGAACATGTCATGCTTGAGTTAATCCGGTTCGGTCTTGAGAAGCCGCATCATTATGAGATTATGTTCCTCATGCGTGAAGAAGAGATGCTGGCTTATTGCAGAACGGAGCAAGCTCGCAGTCTGGAATTGTTCTCTGTCATCGTTCGTCAAAGTATGGGACCTAAACATCCCGAGACGTTAAAGCTTACGCTCCCATTAACGCTATTTTTATCCGTACATGGATTCATTTCGTATTATATTCAGGATCGCGTCTCATTTGACGACGTAAAGCCCGCGGCCTTATCCCACATTCAATCATTATTGAAAATCATTGAATCACCTGCGATTCAACCATAGCAGCCGATTACCCGATAAGGGTGGTCGGTTTTTTCATGTTTGCGTGGAGATAGCATAATAGGCATTCACACATCATAAGGAAAACGAATAGAATGCATTAGAAAACCTGATAAACGGATATGAGATTTAGTCATTGACGTTATTCGGTAACAAGTGGTAGAGTGTTCATAATACCAAGTAAATAAATAGGAATTATATGAACTTCGCTGCACGAGGAGGATCTAGGCATGAATGGCATTTTGCGTCACAAAGGATGGAGTTGGGGATTTCGGAGTACAGTCATGCTGTATTTTATCGTACTCATTGCCTTGCCAATTATCGGTGTATACACCAAGTCATTCTCGCTCGGATGGAGCGCGTTCACGGATAGCGTAAGCGATCCGCTTGCTTGGAAGTCAATCCTATTGACCTTGAAGCTGTCGCTGATTGCAACGGCGATCAATATACTCATTGGCACGATGATTGCATGGGTATTGAATCGATATCAATTTATAGGTCGTACCTTCTTGAACAGCCTCGTGGATCTCCCCTTCGCTTTACCAACCGCTGTCGGCGGATTAATGATTCTATTGCTGCTCGGCCCGAATAGCTGGGTAGGTTCATTGGCAGAGCAATTGGGTATGCCGATTGTATTCCATGAGCCGGCGATCGTGATCGCCATGGTCTTCGTGACATTTCCATTCGTTATTCGTGCCATTCAACCACTGCTTGAAGAACTAGATAAATCCGAAGAAGAAGCAGCTTATTTGCTCGGCGCTTCGAGGTTCCATGTGTTTCGTCGTGTCATTTTGCCATCGATTCTTCCAGGCGTGTTAAGTGGAGCGATGCTCGCATTCTCGCGTGCGCTGGCAGAGTTTGGTGCAGTGGTGCTTGTCGCGGGGAATATTCCGGGCAAGACGCTCATTGCTTCGGTTTACATTTTTGGCGAGGTTGAGAGTGATAATCCCCAGGGTGCAGCAGCGGTATCGATTCTATTATTGTCGTTATCGTTCCTTATTTTATGGCTTGTGAACTGGGTGCAGATGAGGAGGCATGCCAAGTGAGACGTATGTTAATCATGCTAACCTATCTCGTATTCATCGTCTTGCTAATTGTCCCCCTTATTAAAATTGGTACGGGTGCCTGGCAGGAAGGGCTTGATGGACTTATCCATGCGATTACCAGACCAGAGGCCATTCACGCACTGATGATGACCGGTTGGATTGTCGTGGTCGTGACGTTATTGAATACGATCTTTGGCGTCATGCTCGCGATGTATTTAGTTCGAGGGACGTGGATGGGCTCTCGGCTGAAACAGTTCTTAAATAGCATCGTGGATTTACCTTTTGCCGTATCGCCGGTCATCGGGGGATTGATGATTGTGTTGATCCTTGGTCCGAGTACGACCATTGGGGCGTTCTTCGAATCGATCGGCTTCAAAATCGTCTATGCGTTCCCGGGCATGGTGCTGGCTACGCTATTCGTTACTTTTCCGCTGATGGTGCGCGAAGTGATGCCAGTCCTGCAAGAAGTCGGTACGCAGCAGGAAGAGGCGGCTTCGACGCTTGGCGCATATGGCTGGACGACATTCTGGAAAGTCACGTGGCCGCTCATTCGGTTCGGCGTGATCTACGGGGTCGTACTGACAATTGCAAGGTCGCTTGGAGAGTTCGGTGCGGTGCTCGTCGTATCCGGGAACGTGATGAATAAGACCCAGACCGCGACGACCCTCGTCTATCAAGATGTCGAGAATTTCAATGTGGTGTCCGCGAATGGCGTGGCATTGGTGCTTGCGGTGTTCTCCGTGCTGCTGCTGTTGTTTATGGAATGGGCCAAAAGAAGAAGGGGAGTGCATTAACGATGCATATTGAAGTGTCGGGATTAAATAAACATTTTGGTCAATTTCACGCGGTGAAAGATGTTAGCTTCTCGATTGAAAAAGGACATTTGATCGGGCTGCTCGGTCCGAGCGGCGGCGGAAAAACGTCGATTCTTCGGATGCTGGCGGGGCTCGAATCCCCGGATTCCGGGGATATCCTCTTCCATGGACGACGCGTCAATGATCTGCCTCCGCAGGAGCGCGGCATTGGATTCGTGTTCCAGAACTATGCATTATTCAAGCACATGACGGTCTATGATAATATCGCGTTCGGTCTGAAAATTAAGAAGCAATCGAAGCAGCAGATCAAATCACGCGTAATGGAGCTCGTCGAATTGACGGGGCTGTCCGGGTTCGAACATCGTTATCCGCATCAGCTGTCAGGCGGACAGCGGCAGCGTGTGGCGTTCGCGCGGGCACTTGCTCCCGAGCCGCAATTGCTGCTGTTAGATGAGCCATTCGCCGCGATTGATGCGAAAATTCGGCAGGAGCTACGAACTTGGTTGCGCGACCTGATTGAGCGTGTAGGCATTACGTCGATCTTTGTTACGCACGACCAGGATGAAGCAATTGAGGTCGCTGATGAGATTATGATCATTAGTCAGGGGCGTGTCGAGCAGAAGGGTACCCCTTGGGATATATACAAGTCGCCGCAGACGCCTTTCGTTGCGAGCTTTATCGGTGAGTCGTCGATCGTCGACAACATTTCAGAATTAAAAGGCTTCGAGGATGCGGCGCATTGGCCGAGTACCAAAGCGCTCATTCGTCCGGAGTATATCGAGATTGGCAGTCGGCAGGAGTTCCCGATTGCTTCTGCGACGGAGAGAGGGCGTATTAAGCATATTCATTTCCGCGGCAGTGAATGGATGGTTGAAGTGGTGGTTGGTCAGCATACGTTGATTACGTATCGTTCTTTGGAGAAGGAAGTGCTGCATCCAGGGGATGAGATCCATGTGCTGATTCATCGTGCTTATCTGTTTAATGATCAGGACAGCTGGATGATGGAGAATCGGATGAAGGTTGATCCGATGCCGGTTCATATTTAGATGAGGCCTCCAATACAACCGAGAAAAGAGGAAATGTGATGCAACCGAAGCGTGCGCGCTCTGCGCTGATATTACTCATAATGATCTGCCTGCTTAGCGCCTTTACGACGGCTTGCGGCGGCGCATCACAGCCTTCGGCTTCGACGGCCGGCGCTGCGGCCGCACCGAAATCGTCGGCTGAAGGTCAAGAGGTGACACTCGTGATTGGCGCTTATAGCGTGGTGAAAGATGCGCTGCAGAATATTTTGCCGGGGTTCCAGGCGTATTGGCTCCAGAAGACGGGCCAGCGCGTTACGTTCCAAGAGTCTTATGAGGCTTCAGGAACGCAGGCGAGAGCGATTGTCGGCGGCTTCGAGGCCGATGTTACCTTGCTCGCAATGGAAGGCGATATCGACAAATTAACGAAGGCTAAATTGATCACGCACGAATGGAAGAAGAGTGCGAATCAAGGCATGATCACGGATTCGATCGTGGTGCTCGGTACACGTCCAGGGAATCCGCTCGGGATTAAGGATTGGGAGGACCTGATGAAGCCGGGGGTTAAGGTGCTGTACCCGAATCCGAAGACATCCGGCGGCGCACAGTGGGATATCAATGCGATCTATGGCGCGGGTCTCAAGGCTTCGGAAGCCAAGGGCGCGAAGGACCCTGCCTTCGCCAAGCAGTATCTGGAACGCGTGCATCAGAACATTGAGTCGCTCGATAAGAGCGGACGCGCATCGATGGCTGCGTTCGAATACGGCGTTGGAGATGTTATTGTGACGTATGAGAACGAACTCCTCGCACGCATTGGGCAAGGGAAGAAGTATGATATCGTTGTGCCGACGAATACGATTCGCATTGAGAATCCGGCAGCGGTCGTCGATAAGAACGTCGATAAGCACGGAACGAGGGAAGTTGCTGAAGCCTTCATCGATTATCTCGTGCAAGACGAGGCGCAGAAGGCATTCGCGGATGCCGGGTTTAGACCCGTGAATCCAGAGGTCTATGCGGCAGTCAAAGATCGGTATGCAACGCCGGCAGGATTATTCGATATTCAATATTTAGGCGGTTGGAAGGAAGTACGGGAGAAGCTGTATTCCAAGCGCGGCGTTTGGTATCAAGTGCTGGCTGGGATTTAACGTATATGGATAATGATGAGAAGCAGGGGCTGGGGCTCCTGCTTTTTCCTTTGAAAGATAATGTGTGGCGGCGAAGTCTTTCTTCTTAGATGTGTTGAGTAGGAGGCTACAATGGATTTCATACAGTGTAGGAGCGCCATTTTGACTTCATCGTGTTCTATGTTGGAGTTCATACACGATAGCGTGTCGAATTCGCCATCAGAGTGACTTCTAGTGGGAAAGTTCGTGCAGATATCCACTATAGGTGGAAAATTGCCGTCGTGAAGGTCCTCTATCCTGCAAATATCCATGATGATAGGATGGTGGGTGAAGAGAGGTAAAGGTATATAAGGTTAAAGGGACCGCCCAGTGATAAGCTGGACGGTTCTTCTCATGTTTGGTCATTCATCGACACGATACGACAATTTGTGAGAATTTTGAGAGAGGGTTTTGTTAAAATGTCACCAATACAACGAAGTGTGGGAAAGGATGGAAATATCAATGTCGTGGAATGTTCACCCGAATCAACGGACAAACACAGCAAGGTTTCGACCGCTCTTATCCATCGTGCTGGCGATATGTCTTATGATCCCGTACGGCGGACAAGCATTCGCGAACCCGGATGCAGCACCGCAGGTTGAATCGATAACAGCCGCCGTTGGCAGCGTGACTGGGGCAGTATATCAAGAGGTTGAAGTGCCGATTACCTTCCCTGCAGGAGGGACGATTAGCTCTTATGAGATGACCTTTACCTATGATCATGAAGCACTCGAGCTGCTCGGCATGGCGAACCAAATCGGAGGCACCTTCAACTTGCAAATGATTAGTGAAGGAACGGCGCATGCTGCATGGTCTCAGGAGCAGGATGCAACAATGGCCCTGAATCAGGTTGTGAATATCCTAAAATTCCAGATTAAGGGCACAGCATCGCTGGGGGACACACCGATCCGTATTCAACCGGAAACCTTCCGTGTTACGAACGCGCAAGCTCGTGAGTACACCGTGAATACGATCCCCGGTTATGTGACGGTGACGGATGCGGCCATGCCAGCGAAACCGAAGCTGCGTAACATGCGATCCCCTGGAGTAAATTTACCTCAAAGCTGGTCTTCCGTGGGCATGCTGAATCATTTCCCTGATTCGGAAGCGACTGCGCCGGATATGCTGCAATGGGGCGATGCGTTGTTTGCGGTATGGTCTGAAAAGGGCGATGCGACGAATCAGAAAAGTCAGATCTATGTCAAAAAGTATAATGGTGGAGCTTGGGAGTCCGTAGGTGACGCCTTGAACGTAAATAAACAGGAAGACGCGAATACGCCTCGAATGACCGTGTTCAATGATCAGCTCTATGTCGTCTGGAGCGAGACGATGTGGGGACAATCCATGATCCATCTGAAAAAACTGGAGAATGGCAATTGGGTGTCTGCTGAACCGCAGGGACAATTAGGTATGCAATACCCTGCTCATGCGAATGCCGAGAATCCGGATATCGTAAGCAACGCATATGGGCAAATGGCTATCGTATGGGAGGAAGCCGAAGGAGCTAAACACTGGATTAAAGGTATCGCTTTCGATGGGATGCAGTGGAACCCGATTGAACAGGGGAATGCGCTTAATCAGGCGAATGGGTATGAACCGCAGGTCGTCTCATTTCCGTATACCAATGACATTTGTTATCTCTGGAAGAGTGATTCAGAGATCGTGAGCCGATGCGTGAAATGGGGAGTACTGGGGGCGTCCGTTGCGACGCCAGGCAAGTCTTATGCCCCGTTAGGCACGAATAATGGGTTGGATGCGATGATCATTGATCAAGATGTTCAGTATATGCAGAATACTTATGATAGATGGACCACGACGAATCCGATCCCGCAAGGTGCTTTTGATGCAGCTGGCCACCCGGATCTTGCCGAAATTGATCAAGTTCGCTATGCGGCATGGAATGAGCAATTGGCTTTGGATGAAATTGTTCTAAGGATCGTGAAGCAGAAGAATAATGATTTTTGGAATTGGACATCGATTGGCGAGCAAGGTATTAGCGCAGCACCGAATGCGAAGCCCGTGCTTGCGGCGTACGGTAAGCCTAACGAGAGCGACGCATATATCGCATGGGAAGACCCGGATCACCGAATCCAAGTGGCTCGCTACGAGGGGTATCATCTTTATTACCACAAGTCCAAGGATGCTGTGGGTGTAACGGATGGCGGTAAATATGATATTGGCGATGAAGTGGAAGTCAGCACGAACATCAGTATGCTGAATCCGGGCTACCGATTCACAGGCTGGAATTCGGACCCTGACGGCAAAGGAACGACTTATCAACGCGACGATCGCATGGTATTGCAAGGAAATGTGCATCTCTATGCGCAATGGGCGCTGAACACGACGGAGTTCGTTCCGAACAATCTAGAAGGAGAGAATCTTAACCCTGCTGCGTACACAGCGGAATCCAAGCTTGCAGTGCTCGGAGATCGCCTCTACTTGGCTTGGACGGAAAATGATGAATCCTACACGAGAAAGTTGAACGTGAAGCAGTGGGATGCGAAGTCGCGGTCCTGGCATCTCATAGGGCAAGGACTGAACGCGGATCCAGATGCGCACGTAGATTCGATTGCACTGACATCATACAAGGACCGACTCATTGCCGCTTGGATCGAGAAGCGTCAGATTCATGTAAAACAATGGGATGGCACATCATGGACTCCAGCAGGGCCCGACGGGAGCGAAGTGTTGTCGAATCCGAACAATGTTGAGCCTTCGGCAATCAACTTGATGGCGCATGGCGATCATTTATATGCGATATGGGTAGAATCGTCAGAATATGATTTTGATCTACGGGCATACACGAAGCAGATCGTGATGAAACGGTATGATGGGTCGCGGTGGGAAGATGTGAAGATCGAGGAGGATACGTTCCTCCATCAGGGCAACCAGATTCATCCGAAGTTTCTATCCATGAAGGGGCTAACCGGCGACTCGATGTTACTTGCGACATGGGCGAATACGTACGATGGGGTAAGCAAACTACGCTTCAATGTCCTGGACGAAGAGAAGCTAACGCTTGCGGCGTTCAATGAAATTCAAGCGACAGATGAAGATGAATTGTTCGATCCTTCGCTTGCGCAGATGAATGGCGAACTTTATGCCGCATGGGCTAGTAAGAAGAATGATCGCGATATGCTTAATGCCTACCTTTGGGACGGATCGAATTGGAGCCCTGTTCCCGGCGGCGCGGTGCAGCAGGAGCGCGAAGATATGGAGCTCTATAATCCTGAGATGCTGGAAGTCGATGGTAAGCTGTACATTGGATGGGGCGAATGGACGAATCATCCGGACAGCGGGTTTGGCCGTGTTAAAGCGTACACCGGATCGGAATGGGTGGATATCGATGGTGGTGGATTGGCATGGGATAGCCTAGCCTATGGTGAAATGCTTAAACCGGATCTCGTCTCTTATAGCGATCATCTGTTTGTGACCTGGACGGAATCAGGAGCGGAGAGAAGCCGCGTTTACGTTGCTGGACGCATTCCTGTCTTCAATGTGACCTACAATGGCAACGGCCATACCTCAGGGAGCGTGCCGCCAACAAGCGAACCGGTGCCTAAAGGCAGCCCTATCACGGTGCTCCCGAACACCGGTAATCTCGCGAAGACAGGTTATACTTTTGGCGGTTGGAATACACAGGCTGATGGCAAGGGAACAACGTATGCCCCGAACGCAACATTAACGATGGGTACAACCAACATCACACTATACGCGGTATGGACACCGATTGCGCCTACGCCAGGTGGAAATCCAAGCAGCAGCGGCGACGCCACGAGTCCAAGTCGTCCGCAACCGACGGAAGAGCTGATCACCGTCGATGTCGAGAATGGGAAATCCGATGGAGATATCGTCTCCAAAGCGGTCATCAAACGCACGACCGATTTGAACGGTCGCAAGCGGGACGAAGTCATCTATACGCAGGAGCAGGTAGGCAAGACAATCGAACAACTGGCTGCAGCTAAATCGACCTCGGCAAAGATCGTCATTCCGGATGTGAAGGATGAAGTGTCAGAATTGCAGATCAAGCTGCCGAGAGCGTCGATTGCAAAGCTCTTGGAGCACAAAATCGACCTCGAATTCGTGACGCCAAACGCACGCATTGCGATTCCGAACGCCTCCTTGGCTGGATTAACGGATGATGTCTATTTCCGCTTGGTGCCGATCAAGCAGGAGAATGAACGCAAGGCTGTCGAGCAGCGTGCGAAAACCGAGCAAGTCGTGCGCGAATACGCGGGGAACGCTTCGATCACGGTTGTGGGACGTCCAATGACGATTGAGACGAATATGCAGAGCCGACCGGTAACGCTCGTACTGCCATTGCCACAGGATGTGAAGCAAGAACAGCTTGATCAATTGGGTATTTTCATCGAGCATAGCGATGGCGAGAAGGAAGTCGTACAAGGAGAGATTGTTCCATACGACAAGAAGGGCAAGCTTGGTATCCGGTTCACCATTCAGAAGTTCAGCACCTTTACAGTGATTGATATGAATGGGCTGGCGAAGAAGCATAAGGCCTACATCCATGGTTACCCTGACGGCACGTTCGGACCAAATCGCTCCATTACGCGAGCGGAGATGGCAACGATGCTCGTCCGCGTGTTCGACAAGCCGATGAAGGATACGAGAGTCGTGTATCCAGATGTTCTGGCATCGCATTGGGCACATGACGCGATTGAACACGCGACGCGCATGGGCATCATGAGCGGCTACCTGGATGGAAGCTTCCGTCCGGACGCACAGATGACGCGTGCTGAAATGGCAAGTGTCGCTGCAAGGCTGAAGGACGAGAAGAAGCAAGTCCCGACTGCCAAATACCCAGACACGGCGGGACACTGGGCTGAAGCATGGATTGAGCAAGTGAGCACTGCCGGCGTAATGAAGGGCTATGAAGATGGTACGTTTCGTCCAGCTCAAGCGTTGACGCGTGCAGAGGCCGTCGTCCTCATCAACCATTTGCTAGATAGAGGTCCGCTACAAGGTGCGCCGAAGAAGTGGAACGATGTGGCTGAGGCAAGCTGGACTTACGGCGATATTCAAGAGGCATCGACGAATCACGCTTATGTGAAAAAAGAGCAGGGAGAAGCATGGAAGTCATCGAAGTAATGTGATAATTGTACGTGTTTACAAGACCGTCTGGTGTATACTGGGCGGTCTTGAGTGATTTGTTTGGAGAAACAAACTTGGTAACAATAGGTATTTATCCCATTTTATAGATTTTTATCCCTGCTAGATTGTGCATGTCTTTAATATTCATGTAATGACACGAGGGCAGGCCTGCTCGGCCTGCCTCCTTGTCCATGATTTACTGAATATAACGGAGGGGTGCACATGAAGAGAAGGAAGGGCCTGACACTATTGTTGATCTCGATGCTGACATTATCGCTTGCATTGTCAGCATGCGGCAGCAGCAAGACGACGGAAGGAGAAAAGAAAACGGAAGGAGGAACGACGACGCCAACGACGCCGACGCCTGCACCAGAGGTAAAGCCGGAGCCTGAGAAGGTGGAAGAATTCAGCGTCATTCTGCGGCATATCAATGTACGCGATACGGCGAAGAAGACGCTGCAGCAGCTTGAGGATGTGGTGAAGAAGACAGAGGCGGATGTACCTGGTCTGAAGTTCCAGCTCGACGGTGTTGAGGATACGGTCAACCGGAACGTGAAGCTAAAGGCCGAGATGCAAGCCGGAACCCAGCCTCCGATCTTCAGTCTGTTCGGCGGCGATGATACGAAGAGCTACGCAGCAGCAGGTAGGTTGCTGCCATTGAACGATATCATGTCGGAGCTTGGCCTATCGGATGCCTTCTTTAACTTAAGGGAATTCACGGTTGACGGGAAAATTTACGGCTTACCGGATGCAGGGTTCATTGAAGGCTTCTTCTATAACAAGAAAATGTTCGAAGACGCAGGTGTGCAAGTGCCGAAGACATATGATGAGTTCTTGAAAGTCTGCGAAGCGCTCAAAGCGAAAGGCATCACGCCGATTGCGCTTGGGGCAGGGGCAGCGGATGGCTGGTCGGTGAATATGATCCTGAACTCCATGTTCGTTGGTCTTGGCGGTCCAGAGCTTCAAGAGGGATTCGCGGCAGGCACGACCAAATGGACGGATCCGCCTGTCCTGGAAGCGCTCAAACGGGTCAAAGAATTGAAAGACAAAGGGTACTTTGACAAGAACGTATTGGGACTCAAGTATGCCCAAGGTCAAGCCGCTTTCTATACAGGCAAAGCAGCGATGTTATTTGACGGCAGCTGGGCCATCAACGCGATTGTTGGTGAGACATCTACGGTGAAGGATGTCGCCGGGTTCTATCGCTTCCCGGATGTCGGCGGTCCAGGGGACGGCTTCATTAACGGCGGCTGGTCGGCAGGTTATGGCTTCTCGGCGGCCTCGAATGAAAATGAGCTCAAGGCGATTAAAGCGTTCATCAAAAATTTCTACAACCTTGATATGCAGAAACGAGCACTGATCGAGCAGAGCCGGATCCCGGCGATGAAGGGCGTCTCTGACATCCAAGGCGCAAGCGAACTCGTGAAATCCGTTGGGGAAGCACAGGGCTCTGCGAAGGGCGCATTCCCGGCATTTGATTCTTTGGTATCGACGAAAGTCAAGGTAACCTTGGAGACGTCGATGCAAGAGCTGCTTGGAGGCAAATCCACGCCAGAGCAGGTCGCGGAGAAAGTGCAGAAAGCGCAAGATGCCGACAACGCAGCAGCGAAAAAATAATGGATAGAACGCAGCCGGGTCGCTCCCTTCACGGAATGCCCGGCTTCTTTTGATCAAGAAGGGAGAACCGAACATGAACCGGATTTTCCGTAATCATACGGCGTTTCTACTCTTTGTAATCCCGCCGCTTGTGCTTTATGCCGCATTCTACATCTTGCCGCTGTTCCGCTCGCTGCAGTATTCGATGACCAGCTGGAATGGGATCAATGAGCCGGTATTCAACGGATGGGACAACTTCTCGAAGGCGCTGAGCGACGAGCAATTCTGGATCGCGCTCAAGAACAATGTGTACTTCGTCTTGTTCTCCGTCTTCATTCAAGTCCCGGTGATCATATGGATCTCGATCCTCGTAAGCGGCGTGCGAAGATGGTTGGAATTCTACAAAATCACAGTCTATTTGCCAAGCATTCTGTCGACGGCCTCGGTGGCGGTCATCTGGCAGTTCGTCTACCAGCCGGAAGCGGGACTTGTGAATCAATTACTCAAGGGATTGGGGCTCGAATCATGGGTCAGGCTGTGGCTCGGCGATCCGGATACGTCGATGCTTGCCATTCTCGTGACGAATGGATGGCAGTGGACGGGGTTCTATATCGTGCTCGTTCTGGCTGCGATCTTCGCGATTCCGCGTGAGATTCTTGAAGCAGGGACGATGGATGGGGCTACTGGCTGGCGAAAAGCCTGGTTCCTCACCGTACCGTTAATCCGTCCGGTCGTTATTGTCGTGCTGCTATTATCCATCACAGGCGCGATGAAGGCGCTCGATATCGTGCTGATTATGACGAACGGCGGGCCATTCGGCAGCTCTGAGGTGATGGCGACCTATATGTACAAGCAAGCTTACTCCTACAGTGACTTTGGTTATGCGAATGCGATCTCGATCATCATCTGTTTATTTACCGCGATCATCTCACTTATTTTCCATCTGCTGACTCGCGTACGGAGAGGGGCGGATGAACTATGAGCTATCGGATCCGAAGGATCGTTCCGCATGTTGTGCTGCTCGTCTACGTCGTGATTGTGCTCTACCCGTTGTTGTTCGTCATCAACGCATCGCTGAAGAACAACTCGGAGATTACGACGAACCCGTGGGGGCTGCCGCAGCAGTGGTACTTCGAGAATTATACGAACGCCTTATCCAATGCGTTGTTCGGGCGTTATTTTCTGAATAGTCTATATATCAGCGCGACAGCGACGGTCCTTACCATTCTGTTGTCGACGGCGCTGGCCTTTGCTCTAACGCGTATGCGGTTCCGCCGTCCTGGTCAGCTTGTATATGGGTTCTTACTGCTCTCTCTGTTGATTCCGCCGGCTTCCTTGCTGATTCCTCTCTACATTATGGTGAAGGATGTTGGGCTCTATAACACGCCATTTGCGCTCATTGTCCCGTATACAACCTTCGGGCTGCCGCTGACGGTATTCATTATTGCCGCGTTCCTCAAGTCGATCCCAAGGGAATTGGAAGAAGCCGGTGTGGTAGATGGTTTATCGATTTATGGGGTGCTCGGACGTGTAGTGATCCCACTGACGATGCCGACGTTGGTCACAGTGTTTATTCTCAATTTCATCAACCATTGGAATGAATTCATTATGGCAAATCTGTTCCTCTCGACGCAGCAACTTAGGACCTTGCCGGTTGCGATTGTCGCTTTTGCCGATCAATTCAATATGAACTATGGCGCGTTGACGGCATCGATCACGATCAGCATCGTGCCAGTCATCATCATATATGCGTTGCTGCAGAAGAAGATTATTGAGGGCGTCGCAGCTGGCAGTATTAAAGGGTAGTCCTTTGGTAAATCGGCGATATCGTGTAAAATAGAGAGAACAAGATGAACCAGGGAGGATCCATACGATGGCTATAGCAGAACTTACCGTTATCCCGATTGGCACGGCATCCACAAGCCTGAGCGGCTATGTGGCGGATATGCAGCGGACGCTGGCTGAGGTAGAAGGCATTACGTATGAAATGACGGCGATGGGGACGATTATCGAAGGTCCGATCGAGCGGCTATTCGAGGCGATGCGCCGGCTGCATGAATGTCCGTTCCAAGCGGGGGCCGGTCGCGTATCGACGGTCATGAAGATCGATGACCGCCGGGATCAAGACAGTTCCGTCGCGCAGAAGCTCGCATCGGTACGAGCGAAGCTGAACGACTAGACTTGTCTATAAATCATAAGAAGACCCTTCCATGGTTCATTCGAACCGGAAGGGTCTTTGGCATCTTACTTGAATTGCTTCAAGAACTGAACGGCCTTCGCAATGTCTGCTTCAGGGTTCGTGCCTACTTCACGTTCAATCGTCAAGTAGCCAGTGTAGCCGATGTCCTGCAAGGCTTGAATATATGCCGGCCATGCGACTTTACCTTCGCCAAGCGGCACTTCACGGAAGAATTGGCCGTCCGTGACCATCTTCGCGATTTTCTCATGATCGAGCGGCTCGAAGCCAAGCGCGCCATAGATCAGGCGCGGATCCACTTCCTGCAGGCGAATACCGTCCTTCGCATGTGTATGCACGATGTAATCCTTCAGATTGTGTACGCCTTCGACCGGATCATCGCCTGTCACCATGACCATATTCGCTGGGTCGAAGTTGACGGATAAACCGTTCGTGCTCAGCGTATTAAGGAAGTCACGCAGGTGAGCGGAGCGCTCAGGACCCGTCTCGATCGCGAAGTACGCGTTGACGCTCGTCGCATAACGGCTGAGCTCTTCACATGCTGATTGCATTTCGTGGTAGACTTCGCTGTTCGTATCGTCCGGCACAATCCCGATATGCGTCGTGACGACGTTCGTGCCGAGTTCAACGGCAAGATCGAGGATGCGTTTGGATTTTTCGATTTTCCATGCGTTCTCGTTCTTGTCTTGGAAGCCGTGACCGCCTAGGTCGCCGACAAGTGCGGAAATCTCAAGTCCGAGCGATGCGATGTAATCTTTCAACTCTTTGCGCTGCGCGGTGGATAGGTTATCCGGATCCATCTCGCCTTTGACCGCATAGATTTGCACGCCGTCAGCGCCGACATTTTTAGCTTTGACGAGGCCTTCGCGTACGCCAACTTGGAAGCTATCGACGATGACGCCGATTTTATTTGGAATACCCATATTGATCTCTCCTTTTCACTACATCATAAGGCAAACGATAGTTACTATGATTTATACTTCATCCCAAATGCGACGGATGTTCTCAAGGCCAATCTCCGAAGCCTGGCGGCATTCTTCCATTCCTTCGAATTCAAGCGAGAGGTAACCGTCATAGCCGGATTGCTTCACAGCGCGAAGTACATCGCGCATCTTGATGTCGCCGTGTCCCGCAATTGCACCGCGCAGGTAGTTGCCGGACGACGTCGTGAACCAGCCGCGGCCAGGATTTTGACCCGCAGGACGGAGATAGAAGTCTTTAATATGAACCATCGAAGCAATGCCGATGTTCTTCTTCGTTGCAACAACGGAGTCTTCGTCGGAGCACATGAAGTTTCCGATATCGAGCGTCGTGCGGTAGTTTGGACGGTCAACGGCATGCACGAGCGCTTGCACGCGATCTGCGTTCTGAATGTAGTAGCCATGGTTCTCGACGCTTGTCGTGATGCCGTATTGCGCGGCATGATCCGCGATGCGGCGGCATGCGTCAGCCAACTTCGGCAGATCCGCGTTGAAGTTATTGATGGAAATGTCGCTGCGGCTTGCCACGTCATGGCGCATCAGCTTCACGCCGAGCGCAGCTGCGTTATCGACTTCTTTGATGACACGAGCAATCTCCGCTTCATAAGCAGCTTCGTCATCCGTAATGAAGTTCGCGCCGATCGCATAGTTCGAGATCTCGATGCCTTTCGCTTCTGCCGTCTGGCGGATCTCATCGATCAGTTCTGGGTTCTTGTTCAGATCGAAGCCGAGGGGAACGATCTCAATGTGTTCCGCGCCGTGATCTGCTGCCCATTCGATGGCTTGCAGCATGGTCAGCTGACCGGATTGCATGGCTTGATATAAACTATATGAACTTAATCCGAGTTTCATCTCGTACACTTCCTTTTATAAGTATGTTGACTTTTTGACTACCTCTAAAAATGGATTTCGATGCCTTTTTCAGCGGATTCGTAGATACCGCGCAGAATTTTCATGATCTCTACGCCATCTTCCACAGGGCTGATTGGCTCTTCGCCTGTTTTGACGCAGCGGATGAAGTTATCGATCTCCGATTGGAACGCGCGACCGAAGTCGAAGCTAGCTGCATCCGTCTGAGGTTTGATGTTCAAGATCGTGTCATATTTCTCCGTAGCAATGTAGATCTCAGGGTCGATTTCGAGACCGCCCTTTGTACCGAACAATTTCACAGTCGCCTCATCTTTTCTTGCATGCAGCGTGAAGCTCACGTCTACGAGGAGGGATGCGCCATTCTCGAAACGAATTAATGCGTTCGTCATATCTTCAACTGTATTTTTCTCAGCATCGTAGTCAGCCGCTTGGTAGAAGGAAAGGTTCTGAATGTTCGAACGGTTCCCCAGCTTGCGGTACGTGTTGCCGCTGACGGATTTTACTTTCGGTCTGCCCATCATGTACCAGCACAAGTCGATGACGTGTACGCCGATATCGATCAGTGGTCCTCCGCCGGAACGCTCAATATCCGAGAACCAGCCGCCTGGGTTGCCGAGACGACGAATGCTGGATGCTTTGGCATAATAGATTTCGCCAATGTCGCCATTGTCAATGAATTTGCGAAGCATTTGCGCATTCGGATCATAACGACGAACGACGCCGACTTGAAGGATTTTGTTCGACGAACGAACGACTTCTTGTAATTGAAGCGCTTCCTCAACGGTGCGACACAAAGGCTTCTCGACGAGAACATGCTTGCCTGCACGAATTGCTGCCGCGCTAATCTCCGCATGGGAATTATTCCACGTACAGATGCTTACCGCTTCGATTTCCGGATTCGCGAGCAGCTCATGGTAATCGGTGTACACTTTGGATGCACCATATTTATTTGCTTTGTCTTGCGCTCTTTGCTCATTCAAATCACATACCGCGTAAATCTCAACTTCTTTATTTCCTTTGTACGCATTAAAATGCGCCTCCGAGATGGAACCTGCGCCAATGACACCAATTTTAATTGTAGACATAATATTTTCTTGCTCCTCTCTTAATATAAATAGGTGTTCAAAAAGTCGACTTATTAGCACCGAGAAGGTTGGATGAAACAGAAGAAAGAGAAGCGCAGTTTAGGAGAAACCTAAATGAGCATCGGATTTCGAGGTTGAATGCAAGATTCGACGTCGAAAATCTTCCTGGACATTCCTCGTGATCATAAGGCGTTTTTTGAACTTCAACTATTAATCTTTATGTCTGTATTATATTATTTAGAGGAGGGAACTCCATGAAAAGCATTGCTGATGTTTTGTATTATTGTGCGATTTGAGGTGAGGCCAATTGGAAAAGCTGCAATCCCATCGTGAGCATATGGACATGCCTGACCCGCATTTTCCGCTCAAAATTCATCGAACGCGATTCACGGAATACGGCATGACTTGTTTTCCGCATCATTGGCATGAACATATCGAATTCCTTGTCATTGTCGAGGGGGAAGCGATGATTGAATGCAATTCGGAGCCGAGCTATGTATCGGGCGGGGACTTGGTTGTCGTGAATAGTACGGATTTGCACCATGGTGTGAATCTATCGGATAATTTGTTCTATTTTACCGTAATCGCCGACCCTTCTTTGCTGCACAGTCAGTCCGTGGATGCGGTGGAGACGAAGTACATTACGCCTATTACCCAGAATCAGATCTCGTTCCAGAATAAAATCTCGGAAGATGCCGACGTCAATGCCTGTCTGAAAAAACTGATCGAAGAGTATGACGGCCAGGAATTTGGCTATGAGCTCGCGGTCAAATCGGAATTGTACCGTCTGCTGACGATCCTGCTGCGCAAATATGTAGCACGGGTTCTGCCTGCAAATGAATATAAGACGAGAATCAAAAATCTAGAGCGGTTCGATCCGATTCTGCAATTTATTGAAGAGCATTATGCATCGAAAATGACGGTGGATGATCTGGCGAAGCAAGTCAATATGAGTCGGTTCCATTTCAGCCGTCTGTTCAAGGAGCTAACCGGGAAGACGATTTCGGACTACATCAATCATGTCCGGATTAATAATTCCGAATATATGCTGCACAATTCGTCCATGAGCATTTCGGAGATTGCGCTTGCGACGGGGTTCAACGATATTTATTATTTCAGCCGATTATTTAAAGCTTACAAAGGGGTTTCCCCATCCCATGTGCGCCGCATCGGACTGCACTAAAATCTCCATCAATGCATAAGAAAAGACGCCTGTATCCTTGTTGTAGGCGTCTTATTTGTGTGCTGTTATCGCGTAGCGGCTGTCACGGAATTGTGCAGACGCGGCCTGAAATGGGATGGTGCCGTTCCCGTCCATCTGCGGAATTGTCTTGAGAATTGGCTTGTCGATTCGAAGCCGAGTTCCTCGGCGATCTGTTCAATCGTCAGATTGGAATTGACGAGCAGGTGCTTCGCTTTGTTCAAGATCAGCCGGCTAATATATTGGCGCGGTGATTGTCCGTACACTTTGGTGAAAATTTTGCTGCATTGACTTCGACTGAGGCCAAGACCGGATGCAATATCACCGATCGTCCCTTTATAAGGCTGCTCCGTTCGCAGAATGTACTCCATCTCTCGCGCAATGGCTGTCTCACTGCTTGTTGCAGTGTAGGACGTCGCTCTAGATGCGGATACATCGGCTGCAGGCGGCATCTGATCGATAATTTTGCGTGAGAACCGCTCAATGAGACCCAGGATAAACGCTTGGACATGAAGGAATTGTATCGAACCGCGTAGCGTGTCACTCGTCGTCTGCAGCGCCTCCATCGACTGCTCCACAATCGTTAATTGCTGCCCGGTATCCGTGCCCATTTCCTCTGGGGTGAGAATAACATAATCGAATTGACAGAGTGCTGCGCGCAGCATCGGATCGTCCAGATCGAAATGAATATTGAAATAACGATACATGCTGTCTGAATAATTCATCATCTCGTGGGCGACACCTGACTTAAGAAGCATCCATTCACCGGTGCGAAGCGTTATCTCATGATCCCCAATTAAATGGACCGTGGACCCTTCAATACAGTGCAAGATTTCGAATAAAAAATGATGATGCCGTTCATAGCGCCACCCTGGCGGTTTGGTACCGAAATGGCAGCCAATGATCTGCATGGTGCTGGTCAGGTTCGGCAAATGGAGTTCCATACCCCGTCATCTCCTTGGGCAAGACGATTCAAGATTAATTTCTAATCCAAGTATAAGATTGCTAGAAAAAAAGGTCAAATAATGGGCGGGTTTGGCTATGTGGGTTACGCTTGATTTCATTTAGTATGAGGATATGCGTTAACTATCATATAGATTGAGGTGGCATAATGGGAGAGTTTATCGTAAAAAAAGATGATTTCGTGCTGAACGGCGAGCCGATTCGCCTTATATCTGGAGCCATTCACTACTTCCGCGTCGTGCCGGAATATTGGCGCGATCGGTTACTTAAATTAAAAGCCTGCGGCTTCAACACCGTAGAGACGTATATCCCTTGGAACTTCCATGAGCCCAAAAAGGGACAATTCCAGTTCGAAGGCATGGCGGATGTTGCTGGGTTTATCCGTACGGCAGGCGAAGTCGGGCTGCATGTCATCGTGCGTCCAAGTCCGTATATTTGTGCCGAATGGGAATTCGGCGGGTTGCCGGCATGGCTGCTGGCAGATCCAGGCATGAAAATCCGCTGCAATCATAAGCCATACCTGGAGCACGTGGATGCATACTATGATGTCTTGCTTCCGATCTTGAAGCCGCTCCTGATTACGAACGGCGGACCGATCATTGCGATGCAAATCGAAAATGAGTACGGCAGCTATGGCAATGATACCTCGTATCTCGTATACCTTCAGCAGTCGATGGTTCAGCGCGGCATAGATGTGCTGTTGTTCACGTCCGACGGTCCTGAGGACTTCATGCTGCAAGGGGGAATGGTTCCTGGGGTGCTGGAGACGGTCAACTTCGGTTCTCGTTCGAAGGAAGCGTTCGATGCGCTTCGTAAATATCAGCCGGAAGGACCACTCATGTGCATGGAGTATTGGAATGGATGGTTCGACCATTGGGGCGAGGAGCATCATACGCGCGATGCTGATGATGCAGCTGCGAATTTTGATGAAATGATGAGTCTCGGCGCATCCGTGAACTTCTATATGTTCCATGGCGGTACGAACTTCGGCTATATGAGCGGCGCAAACTGTTTCGGTGATGACAGCCGTTATGAGCCGACAATTACGAGCTACGATTACGATGTGTCGCTGAATGAGTCCGGCGAACCGACGGACAAATATTTCAAAGTCAGAGAAGTTGTCGGGAAATATGTCGATCTTCCTGAGCTTGAATTGCCTGCGCCAATCGCAAAAGCGGCTTACGGTAAAGTTGCGATTCAAGAGTCCGCCGGATTGTTCGCGCAGTTGAACCGAATCTCGACGCCGATCCAGACCGCAGCGCCAGAGACAATGGAAGCGTTAGGCCAAAATGACGGATTTATCGTCTATGAGACATTCATCTCCGGGCCACGCGGCGAGAGCGAGCTTACGATCCAAGATTGTCATGACCGTGCGATCGTCTTCCTGGATGATCAATATATGGGCGTGATCGAGCGTTGGGATGCTTCGAAGAAAGTAGCCTTCTCCGTGCCGGCAGGCGGCGCGAAGCTGCGTATCATCCTTGAAAACATGGGACGGATCAATTACGGACCGTTCATGATGGATCGTAAGGGCATTACGGAAGGCGTGCGTCACGGTAACGCATTCTTATTCGGTTGGACGACATACTGCTTGCAATTGGATAACGCGGAAGGCGTTGCTTATGGTACAGCTTCGCTGCCGCAGGAGCCGACCTTCAACCGTGCGATATTAAACATTGAAGGCACGCCAGCCGATACATTCTTGCTGATGGAAGAGTGGAGCAAGGGCGTCGTCTATGTGAACGGCTTCAATATTGGCCGCTATTGGAATCGCGGACCTCAGCAGACACTTTATATCCCTGCACCGCTATTGCGCCAAGGCGATAATGAGATTGTTGTGCTCGAATTACATCCTTCCGGACAATCGGAGATTGAGTTCACAGATCAACCTATTTTAGCATCCAACTAAAAATAAATTTTACGAAGCGCTCCCAGCCCTAGAAATAGCGGGCGAGGGCGCTTTTCTGCGTCTTGGAGCGGTCATAATTTGTGCGAATAATCACAGTGGAAATCTATATCTCGTAGTAAAATCCGTAAATATCAACTATATCTTGTATTAATTGATGTTTGCGATTCGGAAAAGGGGCATTCTCTCTTCGTTATCGTTGCGTGGAAATGCTCCTTTTTGTTGTGCGCCTAGGCGATGCCAAGCGCGATGGAGAGGATGAATTGAAAGGGTGGAGACCGTTGAAATCACATCATTTAGATAACCATTTTGAAGCCATTTTCGGGGAGGAGAATAGCGATATTCTACAGGAGAATGCGAATATGGACGGACGCTCTCCGATGGGGCAGATGGCAAAGCTTGCTTCGGAGAGCAGTAAGTGGTACATGAAGCAGCATTTATTATCGGATGAAGCACGTGCGATGGTCGATGAGAATCTTCTCTATGTCCACGATGCAGATTTCATGGCGACGGGAACGACGACTTGCTGCCAGATTCCACTGGGGCAGTTATTAGCTGCTGGCTTTAATACAGGGCATGGTCATATGCGATCGCCGCAGGATATTAAGAGTGCCATGGCGTTATCTTCGATCATCCTGCAGTCGAATCAGAATATGCAGCATGGCGGACAAGCCTATCCGATGTTCGATTATGATCTTGCGCCATACATAACGCGAACTTATGAACGGAATCTTGCAAGGATTCAGAGTTATCCGACAACCTTTACGATAGAACAGTGCGAAGAGCAAGCTTGGCTGGAGACGGAGCGAGATACGTATCAAGCCTGTGAAGCCTTCGTCCATAATGCGAACAGCATGCATTCACGCGGGGGCGGACAAGTGCCGTTCATTTCTGTCAATTACGGCACGGACGTATCGAGAGAAGGGCGTATGCTGACAAGAAGCCTGCTGCTTGCAACCAAATCAGGATTAGGACATGGCGAGACGCCGATCTTCCCGATTCAAGTATTCAAGGTCAAAGAAGGCGTTAATTTCAATCCAGGCGACCCGAACTACGATCTCTACCAGTTGGCGCTAGAGACGACGAGCGAGCGATTGTTCCCGAATTTTAGCTTCCTGGATGCGCCGTTTAATGCACAATATTTGAATGGAACGCCGGAGAGCGAAGTGGCTTATATGGGATGCCGCACCCGGGTGATGGGGAACATCCATGGCGAGGAGAACAGCATCGGCCGGGGGAATCTCTCGTTCTCGACGGTGAATTTGGTCCGTCTTGCATTGCTCAGCACGGATATGGAAGATTTCTGGCGCCGACTGGATGATGTCATGCAAGTCGGGGTCGAGCAGCTCTATGACCGCTACCTCTATCAATGCAAGAAAAAAGCGGCGAACTTCCGTTTCTTGTACGCCCAAGGGGTCTGGCGGGGCGGGGAGCAGCTTCAGATGGACGATACGCTGGAGCAAGTGCTGAAGCAGGGCACACTTAGCCTAGGGTTTATTGGGCTGGCGGAGGCGCTCGTCGCGCTTTGTGGAAAACATCATGGAGAGAGTGATGAAGCATGGGAGCTGGGTCTTCGCATTGTGCGTTATATGCGGGAGAAGATGGATCAAGCGATGGAGCAGTATCAGTTGAACTATTCCTTACTCGCGACGCCTGCGGAAGGTTTATCCGGGAAATTCGTCGGGCAGGATCGGGAACGGTTCGGCGAGCTGTCAGGCATTACTGATCGGTCATATTACACGAACAGCTTCCATGTACCGGTCTATTACAAATTGAAGGCAGTCGATAAAATCCGTAAGGAAGCGCCGTTCCATACGGCATGTAATGCCGGGCATATTACGTATGTCGAATGCGATGGTTCGCTGCGCCACAATACCGCGGCTATCGATGCGCTCGTTCGTACGATGCATCGGGAAGGGATTGGCTACGGCTCGATCAATCACCCAGTCGACCGATGTAAGCCATGCGGTTACTCGGGCATCATTCACGAGGCTTGTCCATCCTGCGGGGCCAAGGATGAAGCAGATATCGAACGGATTCGCCGCATTACCGGGTATTTGGTTGGCGCCTTGTCCCGCTGGAACTCGGCGAAGAAAGCCGAAGAGTCGGATCGGGTGAAGCACACATGAGATTGATGAATATCATCCATGACTCCGTTGTGGATGGCGAAGGCCTGCGAACGGTGTTGTTCTTCGCAGGCTGTCCGCATCATTGCCGCGGCTGCCACAACCCTCAGAGCTGGCGCATGCAGAACGGCACGGAGATGACCATCGCCGAAGCCGTTGCTGAGATTGCAAGCAATCCGATCGCGAACGTGACCTTCTCCGGCGGTGATCCATTCGCTCAGGCAGAAGAAGCCTATCAGCTCGCGCTTGAAGTGAAGCGTATGGGCAAGAACTTGTGGGTCTATACCGGTTACACGCTGAAGCAGTTGCTTGCGCATGGGACGGCCGAACAGCGATTGCTTTTGGCTGAATGCGATATGCTGGTCGATGGCCCGTTTGTCCTTGCGGAGCGGGATATTACACTAGCTTTCCGAGGAAGCCAGAATCAACGGCTGATCCCAAGATCGGATATTCGGAAAGCCATTCAGGCCAATGCGGCTAGGTTATGAATTAGGATGATGTTGATGGATGGGGACGTGGAATCATCATGAGGAATCCAGCCAAAAAACAGAAGCCTGCTAATTCGTAGACGACGGTAAGTGAAAGAATATGCTTCAACACGCCTGCAACACTCATCATAAGGACCATCGCACCCGTCATCAGTGGCGTACGAATGCCCATGACACGACCTATAAAGTTGTGGTCCGTATGCTGCATGACCAGTGCGCTATTTCCGACGAAAATGGCCGGCTGCAGGAGTGCGATGATAAATTGGGCCAGCATCGTAAGCCATATCATGGTAGACATCCCTGCGAGAATGATTCCAATCCCATTGATGAGTAAGCCGATCATGAGGAGTCGATGTGGGGCGACCTTCGCCGCGAGAGCAAAGGTTATGATTCCTCCGATAATTTCACCGAGTCCATAGGGGATGCTAATCCACTTCAAAGATTCGGCAGGTAAGTTAAGCTGTTCTGTAACGAGGAAGACGCCCAGCGGAGAAATTAACCCAACGCCCAGTCCGACCAACGTGAAACATATACAGAGCTGCAAGAGTAACTTATTCCTGAAAACAAAACGAATGCCCTCCGCCATGTCGCGAAATAGCGAAGTAGGGCTGTTATCTCGATTGTGTGATGACTGTTCATCCATCGGGACGAAAACGAGGGAAAGAGCGGATAGAAGGAAGCAAGCGCTGGTCATCAATATCGAGACTTCAATGCCGAATTGTTGATACACGAGCGTTCCAAGGATCGGACCAAGAACCATGAAGACAGAAATTATAGTTTGTAGCAAAGACATGCAGGATTGCGCATCTTCATCGCGTACGTGATTCTTAAATAGCTTCATGCCGGAAGGCTGCGCAAACTGAGATAAGATGGAGGAGCATAAGGTTGCTAACAAAATGATCTCCCACGTTCCAACCGCCAACATCACAAAGACGATAAATACGGATAACGAGCTCAAGCATTCACACCACACCATGGTTCTCTTAGGCTGCCATCGATCCGCGAATACTCCGCCAATGAACGAGAAGATAAACATTGGCGCATATTCCGCGACCGAAATCATGGATACAGCAATGAATCCCCGTTGGTCACCTTCATCACATACAAGAGGACAGCAAAATTACGAATCCAAATCCCCAATTGAGAACATAACGTTGAAATCATGACGGCTTGAACAAAGCGGTTTCGAAGCAGTTGAATGGATCCTGACATGTATAATTCCTCCCTCGTCTTCTATTACGAAGCTCATCTTACGGTCTGCTGTAAGGGGAGAGTCAAGAGCGGTTATAAAAACAGAGAAGCCCTCCCGTGTTCAACATGTCGATGTTGAGACAACGGGAGGGCTTCTACGCCTGCGTTGGTTAGCTTAAGATATGTTTGCGAATGACATGCGCGACGCCGTCATCATTGTTCGAGAGCGTAATCTCATCTGCGATTTCTTTGAGCGAAGGGACGGCATTGCCCATAGCGACGCCAAGCCCAGCGACTTCCAGCATTTCACGGTCGTTCCATGCGTCGCCGATCGCCATGACTTCCGAGAGGTCACAGCCAAAATGTTCGGCAAGGTATGTGAGCGCATGGCCTTTCGTACCTTCGCTATGCATGATTTCGAGAAAGTGCGGCTTGGACTTCGTAATATGCACGCCACTGCCTAGTAGATCACGGAGCTCCACAGCAACTTCATCCAGGTAATCAGGCTCATCAATGATAAGCATTTTCGTGGAAGGCTGATCGATCAGCTTGCTGAAGTCGGGTTCAACGATGTAAGGAATTTTGGAGAGACCCGCATAGGACTGCGTCTTCTCATTGTCGACTTGCACATAGAGCTGGTCGTCGATATAGAGCTGCAAATGAAGGCTGTGTTCTTCGGCATATTGCCAAATGCGGCGCGCAGCGTCTTGCGGAACGCTACGTTCATAGAGTACGTGACCGTCCAATAAGTTTTTGACCAGGGAACCTTGATAGGTAATGAGCGGCACGTTCATCCCGATTTGACGGGCAATGGCTTGGGCGGATGCATACATCCGGCCCGTTGCGAGCGTAACGGTGACACCTTTGGTGATCGCTTGCTCGAGGGCTTGCTGGGTTGCTTCGGTAACGATTTTATCATCATTGATGAGTGTATCATCAACGTCGATGGCGATGAGTTTGTACATGATGGATCCTCCTAAGATGAGCCTCCCACGTTCAGATAAGCCGTATATGGGACGTGGGGTATTGTATATTTAATTCCGTTCTAGTGATTCTACGAGCGAGTCAGAGGTATGTTGGTCTGAAGGGCGCAGCTCGGCGATTAGCATACTGATGAACATCAATACACACCCGATGATGGCGGCAACGCCAAGCTTCTCGTGACCCCAGATGACCCCGGTTATGCCAGCGAAGACAGGCTCCATGGCGAAAATAATCACGACGCGTGCGGGAGACGTGTACTTCTGGCAGTAGGTCTGTGCCCAGAACGCGAAGGCGGTGCCGAACAGCAGTGTAATCGCGAGGGCCGTCAGCACTTCCGGCTGCGATGCCAAGTGTATCCAATCCTGCACCGTCCCGGTGTCCTCGAAGAGAATAGATCCGGTAATACCGAGAATCCCTACCGTGCCGAGCTGGATCGTCACGAGCAGCAGCGTTGGATGCTCCGGCGCATATCGACCAGTCGCCACAATCTGCAAAGCAAAGCAAATCGCGCAGAGCAGTACGAGCGCATCGCCAACATTCACAGTTAAGGATGACCCACCCGTGGAGAGCAGGAATAGGCCGACGAGCGCAATCGCGGCGCTGAGCCAAGCGATCCAATTCAGACGCTGGCGCAAGAACCACATCGCGAAGAAAGGAACCAAGACGACAGAGAGCCCTGTAATGAACCCGGCATTAGATGAGGTTGTGTACAGAAGGCCGTACGTCTGGAACGCATATCCGCCGAACAGCAGGATGCCGAGCACAAAGCCGTGCCAGAGGATCCGTCTATTCAACTGCTTCAGCCAGTCGCGACGAGTGAAGCATAGGATGAAGAAGAATAAGAGCGCGGCCCCCGCGAACCGGATGCCGTTGAAGGCAAGCGGCGGCAGGGCCTGAATCGCATGCTGCACAATAAGAAAAGTTGTTCCCCAGATAAGGGCAACCAAGAGTAGAACTAGATCTGCGATGAACGAGCGTTTCATGGAGCGAATTTAAGCCTCCAAGAAGAGCAAGCCGATAAATGCATCGAATTCGAGATTGCCGAAAAATTGTGTAATGTCCGTGCCGTCCAGCTTCGCACGTACGGAGGATTCTTCGTAACGCGTTCCGCGGAGCAAATCTTCGAGCTCGGCAATATCGCGTTTGGCGAAGAAGTCGCCATAGATTTTTATTTCTTGGATGTTGCCGTCTTCTACGTCTAAGCGCAGATCGACAATTCCGATTGGGAAGCGCTTGGAGTTACGAATATTGAACTTCGGCGAATTGCCGTAGTTCCAATCCCAATTACGGTAGCGTTCGTCTGCCAGCTTGCGGATGTTGGCCCAATCTTCTTCCGTCAGGCGATATTGCGGAACTTGATCCGGTTCCATCCCGAAGATGCTGCGCAAGACTTCAGCACGGAATTGCTCGATCGTCATGGGCTCTTGCAGGAATTCGGAAATGTTCGCGACACGGCTGCGCACGGATTTCGTGCCTTTGGATGCGATTTTCTCCGCGTTGACTTTTAGGGCCGAGGCGACATTTTCCATCTCGGAGTTGAAGAGCAATGTCCCGTGGCTGAACATGCGTCCGCGTGAGCTGAATTGGGCATTCCCCGAGATTTTACGTTCACCGATTTGAATATCGTTGCGGCCCGTTAGTTCGGACTCCACCCCAAGCTTACGCAGGGCGTCAACTACTGGCTCGGTGAATTTCTTGAAATTATTGAAGGATTGACCATCATCCTTGGTCAAGAAACTGAAGTTCAGGTTGCCGAGGTCGTGGTAGACCGCACCGCCGCCCGATAATCTGCGAACGATGTGGATGCCATGTTCTTTGACATATTCGGCATTAATCTCTTCGATCGTATTCTGGTGTTTACCGATAATAATGGACGGTTCATTAATGTAGAACAGCAAGTAGCTGTCATCCATTGGGAGATGCCGCAGCGCATATTCTTCAATCGCTAGATTGAGCGTCGGATCGGTAATCCCTTGGTTGTCGATAAATAACATATGTATCCCTCCAACATGACTTGTTTTATGAAAAAATTGCAAATTTCAAGAAAGTTCAAATATAAGTGTTCATCAGTTATACCGATAAACAGTACTTATATTTATTGCTTAAATGCTTCCCGTCACGAGAAGAACGGCGCAGTTGATTATGCTTGTTTCAACTATTCATTGTAATCTATTTCGCTAAAATCTACAAAGACGTAAGGCACAATGCGTGTTGACGTCAAGGCGCATTCATGCCCATAATCAAAATACCCTCAAAGAGGGGATGTCTTACGGATTGCGGAGAGGTATCATGCTAGTAAGATGAAATCGAAACCGCCTCCGGTGCAAGAGAAGAACGGTTGTTGAAGCAAAATACATAGATACACGTGACGGGGAAAGGGAGATTGTGAGCATGATTGAAAGGTTTGGTCATGGGGGAGATTTAGAGACGGCGCAAGCGGCATTTGGTGTAGACCGTTCAGCTTTCATCGATTATAGTGCGAATATTAATCCGCTTGGTCCGCCGCCGCATGTGCTGGCTAGGGTCCAGCAGGAGCTGCA
Organism: Paenibacillus guangzhouensis; assembly: GCF_009363075.1. NCBI lineage: Bacteria > Bacillati > Bacillota > Bacilli > Caryophanales > Paenibacillaceae > Paenibacillus > Paenibacillus guangzhouensis. The sequence continues at coordinate 4,189,762 of NZ_CP045293.1, read as the reverse complement.
GGATGTTGTGCATTATCCAGACCCGGATCATCGGAGATTTCGGGCTCTGCTGGCGGAGGCGTTGCGTATCGATTCGTCGATGATCTGCATTGGCAACGGCGCTGCGGAGTGCATGGCGCTTGCCCTGCTCGCGCTGGCGCCGCGTCGTGTGGGTGTGATCTATCCATGTTTCTCGGAGTATGCGGAGCTGTCCCGAAAGTTCGGGGCCGAGGTCTTCGGGATCTTCGGGCAGGAGGAGCAAGGATTTCGTGCAGGGATCGATGACATTGCAGACTTGATGCGGAAGGTGGATCTGCTCTTCCTGGGGCAGCCGAACAACCCGACGGGCGTGCAATATAGCATTGAGGAGCTGGAGCGGCTTGCAGGGATTGCGGCCGAATCGGATACGATGCTGATTGTCGACGAAGCGTTCATGGATTTCATCGCACCGGACCAGCAGGCGACTCTACTGCCGCGTGTGAAGCAATATTCGCATGTGATTCTGATTCGTTCGATGACGAAATTTTATGCGATTCCCGGCTTACGGCTTGGTTATGCGGTGGCTAGATCGTCGCTCATTCAGAAGCTTCGGTCGAAGCAGGTGACGTGGAGCGTGAATCGGCTGGCTCTGGCGGCGGGGGAAGCCTGCATGGTCGAGTGTGAAGCCTATGAGGCGAAAACGAGGGAAATGACCGTGATTGAACGGGATTACATGATTCAGCGATTGGAACGGGAATTCGGTTGTAAGACGTGGCCAAGCCTGGCGAATTTCATCCTAGTGCGGCTGCCGAGTCCTTGGACTGCAGAGCAGCTACAAGCGAAGCTCGGGCGGAAAGGCATTCTGATTCGGAGCTGTGCGATGTATGAAGGACTTTGCGAGGCGGATATTCGGTTGGCCGTGAAGGATCGTGTACGCAATGAGCTGCTCTTCGTAAAGCTTACTGACGTATGGCAGGAAGGGGTGTAGGGACGATGGTACAGCCATTTCGGTCGGCTGAAGCATTAATGAAGTATGAGAGTACGTGCTGGTCAGGGCTTGAATTTAGGTATGATCGTGAGCGGCATCATATCCGGATGCTGGCGCCTGAGCCGTTGCAGATGCTGAGCAGCGCCCCTTATGCGGGCGGCAGCACGGTTGCGGATCAGATCGTGAACGTCTATGTCACGAAAGATTATAATCGGCCCGATCCGATTCAGCATCTCGAATCGGAGATCACGGCATGGGGCTATCCGCTGAGCCAGACGGTCGGCCTATTGACCGCAGCGAAGCTGACGCATGCTTCGCTTGCGGAGGCGGAGGGCGATCAGGCCCGCATCGTCGTGTGCACGACGGCAGGCACGTCCAATGCCGCGCGCGCCGGGCGAGCGCGCGAGACGTTCGCCGCCTATGCGCCAGGCACGATCAATACGATCGTGGCTGTGGACGGGCGGCTCGCGCCGGCTACGCTGGTCGGCGCGATTATTACCGCGACGGAAGCGAAGGCCGCCGCGCTGCAAGATCTGGGCATCACCGATCCGCAGGACGGTGATGTGGCGACGGGCACGACGACGGACACCGTCGTGCTCGCCGTGAGTAGAAGCGCCCGCTATGGTGCGGAGCACCTGTACGCGGGCAGCGCGACGACGCTCGGCAATCTGCTCGGGCGTCTCGTGTACGACACCGTCTACGAAGCGGTACGAACGCAAGGAGAGGCGTAATGATGCTGGAACATGCTTATTTCATTATTCTCGCCTATGTTGTTGATTGCATCATTGGCGATCCGCGCTGGATTCCGCATCCGGTCATCTTCATGGGCAAGGTGATTACACAATTGGAACGTTTCGTGCGTCGCATTGCCCATACACCAAAGCAGTTGAAGGCAGGAGGCTTCCTCCTGCCGGTTATCCTCGTCGGTGGCCTCTTCCTGCTCACGTGGGGGATGCTCTACCTGCTCGCGTTGATTCACCCATGGTTCGCAGGGGCGGTAGAGGTCTCGCTGATCGCAACGACGATTGCGACCAAAGGGCTGAAGGACGCGGGGATGGAGGTGTACCGCCATCTTCGTGCCGGGGACATGCCTGCGGCGAGATGCTCGCTCGGGATGATCGTTGGACGGGATACGGAACACCTGGACGAGTCTGAGATCGTAAGGGGCACGGTAGAGACGGTCGCTGAAAATATTGTGGATGCGATTACGTCGCCATTATTCTATGCGGCGATCGGTGGGGCGCCGCTCGCGATGGCTTATCGCGCGGTGAACACACTCGATTCGATGGTCGGCTATAAGAACGAGAAATACAAGGATTTGGGATTCGCCTCGGCACGCCTTGATGACGTGGCGAATTGGATTCCCGCGCGTATCACAGCGGTTTTGCTTACGGCAGCGGCTTGGCTTCTGCGGCAGGATGCCCGCAGCGCTTGGCGGACAGTCCTTCGCGATGCGAAGGAGCATCCGAGCCCCAATAGCGGCTACCCGGAATCTGCCGTTGCCGGCGCGCTCGGGGTACGGCTCGGAGGGCATAACGTCTACAAGGGGGTCGCATCTTTCCGCGCGTATATGGGCGAACCGAAAGAGCCGCTTCGCGCGGATCACATTCCGATGACGGTGCGGCTAATGTATGCGAGCTCCGTCATATTCGTGCTGATCGGTGCGTTGGTGTTGTGGCTAATTCGTTTGGTGTAAATGACAAGGGCTTACCCTCTGCGTGGTACGCAGATGGGCAAGCCCTTCTTTATGTTGTATAGATGGGGTGATGGGAAAATAACTGCCAAAAAGCAGTTATTTCCCCCAAAGTCGCACGCCGCACTCCAAATAACTGCAAAAAAGCAGCTATTTCGCCCATAGTCGCTCGCTGCGCCCCAAATAACTGCTAAAAAGCATTTATTTCTCCCAAAGTTGCTCGCCACGCCTCAAATAACTGCCAAAAAGCAGTTATTTCGCCCAAAGTCGCTCGCTGCGCACCAAATAACTGCAAAAAGGCAGTTATTTCGCCCAAAGTCGCTCGCTGCGCCCCAAATAACTGCCAAAAAGCAGTTATTTCGCCCAAAGTCGCTCGCTGCGCCCCAAATAACTGCAAAAAGGCAGTTATTTCCCCCAAAGTCGCACGCCACGCCTCAAATAACTGCTAAAAGGCAGTTATTTCGCCCAAAGTCGCTCGCTGCGCCCCAAATAACTGCAAAAAAGCAGTTATTTCGCCCCCCTCACTTCAAACTATTCTCAATATGCGCCCAATACCGCTTCCGTAGAATGAAGCTGAAGCAGGCCTGAATTAACGCGAAGAGCACGAAGGAGACGACGAACGGAAACCATTTGAACAAGGTGTCATCCTGCTGCTTGATGAAAATCAATAATCCTGCGCTATTCAATATCGCGAACAAGCTCGGCAGCCCCATCATGAGGACAACGCGGGTTTTGACGATCTGATAAAGCTCCGGAATGCTAACTCCGATGTTGTAGAGCGCCCGGAATTGAATGAGATCTTTGTTCAAGTCGGAATAGATTTTGAAATAGACGAAGCTGGCCCCCGCGGTGAAGAACACCGCCGTAATGAATAGCCCGATAAAGATGACGATATACGGCATCTGCTGGAAGAGATACTCATAATAAGCCGCCAAGGAGAACACGTATTCATCATGCACGCCGGTTGCCCCGAGTTCTTTTTCGACGACGGCGAACAAAGTTAACGCATTTTTGCTGTTGGCGAATTGATACCCGAAGAATGTCATCCGTTCGCCTGCCTTGTTGGCGGCGAGTGTCTCGTATACGGCATCGGTAATCACGAGCACGCTGCCGTTCTTCCCTTGCAGCTCAGGCATCCAGTTCTTCTTGATCTCGGGCTGCTTGATGAGCTCCAGCGAGCTTGCTACCCCTGGAACCTGAATGATGGTGCGGTTTTTCGATGCACTCTCTTTTCCTCTGGACAGTCGAATCGCTTCATGATCCTGTAGCGGGACTACCTTAGCATGATAATGTTCGGCGAGGCGAACATATTCCTGGTAGCGCATGAAATAATCGACGTAAGCGTCGGGCGCTGTCGTAATTCGCAGCAAGGGAGTGCGTATTTTATCAAATGTGATGCCCATTTCATGCAGGTTCTGATCGATATACTGGATGTGCTTCTCCTGATTCGCATTATTCATATAAGAGACATAGTACAGCTGGTATGGCTCTTGATACGGCGAGACGACCATCAGGAATCGGATCGACACGAGGACGACGACACATAGGCAAGTAATGGACCATAAAATGGTGAGCAAGTAGAACATCAGCCCGTTCTCGCGAATGCGGAGCTCCGTCTCCGATAATTTGAGCAGGTTCGTCTTGCTCCAATATAACGGACGGATCTTCTTCATCCACCGCATCACGATCGGAAGGACATGTCTGAACAAGCCATACAAGCCGAGATGAATAATCATAAACGCGATGAAAAACGCCCCTACATCTTTTCGAAAAACCTGCGCGTAACTCCAGATCAAGCAGCATAACGCAACGATCGCGAAGAAATAGGAGGATCTGCGAAATCGCATCTTTTTACGACGAACCGTTAACAGCTCCATCAGCGGTTGTCGACCGATGAACAGATAGGACAACGGCGATATGAAGATGAAGAGAATACCGTACGTAATCACCGTCGTTTCGAGCGCGGCGATTGGAAAATAGAACGTCATCGAGCTGCCACCAACGGCAAGCGATGCGATGATCAGGAATAATTTCAGGAAGACAAGTCCTGTGACAATCCCCGTAATAATCGAACCGATGCCAATGATGGAGAATTCCAAGAACAACATGAATCGCAGCTGCCTTTTCGTCATTCCGAGGACGGTCAGAATGCCGAATTGCTGGCTTCGCGCTTGAACGAAGACGGCCGTGGAGTAGAGAATGAAGATGAACGAGAAAAATACGATCGAGCTTGCCCCGAGTGTCATGCCACCGAATACGAGATCATTAACCGTGCTCGATTGAATTTTGGGATGTAGGCTAAATGCAACGTATAGGAAGAAGATCATCACGGCGAAGGCGCTGCTGAAGAAATAAGCTGCATATTTCCTCGCCTGCCGCTTGACGTTATTAAACGCGAATTGTAGAAAATTCATTCGCGTCCCCTCCTAGAAGCGCGATCGCATTGATGATCTTCTGATAGAAGGCCGAACGATTCTGCCCCTGAACAATCTCATTATAGAGCCTTCCGTCTTTAATAAAGATGACCCGGTGGCAATAGCTTGCCGCGATCGGATCATGGGTTACCATCATCATTGTGGTGCGGTCGGTCTCATTAATATGCTGCAGCGTCTCCATCACACGTCTGGAGGCTTTGGAATCCAGGTTCCCGGTCGGTTCATCAGCGAGCAGGAGGGATGGGCGGTGAATAATCGCGCGTGCGATCGCGGCACGCTGCTGCTGCCCCCGCGATACTTCAAAAATGCTGTTATCTCGAATATCTTTGATCCCAAGCTTCTGAATAATGCTGCTTAGCCGCTCTTCCATTTCAGAGACGCGCACGCCATCAAGCGTTAGCGGGAGAATGATGTTCTCTCCGATGGTTAACGTATCGATGAGATGGAATTCTTGAAAGACGAACCCGAGCTGCTGTCTTCGAAAAGCGGCAAGCTTGTTCTTGCGCAGCTTATACGGATTGCTGCCGTTAATGAGAATTTGGCCAGATGACGGCATATCAATCGTCGAGATGACATTCAGGAGGGTGGTCTTCCCGCTGCCGGATGGTCCCATAATGCCGACGAATTCACCTTCGCGGATCGTTAAGCTGAGGTCGGTCAATGCCCGGAACGCCTTGCGTCCGCTGTACACTTTGTTGATATTACGAACTTGAAGCATGTCCACGTGCCTCACTCCTTTCGCCGGAAATCATGGTCTTCGGTTGTATTGGTGAAATAAATCCGTACGCTCGTGCCTACGCCTTGCTCGGATGAGATGGTAATTCGATGGCCGAGACGGCTGCAGATTTCATGGACGAGATATAAGCCCATGCCGGTGGAAGCGGCATATTGTCGCCCGTTTTCCCCGGTAAAATACGGCTCGAATACGCGATCCACATCATGTGCGGGAATGCCGATGCCGAAATCGCGCACCTCGACGACCGTCTCCTCCTCTTCCATGTACGTGCTGATCTCAATGGAGCGGCTCTTGCCTGCGGAATATTTGACGGCATTATTCAAAATTTGGCTGAAGACAAAGCCAAGCCACTTCTCATCGGAGAGCACCACTTGATGCGCTTCGATCTCGATTTTCGGGAAAACTTGGCTGCGAATGAACAATCGTTTATTTTGCTTCACGAATTGCCCGAATAGCTGAGCGAGATCGACCTCTTCAATATAGAAATCATGTTCGAAGCTATCCAGCCTCGCCATATACAATACGGTCTCCAACCCTTTAGCCAGCCGGTCCGTCTCTTCCCGTATGCTGTCAAAAATCGGCTCATCTTCATCTTGAATCGTCATATGGATGACTGAGAGCGGCGTCTTCATATCATGCACCCATTGATTCATAAACGTGACATGGCGATTCATCCGATTCTCTGCGTGATGCAGCTCTTGCTGCGTCAGACGGAACTGGTCTACGAGCAGGTCCTGCAGGGCCTGTTCAATCGGTGTGAATCTTCTGCTCTTCGAGGTAAAGATCGGCTCCATCGACGCTTCCGGATTTGATAATCTGGCATAGAATCCCCGCTTGGTCACATATTGATAGACGAGGAAGACCAGCAAGAGAAAAAGGCTGATGATGAAGACATAACTAATGGTTGATAATGCCGAGCCGTCATTAAAAGCATAGACGATAGAAGTCATGACGATTTGAATTCCGAGTACAATCATTAGTGGGATATGATCACGAAGGAACAGCCTCATGAGGAGACATCCGCCCAGGTTACTTTCAGGCGATAGCCCGCCCCCCGAACTGTCTCAATTGCATCTTCGATGCCCAGATCCTTCAGCTTCTTGCGAAGGCGCGTGACATATACATTGAGCGTATTTTCGTCGACGAAGTGGTTCTCGTCCCATAGCTTCTCCAGAATTCGATCGCGGCTTACGACGCGCGGATAGCGTTCAACGAGGATTTCCAGCAATAGCGATTCTTTGCGCAGCAGCTCCATACTCTGATCCGCTAAGGAGACTTCAAGCCGTTCAGGCAGCAGGGTAAGGCCGTGGAGACTCAAGGAACGTTCCGAAGCCTTTGGCGCGTAACTTCCATAGGCACGGCGCAGGTGGCTGGCGATTTTGGCCATGACAATCTCATAATCGAACGGCTTCGTAATATAGTCATCGGCACCATGCTCCAGCGCCATGACTTGTTCCATTTTCCCTTCTCTAGCTGAGATGAAGAGGATCGGGCAGGTCGAGATTTGACGGATTTGGCGGCACCAGTAGAATCCATCGAATTTCGGCAAATTAACATCGAGCAGGACGAGATTGGGTTCAATTTGGGTGAATTGATCTGCGATACGGTCGAAATCATCCGCGACGACAGCTTCATAGCCGTACTTTTCTAGCTGCTCCTTGAGCAAGGTGTGTATTTTGGGATCGTCTTCTACAATCATGATTCTATCCATGAGAGCATTCCTCTCTTTCTATAACAGGTTCGATATTCATTAGTTATGATGATAAAGATTTCCTCTTCGAAATTCAAATCGCGACCCCACAAAAACGCGACTTATTTAGTTGTAAGGTGGGGGCTTTTCCCCTATAATAACTAGGTGGAAGGCTGAAAGGCATAGCCTGAATTGAATAGGAAATTTATAGGTCCTGATCGGTGCGAGAAGCGTATCGATTGGGTTAAAAGGGAATCCGGTGCAAATCCGGGACGGTCCCGCCACTGTAATCTGGGGATGACCTCAATGGCCACTGTTCTATCAAAAGGAATGGGAAGGCGAGGGCATGAAAGACCCATAAGTCAGGAGACCTGCCTATGGATACGAATGACAAACCTTCGAGGAAAGGGTTGCGCTCAGTTGGAAGAGGTATGGCATACAATCTGCGTACATACCGTTTGTTCCGAAATTGACGTACCCCGGGTCCTTCTAGGATCTGGGGTTTTCTCTGTTCAAGCGTTCAGCATGAATCAAGAAAAAGGGGAGAGAGACAAGGATGAAGATTTGGAAAGGGTTATCAACGTGGGCGCTCATTCTCGCACTCGTAGTTAGTATCGCGGCTTGCGGTTCGAAGGGTACGGAGGATGCAGCGAAGCAAGGAGCTCAGACAGAACACAGCAATCATGAGCAGAAGGACACAGCTGAAACATCAGACCTCAAGACGAAGTATCCGCTGACGATTAAGGATGCGACAGGCGAGGAATTTACATTTGAGAAAGCACCTGAGAAGATCGTATCGGTGTCGCCAGCAGAGACCGAGTCCCTCTTCGCACTTGGATTGGATCAACAAATCGTTGGTGTATCGGACTATGACGATTACCCGGCAGCAGCGAGCTCAAAGCCAAAAATGGGCAGTATTACGCAGCCGAATGAAGAAGCGGTGATTGGTGCCAATGCGGATATCGTCTTCACGGGTATTTCGATGAAAGAAGAATCCGTGAAAAAGCTTCGTGATCTGGGCATTAAAATTTTCAAAGTTGAGCCGAAGACACTTGAAGATATTATGAAAAATATCGAAGTATATGGTCAAATTACCGACCGCCAAGCAGAAGCGAAAAAAGTGATCGATAAAATGAAAGCAGACCGCGATTCGGTTGTTGAAGCCGTGAAGAATGTCGCTGCAGATCAGAAGAAGAAAGTATACATTGAATTCTCCCCAGGCTGGACGGTCGGTAAAGGTGAATTCATGGATGAACTGATCTCCATCGCCAGCGGTGTGAACGTGGCATCCGACGTACAAGGCTGGGTACAGATTAATGAAGAGAATATTATTCATTCGAATCCGAATGTCATTCTATTCGCGAACGATGCCAAAGATTATGAGACGGGCAAACCGATTAAAGATATCATTCTAGGTCGCAGCGGCTGGGATCAAATCGATGCAATTAAGAATAATCAAGTGATTGGCGTGGATGGCAACTTGCTTAGCAGACCGGGCCCGCGTCTAACCGAAGGTTTGATCGCGATGGCGAAGGCGATCTATCCGGATTTGGTGAAATAATGAACCGAACAGGATTGCTGTGGGGAGGGGGAGGAATACTCCTCCTCCTTTTTACGATTTGCGTCTCGGCTACCATTGGCTCAGTGCATATTCCGCTGCAGCAAATTCCAGCCATTCTGCTGCATCAGATCCCATGGTTCCAAGATATGATTCCGAAGACATGGCCCTCTTCCTATGATCAGATCTTATTGAAGGTGAGGATTCCTCGCATCGCGATTGGCGTATTGGTAGGGGCTTGTCTGTCCCTATCCGGTGCGGCATTTCAGGGTGTTCTCCGTAATCCGCTTGCGGATCCTTACACGCTTGGCGTATCTTCCGGCGCTTCCGTTGGCGCGGCGTTTATGATCTATTTTGGCATCCAATACTCGCTTGTTGGCCAGTGGTCGGTCCCGATCGTCGCTTTCACGACAGGTGTTCTAACGTTATGGGTTGTCATGCGGCTTGCGCAGGATGAAGGCAAAATTCCAACGGAACGGCTTATCCTCGCTGGTGTCGTCATGCAGGCGTTTCTGGGGGCGTTCGTGTCCTTGCTTGTCGCATTATCGGATAAGACGATTAATGAGATTATGTTCTGGCTCATGGGCAGCCTATCCCTGCGCGGATGGGCATATACTGCAGTGCTCGGACCTTATTTGGCGATTGGCTTTATCATTGTAATGAGTTACGCAAGGACGATGAACATTCTCGCACTCGGAGAACGCGAGGCAGCGCATTTGGGAATTCGCGTGGATCGTACGAAAATGATCATCTTATTAACTGCGACCTTCATGACCGCTGCAGCCGTATCCGTATCGGGGGTGATCGGCTTCGTGGGCTTGATCGTTCCGCATATGATTCGATTGCTGGTCGGTTCGAACTATCGACTGATCGTTCCTCTATCCGCGATCGGCGGAGGAATCTATATGGTCATTGCAGATACCCTGGCCCGGTCCGTCCTAGCACCGACGGAAATTCCGCTCGGTGTGGTTACCGCATTTATCGGCGCGCCGTTCTTCGCCTATCTGCTGCACCGTAACAAAAAAACGCGAAGGGGTCGATTCTCATGATCCGAGTCGAACATGTAGATAAGCATTATGGGGCTGCGAAGGTGCTGCAGGATATTCATTTTGAAGTTGAGCCTGGAACCTGCCTTGGCATTATCGGTCCGAATGGAAGCGGGAAATCAACGCTGCTGCAGTGTATATCCGGGGTAGAGCCGACATCAGCGGGTGAGATTGTTATCCGCAACAAGTCTTTATCGGCGTATTCGCGGAAAGCCCTGTCCCAGCATCTAGCCGTGCTGCAGCAGGAATCGCTGCCGCCTGTCGGATATTCGGTGCAGGAGGTGCTGGAGATGGGGCGGTTCCCATTCCAGAATTGGCTTGGCCAAGATCAGACGGACGCATCGACGCTCATTGGCGGCATCGCAGAGCAATTGAACCTCGCACAGCTGTTGGATCGGCCCCTTCATGAACTCAGCGGGGGACAACGGCAGCGTGTCGCCCTCGGCAAAGTGATGGTGCAGCAACCCGAAATTCTGCTGCTGGATGAACCAACGACGTATTTGGATATTCGGTATCAGCTGCAATTCATGGATTATGTGCGAAAGTGGCAGCGTGAATGCGGATTAACGATCATCGCCGTCCTTCATGATCTGAACTTAGCGGCGCAATATTGTGATCAATTGCTGGTGCTGCATGGCGGCAGACAGGTTGCCATCGGCGAACCGAGTGAAATCTTAAGCCGGGAGCGTGTCCATGAAGTCTTCGGCACGGAACCGATTATTATTCCGCATCCCGTGAATGGGGCGCCGCAAATCTTGCTTCAACCGGAATCCCATGAGACACTAGGAAGTGAAAACAAATAGAAGTTTAATGACATTCGTGAAAACATACACAGATTGGAGCTATCATGATGAAAGAACGATTGGAACAACTCATTGCCCATATTGAACCGTTAGATGGACAGTTGGTGGAGGATGCGTTGCAGCATCTGGATCAATTGACGAAGCCGCCAGGCAGCCTAGGCAAACTGGAACAGATTGCAGCACAGGTTGCCGGCATTACAGGTGAACTGCATCCTGCATTTGCGAAGAAAGCCGTCATTGTCATGGCAGGCGATCATGGGGTGTGCGAAGAGGGCATTAGTGCATTCCCTGCCGAAGTGACGCCGCAGATGGTCTACAACTTCTTAAACGGCGGTGCCGCTGTGAACGTATTGGCGCGTCATGCTGGGGCAGACGTCATATGCGTCGATATCGGCGTGAATGCTGATTTGGCGCACCCGCAGCTCGTCTCCCGCAAAGTTCGCAAAGGCACAGCCAATATGGCTAAAGGTCCGGCCATGACCCAAGATGAAGCGATTCAAGCGATCCTCACAGGGGCTGAGATCGTGGAGGCATATGTGGCGAAGGGGTATAGCATCTTTGCGACAGGCGAGATGGGGATTGGGAATACGACGGCGAGCGCTGCCATTCTTAGCGTGCTGACGGGCATGTCTTCTGAAGAGACGGTTGGCCGCGGAACCGGCATCGATGATGAACGGATGTTACATAAGCAAGCCGTTGTACGTCAAGCCATTCAAGTGAATCGTCCGAATGCGAAGGACGCGCTGGATGTTCTGGCGAAGGTCGGTGGACTAGAAATCGCAGGATTGGTCGGCGTGATCCTGGGTGCAGCAAGACATCAATGCCCGGTAGTGATCGATGGGTTCATCTCTTCGGCAGCAGCGCTTATCGCGAGCCGGATCGAACCGTTAGCAAGCGGCTATATGATTGGATCGCATTTATCTCAAGAACAAGGGCACGAGAGCTTGCTCGAGGAAATCGGATTAACGCCAGTGCTTCAATTGGACATGCGGCTTGGCGAAGGAACAGGCGCTGTATTGGCCTTTACGCTAATCGATGCGGCGACCAAAATTATGCGTGAAATGGCGACGTTTGCCAGTGCCGGCATAAGCTCGGGCGAAGACGCGGCGGAATAAACATTTCATATAGGATAGTAGAAGAGAAGGGGGCAAGATAGGCATGCCGATTCTGGTTACGGGCGGTGCGCGAAGCGGGAAGAGTTCCTTCGCTGAGAGGCTCTGCGCTATGTATGGTGATCGCGGAATCTATATCGCGACGGCGCAGCTGTATGATGATGAGATGCGTGAGCGGGTTGCCATGCATCGCGCAGAGCGGGATCAAGCAGCTTTTGAATGGAAGACGATGGAGGAGCCGTACGAGTTGATCGCATTGCTGAGTGACCTCGAAGGGTCGAAGATGATTCTCGTGGATTGCTTGACCCTGTGGCTCTCGAATATTCTGCTGCGCTGTGAGGCAGATCCAAATGCGAACGAGCTTGTGAAGCAGCAGATTGACCAGCTCGTGGAGCTGGTTCGTCATTATGCAGGCACGTTAATCTTCGTGACGAACGAGGTAGGCAGCGGCATTGTGCCGGAATATCCGCTTGGCCGGCAGTATCGTGATCTCGCCGGCTATATGAACCGGAAGCTCGCGGAGGTCTGTGAGCAAGTATATCTGGTGACAGCGGGCATCCCGATTGAACTCAAGAGCAGGGCGGCTCAGCTATGAAGCGAGCACTGCAAGCGTGTGTAGCGGCATTTCAATTCTTATCCCGGCTGCCGCTTCCGATTCCTATTACCTATACCAAAGAGGTGTTCGCACGCAGCGTCGTGTTCTATCCGCTCGTTGGCGCCGTCCTTGGCGGGCTGATCTTAGGCTTCGGCTATGGCGGTTCGCTGCTCTTCCCTCTTGTTCTTACGGCCGTCCTGACCTTGATCTGGACGGTTTCTTTGACTGGGGCGCTGCATCTCGACGGGCTTATGGATACGGCTGACGGGATTCTAAGTCATCGGCCAAGGGAGCAAATGCTTGAGATTATGAAGGACAGCCGCGTAGGTGCGATGGGGGTCATCGTCTGTATTCTTGCCATGCTGCTGAAAGGTGCTATTTTCTATAGCTTATTAGAGGAGAGTTGGTCCTGGATCATCGTCCTGCCCTTTATATGGAGTCGATGGTTCATGGTGATAGCGATAACCGCTTTCCCCTATGCACAGAAGGATTCAGGGCTAGGCAGTTATTTTAAAGGCGTCGGGGCGAAGCATATCACAGGAGCTACATTCATGGCTGTTGTGATCTCAGTCTTGATCTGGCTCTTGGCTTCTGTAACAGGCGGCGCAGGGACGATCGTGCTATCCGATGGGCTCTCGATTCTGTGGATGGGGATCGGGGCGCTATTGCTTGGCATGCTCATGGCGAGGTCGATGGCAAAGAAGCTTGGAGGACTAACCGGCGATACCTATGGTGCGTTGAACGAATGTCTGGAAATTCTGTTGTTACTAATATGTACGTTAATCGTATAGAAGGGAGGCGAACCTGATGGCTAGTGTTCGACCCAAAGCAAGAACCATTATGCTGCAGGGGACGGCATCTGATGTAGGCAAGAGCATTGTGACGACCGCATTATGCCGGATATTGAAGCAAGATGGCTGGAAGGTGACCCCGTATAAATCGCAGAACATGGCGCTGAATTCGTACGTGACGATGGATGGCAAAGAAATCGGGCGAGCGCAAGGCGTACAAGCGGAAGCGTGTGAGATTCCGGCGACGACCGATATGAACCCGATCCTCATCAAGCCGATGAAGGAGATGAACGCGCAGATCGTTGTTCATGGCAAACCTTATACGCAATTAAGTGCTCGTGATTATCGGTCGGAGTTTCTTCCTTTTGCCAAAACGACGGTGGTCGACGCGCTTGAACGGTTACGGGCAGAATACGAAGTCGTTGTCATTGAAGGCGCAGGCAGTCCGGCTGAGATTAATCTGAAGCAAAATGATATCGTGAACATGAATCTGGCCGCATGGGCGGAAGCGCCTGTCTTGCTCGTGGCGGATATCGATCGCGGCGGTGTCTTTGCTTCGCTGGTAGGCACATTGGAGCTCTTAGAGCCGCATGAGCGTGATCGCGTCAAAGGCTTCATCATTAACAAATTCCGCGGCGACCTCAGCTTATTGCAGCCGGGTCTGGACTGGCTGGAAGAGCGGACAGGCATTCCCGTGGTTGGTGTGCTGCCTTACCTGACAAATATCGATATTGAGCAGGAGGATTCAGTCGTACTGGATGCATATAAAGGGAAGGCACTCGGGGACAATGAAGCATATGAACTCGATCTTGCCGTGATCCGATATCCTCGAATCTCGAACTTTACCGATATTGACGCATTAGTTGCAGAGCAAGATGTGCGCGTCCGGTATGTGCAATCGCTCGCTGAGCTTGGAACGCCGGATGGCATCATTTTACCGGGAACGAAAAATACGCTGGAGGATTTGCGATTCTTGCGCGAATCTGGCCTTGCTGACGCCATTCTGACCTTCATTCAGGATGATGGAGCGGATGGTGAAGCATGCTGTACGATCGTCGGTATTTGCGGCGGTTATCAGATGCTAGGGCAGCAGCTTCTTGATCCGCATGGTGTGGAGGGAGAAGCGGGTTCCGACGCTGCTGGGCTAGGACTGCTTCCATTACAGACGACCTTCTATGCCGAGAAGAAGACAGAGCGGGTTCAAGGCGTTATCGATTGTTCACATCCGCAGTGGAGCCGTGGCAACGGCACGCCGATTACCGGCTATGAGATCCACATGGGGCAGACAATAAGAATGGATGGCAAGCAGGAGGACGTCTATCCACTATTCCAGATGACGGACGGCGAAGAAGGCTTAACTTCGGTGAACGGTCAAGTATGGGGCACATATTTGCATGGTATCTTCCATAATGATATTTTTCGTCGGCAGTGGCTTAATCAGATGCGCATACGCAAAGGATTGCAACCGATTGAGGAGATCATCCCTATTGCAGATCGACAGCAAATGGCTTTTGATCGATTGGCCGAGGAAACGCGAAAAGCGATGAATATCGCATTAATCTATGAGATTGCTGGCCTATCCGAGCGGGCGGCCAAGTAATCCCTCGACGAGAAAGGAATTAGAGTATGCAAGCAATGAAAGTACGAAAGACGCCATTGTATCTCACACTCTTGGGACTAATTGCAGCGATTTTCGTGGCGTATTTCGTAACGACGGAGCGTATCTCCGCATTCGATGAGGCGATTATTCATGCAGTACAAGGGCAGGAGTCGCCTTTTTGGACGGCATTTGCGAAGTTCTGTGCCTTGATCGGGTCGTCGATACCAGTCATTGTCATTTCAATCATTACCATGTTATTCCTCTATTTTGGTCTCAAGCATCGCGAAGAATTGATTCTTTTTGTTATCGTCGTGGGCGGATCGGCATTACTTAATGTCGTGCTAAAAGGATTATTCACCCGCGAACGCCCGACTATTCATCGTATCTTAGAGGAAACGGGCTATAGTTTTCCTTCGGGTCATGCAATGGCTGCCTTTTCGTTATATGGGGTCATTGTATTCCTGCTCTGGAAGCATATTCGGCCGAGATGGGGACGTACAATTCTGTTAATTATTGGTGCTCTGATCATTGCGATGATCGGGATTAGCCGTGTCTATGCAGGTGTCCATTATCCAAGCGATGTGCTTGCTGGCTACCTTGTATCAGGCAGTTGGCTTGCGTTCTGGATCTATTGGTACCAGTGGTATCGGGAAAGACGAGCTACTGGAAAATAATGATATTTCCAATTTTTTGGTAGTGTTCGGCTCTGATCACGTATGTTACACTTCCTTCAGTGAATGAGGGCTTGTCATTCACACGACAAAAATGCAATGCAAACAAGGAGGATTTATAACATATGAAGAAGAAGATGATGAGTCGTTTCTCCAAGACGGTTATGGTCACTGCGGTGGCATGTGCGTGGATGTTACCTACAGCAGCTTCTGCTGCGCCGGTATCAGGTAATTGGAATGATTTTGTGAATCAGTTCTTAAAAAATATGCCGAAGGAAGTTCAAACTGTCGGCGGAGGGGCGTGTCCGACATTCCCTGGAAACGTGCAATTCCCAATGTTCCCTCAGCAACCATCGGTGAATCCGTCCGTTCCAACAGTACCGACGAAGCCAGTACAACCAAGCAAGCCAACACAACCAACGCAACCAACGAAGCCAACCCAGCCGACAAACGACAATAAGCCAACGCAAGGGGATACAAGCTTTGCTGCACAAGTCGTAGATCTTGTAAACCAAGAGCGTGCGAAAGCTGGCTTGCAGCCTCTATCGACAGATAGCAGACTAGCTGCAATGGCGTTAGATAAAGCAAAAGATATGTACACGAATAACTATTTTGATCACCAATCGCCGACGTACGGTTCTCCATTCGACATGATGAAGCAATATAACATTGCTTTCGGTTATGCTGGCGAGAACATTGCGAAAGGTCAGACAACGCCACAGCAAGTCATGAATGACTGGATGAACAGTTCAGGTCACCGTGCGAATATTTTGAATGCGAACTTCACACACATTGGTGTAGCATACTACCAAGGTGAATGGGTGCAAGAATTTATCAGCAAAGCATAATTGCCTAAATGATACGAACAAAGGCAGTTCCCGTCCATGGGAGCTGCCTTTTTATTTCTATGATGTAGCTGTAAATAAACTATAAATAACCATATTTTAGGCAATGATTCTATCGAATTACATATGTTACACTCCTAATAGTGAATGAGAGAATTAACCATTCGCTAAAAGTACGATCAACAAGGAGGATATAACTAACTTATGAAGAAAGTGATGACTCGTTTCTCCAAGGCAGCTATGATCACTGCGGTGGCCGTTGCAGCGATGGTGCCGACAGCAGCGTCTGCAGCCTCAGCTCCGACGATGAATGATGTGATTCTATCGGAACTGAATAAGAATCTACCACAGCAGTACTCGAAGGTCGTAACGGTTCCAACAATCAAGACAACAACAGAAAAAATAACAGTAACTGTGAAAGATCCAAAGAAAATTACGATTATCGTAAAAGTACCTTCAAATCCAACCGCAACAAAACCAGTGACCAAACCAGTAACGAAACCGACAAAACCTACAACACAAGTTCCGCAAGTGACAGTCCCGGTTCAGCCGAAGCCGACGCAACCGACGAAACCAACGCCACCTACGAACAATGTAACGCCGACAGAATCAGAGGCAAGCTTTGCTGCACAAGTCGTGAATCTCGTGAATCAAGAACGTGCCAAACAAGGGCTTGCTGCTCTATCCGTGGATACCCCGCTTGCAGGGATGGCAATGGATAAAGCTGTCGATATGTATACGAACAATTATTTTTCACATCAATCGCCCACCTACGGTTCTCCATTCGATATGATGAGACAATATAACATTAAATATGGTTATGCCGGTGAGAACGTTGCTAAAGGCCAACGCTCCCCGCAAGAGGTTATGAATTCGTGGATGAACAGCCAGGGCCATAGGGCGAACATTTTGAATAAGAACTTTACCCACATCGGTGTAGCGTATCATCAAGGAATATGGGTGCAAGAATTTATCAGCAAAGCATAATTGCACAAATCGTACAAACAAAGGCAGTTCCCGTCCATGGGAGCTGCCTATTTTTTTGTTATAATAGGAAGTAACAAGGCCATTCGAGAGGGGCGAACGAAATGATAGTGTATCAAAACAGTCGCATTACCGTATTTCAGAGTGCTTTATATCATACCACGTCCTCCGTTGTTACTTTGGATGAATGTACAATTGTTGTGGACCCAACATGGTTGCCGCACGAGGTTCGTGAAATTCGCGAATATGTTGATCAAGTAGGTAGGGGCTGGCCCGTCTATCTGCTCTTTACACATAGTGATTGGGATCATATTTTAGGATACGGTGCGTTTCCAGAGGCGAAAGTCATTGCGAGCGAGAAGCTGCATCATCATCCGAATCCGGATGAAATTGTGGAGCAAATCAGGTTTTTTGACGATAAGTTCTATTTAACGAGGGATTATGATCTGAAGTATCCTGTCGCGGATATCATGATTACTGAGAATGGACAGCAAGTGCAGCTCGGCCAGACGTTATTGACGTTCTACTTGGCGCCCGGACATACGGACGATGGCATCATAACGGTGATTGAACCGGAGGGCATTATGCTGGCCGGAGATTACGTCTCAGATCTGGAGTTCCCTTATATTTATTCCAGCAGTACGGATTACGAAGCGACGATGCAGATGCTGTATCATGTGTTGGAGAAACATGAGATGAAGGTGTTGGTTCCAGGTCATGGGAATATCACGACAGATGCGATTGAAATGAAGTCACGTGTGGATCAGTCTGTCTCTTATATTCAGACGCTGCGCAATTACATGACTGAGGAGAATCAGGAGGCCATCGACGCTATGATGGAGGGGGTGCCTTTCCCGCGGAACATGAAGAACTACCATACAAGCAATCAAGCGCAAATTCGTAAAGAATTAGGGCGATAGGGAGCAACCTCTAACCACCTTCACACGTCAGAGTGGCAAGGGGGAATGAGGATGAAGCGTATTTACATTGCTCTGCTATGGCTCGCCATGGTTACGATAACCGCTTGCAATGCGATAGGAAACCCAATCAAGGGAAATGCCATCATCGATTGGGTTGATTTCGTGAAAATCAATCATAAGACATACAACGGGCTATATGATGCCGTCCTTGCCGATCCTGGCGTTGTGCTGCGTGAACGCGTCGTTGGTAAGGTTGCCTTTAGAGTCGGTGATGTGGTGACCAATCCAGAGTATCGAACTAAGGATGGAGACGCTGCTTTCCTCGAGATCGGGACCGAATTATACGAGGTTGAAGGTTATAAGGATCAATCACTCATTGCAGCGAAGGATGAACATGCGATCCATGGATACCGGTTGTATCAAGTGGAGGGCTCCAGCGCATGGACCATGAAGTTCAAAGACCTGGTCATGGAGCGCGTGGAGCGAATCGAAATCTATAAGGACAATGGTTCGAATCAGCTGCTTCATAAGGTCCAGGATGGGCCGGACATTCAGAAGTTCATCGACATCCTGGAGGCAGGAAGCAAAACTCCGACCTATGAGCCTAAGACAGCGCAGAGTGACCCGACGTATTACGAAGTGGTCTTTTATATAGAGAATCAAGTGGCAGCTTATAAACTATGGCTTGCCTATGACGGCAATCATTATTATTTCAGCTCTGGGGATACGCATGCGGTCTCCTCTGAGATCGGACAATTAATCCCTAAGTCGTGAATAAGATAAATAAGAAGAAGACCATCAACCGAAATGGTGATGGTCTTCTTGCATATACGAAAGCGTATTATTAGAACGCCATACTCAAGTAACTAAGTGTACCCAGGTCATAACTCCGATGTATCACTTGCGGTTGCGACGATCCGCTGCCCATCGCAATGAAGAACGGAACGAAATGTTCTGCGCGAGGTACGGCTTGACGAGCATACGGCGCAAGCTGATCATAAGCGAATAAGGACGGCAAATCGTTCTGCGCGACTTTATCTAATAACCAATCGTCAAATGCGACGGCCCATGGCTCAGGCTTCGTCTGTCCCCAGTCCAGCATGCGCAGATTGTGTACTGTAACCCCGCTGCCGATCACGAGGATATCTTCATCACCGAGACCTTGCAGCGTCTTCCCGATCTTGTATTGCGATTCAGGTGCAAGATAAGGGTGTACCGAGATTTGAACGACTGGTATGTCTGCGGCAGGGTACATCCGATGCAGCAGTGTCCAAGATCCATGATCCAACCCGCGTGTCGCATCAGCGCGTGTCTCAATGCCTGCTTGTTGGAATCGCTCCGCGAGTTGACCTGCGAGCTGGGACGAGCCTTTTGCAGGATAGACGATTTCGTATAACGCATCTGGAAAGCCGCCAAAATCGTAGATCGTCTCATACGAATGATCATGCGTCGAAATCGTGAGCACTTCACTTTCCCAGTGGGCGGTGAAAATAACAATGGCCTTTGGTTTCAATTGTTGTCCGAGTTGTTCAAGGAATGTTGCATATGGCGTATCTTCAATCGCGAGCATCGGTGACCCGTGAGCTAGAAATAATGATGGCATCATAAGGAGGACCTCCTAAATTTTAATTTCATAATTAGTAACTTACTTTATATTAGTTAGTATATTTTTATTACGTGCTAAAGTCAAGTGTTTTGTGATATGGAAAAAGACTGCATCCCTTAGGTAGGGGATGCAGTCTTTGTGATGATCTATAATTTAGATTGCCCAGTTGCCGCCACGGAATACCGGAACGACTGTACCGTCTTGCTGAATGCCATCGATGTCCATGTTCGCAGATCCGATCATGAAGTCAACATGCGTAATACTTGCATTGACGCCACTTGCATCGAGTTCTTCTCTCGACATCGTTTTGCCGCCTTCCACGTTGAATGCATAACCGCTGCCGATCGCAAGGTGGTTGGATGCATTTTCGTCGAACAATGTGTTGAAGAATAAGATGTTGGATTGCGAGATAGGTGACTCGTGCGGAACGAGTGCAACCTCACCCAAGTAATGCGAGCCTTCATCAGTATCGACGAGCTGTTGCAGAATCGCTTGACCTTGCTCTGCTTCAACCTTCACAATACGTCCTTCTTCGAAGGTTAACTTGAAATTATCGATAATATTGCCGCCGTAGCTGAGAGGTTTCGTGCTGGATACATAGCCGTTCACGCCGTTTCTGTAAGGCACCGTGAAGACTTCTTCTGTCGGCATGTTCGCCATGAAGGCAACGTTGCTCTCGCTTGTGCTGCCTGCGCCCACCCATAGATGCTTCTCGGGCAACTCAATCGTTAAATCTGTACCTGGCGCCGTGTAGTGAAGCTTGTGGAAATGGAATCCGTTCAATACTTCAACTTTCTTATGTAGGTTCGCGTTGTGCTCTTCCCATGCTAGAACCGGATCTGGTGTGTTCAGACGAACGGATTCGAAGATCGCGTTCCATAACAGCACTTGTGCCTCATCTGGTGTGACATCCGGGAAGATCTTCGCAGCCCAGTTCTTCGTAGCCGCTGCGACAACTGTCCAGCTTACTTTATCCGATTGGACATATTGACGGTACTTCTCCAGCGCTTGGCCGGATGCTTTTTGGAAGCTGCCGATCCGCTGTGGATCAATGCCTTTGAGCAAATCCGGGTTCGGGGATACGATCGCGATGAATGCCGCTCTTGCATCTAGGAATGTATTGCGCTTTGCAACTTCCCACTCCGGGAACTTCGTGAAGTGATCATCGGAGGCGTTCTCGTATTTCAACCGGGAGAGTGTCTCATCCACCCAATCCACATGAACATTGCTCGCGCCGGCTTCATAGGCTTTCTTCGCCACCAGACGAACGAGATCCGTCATTTCGGTCGAACCTGTAATAAAGACTTGTTGGTCTTTCTGGACGTTAACGCCCACTTTGACAATAAGTTCAGCATATTGCGCTAATTGCTCTTCGAATGTTGCCATGAGATCAATCTCCTTTTAATTTCACGCAGAAATCTGCTTGGGATATGCTCTTATTGTATCAAACTTTCTCAATTTCTACATCGTTCTAGACACAAAGAAAAAATCCCGACATGCGATGTCGAGATTTTGAAATAAGCGATCCGTAGATCATTTGCGATGACGCCATTGATAGATCAGGTTGGCTGCGATGGAAGACGGGATGTTGAAGAGGTTGCCCTGTACGCCGAAATGGGCTTGCTCCATGGAAAAAGACATTTTCTCATACATCTCGCTCTGCGATAAACCTGATTTCTCTTGTTGTTGCTTCAGTTCACGGATATATACATATTGGATCGGAATCATGATAACGAAATAAGCGAGGGCAATGCCGACGAGAATCAGGGTTATCACGGTAGATGACATGATAGAGCCTCCTTTGGATTGGACATCTTATTAAGATGATACGAAGAAAATGCCCACGGGATTCATAAATCATCATGCCTCTGCCTGTGATCAGTCTGTATTATTTCGCTTGGTTCGATAGACGATACCCGGCATGGTTCGTCGGTCCAACGTATTGATTCAATGCGAACGAATGACGGATCGCTTCCGTAATGAATGCCTTCGCCGTATGAATCGCTTCACGCACTTCGCGCCCTTTGGCTAGCTCAGCCGTAATCGCGGCGGAATATGTGCAGCCCGCGCCATGTGTGAAGGAGGTGCTGAATTTCTCGGATGCAAGCAGCTCGAAGTTCTTGCCGTCATAGAGCACGTCCACAGCGGATTGTTCGCTTGCAAGCTTGCCACCGCCTTTGACGAGAACATAAGCCGCGCCTTGCTCGTGAATTTTCGCCGCAGCTTCTTTCATCTCATCGACCGTCTTAATCGGCGCCATACCGCTAAGTTGGGAAGCTTCGAATAAGTTCGGTGTTACGACAAGCGCCTTTGGTACGAGAATATCGCGTAAGGCTTCGTTCGTCTCCGGATGCAGCGCTTCATCTGCGCCTTTACAGACCATAACCGGGTCAATCACGAAGTTGCGAACGTTATACTGATCGATCTTGCGTGCGACAAGCTCAATGATCTCCGTCGATCCGAGCATACCGACCTTGGCTGCATCGACACCAATGCCAGCGAGCACCGTCTCGATTTGTTTCTCAATGGTTGATAATTCGATCGGGAATACGTCATGGAACCATCCGTTATGCGGGTCTTGTGCGACGAGGACGGTGATGGCTGTCATGCCGAATACGCCGCGTTCCTGGAATGTTTTGAGATCGGCCTGAAGGCCTGCGCCGCCGCTTGTATCGGAACCGGCAATCGTTAGTGCTTTGTGCATCATAATTCTTTATCCCCTTTGCTTCTATATCCCATTAGAGGTTGTTCAAAAAGTCATCATTTGATCACGAAGTCATTCGAGAAGTATATTCGACATCGAATCTTGCGTTCACCCTCGAAGTCCGGTACTCATTTAGGTTTTGCCTAAACTCTGTTCCTCCTTCTTCGGGTTCACGCAACCTTCTCGGTGCTGAAATGCCGACTTTTTGAACACGCACCATAAGTATAAAGTCTTGGTCCCCGAAAGTTAAGTTATAATTTAATATTTGCGAATTAGGACCGTTCCATGCCAGAAGGCAAAAAGATGAAGATAAGTCCCATTTTTAGCTAAGAAAGGGGATGCGTGGCATCCGCCCATCAAATACAATGATGATGTAAGGGTTTACAACTCAATTCTCGTAGGAGGGGTACCATGCATCACATGCCAATCGGACTACAATTATTCTCTGTTCGCGAAGCGATGGCACTAGATTTCTTGGGCACATTACGTCAAGTGGCGGATATCGGGTATACCAATGTGGAGTTTGCTTTCCATAACACGTCAACGGATGGCAGCTTCGAGGTAGGTTATACGGCGCACGAGCTGAAGGCGAATATGGATCAAATGGGGCTTAAGGTTGTCACGAGTCATGTCTCGTATCATCCAAATTTGGATTGGGACCAAGTGATTCGTTATAATGCAGAACTAGGCAGCGGCGGTGTTGTCATGCCAGCTTATTTCTTCAAGGATAAGGACGATGCGCTGCGGCTCGCGGAATGGCTGAATGCCTCTGGGAAGAAGTGCAGGGCAGAAGGCATGGACTTTTATTATCATAATCATTTTCATGAATTCCAGGCATTCGATGGTCAGACGATCATGGATATTCTACTCGAGAATACCGATCCAGCACATGTCCTTGTAGAATTCGATACCTATTGGGCACTTCGAGCAGGCGTGGATCCGATTGCGTATATGGACCGGCTCGGAACTCGCCTAGGGTTATTGCATCAGAAGGATTTGAGCGCTGCAGCTTCCCCTGTCAATTTATTCGAGCTTGAGCAAGTCTCAGGTGTTCTTACGCCAGAAGTCGTCTTCAGTACCGTAAAGCCGGCAGATTTCGTTGAAGTGGGGACAGGTGTGATGGATATTCTCGGGATCGTGAAGAAAGCCGAAGAGCTGAGCTCCGTCAAATATATCATTCTGGAGCAGGATGTCACGACGAAGTCCGAGCTTGAGAGTGTGCGTGAAAGCTATCAGAATATGATGAAATTATTGAAGTAATCCAGCCGGGTCCCGATCAAAAACCTTCTTTCCATCTGGGAGAGAAGGTTTTTTGGATTGTTCAATCGATGATTTCCCGTCTATACTAAGATCATTAAGATGATAAAGGATATGGATATTGTGGAGAAACAATCTAGGCAAGACCCGCGTGTGATACGGACGAAGCGATTGCTCCGCGACGCACTTATTGCGCTCATGGAAGAGAGGGAATTCGATCATATTACCGTTCAGGATATTTCGGATCGTGCGACGGTGAAGCGGGCAACGTTCTATTTGCATTACAAGGATAAGTATGATCTGCTGGAGAATTGCATTGATGCGGTGCTGGAAGAGTTCCAGCGTGAAGTGAGTATTCGTCAAGAGGATGAGGCTTTTGATTACGCCTTAGGTAAACCGCACCCAAATTTTATTCAAATGTTCCATCAGATTGCGATACATTTTCATTTCTATCGTGCGCTGCTTGTGACGAATCGAATTCCCTATTTTGCGCAAGGATTAATGGCCGTCATTCACGAATTCGTCTCCAGCGGAATTAATCGCACGGAACCAGATGACAGCAATCTGACAGCGCGGCGCGAAATTATTATTAAATACGTAGAGTCTGCGTTTCTCGAAGTCATCATCTGGTGGATTGAGCAGAATATGCCGTATTCCGAAGAAGAAATGGCTTCACAGCTGATGGATCTATCCATTCAGGGGCCGTATATTCGCAATCCGGTTATGAAGCTGAAGAAGGAGCAGGAAGCTGCAGACCTATGAAGCAAGAACACGAACAACAGCCCCTCATCGACATGGATGAGGGGCTTGTCTTATTGCACTCGATAAGCATGAACTTAGATCGCTGTCCAACCGCCGTCAATCACAAGCTCTGCGCCTGTCATGAAGCGGGATTCGTCGGATGCTAAGAAGAGAACGCCATATGCGACGTCTTCCGGGTTGCCGAAGTAAGGAAGCTGCGTGAATGTGCGATAGAACGGTTCAGCCGTCTTGAATGACTCTTCTGTCATTGGCGTCACGATGATGCCTGGATGCACGGAGTTCACACGGATTTTATCCTTACCATATTCCACGGCAGCGGATTTCGATAAGGTGCGAAGAGCGCCTTTCGCTGCGGTGTAAGGGCTTGTACCGGCCATACCGACGATACCGCCAATGGAGGAGATATTAATGAGCGAACCGCCGCCGGCTTTTTTCATCTCAGGAATGACGTATTTCATACCGATGACGCAGCCGTTAAGGTTAATGTCCATGATCCGGTTCCATTCGTTCATTTCCATGTATTCGATCGTCTTCGGTGAAGCGACACCTGCGTTGTTGACGAGAATATCGATCTTACCGTAGTGGTTGATCGTTTCTTGAATCACATATTTCCATTCTTCTTCAGATGTTACGTTATGTTTCAATCCGATAGCTTCGCCACCGTTTGCTTTGATGTTCGCAATAAGCTCTTGCAGATGTGTCTCTTGGATATCTGTCGCAACAACCTTAGCGCCTTCTTGTGCGAAGAGCATCGCTTCCGATGCGCCCATTCCTGTTGCTGCTCCGGTAATAATAGCTACTTTACCTGTTAAACGTCCCATGAAGATCAACCTTCTTATCTATTAGAATGTATGATTTGCCTGCAAGCGATATCATTGGATCGGGTCCCTACTTGTATTATACATCTTTGTGATCTTTTTGTGAAGTATTTTACACAATGTCAATTAAAAAAGTCACAATATGCGATCGTTTTCAAATTGAAGCAAAGCATGATACCCTAGTTATATAAGGTTTAAGAGAGCAAATGGGTACAGAGGAGGATGGGAAATGTTAACTCAAGGAAATGAGGGAGAAGCGGCACAGGCTCAAAAATTGCGCGTTCTGATCATGACCTCCGTTGAAGCCGAGAGGCAGGCGGTGCTGCGCGGACTCCAAGATCAGGATCGGTTCGATGTATGTGTCGCAGGCGTAGGTTCCGTAATTGCTGCCATTAACACGACGAAGGCAATTCACACCGGAGATTACGATTTGGTCGTGAATGCCGGAATCGCAGGAGGGTTCATCGGCCGGGCGGAGATTGGCTCCGTGGTCGTGTCGGAGGGGATCATCGCTGCGGACTTAGGCGCAGAATCTGGGGAAGGATTCATCTCGGTGGACGAGCTGGGGTTCGGTTCATCCCAGATTGCCGTGGATGCAATACTCTCAGATCGGGTTACGGAAGCACTACGTGCAGCCGAATTACCCGTGCAATCTGGTCTGATTCTGACGTTATCAACCGTTACGGGAACGCAGGAGACAGCTGACTCGCTAGCATCGCGGTTCCCGACAGCTGTGGCAGAGGCGATGGAAGGGTACGGCGTAGCCGCGGCGGCGGCCTCGTATGGTCTTCCCGTGCTCGAGCTGCGTTCAATCTCGAACAACATCGGTCCGCGCAATCGTGAAGCATGGCGGATACCAGATGCGCTAACAGCTTTAACTGCAGCTTTTGCGCGATTAGAGGAGGTTCTTTAAATGGAAATCGCATTTTCACCTTGTCCCAATGACACATTCGTCTTCCATGCTTGGGTGCATGGATTGATTCCAGGCGCACCCGAACTGGATGTCATGTATGCGGATATTGATATTACGAATTATTTGGCAGCGCGGCGCGAAGGGCCGGATGTGCTCAAAATCTCGTATGCGGCATTGCCTTGGCTTCTCGAAGATTACGCTCTATTGCCATGTGGCGGCGCGCTTGGCCGAGGCTGCGGGCCGCTAGTCCTGATGAAGGACGGCGGAGCTGACCCTGCATCGCTGTCCGGTAAGCGAATTGCTGTTCCGAGTGATCGGTCAACGGCGTATCTCTTGTTCCGGCTATGGGCAGCAGACCATGTGGCAGGCGGGCTCGGGGAGATCGTCGTTATGCCGTTCGATCAGATTATGCCGGCCGTGCGAGACGGTCAGATGGATGCGGGCCTTGTCATTCATGAAGCAAGGTTTACGTATCAGAATTATGGTTTGTCATTGATGGCGGATCTTGGGCACTGGTGGGAGACCGATACAGGGTTACCGATCCCGCTCGGTGCGATTATCGCACGTAGAACGATGGATCTCGAAGCGCTGGCAGGTTGGATTAAGGCTTCAGTCGAATACGCGTGGGCACATCCTGAGATATCCCAGGCGTATATTCTCCAGCATGCGCAAGAATTGTCACCTGAGGTGGCGGCGGCACATATTGACCTCTATGTGAACGAGTTCACGGCGAACTTAGGGGAAGACGGATATGCAGCGATTTCAGCATTGCTAACCCGTGCTGCGGATGAAGGCCTTGTCCCTCGTATAGACCCGGCGTTATTGCGTTAATATGAATACGAATAAAACGGGCGGGCGTTGATCTGACTCCGTTTATCTGTATAAGTTCGCGATGGGAACACGATAAATAGCGTGTAATTTTTGGAAGGCACATAACATCAGGAAGATCACGGGAACCTATTCTTGATCAGGTTCATGTGTGAGACAGCGAGAGGAGAGAATAAGGTTATGAAAATTTTAGTGAATATTGCGCACCCCCATATTGAACAATCCCGGGTGAACGCAACGTGGTTAAGAGCGCTTGAGAGAGAACATCATGTCTCGATTAATGAATTGTACAAGGAATATCCCGACGAGAAAATTGACGTTGAACGCGAACAGGAGCTATGTCTTGCTCACGATCGAATCGTCTTGCAGTTCCCATTCTATTGGTACAGCTCTCCGCCGCTGCTGAAGAAGTGGCAGGATGAAGTTCTTACTTATGGTTGGGCTTACGGAGCGGAAGGTACGAAGCTGCACGGCAAAGAGCTCATGTTGGCGGTGTCGACCGGGAGTGAAGCAGGCAAATACCAAGCCGGCGGCGGGAATCACTTCTCGATGAGCGAGCTGCTGAAGCCGTTCGTTGCGACGAGCAATCTGATCGGGACGGTGTATAAGCCGGCATTCATTTACCATGGCGCATTAAGCGCGACAGATGAAGCGGTCGAAGCTAGCGCTAGGGATTATGTGGCATATATTAGTCGGCCGTAGCTTGAGATAGATGAAGCGATTCATCGAGCGAAGGTTTGTGACAGCCACGTGCGAAGGCCTCACGTTGAACTTGATGATGTTTACACATCAGGGGATTCAACCGTGAGGCCTTCTTTGCTTCGGTGAGCAGTTATTTATTCAAATGTCATGACGACTTGGCCTTGTCCGTCTTGATAGGTTACCGTAGCGAGCGCCCCGTTGATGAGCGTCAGCTGCGGTGGCATATGACCAATATCTACGTCATATAGGACAGGAATGTTGAGATCACCCAGTGCGGCCGTGAGCGCATCGGTCAACTCGAAGTCTTGCGTTGGTGAATAACCAGCAGGTCTGCCGATGAGGATGCCTGCGGCATGCTCGAACCAACCGCATTGCTTCATCTGCCAGAGATGGCGGTAGATGTCGGCTGCATTCATCTCGCAGCTCTCCAGATACCAGATGACGCCGGTTTGACTGCAGTAGTCTTGAATGAATGTCTGCACCGGGGCGTAGGGTGTCCCGATTAGAATTGATATCGTATCCATACAACCACCGATCAGGCGTCCCGCAAAGGAAATCTTCTCATCCGCAGCTGCCATCTTGTTTTCGCCGAGAAATTTCCACGTAGATAATGTATCAAGGTGAAAGCCAGGTATTTCATGGTTCCATGCCGATTGATAATGGGTGGAGGAGACTTGCTCAACCGTATGCGAGTTCCCGAGCACATCGAGCCAACGCGTGGTAACGGGATCTAGCGGATCAGAGGAGCTGACGTCTACATAATTGGGTCCATGTGCTGTTGCTACACCCGTACGTAACGTATAAGCGAATAAGAACGTGCTGATATCGGAGTAGCCGAACACCCACTTCGGTGGGGCTTCCTTCAATTGTTCCCAATCAAGCAGAGGGAGGATATCCATTAGAAATTCACCGCCCCATGGTGGGATGATCGCTTGAATGTTCGGATCTAATAGATACTGCATCAGCTCGCGAGCTCGCGTTTCATGCGGCGCGCTGACGCATTTGTTCTGGGTCCAGATCGTCTCACCTTCCACTACGTTGAATCCGAGCCGTTCCATATGCTTGCGGGATCGATGCAAGAGGGGGTGAAGCTCTGCTGGGACGCCGCTCGAAGGCGCGGTGACCGCGATGGTATCGCCTTGTGCAAACGGTTTGGGAAAGACAATTTTCTTTTTCATCGATTTCACTCCTTCATATGCTTACTAGACCAGAGCCGTCTTCTGCTTTCATTACTTGCTATTAATTTCGTCCTTAGTCCCTCATACCAAGCGGGTGCTTCTGAAGGCGCGATGTCACTATGTTCGAGTGATCGGAGAACTCTTATGTAACCATAGAGTCGCGAGTATCTAAGGAAGTAGGGGAATTGCATGACAAGATCATAGTTCAATATGCGAACGGAACGATATCCTTTTAGGAAAAGTTCTATTTTTGCCTGAGATGCCTGTGTATCCTGTTCCATGAAATCCATAAGTGCAGACACAATATCCATCACGAACCAATGATAGTGGGCATCATCGAAGTCGAATACATGAAATTGTTCGCTTGCAGCATCCCAACAGATATTGTCTATCTGAAAATCATAATGAATGAGTCCATAATCATTTGCTGTGCAAGGAAGTGTCTGCATCCATTCTGTTAGTTGTTCTAGCTCCGTAATCGCCTCGATTTCATCAGGATATTTCTGAAGCGTCTCCTCAATCGAATGAAGGATATCCGACCAGTCATGGCGTTTCTCCCCGGATGGATTGAATGCAGAAGCATGTGTATGGAGTTCGCCTAGTGACCGTCCCCATTCAAAAAAATGATCGTTCGATAGGACTTCTTCTTGCAGCGGAACGCCGTCAGCCTTTGCGAAAACAACACCATAGTATTCATATCCGTTAACATGTATGGTTTGGATGAGTTGTCCATTTTTAGAGCGTATGGGCTCCACACAGGGATATCCTTGACTACGCAGATACTGCATAAATTCAAGCTCGGCCTCAATTTGGGCTGCCGTATGATCCTGTTCATCCGAAAATCTTAGAAAAAATGGTTGATGATCTTGCTGAAAGGTATAGACAAAATTAGAGCTAGCCCGCCAGAAGGCAAGCGTACCAGCATCGTATTGCCAATATGCTATGAGCTGTCGTGCAATGTGATCTGAATCAAGTCCGATGACCATGTTGCGTAAATTCATCATTGAAATAATCTTCCTCTCGTACCATGGAGAGGGGGCGGATCGTTTATGGATGAGACGCAGCCAATCCTCTCTCCGGTATGTAATGTGGGTATCCATTCTTCAGCACACAACAACACTCCCTTCTTGAAGTTACGGTATGGAAAGGCGAACCGCCTTGTTCACTATCATACCATAATCTACCACTTTAGACCTATCCGACTTGCGTCATCTAGTCACATGGTCCAATTGACGCATAAATTTGAACTAGACTATAATACATTGGTACTTTTTTCTAAAAAAGGAGAGAATATGATGGAGTCAACAAGGAGATCAATACCTTACCTGATCCTAGCATTTGTCGTGGTATTGGGAACGGTATTCGGATCAACTACAGCAGGAGCTGAAGAAGCAGGAGACACGTATAATTGGATTCAAGGGGGCAAGGCGGTCGATCTAGGCACTAGTCTGGCATCGCTCAATTTGGACAAGGAGATGGTATTCCTTGGCGCAGAAGATACACAGAAGATGCAACAGAAATATAATGGCTACGCAACGAAAAAAGAAATTGGATCCGTCTTCCCGATGGATGAGAATGCGGGCTGGGCGGTAATCTTCGAATATGATGAACCAGGGCATATCGTTGATGATGAGAAAGAAGACATCGATGCTGATGGGATTCTTAAGAGTTATAAAGAAGGAACGGAAGAGAACAACAAGACACTGGAAGACAGCAAGAAGTTGTATGTAGATGGATGGGACGTCGCTCCATTCTATGATGATAAGGCGCATCACTTGACGTGGTCGCTGCTAGGGCATGATTCCAATAACGAGAAATTCATTAATTATAACGTCCGTCTGTTGTCCAAGGAAGGATATGTATCCGCGATTCTCATCTCGGATCCAGCGAATCTGGCGCATGATAAGAAAGAGCTGGAAGACAAAATTCTGCCGAACTTCAGCTTCAAACCCGGAGCAAAGTACGAGGATTTCGATGAAAGTGTCGACAAGACCGCTGAGTATGGGTTATCAGGATTGATTCTTGGCGCAGCGGGGATCGCAGTTGCGAAGAAAGTAGGACTCCTGGCTCTAGGACTCGTCTTCTTGAAGAAAGCTTGGTTCCTGGTGATCGCGATTCCTGTGGCGATATGGAATTTCATTCGACGCAAATCGGCGAAAAAAGCTGCCGAGGAAGCGCCTGTCACGGAGAGCCCGTAGGCAAGCTGATACATAAAGGGAGGCTCATGATGAGCCTCCCTTTTGCTTGGAACGTATTATTTTTTCTTTCTCTTCATTCTCGCTTCGTATGCCTTCGCGTAGGACATAATTTTTCGGAAAATGGCTTTGTTCGGATGCTTCTTGAAAATATATCGATCCGGTGAAGTATTCACCTCAAAAATCCAAGGTTTACGCTCCCCATCGAGTCCGATATCCACCCCGAGCTCACAGACACCGGCAAATTTGCGCTGCATCGCTTTGCCTGTACGGATGCCAATTTGGTTCAGTTCGACGGTCTTCTTCCGTAGATCCGCCTTGGATAAATAAGGACTTAACAGAGGCTCTAGCGGCTTCGGTGTTCCTCCACTATGATAGTTCGTCACAATCTTGTTCGGCGCGGCTACACGGCCGATAATCCCCGTCGCCTCCCATTGCTGATTCGGATTAATTTGCACCATCACACGCAGGTCAAAGGCATGCTTCTGATGCTTAAGCAGTTCAATGCCGGTCTGAATTAAATAGGATCGTTTTCCGATGGTCTTTTTCAGCGCAGCGTACATCAATGGAAAGGTTTTGAATTTGTATATTTTCTCTTTGGATTGGTACTGAAAATGCTTCCGATGTTTCTCAATGCGGATGACGCCGTGGCCGAATGAGCCGATCTCCGGTTTGACATAGAGCATCGCATGCTTTTTCAGCATCGTATCCAAATTTTTTTCATTGAACCTTACTGTCGTTGGAATGATTGTACGTAATTGATTGTCTTTTAACAGGGCGAGTGTTTTCTTCCATTTACTTGAGACATAACGTGACATCGGAGCTCCTTTCTCTAACGTGCAAGTTAGGCCTGATGTTTGTGGTACAGCTTGATTAAGCGGTCCGCAGTTCCTTGCCAGCTGAAGCGATGTTTGACATCTTTAAGGCCGGTACGCCGGATAGATTTGGTGAGTTTCTGTTGCGTTGCAAGACGCTGAATGGCCGTGGCAAACGCTGAAGGCTGATGGAATCGTTTGATGAGTATGCCGTTCTTCTCATGACGGATAATCTCGCGAATCCCGCCGATGTCAGATGCAACAACAGGGAGACCTGCCGCCATCGCTTCGATATTGACGAGCCCGAAGGCTTCGTGCTTCTGGGAAGGGCAGACGAAGCAGTCTCCCGCCCAATAGAATTGATGCATGCGTTTATGGGCATAGTACCCGGCCATTTTCATTGGCACGTTAAGCTGGGCAGCGAGCTTTTTCATTTTGGCGCCATAGCCCTTGCGTTGTGTATTCCCTGCGACAAGTAGTTGAACGTTCGGAACCGACTTCTTCGCTTGTTGTATCGCGCGAATAAGTACGGGTAAGCCTTTCCGTGGAATGATTCGACCGGCAAAGGTTACGACATAGGCACTGGACACCCCAAGCTTCGCACGGACAGCGTTTCGCTCCCTCACTGTCGGAGGTCTGAAGCGCTGGACATCTGTGCCGAGATATACGACTTTAAGTCTATTTTTGATTTTCGGATATCGGTGTTGGAGCTCTGACTTTAAGGATTGGCTATTCGCGATGATCACATCGGCATATTGCATACATTGTGCTGCTTGTTGGCGGGTAATCTGTGGCGAACTGACGAAGGTTAAGGAGTGAAGGAATAATGAGAGCGGGGTACTCGGGAACATTTTTTTGATTTTAGGCAAGGATCGGGGACGATTATCGACCTGAATCATATCAAAATGTCTGCCCTTAATTTTAGCGAGGACTGCTCTCAAATATGTGGCGGGTGAGCCAGAATCGACACGTTCAATGGTCAGGTTGCCGTCCTGGGTTTTATTGGGATACTTGGACGTTTTCTTACTGATGACAGTCACTTTATGCGATTTAGCCAGGCGGCGAGCGATAGCAAGAATGCAAATTTCTACGGAACCACCTTTGACTGGCGGGACAGGAATTTGTTCGGGAGCGATAATAAGAATCTTGATGGGTGCACCTCCTAGCATTAGGCTTTCCGCGCCTGTCGTACGCCCGCAGGGCGCTTTAACTAGAATATCATATGTACCTACGTAGAGGGCTGAGCGGGCTAGTGTCTAGTGGTGAGCAACATGGACTTCTGCGGATATGTAGGAATGCAAATACGGCAACTCTGCTCGATTAGGAAATCAAGTTTGAGCTGCCGTGGCTGTAGATTCGATCGGATGATTATTTACTGGGGCGGATTCGTGATGTTCGACGTATTCTTTCCGCTCGGAGGCGTAAGTTCCTTCAAGGCTTTGATCGTTGCGCGTTCTTTGATCGCATGACGAATTTTATACTCATCAATGGCTTGTACGCCGCTGTACAACACGACACCATAGCTGACAAGAGTCAGAATTACGAATAGTAGTCTTCGATGATTGCGTTCCAGCATGGCATGAAGGAGAAAGCCGAGGCTCGCACAGAATAATGCTAATCCGATGAAAAATATAATTGTCCACAACATTTAGTCTGATCTCTCCAGGTACGAAAGTCTTAGTAATAGGAAAATATACCCGTAGTCATTATAATCCGGCGAGCGCCTTAGTTCAACTATCTTCGACGCCTTCGGCATAGGGTTGTTCAACGAAGTTATTTTATTGTTCGAAATAGCAAAACGTTTATCGCATATGATAAGATGTGGACTAACTATGCACGTGAGAAGGTGAAATCATGTCGATCCGCATTAAATTATTGCTATCTTATACAGGCATGTTGGTCATAAGTCTGCTCGTGATCGTATTGACGGCTTCGCTCTTTACGATTGCTTCGACTGGGGACGTGCACAGCTTCCGTGATTTCTATAAAGTGCATTATCAGATTAATCCGTTAACGGAACAAGGGGAATCGATATTCCTCGATTTGAAATATTTGGCCAAAAATGATCCCGATGAGCTGAAAAACAAAGAACTGCTGAGAGATTACGATTTTAAGCTGAGGGCGGAGAAATCAGGACTCTATGTTCGCCACGAGAATGATCAAATCTATGAATCGTTAACGTTTAATCAACCTGAATTGAAGCAGGCGCTTCCGCCGTATGACCTGAACAACAATAAAATTCGCAGCACGTTCAATATTGGCGCGAGGTTCTATGCTTATGCGAAGTTCGATTTTACGTTCAAGGACGGGACAAAGGGCGGCGTATTCGTCATTCGGGAACGGAGTCCGTTCGCTGAGGTTGTCCGTAATCTTCTCCCGATCTTATCGATTATGCTCGTAGGTGTCTTAGTCATTGCCAATCTCCTTCTCTATCGTTGGTTGACACGAAGCGTGATCAAGCCGCTTCATCTGCTTCGCGACTCGGCGGAACGTATTAAAGAGGGCAATCTGCAGTTCGAATTAAAGCTTCATTCGAAGGACGAGATGGGGCAGCTTAGTGGAGCGTTCGAGAGTATGCGGCATCGACTGCAAGAATCGGTGCAACTGCAGCTGCAATATGAGGAGAACCGGAAAGAGCTAATCTCGAATATCTCGCATGACCTGCGCACGCCGATCACCAATATTAAAGGGTACATTGAAGGGATTCGCGACGGTGTTGCTGATACGCCAGAGAAGATGGAGAAGTACGTCAATATCATCTATGCGAAGGCTGTCGATATGGACAAGCTTGTCGATGAGTTATTTCTCTATTCGAAGCTGGACCTCAACCAAGTGCCTTTCACCTTCGAACCTGTCAATATTGTGCGCTTCCTGGACGATTGCATTGAGGAGCTGCGGTATGACCTGGAGGATCAGGGCATTGCAATGACGTGGAATCAGCACGAAGCGGGGGAAGTCATGGTTATTGCCGATCTTGAGAAATTAAAGCGGACGGTGCTGAATATCATCGGCAACTCGCTCAAATATATGGATAAGCCGCATAAGGAGATCCGAGTTTCGCTTATGGCAGCTGAAGACACGGTCACGGTCGAAATAACGGATAATGGCGTGGGCATTCCGCCCGATGCACTGCCGCATATTTTCGAACGATTTTATCGCGCGGAGCCTTCTCGTAATTCTGCAACGGGTGGAAGCGGCTTAGGACTTGCGATTGCGCGTCAGATTATCGAAGGTCACGGAGGTTCAATCTGGGCGTCAAGTCAGGAGAACGAAGGCACGAGCATATTTTTTACATTGAAACGGTTGAACGAAGGGGGCCAGGGAGAGCATGTCACGCATTCTAATCATTGAAGATGAGACGACGATTGCACAGCTGGAACGGGATTATTTTGAACTGAACGGGTTCGTGGTGGATTTGTGCCATACCGGGAACGAAGGCATGCAGCGCGCGCTGTTGGAAGACTACAGCCTGATCATTATCGATTTGCAGCTGCCAGGCATGGACGGATTCGAGTTATGCCGGCGCATTCGCGAAGCGAAGGAAGTCCCAATCTTGATCGTATCGGCGAAGAAAGAAGAGATTGATAAGATTCGCGCTTTCAATCTTGGTGCGGATGACTATATTACGAAGCCATTTAGTCCGAGTGAACTTGTCGCGAGGGCGAAAGCGCATCTGACACGCTATGAACGCCTGCTGGGCAAGCAGAAGCCGAGTGCGCAGGATGAGATCCATATTCGCGGGTTGTTCATCGACAGAGCCTCACGCAGAGTATTTGTCCGGAATAAGGAGGTCGCGATAACGAATAGGGAGTTCGATCTCTTGGTATTCCTCGCGAGCAACCCGAACCGTGTCTTCGGTAAAGAGGATCTGTTCGAGCGGATCTGGGGACTTGATTCAAGTGGAGATATTGCGACTGTCACCGTGCATATTCGCAAGCTAAGGGAGAAGCTGGAGGTTGACCCTTCGAACCCGCAGTATATCGAGACCGTATGGGGGGCAGGGTATCGTTTTACCGTGTAAATATGTGAGCATTGCACTGTTTCGAAAAAATTAATGGCCAGTTTATATATTATTAATAATTCGTTTCTTGGGCGTTAATCTCTATCCTCTATCATACAGGTATAGCTAATTACAAATGATATGAGGAGGCAATCATAATGAATACATTATCCAAAAAAATTGCAACGATGATGCTGGCAGCCGCTCTAGGTGCTACAGCGATTCCTTACGCGGTGCTAAATGCACAAGCCGCATTAACCGATCAAGATATTCAATCTGCAATCAATACATTAAGCAAAGCAGGCATTATGCAAGGGTATGCGGACCATTCGATGGGTCAGGAGAAGCTGATTACACGAGCAGAACTTGCGAAGATGGTCGTGAAAACCTTCAACCTCGAAGGTACAGCCGAGAACAAAGCAGTATTAACAGACGTGAAGCCGAATGCGTGGTATGCGGATGTCGCGAGTGAAATCGTAGGTCTAGGCATTATGGATGCCCAGAATGGACAATTTAATCCGAGCGGTAACGTGACGGATGCCGAGTTGGTCCAGGTCGTATCGAAGGCGCTGAAACGTGATGTGAAATCAGTAAACCACTGGATGAGCGCATTTTTCGCAGCGGACAGCAACGCAGCACGCGGAGAAGTTGCTTATCTGCTCTCAACAGCGCGTCAAGCGATTCCTTCAAATGATGCGAAGGTAACAAGCGTGCGTTCCTTGAACGCGATTACGTTGATCGTGACTTTCGATAAGCCGCTAACCGCTACGGATGAAGTGTTCGCAAAAGCCAAAGAAGATTTCACCTTCAACGATGGCCTGACGCTTACGAACATGCCGCGCTTGAAGACAGGATCGATCGCGACGTACATCGTTCCGACTTCCGTTCAGCAAGCAGGCACAACGTATAACATGTATTATAAAGGTCAACCGTCGGGCTCTTTTGTAGGCAATGCAACGAAATTGGATATGACAACCGCTAGTCAAGTGACGAACGATACGTTCGAGATCGAAGCGTTAAAAGCCAATGGCGTAGTGGATTATGGCTATATCATTTCGGCGTACAGCGGCGGCCGCGGGGCGAATGCGTTCGTACTGAACGATCAAGAGCAAGCGGACGGTAAGAAGTATCAGATTATCTCTTCGATGCAAGCAAGACAAGTGACGATTACGCCGGAAGGCGGTCAACCGATCATTGCGAAATACGTGCCGTTCACTCAATCGACAGACGGCAAACAAGAGCCGAAGTTCCGTCTTCCGGAGGGACAGGTCTTGACGCCGGGCGTGAAATACACGGTTACATCCGACTGGGCGAATATTGCAAATCCAACGTTCGTAGCGAAATCGTTCGAAGCTCTGCAAGTAACCGGAGCGGAAGCGACCAGCGAGACGTCGATTAACGTGACATTGGCGCAAGACCCGGGTGACGAGTTGTTCTCCGGCCGCAGCGTGACATTGACAGCATCGAATGGGGACAAGCTGACAGCGACGTACAAATATTCCAGCCGGAAAGGCGACGTAGGTGTGTTCGATCTTGCGCCGGATAGCAAACTAGCAGCAGGAACGACGTATACCGTAACACCTGTAGGTGCATGGGCTACGGCAACTGGCGTAACATTCACGACAAAATAAGCAGACCGACAATGTGACCAATTCGCACGCTCAAACATTTAACAGGAAGGTAAAGGACGGCCCCGAACATTTGTGATAGAATGAAGTCATAAACGTTGAAAGGGGAGAGTAGCGATGAGAATGATCGTAGAAGCACCTGCAGCTCGTTGGTACAAAAGAGAAATGTCTTTGTCAGATGGCGATAGTTTGAGAATATTCGTGCGAATGGGCGGTTGCGGCAGTGTGGTACCGGGTCTATCACTGGGTGTGATGCAAGATAAACCAGTCAATCCTGCGCTCTCAGAAGTGGTGGAAGGCATCCGGTTCTATATTGAGGATGATAATATGTGGTATCTGGGCCATAAAGAGCTTCACATTGTGTACGATGAGAAGCATGACGATATTTCGCTCGAAGTGGTGTAATTTCGTAAGAAGAAGAAGGATAGCAACTCTGCATACTGCGGAGTCGCTATCCTTTTTTTGTGTGCTTTGGGAGGGGCCCAGCGCCCGAAATAACTGCAAAAAGGCAGTTATTGGGCTCGCGAAGGCGCCCCTGTGCTCGAAATAACTGCAAAAAGGCAGTTATTGAGCCTGCGAAGGCCGCTCAGCACCCGAAATAACTGCAAAAAAGCAGTTATTGAGCCCGTGAAGGCGCTCAGGGCCCGAAATAACTGCAAAAAGGCAGTTATTGAGCCCGCGAAGGCGCTCAGCGCCCGAAATAACTGCAAAAAAGCAGTTATTGAGCCCGTGAAGGCGCTCAGGGCCCGAAATAACTGCAAAAAGGCAGTTATTGAGCCCGCGAAGGCGCTCAGCGCCCGAAATAACTGCCAAAAGGCAGTTATTGGGCCTGCGAAGGCGCTCAGCGCCCGAAATAACTGCAAAAAGGCAGTTATTGAGCACGCGAAGGGGCCAAGGGCCCGAAATAACTGCAAAAAGGCAGTTATTGGGCTCGCGAAGGCGCCCCTGTGCTCGAAATAACTGCAAAAAAGCAGTTATTGAGGCTCGCGAAAGCGCTCAGCGCCCGAAATAACTGCCAAAAGGCAGTTATTGAGGCTCGCGAAGGCGCTCAGCGCCCGAAATAACTGCCAAAAGGCAGTTATTGAGCATCACTATCTGGAGGACCCAAGATCATAACGGTACACGACTTCCCCGTCATACACCTCACCTGTTGCGGTAAATCCATAATTCTCATAGAGCCTACGCGCTCTCGTATTATCAGCATGGGCGGTCAGATTCACCCGCTCGCATTGTGGGTATTGCGCCCGAATATGATCGATCGCCGCTTGCAGTGCGGCTCTGCCGTAGCCCTGGCCTTGTTCCTTCGCATCAATAATGAATCCCGTTACCCAATACGACCATGTGGTCGTATCGTCAACCGCTGTCATGATGAATCCGATTAAGCGGCCTTCATCATTGTACAGGTTGTACGGCGCATACTGATATTGTTCCCCGTCGGGCCGGATATGTACCTTAGCTAAGGATACAACCACAGATGCGACGAAAGGGGACTGCTCTTCCTGAACTTGCAATTGCATAGCTTCTTGCCAGTTGTCCCGCGTGGTCGGGGATAAGCGAACATTCATTGGTCTTCATCCTTCTTCAATTTTTCGTTGATTTCGTCTACTGTTTGCTGCAGAACTGCCAATCGCTTGATCGTTGCATATTGATTCCCGAGAATAGCCACGATGACGACGACAATTAAAATAAGGATTAATTCATTCATGCGAAGCACACCTTCCCTTTATCAGCATGTAAATGTGTTTCCGATCCATTATTCCATCTGTGCACGTAATTCGTAGTAGGCGTCTCGAAGCCACGGGTGGACGACGCGCAGTTTCTCTTTTTGTCTCCATAAGTAGTTGATATATTCGTACGTAGCATGATCTAACGACTTATCCAGCTGCTGCATGATCTGATTCAAGTAAGGCGGGCTGCCAGCTTGGTCCCACTCGATTTTATCGGCAACGAACAGAACTTTATCTAACAATGTAGCGTCCTGACGCAGCGTAGTATGGCAGCCCACCGCGTCCAGAATGTCTTGATCGTGAATATGAAATAGATCGCTCGCCATTTCCCTGGAAATTTTCTGATGAATAATCAGCGGGAAGCTCTCTTCTTCAGGCAGAATATCGATGCCGAGCGAACGAGCCACTTCAATCCTCACATCGTTCGCATAGACAGCGCTAATATCGTGCAAATAGCCGGCGATTTCGGCAGACATGGCATTGACCTGGTACAGCTCGGCTACTCGCTTTGCTTCGCGTCCGACACGGATACTATGTTCCGCAGTCTTCGGACAGCCATTCAACCTTAGGAATTGAACGATATCCTTCCTGAGATCCCCGGTTAAAGGCTCGAGTTTTAACGGATGATAGGCAGCATGCATGAGGCACCTCTATTTCTTCTGTGATTTTAGTTTCGTTACGAAGTACAAGAGTCCATGTATGATGACATAAATAATCGCAACATCTAGCAAGAAGTAGAGTAGATCAATTCGGATTCCGCGTAGGAACCAACGATGACCTTCGACGATTTCGTTGTGATATTGGGTAACGAACCGGAATGGGAATCCGAACTCCGTTCGCGCCGCACCGACGGTTACGTGATGGCCTGGGAAGATGAGGATCGTCAGTAACACAATCCAGGCAGAGAGATTCAGTATTCGAAGATGAATGTTCATGAGCTCACCTTGACCTTTCTATCACGAGAGCAGACTACGATAAATTCTCCCACCGAGCCCACATCTCAGCGGGGTTCAGTTCGTAAATTTCATGCTCCCGGAACATGAACTGGTGCATAATAAATTCTCTGCGGATGGTCGCAAAGTCTTCATGGAACGTCCTAATAAAGGCATTGATCTCTGGCTCCGTATATTTCTTTCCTTTATCCAGCTTCGATACCATATACTCCAAGACGATTAATTTCTTCTTCAATTGACCCGGTAAATGCTTCAATCGGCCATCTGCGGTGAAGAAGTTCCGAATGACGGCATCTCGTGTTTTTGCTTGTTGTTCATCCAGCATGTCAGATTCTCCTTTGGTATTCGTTCTGCGATAGATGAGCGCTTCAGTCGCACTCGCGCTGTTCTTAATAAAATAATTGTTCAGTGTAAAAAAGATCGTGTTCTTATCCCGGCGTTCATTGATCAGGCTGGCTTCACGCAGCTTGCTGGCATGATGCGTAATGGTTGCGGGGGTCACGCCAAGCTTCTCAGCAAGAACTTGCCCGTTCAGTTCTCCGTCAGCGAGCAAGATGAGGATCTTAATTCGTGTCGGGTCGGCTAGCGCTTTGTGATATTGAACGACTTTATCTAATTGCATGGAAAGCGAATCCATCCCTTCAATTGAATTTAATAATTATCTAATTAGATATTCTTTAAAGTAGATGATAAAGGAAAAGGAATTTACTGTCAACAGCAAATTCCATCTTGTAGCACGCTTTACCACAAATAGATCATCAGCAGCGCCGAACCCCATATGATGCATGCGGATATACGGTTCAGAACGGGAATGAATCGACCAGACGAGCTTAAGGAGCCAACGAATCTTCCAGCAAGCGCAAGCGCAAAGAACCATGCCCAAGAGACGAGGATGCAGGAGAGGGCGAAAATCCACTTCTCCGTACCTGAATAATTGAGCGAACTAGTCCCAATGACGCCTATCGTATCCATCAAGGCATGCGGATTGAGCAGCGAGACGGAGAG
This sequence comes from Paenibacillus guangzhouensis, assembly GCF_009363075.1. NCBI lineage: Bacteria > Bacillati > Bacillota > Bacilli > Caryophanales > Paenibacillaceae > Paenibacillus > Paenibacillus guangzhouensis. Next base: position 4,148,246 of record NZ_CP045293.1, on the reverse strand, counting down.
GGCATACGTGATTTGCCTGCGGGCGGAATAAGATTCTGCCGGGTTCCCTTGCCCACTCGTCGGTTGGCTTCGCCATGTCACATATCCCATATAGAGCAGGAAGAGAACACCTGCGAATAGTAGTATACTTTTGATTAGCGGAACACTTAGAATGAGAACAGAGACGCCGAGAATGGCGAGCGTTAATAAGAGGGTGTCGCATAATGCGGCGGTGATCACGACGGGTAAAGCTTGCCTGAACTTAGGCTGCAGCGCCCCTTGATTGAAGACAAATACATTCTGTACCCCGAGTGGTAAAATGAGACCCAATGCGAGTAGAAATCCATGAGCAAAGGAAGCAAACAACGAATAACACATCCATTCTGAGTTGATATATGAACCATTCTAATGGAGGAGTCCAAGTGGTGTCTCCATCCAAATGGTTGAGAGCAAACCCAACCAAGTTTGTAAGTGTTGTCTTATGAAGGAAGTGAAGTGGCAATGAATTACGATACGGATTGGAAGCCTGTCCGAGGCAACGGCATGCCGCTCTATCGGCAAATTGCAGAGTATATCCGGGGTAAAATTGCGTTAGGCGAATGGACCGTTGGGAGCCGTATTCCGACGGAACGAGCACTCGCGAAGCGCCTCGGCGTCAATCGCAGTACGGTTGTGAGCGCCTACGCCGAGCTTGCGGCCGAAGGTCTCTTGAAAGGGAACAGCGGCAGAGGAACGGTCGTCGTGAACAACACTTGGAGCCTCATGGCATCAGCTTCGCCACCGGATTGGGAGCAATATATGAACGCGGGGATTCATCATCCTAATCTGCCGACGATACAGGAGATTAATCACGCCGAATTTATCCCTGGCATCATACGACTTGGAACAGGGGAACCTTCACCTGATTTCTTTCCTCAGGAGATGATGGGACAAGTTCTGCGGACGCTCCCGGATCTGATGACAGACCTTGGTTATGCCGAGCCGAGAGGACTATTCGAGCTGCGCGTACAGATCAGCCGCTATGTACAACAGTACGGCATAGAGGCGTCGCCCTCCTCGATTATGGTCGTCTCCGGCGCGCTTCAAGCACTGCAGCTCATCGCAATGGGTTTACTATCGAGAGGATCGGCGGTGCTAACGGAGAGCCCGTCCTACCTACACTCCCTGCATGTGTTCCAGTCCGCGGGAATGGAGCTCGCTTCGCTGCCGCTCGATCGGGAAGGCGTCAGGCTGGATTCGATTAGACACTATACCGAAGCGGGTCGCGGCTCCATCCTCTATACGATCCCAAGCTTTCATAACCCGACGGGCCGCGTGATGGCGGAACGCCGAAGGGAGATGCTGTACGATCTGTGCCTGAAGCGGCAGCTGCCGATCATTGAGGATGATGTGTACCGCGATCTGTGGCTCGATGCCACATCGCCGCCGCCGCTCAAGTCGCGGGACCACAGCGGGATGGTGCTCTATCTGGGCAGTATGTCGAAGACGCTCAGCCCGGGGCTGCGGATCGGCTGGGTCATCGGCCCGGAAGCGGTGATCCATCGCTTAGCCGATCTGAAGATGCAGATGGATTACGGGGCGAGTTCCTTGTCTCAATGGGCGGTGACGGCATGGTTGCAGAGCGGATTGTACGCGGAGCATCTTGAGCAGGTGCGATCCGAGCTGTATGAACGACGGGCTCATATGCTGCGGCTGCTAACGGCGCATCTATCCGATGTGGCATCTTGGGAAGTGCCAGCAGGCGGATTCTATATTTGGCTGCGCATCACGATTGATTTTTCCATGAAAGCGTTGTTCGACAAGGCCTTAGCGCTAGGGGTGCTGCTGAATCCCGGCCATCTGTATGACCGAGCGGATGCACAGCATATTCGCTTATCCTATGCTTACGCTTCCCCGGCGCAGATGGAGAAGGGGATCCGAATTATAGCGAATATATTGAAACAGGCGAATGAATAGGAATACCACGGAATGGATGGGATTGGTATAATATAACAGAACAAAACTGATTGGGGGACCTTCATGAAGTTAGAACGTTTAATCTCCATGATCTACATGCTGCTGAGTCATGAGGTTGTCTCGGCGACAGCCTTAGCGGAGAAATATAACGTCTCCCAACGAACGATTTATCGGGACATCGAGACGATTTGCGCGGCGGGGATTCCTGTGGTGTCCTACCAAGGCGTGAATGGCGGTTATGGCATTATCGATGAATACAAAATGGATCGGAGTCTGTTAGGCTCATATGACGTCGGCACCCTGATCACGATCTTGAACAGTATGTCGACCGTATTCTCGGATGACCGTGCCCAAGAGACCATTCACAAGCTGCAGACCATCCAGAACGATCAGAAGTCGCCTAGCGTCACGATGGATATTAGCAGTTGGCCGTATCGTGAGACGTTGCAACTGTTACGGACGGCGATTACGGAGCATCGCGTTGTTCGGTTCGAGTACGTCAGTGCAAAGAATGAACGGGTGAGCCGTGTTGTGGAGCCGGTTCAACTCATGTACAAATACCGGACTTGGTATATCTACGGTTATTGTCGCTTGCGCAATGACTATCGGGAGTTCAAGGTGACCCGCATGGACGAGTTGCGGATGATGACGGAGCATTTCAAGCCCCATCAAGAGCCCACGAATTCGGATGATGAGCAGAACTCGCAAGGAGCGTCTGACCAGGAGCAAGTCGCGGTGAAACTGCACGTGAAGGTGGATGGGCTTGCGCGAGCGTTGGATCAATTCTACGATGATGAGCGTACGTTCTTGGAGGATGGTTCTCTGCTTATTACGGTCCGTCTGAGCGATGGTTCGGGCCTCAATTGGCTATTACCGATGATCTTAAGCTTCGGTGACAAGATTCGCGTCGTCGAGCCGCCGGAGATTCAGTTGCAAGTAAAAGAAATGTTGGAAAAAATGTTGCACAGTTATCAGGAACTATGACAATGTGTTGTCAGACTTTCTAGCTTATGATGCGTCTATAACGTAAAAGACGAGGGAGTTATAGACATGACGCATCAAATAATGGAGTTGTACGATTACCACGTATGGGCGAATACGATGAAAAAAAACCGATTTATTGATCAACCGCATACAACGCACCAGCATGCGAATGCGCATGATCACGTTCCGATTCGTTCGGTTGCCGCACGTGCTGCGGAACCGGCGACGATGATCTGGCAGCGTCGATGGGAAGGCGGACTTGTACAGTGGATGTAAGGAATCCTAAGTAAAGAGGAGCGTGTTAATGATGACACACCATGCGATTGAAATGTTCGAATTCCATGTGTGGGCGAATCGAACGATGATCCAGCGATTGAAGGAAATTCCACGTGATGTCTACATCAAAGAAGTACAGAGCTCATTCTCATCGATCTCCAAGGCGATGCCGCATATATATCTCACTGATTACAATTGGCTGGGCATCCTTCAAGGAAAGGATATGAAGGAATCGAGTATCGAGGCTCTGGCAATGACGGAGCAGATTGAAGCGATGACGCTAGGGGAGCTGGAAGCCGAATTCGAAGCGTTATCGGAACGCTATCGGACATTTCTCAATACCTGCGAAGATCTGAATCAGACCTTCGTTCTCGATAATCCGTATACTCGCGTGAAAGATGTGAGTTACGGGGAAGTGATCATGCAGGTGGTCAATCATGGCACCTATCACCGCGGCAATATCTCTACGATGCTGCGTGATCAAGGCCTTCCATCGGTCATGACGGAATATGCATTGTATTGGTATGAGAAGTAATACGCAGAGGGAGTCGCGGCGATGCTGCGGCTCCCTTGTTCGATTCATGAACGCTTCGTGGGCTGAATCATGCGAGCTCTTCCGAAGAGGCAGCTGGCCATGAGCGCAAGACCAATAAAGAAGACGGCGACGATAAAAATATCATGCAGCGCCAGACTGAATACGCGCTGCAAATGGAGTAAAGCGTCTTGCTGCAGACTTGAACGGATATGTTGATCGAGCAGCGTCTGCGGATTGGTAAGCTGCGTTAACACAACATCTGTCGTGGCCGGAAGCTCTCGCTGCAGGTTGACTAGACCTGCATTCATTCGGTTCGTCAGCATGCTGCCGAGAATACTGACACCCATGGTCCCGCCGATGGAACGGAAAAATTGAGAGGATGAGGTCGCGACCCCGCGATCGTTCCAACCGACGGCTCCAGCTGCTGCAGTACCGATCGTCGGATAGATCGCCCCCATGCCAAGACCCGTTATGATCATGTAGACAAGTACTGTCGTAATAGATGTCTGCACATCCATGCTCGACAATAAACAAAACCCTATCAGCATGGTGATGAGGCTGCCGATAAGAATCGTCCGGTAGGAGAATCGCTGCATCAGTTTCCCGCTCAGGGTCGAGGTGACAACCGTGGATAGCATCAAAGGCGTTAGGATGTAACCTGCGATAGCGGGACTCACGCCGATCACCCCTTGCACGTATAGCGGGATATAGGCAATCGCGCCGAACATGGCAGCACTCATGAAGAAGCCAATGATATTTCCGAACGATATAGCGCGGATCCGGAACAAATGAAGCGGGATGATCGGTTCCTCAGCCCGAGATTCGATGAAGATAAAGGCACCGAGCAGGAGGGCACCAATCGCGAATAACGTGATGATATAATTGCTTGCTTGTTGGGTGGAATCTCCTAATACGAGTCCTAGGAGTATGGTTAGGATTGCGCTGGTCAATGTCAGCGCGCCTAGCCAGTCGATCGAACGTCTCCCTTCCCCCGTCTGGTTATCCGACAATCCGGTTCGAATAAAGAATATCCCCGCGATTCCAAGCGGAAGGTTAATAAAGAAGATCCATCTCCAGTGGACGTAATCTACCAAGATACCGCCGAGCGTCGGGCCAAAAATGCTGGAGATCGCAAATACTGTTCCGAAGAGTCCCATGAATTTCCCCCGCCGCTCCGGAGGGAAGATATCTGCTGCGATGGTCATAGACAGCGGCATTAAAGCACCAGCACCTAAGCCTTGAACGCCGCGATACAACACGAGTTCCAGCATCGTGGTTGCAATACCGCACAATAAGGAGCCCACGAGGAAAATCGTAAGTCCGATCAGATACATGTGACGTCGACCGAATAGATCCGCAAGTTTCCCATAGATGGGCATTGTCGTTGTTGATGCTAGCATATAGACCGCAAACACCCAACTATACAGGTGTAAGCCGCCGAGGTCTTGCGCGATGGTCGGCATGGCGGTGGATACAATCGTCTGGTCGATGGAAGCAAGAACCAAACCGAATAATAATCCGGTCGTAATGCGTGTCGTGTTCTGTCTCGTCAAAGACATGCGTAGAAGCACCTTCCTTCTTTCTTAGTTATTCAACACTATGTTGCAAATGCGATGCTGTGTTGCTTATAATAAAACGCATCATGCGGATGTGCAACCGACAAAGATGGAGAATATGTTGCATAGGCAACAGGAGCAATTCTAACGTTGCAAAATAAACAGAAATGAGACAGGAGAAGGCCAACATGTCGCTTGACCCTAAACAGATGGACCCGCGTATCAAACGAACGCTTCTCGTCATTCGAGACGCAATGATCGGGTTAATGCATGAGAAGGGATTTGAGCATGTCACGGTTCGAGATATCACACAGCGTGCAGAGATTAATCGCGCGACCTTTTATCGCCATTACGTGGATAAATACGAATTGCTCGATAAGATTGTTGAGGATCGCATGACGGAATTCACCACTGCGATCTCGCTGCCTTCGGACTTTACATTTGAAGACTTATCTCTGGATCCGGAGACTCCGCCAAGTTCTTTCATCTGCTTGTTCGAACACATTGCTCAGCATGCTATGTTCTATCGCTTAATGTTAAGTGACAAAGGCATCCCAGGCTTTGCCGGACGGATGGAGCAGATTATTCGGGAATCCTTCTATCATCGGCTACAGCTGGCTGAACGCGATACGCTTGCAGTTAAGACACCGATGGAGCTGGTCGCCCGCTATGCAACTTCAGCCCACTTGGGGCTCATGACCTATTGGCTCGAAGCGGGGATGCCATATACCCCGGCCTTTATGGCGCTGCAGCTCAAGCGGCTGCATATGCTAGGTCCGACACAGGTCGTGACGAATACATCACAAACAAAGAGCAGTCCCTAGAATTATTCTAGGAACTGCTCTTTGTTCGAAGCGGTTATTTTGCACGGTTATATGATTCACGAAGCAAGCTCTTCGTTGCAATATTTAGAAAGGTATCGCCGGTTTTCACATAGATACTATCATCTTCATTGATTGGTCGATACACACCATCGCTAATGCGCCGAAGGAAGAGAACGACTTCTTGATTCTCGGTTAGTAAGGTTGTTGCGGATGAGACCACATGGAGTTTACCGAATGTTCCTCCCATCTGCGAGACGATGATCGCGTCGTCGTATATAGGCATGTCGTCTGTTTTGATGACATCTAATACGATGACTTGTGTATTGGTATGGTACGTCGATAAGTTGCCTTCGACATAAGGACTGTTGACCCGATGGGCTGCTTTCCCGCGAATGACGAGGTCTGCAGCAGCTTCCAGCTCGGTTTCATCACGATAGAAGACAGACCACGAGGGTTCCAGGGTGAGAGTCTCCATTTCTTGAATAATGGACGACGTAGACGCCTCGGAGGATGTGGATTGAGGGATATGCTGTTGCACAGGGACGATTTCATTGCGAAATGAACAAGCTGTGAGGAATAAAACGCCTAAGATTAAGATCATTTTCTTCATTTTTCCATCCCCTCCGCCCCTATAGACGGGTTGCACGGTTATAATGTTTCACTTGGGAGAGAGTGGGCAGATACAATAAAACGATCCCTCTATTAGAGAGAGGGATCGTCTATTTCGATCAGCTTATTGCTCGGAATCGGATAAACTGGAGAATTGAAGGGACTTTGCGTTCGAGATATTCTGAAAGGTCTCGCCGCCTCCGACATAGATGCCGTCATCTTGGTTAATCGGACGATACGTGCCGTCGCCATTGTCACGAAGGAACAAGACAACTTCTTGCGCTTGGCTCAGCAGGGTCGAGCCATCCGCGTAGACTTTCAGATTCCCGAAGGTACCGCCCATTTGTGTGATGGTAATCGAGCTGCCTTCTTGCGCATCATCGCCCTTCACGACATCCTGAACATCGATTTGACTTAACGTTGCATAGGACGTAGCATCGGTTTGTCGGAAGAAGCTCTGACCGGACGCAGCGACGGTCCCACGGACGACAAGATCCGCTGCTCTCGTCAGTTCTTCTTCGTTCGCATAGTAGACAGCCCATGAAGGGTGCATGTGGATTACTTCTTCTCCTTCAGCGGCTGCTTCTTGTTCTGGTGTGTTGTTCATGAGGAGGGCCGGATATAATCCGTTCACAACGGAAATATCGGATGAAGCCGGAGAGAGAGGTCTGTTGAGTACACCTTTGTCTGTGAAGGTATAGGGATTCATGATCGATGTCGTCTCGACGACGGATGTATGGTTGAGTCCCAAGGAATGGCCGATTTCATGCGCTGCAACGCCTGCCTTGATGCTGCTCGTATATTTGGATTGATTCGTGAAATAGGTGTTTAGATTCACGGTTGCTTTGGTGATCTTGCCGCTGATCGTGCTGTAAGATGCGTTGCCGTCCCAATCGACATTGGCATTATTGACATCGGTCGCATAGTAGGTTGTGTCTACGCCTAGTTTGGCGGTGACTTGGAAATTTGAGGCGCTCTTCCATTTGGAAGCGCCACTGGACCAAGCGGATAGATCTGCGCTGCTGGATACGTTCAACGTCTGTGTGCGGCTGGGCCATTTCCCGAACGAGGTTGGTGCTGCGAATACAGGTGTGCTGCCGAGCAATAAGGTAAGACTGGTCGCTACGGCCACGGCCATGGTGCCCAGTCTTTGTTGTTTGTTTCTCATCATAAAGCCTCCTATAATGTTAATAAATGACAAATATATGATTCTGCGCAAATCTACAAAAACCTTCTTTCTATGAAAATATTTTCCTATATATGACAAAATAGTGGAATATAATATGATTTAAATTTGGATGTCATATTATAAAATTTCCATATATTGAAACATTATTGACGTAAGAGACGTTAGAAGAGTGAGGTGATTCGCTCTTGAAAATAATGATGTTATTACTAGCCCTGTTCCTATTAACGAGCTGCTCAGCGGGTCAGATCAGCGAGAAAACTGAGATAACCCAGATCGATTCTTCCATAGCTTCGATTTCTGCGCCCAGTGTGAAATGGAATGATCGGATTTATCATGAAACTCAAGAAGAAGTGACGGACATTGGGGAAGAAATCGGTGTAATTGAAACGCAATCGACGGATGAGATAATGGAAACACCGAATAATCACGCGACGTCCTATTCGCCAGGAACGAAGTTGTTCGCCATCCAAGGCATTGACACTTCGGAAGCGATAGCGATACAAGCAGGGGAGAAGACTTACTATAAAGCGGTCGCGAAATGAAACGATAAGTCAGCGTAGATATAGAAAAGGCAGCTCCCATCATGGTGGGAACTGCCTTTTGTGTTACTTGGTTCTTAGACCATGACCTTACAAATATCGTTCGTGAAGGCAACCGGATCTTGGATCGGCAAGCCTTCAATAAGTAGGGCTTGATGGTACAAGAGATTTACGTACAAGTTCAGCTTCTCTTGGTCAGATGCGTGAGCATCTTTGAGCGACTGGAACACCTCATGGTTGACGTTGATTTCGAGTACTTTGTCGGCCTTCACATCTTGGCTGTTCGGCATCGCGCTTAAGATTTTCTCCATCTCAATCGTTAGCTCGCCTTCCGTGGAAAGGCAGACCGGATGGCTCTTTAAGCGTTTGGAAGCTTTAACGTTCTTCACTTTGCCGGCCAAAATTGTCTTCATCTGATCGAACAGCGCTTGGTTCTCTTGCTCTTCCGCTTCCGCAGCCTTGTCATTCGCGTCTGCTTCGATGCCAAGATCGCCGCTGGACACGGATTTGAATTCCTTCTCTTTGTAGTTCATGATCATCTTGATCGCGAACTCGTCGATATCATCGGTCAGGTACAAGATTTCGTAGCCTTTGTCCGCGACAAGCTCCGTCTGAGGAAGCTTCTCGATCCGCTCAACCGAATCGCCTGCTGCATAGTAAATGTACTTCTGCTCTTCCGGCATGCGCGAAATGTATTCATCGAGCGTCACCATCTTCTTCTGGGTGGAAGAGTAGAACATCAGCAAGTCTTGCAGCGTTTCTTTGTTCATGCCGTAGTCGCTATATACGCCGTACTTGAGCTGTCTTCCGAAGGCTTTGAAGAATTGCTCATATTTCTCGCGCTCATCCTTAAGAAGACTTGCTAGAGCGCTCTTAATTTTGTTCTTAATATTTTTGGCGATCAAGCTCAGCTGACGATCATGCTGCAGCATCTCGCGGGAAATGTTGAGGGAGAGATCCTCCGAATCAACCAGTCCTTTGACGAAGCTGAAGTAGTCTGGCAGCAGGTCTGCGCATTTATTCATGATTAACACGCCGTTCGAGTAGAGCTCAAGACCTTTCTCATATTCCTTCGTGTAATAATCAAATGGCGTATTCTCAGGAATGTAGAGAATCGCGTTGTACACGACCGCGCCGTCTGCGCTGATATGCAAGTGCTTCAGCGGTTTGTCGAAGCCGTAACGCTTCTCATTGTAGAAGTTCTCGTAATCTTCGGCTGTCAGTTCGTTCTTATTTTTGCGCCAGATTGGCACCATGCTGTTCACGGTCTGCTCTTCTTGATAGTCTTCCAGTTCTTCGCTGCCTTCAACCGGACGCTTCCCATGCACATCCATCTTAATCGGATAACGGATGAAATCGGAATATTTCTTGATGATCGATTTGAGGCGGTATTCCTCCAAATATTCATCATAGGAATCTTCTTCGGTATTCGGCTTGATATGGAGCACGATTTCTGTACCTACAGTCGCTTTCTCGGACGGCTCAATCGTGTAGCCGTCTGCACCCGACGATGCCCAGACATACGCTTCGTCGCTGCCGAAGGCTCTGCTGTATACTCTCACTTCGTCTGCGACCATGAAGGCCGAATAGAAGCCGACGCCGAATTGGCCGATAATGTTGTGGCCGTCTTTCGCTTCGTTCTCCTTCTTGAAAGCGAGCGAGCCGCTCTTCGCGATGACGCCGAGATTGTTCTCAAGGTCTTCCTTCGTCATCCCAATCCCTGTATCGGTGATCGTTAATGTACGAGCCTCTTTGTTCGCCGTCACTTTAATGAAGTAGTTGTCTTTATCGAAGACAAGGCTATCGTTGCTTAGCGCCATATAGTACATTTTATCGATCGCATCACTCGCGTTCGAGATAAGCTCGCGCAGGAAAATTTCACGCTGCGTATAGATGGAATTAATCATCATTTCAAGTAATCGTTTGGATTCGGCTTGGAATTGCTTCTTCGTCATGAATAAATCTCCTCTCAAGGTTAAAGGTCAGATATGTGTCGCTGCTCTAATTATGTCATACGTCTACACTGTGATTAGCACTCTGAATCATTGAGTGCTAATTCTTATTTTTATATACCATATTCCAAAATTGGGTGTCAATAGCGCAGGGCACGTCGGAGCAGACAATTCGTGGGTGCATCTTCTGGCCATCTCTGCTACAATACATACAAAAGCGGGATGTGACTGGCGAAATTGAGTGGAATGAACCACGAGGAAGCCTCCCGATCTAACGATCCGTTCGCCTGGGGAAAAGTATTTGCAGAAGAATCGCGACATGCGAGTCTGCTGTGAATGCTTTTTTTTGTTTTCATACGACAATGTATGAATTATCTCAAGAAGGAGGTTGTCGATGTGACAACAATCATGAAGGCGAAGGAAGCGGCGGATCTCGTGTATGAGAACGTGAAGCTGCAGGTGGATGGGTGGAAGGACGAGGGATATGAGCCTCGCCTGGCTGTCATCTTAGTGGAAGGAGACCCGGCATCCGCCTATTATGCGCAGTCCAAACAGAAGATTGCACAGCGGCTTGGGATTACCTACGATCTCTATACGTATCCGGTGGAGGTGCGCGAAGAGGAGATCATACAGCAGGTTGCGCGACTGAATGAGGATGCCGGCGTGCACGGCATTATGCTGGAGTTACCGCTACCGAAGCATCTATCTGCGTCAACCATCGTGAATGCGATCGCTCCTTGGAAAGACATCGATGGGGTCACCCCGAGCAATCAGCGGGCGACCATTACAGGAGAAGCGGGACTCTATCCGGCGACACCTCAGGCATGCATCCAGCTCCTGAAGCATTACGGTTATACGCTGGAAGGGAAAAACGTGACCTTGATCGGCCGTGGACAGACGGTAGGGCTCCCATTATTCCATCTGCTTCAGCATGAACAAGCGACGGTGACGGTCTGCCATTCGAGAACAAAGGATCTCGCGATGCATCTAGGCCATGCAGACATTGCGATTGCTGCCGTAGGACGTGCGCATATGATTCAGCCGAATATGGTGCATGAGCGCCTCGTGATGGTCGACGCTGGCATTAATGAGACGGTGGACGGCAAAATTGTTGGAGATATATCGCCGGAGGTAGCTACACAGGTGCAAGCCATATCTCCTGTACCAGGTGGGGTTGGGACGCTCACGACAGCGATTCTCTATCAGAATCTGACGAAGGCGATTCGCCTACAGAAGGGGGTACAGTAATCATGCGTACGAATCTATGGGATCAATCGATTCGGACTTTTGTCGAGCAAGCCGGGAGCGCTCGTCCGACACCAGGGGGAGGCAGTGTGGCTGCGCTTGTCGCGGCCTTGGGCGCTTCGATGACATCGATGGTCGGCAATCTGTCGTTAGGCGAGAAATATGCAGCCTATCAAGAGCAAATGCTAGAGGCATTAGACCGGATGAACAAACTCACGGCAATTTATGAGCAACTGCTCGCGCAGGATATTGATTGCTTCGAGCAGTATATGGCGGCGCTGAAACTGCCGCGGAACACGGAAGAGGAGCGGGCAGCGCGTACTGCGGCGATGGAACAAGCGACAATTCAGGCGATCGATGTCCCGCTTCGTCTGATCGAGGCGTGTCTTGCAGGAATACGCCATGCGAAAGGGATCGTTGATTGCTGCAACCCATATGTGCTATCGGATCTTGGTATTAGTGCGATTTTGCTTGAGGCTGCTGCATCGTCGGCGCTGCTAACGGCACAGATCAATCTGGTGTCGCTGAAGGATGCGTCGTTAAAACAGCAGTATCATGATTCCATCGCGCGATTGATGACGGATATCGATCGGCTGAAGCAGGAGACGATGGGAACGGTACGAACCCGTATGGGCGTGTAACGACCGCTGCGTTCTTGAAAATACCGGAGAAATCCGAGTATACTTGAAGTATTCTTCCAAATTGAGGTGAACGGAACATGGCATTCCAAATGATGCGAGGTAGATAGTCTCCGGGCTGGGTAACACGCGTGCCAGCTATCAAGGGGGTCGTATGCCCTTTTGCGTAACGGAGAATATCTATGAGATCACTTGGCAGGCTTTTTTCGTTTGACGATGAATCATTTTGGAAGGTGGAATAAAACAATGAATGAACGCGAATATCGACAATTTTACGATCAGGTGGGTGCATTGAACGGCTGGGATTTCAGCAGCATGCAGATGGTATCGGAAGGGGACTCATGTGACCTCTACCTAGAGGTAACGAAGGTCTGCCGGAAGACGGATCTCCTCTTGGATATTGGAACCGGCGGGGGAGAAGCGCTACTATCGATGGCTGATACGGTACAGCTGGCGATTGGCATCGATTGCTCATCCGGCATGATGGAAACCGCGACGCGAAATCTGAGACGGGCGGGAGCAACCAATGTGTGCTTCTACCAAATGGATGCAGAGCGACTCGTTTTCCCAGATGGCATGTTCAATATCGTCTCTTGCAGACACTCGGCTTTTGACACACATGAAGTTGCTAGAGTCCTTGCGGATGATGGCTACTTCTTCACACAGCAGGTCAGCGAGCATGACAAATGGAATGTGAAGCAGGCGTTCGGAAGAGGTCAAGCCTGGGGAATCGCACAGGGCACCTTGCTGCGCCAATCTGTGCAAGCTTTAGAGGGAGCAGGCATGAAGGATATTCAAGTCTATGAATATGATACGGACGAATATTATGCATCCGTTCAGGATCTCCTATTCCTGCTCATGCATACGCCGATCATTCCGAACTTCGGACAGGATGAGCGAGACCATGCGCTGTTGAAGCAGTTCGTCGAGGCGAATCAATGCGATCGCGGGATTCGGACGAATGCCGCCCGCTTCATGATTGTCGCACGTAAATAATCATTTCCACGATCCTCGTTATCCGGTTGGTAACGAGGATTTTTATACATTGTAAAGGAGATAAGCGATGAATATCCGACAAGCTGTAGTAGAAGATTGCCAACATATCAGTCACCTTGCATATCGCTCCAAAGCGTATTGGGGCTATTCCGAAGACTTCCTGGCAAAATGTAAAGACGACCTGACGGTTACCGCGCCATATTTGGAACAATATATCGTGTATGTCTTGGAGCAGCATGATGAGATTGTTGCGTTCTATAGCTTCTCTGTGCAAGAGAAGAAGCTGGATGCGCTATTTGTTGACCCAGCCTATATCGGTCAAGGATGCGGCCAGCGGTTATGGGCCGATCTACTAAGCCGCGTGAAGGCGATGAATGTGACGGCGTTTACGATAGACAGCGATCCTTATGCCGAAGCCTTCTATATCAAAATGGGAGCGAAACGAATCGGGGAGATCGCCTCTACCGTATTCCCCGATCGGAAGCTTCCTTTGATGCATGTCGATGTACGATAGCCCGATTAGATGGCTTCTCTTAGAAATTGGACTAGGACGTAACGCAAACCTTGCGGATTGCTTAGCATTGGAAGATGGCCGCAGTCTATCGTCCGGACATGCTCTGGCTGCAGATTGGCGATCATCTTCTGCTGCATGGAGGAACCGAACTCTTTATCCTTGCTTAATTGTACATATAGTTTCGGCACAGGCGGCGGTATAACGTCGATCGGATCGGTATAGACCCGGATGGATTCGGGTGCGAAGTTCTCAATTACCTGGGTTGTTTGTTCTTCCGACAGATCATGGCATAACCCGCTGCGAATGACTGACACTGGCGGCTTGGTGCCGAGCTTGCGTATGATGAGCGACATCAGGATACGCTTCGGAAACGGCAGCACCGAGAGGAAGGATCCGCCTTTCCGCGGGATGGCAGCACCAACTGCAACGAAACCAGCTAGACGATCAGGTAAGGCATTTGCAACCTCAAGCGCAGGAATGCCGCCGAGCGAATGTGCCACGAGGACAATCTTCCGAACGCTCCACGCATCGATCTGCTGCCGAATATGGCGGACATAGTCGGCCAGCGCGAGATCTTTGCGCAAGTCTTCGGACACATCCCGCATTGGAAAATCGATGAACAAGGATGGATATTCGAAATCTGCCGCGACCTCTTGCCAAATGCTTCGATTTAAACCCGCACCATGTATAAATACGACGCCAACCTGTTCTTGTTTTTGCTCCAATGGTTTCATTTGTCATTCGCTCCTTATCGTCAACGTGGACGGATTTGATAGCCCCATCATAATGCATAAATAAGACAAATCTTGTCTTATTATCATGGTATACTGAAAAAAATCCATAAAAGGGGTGGGCCCTCTTTGTTGAAATCGCAACGGCTGATTCAGTTAATTATGATGATCAATGCGAAGAAATCTTTTACCGTTCAGGAACTGGCTGATGAATTCGGGTTATCGACACGTACGATCACACGCGATTTACAGGAGCTGAGTGAGCTTGGGGTCCCGATCTACTCCGTTCAGGGCCGAGGGGGAGGGTATCGATTGCTGCAGGAGCGAATGCTGCCCGCGATCTCTTTCTCGGAGCATGAAGCGGTTGCGATGTTCATTGCATGTCAATCTCTGCAGCGCTTGGGGGCGCTGCCATTCGAAGCAGAGGCTGAATCGGCGCTGCATAAGTTCTATCATTATCTTCCTTCGGATGTGAGGGAGCAGGTGGACCGCATGAAGGGGAAGGTGGCGGTCTGGAGTCCGAAGCGCAGCAACATGTCTTCCGCGTATCTGCGTACGCTGCTGCAGGCGGTCATGCAGCAGTCCGTCGTGACAATCGAATACCGTCATATGAAAGGTGTCGAGTCTCGAGATATTCAACCGATCGGTCTCTACGCGAGCCAAGGCTATTGGTATTGTCCTGCGTTTTGCTTCCGGTATGCGCAGGTTAGATTGTTCAGAGCGGACCGGATCGTGAGCGCCGCGTTGAACGCATCGATCCCTTACCGGGAAGAGGTAGGGCGGTGGGATCTGTGGAGCACGCCGGAACAAGAACATAAAGCGTACGTCACAATGACCGTCGCGTTGACGGATAGAGGCGCGCATGAGCTGGAATCCGATGAGTATTTCGGTGCCGCGATCGTACAGCATGCGGATGGGAGTCGCAGCACTTCGATCCAAGTGCCCACCGAGAATCTGGCATTCTATGTTGACTGGATCTGGCGGCTTGGGGAGCATGCGCGCATCGTGGAGCCGCAGGAAGCGGTGAAGTACGTTCGGGACAAAATGGATGCGATACGAGCGCAATACGATGGATATGAATAAGGAGCACCTCATAATACAGTGAGGTGCTCCTTACGTTTGTTCTATACGGTTCGTTGCCCGGCATGCTGCTTGCCGCGTCTAGCTTGCGAATGTGGCCGAGGTTTAGCGGACTGTGCATGGGTAGCAGGTCGCGGTGCTTTCCCAGCCTGCCCTGCTTGTGGGGTAGGAGTTGGCACAAAGCTTCCGATCGGATAAGGATGCTCCTTCACCTCAGGGATTTGCTTCTTAATTAACTTCTCAATATCCTTCAAGTATGGAAATTCCTCTTCTTCGCAGAAGGAAATGGCGATCCCGCTCATGCCTGCCCGTCCTGTGCGTCCGATCCGGTGAACATAGGTCTCAGGAATATTCGGCAGATCGATGTTAATGACATGAGAGAGCTCTTCGATATCAATTCCTCGCGCAGCGATGTCGGTCGCGACGAGGATACGTGTTGCACCGCTCTTGAAATTCGAGAGCGCGGATTGACGCGCGTTCTGCGATTTATCGCCATGAATGGCTTGCGCGGTAATATCCGCTTTCTTCAATTCGCGTACCATGCGGTCTGCACCATGTTTGGTCCGTGTAAAGACCAGTGCGGAACCAATGGAAGGATCCTGAAGCAGGTGCTTTAAGAGATGCCGTTTATTGCCTTTATCTACTTTATAGACGGTTTGCTTGATGCGGTCGACCGTTGAAGATACAGGTGTAATCTCGACTTTGACGGGATTTACGAGAATAGATTTGACCAGCTTCGTTATCTCCGGCGGCATGGTCGCAGAGAAGAAGAGCGTCTGTTTTTCTTGAGGAAGCTTGCTAAGGATGCGCTTCACATCATGAATAAAGCCCATATCCAGCATCCGGTCGGCTTCGTCTAATACAAGTACTTGGACATCATGTAGATGAATGCATTTCTGATTCAGCAGATCGATGAGCCTTCCAGGCGTTGCGATCAGAATATCCGTCCCTTGGCTTAGTGCTCGTTCCTGCACACGCTGAGAGACGCCGCCAACGATAGCCGTACAGCGCAAGTCCGTAAATTGACTATACGCGGCGATATTGTCCGCGATTTGGATCGCGAGTTCGCGTGTCGGCGATAAGATGAGAGCACGAATGGGGCGTATGGCCCCGGATTTGCGTGGCTGCTTCAATAATCGCTCAATGATCGGGAGCGAGAAGGCAGCGGTCTTCCCTGTTCCTGTCTGTGCGCAGCCCAGCAGATCTCGACCGGCGAGCACAGCAGGGATGGCTTGTTCCTGTATCGGTGTTGGCGTTGTATAGTTCTCTTTTGCCAAAGCTTGTAATATAGCGGGATTTAATTGTAAGTCGTTAAAAGTCATATTGTCTCCTTCATATGGAACGCGTGATTTACGTCATTTACGTCATAACATATAAGGATAGCACAAAAATCGGTGAAAGTCGCTTGACTTCGAGTAAACTCTGAACAAACAAATATAGATACGGAGTAACCATTTTTCTTGACGTGATTTTAGCGTCTTAGAAAAATGGTTATTTTTGTTACAAAAAAAGACTAAACAATTAATTCTTTATTTTATATTAATGGCATCTGAATCTTATCTTTATTTCAATCTAGTAATCTATCTTCTGTGAGAGGAGATGGATTGCATGATGACACCACGAAGTAACTTTAGTCTTCGACATGAAACAAGATCGATGAGATCGAAAAGAACGAGATTTATCATTCTGGTTTCAACGTTTCTAATCGTTTTGGCTACAACTATTTTTTTGATATCTCAATCTAGAACGACATTTACACCTGAAGAGATAATCGAACCACAAAATAGAGTACCCGTGGATATGAGTAAAAAAGGGGATCGTGAAGCGGAAAACCAAGGGAAAGTCGTTTATTTAACGTTTGACGACGGTCCAAGTAAATTAACAGCTAAATTACTAGACTTATTGAAAGAGCATGACATCAAGGCAACTTTTTTTATGCAAGGAAGTCAATTGCAGCGTACGCAACTCCAAAATGATGTGAGACGAGCGGTACAAGAAGGACATTATGTTGGGGCGCACAGCATGACGCATCAATATAAAAAACTATATCAAGAAAAACAATTTGTTCCTGAAATGCATGAAACACTGTCTCTCATCCATGACATTACAGGTGAAAAACCTCATTTGGTGAGACCGCCGTATGGATCGGTACCAGGTTTAGCCAGCAAACAAATTCGAGACCAAATCGCAGAAGCTGGGATCAAATTATGGGATTGGACGATTGATTCAAATGATTGGAGGCTTAAGGATCAGCCTAATGAAATTGTCGAAAACATCAAGAGAGGCACAAAATCGAATCTAGAAGTCGTACTCATGCATGAGAAACCTCAAACATTAGAAGCGCTTCCGGACATCATCAACTTTTACAAACAGGAAGGGTACAAATTCGCTGTATATGATGAGTCTGAGCATGTCCAAATGAATTTCCTGAAGGATGATCGATTGTAGATGATAGATATAGAAGAGAGGAATTGTTGATGAAAAATAAAGGAATTACCATTTTGTTGGGAGTATTATCCTTGATGATCTATATAATCTATGTCATGGGAGCTAATTATATTAGCAATGCAGATGATAGTTTAAGTAGCAAGAGTAAAAGTACGACCAAACCAGGTTTCAAAATCGTGATTGATCCTGGACATGGGGGACAAGATCCCGGGGCGAAAGGTACCAGCGGTCAATATGAAAAAGACTTTACGTTGCAGCTAGCACGAAAGGTGAAAGAACTTGCAGAGAAAGAAACACAGTTACAGATCTATTTGACAAGGACAGATGATCGCACGATTTCTTCGATTGATAGAGAAAGACCTAAATTTGCTAATCACCTTGACGCTGATTTATTTATATCGATTCATGGTAACACGTATACAGACCCGAGTGTTTTCGGAACAGAAACATTCTATTATCGTGAGGAATCCCTCCCTTTTGCGAGGATTATGCATAAAAATCTAGTAAATGCGACCGGATCAAAGGATCGGGGTATAAAAAAGGAAGCCTTTTTCGTTGTGAAAGAAACAGAGATGCCTGCAGTTTTGTTGGAGGTAGGTTATTTAACAAATCCAAATGAAGAGCTAAAAATGTGGAAGGATGATTATCAATATCGCGTGGCCTCCTCCATTATCGAAGGCATTAAAGAATATCTTAATGCAAGTGTTGGACAGGATTGACATAAAGAAAGCTGTCGAGACTTTCTCGACAGCCTGACAGAGCAAGTCCTGAGGACTTGCTCTTTTGTGGGGTTATTATTGGCCGATGTCATCCAAATATTTCAGCCATTGCTTCGTGTACTCTTCTTGGATTTTGTCCAGTCCCGCTTGTTTGGCCTTCTCCATGAACAATTTCAATCCGCCCTCCACATCCTCGACCAGTCCGACGTTCAGTGGATACAGATACTGCTTCTCGACTTGCTCTACAGCTGCTTTCTCTGCTTGATACGGCGACCAATCTTCAGGGAATCCTTGGAAAATATCCGGTTTTGCGATTTTATCGAATTCACTGAACATCGTTAGTACAGCATCGAAGCTCTTGTCGAACAGCATAAACTCCGGATTTCGCCATGCCCAGCCTTGCATGCCTTCTCTTGGGAACCCATTCGATTGCGCATCGCCGAGCATTTTGTAATATTTTCCGTCTTCGACTTCGAAGTTCTTGCCTTCGATGCCGTATTGCGTCAACCAATTGTAGCGTTTGTCCGTTACCATCTTCTCGTAGAACGCTAGTGCGCGCTCTGGATGTTTACTGGTGCGCGGGATCGCAAAGCCATTGTGAATCGGATGAACAGGTTGTGCGAACCCTTTGGCATTCGGGTAAGGAAAGTAACCTAATTCCCAATCCGGATGAAGCGATTTGATCTTGATTACGGAATCATTGTATCGATTCGGGTTCTCGCTTCCGAGAATGGCTGCAGCCTTGCCGTTCGCGAACACATCGTGACCGCTGTCTTTAATGTTCAGCACGTTTTTCGGCCAATACCCTTTGTCAGCCCACGTTTTATACATCTTCAAATCGGCAAGATGCTGCGGCGAACCCCAGTAGGAAGTCACATCCCTTGGTTTGTCATACATAATATTTAGACCGTATGGAACGGTATTGCTGCTGTTCACCGTCTTGGTCGTTAATTGGCGGACCGAACTGGTATGATACCCTTGGTTATCGGCTAACGGCAGTAAATTCGGCTCGTTTTTACGGATCCCATCCAAATATTGCTCTAACGTTTCAATCGATTCCGGTTTCGGCAAATTGTATTTCTTGCGCAGATCTTCGCGGTAAGCAATCCCTTCGGTAACATACTCTTTCCAGGTCGCCGGTACGGTATAGATTTTTTTATCGATTTTGACCGCTTCCCACATATCCTTCGGTACGAATTCATTTAACTTCGGCGCAGCCTTCGGCAGCAGCTCGTCTAACGGAAGGAAAGCACCCTTCTTCGCGTAGGATTGATATTCGGTCCAGTCTGCGGTGAAGATCAGATCAATCGGTTGCCCGGAGGATAAGAGCAGCTTGTATTTCTGAGACCAATCCGTCCAGGTGGTAAAATTGAATTTAACGGTTGCGTTCAGGTCAGCCAGCGCCAGCTTGTTGATTTCCTCTTGAATGGTCGGCAGATCCTTCGGCGCTTCCCCAAGCATATAGAATTGCAATTCAACTTTTTCCGATGTATCGATTCCGTTTGCTGTTGTGGTTGTTGTGCTGTTGTCGCCGTTGTCCTTCGTCTGCGATTTGTCGACCGATGGCTTCTCGGCTTCTGTCTTCGTGCCCCCGCACCCTGCCAGCATACTTGCAGTGAGCAGTGTTACGGTGCATAACGTTAATAGTCTACGCTTTCCCATTCGGATTCCCCCTACACTAGATTAATATATGTCAGCCGCTGGTAAACAACAATAGCCTTGTTACCTTCGGAACCAACCTAGCCTTTGACTGCGCCTACCGTTAAGCCTTTGACAAAATACCGTTGTATGAACGGGTACAGGAACACAATCGGTCCTGTGACGACGATGGCCATCGCCATTTTCGTTGATTCCGTCGGAATTTCCTGAGCGAGCGTTACCCCTGTCCCTGACGACATCTGCGATACGAACAGCATCGTATTGATCATGTTGTACAAGTAGTATTGCAGCTGGTATTTGCTGCTATCGTTGATGAATAGTGAAGATAGGAACCAGTCGTTCCAGTACGATAGCGCCAGGAACAAGCCGACGGTTGCGATACCTGGCATCGAAAGCTTAAGCACAATGCTGTAGTAGATTCGGAAGTCGTTCGCGCCGTCGATTTTGGCTGAGTCGAATAATTCATCCGGCACGGCCGATTTAATGAAGTTTTTCATCAAAATGATCAGGAACGGTGTCATTAATCCTGGCAGAATCAGCACCGCATACGTGTCGCCCAAGTTGAAGTAATTGGTGATCATGATATACCACGGGACAAGCCCGCCACCGAACAATGTGGTGAAATAGATGAAGAAGGAGAACTTGTTGCGGTATTTGAAATCTTTGCGCTGCAGAACATAGCCCGCCATCGTGATCAGGAAGAGTCCTGTCACCGTTCCGACGACTGTGACGAAGATCGTCACACTGTAGGCCTTGATGAGCTGGTCCGGGAACGTAAATACCATGTTATATCCCTCTAAAGAGAACACTTGCGGAATCAAATGAAATCCGTCACGGATGATGGATTCATTCGATGTCAGCGAACCTGATATCATCAGCAGAAATGGAAACAGGCAAGCGAGCGAAAGGAAAGAGATGATGACATACGAAATGATTTTGAACGATAACGACATGCCGGCTTGATTATCTTTCATGGTCTCAACTCCTCGAAGTTCTAATTAGAATAGCGCGTAATCTTCGTTGATTTTGCGGATGATGGCGTTCACGGTCATAATGAGCACGAACCCAAACAAGGATTGGTACAATCCTGCAGCGGTCGCCATGCCGATATCGAAATTCACTTTGAGCGAGCGGTAGACATACGTATCAATAATGTCGGTGACATTGTAGAGCAGCCCGTTGTTGCCGACGAGTTGATAGAATAAGTCGAACTGACCTTTCATAATGCTGCCCAGCGCAAATAACAGGAGAACGACGAAGGTCGGCTTCAGCATAGGAACGGTGATGTGCCAGATCCGCTGGAGGATGTTCGCGCCGTCGATTTTAGCAGCTTCGTAATATTCGTCGCTAATGCCCATGATGGAAGCCAGATAGATGACCATACTGTATCCGAGGTTTTTCCAGATATAGAATAGGGTGATCAGGATCGGCCATAGCCACGGCGTATTATAGATATCCACCGCTGCCAATCCCATGGATTTCAATAGTTGATTAACGAATCCCGACTCGAAGTTGAACATGTTATAGGCGAGTACGCTGAGTAAGACGAAGGACATGAAGTAGGGTAAGAACATGATTGATTGGGTCAATTTTTTAAATAACTTTCCTCGGATCTCACTGATCAGGATGGCTATGGCAATTGACAGCGCATTGCCGATGACGATGAACACGAGGTTGTAGCCAATCGTATTGAGTGTTAGTTTCCATAAGATGCCGGATTGATATAGAAATTTGAAATTATCCAGTCCGACGAAGGGACTCCCGAACAACCCGCCTGCAAAATCGTAACTCGTAAAGGCGTAATAGATCCCGACCATCGGGAAATAAGAGTTAATTAAGAAAAAAAGGACGGTCGGAATGAGCATGGCGAACATGATTTTATTTTTGTTCAACTCGAATAAAAAGCCTCTCTTCTTTAACATGCCTGGTATGGCCTCCCCCAAATGAAGTACAATGCGATGTTCACAGTGTAGAGGGAATGAACACGGCAAATATACTGCAACCTGCTGCAAACACTGACCAAACGGCACTTTTCGGGAGTGAACTTTCTATACATTGGTGTAACTTTTCTACATTTGTTCACTTTCTGGATGGAAGAATTGAATGACGCATAGGGATCAGGTATACTTTCAATACCAAATGAAAGGGGTTTCATGAATGAAGGGGATGCAGGAGTCCAGGGAGCACAAAAAAGTATATAACCGAATCTTTATGAGTTTTATTGGTTGTGTCATCCTTACACTGCTCGCGACATCGATGATCATGTACGTCAATTTCGAGAGTATCGCGCTCAAGCAGGTTTATCTCGCGGATTCCAACAGCTTGTCTCAGATTAAGAGTGAGGTATCCAAAATGACGGAGACGGCAACCTCTTTGTCTTCCCAGATTTATAACGATTCGGCGGTCTCGAAATTGCTCTATTATGCTAGTCCCAATATTTATGACGTGATCTTTGCGCAGCAGCAGCTGGACAATTATCGGGCTTCCTTGCCGTTCATTGAATCCATCTATGTCTACAATGCGAAATCGAATCAGTTCTACATCAGCTCACCGAACATTCGTAACGGCATTCAACCGAAATCCGGACTGGATGACGAGGGGATTCTAGCGATTTTCAATGATTTCAGACAATATAAACCTTTTCAGCCGATTCCAAGAACGTACAGCATCGGTTCCATGGAAATGACGCAAGTCTCTAGCTACACGTATTTGTGTTACAACTTCATTAATGACAATGATTTTCTAAATACGGCGGTTGTCGTGAATATATCGGACAAATGGCTGAGTCAACGCGTGGAACAGGCGGATGAGGATCCAGCGGGAGAGCAGACATTCATCATGAATGAGAAGGGGATTCTTTATTCGGGGAATTGGAATCGGCCGATGCTGACGGATTTGTCGGGGGTAAGCTATATCCAGAACATTTTGAAGGATACGAATGCTTCTTCTTATTTTGTCGATCAGGTGAATGGTGTCCGCTCACTTGTCTCTTATACATCTCCAGATTCGTTAGGGTGGCGATACGTTCGCATCACGCCATACAACGACATTACGCATGACATTAATCTAATGCGGTATCGAACCATTTACATTATTGTAGGGATTTTGCTGCTCGGATTATGTATTTCGTACATTTCTTCGCATCGGGTGTATCGTCCATTCGATAAAGTGCTGCGCAAATTCAAGACGCTGGAAGCGGAGCGGCGTAATCATCAGGTGATTCTGAAGCAGGATTTCCTGCGGAATACGATATTAGGACGGGAAACGTATCCTGATGGAATATTACAGGAAAAGCTGTATTATTTTGAGTCGCCATTACGGATCGACCATCCGACCTGTCTCGTTCTGCTCAAAATGGATCGATATGCGCATTGGTCCCAGCATTATCAAGAGGATTTGAAGCTGCTGAAGTATGCGATGACGAATATTTGCGCTGAAATTGCATCCGCTTCTTATGCCGTCGAGACGATGGATATGGGTGAAAATCATATGGTGCTGGTGCTGAATACGCGAACCCTGCAGCAGGAGTCAGAGAGGCAGACCATGTTGGAGATGATCACGCAAATGCAAACGTCAATTCTTCATCATCTGCAGCTATCCATTTCGTTCACGGTCAGTCCTAGGATGGAGTCGGTTGAGCAATGGGCTCGCATGTATATGCAGGTGATGGAGGCATCGATGTATCGGCTGTTCCAAGGACATGGCAGTATCTTGTTCGCGGAGGACATGAGGAATTTGAAATCCGATGAATATGTGTTCCCTGCCCAAAAAGAGAAACAGCTCGTCGAGTGCATCATGAAAGGCAGTGCAGATGAAGCCAAGGGGATATACCGTTCTATTGTCCGTGAAACCGAGCAGTACCCTTTTGCCGTCATCCAATTGGTTATCGCGCATTTAACACTTACGATCAATAACATTTTGAGATCCTTATCGAGGAACAATGCATTTCTCGTCACCCCGGAGTTCGATACGTCGATCTCCTTATTGAATCAAGTGGAGACCATGGATGAGGTTCAGTCGGTGTTCTTCCAGCTGTTCGATGACATTAGCCGTTTGCTAGGGGAGAAACGCAGCACGAAGCATGATGATTTTGTCAACAAAGTGCATGAGATCATCACGCAGCACTACAGCGATCCGAATCTTTCCTTGAATTTCATCGCGGATCAGCTGTCGATGTCGCCGATTTATCTGAGCCGGCTTTACAAGCAATTGACCGTGAATTCACTATCGGATGTTATCGGCGAGATGCGCATGAACAAAGCAAAAGAACTGCTGCGTTTATCCGACTACACCGTGTCTGAGGTTGCGGAGAAAACTGGTTTTACGAATAGCTCGTATTTCTATCGGATCTTTAAGAAGAACAATGGCATTACGCCAAACGATTATCGCAAGAACACACAAGCTGCCGCTGATCATTGATCGGTGGTAGCTTGTTGTTTTCGTTATGGGGAGAGCTGGCGGGGCTAGGGAGCGAAATAACTGTTTTTAAGCAGTTAAATCGGCTGGAGTGCAGCAAGTTGAGCGAAATAACTGCTTTTTAGCAGTTAAATTGGCGATAGAACGGTAAGTTTGAGCGAAATAACTGCTTTTTAGCAGTTAAATTGGCTGTAGAGCGGCAAGTTGAGCGAAATAACTGCTTTTTATCAGTTAAATTGGTTGGAGTGCGGTAAGTTGAGCGAAATAACTGCATTTTAGCAGTTAAATTGGCTGTAGAGCGGCTTAGTTGAGCGAAATAACTGCTTTTTATCAGTTAAATTGGCAGTAGAGCGGCCAGTTGAGCGAAATAGCTGCTTTTTTGCAGTTAATTTGGAGGTAGAGTGGCAAGTTGAGCGAAATAACTGCATTTTAGCAGTTAATCTGGCTGGAGTGCGGTAAGTTGGGCGAAACAACTGCATTTTAGCAGTTAAATCGGAGGTAGAGCGGCAAGTTGGGCGAAATAACTGCATTTTAGCAGTTAAATCGGCTGTAGAGCGGCTAGTTGGGCGAAACAACTGCATTTTAGTAGTTAAATTGGCGAAAGAGCGGCAAGTTGAGCGAAATAACTGCTTTTTAGCAGTTAAATTGGCTGTAGAGTGGCAAGTTGAGCGAAATAACTGCTTTTTTGCAGTTAAATTGGCTGTAGAGTGGCAAGTTGAGTGAAATAACTGCTTTTTAGCAGTTAAATCGGAGGTAGAGCGGCAAGTTGAGCGAAATAACTGCATTTTAGCAGTTAAATTGGCGATAGAACGGTAAGTTTGAGCGAAACAACTGCTTTTTAGCAGTTAAATCGGCTGTAGAGCGGCAAGTTGAGCGAAACAACTGCTTTTTTGCAGTTAAATCGGTTGTAGAGCGACAAGTTGAGCGAAATAACTGCATTTTAGCAGTTAAATTGGCGAAAGAGCGGCAAGTTGAGCGAAATAACTGCATTTAAGCAGTTAAATCGGAGGTAGAGCAGCTAGTTGAGTGAAATAACTGCTTTTTAGCAGTTAAATTGGCTGTAGAGCGGCAAGTTGAGCGAAACAACTGTTCGGGCGGACTTTGGAATCGATTATTATGCAGATGGCCATCTAAGATGAGCAGTCGTCATAATTGGAAAAGAGGGGCCGTATGCCCCTCTTTTTTTACAATCGCATAGGGTTATCCCCGATAAAATCCGCCTTCCGAATGAATCACCTGTCCTGTAATCCACTGCGCATCCTCGCTCGCGAGGAATGCGATGACGCGTGCAGCGTCATCTGGGCGTCCAATCCGTCCCATCGGGCTTTTCGCTAGGATGTGCGTACGAATCTCATCCGTCATCCAGTTGGTGTCGGTCGGACCGGGATTTACCGCATTGACCGTGATGCCCAGGTGGGCCAGCTCCGCGGATAACGATTCGCTAAAGGCAGAGATCGCGGCCTTGGATGCGGCATACGCCAGGTTCCCAGGCATCGGACCTAAGCCTTGGCCCGATGTTAAGTTGATGATCCGGCCTGATGATAAGTTCAGTCGCTCGTAGCGGCGAGCGAATTCCACGCATAACATGGACGTTGCTCTGACGTTCGTATAATAGTGGTCATCGAGCGTCTTCGCCGTCAGATCCTGATAGTTCGAATCGGCGGAATGGGCGGCGCAGTTGATCAGAATCGTCGGGCATCCGAGTTCATCCGCTACGTGGTCTAGCAGCGTGTTATGCACATCGACATGCGATAAATCGAGCTCCATGCTTGCGCATCGAATCCCGTGGCGAGCAAGCTCTTGCTCGAATAATGCCGGCCAGTCCGGCTCCGATTGCCAATACGTAAAGAATATATCGATCGATTGTTCTGCTAACTTGCGACAGGTCGCGGCAGCGATACCTCGTGCATTGCTTGCTCCAGTCACGATCGCGATTTGTTGTTGTTGAATGGCTGTCATTGCGTCATCCCTCCATGAATTATGGACACGGCTAGCGCAGGGTCAACAGAGATGCATGATTTCCAACAATATAAAAAAGCCGATACACAGCCGTATCCGCTTCGCCGATGGATCGATGAACCCCGCGTGGCAGTCAGTCCTTGTATGATCATAAAATGGCATACTCCACCCCTTAACGATAAGAGCGCGGTATGCGATTTAGTTTATCGATCATGACAAGTGCGGACACATACGGATGTTCAATTCCCCTTCCAATCATCTCTTCCTCTATCATATCTTCCCATTACGACGGAATCAACCTAGAGTAATGGTAATAAACGGATCACGAGAGGATGGACAAGACATGAAGATGAAGAACGTACAAGCCTATTATCAAACCTTTCAGTAGGATATGGGGTGGGACAAGGTAGATCGGGATGATTTTCAATCGAGTAAGGAGTTCCTGTTATACATTCACATGCTGCTCACGACGGAGGTGGCCGAGGAATTCCGAACCATTCTCTATCGAACGAAGGACCTCACCGAGACAGGCTTAGATCAGAATGCAGCTTTTAGGCAAGCCAAACAAGAGGTTCGAGCGAATTTGGGAAAAGAGTTGGCGGATTGTCTGGCTTATCTGTGTAAATTAGCGAACTATTTCGACTATGACTTGGAGGATGAGCTTCATGCGAAGCTGGAGGAGATTCGTAGAAAATTTAAGAAATGAATCAAAAGAGGGGCGATCAGCCCCTCTTTTGTTATTTCAGCCATAGGCGTGTCATGCTCGGTTGTTGGTAGTCGCTGAAGGACAGCAGATAGACGTCCGGGTTGGATAGTGCGCGCCATTGTTCGAACCCAAAGCCATCATCAAAATACTTCAGTAGCAGCGAGATCAGGTTGCCATGCGACACGAGCACGGCATGCTCGCCCGGACGCTCCAACATCTCTTGCACAACTTGAACGACCCGTTGCATCGCCATACGGCTGGATTCTCCGCCTTCGAAGCATAGCTCCAAGTCGTCATAGGTGGCGCGGAGCATGTCCATCCAATCCGGGCAGTTCTGTTCCGATAGGACCCGCTCCGTTAATCGCTCATCGAGCTGCACCTCAATGCCAAGCTGCATGGCGAGCGGTGCAATCGTATCGCAAGCCCGAACGTAGGGACTGCACACGATATAGTCGATAGGTCTGTCAGCAAGGAAGGCTGCAAGATCCTGAGCCTGTTCCTGACCCACTGCCGTTAATGGAGCGTCTGCGGCTTGTCCTTCCGCTTGGCAATGCCGGACAACGTAAATCTGCTTCATGCGTTCATCGAACCTCCCAATATCAAATTCTAACGAATCGTATGATGCTTAATCCTGCGAAAACAGATCATTTTAGACGCTAATGAATCCTGGCGGCGTTATTTCCGCATATAGGTGCCTAATGAGCTGTATTTCAGTGCAATAGCGTGTCCAGGGTTCGTTACCGGCATTAACCACGCCAATTTTGCTATATAAGGATACCATGGTTCGTTAGCCACTACATTGACGTTGCAGCAGACCTTACATGGAACGGTGCAAGAGGACGAGGTCGTGAATTCGACTTCGTACAAGATGAGAATTCGACCTCGCATCAAAGAGCCCCTGTAACTTGGCTTCGACCGCTCATTAGATGCTACAATAGCCCCTCGCTTCAGTCCTTGGTCTCAACCCTGCCTCGGCCACCCTCTATCCGAGCTTCATCCCTGTGATCACCGCAATGGATTGCTCTTCTACAAACTCGTCCGACGGGTTGATTGCGAGCAGCGCGGATCGAAGCTCATCCTCGAATCGCTCCAGATCATCGCCGAAAAATCGACGTGCACCGAAAGAAGTCGAGTATAGATTTCCGATGATCGATTCCGTGGTCCATTTCACAGCATAAGGGGGCAGCACGTGCTTCTCGATGTTCTGATATCTCGATTTCGCCAAGGTATCCTCAAACCGTTCTGTCGGCGGCTGATACGTACTATTGCCTGCTCGTCGCTCTTTGCCAAGCCACTTCGCGACGACTTCATTGACTTTGAGCTGCCAAGGCAGCGGCTCGTGTTTCTCTGAATCGTTCCCGATTATGGCTATGCCGCCACGATCAACGGTGTGGCGATACATCAGGTCGAGGACCGTCTCCCGATCCATCCAGTGAAACGCTTTGGCGATCGTGACGAGGCGGTAAGAACCCAGGTCACCTGCACGATCCTCTGCTTTTCCTTCCAGCCACTGTACATGGCTGACGCGATGTTCCAGAGACAATCGTCTCGCTTCCTCCAGCATCTCAGGTTCGGGATCGATGCCGACGATGTCTTCGAACCAATCCTGGAACCGTAGCACGAGCTGGCCTGTACCGCATCCGAGGTCGAGCAGCCGTCCTTCGCCATCGAGCGCGAACTTGTCGACGAGATGCCGAATCAAAGACGCGGGATAAAGCGGACGATATCTGGCATAGTACCACGCAGTGCCTTTAAAGAGATCTTTTCCGTAATCAATCATGACGTACACCTACTTTCGTTTTGAATGGGGGACATATTCTATTCGGCATGCAAGGCACTGATCCTCTTATCTAGCGACAAAATATCAGTTGCGTATTTTAGACGATGTTTGCGGATTATAGGATTCAGCTGCCTATGCACTCTTGCTACAATTACATTGTAAACAAGAAACAAACACAACTCAGTTCGAGGGGGAAATAGAAATGAAGAAGTTTTCGATGCTCATCATCGTATGTATGCTTGTTATGACAGCGCTTACAGCCTGTGGTGGTGGGGAGAAGGAGTCGGGTCCATCCAATAAGCTGGTGGTCTACAGCCCGAACAGCGAAGAGATTATTAAGACGATTATTCCGATGTTCGAGAAGCAGACAGGGATTACAGTTGAACTCGTAACGGCTGGAACTGGCGAAATTGTTAAGCGCTTACAATCCGAAAAACAGAACCCATATGCTGACGTCATGTTCGGTGGTTCCATGGCAGGGTATTTGGAGAATGCAGACTTGTACGAGCCTTATGTGTCGCCAAATGATGAATTTCTAATTGAAGGCCATCGTAATAAATCTGGTTTTGCTACCCCTTACATCTCTGATGGAAGCGTTCTCTTAGTGAATAAGAACTTGATCGGCAATATCAAGATCGATAGTTATGCGGATCTGTTAAATCCAGAGCTCAAAGGAAAAATCGCTTCAGCTGACCCAGCAAGCTCGAGTTCGGCGTTCGCACAGCTGACGAATATGCTCAAGGCGATGGGCGGCGATTATGAGAACGAGAAGGGCTGGAACTACGTTAGCGAATTGATTAAGAATCTTGACGGTAAAATTGCAAGCGGTTCCGGTGCGGTACACAAGAGTGTCGCGGACGGAGAATATGTGGTTGGCTTGACGTACGAAGACCCTGCGAGCACGTATGTACGTAACGGAGCACCAGTCGAAGTTGTGTATCCGAAGGAAGGCGCTGTATTCCTGGATGCCGCGTCCGGCATTATCAAAGGCGCGCCGCATATGGAGAATGCGAAGAAATTTATTGATTTCATCTTATCCCAAGAGGCGCAAGACGCATTCGGCACCCAATTGACGAACCGTCCACTTCGCAAAGATACGAAGCTTGGTGACTATATGACGCCTTACAGCAAGATCAACATGATCGACGAAGACACGGATTACGTGAGCAAAAACAAATCCAAAATCATCGAGCATTACACAGACGTATTCACAAGCACAAAATAAACGAAAGAAATAGGTGACAACCATGAGCGTAACCATAACGATCAAAGACTTAGTCAAAAAATATGCAGATACGACGGTCATTCCTGCGTTGTCCCTGGAGATTAAGAAGGGTGAGTTCTTCACCCTTCTCGGTCCTTCCGGATGCGGGAAAACAACACTGCTTCGCATGATCGCAGGCTTCAACAGCATTGAAGGCGGGACGATCAATTTCAACGAGCGAGTCATTAATCAAGTCGAACCAGGCAAACGAAACATCGGTATGGTGTTCCAGAACTATGCGATTTTCCCGCACTTGACGGTGAAAGGCAATATCGCGTTCGGGCTAGAGAACCGGAAAATTCCGAAGGAGCAAATTGCGGCGAAAGTCGATGACATTCTGAAGGTCGTGCAAATCGAACAGTATAAAGACCGGATGCCGAAAAATCTATCGGGTGGACAACAGCAGCGCGTAGCGCTTGCGCGGGCAATCGTCATCAGGCCGGATGTGCTTCTCATGGACGAGCCGCTGTCGAATCTGGATGCGAAGCTTCGGATCGACATGCGAAATGCGATCAAGGATATTCAGAGAGATGTGGGGATTACGACCGTCTATGTCACGCATGACCAAGAAGAAGCGATGGCTGTATCGGATCGGATCGCCGTTATGAAATCAGGGGTTATTCAGCATCTAGGCACACCGCAAGAGATCTATCAGCGCCCGGCGAATGTATTCGTAGCAACCTTCATCGGCCGTACGAACATTCTCGAAGGGACGTTGATCCAAGAGGATGGCGGCTATAAGGTGCAAATCGGATCTGACTATACAGAGCAGGTGACCCATGTTCGCGTTCCTCATCCGCAAAAGGTGATTCCAGTTCAAGTCTCGGTTCGCCCGGAAGAGTTCATCATCACAGAAGACAACAGCGGGCTCCAAGCGAAGATCGTTCATAGTGTATTTTTAGGACAGAACACGCATTACTTCGTAGATCTTAAAGGCGGTCAACGGATTGAGATCACGCAGGAGTCGAAGACGACGCAAATCCTTGCTCCAGGCGAAGTGATCTACCTGAAAATGAAGACAGATAAGATTAATGTGTACGACGCGGCAGGGGAATTGAACTATACAAGGGGCGATCAGCGATGAGGGATACCCGGAGACGGTTTGATATTTGGACGAACATTTCATTGCTCATCTTCGTGTTCTACCTTCTGTTCCTTGCACTCCCATTATTTACGATGCTTGTGAAGAGCTTCTACAACGGCACAACTGGCGATTTTTCGCTCGCGTATTTTACAAAATTTTTCAGTAAACCATATTATCTGAACGCACTATTCAACAGTATTAAAGTTACCGTCTGCGTTACCGCATTGTCTGCACTGATCGCAACGCCGCTTGCCTATCTGATGGCTACGGTTAAAATAAAAGGAAATTCCGCGATTCGTATCATGATTCTGATCTCGTCGATGTCAGCTCCATTCATTGGTGCTTACTCCTGGATCTTGCTCTTAGGCCGCAATGGCGTCATTACCCAATTTATCAAAAATGTGTTCGGGTTCACGATGCCTGATATATATGGATTTACGGGAATTCTTGTTGTTCTGACGTTACAGATGGTACCGCTGATCTTTATGTATGTATCCGGCGCCCTGAAGAATGTCGACCAATCGCTGATGGAAGCAGCAGAGAGCATGGGATACAAAGGCTTTAACAAAATGCGTAAGGTTCTGCTGCCGCTGATTACGCCTACGCTGCTTGCAGGCGGACTGCTTGTATTCATGCGGGCGCTTGCCGACTTCGGTACGCCGATGTTGATCGGGGAAGGGTTCAAGACCGTGCCGGTCCTGATCTTTAACGAATTTATTAGCGAAGTCGGCGGCGATGATGGATTTGCCGCTGCGATCAGCGTCATTGTCGTTCTCTTCGCTACGGTTATCTTCTTGCTGCAGAAATATGTCTCGAACCGCAAATCGTTCACGATGAGCGCCTTGCATCCGATTGAAGCGAAAAAGAAATCGGGCATCGGCAATATTGTGGCGCATGCGGTGATCTATCTGTATACGTTGATTGCACTGCTGCCGCAGCTGTATGTCATTTATACGTCATTCCTCAAGACAAACGGTCGAATCTTCGTCGATGGCTACTCGCTGCAGAGTTATATCGATGCGTTCAGCAATATCGGCGGCGTCATTGCGAATACATTCATGCTTGCGATCGTATCGCTCGTCGTGATCATCCTGTTGGCTATCTTGATCGCGTATGTTACGGTTCGCCGGCGGAATGCCTTAACGAATACGCTCGATATTTTCACGATGTTCCCTTATATCGTTCCGGGCTCGATCTTAGGGATTGCCTTGCTCATAACATTTAACGATAAGCCATTAGCGCTGAGCGGGACCGCATTCATCATGATCATTTCATTCGTCATCAGGCGCCTCCCTTATACGATCCGATCCAGTGCAGCGATTTTGCATCAGATCAACGGAGGCATTGAAGAAGCGGCGATCAGCTTGGGTGCTTCCCAGATGCGGACTTTCTTCAAGATTACGCTGCCGATGATGGTTGCAGGCGTGGTTTCGGGAGCCATTCTAAGCTGGGTGACGATCATTACGGAGCTTAGCACCTCGATCATCTTATACACGGGCAAGACGAAGACAGTTACCGTAGCGATTTATACCGAAGTCATTCGGGGCAACTATGGTGTCGCAGCAGCTTTATCTACCATATTGACCGTGATTACTGTGATTTCGCTGCTGGTCTTCCTGAAGCTCTCTGGGCAGAAAGAAGTATCGCTATAACAAGGATCTATCATACAAGTCGGCACCTAGGAAGAAGGGTCGGCTTGTTTTGACATTTAGAGTTTATTACCATGGACGAATATCTAGCTTATTCCTTACACTGAAGGAAAGCGCCGTGAAGCACATCGCCCGGAGGTCCGCATGAAGCATACCAAACACCGCAATTTCAGAGAATCGACGCGTCGATTGTTTCGCATCTATACGATGATACCCTTTGCGATCCTCATGATCTTATTCGTCGCATTCACGATCGTGAACGGCCGAATCAATCTCATGCAGCGAACGAATCAAGCTGCGCAGTCCATTAGCCATTCCATCGAAGAAGTCTATCAACAATACCATGACGAGATTGAACGTATGGCGAAATCGCCAGCCGTCGTGGATTACGTGAGCACACATCTGGGAAGCGAGAAGGTCTATTCGGAATTCTATGAATTCAACAGCCATCAGAAGGTGAAGAGTATCTTCCACATTCTGAACCGAGGCGGGATCTTCCTCGCGACGTCGGCGCCAACGAATATGCTCGATTCCGACTTCTCATTTCGTAATTTCGTTCATCGGGTGGAGCTGTATCCGCAGGATACGGTGACGGAGATGAACAGCTTCCGATATTCGCATGAACGGAACACGAGCTATTCTTTTGGACGAGCGATTGTGAAGGATGGCTATACCATTGGCTATATTGTCTATCAACTGTACGAAGCGGATTTTCAGAAGCTCATCTTCGAGCAAAATAATGAAATCGCAGTCATTACCGATGAATATAAGACGATCATTGCGACCACGAGCAACATTACTAAAGGGGTCTTGAATAAATTCCAGCCGACGCTGGACGGTCAGGGACATGCGGAGATCAATAACGGTAGTTACTATATGTATTCGAAGCCTATTCCAGGCACCCCACTGCAAGTCTTTACGCTGAATTCCTATCATTCGGAGCAGTACACGTATTATACGGTGACGATTTTTGTGGTCGTGACATGCATCCTGCTGTGGTTCTTGCTTCAATTCCTGTCGAACAAGATGTCCGCGCGCAATTCGGAGTCGATTGACCAATTCGTCGCCGCGCTGGATATGCTGCGGGAAGGGAAGCTGGACGGTTATGTCGATATTCGGACCGGGGACGAGTTTGAGACGCTGGGGCGCGAATATAATGCGATGCTCGTACGGCTGCAGGATTTGCTGGAGAAAAATAAAGAGCTGTCTGAGCTTAGCACGATGATCGAAGTGAAGCAGCTGCAGGCGCAGTTCCATCCGCATTTTATTTTTAACGTGCTGGAGACACTCCGTTATGCAATCAAGATCGATGCGAATCAAGCGCAAGAGATCGTGATTCTGCTGTCTCGGTTGCTGCGGTACAGCATCGGTCATGATCGCAGTGTGAAGTTGAAGGACGACATGAATTATGTTCGGGATTACTTGAAGCTTCAGCAGATTCGATTCAATGAACGACTGGCGTACCGCATGGAAGTGACAGAGGAGACGCAAGAGGTCTTCATTCCGAAGCTGCTACTGCAGCCTTTTATCGAGAACGCGATCAAATATGGTTATCAGAATCAGAGCAGCATCCTCATCGAGATTCGGGTGTACGTGCATGAAGGCAAGCTGCTGCTCGAGGTGCAGGACAATGGCCGAGGGATGGATGAACAGACGCTGGCTGCGGTCCATCGTATCTTGCAGAGCCAGAATAACTCGACGCAGCATATCGGGCTCTACAATGTACATCGGCGATTGCTTCTCCTGTACGGCGAGTCGTCTGGCATTCATATTCGTAGCGCCCAGGGACAAGGTACCTGTGTGACCATAACAATTCCTTTGGAGAGGAGTGGGTTAGATGTATAAAGTGCTGTTGGTGGAAGACGAGGATATGATCCGCCGCGGGATCCGATTTAGCATCGATTGGTTGAAATATGATTGCATCGTGATCGAGGAAGGGCTGAACGGCCAAGATGGGCTGGAGAAAATCTATGAGCATAAGCCGGATATCGTCATTACGGATATCAATATGCCGATGATGGATGGCATCACCATGATTCGCGAAGGGTTAGAGAAGCACACCTTCAGCAGCATTATCATCTCGGGTTACAATGAGTTTCATTTGGCGAAGCAAGCGATCCAGCTAGGTGTGACCGAGTTCCTGGTGAAGCCGCTGGAGGACGATCAGCTAATCGAGGCGCTGGAATCGGCAAAAGCAAAGGTCGAGCTGCAGCGCAAATATGAGATTATCGTAAGCCACCCGCAGGAGAAAGAGGAGATCTTGAACAGCCGTTTCCTGGAGAAAGAGACGAAGACCTCGAAGTACGTATCCCGAATGATTGCTTATGTCCAGGAGAATTATCCGAAAAAAATCAGTATTCATGATCTGGTCGAGGAGCTTGGATTAAGCGCCTATTACTTGAACCAGAAGTTCAAAGCCGAGACCAGCTACACGTTCAATGACTTTTTGAACCGTTATCGCATTCAGAAGTCGATAGATTTGCTGAAGGCCGGGGAAGGCAAAGTCTATACGATTGCGCAGGACATCGGCTTTAGTGATTATAAATACTTTATCAGCATCTTCAAAAAATACGCGAACGGGACACCTAGCCAATATCTCGATTATTTCGGGGAAAAGGAAATGTAGATGTTCCATACGAAGACGCCTTGTGGCTAGGAGCACTCCTGAGACTGCAAGGCGTCTGTTCTTTAGTGGTAGATCGGTGTGGTAGCATCCATTAACATGCCCGTAACTTGAAAATCCGACAAGTGCATCGATACATTGGTATGAAACTGGAAGTCGATGGTCTGATCATGGAAAGCAAGGGTATACGTGACGACATAAGGCGTCTCTACATAGAACAACGTAAGCTGTAACGTGTTCGGTGAAATCCAGGCGGCATAGGTGACGACCTCCTGCGTGCAGATCGATAGGTCTTTGTGGAACATCCCTTCCGCATTTAGGGACCTAGTAATATCGAAGGGCAGTTGGTGATCTCTGCCATCCTCGTAGGACCAATTCATCATTAATCGAGTATCCTGTTGCATGAATGCCACCGTTCGAAGGCCGAAGGGATTATCCTTCAAGGCATATGTCCGGTGATGGATATCAGGCGGCTCGAACGACGGAACGGATTGCGACGGTACATAGGAAACGGTTATTCCGGCAAGCCGCTCTTGCAGATCGTGGGTATTCACGGCTTCACCCCGATCCTGCTTGTTCTGATCCAGCGCATCCATAATATGCGTATAGATTAAATCGAGCAGCGTCTGCAACTGATCCATGCTCTGGAAGCTTGATGTGGCTGCAATGACGATCTTCTCGCGCGGCGCTACGAAACAAAGCTGACCAAAGCCTCCATCTCCTCGATAACATCCGCGCCGACAGAGATGAATTTGATAACCGTAGCCTTGTGCGGAATCGATCCGCTTGGCTTCCAGGCGGTTATCGCTCTGTTCCGTTGTCGCAAGCTGGATGTACTTCTCTGATAGGATTCTGGTTCCTTCGAATCGACCTTGATTCAGGAGCATGAGGCCAATCTTCGCGACACTCTCCGTCGACAGGCTTAAGCCCATCCCGCCAGCAGTCACGCCCATCGGACAAGTCTCCCATGTCGGCCGCGGGATGCGTAACGGCTTGAACAATCGCGGCATGAGGTAATCGATGAGGGTCTGCCCCGTGACTCGCTCCAAAATCGCGGACAGCATATAGGTCGCAGGTGTGCTGTAACGGTAATGCGTTCCCGGCTCATGTTCCACGTCAAGCGCGAGGAAAGCGCGCACCCAGTCCTGTTCTTGCGTGACCGCGGCATAAATATTGTCATGATGCCCGGTGTTCATAGATAGGAGATGATGGATCGCCATTCGGGCTAAATGGGGCGATACCTTACGTAGCAGTCTTTCGGGAAAGAAAGAGATGACCGGATCATTCAAGCGGACGAGCCCCTGATCCCATGCGATGCCTACGGCGATGGACGTGATGCTCTTACTGAGCGAGAACAATAGCTGCGGACGATCCAGCCGGTAAGGGGAGCGGGCGAAGGACGACGTCACGCATCCGTTCTGCAGCAGCATGAAGGTATTCACAGCTAGCCCTTGTTCCTCGATCGCGGCATACAAGTCGGATAGACTCCGCGATGAAAGTCCGTGATTCTCAGGGTAATCGTAAGATAAGTCCAAGATATACGCCTCCTTAAATTCAATTTGGTCTAAGCCTCTGGTATACTTAATCGTAACATTAGAAAATAGCAGGGAGTGAGAGAAGACATAGCTAACCAATCCAGATATACCAAGAGCGTTGTCAGAATCATCGCGATTCTATTCGGTGTGGCGTTGATTTCAGTAGGACTTGAAATGTTCTTAAGTCCGCATCAGATCTTGCCAGGCGGAATAAAAGGCATCGCCATTCTCTTGTCGCATATTACGGAGATGAAGCTAGGACTCATTTTGTTATTTATTAATCTGCCGTTTGTTATTTTCAGAAGAAGAAATGTGAAGCAGACGATGACCGCGCTTGTAGCGCTTATCGTAACGATGCTGTTTACACTGCTGTTGTACCCTACGCAGCCGCTCGTCAGCGAGCCGTTGCTTGCCTCAATCATCGGAGGGGTCATTTTTGGCTCTGGGATCGGGTTGATTGTCCGTTACGGGTGGTATGTTGACGGCGTGAACGATGTTGCGGTGTACTTGAAAAAAACGATCAGGCTATCGATCGGCGAAATATTAATGATCATCAACCTCACTATTCTGGCTTGCGGCGGACTTTATTTCGGATGGGATCAAGCGATCCATTCCGTTATTGCATATTACACAGCCTACAAAGCTATCCAGTTCACGCTGGAGTATCGAAGCAGAAAAATGGTCTGGGTCCACTCTGAGGTGCGGGAGAAGCTCGCTAATGCACTACGTCAAGAGTTCGGACAGGACATCGCTTTTCTAACCCACGCGTCTCAGCACGGGACGGAGTTGTTTTTTACCATATCCCATCATAACATTAAGAAGCTGAACGCGATGATTCAGGACGTGGATCAGTCAGCGAACATGAAAGTTTCATATACGAGCAGCGCATCTAGCGATCCTTACTACAAGATCTAGGTTCCAAGCGCAGCTAGACAGAAGAAGAGCATCTGCAGGTTGGCATACAGATGCTCTTCCGTTCTTTTCAACGTTTAATGAGATTTTATCCGTTCTGCAATAGATGTTTCAATTGCTTGATTTGCTGTCTTTCCCCGGCAATAACAAGCGTCGCATTTGCGCTCAATAGATCATCGGGCCCGGGATTGATTTTCTGCTTCCCTTTCTCTACGATCGCTAGAATCGTCGCTCCTGTTCGTTGCCGGACTTGCAGTTCAGCAATGGACTTGTTCACACATGCATAGGATGCTTCGATCTTGCACCACTCAATGACCAACTCCTCCAGCGTCACTTGTACGGTTTCGAGCACTTTAGGTTTATAGGACATGCCGCCGATGATGGCAGCAATCTGTCTTGCTTCCTCATCCTCCAGCGTGACTTGGGAGATCGTCTCCTCCGGATCTTCATCATAGAAATGGTAGATTTCCCTGCGACCATCATCGTGAATAATGACGACCATTTTATCGCCTGAAACCGTGTCGATTTGATATTTTTTTCCGATGCCTGGAAGGTCGGACTCTCTGATTATACCCATGTTACAACCTCCGTTTTATGATGTTTATTGTGCATTATCAACTTTGATTTTGTCTTTCACTTTCGGTTTGCTCCATTTGAAGATCTTGTTCAAGCCGCCGTATATAGGCTTCGACTCTTTGGCTAACAAGGGTCCTAGGATAGCTAAGATGAGGACATAAAGTGCGGAAAAAGGCTTGAGCAGGGGCATTAAGCCAGCGTATATCCCTAGGTTGGCTACGATGATCGTGAATTCGCCGCGCGCCATCACGGTCAGTCCTATGTTGGTCGAAGCCTTATGGGACAATCCGGCATTTCGTCCCGCCATCATGCCAGCGACCATATTGGCTAGAATCGTAAGTACGACGGCGCCAATCGCGAGCCATGCCGCATCGCCAAGGGTTAGCGGATCGATGCTGAGTCCGAAGCTGAAGAAGAACACGGCCCCGAAGAAATCCCGGAATGGGATGACGAGATGCTCGATTCTCTTGCTATGTTCTGTCTCCGATAACGCTAGACCGAATAATAGGGCGCCAATTGCTTCCGCGACGTGCAGCTTTTCTGAGAATCCGGCAACAAAGAACAACAAGGAAAAAACAACAATAATAAATATCTCGTTCGAGGTGATATTTAATAGCTTGTTTAATAGCGGTGTTCCTTTTCTAGCAATGACGAAGAACAATAGCATGTATGCGATAGAAATTCCGACAGACAGGAATATGCCGCCAATGGATGTCGCCCCGCCGAGCAGCAGACCTGACATCACGGACAGGAATACGGCCAGAAAAAGATCATCGAACAAAATCATGCCTAAGATGAGCTCCGTCTCGGCGTTCCCCGTGCGTCTCAGATCAACCAATACTTTCGCCACGATGGCCGTGGATGAGACAGATAGCATCCCAGCAATAATTAATGATTCATAGATTGGAAATTGGGCCACAAGGCCGTAGACCAGCCCAATAATAAAATTGAGAAGAACGTAGATTGTCCCCCCAAATACGATGTTACGACCTGACTTGATCAATTTGGAAACCGAAAACTCCAGTCCAATATAGAATAATAGAAAGAGAACCCCGATTCTACCAAGTAAAGAGATGACATCTTGACTTTTGACAAAAGTAAAGTCGAAAATGCCGATAACTGGAGCGTGGGGGCCGACGAACATACCAAGCACAATCAAAAATGGTATGATGGAGAACTTGAGTTTTCCAGCAATCAATGAAGCGATCGCAACCAAGAGTAAAGCTGTGCCAACCTCAAATATCATGTGGTTCATACAATGCAGATCTCCCTCCCTCATCAGACTTCCCTACATTATACAT
Source organism: Paenibacillus guangzhouensis (assembly GCF_009363075.1). Lineage (NCBI taxonomy): Bacteria > Bacillati > Bacillota > Bacilli > Caryophanales > Paenibacillaceae > Paenibacillus > Paenibacillus guangzhouensis. The sequence continues at coordinate 4,108,012 of NZ_CP045293.1, read as the reverse complement.
GAAAGCGCTTAAGCAACCAAATAATGCAGCCGTTCACCGATTCGTTATAATCATTGTTTACCTATTTTTTTCGAGTGGTAAGGTTGTATTCTAGTGAAAGATATGTGGATTTATTTCATTTGGATAGGGAGGGGCAACGATGCATGAACCTCGTTTGGTGAAAGACTATAAACAGCATGAAATGCTTAGGAAAAGTTTCGATGAACTAGCTGTTAAGACATTCGGAATCAGTTTTGAAGCGTGGTATCAGCATGGTTTTTGGAATGATCGGTATATTCCGTATTCATTCGCTATTGGGGACCAAGTGATTGCTAATGTCTCGGTGAACCTGCTTGATATTATGATCGACGGCGAAAATAGAAGCGCGATTCAAATCGGTACCGTCATGACGCATGAGGATTATCGAGGGCAGGGATTATCACGCCGATTAATGACCAACGTACTGGAAGATTTCGAGAACCAGTATGATGTGATGTATCTCTTCGCAAATGATGCAGTATTGGATTATTATCCGAAGTTTGGGTTCGAAGCGGTGGAGGAAGAGCAGTGTTGGATGGACTATTCGCCAAGCCGGAAGGAGCCTGCGGCTATTCGCAAGCTGAATGTGCATGATCCGGATGATCTGCAGTTCATTAATCATTTCGTATCCATAAGAATGCCGGTTTCGAAGCGGTTCGGAACCATACACACGCAAGGAATTTTTATGTTCTACGCTTTGAACATATTCAGCGATGATATGTATTATTTGGCGGATGAGGACGTTATTTGCGTGTATAAGCAAGAGAATGGCCATATGGAGATTTACGATCTGGTCCACATACGAGAGGTCAACACGCATTCGATTTTGGCGAAAATAGCAGGTATTGATACAGAAAAAGTCACATTCTACTATACCCCGGATGATCCTAGCCTTGAGCTGAAAAGGATTCGCTGCGAGAATGGGCTGTTTGTGAGGACGAATGGGAGAGTTCAATACCCGGTACATGTGAAGCATCCTGTGACATCGATCGCGTAAGCCATGTTGGATGGAAAAGGGGAGATCGAATTCGTCAGCAGTGAAATCTCATCTTATTTAAATCATGAATCGTTTCTCTTGAACGGCATACCTTACTGGGAATAATGTTATTTACTGAAAGCTGCAAAATAGGTCTGTTAGCGCCACACCAACAATAAAATGAAGGGGTAACCAAATGGAGGAAGGAGAGGTTTACCCTTTGTTAGAGATGAGGAACATTAAAATGTCCATCATCGTGATGGGCGCTATCATGCTTGCAGCGATATTCATGCTCTTGATCCCTTCGACGGCAGAATCCAAAGAAAAGCAGATCGAAGTATATACAGATCAACAGCCGGTTGCATTTTCCGTTGCTCCGCTAACGTACAATGGCACGACCTTGGTTCAGCTTCGGCCGTTGTTTGAAGCGCTCGGTATTGATATCGCTTGGGATCCACAGACGGAGACGATTAGCGGTAAGAAAGGAAATCAGACTTTTTCGCTCAAGCTTAACAGCAAAACAGTGCAGATTAACGGGAAGCCGGTTGCGCTAACGACGCCGGGTACAACGGTCAAGGGTCATACGTTGGTTCCGCTGCGGTTTGTCGGAGAAGCGACGGGAGCGGTCGTGGGCTGGAATAGTACGCAGCAAGTGATCAGCATCTATAGCGAGGAATTCATGAAGGTCAAAGGACTTACAAGGGCAGACGCGCAAGTCGAAGCAAATAAAGGTGTTCCAGTCGCAGGCCAGAGAGCTGCAGCTCGAGATTTCTATGCCCATTGGGAAATGGATGTGGGAGGGCTTCGCGGGTGCCCGAATCTATGCTGGGATTATTATTACTTCGTTAACGATAAACAGGTGGCTACGACATTGCCGGATGGCGGTATCGACGCTCTCGATTGCAACCGCGATGCGTGTCTTTCGTATGAAATTAAAGGCAATACGATCGCACTAAGCAATGGAAAATCGTATTCGTATAAAGTGGTGTCGGATACAGAACTGGAGATTGATGGTGATAAATATACGAAATACGCGCCAGCCAGCGGCTTGAAGCTGCAAGGCAAATACGAATCGTTCAGTTACTCATCAAGTGCTGGCAGTGGATTGGCAAGCTCGCTCACATATGTCTTCGCCAAAGACGGGTACTTCGCGGACAGCAGCTTCAACGGATTCACATCGGACGGTTCGGATTCAGGCGATAAATCCGGCATATCCACGAGGGTTATGTCTGAATCCAATGCCTCTGGAACATACACGATTTCGGATTATACGCTCTTGCTCAACTATAAGGATGGCATAACAAAAAAGCTGTTATTTTTCTTGCCCGAACAACCTAAGGTCAATATGCTGCGAATTGGCGGCCGTGATTTCCTGTTGAAAGAGGATCAAGACAGCGGAACGAAGAAGCCGCAAGAACAGCCTTATTCCGATCTGCTAACGACGCAAAATATTGCCGAGAAGCAGGTGCTCTTTACCTTCGAGCCCAAGCGAAGCGATCAAGTGAGTAACATCAAGATTACGCTCGAAGGATATCAATGGGCGAAGCTGAAGATCGATGCGGCACATAGCAGCTCTTTCTCGGGATTTGGGGATCAGGGGGTTGTTGCGTTAACAGCGAAATATCGGATCCAGAATGATTCGTCGGAATTGCTAAAGCTAAGTGATTTGGCTGTATTGCTCTCGTTGCCGCAATCGTCCGCGACGGTGAAGGCAACGCAAACGTTAGCGCCGAAGACTAGCGAGGTGTTACAAGCGGGCGAAAGCGTAGAGACGATGGCGGTTTTGCTTGTGCCAGCGAATCACTTCGATAAGAACAAAGATTTCGAGCTGAGATTTGGTCCGTTGTTGGATATGGAAGGGCAGGATCTATTTCAAGGGGAACGAATAGCCTTTCATATTTGGAAGAACTTATAGACGAGGCGGATAGACCTTAGAAGACACGGAAGCGATCTCCGTGTCTTCTCTATCGTTATATCGAACGGGCAAGACGGAAGCCAAGATCGTCGATACGGAGGGTGGGGTGGCTGCGTCTGCGGCACGTCGACCCGCATCCCCGGGCCTCTTCAGCCCAGCTGCCTCCACGGAAAATACGGTAGGTACCGTATACTTCGGTATCATAGAGATCATAGCACCATTCCCAGACATTCCCCAGCATATCGTACAACCCCCAGGCATTTGGCGCTTTTTGGCCTACATTATGACGTCTGCCTTCGGAATTATCATGATACCAAGCAATCTCATGCAGCTCTCCATATTGATAGGCCGTGGTTCCGGCTTTACATGCATATTGCCACTCGGCTTCGGTCGGAAGTCGATAACCGTTCGCTTCCTCATGCCAAGTGACATGCTCGCCATCTGAGCTTACGGAATAACAAGGTAGGAGTCCAGCTTGCTGCGAGAGTTGATTACAATACGCGATAGCCTCATGCCATGAGATATTGACGACAGGTGTCAGATCCTCAGCGGTTACGGAAGCGGGTTGACCTGTGACGGCAAGATATTGTTCTATCGTGACAGGATAGGGGGCGAGAAGAAACGGTTTGATCTCCGATCTCCATGTTTTCTTGATGCGATCGTCTCGCAATGCAACGTTTCCCCCAGGAATGTGCACCATCGGGTAGTCCACGTGATGCTTGATTTCATTGGACACTCATTCATCCTCCTATGATGTGATTCCACACATTTTAACCACTTTTTGGTATGAAATCAATACAAAATGATGGCGAGCGCGGGTGTGATCGATTTGATTGACGTACATCCACGGTCGTTGCTACCCTTGGAAAAGGAAATAAAGTGAATTCATTCACATTATATTCTGAACAGGGTTGAACCAATTGAATTGACAGAGGAGTTATTTAGGATGAAAAGAATCGTAACACTAAGCACACGTACACTGATGGATACGGCTAAGCACGGCGGATGCGGGGCATGCCAGACATCTTGCCAGTCGGCTTGCAAGACGTCCTGCGGCGTTGCGAACCAGCGTTGTGAGAACGCAATGAACAAATAGGTTTTTGGCATTTCATTCACCGCCCACTGCGCTGTCGATGGGCGGCTATTTTTTTGAACCGTGTCAATTTGCAGGCAAAAAGGAGTTTGATTCACAGAATGATTCATCAATATCAACTTAACGGATATAACATCGTGCTCGATACCTATAGCGGCTCGGTGCATGTGGTCGACGACTTGGCGTATGATGTCATTGCGTTGTATGAGCAAACGTCCCCGGACGAGATCTTATCCTTCATGCTGGAGAAATATGAATATGATCCGGCCATTACTGAAGAGAGCATTCGAGGCACCATTGCGGAGGTTGAGGAGCTGAAAAGCCAGGGGCAGCTATTCACCCAGGATCCGTATGAGGATCTCTCCATCGATCTGAAAAATCGTAAGACGTATGTGAAGGCACTCTGTCTTAATGTCGCGCATACTTGTAATTTGTCTTGCGATTATTGCTTCGCAAGCCAAGGGAAGTACAACGGCGACCGCGCGCTTATGAGCTATGAGGTTGGACAGAAAGCGATCGATTACCTGCTGGAACATTCGGGTCATCATCGCAACCTTGATATTGACTTCTTCGGTGGGGAACCGCTGATGGCTTGGACGGTGGTCAAGCAGATCGTGGCTTATGCAAGAAGCAAGGAGAAGGAATACAAGAAAAAATTCCGCTTTACCTTCACGACGAACGGCATGCTGCTGAATGATGAGGTTACTGAATTCTTAAATCAGGAAATGTACAATGTTGTATTAAGCTTGGACGGCAGAAAAGAGGTTCACGACCGACTCCGCACAACTGTGACCGGAAAAGGAAGCTATGATCATATCGTTCCGAAGTTCCAAGAATTCATCCGGAAACGCGGCGACCAAGAATATTATGTAAGAGGAACCTATACACGCAACAATGTCGATTTCACGAATGACATTTTCCATATCGCAGACCTTGGATTCGATAAAATCTCGATGGAGCCAGTCATTTGTGACCCGCGGGAGCCATATGCACTTACCGAGGAAGATCTCCCGGAGATTTACAATCAATACGAGATTCTCGCCAAGGAAATGATCGATCGGGACGAACAAGGTAGAGGGTTTACTTTCTATCATTACATGCTGGACCTCTCCGAAGGCCCTTGCATCCAGAAGCGCATCACCGGCTGCGGCTCAGGCACAGAATATCTCGCGGTCACGCCGTGGGGCGAGCTATTCCCTTGTCACCAGTTCGTAGGGGATGAAGCCTACAGCATGGGGAATCTCTGGGACGGGATCACACGGCCTGAGTTGCAGGGCCAATTCAAAGAGAGCAACTGCTATTCGAAGCCGGAATGCAAGGATTGCTGGGCCAAGTTGTACTGCAGTGGCGGCTGTCCGGCCAATGCCCTGCACGCGACGGGTTCCATCAACGGTATCTATGACTTCAGCTGCGACATCTTCCGCAAGCGAATCGAGTGCTCCATGATGGCGAAGGTTGCTGAGTCGATGCGAGCGATGGAGAATCACGGTTAGATCCATGCAAGAGGGGCTCCATCGTCAAAAAAATGACGGAGGAGCCCCTTTTCTTGTGAAAAAATTTAATAGAATAATAGCATTATGCAGGGCCTACGACGGTTAACATCATGATGGAGGTCTGAAATCGACCGCTCTCGGGCACGATGCACATCACTTGTTGGCCTTCTGAGAGATGGCCTTCGTTGAGCAGCTCTTCCAGCATGATATAGATCGAAGCTGCGGCTGTATTCCCCTTCGTATATAAATTCGTGAACCACTTCTCATTCGGAATCGTCACCCCGCCAGCCTCTAACAAGCGGAAAATTTCTTCCTTGAAAAAGTGCGAAGAATAATGGCAGACCATCCAATCTATCGCGTCCGGGTCAATCCGACCTTCCTTCACAAGCTCCAAGAACCGATTCGATCCGACCGTCGTAATCTCGTTGACCAGTCTTACATCTTGCTTCAGGTTCAGCGCACCGCGGTCTGCTGCTTCATGGATCGAGGCGTAATCGAGCCATGAAGGAATGCCATCCTCTTTGCTCATACCGGAATACATGCAGACATCGTATTGATTCGCATAGGATTTGTTATCGATCCATTCAATGCGAAGCGAGAGCTCTTTGGATGCAGGCGTATGCTGCAGAATGGCAGCACCTGAGCCATCCGACAACATAAAGCGCAGGAAGTCTGTATCAAATGGTACTCGGCTGTCGCTATAGATGCTCTGTGCTTCGAATTTCGTATGTTTAAATTCACGGCTCAGGAATTCACTGGCACAAGCAATCGCTGCTTCATGCTCTCCCGACTTCACTTGGAGATAAGCGGTTTTCATCGCCTGCATACCGCTCGCACACAAGCCTGCATGCGAAGAGACTTCCATCACCGGCAGATCGGCTTCCGCATGCACCATGCTGGCGAAGCCGGGGAGGAGTAAGTCGGCTCTCGTCGTGCCTGTCGCCAGGAATCCGATATCATGGGCGGAGACATCTTCGTTTCGCTCCAGTGCGTCGCGGATGGCGAGCGCTGCCATCTCTGCATTCGTGTACAGGCTTTTTTGCTCTTTATCCATCGCATAATAGCGAGCGCGAATTTGATTCTTCTCGAGAATAATGCGCTTGGTTTTGGAAGATTTGCCGCCAATTTTGCCAAGATAATCTTCAATCTCTTCGTTGCTGACAGGGGAGCCGGGTAGAAACTTGCCGATACTTGTAATGTAGACTGAATTCATAGGAACACCTCGCGTAGAATTATGTATATAATTGTTAATTATTATCGAAATTCTACGAAATGTAAAGTATTGGAATTAATAGAAAGACGAGCATAGAATAAAAAAGAGAGGGGACGGATCCCTCTCTACGCGTGTTCTGAGGCCATGGCCGCCGCTTTGGTCTCATGAATGGTTCCGAACGGATGCTCAGGCGGCGCGTAAATCGCGTATACCTTAAGCGGTTGATGTCCGGTATTGATGACATTGTGCCATTTCCCGGCTGGGACCATGATGGCATAACCGTCATAGGCATTTTGATGAAAATCTAGCCGATCTTTGTGATCTCCCATCATGACGAGTCCTTGACCCTCTTCAATGCGTATGAATTGGTCGGTATGTGGATGGACTTCGAGCCCGATGTCGTCACCCGGATTGATACTCATTAACGTTACTTGCAGGTGTTTCCCAGTCCATAATGCGGTACGGTAGTTATTGTTCTGCTTGGCTGCTTGATCCATATTCACGACGAGCGGATAAGGTCCATAATCTCGCAACACGATGGCTCTATCACACGTATTCTGGTTGCAAGTCCAAGGATAATAGGGGGGATGCGACGGATTGACCCACGGATTGTGATGTCGGTTGCCGGGCATTGGAGGATGCCATGAATAGTAACCGTATGTTCTAGTGTACATCATTTTTCTCCTCTCCTGATTTTCATTCGCCATTTATCCTATGCGCTAGCCTATGTACCGTTGAAGAAAATGGGCCATAGCCCAAAAAAAAGAGGAGCGTCACCGCTCCTCTTAACGATTTCTATTCAATCTCATGAATGTGCTGCATCCAGCGCCCGTTTCACCTTCCGTGCGAACGCGAGTGGTTTGTCTACAGCTTCGATGTTGACATAAATTAAGCGGGGACGATCGAATAGCCATTCGTTATGAACGGACGACACTTTGATACCTTGACCGCGAATGGCCGCGATGAACGGATCGACTTCTTTCTCTAAAAATGCCGCTCTTCCCAAACAAAGCGCTCTGCCCGTTCTTGCATTTAACGATTCGAATGAAAAAGAGGATGTGACGCGAAATCTCTTCCCTAAAATGGTTGCTTTGATTCGATTGCGATTAATGGTCGAGACACATTTTCCACCGGCAAAACCAGCTTGCCCCCCGATAATTCTCGAAAATTGATCGCAAAGCGATGTGCTGCTCCGCATATGACCTTGCCTCCTCCGTTTTCTTTTATGGTATGAGTACAAGGGGAGGAAGGAAGCGGCGTATGGCCTATGCTACGAGATAGTGCTCCATTTTGGTGAAGAAGTTCCGCTGCGCGTTATACTGTTCCGGAGTGATGGCGCATGTTACGTGGAGACATCTGATAACGGGTCTTAAATGCTCTTTCAAAGTAAGCCAACGTGTTGAAACCGGACGCATAACATATTTCTGTGATCGGGAGCCCCGTAGCACGGATCAGCGACTTTGCAAATTGCAACCTCAAGTCACGTACATAGGCCTGGAAAGTGATCCCTGTTTGCTTGCTGAAGCTTTCGCTGAAATAATTGGCCGACAAACCGGACAAGCGAGCAACTTCTTCCATAAGAATGGGTTCACGGAAATGGTTCTGCAAATAGACGATCGCCTTGCGGATTGACGGATGAACCGATATGTCTATTCCTCGCTGCTCGGTCTTTTCCAAACAGCCCCTTGAGAGATCAATCAAGAGCCGCTCGATGCAACCTTTAACGATGATTCCACTATGCTCTCGCCACACTGACGACTCGCGTAGTATTCGCTCGAATTCTCGTTCTGCATCCTCATATTCCTCGGATTCGAACGATCGAGCTAAGTTCTTATGGCATTCGAATAACTTGTCCGTAAGTTCATCCGAAATCATTCTTTCGGTAAAAATTAGATTGTATAATTGTACCGTCTGTCCAGGATCAGGAACGATCCGATGAAAATCGGTGGGCGTGAGAAGGAAAGCGTGTCCTCTCTCGATACGATGCGGGATCCCGTTAATCTCGTGAATGCCATTCCCCGATGCCACGAGCCCCAGTTCAAAAAATTGATGCCAGTGCGTATCGATCGTTACATTCAGCGTATGCTGATACATTCGGAAAGAAGTCAGGGAATCCATGTACTGATCGTTTAATAGTCGTTCGGGCGGGTATTGATATTTCACAGCAGGACTCCCCTTTTTCACTAAGTTACTAAGTTCCACTAGGGTTCGGCATCTATCATCCGATGAGAAGTTTAAGCATTCACAAACGTGCTGCCGGCCAAATCTTTCCCTCGTGCAAGCCACACCTTGAATCCTTGGTTACTCTCTGGGATCACCTTAGCTTCCGTGGAGAAATATCTCATCGTATAGCCGCATCGACGATACGGGCTCGAGTTCGCCGGAGCCCCGTGAATGATCCGGGAGTCATGAAGAGAGCATTCGCCTGGATTAAGCTCGAAGTACACGGCTTTTGATTCGTCGATCTTGCTTCTTTTGATTTCTGTTGAGAAAATATTCTGCCCCTCGTCCACGCTCTCGTATTCTGAAAATCCGTTCTGATGCGTACCCGGAATGACTCGCATGCAGCCATTCTCTTTATTGCTTCTGTCGATGGCCAACCATACTGTCACAATCTTGTCGTATCGCGACAATCGTCCCTTCCAGTATGCTGAATCCTCATGCCATGGCGTTTGTTTGCCGGTCAGAGGCTCCTTGGCGATAAAGTGGCTGGACCACAGACCAATATTCGGCCCGATGATTGGCTCTACCAGATCAAGTACCTCGTCAGCCAGCAGGAACTCAAGCAACCTTTCGTCTCGGAAATGCGGCGTATCTAACTCGCTGTTCAATTTTCGGCCGACCATCGCCCATTGTTCCTCGAAAATATCCGTTAATCTTCGCATTTTGTCCTGATCGAATAATGGTTTCCGATACAGCGCATATCCCATTTCTTTGTAACTTTGAACCTGATCTTCTGTAAGTCCCGAGCTTCCTGCCATACGTGATCTCTCCTTTATAACGAACGTGATGTTTCGATTATAAGGAGACCGGATGGAGGGAGGCTCATCTTTCGTTCGGAAAAAGTTGACTTTATTTCGGATTCTAACATCTCACATGTTTGCGCTTCAACCCAATCTGCCCTTTATCGATCGCCTAGCCATGGAATGAAGCTAACGCATAATTCAATTCCACATCCTGCCCTTCAATAACCTTCATCTTAAACGTTTGCTCATTCATGGGTACCATAATGTCAGGAGTCGCACCGCCTTGGCCGCGTTCATCGCTATCGCCTTGAATCGTTTTGTCTTGATTAAGGGACCTACCATCCGGAAACTGCACGACATATCCCCCCGGCATTTTCATTTTTATAGGAGCGGACACGATCCCGAACGAGCCGTTGGTAGATGTAAAGCCAACAATCTTCACATTGGGCATTCCTTTTAAGAATAAAGGTAAGCCTTCCCCCGAACTCGCAGTGTTTTGATTAATGAGGATGGCGATTTTCCCGGGATAGTAGATCTGCGCAGGATGAACGGTTCTGGTTTCGGCATAGTTGATTTCGAAACGTCCCGTGATCCGATTGTAGTAACTGACGTATTCATATAGCTTTTTCTCGTTCACGAAATGTCCCGCTATCCGAGTCACGAGGTCATCGTCTCCACCCGGATTATCCCGTAGATCGATGATGGTTCCCTTGACGTGTGCCTCTTGAAACTCTTTTAATTTGTCTTCCAGCGCTTGCGCGGGATCGGATTGCGTAGCTCCAGGAAGGAAATATCTGATTTTCACGTACCCGTATTCCTGCCCAAGGATCTCACCTTCTACAGGAAGATCTTCTTTCTTCAGCTTTACCTTCGTCTTCTTCAAGGTCTCATACTGATCGTCGTAGGCTGTAAGTGTCGCAGTCTTTATCGCCTGATCGTCTTGATTCCGATATTCGACTCGGATTACTGTACCGATCGGAGCTCTTGCCAAGAAACGCCCTTGGTTATGAATCCGATCTCCTTCGGTTGCCGACGGGTTCTCGCTCCAGGACGTTTGGGTCAATGCTTTCTGAACGTCGTTCCCATCCCACGATAAGATTTCGGCTCCGAGCTTGATTCCGCTTTTGTCGGCCGGGCTGCCTGTTAACAGCAGACTAACCAACACCTTGCCGTTATCCAGTTGCACGGCGCTAATACCGAATCCGCTGCCTACCTCCTTCTTAAATGCGGAATTATCGTACAGATTTTCGTTCTCGATTTTGATATGACCGTCACGGAAAGAAAAGAGGTAATCTCTTAATGTTTTATAGTAAAGATTCGGATCTTGCTTGATTTCCGCTTGGAGGAATAGAGGTTCATATTTATTTCTAATGGCTTCCCAATCGATTTTTTTCCAGTCTCCAAAAGGATATTCGGCAGACAACCTTTTGTTCATCGCGAGGAAGGCTTGGGAATAGCTCATTTGGCTTAAATCGCTCACTGGATTGTATCGAACTTCACCTGCAATGTTCAATGCGAATAGCGAAGGCAGGGTACTCAGAACACATACGATAACCATGACGGTCCGAAATCTCGGTGACATCGGCTTAAGGACCGGTTTAAAGATGCTTCTAACGGTGCATAAGAAAAGGATGGCCGTAGAGGAGTAAAACAATAGCGCCAATATAGAGGTATCGCCGCTGAGCAGGCTCATAACCGAAATGATGACACCGATGCTCGGAATAAAATCATACAACCGATTATTTTTGAGAAGGGGCAACGCATACCGTAGTAAGACGAACAAGTTTAGCGCACCTAAAATCATTTCCCAGACTGTCAACCATTGTAATGAATCCAACATATCTTGAATAAAGTTCATCGTTCCTATTCCTCCGATCGATTTGATGGGTATGCAGTGATCGTAGTGGAGAAATATGAACGGAGCGTGAACTCATTTTTTATTAGACGAAATCGGAAAGAGGGGTAGTGGGGAGCGTCACGGTGAACGTTGTGCCCAGACCAACCGTACTACTCACCTCTATACTTCCGCCATGGAGAGCAACGATTTTGTGGGAGATGGCAAGACCGAGACCATTGCCGTTCCGATCTTCGGCCCGCGACTTGTCAACCTTGTAAAAGCGCTCAAAAATAGAGGTTAAATCCTCCGGTGCAATGCCGATTCCGGAATCCCTTATTGCAACTTCAATCTTATGGCGATCGGGGCGGCTGATCCCAATGAGGACTTGTCCGGCACGGGGTGTGAACTTGATGGCATTCCCGAGCACATTCATCCACACTTGATTGAGTTGATCCCGATCGGCCGTTATGCTGACGCCGGCACCCGAAGGAGACTCGATATCGACGCGAATGTTTTTGGCTGACCACTGGGGCTCGCACGCGATGATGACTCGCCGGATTTGCTCATCGAGGTTGAACGATTCCATCTCGAACGGGTGATGATCCGATTCGAGGGAAGTCAGCTTCAGCAGATTATCGCTGAGTCTGGACAGCCTGTCGCTCTCGGTGACGATAATATCCAAGTATTGCGCACGATCGTCCTCCGCAATAGTAAGATTGCCATCCTTCAACGCCTTCGCGAATCCGGAGATGGAAGTTAACGGCGATTGAATTTCATGAGACACGTTCGAGACGAAATCTTGTCGCATTCGCTCCATTTGCTTAATTTCCCGAGCCATGTCGTTAATGCTCCGCGAGAGAGTTCCCAGCTCGTCTCCGCGATTGATTTTCAACTCCACCTCGAAGTCTCCTTTGGCAAGCCGCTTCGTCGCTTCCGTCATCGCTTGAAGAGGCTTCACCAGGAATCGGCCGGCAATGAGAATACACAGGCTTCCGAATGCGAGCATGAGGAGCAGAATGGTGAAGAGCAAACGGATGATCGTGATTTCGTTCTTGGATGAGCTATGCAAAAAAAGAGCATATTGCTTTCCTCCTGAAGAAAATGGAAGGCCGACGAACGTTTCGTTATCATCCCCTTGCGAACGATACAACTCACCGTGCAGTACTTTGCGAACGGATTCTGGATTAATTTCTTCGGCCTTCTGGCCTTTGGTTGGTACATAGGCGTTCGCCCTGCCATTGCGGTCGTAAAGCTGCAAGGTATAGGAGGACAATTCGGCCATATTATTCATGAAAGCATCCAAATCCGGAGGATTCGTTTGTTCGTACTCGCGTTTCATGCGGTCGCCGGCCACGATCATATCATTTTTTCCTGTGTCATTTAGATCGTTCTGGAAAAGAGTAAGGGCGAGGAGAAGGGATGAGATCAAGCTGATGACGATGACAGCCAGAAAAGTCAGCACGACGCGAACGTATAACGTTTTCATCCCGGATTCACCACCAGACGATAGCCGATGCTTCGTGCCGTTTCAATGCGAAAATGGCGGACGTCCCTGGCAAAGCGTTCTCGCAGTCTCTTGATATGCACGTCGACGGTTCGGTCGTCGCCTTCGTAGTCCATGCCCCAAATTTGGGTAATCAGCTGCTCTCTCGTAAAAATTTGCCCCGGGTGGCCGGCAAGCATGAACAGCAGTTCGAATTCTTTTAGAGGTAAAGCCAATTCCTCGTCTCCCCGTGTGACCTTATACGTTTTCCGATTCAGTACGAGTTCACCCAATGGGATGATCTGGGACGAGGCAATACGGTATCGCTTCAGTAACGCTTTAACTCGCATCACAAGCTCAATCGGATCGAACGGCTTCGTTATATAATCGTCGGTCCCGAGTTGGAAGCCTTTTATCTTTTGACGCGATTCGCTCTTAGCCGTTACCATCAGGAGCGGCATGTCGGGATTGCTTTTCCGAATCTCTCTGCACAAGTCCCATCCGTCCATATGCGGCATCATAATGTCGAGGATAACCAGATCGATACCTGAACCTCTGATGATGGCATGCGCATCGATGCCGTTATCCGCTTCGGTCAGATCGAATCCTTCATTCTTCAAATAAAGGCGCAACAGGGCGCGAATGTGCGGATCGTCGTCCACGATAAGAATCTTGACCATATAAATAACCTCCATTGGAAGCTATAGACTAACTTTTTGTACTTAACATCTCACATGTTTGCGTTTGAACCCAATCTGACCTTTATCGATCGCCTGTTGAATCCGATCAGAAGCGACTAGGAATTTGCTTTTCTTCTTGTCCTTGTCGACTTCAACTGGACCTACTTCTTGTGCAATCTTAACTGCCAGCTCATGGAGCGGCTTATAGGATACACCTACGGTGTAGATGAAATTGTTCATCGCATATCTTGCACGCTCGGGCGCATCGTGGATCGTATTCTTGGCGAGATCAAGCAGGTTGGCCATTTTAGCTTCATCAAATTGATCGTCCTTGCGATTCCCCAGAAGCCAGCAGTAACAACTCCAGCCCGCCGACATTTTCAGCTCTTCGCCGCTTGCGATCCATTTGTCGGACACTTTTTGCGCAATATCGGTTTCCGCCAAGGTGACGGCAACGACGAAGTCCGACAGCATGTAGAAATAGGCGCCATCGATCCAACGCTCGAAATCTGCTTCTGTCATCGCTTTGGGATCCGCAATGATTCCGGCAAAGTACATGGCGTCGTAGTTTCCTGTCGCGTACAGCTCTTCAGCCAATGGCTGATTGATCTTAATTTGTTTGAATAGGGGCTTCATTTCGCCTGTAGCTACACCAAATAGAGGTTCGTGCGCACCGTTGGATATATACATTTTCTTGAGTCGTTCTTTCCCAAGAGCTTCAAGCTCCTGCATCACCACTTCTAGATTCAATGGTTTATCTCGCCCCTTTTTTATTGTAATGAAGTCGAAATCCACAGCTACACGTAGCTTACTTCGTACAGTATTTTTTTCGATTATAGATTATCTTACCACGCCTAGTATCTGATGATGAAGTTAGGTACTTTACCATACTGAAATGGGCAGCAAAAAAGAGGGGTTCTCTGCCCCTCTTTGCTAATTCCGCTAAAATTTTCTTCTAATGCCTTTCAATCATATAGATATAGTAAATGGTAAATACAAAACCGAGCAAAAAGGGCTACCAAATGGCAGCCCCACTTATAATTCATCTCTTCTAATCCTAAACTCTACTAGCCATGTGATGAGTCCCGTCTCATTTGTCGTCATTGCCTCGAAGTGCTTGTTTACGAATTAGGTAACTCTTTTTCTTTCTCCCGTTACATTACCAGAGTCAATAATAAAAATAGTCCATTTGTTAAGCCATGTACCCATACTGCCGGCCAAACAGAATTTGTTCGTTCATACGCCCATGCAAATATGATCCCCCCAAGAAAATTCGCAGGCATCGCGTTATAGGTAGGAATATGGACTATCGTAAAGAGACTCGCACTCAAAAACATTGCCCAACCAATGCCTAATCGGGTTCGCAGCCAGCGATAGATAAAACCGCGATAGAATATCTCTTCGTATATAGGTGAGATGATCACTGCTGATGCAAACGCAATGAATACACTGAAGACCGTAACATTCTGCTGAATTGATTCCGTCTTAGAATTTTCAAATGTATTGCCGATATAGCTGGTAAGGATCATTACGATGGTGCTGCCTATAATCAGCAAGAACGTCCATAACAGAATTCGCCACCAATCCTTCGCAGGAAAGGATCTTAAACCCACTTCACTCCAAGAAAGCTTTTTAGGACGTAGCCCTATGAAATACACTCCCAGCATTAATACTATTGCTATTGTAAGCCCTGTCAATGTTCCTGAATACAGCTCATTTCCAAGCCATTGCGCATATACGGGTTTTACTACAAATTTAATAAATCCGATAACAAATACAAACTCTAGCAACAGCAAAGCTACAAACTCTTTCCATGTCCAATTATCCCTTTGTTTCCAATGCGTTAAGTGATCAGTCATTCCCTTACCCCTTTGTCTCTGTGATATAATTCAAATATATTGGGTGACGCTACGTCACCTGCAAGCATTTTTTTTGGAGGAATATCATGAGTCATTGGACAACAGGACAAGTATCCAAACAAAGCAATGTTTCTGTAAGAACACTTCGCTATTATGATCAAATTGGGCTCCTTACACCTAGCTTTAAGGACGAAAGCGGACGCCGTTGCTATTCCGAAGAAAACTTGTTTACTTTGGAAAAGATCACACTTCTAAAATCTCTCATGCTTCCACTCGAAGAGATTCAGAATTTATTGGATAAGCTATCCTACCGAGAAATACTAAAAGCTCACTATAATCATCTTCAAGAACAACTTTCTTCGCTCCAAACTAGCATCTCCAATACGACCTCGCTCATCAACATGTTTGATCTTGAGGGAGAATTATCGTGGAAACGAATTTCACATTTAGTACAGACAGCCAAACATAATTCGAAAAAATGGATTGAATATTTTGAAGATGACGAGAAGGATTTTTTAGAACAAGTGCTTCCTAGTCTTAGTAAAAGCGACCGAATCACCCAACAATATATTTCACTATTACGGAGAATTGAATGGTGTCAGCAGCATAGCATATTACCTGAATCTGAAGCTGGCTATCAGATTGGTTGTGAGTTGATTGCAGTTTCCAATGATACATTTGATGGAAATGAAGAGTTAATGAATAAGTTTTGGGAAGTAAGAAAAATGCCGTCAGAGACAACTGGACTGTATCCTATAACAGATCAATCACTGGAATTTGCAGAACGTTGTATTATCTATGCAGAGCAATTGCTGAATAAAGAAAATGAATGATTGGTTTCTTAACACTATAGATCTGAGTGATTCCTTCATCCACCAATGATCATTGTTGCATATATCCTCAGCAAACTATGTGGATGTAACAGAAAATGCTGCCGATAATTGATATGCTCCCCTTACGGTAGACAGGTGGAATAAAAAAAATATGGTACGTCAGAGAAACTCGTTATCTATGGTGAAGTCGAGAGTGGGAAAAGTGGTGTTAAGACTGCAACCAAGAAATACGGTATCAGCAAACCTGCTTCTGCGAAATCCTGGAATGAAGAGAGCAAACAACAATGGCATTTCCAGTGCCTACAGTTTCAAGTATCTTCCATGAACTCGGGTACTTATAAAAAAAAGCCCAAGCAAGTGACTGCTTGAACTTTACAGAAAAACATTAGGTTAATGTGGCTCTAAATCACTATGTTCTCACGAGCGACACACAGCATTCAACATGACTCGTCTGCGGGAACATGTCCACTGGCTGCACCCATTGCAGCTCGTAGCCGCCCTCGATCAGCTGCTTGCAATCCTTCGCGAGCGTCGAAGGGTTGCACGAGACGTAGACAAGCTTCTTCGGCTTCGTCTGCGTGATGGCACGCAGCAAGCGGCTATCGACGCCTGTACGCGGCGGATCGAATACGACGACGTCAGGCTGGAAGCCTTGCTTCACCCAACGCGGGAGCAGTTCTTCGGATTTGCCGACGTAGAAGTTCGCGTTCGTACGGCCGCTGCGCTCAGCGTTGCGCTTCGCATCCTCGACAGCCTCAGGGATGATCTCGATCCCGCGCACTTCACGCGCATACGGCGCAAGCCACAACCCGATCGTTCCTGTGCCGCAGTAGGCATCGACCACGGTCTCACGCCCCGTTAACCCCGCAGCGACGCGAACGGCTTCGTACAATTTGACCGTCTGCTCCGGGTTCAATTGGAAGAAAGCTCGCGGCGACAGCTCGAACTGTAAATCGCCGAGCGAATCGTTGATCGTCGGTCTGCCCCATAGAATATGCGTCTTATCCCCGAAGATTAAGGAAGTCTTCTGCGTGTTAATATTATGCGCGATCGTCGTGACCTGAGGGAGAACGCGGCGAATTGCGGATACGATGGCCTGCGCCTTCGGCATTTTCTCCGATCCCGTCACAAGTGTCACTTGCAATTCCCCTGATTGCTGTCCAGCACGCACGACGATATTGCGAATATATCCCTCATCCCCACCGCGAGCTTTGAATACAGGAATATGCAGATCCATCAGAATGCCTTTGATCGTATCAACGGCTTGGTTCACGGTTGGATGCTGAATGGCGCATCCCGTGATATCCACCAATTGATGCGAACCCGCCTCATAGAGGCCTGCAATCATCTGATCGCCTTGGAATCCAAGCTGCAGTTGGGCTTTGTTCCGATATTTCCACGGGTTATCCATGCCGAGAATGGGCTTGATCTTCACATCAATCCCTTGCGTATAGCGGTTGAATGCTTCGCGAACGATATCCTCTTTTGCTGACAACTGTCCTGCATACGAGAGATGCTGCAGCTGACAGCCGCCGCAACGATCATAGACAGGGCAGTCCGGTTTGATGCGTGCAGCAGATTTTTTCTCAATTTCCATCAGCTCTGCGATGATGAAGTTCGGTTCGATCCGCTTGACCTTCGCGCGCACGACTTCCTCAGGCAATGCCCCATCAACAAATACGGCTTTACGACGGAAATAACCAACGCCTTCGCCGTTAATGCCGATCCGTTTGATCGTGACGATAATGCGCTCGCCGATACTGACGAGCTCAGCGGACTGGTCGCCTCTCGTGGATGGTCTTGGCTTCTGCCCACCGGCGGCTAACGGTCGTTTCTGTTCTTTATGAAAAGGGGGTTTCTTTTTCGAAGATTGTGGTAGTTTCTTATTCATTTCAGTTCGCTCCAATTGTCGATTCAAGTACTATGGGACTCACTATACCATGTAGGACGCGGAATTGCTATGGAAGAGCATTCTATCTGAACTGTTCTCTTGTGAACCTCAAACCGCGCGTATTATACTATACGAGGTAAAGTTTGGTAAATCTCAAAAGGAGGGAACCCGGTGACTTCAAATCTACAGCAGCATCGCGATCAGAATGAGACAATTATTGATGTGCAAGGCTTGCGTAAACGGTATGGTTCCTTTACAGCGGTAGACGGCATCGATTTTCAGGTGCGCAAAGGCGAGATCTTCGGGCTTCTCGGACCGAATGGCGCAGGGAAGACGACGACCATGGAGATGATCGAAGGGCTCCGGCAGCCAGATGAAGGCAGTGCGAAGGTTGCAGGTTATGATACCCGGACGGATCTTGGCAAGGTGAAGACGGTCATCGGCGTGCAGCTGCAATCGACGTCATTGTTCGAGCTCTTAAAGGTCAAGGAAATTACGAAGATGTATGCCAGCTTCTATGAGCATACGGTGCCGATCGGCCCGCTGCTTGCGAGTGTCACGCTCGAAGAGAAACTCAATGATCGGGTGAAAAATCTATCCGGCGGGCAGAAGCAGCGTCTAGCTATCGCCTTGGCACTGGTGAATGATCCCCAGGTTGTGTTCCTTGATGAACCGACGACAGGGCTCGATCCGCAAGCGCGCCGCACGCTTTGGGATATTATTCTGAAAATGCGCGATAACGGCAAGACAGTCGTCATCAGTACGCATTACATGGATGAAGCGCAGCTGCTCTGCGATCGCATTTGCCTGATGGATCAGGGGAAAATTATTGCGCTGGATACACCGCGGAACCTCATTTCGAATATGAACTCAGAGAGTGCGGTTGAATTCCGTATTCCTGAAGAATTAAACTGGCACGATGAACGGAAGGAACAGCTGCTGAGCGAACTCCAGACACTTAGCGGGGTACGGATCGCAGAGTTCCGCAAGGATACGTATGTGCTCTATACGGACGATCTTCAACAGACCCTGACGGACTTCATTGAACACTGCAAGTTGCAGGAAATTCAGTTCGCAGACTTATTGACGCGAACAGCGACGCTAGAAGATGTCTTTATCCATATGACTGGAAGGAGCTTGAGAGAAGAATGAGAGCCTATGGCCAATTAACGATCGCGCAGCTCCGGTTATTCGGACGCAATAAGCAAGTGTTGTTCTTCACGTTGTTCTTCCCCGTCTTCTTTATGGTGATGTTCGGCTATCTGTTCAGCAACAATGGGAGTCTAGGTATTTATGGCGGTCTGATCGATCTGGATCAGACGACGGAATCGAGAGCGTTGGTGGCCGCAATGGATCAGCAGAAGGAAGTGTTGAAGCTGGACCGGGAGACACCGCAGCAAGAAGCAATGGAGAAACTTCGTCAGGGCGATAATCAGATGGTCATCGTCATTCCCAAAGGCTACGGCGAAAAGTTGAATAAGGCGATGGCCTCCCCAGAGGCTGCCGCAGCGGAGCATGGCTATGTCGAAGTATACTATGACGAGACACAAGCCCAGAAGTCCGGGGCAGCGTTGAATGCCGTATCCCAAGTCGTCGACGGGATCAGCAAAAGCTTCGTCAAATATAATCCGGTGGTGACCATCGAACCGAAGGGTATCGAATCGCTGAATCTCAAATATATTGACTTCCTCGTCCCGGGGATCGTCGCGATGATGATCATGTCGAACAACTTGAACGGCGTCGCTGGTCAGATCGCTTCCTGGCGGGAACGCGGCGTACTGCGCCGGATGCAGAGCACGCCGCTCCAAGCGTCGACGTTCATCGCCGCGCAGATTACGGCACGGCTGATCTTGAACGGGGCACAGGCGCTCATCCTGCTGCTGATCGGTTCCATTGGATTTGGCACGCAAATGAATGGGTCCTGGGCGCTGTTGCTCGGCTTCGTTATCATCGGAACGCTCGCGTTCATGGCGATCGGATTCATTATCGCGGGACTCGCGAAGACGCCGGAGAGCGCAGGCCCTATTGCAGGCTTCATCTCTTTCCCGCTGATGTTCCTCGGCGGCGTGTTCTTCCCGATACAGAGCATGCCGGCTTTCCTGCAGCCGATCATCAAGGCGCTGCCGATTGCCCATCTCAGTACGGCGCTGCGTCAGATAATGAATGTCGGCGCAGGAATCACGCAGCTGTGGAGCGAAGGGTTGCTCCTGTGCGCTTGGATGATTGTCGCATTTATCGTGGCGAGCTTTACATTTAAATGGGAGTAGATATTGGCCGAGAAGACCTCCATTCACATGGACACGACACATGTGGGTGGAGGTCTTCTTATCATACGCTTACGTTCCGATCTAACCAAGGACGGAGGATCGGCAGCACATTCGAAGCTTGCATAGCTTGTGTATGGTCAAGTCCTTCCAGCACAGCGACGTCCCATCCGTATGCCTCAAGTTCATGGCGCCGATCGATCAGGGGACTGATGATGTCGACGAGGACACCGCCCCATTTTGGGCTGTATGCAATCTTGTCTGCTGTACCGGCAAAGCATAGTTTAGGGCAGGCAATCAACGATTGTGCAGCACGGTCATCGAATGTCCGTAAGCTCTCATACAGGGTAACGAATTGCCGGGTTTGTTCCGCGTTCATCGTCACTTCAACCTGTGACCAATCAACATCGTCTGGGCTGCCACCCCATGGTTCAGCGGTCTTGACATTCGAGGTCGTCTTAGGGGTGAGGGACATATCATACGTCGCTTGCGTTACAGCCAGCATTGCCTCGTAGGGTCCGTCGATTGGTGGGTATCCGCCCATGATTAGGCCAGAGAGTCGGTTTGTGCGAATAGCAAGCTGCATGCCGCTAAGCGCCAGCCAGGAGTATCCATAATAGGCGAATGTATCAGCCTCTGCTGTGTTTGCAATGGCTATGAAGTCTGCTGCAATGTTCGCAGGGGTAAGCGTATCAGGTTTTGCATGCTTAAATACATGACCTTCGTAGTCGAAGGCAATGACGCGATAGCTGTCGCGGAGGCCATCGACGAAGGACCTCCCTAGAGCGGGATCGACGCCCCATTTCATCATTTCCTCTGCCTGTGCGCCTTCAATCTTCTGTGTATTAACGGGGAGCAGCAAACTAGGCCCTTCTCCTGCTACATCAATCTCGATCCGATTTCCATCATGCATTTTTGCTTGGATCATCTCAAGTCCTCCTGTCGACATAAATCGTTACAGTAATTACTCTACTACATTGATGCAAGTGAGAAGGTATCCATAAATTGAACTTGATGTAACGAGAAATGATATTCAAGAAGCATCTCAAAGCACTTTAAAGTTTTAATTGAAGGTTTGCATCAAGCGTTTCCTTAAGGTAACGTAAAGGTCAATAAGTGAAATGAAGAGCGGGTGAGATCAGCCATGCAGGGGCAAGAATATTACAAACCTATCGAGATTGCGAGAGAGCTACGAATAAGTACAAGTGCCTTAAGGCATTACGAATCGTGGGGGGTGATTCCTGCCCCGGAACGATCGGAGAATGGGTATCGCAGGTATACCCAGGTTCATTTGGCTTATTTTCGTTGTCTTCGAGCATTAATTCCCGGATTTGGCTTCAAGTTGACCTATGAGGTACTACGATATATTCAACAGGCTGAACTTAACAATGCGCTCTGGCTGATCAATGAAGAGCAGTCGAAGCTGCAAGAAGAGAAACGAAGTGCGGGACAGATGTTAGCCCTGCTGCAGGATCCGGAGCTTCAGGTCGTACAAGGCAAACCGATGAAGGGGCTGATGACGATTGGGGAAGCGGCTGCAATAACCCATGTGCAGGCTTCAGCGATCAGGCATTGGGAGAAGGAAGGATTGCTGAATCCTGTAAGGAATCCGGACAATGGATACCGGCTCTATTCGCCAATGCATGTGAGACAGATTCTCCTCATTAGCACGCTGCGGAAGACGGTGTATTATCTGGACAAGATGAAAGAAATTGTTCAGGCCGTCGAACACCATAGCTTAGAGAAAGCAAAAGCCGTCGCGGAAGACGCACTCCTTCGCATTCATCGGTTGAATCGGCAGCAATATATGGGCGTGTACCAACTGATGGCGTTATGTATGACCGTTGGTCTGACGGGGGAAGAGGAGGAAGCACATCTGATGATTCACTACACGTTCGATCAGGATCGTGACTCGCAATCTCCGCTCTAACCTCGTTCGAAAATGAGCGACTGCGTATAGATTGTGGTAAAATAAAGAGATGAAGATCACAGTCATGGGAGAGATTACATGTTTAAGCAAGCTGAACAGGCTTTGCAGCGATATTACGGATACCCGACCTTCCGAGAAGGACAGAAGAAGATTATTGCCAGTCTTCTCGAAGGTCATGATACGCTAGGCATTATGCCGACAGGCGGAGGAAAGTCGATTTGTTATCAGATTCCAGCCGTGCTCTATCCTGGAACAACGCTCGTGATTTCGCCACTGATCTCCTTGATGAAGGATCAGGTGGATGCCCTGAATGAAGTCGGAATCCCGGCAGCGTATATCAATAGCTCGCTAACGGCGCGTGAAGTGAACGAGCGGCTATCGGCAGCACAGCGCGGTGAGTTGAAGCTGCTCTATGTTGCTCCGGAACGGCTTGAATCGGATTGGTTCTGCCAACGCGTGGACTCGCTCGATATCTCATGTGTTGCGATTGATGAGGCGCACTGCGTGTCTCAGTGGGGACATGATTTCCGGACGAGCTATTTGGCGATCGCGCCATTCGTGCGCAGTCTGCGGACGAGACCGATTCTAGCGGCATTCACGGCGACAGCGACGCCGGAAGTGACGCAGGATATGGCAAGGCTGCTCGAACTAACCGATGCGAATCTATTCGTCACGGGATTTGGACGGGACAACTTGGCAATGCAGGTGCTTCGCGGTGAGAACAAGCGGGACTTCGTGATGAACTATGCGCAGACGCATGCTTCCCAGCCGGGCATTATTTACTCAGCAACGCGTAAGGATGTGGACGAGCTGCATACGGCGATGCACCGTAAAGGTCTGAATGTCGGCAAATATCATGCAGGACTATCGGATGAGGATCGCGCGCATAACCAAGAAGCTTTTATATATGACGACATTCGGGTCATGGTAGCGACGAATGCATTCGGCATGGGGATCGATAAGTCCAACGTTCGTTATGTCATTCACTACAATATGCCGAAAAATATGGAGGCCTATGTCCAAGAAGCGGGCCGTGCGGGACGCGATGGCGAATCAAGCGAATGCATCCTGCTCTTCGGTCCTCAAGATATCATTACGCAGAAGTTCTTAATTGAGCAGAATATGCAATCGCCCGAACGTAAATCGAATGAATATCGCAAATTGCAGACGATGGTGGACTACTGTTACACACCGAAATGCTTGAATATCGCGATCCTCGATTATTTTGAAGATCAAGGTGAACGCAAGCCTTGCGGCATCTGCAGCTCGTGCAAGGACGAACGAGAGCTCGTTGACATTACGATTGAAGCGCAGAAAATCTTCTCTTGCATCCACCGGATGCGCGAACGGTTCGGCGTATCGATGATTGCCGGCGTATTGCGGGGATCGGCAAACAAGAAGGTGCTGCAGTACCGGTTCGACCAGCTACCAACCTACGGCGTGATGCGCAAATCGACGGACAAGGAGATCAGCGACCTGATCAATGTCCTAATTGCCGAAGGATATCTGACGCTTGCGGAAGGCCAATATCCGGTTGTCAAAATCGCGCCGCTCGCGGTTGAAGTGCTCAAAGGACAGCGGCAAGTGTTCCAGAAGGTGCACAAGCAGCCGGAAGCCGCACCGGGTTCGCTGGACGAGACGTTATTCGAGCAGCTTCGCCTCATTCGCCGCGATTTGGCTGCGAAAGCCAAGGTGCCGCCTTATATTATTTTCAACGATGCGACGCTGCGTGAGATGGCGGAGATGTGCCCGGCAACGGAACAAGCGATGCTCCGCATCAAAGGGGTCGGGGAGCAGAAGTTCCGCAATTACGGTGCGCCGTTCCTGCAATTTTTCCAAGAGAAGAAGATGCAGGAGAACTATGAGTTTGAAGACTAGAATGGCTAAATTTGATAGAATTAGAGCATTCTAATAAGAGTAGTAATACAAATTTGCAAATAGAGAACGAGGTTAAACCACCATGAAAGTCGTACTATCTACGCTAAATGCGAAATATATTCATACATCACTCGCACTGCGCTTCCTCAAAGCATTCAGTGAGAAAGACTTCCCGGACATTGAAATCGCGGAGTATACGATCAAAGATCCAGTCATGAACATCGTGTCCGACTTATTCCGCCGCCAACCTAAGGTGATCGGGTTCTCCTGCTATATCTGGAATATCGAAGAGACAATCGAAGTCATCAGCATGGTGAAGAAAATTATGCCGGAAGTCAAAATCATCCTCGGTGGACCGGAGGTCTCGTATGACACGGAGTACTGGATGGACCGTCTGCAGGATGTGGATTTCATCGTGATGGGCGAAGGGGAAGAGACGTTCCATCAGCTCTTGACTGAAATTCAGACAACGCAAAAATATCATTTCG
The DNA here is from genome assembly GCF_009363075.1 of Paenibacillus guangzhouensis. Classification (NCBI taxonomy): domain Bacteria; kingdom Bacillati; phylum Bacillota; class Bacilli; order Caryophanales; family Paenibacillaceae; genus Paenibacillus; species Paenibacillus guangzhouensis. Next base: position 4,083,195 of record NZ_CP045293.1, on the reverse strand, counting down.
TCTACGGACTTGCGTATCGCAAAGGATCCGAAGTGGTGATGATGCCGGGGCGGCCGAAGCTGGACTTAGCACAGGTGCCATCACCGCACCGTTTTGCGGAGGATTTGCCGGATCTATCGAAGCGCATTGTCTATTTCGAGACGAGCCGCGGTTGTCCGTTCAGTTGTCAGTTCTGTCTCTCCTCGATTGAGGTAGGCGTTCGATACTTTGATATTGAGAAGACAAAGGCGGATATTCTCTATCTGATCGACAACGGCGCGAAGCTGATTAAGTTCGTAGACCGGACCTTCAACATTAAGCGGGATTACGCGATGGAAATGTTCCAGTTCCTGATTGATAATCACCGCGGATGCGTGTTCCAATTCGAGATTACGGCAGACATCATGCGTCCGGAGGTGCTGGATTTCTTAGCGGAGAATGCACCACCAGGGGTCTTCCGCTTCGAGATCGGCGTTCAATCGACGAATGATGAGACGAATGAGCTCGTGAAACGCCGTCAGAACTTTGCGAAACTGACAAGAACGGTCCAGAAGGTTAAAGACAGCGGGAAGATCGACCAGCATTTGGATTTGATCGCCGGCCTGCCGCTCGAAGATTACGATACGTTCCGCAAGACGTTCAACGATGTGTTCGCACTGCGTCCGGAAGAATTACAACTGGGCTTCCTCAAAATGCTGCGCGGGACCGGCATGCGGATCGATGCGCACAAGTACAACTATATTTACATGGACCACGCGCCGTATGAGATACTAGGCAACGATATTTTGCCGTTCTCGGATCTTGTACGCATTAAACGGGTTGAGGATGTGCTGGAAAAGTATTGGAACGCGCATCGAATGAACCATACGCTCGAATATTTGATTACGCAGGAGTTCGACTCGGCGTTCGACTTCTTCCAAGCGTTCGGCGATTATTGGGAAGGGCAAGGCTGGCAGAAGATTGGTCACCAGCTCGAAGACTTGTTCACAAGGCTCTACAGCTTCTTGCAATCCCGCGATACCAAGCAGATGGAAATCATCTTAGGACTGATGAAGTTCGATTACTTCTTGAATCACAAGTACAAGCCGCGCAAAATCTGGTGGGATTTCACACTGGAGAAGGATGTATGGGCTGGCTATATCAAGGAGATCGCAGAGCATCCGGAGCGGGTAAATGGAGACTTTGCAGCGCTCAACCTTTCCGAGAAAGAACTGCATAAACATGCGGTTATCGAGGTGCTGCCGTTCGATCTGCATGCATTGACCGGGGCGGAGGCTCAGGTGAAAGAACAGCCGACCTTGCTGATCGTGCTGTATCAACAGAATGAGCAAGAGAAGCCCGTCTATTATACGATGCCGCTCGTTGCAGCGGTTGTGGAATAAGAGCGTGATGGAGAGAGACCACTTGTGTGTGCAAGTGGTCTTTTGTATTCGTTATTCGTTCAGTGGGGTGCTGTGTGCAAGGCAGCTTACGTGGCCTTATTGGACTTCTATGACGAATACGGAAGAGGTGCTGCCTTTGGAATGCTTACCGTCCTTTGTTGACCAAGAGGCTGAAATCCCGTAGTAATACACACCTTTTTCTGTGGGGGCTATGAAATGCCCATCTTGAAATGGAACATCAACCGCTCCTTCGTCTTGAAATTGCTGAATCGAGAGTTCATTAGGTGAAGGATTGTAATCATATGAAACTTCGATGCGTGATTTCGAAGTTACAACGGTTGGAGCTGTTCCTTTTAGCATCGTTTTTCCTCCAGCATAGTCCGCGCAGCCTAATCTTTCCCAACAGTAGCTGCTTTGCTTGACAGGGATCTGCGTATTCTCTGCAATGACCTTGGGGATCGGTGGTGTTTTTTCAGCGCAGCCAACCAAGATGGATATTAATACTGCTACAACCAATGCGTATATTACATATTTTTTCAAAGAATCCACCTCCACAGGATAAGACGCGAGAATAGGGTATGTTGTTTCAGCTATGATCAACAATCTTTATGAATTGCACGAACAATAAAAAAAAGACCGCAAGGAGAGTTCTTTGCGGTCTTGCGGCGTATAGTATCGTATCTGAAACTAGGCTTGCATGGCACGGGATTCCACTTGATGGTTCAACCAAGCAATCGTATCGCTTGTCACTTCATCCCGGTTCGTCTCGTTCAACATTTCATGACGCCCATCGCGATACAGTTTCGAGCGCACATTGGATAGTCCGAGCTCTTGATAGAGCTTCAGCAGCTGCCGAACCCCTTTCCCATGCAGTCCGACAGGATCTTGATCCCCAGAGAAGACATAGATGGGCAAATCCTTCGGAATCCGCTGCATTTGGGCAGGTTGATGGATCTCTTGGAGCAGGCCGAAGAAATGATAGAAGAAACCCGACGTGCACAGGAATCCGCAGAATGGATCGGCAATGAATTTATCGACTTCAGCCGCGTCACGAGACAGCCAGTCGAATCCTGTCCGCGTAGGGCGAAATGCACGGTTGAATGAGCCGAACGACATCGCATTGAGCAGCGTGCTCGGATGCCGTTCGCCGCGCAGGGACATTTCGAGCTTCGCAAGGGTACGTCCTGCGCCTAGCAATCCTCTTGGACCGTTCGTCCCGGATAGAATAATGCCATCCACCAGATGCGGATATTCATACATATATTTCTGGGTGAGGAACGACCCCATGCTGTGTCCCATCAAATAGAGGGGAAGCGTTGGATGCGTATTGCGGATATGCATGCTAACTTGGGCCATGTTCTTCACTTTCCAGTTGAAGCCGTCGTCTCCTGGGTGGCCTAAATCCGCCGTTGAAGCTGCGGTTCGACCATGCCCTCGATGGTCGTGGGCATAGACGAAATAGCCTTGCTCCGTCAATGCTTCGGCGAATCTAGCATATCGTGCAGCCGTTTCGGCCATGCCGTGCGCGATTTGAACAACGCCTTTATAAGAAGCAACATCATCGGTGTCAGGTTGCCATTGGTAGATATAGAGATTGAATTGTTCCTCATCTTGTAGAGTGAAATTTGTCGTCTTCATTCGGCTCATCCTCTCTCACGATCATATAGCAAGAGCGCAGCTCAGTGCTGCGCTCTTGGAGTCTTATCATAGGGTAGAACGAAGCACCGTGCAGTTCCCTTCAAGGGTGTACTTGCCTAAGTTCGCAGGAAGCAAGAAGCATTGGCCAGCTTGCAGCGTTTCTTGGCCGTTCTCCCACGTCAATGTTCCTTCGCCTTCACAGACGATGAGAATGACGAAGCTCTCAGGCGTCGTCGTGAGCTGCCAAGGGGCAGCAACGATCCCTTTTTCTACGTGGAAGTAAGGGGATTTCGCAAGGGACAGCCATGTGTTAGGTGCTGTCTCCGTCTTCATGTATGTCGCACCGGAGTCACCAAATGCAACAGTGTTCAGGGAATCTTCGATGTGAAGTTCACGAAGCTCGCCATCGAGACCTGGACGGTTGTAATCATATAGACGATATGTCGTATCGGAGTTCTGTTGAATTTCCGCGACGACTACGCCGGAGCAGAGCGCATGCACCGTTCCAGCAGGGATGTAGAAGGAATCGCCAGGAACGACTTCAACTTCCTGCAGCGTGTCCATCACTTCGTTATTTTCGAGTGCGTGAGCAAGCTGTTCGCGCGTAACGCCCGGTTTCAGACCGTAGATGATTTTCGCGCCTGGCTTGGCATCAAGGACATACCACATTTCCGTCTTGCCGAGCTCACCTTTAGGCAATTTCTCGTAATCATCGTTCGGGTGAACCTGTACGGATAGGTCGTCGTTACAATCGAGCAATTTGATCAAAAGCGGGAAGCGTGTATCTGCGTCAATGTTCGATTTCGTACCGAACCATTCTTTGCCAACGCGGTGGCGGATATCTTCTAAGTTCAGGCCTGCAAATTCGCCGTTAATGACTTTGGTTAGACCGTTCGGGTGATCGCTGATCATCCAGCCTTCGCCGATAGCGCCATCCGGCATTTCAAGTCCGAATTGCTCAAGTGCGCGGCCTCCCCATACTTTTTCTTTCATTTCAGCTTTGAATTGAATTGGATATGCTTGCGTCATGATGAAATATTGCTCCTTTCAAAATAAACAGCCATGATGGTGAAAATTATATATTAGGATTCTGATGGAATGCTAGCCTTGTCTTACAGGTTCGAAGAACTCGAGCTGCTCTTGGTCAGGCCCTTCGAAGAAGAAGTATTTGCTTCCATTCGGAATCGTAACGATGGTGTCATGAATCAGATGAATGCCTAGCTCACGCAATCGAGCATGCTCGGATTCGATGTCTTGCACCGTGAACGCGACGTGGTGGACCTTGCCTTCATTCGAGAGGTCGCTGTTATTCGGCTTCTCGACGAGTTCAATCTCGGTCTCGGATGATTCTGGAAAAGCAAGAAAGGCGAGACGGACTTGATCAGTCGGCTGCAAGATATGTAGTAATTGTAACCCGATTACGTCCTGATAGAAAGTGATGGATCGCTCTAACGATTGTACCATAATGCCAACATGCTCAATTTTGTGAACACTCATGTTACGGGTGGCCTCCTCTATTGGTTGATTACAGCTGAATCTACGATAATGAATTCGTCATGTCTATCGCTTCTCGACCGCGATGACGTATGGCGCCTTCGGACGCTGCGTCATCCGGTACAGAATGGTCTGGCCGACGCTGGCAGGCAAGGCCGCGGCCCAGGCTTCGACGGCATCGCCTTCCGTATCCCCGCCTTCATGGCCGGGGTAGACGACGATGGTGACGATGCCGCCCGGCTTCAGCACGCGGAGCGAGGCTTCGAGCGCCGGCAGCGTTGTCTCGGCGAGCGTGATGACGCGCGCCGAAGCATCGATCTCGGCCACCGGCAGGTAGCCGAGATTGAACATGACGGCGGCGACATGGCCGTGCGCCGCCTCGGGTAGTGCCGCCGCAAGCTCGGCATGGCTGCGTAGCAGCAGCCGAGCAGCGGCGAGGCCGCCAGCGCCCTTGCGCGAAGCGCGGGCGCCTGCGGCGGCGGTTACCGCGCCAGCTTCGCCAGGCGCGGCCGCTGCGTTCAGCCGCTCGCGCGCTAGCTCTAGCGCGAGCGGCTGAACGTCGAAGCCGTAGACGGTGCCCTGCGGGCCAACCGTCTTGGCGAGGAACAGCGTGTCGACACCGGTGCCCACGGTGGCGTCCACGACGATATCGCCCAGCTGCGCGCGTTCAGCGACGAGCTTCTGGGCGAAGCTGAGAACGGAGAGGAAGCCCATCTTAGCGCCCCCTCCAGAACTTGCCCTGCCAGGAATCGCGTGCCTTGAGTTCTGCGTCGATGCTATTGAGCACTTCCCATTTCTTAAGGCTCCATGTCGGTCCGATCAATAGATCGCGCGGTGCGTCACCTGTTAGGCGATGGACGATCATCTCCGGCGGAAGGAATTCGAGCGAGTCGACAATTAGCTTAATGTATTCGTCTTGCTCGAGGAAGCGGAGCAATCCAGCTTCATATTGCTTCACCATCGGGGTCTTGCGCATGAGGTGGAGGAGGTGAATCTTAATGCCTTGCACATCCATCTGGGCGACGGCACGTCCCGTATCGAGCATCATTTCGTGGGTTTCCTGTGGAAGCCCATAAATAATATGGGTACAGACCCGGATGTTATGCTTGCGCAGCTTCGCAACCGCATCGAGATAACATTGCGTATCATGCGCGCGGTTAATGAGCTCGGACGAGGATTCATGGATGGTCTGTAGACCCATCTCGACCCAGAGGTACGTCCGCTCGTTCAGCTCTGCCAAGTATTCGACGACATCATCTGGCAGACAATCTGGACGTGTGGCGATCGAGAGGCCGACTACGCCTGGCTGTTGAAGGATGACCTCGAAATATTCGCGCAGCTCCTCAACCGGCGCATACGTATTCGTATAGGCTTGGAAATAGCCGATATAACTCGCGTTCGGCCACTTCTGATGCTGGAGATCTCGGATTTTATTAAACTGGGTCACCAGATCATCGCGGCGGCTCCCAGCGAAGTCACCTGATCCTCTCGCACTGCAGAAGGTACATCCGCCCTTGGCGATGGAGCCATCGCGGTTCGGGCAGGTAAATCCGGCGTCGAGCATCACTTTGAATACTTTATTTCCGAACTGCTCCCGCATTTCAGCGTTCCATGTATGGAATCGTTTATCTCCCCAGAGCAGGGGATGATTCGGTTCGGTCGTTATCATGGGTAAGGCTTGCTCCTTTATTGCATTTCAGCGATATTTCTAGTTTGTTAATCATTTTCCTATTGTACCAATAAAGGCATGAAAAATCGAATTATTTCCCTTGATTTGAAGCCAAGTCAGGCCATTTGGGACTTGAAAAACCTTACATGTTATGTTATATTACAACTATCAGCAACAGCGATTTTATCCATTAATTCGCATACGTATTTTCATAATTTTTCTTGTTTCTGAACACAATAACGCTAAGAGGTGATGTCAATGCATACCGAAGTTAAAGGTTCGCAAGGAACAGAGAAAGTGTTGGTTGAACTGACGCTGAATGAAGCGATGGCATTAACGGGTATCCAGTTTAATGAGAATCGAGAGGTAGCGGCTTCCGCTCGCCGCAAATTGAACTCCGCGATTGAACGCAAGTTCGAACTTGAAGAGAACGTACATTAATGAAGTTGATTTAGAAATATGACGATTGGAATCCGAGTGCACGGCATGTGCGTTCGGATTTTTTATTGTGTGATGACTGCGTTTGCGACGAGTGTTCCTCATCACCTGACCTGGGCCGGATGTATATATTACAGTAGATCCGAACAGAAGGAAGGAATATCGCATGAGGAGATCAGCACGAGGGATCATTCGCATTCAGACGCCGCTTGGCGGACCATTCCACATTGGGCTTAACGCGAGCATTCAAGAGAAATTAGGGGCAAACGGACGAATCACCGTGGTGAGAGGGAAGACGCGGGTGCAGCTGTTCGTAGAGTTAATGTCCCTGGAAGGGGATACGGGCAAGGAGATTCGGCTGTCCAAGGCTAATGCGCGCAAGCTGAGGCTGCGGAATAACGAGCGAGTGCTCGCGACATTTTTCAGACGGAGTAAAGTGCTAGTCTTACGCAAGATTATCGTGAAAAAATAAGCTTTCGGTGGTACGGTGGTTCGAGGCCCGAGGGGTGATGGGGGAGGACACGCGGTCGTAATGGAACAATAGGGTAACCTATCCTGTATATCTTCCAGCATATAAGTCTTATTTCATGCCGTGGTTCCACATATACTGGATTCCTGCACGATAGATCGATGAATTAGCCGATATGAAGCCTGAAATGAACAAAGTAACGGCAAATATCCAATATAGAGGAGCTGGCAGGGGGATATACGCTAAAGTTCATGCAAAACTCCACGATAGTAGCCCCCGCCACTAAAGTTCCTGCAAAACTCCACGATAGCAGCCCCCACCGTTAAAGCTCCTGCTAAACTCTACGTTAGCATTGCCACGCCACCAAGTCACGGCCCCCCAAATCGCCGCACCACCCAGTCCTTTCCAATGATCAACCCAATCTCCACATCTATCGCTCCATGCGTCGCCTATCATCCCTCGACGTATTTTCTCCCTCCTAACAAGAACATCCTCTTTACTTTTTGCGCTTTCTTCGGCACAATATAGCTTTAGAATAGCTTAGGAGGATTTATCATGCGTCTAAGAGGAAGAAAAGGGATTCGAGAGAACCTGGAACAGCAGACGGATCTTGTTGTTCTTGAACCCCATACGTATAAAGGTCGTTGGCACGAGTTCTTCGGCAATGACCGTCCGATTTATGTCGAGCTGGGCATGGGTAAAGGTCAATTCGTCAGCCGTATGAGCGCGAAGTACCCGGACGTGAACTTCATCGGGATGGATATGTACGATGAATTGGTTCGCCGCGCGAGTGAGAAGGCCCGCAATGTATGGGCTGAGCAAGGGGTAGACAGCCCGCCGAACGTAGCGTTAGCACGTGCGAATATTGAGACGCTGGAAGATATTTTCGCTCCGGGTGAAATTACACGCGTCTACTTGAATTTCAGCGATCCGTGGCCGAAGGCGCGTCATGCACGCCGCCGCTTAACGCATCATCGTTTTGTGGACAAGTACATCGGCGTCATGAATGCGCAGGGCGAAATTCATTTCAAGACCGATTCCGAGACATTGTTCGAGTTCTCGCTTAATTCCTTCGCGGATATGGGGCTTCAAATGACGAATATCTCCTTGAACTTGCATCGGAACGGACTGAACGAAGAACATGTCATGACCGAATATGAGCAGAAGTTCATGGGCAAAGGCATGAATATTCACCGCGTTGAGGTTGTGATCGGGGAAGAAGCGCTTAAGGCTTATCAAGAGCGCAAAATCGCTGCACAGCAGGCTGAAGCGGCGATCGTTGATCAAGAAGAAGACGATGAACAAGCTGAGTAATCTCGTGATAGACGATATCTGATATGCCACGAATAAGAAACCTCCGTATCACATTTGCGTGTGAACGGAGGTTTTTTGATTCAAGCTAAAATCGAAGCTGGCCAGCACGATACGGTAATTACCGCGAACAAGGTACCAATGAAGGCACCGGCGAAGCAATCCGATGGGTAATGAAGCCCGAGATAGATTCGCGATAACGCAACGATGAGCGCCAGCGGCAGTAGTACGAGTGTAAGCGCCGGGAACTGAATCATCATCGGCACGAGCATTGAGAAGATAGCCGTGGAATGACCCGATGGAAATGAATGATCGACCAGCGGTTTGCGAAATGTATTCGTCTGCGGATGTGCGAGATGCGGGCGAATACGTGGATATAATTTTTTGATAATGGCCACAGGAATGTGACTGAGCCCAAGTGCGATCAGGGATTGCAGGCCGACCCGATTCCATGGATGAGGTGCCAGAATCGCTAGCACGGAGGTGATGCAGATCGTTAGCGTTGCACCGCCTAAATGCGTGATGTAGTACAAGATGAAGTTCAGAAATTTATGATGCAAGCGGCCGTTTATCCATAGGAATACCCGTTTCTCACGCTGCAACAACCAATTGAAAACACGGCTCATTGAATCCCCCCCGCTATATTCTAACACAAACCCCCCCGAACTACGCCAGTCTGTAGTTGGAATAATCATGTTAAAATTACCAGCCCCATCTTTACAATTACGCGGGAAAGTCTTCTTCAGGCTCATAGACGCGGGAAGCGTTGCGACGATAATCACTCGCAGTAATGCCTGTGAATTTCTTGAACACCCGATTGAAGGAACTGATATTCAGGAACCCGGTCTGAACAGCAATCTCTTGAACGAAGAGATCCGTATGCAGGAGGAGGGTGCTTGCTTGCTCGACGCGATATTTATTGACCGCATCCACGAAATTCGTTCCCGTCTTCTCCTTATAGTAGGTGGATAAGTAGCTTGGCGTAATCTTAAGTTTGTCCGCTACGATATCCAGCGTGACAGCTTCAGCATAATGATTCGCGAGGTAGTCCTGTACGAACCGTACGATGGGATCGATGACTTCCTTATGATCACGGATGAACTGACAAGCGGATTCGATCAGATCTTTGAAGTACTGCTCCAGATCCTTCATCGTATAGACCGGCAGACGTGCGGCTGCTTCTTGTGCGAGAGGCTCGGCATCGAGCTGGAGCGAATAGACGATCCGCAGTACTTTGTCCGTCATCTCTTCTAGGAACTTGTTGTAATGATACATGCTTGGATTCTTCTTCTGCAGTTGTGCGAGTGTTCGGTCGAGAATATGCCAGGCTTGCTGGACATTGCCTTCCTGCAAGTGCAGATGAAGCTCTTGCTCGAAATGGTTCGTATATAGCAGCCGTTCGCTGTGTATCGGTTCATCCCTTAGAATAATCGTCGAATCATCGAACGGACGATGTTTAATCCGCAGGAGTGCCTCCTCATAGGCTTGCGTCACCTGGGCCGTGTGCGGGTATAGCGAACTTACAGCGATGGAGTAGAATCCGTATTCTTTGTCAGCTTCGAGCAGTTGCTTAATACGGATCAAATGCGTCTCGAACTGTGCGCTCTGCTCCGCTTCCGGCTCCGTGTCCTTCAAGTAATGAAGGAGTACGATTTGATTCGGTTCCGTCTGGAAAATAAGAGACTGCGGTGATTCCTTGTGGACGATCTGACTCACATATTCCGCCATAAAATGCGTACTCCGTTCGACGCTCATCCGAAACGCTTCATAATAGCGTTTATTCGGCGAGAACTGGAATAAGATGAAGCGGAAAGGCGCTTGATTTTTCGGAGCACCAGCTTCTTCTTGCCGATGACTGCCTCTGATTTTTTTGAGTTGATTCATGATGTCGTAGTGCTGTAGAAGGGAGGTCTTTTGGCTTAGGTCGCTTGACGTCTGTTGATGGGATTGAATGAGCATCCCGATATTTTCGCGAATGAAGTCGAACTGGTTTCGATGATCGGCGACCAGATCCTTATGATTCAAGTCGCGAATCGTATCAATAATTTTCTGGACAGGGTTATTGAATCGCATACTGAACACGACCGACGCAATGACGCTAATGATGATGGAGACTACGAGCAGCGTAATTAACGTAATATGAAGTTTCGTATATTGCGCGGATAGCGCGTCCGCGGGAACGATGTTGACATAGGTATAACCCGAAGTACTCCCTTGTTGGTAGAAATAATAATTGTGATCCATTAAGATCCAAGACTGATCTGTAGGTAGGGCCGGGAGTGCCTTCTCATCCGTATTGTTGGTGACGAAGAGCGGCTGTCCTTGCTTGTCCAGGATATAGAAATTGCTATTGATCGATTGATGAAATGCCGTGTTAATGCTCTTCGCATCGATCAAGGCGAGCATCGCGTAGTTCGGAATCAGCTTGCTCTTGACGAGCAGGGGAAAGACGAGCGGCGATTCTGATGGAACTGACGGGTCATATACGTTTGTGAAGTTCGTCGCAGGCAACATGAAGAAGGATTGCTGCGCAGCGAGCGATTCCTTCCAGAAATCCAGGTTGTATTGAAAATGATGATAGAAGCGGCTAATCATCTTCTCCTCATCTGCGCCGCGCAGCGAATCCAGCACCATCCCATGCTGCTCGTCGAATACAAGCAGGTTATAGAGGTGGAGCTGGGAGTTGCCGATTGTTTCGCGCAAGTCATCAATTACTTTGGAAGCGCTAACATATTTGAAATTCTTTGCATCTAATTCTTGAAGATTGGTGTTATTGACATAGAAATTGACCAGCAGACTATTAATCAATTCGAAATATTGCTCGAAGTTGCGCGTCGTGAACTTCAAGTTCTCACTATTATATTGAATGATCTCGTTCTGGATGTTCCGTTGATACAGCGTTAACGAGAACAAACTGAACGCCACGAACAGCATAATAATGGCGATGAAATAGATTAATAGTTTTCGAAAGGTAGAATGGGACAGTTGTTTAAGTTGAAGCGCTTTTCGCATGCTGTTGCCCTGCCTTTATTGAAGGATAATCATTTCTCTAGAACCTGCGCATATTTCTAGGTCGTCTATAAATTTGCTCACAAATGCGGAGAATGCTCATTGGCAATTGATTCCTAGGTTTCTAGTATAAAAGAAAATAGAGTGATGGAAAAGCAAAAATGACGATGAGGAGGATGAGGGCGATGGTTCAGCTCAGAAGATTGTGGAAGGAAAAGTACCTATTTTTATTATTATTGCCGGGGCTCATCTATTTTATTGTGTACCGGTACGTGCCGATGCTCGGTAACGTAATCGCGTTTCAAGATTTTAGTCCATTCCAGGGGTTCCTGCATAGTGATTGGGTGGGCATGAAGCATTTCATGAAGATTTTCGAAGATAAAGAAGTGGTTCGCGTTATTTGGAACACGCTCTATCTTTCATTTTTGCAAATATTATTCGCGTTTCCGGCTTCGATTATCTTGTCTCTCTTATTAAATGAAGTACGCAACGCGAAGTTCAAACGAATTGTTCAATCCATTGTGTATTTACCGCATTTCTTATCTTGGGTCGTCGTGATCGGAATTGCGACGGTGTTCCTCAAGACGAATGGCGTCGTGAATCAGCTGCTTCATTCTGTGTTTGGTATGGAGCCTATTGCTTTCATGCAAGAGCCGGGCTGGTTCATGCCCTTGATCGTCTTGGAGGTTATCTGGAAGGAAACCGGATGGGGTACGATCATTTTCCTCGCTGCGCTTGCAGGTGTCAGCCCTGCGCTCTATGAGGCTGCTATCGTAGATGGAGCGAACCGATGGAGACAAATCTGGCACATCACACTGCCGGCGATTCGCAGCACGATTGTCATACTATTGATTCTCCGTCTTGGCAGCGTGCTTGATGTTGGCTTCGAACAGATTTTCTTGATGCTGAACCCGCTGAATAAAGAAATCGGCAACGTGCTCGATACATTCGTCTATTTCAAAGGGATCGAACAGTCGGATTTCAGCTTCGCGACTGCGGTCGGCTTGTTCAAATCATTCGTAGGACTCGTGCTCATCGTAGGTGCGAATCGTCTCGCGAAGCGCTTCGGAGAAGAAGGAGTATACTAGGAGGGATGGTATTATGATTAGATCGAATAGCGGATTAGGCAGAGCAGCGGATATCATCAATTACTGTGTGCTCATTCTTATCGGAATCGCGATGCTCTTTCCATTCTATTATATGGTGATTGTATCCTTTTCCTCCTACGCGGATTTCGTGCAGCAGGATATGTTATTATGGCCGAAGACATGGGTATTAGATGCCTATGAATTTATACTTGGCTCCAAAGTGTTGTTCCGATCCATCGGGGTTACGATATTCGTGACCGTGGCTGCGACCTTGTTCAGCCTGCTGTTGACTGCGATGATGGCCTATGCGCTTGCTCGCAATATTATGGGTCAACGGTACTTCTTATTTATGATTTTGTTCACTTTTGTCTTCAGTGCGGGGATTATCCCTACGTATCTCGTCGTCAAAGAAACGCATTTGCTAGATTCCTTCTGGGCTTTAATTATCCCTAGTGCGATTAACTCGTTCAACTTGATCGTGATGCGGCAGTTTTTCTTAAGCATTCCGAATGAACTCTCGGAAGCCGCACTCATCGACGGAGCGAATGATCTCCAGATTTTTAGCCGAGTGATTCTGCCATTATCGAAGCCCTCTCTGGCTGCTTTTGGATTGTTCTATGCGGTATCGAACTGGAATGCTTACTTCAATGCCATTCTCTATATTAGCGATCCGGCGAAGTGGACGGTGCAGGTCGTCTTGCGGCAAATTGTCGTATTAGGTCAGACGAAGGCAACGCTGTCCGACGCGGCGCAAATGGCGATGGCTCAGAATCCGCCTCCAACAGAGACTGTGGGGATGGCGGCAATCTTGATCGCGACCATACCGATCCTCGTCGTCTATCCGTTTCTGCAAAAGCATTTTGCGAAAGGGGTGATGCTCGGGGCTGTAAAAGGGTAACACAGTGATATCGTGCGTGTACATGGAATGAATTAATGGGAGGGTTCGTAGAGATGAAATTAAAAAATACGATGGTTCTATTATTAAGTCTTACGATCGCAGCTAGCTTCACCGCTTGTTCAGGCAGCAAGGAAGGAAGCTCAGCGGAGGGCTCTTCGAGCGGCGGAACGGACAAGCCGATCACCATTACGTTATTTGACGGAACATGGGAGAACCCGGTACCTGAGCCGAAAGGCCCTGCTGTGGATGCCATTAACAAACGATTCAACGTGGATCTACAGACGCAATATATTCCTTTTGATTCTTATGATGAGAAGGTCGCTGTGCGGATGGCCTCGGGCGATATTCCGGATGTGATCGGTGCGGAGGGGGTTGACGCCAATTTCGTGAAATGGGCGAAACAGGGGGCCTATCTCCCGCTGAATGATTTTATCAAGGATTATCCGAATTTGGCTGCGATCCCGGAATCGGATTGGGATTCGCTCAAAATAGATGGCAAGATTTTCGGCATTCCTGATTATTTTTCGGGCAAAGGCGGCAAGAAGCCGATTATCCGGAAAGACTGGCTTGATAAGCTAGGACTTGCGATGCCGACGAACTATGAGGAATTGAAGAATGTAGCCATTGCATTTACGAAAAATGACCCTGACGGTAACGGGAAGGCAGATACGATCGGCCTAGGACTTGCGAAGGGCTTCACGTACGATCCGTCTTTCGGGGCCTATTGGTCGAGTTCAGCTTGGTACCATAAGAATGATCAAGGGCAGCTGATTCCAGGAAATATCGCGCAAGGCAATAAGGAGAAGGTGCAGTTCTTAAGCGAGCTCTATCAAGCGGGCGCGATCAGCAAGGATTGGGCGATTACGACGTACAAAGACGTATTTAAAGAATTTAATGCAGGAAAAGTCGGCATTTGGTATGAACAGCCGGGAAATAGTGGCAATAATGGTCTTGATTTTGACGTGCTGCGTCAAAATGCGCCGGAAGCTGTCGCAGTTCCGATCCCTGCATTCAAGCAACCGGATGGGCAGCAAGGGATCCCATCGAGCCCAGCTTGGTACCGGATGTACATGATCTCGGCGAAGCTGAAGGATCAGCCGGAGAAAGTGAAGAAAATTCTGGAGATTATCAATGAGTTTAAGACCGTTGCTCCGGAAGACAAACGGAATCCACAGAATGAATGGATCGACTGGCTCAATGGGCATGAAGGTACTGGATATACGATGAAAGACGGCGTGGTGCAACCGGATCTGAACCAACGCTCGAAGGTCGCTCCTGCGGCATATATTATGAACCAGGGCTGGGTAACGGATGATTCGGATCTTGAAGTGTTCGTGAAGATTGCAACAACGCCGGAAGGCAAAGCGTTCAACCGTGCGATGACGGATTATTTGAAATCGTCTAAATTTTATGTAAATCCTGTCAAACGTATCATTTCGACAAGCTACATGGAGAAGAATACCGAGTTGTCGCAGTACATCTCCGATGAGACGACGAAGATGGTCGTTGGACAGCGCCCAATTTCCGATTGGGATAAGATGGTGGAAGAATATATGAACAAGGGCGGTAAGGAAGTTATTGACCAAGTTAACGAAGAGATGAAGAAGAACAACATTCAAGGCGAGTGGAAATAAGCCTGAACGTGAAAGGGCTCTCATTAGTTTTCTAATGGGAGCCCTTGTTTTGTAATTGTGAAAGTTGTGTGAAATTACCAATGGATTTGAACTTTTTACCGGGTTGTTACGTTGTTATTGTTGAGGTAAAGTATTTGAAGATGAAAATTTTCAGAAAAAGGAGGAGGAAAGCGAAATAAAAACAGAGGAATTGGATGAAAATAAGACATAAGCAGGTTTAGGTCTTGAACACTTGCGTTATATTGGATGAATTTCCGATAATCGCGACCTAGATCGGTTTTGACAAATGAACATAAAGAGAAGAGAATCATTAGGTGCAGCGAAGTTGCAATTGAACCTCCCGATCGCGCATAATGAGAACGGCAAGAAAAACATTAGAGAGAGATAAAAACAAACACAAAACAATATTAAAGGGGTAAAAGGGGGTATCAACTGTATGATCGATGTCATTATGGTTGTGCTGCAGGTCTTACTGGCAGTTATCGGGGTATATCAGTTTTCACTGTCATTGGCCGGAATTATTAAGAAAAAGAACAAGGTTCGTCATGAGCCAAAGAAAACATTCGCAGTGCTCGTCGCCGCGCATAACGAAGAGACGGTCGTTGGAGCGCTTGTCGAGAATTTATTGAAATTAAAATATCCAAGGGATATGTATGATATTTTCGTTATCTGTGATAACTGTACCGATAATACAGCCAATATCGTTCGCAGCTATGAAGGGGTCTACGCATGTGAGCGGACGAATCCGACATTACGCGGTAAAGGCTATGCGATTGAGTGGATGCTGAAAGAGCTATGGAAGCACCCACGTCAATATGATGCGATTGTCATGTTCGATGCGGACAACTTGGCAAGCCCTGAGTTCTTGTCCGAGATGAACAATGACCTTTGTAATGGCGCGCGCGTCATTCAAGGTTACTTGGATACGAAGAACCCGCATGACTCATGGATTACAGCCGCTTATGGCGTAACGTACTGGTATTGCAACCGTCTATGGCAGCTATCCCGTCGTAACTTGAACATGGCGAACTTCTTGGGTGGTACGGGAATGTGCTTCGAGACAGCGCTGCTCAAGGAAATGGGCTGGGGTGCGACAAGTCTTGTCGAGGATTTGGAGTTTACAGCACGCTGCGTATCTCGCGGTGTATATCCGGTATTCAACTACGATGCGAAAGTCTTCGATGAGAAGCCGTTAACATTCAAAGCTTCTTCACGCCAACGCTTGCGTTGGATGCAAGGTCACTTTACGGTAGCGCGTCGTTATTTCTTCCCGCTGTTGTGGAAGTCGATCAAGGAAAGAAACTTGGCGAAATTTGATATGGCGTTATATACGATTACGGTGTACACGGTACTCACAACGTTCTTGCTGTCGGCTGTACTGTGGGTTGACGCGGCATTCTTCGATGGACCGAATATAATGACGTTCTATCAATTCTTCCCGCCATGGATTCCGATCGTATCGCTTCTGGCGACATGCGTAACGTTCATTCTTGCGCTCATTCTCGAAGGTGTGAAGTCGTGGAGAATTTATGTGTCGCTGATCACATTCCCTATCTTCTTGTTGTCCTGGTGGCCGATTACGGTCTACGCGTTCTTCACCCAGAACAACAAAACATGGAGCCACACGGAACATACGCGCGTTGTTCGTCTAGAAGAGGTTCAGAGCGAGCAAGCATCTTAATTAAATTTGTAAAAGGCGGGCGTATGCATTATGCATACAGCTCGCTTTTTTTATGGTGAAATGACAAGTTTCCGTAGTCCACGTAAAGTACCTGGATCACTTTATAGTAAAGTATCACTTTGTGTTGAAATTATGTGCTTGACATGGTTTGATCAGCATGATATATTATTTGAGTGCGTCAGACGTACATAGTCAAGTAGAAGCCCACGCTTCTCACCTGCCCGACACAAGTTGGCTGGTCCATGGTCCATGAATATAATATTCATGGTGATCTTGTTCATTTACATTAATGATCAAAATGGATGTGGGTTCTTCTGGACTCACATCCTTTTATTGTTTTATAGAGGGAATTCAAGTTGGAGGTGGAAGGTATTAGCAAGGATCATATGATTAACGATGAGATTCGAGCGAAGGAAGTACGTCTTGTAGGTGCTGAAGGCGAGCAAATCGGCATTAAGCCGTTTCGTGAAGCGCTTCAGATGGCGATCGATTTGAATCTAGACCTGGTCAACGTTGCACCAACGGCGAAACCGCCAGTTTGTCGGATTATGGATTACGGGAAATTCCGTTATGAGCAGCAGAAGAAAGAAAAAGAGGCTCGTAAAAATCAGAAGATCGTTGATGTCAAAGAAGTATGGTTCCGTGCCAACATCGATGAACATGATTTCCAGACGAAGCTTCGCAATGTATTGAAATTCTTGAAAGACGGCGATAAAGTGAAATGCTCCGTGCGTTTCCGTGGTCGTGAGATTGCGCATTCGGATATCGGTAAGAAGGTATTGGATCGTGTGTTGCAAGAAGCAACTGAGCTATGCTCCGTTGAGCGTGCTGCGAAGCTGGAAGGCCGTAGCATGATCATGATTTTAGCGCCTAAAGCGTAATTCAGTCTAATTGAGGAGGAACAACAAATGCCGAAAATGAAAACACATAGCAGTCTTAAAGACCGCTTCAAAGTAACAGGTACTGGTAAAGTGAAAAGAAACAAAGCACACAGAAACCACTTGCTTTCGCACAAATCGAACCGTGCTAAACGCGTACTTTGCACGCAACCGAACATGGCTGCTGGTGATGTAAGTCGTTTGAAACAAGGTTTAGCGAACTTGAAATAATACACAATAATCAATTGGGAGGTACTTCGAAATGGCAAGAGTAAAAGGCGGATTCGTTACACGTCGTCGTCACAAAAAATATTTGAAGCTTGCTAAAGGTTACTTTGGCTCGAAGCATAGAATTTTCAAAACAGCAAAAGAACAGGTTAATAAATCCCTGATCTACGCATACCGCGATCGTCGCAACACAAAACGTAACTTCCGCAAATTGTGGATCGTGCGTATTAACGCTGCAGCACGCCTTAACGGCTTATCCTACAGCAAATTGATGCACGGCCTTAAATTGGCTGGTGTAGACATCAACCGCAAAATGCTTGCTGACCTTGCAGTGAACGATCTAAATGCGTTCAACTCTTTGGCAGGCGTAGCAAAAGAAAAAATCAACGCTTAATTTAATTTAAATTAAGTGTTGTTAAGAGAGTCGTCACATTCGTGACGACTCTTTTTTGTTCTTCTCTTTGAACAGTGGTTAATAAATGGTAGGGGTTCTCCTGTTGTGCGAATGCTGGTGGACAGGGGTACAATCTTTTTCTGACTCATAGAATAGACTATAGAGAATACCAGAAAAAGGAGGGATTTCTCATGGCAATTACGAAGGCTCAAGCACAGAAACTGATCGGTAAGCAGATCTTGGCCGTACGGAAAGACGGGAGTCGTGTTACGGGTAAACTGGTTCGAATTTCTGGGAATCGCCTTGTTATAGAACGCCGTTCTGGTAAAAAAGTCCATACGAAAGCAATCATTCCCCTTGTACTATTCGATCTCTTGGCGATTGGGGCAGCGTCCAGTCCGTACTACGGAGGATATGGTTATGGCGGCTATGGCGGCTATGGTGGCTATGGTGGTGGATATAACGGTTATCCATACGGAGGTTACGGTTACGGCGGTTATAACCCATATGGGAATTATTACCGAGGAAATGGGCAGAATTCTTAGAGATCGAGCCGCTTGAGCAGCTCGTAGTAATGCGTTTCCTGCCAATGCTTTGTCATGTAATAACCTGAGTGCATATAGAAGAGCAGTGCGTCTTGATTCACGTCATCGACGAGCAGCTTGGCATGTTCGCATCCTAATCGTCGTGCATAGTTTTCAGCTGTGAGCAGCAACCTAGCTCCATATCCTTTGCGTTTGTGGCTGGACTTCACAGCAAGCATATCGATGTACATCCATCTGCCGTTCAACATGACATGGATGAATCCAAGCGGCTCACTGCTCGGAAGCGCGGATAGAATAAAGGTTCTTCCACGCTTTAACCTTGTTAGAACATCTTGATTTAGTTCCTCATGAGTCATGATATAGGGGGATATCGGCAGCAATTCGGATTCGACGAGCGCAACGATTTTGACATCATCGGTGTAAGGCTGGCGCATACGGATAAGCATGGTTTTACACCCCGTTCGAAGGGAATTTTGATGATCCGGGCATTTATGTATTGTATGTACGGGAGAAAAGATGGGGAATTTTTTTTATGACATAGCTATTGACTTCTGCAACAAGCTAGGAATATAATACATCTAACAATTTGAAACATATTGGTAATAGCGATGAAGAGGACGAAGTTTTAAGGGCCCTTTTGCTCAGAGAGCGTGTGGAATTTGCTGCAACCACCGCCGAAATCCCTTATATACGAGCTCACCTCGGAGCTGTTCTCCTGAACGAACCCACTTGGGAACTATTAGGGAGAGTCGTAAGGTACACGTTACGTATCAGAGTACAGGCAAATGATTGGATCGGATGCATTGTACTTATGAAGGTTACACATTGCGAGATGTGTAGCAAATTTGGGTGGTACCACGGAAGATCAACCTTTCGTCCCTCATCACGTGTGATACGTGTGAGGACGGAAGGTTTTTTTGATTTTATTAACATTTTCAAAAAAGGAGGAACACTTATGAACGCTCAAAGTGCAATGATGGGGTCAAAAGAACAACTACGCGAAAAATGGATGAAGCCGGAAGTGATTACGGGTTCGGAAATTCTGCTTCGCAGTCTACTGCTAGAAGGTGTCGAATGCGTCTTCGGCTATCCGGGTGGCGCAGTGCTCTACATCTACGATGCAATGCATGGATTTGATGATTTCAAACACGTTCTTACACGTCACGAACAAGGCGCGATTCACGCGGCAGACGGTTATGCGAGAGCAAGCGGCAAAGTCGGCGTATGTATCGCAACGTCAGGACCGGGGGCAACGAACCTCGTTACTGGAATCGCGACAGCTTATATGGATTCGGTGCCACTCGTCGTCATCACAGGGAACGTCGCAACGAACTTCATCGGTACGGACGCATTCCAAGAAGCGGACATTACGGGAATTACGATGCCGATCACGAAGCATAGTTATCTTGTCCGCGATGTAGAGGATTTGCCGCGCATCATTCACGAAGCGTTCCATATAGCCTCTACGGGTCGTAAAGGTCCGGTCCTGATCGACATTCCGAAAGATGTATCGGCGAACAAAACGATGTTCAAGCCTGTGACGGAAGTGAACATTCGCGGATATAACCCAACGGTGAATCCGAATCGCTTACAGACAGACAAATTGCTTAAGGCCATTGAAACGGCGCAAAGGCCACTAATTCTAGCGGGTGGCGGTGTTGTCTACTCCGGAGGTCATGACGAATTGTATCGGTTCGTTACGACAACGGGAATTCCGATTACGACAACCCTGCTCGGACTTGGCGGATTCCCAAGCGGTCATGATCTCTGGACAGGAATGCCGGGGATGCACGGGACATTCGCATCGAACAAGGCGCTTCAGAATACAGATTTGCTTATCAATATCGGCGCTCGATTCGATGATCGGGTAACGATGAAGCTTCAAGGCTTCGCACCGCACGCGAAGGTTGTTCATATCGATATTGATCCGGCGGAGATCGGCAAGAATGTACCGACGGACATTCCAATCGTGGGCGATGTGAAATCGGTCCTTGAAATCTTGAACAAAGATGCGAAATACGCACATGTTGATGCTTGGAGAGCTCAAGTGATGCAGTGGAAGGAAGAGCAGCCGCTGCAGTATGAAGACTCCGATACGGAATTGAAGCCGCAATGGGTAATCGAGATGCTCCATCGCACAACAGAAGGTCAAGCGATCGTTACGACGGACGTTGGGCAGCATCAAATGTGGGCGGCGCAGTTCTACAAATTCAATCAACCTCGTTCCTTCGTCACTTCCGGTGGTCTTGGAACGATGGGCTTCGGATTCCCATCCGCGATCGGTGCCCAAATGGCGCATCCAGATCGATTGGTGATCTCGATTAACGGGGACGGCGGCATGCAGATGTGTGCGCAAGAGCTTGCGATCTGCGCGATTAACAACATTCCGGTGAAGGTCGTTATTATTAACAACCAAGTGCTGGGTATGGTTCGCCAGTGGCAAGAGATCATCTACAAAGGCCGCTACAGCCATATCGATCTCGAAGGAAGCCCGGACTTCCCGAAACTTGCGGAAGCCTACGGCGTGAAGGGATTGCGTGCAACGAACAAGGAAGAAGCCGAGGCAGCTTGGCAGGAAGCACTAAATACACCAGGTCCGGTCGTCGTTGAATTTGTGGTCCGTAAGGGTGAGAACGTCTACCCGATGGTTCAAGCAGGAGACACGATCGATCAAATGATATTGGGGGATAGCGAATGATGCCGACTAAACATACCATCGCCGTTCTAGTAAATGATCAACCAGGTGTATTGCAGCGCGTATCCGGATTGTTCGGACGCCGCGGATTTAATATCGAGAGCATCACAGTGGGACAGTCGGAAGAAGCCGGCTTGTCCCGGATGGTTATCGTCACGGAAGGCGACAGCGGAACGCTGGAGCAAATCGAGAAGCAGTTATACAAGTTGATTGATGTGATCAAAGTTATTGATCTTAGCTCGAAGCCAATGGTGGCACGCGAGCTTGCCTTAATCAAGGTGAAGGCCGAACCGAATGTTCGTCCGGAGATTATGGGGGTTGTTGAGACTTTCCGCGCAGCGGTCGTCGATATCGGTACCCACAGCATGATGGTTCAAGTTGTTGGGGACACCGACAAGATCGATGCGATGATTGAGCTCATGAAGCCTTACGGAATCAAGGAATTGAGCCGGACTGGTGTTACCGCCATGATCCGCGGCAACGCTACTTAAGAAAAAATATAAATTAGAAATATGCATGTGTACGTGTACTGAGCGAAGAGGAATACTCGAATTGAAGGAGCGAAGCGTCCGCCTTTGTTAACCAATTCCATCTTTACACCTAATCAATCAAGGAATTGGGGAACAACAGCGGCCAGAAATCGAGTATTTCTCGTAGCGCTTAACAGCAACTTCAATGTCAAATTTATAATTTATACCACTATGATCAAATGCCCGCTAAGCGGGTGTTTGAGAGGATAGGATAAGCCTATCCTTTGAGACACCCGCTTAGCGAGGGTTTACAATTAAAAGGAGGATTTATCTATTATGGCAGTTACAATGTTCTACGAAAATGATGCAGATTTAAGCGTTCTTAAAGGGAAAACAATCGCAATTATCGGTTACGGAAGCCAAGGTCACGCACAAGCACAAAACTTGCGCGACAGCGGATTGAACGTTGTTATCGGTCTTCGCGAAGGTAAATCCGCGGATAAAGCCCGCAATGACGGCTTCGAAGTATTGTCTGTTGCAGACGCTACACTTCGTGCAGATGTGGTTCAAATCTTGATGCCGGATGAGACGCAAGCTAGCGTGTACAAGAACGAAATCGAGCCGAACTTGAAATCCGATGCGGCGCTTCTTTTCTCCCACGGTTTCAACGTTCACTTCGGACAAATCGTTCCTAAGAAAGGCAACGACGTATTGCTCGTAGCGCCTAAATCCCCAGGTCACATGGTTCGTCGTACGTATGTTGAAGGTTTCGGCGTTCCTGGTCTAATCGCAATCGAGCAAGATGCAACTGGTAATGCACAAGCAATTGGTCTTGCTTATGCAAAAGGGATCGGCTGTACTCGTGCAGGGGTTATCGAAACTTCCTTCGCTGAAGAGACGGAAACAGATTTGTTCGGTGAGCAAGCTGTACTTTGCGGTGGCGTAAGCGCACTTGTAAAAGCTGGTTTCGAGACATTGACAGAAGCTGGATACGCTCCAGAAATGGCATACTTCGAGTGCTTGCACGAGTTGAAATTAATCGTTGACTTGATGTATGAAGGTGGACTTGCTTCCATGCGTGATTCCATCAGTAACACAGCAGAGTACGGTGACTATGTAACAGGTCCTCGCATTGTAACGGATGAGACGAAGAAAGCGATGAAAGCTGTATTGTCCGACATCCAACAAGGTAAATTCGCTCGCGACTTCATCCTTGAGAACCAATCGAACCGTGCGTTCTTGACAGCTACACGTCGTAACGAAGCAAATCACCCAATCGAAGTGGTTGGCGGTCAACTTCGTGAATTGATGCATTGGATTAAGAAATAATAAATAAGATATTCATAGCGTTCATGAAAAGCTTCCGGAGGATCTCCTTCGGAAGCTTTTAGCAATAAAGCTTCTTAGTTCAATTCGGAGGTGCAGCATGCGCAAAATTTATATTTTTGATACCACGTTGCGGGATGGTGAGCAATCGCCCGGCGTCAATTTGAATACGAAGGAAAAAGTAGAAATCGCTTACCAACTTGAGAAATTGGGCGTCGACCGGATCGAGGCGGGATTCCCTGCTGCATCGCCTGGGGATTTGGCGGCTGTAAACGCAGTTGCACGCGCGGTGAAGAACGCATCCGTGATCGGCCTTGCTCGCTCGCGTACCCAAGATATCGATGCGGTACGTGAGGCACTGATCGGTGCGCAGGATCCATGCATCCACTTGTTCTTGGCATCTTCTCCCATTCACCGTCAGCATAAGCTGCGGATGACGAAGGAGCAAATGCTCGAAGCAGCGGAAGCCGCGATTAAATATGCGAAGAAGTACTTCAGCAAGATCGAATTCTCACCGGAAGATGCGGGCCGTACGGAGCTGGACTTCCTCTGCCAAGTGACGGAGATGGCGATCAAAGCCGGTGCAACGGTCGTCAATATTCCGGATACGGTAGGGTTCTTGACTCCATATGAATATGGCAACATCTTCAAGACGTTAAAAGAAAACGTGAACGGGATCGAGACGATCCAGCTGAGTGCGCACTGCCACGACGATCTCGGCATGGCAACGGCGAACGCGCTTGCGGCGATCCTGAACGGAGCAGACCAAATCGAAGGCACGATTAACGGCATTGGTGAACGTGCGGGGAATACATCGCTCGAAGAAGTAGCGATGGCCCTCGAGACACGCCAAGAGTTCTTCCAAGCGAAGACGACGCTGAACCTATCCGAGATTGCGAGAACGAGCCGTTTGGTCAGCAAGCTGACAGGGATGGTCGTGCCTGGGAACAAGGCGATCGTCGGTGCGAATGCGTTCGCGCATGAATCCGGTATTCACCAAGATGGCATGCTGAAAGAGAAGACGACGTACGAGATTATGTCGCCAGAAACAATTGGATTGAAAGACAGCAAACTCGTGCTCGGCAAGCACTCGGGTCGCCACGCTTTCCGCGAGAAATTGATTGATCTTGGCTATGATCTCAGCGAAGAGCAAGTGAACGCGGCATTCGCGAAGTTCAAAGACCTCGCGGACAAGAAGAAAGAAGTATCCGACGAAGACATTCGCGCGATGATCGAAGAGAAGCTGATCGATACGCCAGAAGTATTCAAGCTGGATGTGCTGCATGTCTCTTACGGCAATCAATTCGTTCCGTCCGCACGAGTGACGCTGCATACGGCGGAAGAAAAGACGCTAGAAGAAGAAGCGGAGGGCAATGGCTCCGTCGATGCAATCTACAATGCGATTGACCGCGCGACAGGTGAAGAGGTGGAGCTGAGCGACTATTCCATCAAATCGGTATCGCACGGGAAAGATGCGCAAGGGGAAGTGCACGTCATCTTGGCACAGAATGGCATAACGGAACAAGGCCGCGGCGTCAGCACGGATATTCTCGAAGCGAGTGCCAAAGCTTATATCGATGCGTTGAATCGACTTATTGAGAAGCGGAAGACAGCAACGGGCCGCCGCGATAAAATGAGCTTGATCTAAATCAAAAAACATAGAAACCACTTGCGACCGAGGTCACAAGTGGTTTTTTCACATCATCGATAGGCGGGTTTATGCAGTAGCTCCGGAATAGTCACCAGTTCAATGTTCTGCGCGCGAAGCTCGGCTACCATGCTTGGCAGCGCCTCAATCGTCCCCGTTAAATCTTCCCCAACACCGCCTGCACCATGCTGCAACACGATGGCTCCCGAAGAGATGTTGCTCATAATATTTGCTTTGACTTGATCCGCAGATAATCCTTTCCAATCCAAAGAATCAACGTTCCAGTTAATGATCTTCATATGCTTGCTCGCGATCCACTTAATCTGATCTTCGCTGACATTGCCATAAGGAGGACGAATGAAGAGCATGGTTTTGCCCGTAATTTTCTTGATGATATCCTCCGTTCTTAAGACTTCATCCCGAAAGGCACTGTCTACGATTTTGGGCAAGTTAGCATGGCTGTAGGAATGGTTGCCTATGATATGCCCTTCATTGATCATTCGCCGCACGATATCAGGATGGCTCTCCGCGCGGTTCCCGACGACAAAAAAGGTTGCTTTGACATGAAGTTGTTTGAGCGTATCAAGAATAAGTGGAGTGAAATAATCATCAGGCACGTCATCGAAGGTTAGTGCAATTCGTTTAGGTGCGGGCGGGCCGTGGAGTAGGAAGGTGGAGCTATATTTAGCACGAAGCTCAGCTAAGGTAAGCGGCTCTGGCTTGCGAACATGTGATTCTTTGCCTCCAGCGAGGTCAGGCGTTACGGATTCATTCATAGAGAAAGGTCTTAGCGTATGAGGTTTGGAGAAGTTCTTCACTTCGGGCGTTTGAGGCTTAGAGCACCCCAGGACGAGCATGAATAAGAAGGAGAGCAGGAGTGTCGTTCGAATAATTCTCATGGTGTAAATCCTCCATCACCGCATAGTTGATTCATCAAATTCCAGGTTTAGTGTGAGTTTCCTGTTCTGAAATTATGCAGCGTTATAGCTGATTCCTATTAAGATCATAGATTTTATATCTTAGTCAGCGTAATCGGATTACGTTAGAATGATAACATGATGAAAATGAGGAAATTCAGCTTGAAAAAAATAGATGGAGGTTGTTCACATGTCCGAAGTGAAGAAAATTGCGATTATTGCCGGTGACGGAATCGGCCCAGAGGTTGTAGCAGAAGCGGAGAAAGTATTGAAACGTACGGAAGAATTGTTCGGGTACAAATTCGAAACAGAGCATGGTCTATTTGGCGGGATTGCAATTGATGAGAAAGGCACGCCGTTGCCGCAAGAAACACTTGAAATTTGCCAGAAGGCTGATGCTGTATTATTAGGGGCAGTTGGCGGTCCGAAATGGGATAACAATCCGAAAGAGCTTCGTCCTGAGACTGGATTGCTCGGTATTCGCAAGGCGCTTGGCTTATTCTCGAACATTCGTCCTGCGAACGTATTCGATTGCTTGAAGGAAGCTTCGACGTTGAAGCCAGAAGTGCTCGAAGGAACGGACTTGATCGTCGTACGCGAATTGACAGGCGGTATTTACTTCGGTGAGAAGTTCCGCCGTGATACGGAGAATGGACAAGAAGCAGTCGATACATGCGCATACAGCGAAAAAGAAGTGGAGCGCATCGTTCGTCAAGCGTTCGAAATTGCTCAGAAGCGCCGCAAAAAATTGGCTTCGGTCGACAAAGCGAACGTACTTGAGACATCCCGCTTATGGCGTGAAGTGGTAAACCGGGTCGCTCCGGATTATCCAGATGTAGAACTAGAGCACGTGCTCGTTGATAACTGCGCAATGCAACTGCTTCGCCGCCCAGCAAGCTTTGACGTCATCGTAACAGAGAACATGTTCGGGGATATCATCAGTGATGAAGCAGCGATGTTAACAGGTTCGATCGGCATGTTGTCCTCCGCATCATTAGGCGAAGGAAGCTTCGGATTATACGAGCCAGTACATGGTTCCGCGCCAGACATTGCTGGCCAAGGCATCTCGAATCCAATCGCGACTATCCTGTCTGTTGCGTTGATGTTCCGTTTGACATTCGGATACGAAGATGCAGCTCAATCGATCGAGAACGCTGTGAAGCATGTGCTTGATGCAGGACACCGCACAGGTGACATTGCCGTCGATAAGAGCAAAGCGATTGGCACGCAAGCAATGGGCGATTTGATCATTGCAGCGATGGAGAAAGTTAGCGTAGCAGTATAGTGTTCACCAATTTGTCATCTTATTTATAATAATTCTAAATTAGTAACTGCTTTAATCTTGACTTTCAAATAGGCGAATGATAACATCTAACTTGTGAGTTATTTACTTTGAAAGTAACCAAATTTCATAGATTCAGAGGAGGATTTTTATCATGGCAGAACGCTTAGTTGGAAGACCAGCTCCAGAGTTTAACATGGAGACAGCAACAGGAGATGGACAAAAATTCGGAGCAGCATCACTGAATGACTACCGTGGCAAATGGTTAGTATTCTTCTTCTACCCACTTGACTTCACATTCGTGTGCCCAACTGAAATTACAGCACTTAGCGACGCAGCTCCTGAGTTCAAGAAATTGAACACAGAAATTCTAGGTGTAAGTATCGACTCCGTACACAGCCACAAAGCATGGATCAACGCTCCAAAAGAAGCTGGCGGTTTGGGTCAAATCAACTTCCCACTTGCTTCCGACATCACGAAGAACGTTGCTCGTGACTACGGCGTATTGATCGAAGAAGAAGGTATCGCGCTTCGCGGCTTGTTCATCATCGATCCAGATGGCGAATTGAAATACCAAGTGGTTAACCACAACGATGTAGGCCGCAGCGTTGAAGAGACACTTCGTGTACTTCAAGCATTACAATCTGGCGGACTTTGCCCAATCAACTGGAAACCAGGCGACAAAAACCTATAATAAGGTAACTTAAATATCACCTTTTGATCACGATGCCTTTTCATTGAATGCATATTCTGATCAAAAGAATGAAGCCCTTGCGGGTCCGAATATTTCGGACGACGCAAGGGCTTTTTGTTTTCGAGGCCCACGCAAAGTATCTGAATCAACTTCGAAGCCAATTCCTCATCTTGTGGGGTTATTTTATATCTTCGACAACTCCTCGTACCGCTGTGAATACTCGATCACCGTCGATACGAACGTCGCATGCGACCAAGTTAATGGCGCCACAGAGAGGGGGCTCCCGTTGAACGGATCCACTTGTTCTGGCAGCATACCGCTCTCCATGCTGTGCTCCACGACCCATTCCAGTGTCCTTCGAGGGCCTGCTAAATCCGCGAGGCTGCGCGCATTCGCGATATCGAATTTGGCGAACCAGAGAGTGCAGATGATCCACGGATTACCAGGTACCTGCTCCAGATTGCTGCTCTTCTGGAAGTAGTAATCATGGTAGTAACGTGCAATACCACCGACATGTGTCTTCACGGATAGTTGGTTTCGAAGCGCATTCATCGTGCGTTGTACCCGTTCATCGGTCGCAGGGAAGACGCCGAATTCGAATAATGCGAAGATGCTGCTCTCTGGGGTCAAGTCCTGATGCCATCCGCCATCTCGGCGGTATAGTCCGCGCACGTACCGGCCGAGCTCTTCATTCCAGAGATGTCTCCGCATGCCTTCTCGAATGGCTTCCGCTGCTTCCTGATATTTAATCGATCGTTTGTCATCGCCGAACAGCTTGGCGAAGTTGGCAGCTGCAGATAATCCGCCATAGACGGCTGCGGAGGTGAAGGTGAAGATACCGTATCGTTCTTCCCAGAGATCGTAACTCGGCTTCGGCAGCTGCAGTTCTTCTTCGACGAAGGTATATAGGAAATTGGCTGCGCGTCGAATTAACGTCCGATAGAGCGATTGCGGCAGTTCGATATCACCATTGCGCGCATAGTCCTGCCATAACGTGAACAAGACTAGGGCCGTCTCGTCTTCTTGAATCGGTAACTGCTGTTTGCCGTCGTGTATATAAGGGTGCCAGCTGGAGCCGACGGTTCCATCCGGGTTGTACTTGTGGTGCAGATAACCTTCCGGTGCCAATGCTTTCGCACAGAAATGGAAGAAAGGAACGATCATCCCATGGTACCCGGCCATGGACATCGCATGGGCGACGAGTGCGCCGTCACGCGGCCACATATAGCTGTAATGATCGCGGTTAAACTGCATGATATCGGTGTCATTGGCTGCAATGATCGCACCATTCACGTCGGTCTGGGTGCGGACGATGAGCAGACTGTGCTTGAACAGTTTTTCGATCACCGGTCCGAGGTCTGCGTATTGACGATCCGATTTGTTCGCCCAACGCCGCCAATAGATAGTCACCCGGTCTAGCAAATTGCCAGGCCCGCTGTCGCGGACATACGTGTCCAGCTTCTTCACTTCTTCGAGTGAGGGCCCTGCGGAGAACCAATAGTAGCTGAACATGCTGCTGCGTGCAGGTACCATTCCTTTGACGCTGATGACGCTATCAACGGAGCCTTGCGCGATGGGATTTCCCGATAAATTGCCGTCTTCCGCATCGCGGAATGTGCCTTCTGCTTGATGGAACCGTTTGGTTCCGGTGGAGAATTGGTGAATCCCGTCCTGATCGAAACGGGCGTTGAACATGAAGTACCGATCTTTTTTATAATGATAAATGGTATGGTTCGTCGGGTAGTAGACAGCTGTATCGCCAACTTCGGTCTCGTTAATGATCAGGTCTTGATGAAAAAAGATACGGACCTCGCGATCCGTATAGGCATGATTGTGGACTTCGATTCGTTTCAAATAAATCGCGTCGCGCTGGTGAATGCCGTCATTCATAGTTAATGTAATGCCGAGCCGATCATGGATAGCAGTAACCTGGGTGACAAGAGAATCTTCGAGGTAGGAGAGATGAAAATTCCATTCCGGGTCACTAAGCCAGCTGAATTGCCCATCCACATAACATCCGATATGACAGCGATACCCTCCAACATGATTCAGTTGACCGACGTAGGGATAGAACATATCGCGAATGCAGCCGTACTGATCCAGATTTATGAGAAATTTACCGTTTCCTACGACGAGGTGTCTAGGCACGTCATCACTTCCTTAGGGGCGAATTCGATCTAACAAGTTGGTTGCAATAATTCGAGATCATTCGTTCCGCATTCGTCTCAGATGAAGCGTGTGCGATGACGCGGAATAGGGGCTCATCATGATCCGGCAGAATAATGACCCAGCCTTCTTCCGTCATCACTTTAATGCCATCGATGAGCTCTGTTGCTTGATGTTTGGTCGCTTTGAGAATTTGGCGCATCATCGAACCTTTCTCATGCCAAGCGCACGGAATGACTTCTTTGGCGGTGTAGAAGTATGGAATTTGGGATATCAGACCTTCAAGCGTTATGGATTCCGTCATCATCGCTTGGATGATGAGGCTAACCGCGTAGATGTCATCGAGCAAGGGGTGGAAAAGAAAGTCTCGACTGGACTCGAGCAGGGCGCGATTATTTTCCTTCGTACGGACAAGGGACAGTGGAGAGTCTGCGACAAGCGATTCTACGATTTGAGGAGCACTCACCGGGACCCCTAGACGAACGGATTTATTTAATTTGCTGGCGGCTAGAATCTTTAGTGCAAGCAATTGTTCATCCGTAATCCGAGTCCCGTCTCGCAGCACGAGAAGGAGTCCTTGCCCATTGCGTCCTAACTGAATCCCAAAATCTGCATCGGTATGCATGACGGTATCGATGAGTTCTTTGTCATGCGCTTTACTGCTGCCGTTACGATGCAAAATAATACGATGCCCTAGGATTTGACTTGCGAACCGTTCAATGAATGCCCCGTGATCCTGTGGATCGTATTGCAGAACGGCGAACACGGGATGCGGCAGCATAGCGATGGCGGAGAGGGCTTTGACGAGCTTCTGCATATAGTCGGTCTCCGCATAATTGTACTGGCGGTATTCACCAATTTGATTGACCGGTCCCCGAATGAAATCCTCCTGCCAGAAGGCATTTTCTATTTTCCGCTCGAGGCTTTTCGCAAGTGGGAGCCCTTGACTGTCGAGCAGTTCAATGAGCAAATGATCTTGGCCTTGGATATCGATCATACGCATATGAACGGCGCCGTTCAGCTGCATCGTCTGAACGCTGTTTCGGCAGACCGCGGTCGTTCCTGTCCCGAGATCGAGGACATGAATGCCTGCGGCTTGCAGCCCGGCAGCGAAAGCAAACTTCATCATGGAAGCGAAGGGATGCGTTGAGCTGCAGAGACCGACGGTGGTCGTAGGCGACAGAATGGAGCCGAAGGCCGCTGCCAGTTTGCCAGCGAATTCAGGCGTCATCTCCGAATTCGGGATACCATAAACCCCCTTGCCGCGGAAGAGCTGATGCATCGTCTGTTCCCCCCAGATGATGGAGGTATGCACTTTACTGCTTGGCAGAATAACCTTATTCGGCCATAGCTTCACATTGGACTTTAGGGTCACTTCAGGTCCAAGTGTGCATCCTGATCCGATCACAGCATTCTCTTGCAGTTGTGTACGTTGACCGATCAAGTTCCGGTCGCAGACAAGCGCGCTTTGCAATTCGCAATCCGGTCCAATCTGATTATGATCCCATAGAATGGTTCGATCGATATGTGTGCCCTGAAGAATTTGATTGCTTCTGCCGATGATGGAATACTCACCGAGAATGGCTCCGGGAGCAATGTGGGTATTCGCACCGATATAAACGGGGCCTATATAGGTTACGCGATCCGTTAAGGTTGTGTGATTTTCTACGAAGATTCCTGGAGCAATTTCATCGGCGGCAATATGTACTTGCACCTTGCGATCCAGCATATCGAATTGTGTCTCGCGGTATTGCTGCAGATTTCCGATATCGGACCAATAACCTTCGGCAATGTAACCGAATAACGGCGCATGGTTCTCTAGCAGGAGCGGGAAGAGCTGCATACTGAAGTCATAGACCTGCTTGGCAGGAATGAGCTCGAAGATTGTCGGTTCAAGAATATAAATCCCCGTATTGACGGTGTCGCTGAATACTTCACTCCAATTTGGCTTCTCAAGGAATCGAGTAATTCGTCCTTCCTGATCGGTCATGACAACACCATATTCGAGCGGCGTATCGACTTCGGTCAAGACGATGGTGGCGATGGATTCGCGCTCCTGATGGAAGGCGATCGCGTCATCTAAATTGAAATCCGTCAGCGCATCGCCGCTGATGACGATAAAGGTCTCATCCAAGAAGGTGGATGCATTACGCACGCTGCCAGCGGTTCCTAGCGGTTCGGTCTCTTCGAAGTAATGCAAATTCACGCCGAGCGCCGACCCGTCCCCGAAATAATCACGAATCACTTCCGGCAAATATTGCACGGTCACGGCAATATCGGTAATGTTATGCTTCTTCAGCAGCTCGATAATGTATTCCATACAAGGCCGATTCAAGAGAGGTACCATCGGCTTCGGGGTTTGCATGGTTAAAGGACGCAGACGCGTACCTTTACCGCCTGCCATAATCACTGCTTTCATCGCATAATCACTCCTTCATACACTTGTTTGGTAGAGACGGCGATTGATTTCCAATCGTAGCGTTGTTCTACTTTGCGAAGCGCGTTCGCTGCCATGTTCTTCGCGATCTCAGGATGCAGCAGCACTTCTGTTACATGCCAGGCAAGGGATTCGAGATGGCCGGGCAGGGCTTTGTACCCATCTACGCCATGCTCAATAATCTCTGCTAGCCCACCCGTATCGGAGACGACAACGGGGGTACCGCTCTGCATCGCTTCAAGGGCAACAATACCAAAAGGTTCATAGAGACTTGGGAAGACGCAGACATCTGCAAGCTGTAACAGGTCGTTACGCGTATCATCGTGAATGAAGCCTGTGAAAGTAACATGGGAAGTAAGTCCAAGTCGCGCGGCGAGTGCTTCGAGTTCTGCTCTCATGGGCCCTGTTCCTGCGATAATCAGCTTGGTATTTGGAACGGATGAGTGGATAAGGGGGAGTGCTTCAATTAAGACTTGGATGCCTTTCTCATAGACTAATCGTCCGATATAGAACAAGATTTTGTTATGTGGCGCAGCATATTGTAAGCGAAGACTGGTGTAATCCCGCTCGACTGAATGAGGGACTAAAGATGCGATTTCGACGCCATTCGGAATCATAGATACTTTGGATGCAGGAAGTGTGAATAGGGACTGTACTTCTTGGACCATCGCGTTGCTGCATACGATCACTTGATCCGCAATAGCTGTAAGGTCGGTCTCCATCTGATGAATACGACGTTGTACATCGTGTTCAATGATGCCGTGATTCCGGCCATGTTCCGTGGCGTGAATCGTTGCGATAAGCGGCGTTCGGGCATATTCCTTCAAATCTTTGGCCGTGTAGTGGACAAGCCAGTCATGCGCGTGGATAAAATCAAAATGATGACCGCTCTCCATCAGTAGAACCGCATAATCGGTCATAGCCAAATTTAATTGAAAGACCCAATCCATGAAATCGACCGGAGTCGTGGTCTGCAGAACATGGACGCGATGGACGTGGATGTCTTTCATGCGCTCATACGAAGGAGTACCCTGTACGGACCTTGTAATAACATGGACTTCGATGCGTTGATCGACAAGATAGCGAGATAAATCGAATACCGCCTTGGCAAGCCCGCCAATCACGAGCGGCGGAAATTCCCAGGCGAGCATGAGCACTTTACGATGACGCCAAGGGGTTCCGGCGTCCGCTTTATAGGCATCCGGCAGCAACATGGGCGGAGGACTCGATAAGGCTGACGTATAGAGTTCATAGTGCACAGACGTCAGACAGGCTGCGTGGTGCTCCATACGTTCAAGAGATTCCACATCGTAGAATCGATGCTCCATCATATCGATGAGCTCATGGAATTGCTTCAGATGATGTTCCGTGCGTGCAGCGGCATAAGTAGGGACGGTCTTCGCATCCATAATGAAAGCCCAATCACTGCTCTGTGCGAGCATCAACTCGCGAATGGATTGATTCAATACCCGTTCTGCGACGGCGGTATGCCCCCACAGATTCGTGCTATGATGCTGCAGCGTATGTAATAACCGATCTTCTGCTTGATGCAGTAATCGATAAATCCAATCATTCTCTTGCCCGAGCCATACCTCGGCATAGCCATTTCTCCCCCAGCTGCAGAACGGAATATCCACTTCCTCGGATACCGGATATTCGCGCAGATAGTCTTCTGGCGTGATAAAAGCGATGGTCCCTTGTTGGCTTCGAGGATTACGGAATAGGGCTTCAATCCATAACGGCCCTTCATACCACCAGTGACCGAATAATTCGGCATCATACGGACTGACAATCAGCGGCTTGCGATCACAATGCGCTTGGTAATTCTGAATTTGTTGTTCTCGGCAGTAGAGGAAATGATCTGCATGCTTCGCTGCTTTGTGCTGCGCCCATTCCGGGTGATAAGGCATTTTGTCTTGTTCATTCTCGCTGATGCGATAGTATTTCATGCCGGTGTGAATCCGAGCGCCATTAGAGAGAAGATACGGTTTGATATACGCCCATTCCTCGGCATCCCCCCAGCCAAGATCATATCCAATATCGCGATAATACTCCCGATAGTCTGGATCGCCTGGGTAGCCTTCGTGACTGCTCCAGACTTGCCGTGATGATTCAGGATCTCTTGCGAATGCGTGAATTCCGTGCATTGTCATCACAGGCGCTGCCAGCGCACGGGACGGTTTCGGTGAAGCATGTTCAAGACCATGCGAATCAACAACAAAATATTGCAGTCCCGCGGCCTGCAAGAGTGGCGAACATTCAGCAGTATAGGCGCATTCCGGCAGCCAGATCCCCCGAGGTCTCCGTCCGAAATGGCGTTCATATTCAAGGACGCCGACCATTAATTGTGCCTTGATGGATACTTCATGTTTCAGGAAAGGCAGGAATGCGTGAGTTGCCGAACAAGTCATAATATCAATGCAGCCTTCATCTTGGTAATAACGGAATTTCGGAATAACGCGATGGCCGCATGCTTGGTAATATTCGAGCAGCTCGGTCCATCTTTGGGTGTACATGGCCGCAAGTTCGGCAAATTCGGGTTGATTCTGATTCCGTTCTTGTTCTCGTTCAGAGAGCTGAATGAGCTTATTCAGATAGGCAGTATAACGCTCACTCATCAGCGAATCATCCATCATCGCAAGAAGAGGCGGTGACAGAGAGAGCGTAAGCCGAAATGGAACGCGATCGCGATGTAATCGATCGAACATGAGCAGCATTGGCAAATACGTCTCTGTCATGGCTTCGAAAAACCAACGTTCCTCCATAACATCATCTCGGTCTGCGTGACGCACATAAGGTAAATGTGCATGAAGAATAAGAGAGAGATAACCTTGGGCATTCAAATTCATGTATGAACTCCTTCTTTGGTATGATAGACGGAATAGGTAGAGAATTCACGGTACGGGGAAGTGTGCTCCAAGGTCGTACCTTGGTTCAGCCAGATGTCTTGCGCATGACCATGTTCGAACTGAGGGTGTCCTGGGTCGATTGTCGCTGCCCGATTTCTTGGCGTTCTCACGATATTTCCACGGAGCAGCGGAACGAACTGATGATAGACATTATAGGTTCCAAAGTCCGCAGTATACGATCTAGCAGGTGTGAGCTGGTGAAAATACCAGGATTTCGCATCGCCTACCGAATGATCCGTATATTTTGTGACATCGTGCGAAATACTAGAGAGGGTGCCATTATTTTCATAGAGTCGCATAATTTTGGGCATAGAGGCCCAAGCGGTGTTATAATGGCGAGTAACAGCTGTGATGGTACGCTCAGAAATTTCCCAGTATGCATAAAGGGTGGTCGGGCTAACAACCATAAGCTGCAGCACGTTGTGATGATATGCAGGGAGTAGATGAGCATGTTCCGATGCGAACATAGCGACCTCCTTTTACGCTGGAATCGTGGGTTACATCATTCATTTGCTACTCACCATGAACTGGATGAAGTCGTCATAACGGTTCTCGGATTGAACTAAGGAATCGTAGATGTCCTTGGTTACGGAAGTGAAAGATTTGATCTCTCCGTTATGATACTGGGCATGAAGCTCGTGGGTGCTGTCATTGTACAGCAGATAGCTAATCTGCTTAGAACAAATCGGAATGATGAAGGACAAAGGTTTTCCCTCCTTATTGGTGTCATTGTCTTTCATCTATATGTCGCTGAAAATGGGTTTATAACTTTCACAAAAAAGGAATTCTAACGGTGTATCGCGAATATGATTGTAAGCACACACAAGAAAACGCTTACCGCGAAGTGCAGCTTGACTTTGTTATATAGGTCCTGTGAATTGGACGAATCGAATGGTGCATTGCAGATGATTCCACAAGGAATAGTTGTAGGAGGAGGATGTCAAAATGAGTTTTTGTTGCGGCGCGAGTATGATGGGAACGAAGGGGACATTGAAGCATTTTCAGACCCAGATTCACAACGTACCTCTTCTGTTCTGTCCGGTCTGTTATCGGGTTGAAGTGCATCATATGGTGGAGAACGAATACGAAATATTGGCCGAGTATGCGCATGGTGACGGGGCAGATGAGGTGGATTTCCGGGATTATGTGCTTGAAGAAGAGAAGGACATGTATGAGAATTGTGTCAATTCGGAACATGAGGATCCGCTCGAAGTGGTGAAGACGCAGATTGATATGGCACTTGATCTATTGACGGTCGCAGGGCACTTGAATGATACAGCTTGGCAGATGCAATTGAAGAAACGGCTCGCAGTAATGAGTCATCGGAAACAGCGATTATTGCAGAAGAATAAGTCTTAAAGTCCGCGTTCAAAATATTCGAATGATTTAAATCTTACCTCTAAGGTAAGATTTTTTTTGTATACGCTAAAACTACCTCTAATTCGACAGGATCTATGGTTGACCAATTTGCCATTTTTTTACTATGATGGTGATAAAGTTGCATTTTTAGCTAAGGGGGGTATAGCTTTGGCGGTAGATCTTCGGAATCACGTATATGAGAATGCACTTCAGCAGTTGGATAGCGGCGTATTATTATTCGATTCGAGTGGGATGTTATGCTTCACCAATCAGGAATTGCTGCGTTTACTCGAAATTTCAGGAGATACGCTGCAAGGTTATTCACTTAAGCAATTGATGCGCCACCCGGCGCTCAAGCGGGAATTCCGCTCACTGATCATTCAGGTGACCAAAGCCGTTCTCAGGCACAAACTGACGCGGTATGAGTTATTGGATAACAATAATCGGCATTGGCTCATTACGATCACGAATTCCGCGCGCATGGGCGGGTATTGCATGTTAACGATCAAGGACGTCTCGGTCTACCAGGATGTCGAACAGACGACGTATCAGCAGGACAAGCTGGTCATGCTGGGGCAGATTTCTGCGGCCATTGCCCATGAAATTCGGAATCCGCTTACAGCGATTCGAGGTTTTATTCAGTTATTGAAGCCCTATTTGATGGCGATCGGGAAGGAAGAATATACGCGCATTATTCTAATGGAAATCGATCGCGCCAATGATATTATTTATGAATTTCTTAATTCGTCCAAGCCTACGAAGCCGGAAAAAACCTGTAAGGGGATTCATTCGCTGCTTCGTGAGGTTATTATGCTGATAGAGAGTGAAGCGTTAATGCGCGGATGCCAGATTCAAGTACGGGAGGAATCGATTACGGATTGGCAAGTAGCGATCGACGTGAAACAAATGAAGCAAGTGATATTGAATTTGATGAAGAATTCGATGGATGCGATCTGTGAATCCGGGAAGCAAGTGCCGGGTCTCATTGAACTGGCAGTGAAGAGTACCGGAGAACAGCTCAAAATCATGATTCGGGATAATGGTAAAGGCATGAGTAAGCTCGCGCAGAAAAAGCTGTTCGAACCCTTCTATACGACGAAGCCGTCAGGAACAGGATTAGGGTTGTCGGTGAGTGAGCGTATTATGAAGAACCACGGCGGCTCGATCCATGTGAACAGTCAAGTTGGTGTGGGGACTGAATTTACGCTAACGCTGCCAATGGCCCAATGTGCTGTATAAGGTCAGGTCTATGAAAAAGGCTTTTATGAGGGAGAATTCCGTTTTTCCTTATAAAAGTCTTTTTCGTATCACCAATATTTTCGTCTGATCATGTCCAAATAAAACGAAATTCGGCAGACAAATTGCCGCCTTTTTTGTTCCTCATATACAGAGTATAATCGATTACTGGGCATAATCTGAATATAATGTAGCAATAACGAAGAAGGACTGGTGATCAGACTACCATGAAAACAACAATACGGTGTGATGCGATGACCGGGCTTACGAATGTACAGACGGAAGTCATCGTCTGGCCCATTCGAAAGGAACAATTGAAGGCAGGGAGCATCCATCCGGATTTGGATGGGGTGCTGCAGGCAGCTGCTGCGCAAGGCTTATTCGAAGCCAAACAGAATCAGGTCTACGCGATGCCGGTCGGTGGCGTCTTTCAATTCAAGACAGTAATGCTCGTAGGACTCGGAAGCCGTGAGCTGCAGCCTGATGTGCTGCGTAGAGCCGCGCAGGCGGCAGGCAGAGCGGTAGTGAAATTGAAGGCGGCAACGGTAACGTGGGTCGTACCCGCTGTACATGAGGTTATCGTGACCGAACGGCCGTCTTACACCTGTGCTCGTGCCTTGACCGAAGGTTTCCTGCATGGGGCTTATCGCATGAAGAAGTATCACCTGAATCAATCGAAATACCAAGGTGTATCGGAATTCATCTATCTGCGTGAGGCGTCCGATCTGGAAGATGCTACGCATCATTGGATAGAGGGGGTACAGACAGGACAGATTTATGCGGAAGCAACCAATCTGGCTCGTGATTTGACCAACATTCCAGGTAATATGCTCGTACCAAAGTTACTCGCAGAGGAAGCCGTCAAGATCGCGAATGCCCATCAGCTAGAAGTCGAGATTCTAGATGAGCAGCAGATCGCGGATCTTGGGATGGGGGGATTGCTTGCCGTTGGGCAAGGCAGCGCGAATCCGCCGCGGATGATCGTACTTAAATATCATGGCGCAGACGATGCCGAAGATGTGTTCGGATTGGTTGGCAAGGGAATCACTTTTGATACAGGCGGCATATCCTTGAAGAAGGCAGCAGGGATGGAAGAAATGATCAGCGATATGGGCGGATCCGCTGTTGTTCTAGGGGTCATGCAAGCCATTGCGCAGCTGCGCCCGCGTATCAATGTCATTGCGGTGATTCCATCGGCAGAGAACATGCCTTCATCAACGGCGTTTAAACCTGGGGATATTGTGAAGACACTCAGCGGACGTACCATTGAAATTCTGAATACAGATGCCGAGGGCCGAGTTGTCTTGGCGGATGGCATCACCTATGCGAAGCAGCTGGGGGCAACGAAGCTCATTGACGTGGCAACGCTTACGGGAGCGGTACTCGTAGCGTTAGGAGATGTGGCTACCGGTGCGGTTACGAATGATGAGACGTTCTTGCAGGAGTTCATCGCGGCATCCAGACGGACGGGCGAGAAGGTGTGGCAGCTGCCTGCATACGATGAGTTCTGGGATATGTTGAAGAGCGATGTGGCCGATTTGCGTAATAGTACCGGTTCTCATGGTGCAACGATTACGGCAGGATTATTCATCGGCACCTTTGCGGATGGGATGCCATGGATTCATTTGGATACAGGCGGAACGGCATTCCTGATGAAGGACCGTGGGATTGATAGCAAAGGGGCGACGGGCGAGATGGTCCGTACGATTACCGAACTGTTCATATCACAAGAAGATTCGTAAAACCGAAAGAGAGGAAGAGCTGATCGTAAGCTCTTCCTCTCTTTTTATATCTCTTTGGAGCCAGATTGCTGTGATGAAGGCGTCGAACATTGGTTCATCTGGCATGATTTATTCTGTGAACAGGAAGCGCATGCTCCTTGTCTGCTCTTACGGAAGAATCGGTATAATGTCCATGCGGCATACAGGACGATCACTGACACAATTAGAATATCTACCATCTTCATTTCGCTCCTCCCATGTAGGAATTGTTCATTACGTGAGCCCGATCCATCGCCCGATCTGATAGATAAGTACGGAGACAATGTATGCGAGCGTTAATCCATATCCGATGGAGAATAACGTCCAGCGCATCGAAGCGGTCTCTTTCCTGATGACGCCTACGGTAGCAAGGCAAGGGACATACAGTAGAATAAAGGCCATGAAGCTGTATGCTTGAAGTGGTGAGAACGCGTGCTTGATCTGTGTCTCTAAGCCTGACATATCCGGCGTATGATAAATGATGTTCATGGTGGAGACGACGACTTCTTTGGCCATAAACCCTGTCAACAGAGATGCTCCCGCCTGCCAAGTGCCGAACCCAAGAGGTGCAAGAATGGGAGCGAATAATCCACCAATCCATGCAAGGAAGCTATGATCCATGTCGACGCCGAACCCACTGGGTCCCGCATAGGATAAGAACCATATCACGACCGATCCTCCGAGAATGAATGTACCAGCTTTACGAATGAAGCCTTTCCCTTTTTCCCACGTGTTGCGCAGCAAGGAGCGGGCTTGAGGCATGCGGTAGGGCGGAATCTCGATGACGAAGATCGACTTCTCCCCTGTATAGAATAAATGCGTGAACAACTTGGCCAAGGCTAATGCCATGACGATGCCAAGCAGATATAACGAGAAGACGACGACCGCTTTGTTGCTGATGAAAAATGCGCCAGCGAACAGACTATAGACCGGCAGCCTTGCCGAACAAGACATGAGCGGTGTGAGCAGTGTCGTAACAAGCCGTTCCTTCGGTTGCTCGATCGATCTCGCAGCCATTACCGCAGGCACGTTGCAGCCAAATCCGATAATAAAAGGGATAAAGGCTTTGCCGTTGAGTCCTACCATCTCCATGACGCGATCCATCACAAGCGTCACGCGGGCCATGTAACCGGAGTCTTCAACCAATGAAATTAAGAAGAACAGCATGAAAATTTGAGGGACGAAGACGAGAACACCGCCTACGCCAGCAATAATCCCATCCACGATCAAGGCATGGGTGAACTCGGAAGCGCCAACGGCTGTTAACGCCTGATTCGCCAGGTCGCTGACCGGACCGCCGATAAATCCGTCCAATACATCGGAGAGGGGCTGTCCGAACCAGTCGAAAGTAAGCTTGAACAGCAGGAACATAAATGCAAGGAAAATAGGCAAACCAAGCCATTTATGCGTTATGATCGCGTCGATCCGTTCGGTTAGTGTATGGGACTCAGATTGCCTTTTGTCCACACATTGATCCATAAGCTGTCGAATAAAGTCCATCCGCACACTGCGGATGAACTGCGGCAGGTGCAGGGCTTCTCCCGATGCACGGAGAGCCTCTTCGGTCTGTTCGTAGATCGCTCGCAGAGGTTCCAACGACATGATGCTGGTCAGTCTAT
Organism: Paenibacillus guangzhouensis; assembly: GCF_009363075.1. Lineage (NCBI taxonomy): Bacteria > Bacillati > Bacillota > Bacilli > Caryophanales > Paenibacillaceae > Paenibacillus > Paenibacillus guangzhouensis. The sequence continues at coordinate 4,041,942 of NZ_CP045293.1, read as the reverse complement.
CGATTACAACCGGGTTATTCTCGAGAAATTGCAAGCTTAGCCAGCGAGGATCCGGTAACCCCTCTTGTTGAGGGAGCGCACGGATACAAGCCGTTATTGCTTGTTCAACAATGGGTCCGTATGGAATCTGGAATTGGCTAACAGGTAAGTTCGGATCGGATAAATGACTCAGCATTTGATTCGTGCCTTGTCCCGTACGTGCGACAATCGGTAGAACAGGGACCTGCAGAAGGTTGGACAATTTATCTGAATCAATATATATCCCGCGTGCCTTAGCGACATCAATCATGTTTAATCCGATGAGAAAGGGCTTGTTATATTCAAGCAGCTGTACAGTTAGATAGAAGTTTCTTTCGAGCTGAGAGCTGTCGATGATATTCAATACGGCATCTGGCGATTCTGTAAGCAGAAAATTCGCAGCAACGCCTTCGTCGCTGGAGACCGGATGCAAGGAATAGATGCCCGGAAGATCGACGAGCTGGCCCTGTTTGTTCCGCAGCAGCCCAACCTTTTTTTCGACCGTCACACCAGACCAGTTACCGACATATTCGTAAGATTTCGTGAGGGTGTTGAACAGGGAGGTTTTCCCGGTATTCGGATTACCAGCTAACGCAATCGTTCTCATACCAAGATCACCTCGATCTTCTTTGCTTCTTGTCTGCGGATACCGAACATCTGTCCGTTTGATTCGCAAGTGATTGGCCCGCCGAAAGGCGCTTTCCGTTTCATGTGGACCTCTGATCCAATGGTAATGCCTAAATCAAGCAGCCTCCTGCTTACGAGGACATGGAGATCGGCACAGCTATGAATGCGTACGGTTGAACCTGGGGCAACGCTGGCTAGGTTTACAATTGCTTGGCTGTTCATCGAAAGTCACCCTTGTTTCATATTATAATTGAGAATAGTTATCATTGTGAACATTTTCACTATAACATGTTTACCGGAAATTGAACATCCTTAATTTTTGGCGAAATTGCGTCGAAATGTGGTGTGATTTGCGGAAAATCCTTTTGATTTACCACACTAATTCAAGTAGAATGGAAGGAAATGAAAAAGAGGATCAAAGGAGACAAGCTTAATGAAGACAAATCATTGCAAAATCGTCGACTGCACCATTCGTGATGGCGGCCTAGTGAACAATTGGGATTTCAGCATCGAATTCGTTCAGAATCTATATGCTGGGTTGAATGAAGCAGGCGTTGATTATATGGAAATCGGCTACAAGAACTCCCCGAAATTATTAAAAGGTGCCGATGAAGTCGGACCTTGGCGTTTCCTAAATGATGATTTCCTTCGTAAAGTCATCCCGCAAAAAGGAAATACAAAACTATCTGCGCTCGTTGATATCGGCCGTGTCGATGAAAACGACATTCTACCTCGCAGCGAGAGCATGCTCGATCTTATCCGTGTAGCATGTTACAGCAAAGACGTTGATAAAGGGCTTGATTTGGTGCAGAAATTCCATGATCTTGGCTATGAGACAACGCTGAACATCATGGCTTTGTCGAATGTGATGGAGCATGAGCTGCTCGAAGCGTTCGAGATGATCAACGAAAGTGTCGTGGACGTTGTCTATATCGTCGATTCTTACGGTAGCTTGGATCATAACGATATGAAACATCTCGTAGAGAAGTTTAAACAACATTTGCCGAACAAACGTCTAGGCGTGCATACGCATAACAATATGCAATTGGCATTCTCCAATACGCTCATTGCTGCTGAGCTTGGCGTCGAATTGCTTGACGCATCGGTATACGGGATGGGCCGTGCTGCTGGGAACTGTCCGACCGAGCTTCTTGTTACGCATCTGAAGCACAGCAAATACTCCTTGCGCCCTGTGCTTGATATTATCGAGCGTTACATGATTCCGCTCCGCGAACGCGAAGAGTGGGGATATATCATTCCTTACATGATTACGGGCACATTGGACGAGCATCCTCGTTCTGCGATGGCGCTGCGTGCATCGGATGATAAGGATAAAGCTGTCGATTTCTACGATCGTCTGACGACACCGGAGACGGCCATTACGAAATCCAAATAAGGATGGAAAACAAGCCATGCATCTCGTAACTATACGAGTTCATGGCTTTTTCTTTGCCCAAATTCCATTTGGATTTGTAACTATCCTTCCTCCTGATGCGTCTAGTGCATATCAGATTCATCAAGAAATGAGGGATCACTTTGCGACGATACATGGTCATCGTTTCCATATGTCTCATGCTAGCAGCAGTGACAGCATGTAGTTCCAATACAGGTAACACCTCGGATCAAGGGACGCATAAGCCAATTGCTACGCCGCCGCTGGAGACATCAACAGAGCATACGACAAAGCCCGTGGAGAAGCTGGAAGCCTTACTTCAGAAAGAATTGTCGAAGACAAAGGATGCAGCGGAAGCCGTGGCGGCAACGGAACGTTATTTGAAGGGGGCTACAGTGGAGCAAGCGGATGCCATGTTCACGCTGCTTGAAGGCTTCTATGGCTCTAACCTGCAAGAAGCTGAAGCACAAGTGAGCAATCCAGATGTCCAGCAGAAGCTGTTGAAGCTAAAGTGGCCGATTACGCTGGAACAAGCTGCACAACTGAAGGATACGAAGCTGAAAGACTTGTTAGCTATGATGAACGTAAAGCAGCCCCGTATTTGCTTAGTATCGTAGGTTAAAAATGGAGAGTAGGAGTACAAACCATTTCAGAGCTACAAAGCAAAAGGAGCTGTTACTATGCAGTATGTCACAAAGTTTATCGGTTTAGATGTATCAAAGGAAAAAATTTCAGTAGCCATTGCAGATCCAGGCCGTGAACTCCCACGTTACTATGGCACTATTGCGCATACCCCTGGCGCTCTTCGAAAATTAATAAAAGAATTAGGGCCCGCGGACTCTCTTGCATTCTGCTACGAGGCAGGCCCTACAGGCTACGAAACGCAGCGTTGGATCGAATCTATGGGTGCGAGCTGCATTGTCATTGCACCCTCTCTCATGCCAAAACGTCCGGGTGACCATGTCAAAACAGATCGTCGGGATTCAGAGCAGCTTGCTCGTCTTTTTCGTGCTGGCGAGTTGACGGCTATTCATGTACCAACACGTGATGACGAAGCGCTGCGGGACCTTGTTCGTTCCCGCGAAGCTGCTAGGGAGGATGCGCATCGTGCTCGTCAACGGATACTTAAATTTCTGTTGCGGCACCAGATTCATCCACCAGAGTCAATTCAACGACGCTGGACAAAGAAGTATCGCGTCTGGCTCGCAGCGCTAACATTCCAGCACGAAGCTATGGAAGTTGTCTTTACGGAAATGCTTCATGCACTCGAAGAGATCGAGCATCGGATCGGTCGATTAGAAAATGCACTTCTCCAACAAGCTACGACAGGCGCGAAGTCCTCCGTAATTCAGATTCTGCAATCACTACGCGGTGTTGCGCATATAACAGCGATTACAATTGCTGCAGAAATCGGATCATTCGAGAGATTTCGTTCGCCTACGCAACTCATGGCTTATTTAGGACTTGTTCCTCGTGAATATTCGTCAGGTCAGACAACACGAAGAGGCTCTATGACTAAAGCAGGGAATGGACATTTGCGACGTACGCTAGTGGAGTCGGCTTGGAGCTACCGGCACCGGCCTGCTGTTAAAGGAGATCTTGCCAAGCGATTGGAAGGACTGCCTGCCGAAGTACAGTTACTGTCATGGAAAGCGCAAGAAAGATTGCACAATAAATACCGTCGACTTGTATTCGGAAAAAGCAAACATAAAAATGTTGCCATCGGCGCCGTTGCGCGAGAATTAGTCGGATTTATTTGGGCTGTTGCTCGAATTGCAGAGCAAGGAAGATCGTGAAGTTTAAACACGATAACATACCAAAGCACTGAGACTCTAAGGAAAAACACCGGAACATTAGGCCCGGGAGTAAACGAAGGTTCGGGAGAGAACATACGAGCGCCCGTTTGCACTAGGATAAATAATCCGAATGTGCGTTGCTAGCTAGTAAAAGCTCTCCTTGACGAAGGCATAGAATGTGGTAACCAACCCACGGATAGCAGCGTGCCGACCGTCGCTCGCTTATTTACTCTCGCGCTTAGTGTTTCGGTGAAGACATTTGATTAGTAAATACGTGGATTTGACAAAAACGTTCATAGCAACGAGCCTGTTCAAAGGGAAATATAAGCTGGAATCCGCTGAGGGAATGATTTTCCCTGTCGTGGATTTCGAAGCACTGAAGTCGTTCCAGGCGAGCGTATCGAAGCCGATACAAGCATATATCGCATTGATGGCGGAGGACTCGAATCAACCAGCTGCCAAAGATGCGGGACTCGTGATTCCCCGTGAAGAGCTGTTCCAGCGGGCTCTTCATGCGGAGAAGTATTTGACTTCCTATACCGCGTCGCCGCGCTATGATCGAATCAAACAACGATATTTGAATGAGTTGCACATCGTGCTGCTTGGATTGAACAATACGCCGACGTACGATTGGGAGACGTTCAAGCTGCAACCGGCAATGAAGCAAGAGCTGCAGAAGCTTGCTCAGGAACAGGCGAATACGGTGACCGGAACGATGGTGAAGGAGTTTCTCGCTGTCTTACAGAAAACGAAGGATCAGTTGTATGTGAGGGATCAAGGCGAGCAGAAGGAGATTCAAGCGGTTCGCGCCTATATGGATCAAATGGAGCAACGTGTAGATACCCTGATTAGAACAAGAACGACCGAAGGTTAGGTTAAGATGACCCTATACGCAGGGGAAATTGGAAAAGGACATGAAGGCAGCCTTGGGCTGTGCTCATGTCCTTTTTTTAGATTTTGAACAACCTCTACAAGACTCTGCGAATAAATAACATGTTCTCTGCCCAGTGCCCGGAGGTTATATCGCTGATTTGAACACCTGGATCCCCCCAGGTATGAATGAATTTGCCATTTCCCATATAAATGCCGACATGTCCTGGGATACTGGCGTCATTGAACCTTCCAGGGACGCGGAAGAAGACGAGGTCGCCCGCTGCCATGTTGCTCTTGGTAACGGGGGTTCCCATATTGGCTTGATCCCTCGCGAGTCGTGGTAAATTGATGCCGAAATTCACGAACACATGCTGCGTGAAGGAGGAGCAGTCGAATTTTTTGGATTCGGCATAGGGCTGAGCTCCAAAATCATAAGGTGTTCCTAGATAGTTGCGCGCGTAATTGATAATCGCTTCCGGGTTCGCTCCCCCGTTACTAAGCGCCCGCATTCCGGTAACGCTTTGTGGTTTTAGATGGGAGTTGATCGGTCCTTTGTCTTGGAGGTTCCCGATGATCATTTTGCGCTGGTTTTTGTTCCAATACATTTTCGTCTGCAGAAGCTCAGACATTGCATTCGTCGACATATACAACCGGCCTTTTAAGCGGATAGGTGCTTGGCTTAAGGTAACAGGCGAGCCGAGGGAGGTCGCTTCCAAATTGTCGGTCTGTATTTCATACATGGGATCGGTGTATCCGATCAAGGTTCGGTTTCTGGTCTCGTGCAATTGGAAACCTAACGATTGAACCGCTTGTTTGACAGGGACCCATACAGTGCCGTCTTTCTCGGTTAGTACCACTTGGTCGTGAAAGCTGCCGGAGGCATTGTAGGTTTTGGGATGATCCATCGGTTTGCTGCAGGAAGCGAAGGCAAGGCACAGGCATGTCAGCATCATGATGGTTCGTAAGCGGTGTATGTGAGATTTCTTGGACATTCAGCAGTCACTCCCGTTTGTTTTTTTCTATTTTGTGATAAAGTGTCCGCTTCTATGTAAACGGTCATGGAGGTGGCGGATTTATGGCTTACACTCATGGAATTCTAAATGTTGGGTTGACAAAATAACGTCAGTCGCATAATATGTAACCAATGGTTAGTAACCAACGGTTAGTTTTAAATTGAGGGGGTTTACTGGTGAATCAGACACCATCGAAAATAAAAGGTACACGTGCAGAAGAAACGAAACAACGGATCTTGCAAGCTGCCGGGGAATTGTTCGAAGAGCGCGGCTTCCAGACGGTCACGATGAGGGAAATTGCAAAGCAAGCGGGATGCTCGCACACGGCAATCTATATGCATTGCAAGGATAAGGAGGACCTGCTGCATCAGTTGGTGATTCCACCTCTTACCGCGTTCAAGGAAGAAGCGACGGCATTACTGCACGCCGGGGATGAGCCGCGTAGCGTTCTACAGCAGCTTAGCCGGAAATGGATCGCGTTCTGCCTGAAGCATCGCAGCATTGCATCCGTGCTTATCACGCTGAAATCGGTTCGCGTGGATGAAGTGGAACCGGTATTGCCGCTTAACCAGCTGCGGCTAGATATTTATCGTCTGCTTGAAGAGGTACTGCTCTCGAATTTGCCAAGCGGATTGACTGCAGAACAGCGCCTCACTTGTTCACGGATTTATTTCTACATGTTAATGGGGATTGTGCATACGTATATCGATCATGAAGAAGCCACGATAGCTCTGATGGAGCGCCTTACGCCTATCATGGATACGACCATGGATGTCATGCTCGCAGGGATGATTCACCAATTTACGGAAAAGGGAGAGAAGTAACATGAAGTGGACACAAGTATCGGAACATATCTGGAGAGGAAAAGGGTGGCTGATATTTCCGTTCATTCCTGTGCATATCTGGTTAGTGCGTGATGAAGCCGAAGGAGGCTGGACCCTCGTTGATGCAGGGATGAAGGGCATGGCTCAAGGGGTGCTCGATCATGTGAAACAATTAAATCAGGGACCGATTCGTACGATTGTGTTAACGCATGGTCACAGTGATCATGTGGGGGTGATCGATGCCATCGTCGAGGCGACGGGGGCCAAAGTCTATGCTTATGCGGATGAGATTCCTTATATGGAGGGGGAACGCATGTATCCTCGCCGCAAAAAGCTGGAATACAACGTCAAGCGCGGGCTTGTACGGCCATTGCCAGTCAATGAACAAGGGGAATTGCTTCCGATCGGTGGGGTGACGCCGTATTTCGCGCCGGGGCATTCACCAGGACATGTCGTGTTCTACCATGAAGGGGATGAGATCTTGCTCGCGGGTGATTTATTCACTTCGAACAGCAGCGGGAGCAAGTTGAAGCGGCCCATGCCGATGTTCACAGCCGATATGGACCAAGCGATGAACAGCGCACGCATTGTCGAGAAGCTTAAGCCAAGACAGCTTGAAGTGTGCCATGGAAGTGCTGTGCTCCATCCGATGAATCAATTGCAATCGTACCTTAATGCATAAAAAAGAGGAGCCGCATCCCGCGCGGCTCCCTTTTATTGATTTTAATAAATTATGAGTTCAGAATTATTTATCGTTGATGACAACATATTCACGTTCGCCGGTCTTCGGATTATAATAAACCTGGTAAGTTAGGCCGTCCTTCGGGTCGACGAAGATTTCATTGGTTTTGATAAAGTCCCCGGAATAGAGCGGGCTTTTGTCTTGAGGGGATCTGTTGCGGTAACGTTTATCATAGTATGCCCAGCTCAGCCACAAGAGGACCAGGAAAATCAGGATTTGAAGCCCTCCGTAGCCGAAGAGCCACATCATGATGTTCTTCTCACTTTAACCGCTGTCCCATAGGCCACGATTTCACTCATATTCTGTGCAACTTCGCCGCTGTCGAACCGCATCATGACGATCGCGTCAGCCCCCATCGCATGGGCATTCTGCACCATCCGATCCATCGCTTGGCGACGAGCATCTTCAATCATTTGCGTATATTGTTTGATTTCTCCACCGACGAGTCCTTTTAACGATGCCATAATATCCCCACCGATCCCCCGTGCACGCACAACGACGCCGAATGTGGGACCGAGAACTTCAACAACTTCGTGTCCTGCAATATGTTCTGTTGTTACAACGATCATGTAACCAGCTCCTTTTGTTATGTATGTTTCACTGAGTCATTCATTAATATTACGTATGATCATTAAAAAAGTTCACTTTTTAAAAAATAAAAATAGATATTGAAATTTTATCCATTCGTGATATATTAACGATATACATCAAAATTAAAGCCCTTTAACTTTGGGATACATACACAGCACGAATCGCTAGATTCAATAAATCTTGTATCTAATAATAGATTCAATGGATTTAAGGTATGGTGTCTGCTGTGTCACCCTAGAAGTTAAAGGTTTTTTTGTATCTGAAAGTTAAAGCCCTTTAATTTTGGTGGCATTAAAAATAAAAAGGGGGAGGGTGGCAGGATGAAATTATCCGCAACCGGCAGAGAGAATTTCTATTTCTATCTCTTTATTATGCCGTGGCTTCTCGGATTTCTTATCTTTGCATTATACCCAATTGGAGCATCACTGGTATACAGTTTTACGGATTATGACATTATCAGCTCGCCGAAGTTCGTTGGTCTTGCGAACTATCAAGAACTATTCCAAGACGAATTGTTCTACAAATCGATCTGGGTGACCTTCAAGTACACGATTATCAGTGTGCCGCTTACCTTGATCCTATCGCTGATCTTCGCGATGTTAATCAATCAGAAAATACCTGCCCAAGGCTTCTTCCGAACGGCGATGTATTTTCCGAGTATGGTGTCCGGGGTATCGATGTCATTGCTCTGGTTCTGGATTTTCAATCCTCAGATCGGTTTTTTTAACTACATCTTATCTTGGTTCGGTGTGAAGCCGCAGCTCTGGTTCTTGGATGAACATCTTGCCTTATGGGCGCTGATCATTATGTCCTTCTGGGGAATGGGCGCAGGGATGTTGATCTTCCTCGCAGCACTGCAAGGCGTGCCGGCAAGCTTGCTGGAAGCGGCTAGACTAGATGGCGCAAGCCGATGGTCCACATTCTGGAATGTAACGTTCCCGATGATTTCTCCGATCTTCTTATTTCAATTAATTATGGCCATTATTGAATCCTTCCAAGTGTTTACTCCAGCCTATGTAATGACCCAAGGCGGTCCGAATTACTCCACGAGATTTTATGTCTACCACTTATACGAATCAGCCTTTAAGAACTTCCGTTTAGGTTACGCTTCCGCTATGGCATGGCTGCTCCTCATTGCCGTGTTGATCATCACGTACATCATCATGAAGACATCCAACCGCTATGTGTACTATGAGGGGGGCAAAGAATCATGATGAACAAACATTTCATCAGCCGCGGGCTCGCTTTTCTCATTCTAATCGTATGTACAGCCGCGATGATCTCGCCCATCTTCTTTATGATCTCGACGTCGCTTAAGACGAAGAGCGAAATGCTGCTCTTTCCTCCAACGTGGATTCCACAATCTTTTCAATGGGCGAACTTCAAGGAATTGTTCACGAATGATGAGATTAAGTTCGGCGTGTTGTATCAGAACAGTATCATTATTGCTGTGTTTACTGTTATTGGAACCGTTTTCTCGTCGGCTGTCGTTGCCTATGGGTTCTCCCGGTATCGTGGCAAAGGGCGAAATTTGATGTTCATGCTCATGATCTCGACGATGATGCTGCCTTATCCGGCCATTATGATTCCGCAATTTCTATTGTTCTCGGAGCTGGATTGGATGGATACGTTCTTACCATTGATTGTACCTGCTTTTTTTGGGTCCGCGTATCAGATCTTCTTATTGCGGCAGTTCTTCAATACGCTTCCGAATGAGCTGTATGATTCCGGGAAAATCGACGGCGCGTCGGTGATTCGAATGTTCACGAGCATCGCCTTGCCGCTCTCAGGCCCTGCGCTAGCGACGGTCGCAATCTTCTCTTTCGTATGGAGTTGGAATGATCTCTTGGCACCGGTCTTGTATTTGAATTCGCAGGAGAAATTCACGCTGCCGATCGGGATGGCGGCCATGATCTCATCCAAATTCCGCATTGCCCCTTGGAACCTGCTCATGTGTGCAGCGATTATGGCGGTGATTCCTGTCGTAGCGTTGTTCGCCGTCGCTCAGAAGCGCTTTACGGAAGGGATTGTACTTACAGGTATTAAGTAATCGTTCTGCGATTAATTAATGTATATTCACATTGTTAAGGGGGATATCAGAATGAAACACGGTCGTAAAATGTGGTTGGTTCTACTTGCAACATCCATGCTGCTCACGCTCTTCTTGTCAGCATGCGGGAAAGGAGGATCTTCGGAAGGAAGCAGCTCGGATCCGGTCACGATTACGTATTATACGATTGATTCACCGGACCGCACGTTCGTAGAGAAGCTGATTCCGGATTTCGAGAGCAAACACCCGAATATTAAAGTGAAGGTCGATAAAGCGCCATACGAGCAATTCGACTCTAAGCTGCAAGCGAACATCGCTGCCAAAAAATCGCCTGACATTACATCCCACTTCGGCTACGGCGGCTTCATGGAGTATTACAATAAGGGACTACTGACGGATCTTACGGACATTATGAAGACAGATAACTTCAAAGCATCCGATTACGGCATTCAAGAACAATTGATGAACATCTATAAAGTAGACGGAAAGACCTATGGTATTCCTTCGAACAACTACGTAACGTTAATGTTGTATAACAAGGATATGTTCGACCAGGCCGGCGTACCGTATCCGCCATCGGATTATGAAGATAAGAGCTGGACGTTCGATAAAATGGTAGAGATTGCGAAGAAGTTAACAGTGGTTAGCGATGACATCACGAAGACGCAATATGGTGTTGATTTTGGATGGGGTGAGCTGGATATGCGCCCGGCTTACTTCGGTGCCAAAGTGTACTCTGATGATGCATGGACCAATGGAGGCAAACCAAGTGAGACATACTTCGGCTCTCCGGAAGCGATTGCGGCCTACCAGAAATGGATCGGGTTGATCTGGGATCAGAAGGTATCTCCGCCTCCTGCTTTCTCCAAAGCGGTAGCCGGCCAATTCGGAGATCCGTTCCTCTCCGGAAAAATCGGGATGTCGGTCGTCGGTTCGTGGAGTCTCGCAAGCCAGAAGGACTTTAATTTCAAAGTTGGTGTCGCTGCGGTTCCAATTGGCGGAAATCCAGATGTGCGAAGCGTACTCTATGTCGACCCATTGTTCGTCTTGAAAGATTCGAAGCATCCCAAAGAGGCGTATGAGTTCATTAAATATATGCTGACGACAGATGTGCAGGAAAAGTCAATCGAGCTCAGTGGCGGTACGCCTCCAGTCAATGACAATGCCAAGGAGAAATATTATAATAGCTTTGAGGGCGTTGATCCTCAGGTTATTAAGCAAGTGTATGAAGGTGCTAATAAATATGGTGTCGAATCTTATAACCATCTGATCTCGAATTATTCGCAGTTGAACGAGTTGCTCATCAATGAATTCCAGTCCGTTCAGAATGGAGATCAGAAGGTGGAAGCGGCGCTGCCTGGCATCCAAGAAAAAATTACGAAATTGTTGGAGCGTCTGAATAAATAGGGGTTGCCCTATGGTGGGTGGAGAGAAGCGGGATGAAGGTCAGTATTTTTGATGTGGCAAAAAAATCGGGTTTATCCGTGGTCACGGTATCCCGGGTTCTGAATAATTCACCTTCTGTTCGTGAGAAAAATCGGCAAAGGGTGCTCGATGCAGTCAAAGAGCTGGATTATGTTCCGAATGCGGCGGCTAGGACGCTTGCCCGGGGGAAGACGCGCATCGTGGGTCTCATTGCAACAACACTGCATGACTCTTTTCTGGATGAAATTATGCATGAGATTACTTCAGAATTAGAAACGCATGGCTATTTCCTGGTGCTGTCTGTATCCAAGGATAAGGATGACAAGAATCCTTACTTGATTCAAGAGGAGCGAGTCGATGGCCTCATTATCCTCTCTCCGATCCATGAACTTGATTACGTGACGGAATTGAAGAAGCGGAAGCTTCCCTTCGTGCTCGTCGATAACCAGTTGAACACGCCGTCGGTCTCCAGTGTCATCGTTGATAATGATCAGGGCGGGTATGATGCAACCAAATATTTGATTGAATTAGGCCATACACGGATTGCTCATATTAGCGGCCCGCGCGTGTTTCGAAGCTCCATCGATCGGGAGAAAGGCTTTCTGCGCGCATTATCCGAAGCTGGACTGGCGCCATTTATTGTGGAGGAGGCAGAATTTTCGATTTCAGACGGATATGATATCGTACGGCGATGGATTCAAGAGGATCGGTTACCGACAGCTATCTTTGCCGGGGATGATAATCTAGCCTTTGGGGCGATAAATGCCTTATCGGAAGCGGGAATCAGGGTGCCGGATCAAGTCTCGATTGTCGGATTCGATGATCAGTATCTTGCTGAATCGTTGCGGCCTCATTTAACAACAGTTAGGCAGCCTGCGACGCAAATCGCGAGAACCGCTGTGGAGCTCATCATGAAGCAGATTCAAGGTACGAGTAAGCGCAGCACGATCGTCAAGCTGCAGCCGGAGCTCATTATTAGAGATTCAACACGCAGCATCCGGTAGCGATGTGAACGTATAGGGAACGAGTGTGGATGAAGGGATTCCTCTTCAATCACACTCGTTTTTTTTCATCAAATGGATAAGATTCCAGGTTTATTTTTGTATAATAATGGGTTTACAGTGCGTTCAGGCGATGTTAATCTGGAGTAAACCGCCGTTATTGATATATAAAGTGGAGTATTGCGCCGGAAATCAAAATGGCTGCCCGTGTTTAACAAATCTATCAGCTGGGATGTGTATAACATGAATCAACAGGATCTTATTCAACGTTTTGCAGGGAAATTGATCGTCTCGTGTCAAGCATTAATCGGGGAAGCTTTGCATGGAAGTGATGTGATGGCGAAGATGGCCGTAGCCGCAGCGCGTGGTGGAGCGGCAGGCATTCGAGCGAATTCACCGGTTGATATTGCAGCGATTCGTGAGCAAGTGGATCTACCGATCATCGGACTCTGGAAAGTAGATTATCCGGATTCGGACATCTATATTACCCCGAAATACAGCGATGTCGAAGCGGTTGTGAAGGCAGGGGCCGATATCGTGGCGATGGATGCGACATTACGTGAGAGACCGGATGGCGAGAAGTTGGAGGATATCATCCGGAAGGTTAAGGCCAATTATTCATGCTTATTGATGGCGGATATTTCAACACTCGAAGAAGGACTTGCAGCTTATCGTCTCGGCTTCGACATTATTTCAACGACGTTGTCTGGCTATACCGATTACAGCCCAGCGTTCGAGGGACCTGATATGACGCTAGTTCAGGAATTATCGCAACGCGTGCCAATTCCAGTGTTCGCTGAAGGCCGCATTTATACGCCTGAACAGGCAGCGGAACTATTAGAGATAGGTGCGTATGCGGTTGTTGTCGGGGGGCCATTACGAGACCGCAGAGCATAACTGAGCGATTCGTTGACGCTATCCAAGCGAGGCATAACGTTACGGCAGAATAAAGGAGAACGAGCAGCATTGAACAAAGGAATAGAAGGATCTCATACGTTAGTCATGATGGATAGTATGTATAATTCGTTGTCTCGTACAGAGAGAAAGATCGCAGAGGTTATTCAACGTGACCCGGAATCGGTCGTCTATGCGACGTTGACGGATTTGGCGGAAAAAGCGGGAGCGGGGGACGCCTCTGTACTGCGGTTATGCCGCAAGCTCGGTTTTCAGGGCTATCAAGAGTTTAAGTTGTCGCTTGCCCAAGAGTTGGTTCATCGGGTATCGAGCGAAGCGGGGGAAATTCAAGCGGATGACACGCTCGCGACTATTGCGAGTAAGATTACGCTGGAGAATAAATCTTTTCTGGAGAATACCCTCGCGTTATTGGACGTCCAGGAAATGCAGCGCGCGATCGATGCGATGCAGCGGGCAGGTAAAATCTATTTTATTGGGGTTGGGTCATCTGCGTTCACGGCGGAGGATGCAAAGTACCGATTCATGCGCCTTGGTTTCAATACGGAATGTATCACCGATTCGCATGTGATGGCGATGGCGGCAACATTAATGCGGCCGAATGATGTATTGTTTGCGGTATCGACTTCTGGGAGCACCAAGGATGTAGTAGATACCGTTCGAAGCGCGAAGGAAAATGGGGCTTATTTCATCTGTTTAACGAGTCATGCGAAATCGCCGATTACGCAATATGCCGATGCGGTATTGCTCTCGTATACCAAGGAAAATCCGCTCGAAGGCGGAGCGTTCAAGTCGAAAATCACGCAAATTCATGTACTGGATATTCTAACGACAGCAACTTCGATGCAGCACAAGGAACAGACGAACCGTGCGGTGGAACGGACGGCGAAGGCGGTTATGGATAAACTATACTAATTTGAGGCGCTGAAGGGGAATAATGAGATGCGGAGAGGCTCAATCGGAATTGATATTGGAGGTACAAATGTAAAGGCAGGCATCGTCCTGGATAACGGCGAGATCGTCTATACGGATCGCATGCCAACAGAAGCAGCAAGCGGTTCTTCGTCGTTAAGGGATCGCTTGCGGGAGATGATTCAATCATTGATCGCCAAGGCAGGTGAGATAGAGGTTCAACTGTTAGGGGTGGGCGTTGGGACCGCTGGACAGGTACAGCACCGTACAGGACGTGTCACGGGAGCGACGGGCAATTTGCCAGGATGGGCGGATATGCTGTCGGCTGCATGGGTTAGTGAGGTCTCGAGACTGCCGGCCGTTGTGGACAATGACGTAAACGCTGCTGCGCTTGGGGAAGCCTGGATTGGGGCAGGCCAGGCATGGAATGATTTCGTATGCGTTACGCTTGGCACCGGCGTCGGAGGTTGTGTCATCTTGAATAAGCAACCCTTCCGAGGCCGGGATGGTTATGCGGGCGAAGTAGGGCATCAAGTGATCGTTCATGGCGGCGTGCCGTGCAACTGTGGTAGTGCGGGATGTTGGGAACAATACGCTTCGGTCACAGCGTTGATTCGGCAGATAAAGGCCGCTGCGGAGCAGGGAGGTCCTGATTTCGTTAAGCCGGAGCTGTTGTTCGAGGCTGCTCGCCAAGGCGATGCTGCAGCGCATGACATCATTGACAATTATGCGGGATTTGTCGCTGTTGGTCTTGCGAACCTCTTGAATATTTTCAATCCTTCGGCGATGATTATTGGGGGCGCGATTACCTCACAGGGTGATTTTCTATTCGAGCGGATACGATCCAAGGTATATGCCAACGTGATGCAGGTGTATCGGGATTCGGAGACGGTTCCGATCGTTCCGGCGCAGCTCGGGGATCACGCAGGGATTGTCGGGGCAGCTCGGCTCGTGTACCTGTACGGTTAGGCGGATCGCGGCAACAACGAATAAAGGATATGAGGCATAATGTCTTATAAATCGCTTAAATGGATGATTCTTTGCATCCCGACCGTAACGATTGGGCTTTGGGAGTATGCGCGGCATACGTTCTTGCTGCCTTATATCTCGATGGACCTCGGGAATTTGCTCGCCACGGTGATCGTATTTCTAGTGACGATTACGATGATGCGCGGCTTGTTTAAGAAGATGGAGGAAACGCAGGAGAAGCTGAATGAAGAGCGGATGGTAAAGGCCGCGCTGCAAGAACGAGAGAAGCTTGCGCGCGAGCTGCACGACGGGATTTCGCAGTCGCTGTTCATGCTGTCCGTGAAGCTCGATCAATTGGAGATGGCGAAATCCGACGAGGAACGCAACGATAAATTGGACAAGCTTCGCGAGAAGGTGCGCTATGTCTATGAAGATGTTAGACAAGCAATCGGTAATCTGCAGACCGAGCCGGAAGCAGCGGATCTTCCATGGTCGCAGTCGCTCCTCACGATGATCGAAGAGTTCAAGCGCGAGACGGGGATCGAGGTCCGCCTCCAATGGCAGCTGTCGGAAGACCCGCTCTCTGCCAAGGAGAAAATTGAGCTGTTCGCTTGTCTGCGGGAGGCGCTTATGAATGTGCAGAAGCATGCGCAAGCGACGCGGGTATGGTTAACCGGCCAATCGACAAGCGACGGGTTTCGATGCGAGCTGAAAGACAATGGTCGTGGATTCGAGGATTATCCCTTCGAGTTGAAGGGGAAAGGAAAATATGGACTTCAGATGATGAAGGATCGAGCAGGACAAATGGGCTGGGTGCTGGAGTTCATACGAGAAGAAGGATTTACCGTTGTTCGGATTCAGAAAGGGAAGGGGGATGCCGTATGAAGGCGTTTCGTGTGTTGATTGTGGACGACCATGCGCATGGTCGCGAAGGCATGCGGGATATTCTCTCGATTGATCCGGAGTTCGAGGTCGTTGCCGAAGCCAAGAATGGACTAGAGGCGATCGAAATGACCGCGCAATATATGCCGGACTTGATCTTGATGGATATTTCGATGCCGGAGATGGACGGGCTGCAGGCGACCAAACATATCAAAGCGGCATATCCCTATGTCAAAATCGTGATGGTCACGGTCTCGGACGATATTACGCATCTTTTCGAGGCCTTGAAGCGGGGAGCGCAAGGGTATCTGCTCAAAAACTTGAAGCCGTCGGCATGGCACGAGTATTTGCGAGCGATCGCGATCGATGAGGCGCCGATGTCGAAGGAATTGGCATTCCGATTGCTTCAGGAGTTTCAACCACGGGAGCTGAAGCCTGAGGCCGCCATGAATCCGTTGACCGCGAGGGAGAAAGAAATCTTGGAGCGGGTCGCGAAAGGCGAGTCGAATCGCGAGGTGGCCGAGGTGCTCAAGATTTCGGAGCATACTGTGAAGAACCATCTCAAAAATATATTGCAGAAGCTGCATTTGGAGAATCGTGTTCAGTTGACACGTTATGCGATTGAGAACGGCCTCATTTTATGATGAAGGCCGTTCTTAATTTATTTTTTAAAAAAACTATTGCAAAGAATAAATAACCGTGATATATTATTACTTGTCGCCGCAATGGTGACATACTAGAAGCACCGCAGCATCGGGACGTAGCTCAGCTTGGTAGAGCACCTGGTTTGGGACCAGGGGGTCGCATGTTCAAATCGTGTCGTCCCGACCATTAATCTTTTTTTAAAGGTCGCGCGGGTGTAGTTCAATGGTAGAACTTTAGCCTTCCAAGCTAATAGCGTGGGTTCGATTCCCATCACCCGCTCCAGTATAATAACAAACAGCCACCCATTGGGTGGCTTTTTTAGTTTACTGGAGCGGCTGTGTGGGAAGCGAAGCCACGGGATGGGTTCGACCGTCTGTTAGTGAGATCGTGCGAACGGCACGATCTCACGAACAGACGAGCGTCCCGAAGCTGTTCGAGGCAGCCGATATTGGAGGCTGACGAGACTGAGGGAGTTTCCCATCACCCGTAGCTGAGAAAAGCCACCCGATGGTGGCTTTATATGTATATTGAATGCTGTGTTTATGGTAGCGTCAGTTTAACTAGCTATCCTGTATATTTGAAAGATAACCCCTTCATTTCCGCGTAATCTCCGCGCTATCCTGTAGTATTGCAACATCTCGAGCCCGAAAACGCGCAATTCTATCATACTCCGCCTAAGTTCCTGTAAAAATCCACTGTAGAAGCTCGATCGCCGCATATTACTCCAAATTTCCTGCAAAAATCCAGTATAGGAATGCGATCATCCTATTTTGGCTCCTATCTTATCAATATCTACTTTCGGACCTCAACCGACACGTTGCCCCAGATGCTACACCGCAACAAAAAAACCACCTAATCAGGTGGCTCCCAAGCTTACATGTCTCAATCCCTAATTCTTCCACACATACATCAATACGCGATTCCCAATAACGAGAATGGCGAACCATAGTGCCCATTCCGATCTGCCTGCTGCGTATAAAGCGAACGCAGCGATGGCGAATACCGCAAAGGCTATTATCTCCTTGTAGACGACAGGCAGGACGTATGTCGCTTTTGGCGCAACGAACAAGCCCCATACAAAAGCCGTCATGACGGGTGTTCCAATCCCTAAGATGATTTTTACGAGCCATCCGGCAGGTCGTGTGAACCCCCAATAACCTAGAGCGGCAAGCGCGCAGAGCTCCAAGAGAAATGCAAGCGCGAGGTTAACATTTTTCAAGATCACCATCATTCATCACCTGGCTTTCTGAGAATTTGCGTTCGGTACCTGAAAAAAACACGACAGCAAGCTTCATTTCCTCATTATCACCTATATCCTAGCTTTCAACGTATATGAAAACAATGGAGGTGCATGTTTCGTTCATTTAGGTTCATTTATATAAATTTGTATATACATAAACGAACAAATGAACTATAATGAACGCAAATACTACGAATTGGAGTTGATCATGATGGAAGTTCGTTATGCATCCCACCCGAATGAAGTAAAACAGTTTGATACAGACCGTCTGCGTCAAGAGTTCTTGATTGAGACATTATTTACACCAGGACAATTGAATCTTGTCTACTCGCATGTGGACCGCTTTATCGTTGGCGGCGTGGTGCCGACGAAAGGGCCTGTGAAGCTCGAGGCGGATGCGAAAGATATGGGAACGGCTTATTTCCTCGAGCGTCGCGAGATTGGGATCATTAACATCGGTCCTGCGGGCGTCATTACCGTAGATGGCGAGCGTTACGAGATGCAGACCAAGGATTGCTTGTATATCGGCCTTGGCGCGCAGGAAGTATTGTTCGAGAGTGTGGACGAGGCTGCTCCGGCACGTTTCTATTTGAATTCGACGCCAGCGCACAAGCAATATCCAACGGTCAAATCGGCGCTCGAAGAAGCATCACCGAACCATCTCGGCAGCATTACAAGTTCTAATGAACGCACGATCTACCGTTTCATTCATCAGAACGGCGTACAGAGCTGTCAGCTCGTGATGGGCATGACGCTGCTCAAGCCGGGCAATATGTGGAATACGATGCCTAGTCATACGCACAATCGTCGTTCGGAAGTTTACCTGTATTTCGATATGCCGCAAGACGGCGTTGTATTCCATATGATGGGCGAACCCAATGAGACGCGCCATGTGGTGATGCGCAATGAGCAAGCGATTATCTCGCCGAGCTGGTCGATCCATAGCGGTGTAGGGACGAACAATTATACATTTATTTGGGGCATGGCAGGCGAGAACCAGACGTTCGAAGATATGGACGCGGTTGCGATGCAGGATTTAAGATAACGTGCTTCGCCTGTGGTACAATGAGTGCCTATATAATTAGAGATTGGATGGTTGGAAACGAATGAACAGTACTTTGCGGCATGAAAAAATTATGGAACGATTGCTCTCGCAGCGTGAAGTGTCTGTGAATGAACTCAGCGAGCAGCTGCAGGTCACAGGCAAGACGATTCGTGAGGATCTCAGCAAGCTGGAGGAGCAAGGGCTGCTGGTCCGTGTCCATGGGGGAGCCATGCTGAAGCATCAAGATCAATTCGGGATGCTGTCTGTTTATGAGCCGATCATTCAACATCGAGAAGATAAGACATCGATTGCCGAGCGGGCACTGAAATATATTGAGCAAGATGCGGTCATTGCGCTGGACGGGGGGAGTACGACCCTTGAAATTGCGCGATTGCTAGAGAATCGGCCGTACACGGTCATTACGAACGATCTTCATATTATCGGAGCGCTAACAGCGAAAGATCAGATTCGTCTCGTCGTTCCTGGAGGCTACCGCGTACGCAATATGCTGACGGGTACCGAAGGGATCGATTATATGCGCAAGCTGAATGTGCAGACAGCGTTCATCTCTGCGACGGGGATTCATTTGGAGCAGGGCTTGTCCGTGTTTACGGGTGATTTTATTGAGATGAAAAGAGCGATGCTGGAAATGGCCCAGAAGGTCTATGCCGTTGTCGATCATTCGAAATTCGATCGGAGTGCCCTTCGGACCGTGGCTTCTATCCAAGAATTAGATGGCATCATTACGGATGCGAAGTTGTCAGAGGAAATTTATGTGAAGTATCAGCAAGCGGGTGTCATGATAGATCGATTTTGAGAGAGGGCGTGTCTTTCGAATGGGAACTTTTGAATTGCAAGGTAAAACAGCGCTCGTAACTGGCGTCTCTGGCGGACTCGGCAGAGCAATGGCAATCGGGCTTGCAGAAGCGGGCGCCGATATCGTTGCGGTATCGTATTCAGATGCGAGCGAGACGATGAAGGCGATTGAGAAGCTTGGTCGCAGAACGGCTTTTATCCAAGCTGACCTGGGTAAGCATGAAGAGTTGGACGGCGTCGTTAGCCAAGCGATAGAAGCTTTTGGTGGCATCGATATTCTAGTGAACAATGCGGGGATTATTCGCAGAACGCCGGCAGCGCAGCACAGCTGGGAAGATTGGCAAGCGGTACTTGATCTGAACTTGAATACGGTCTTCTACCTCTGTCAGCAGGTCGGGCGCCATATGATCGAACGCGGCAGCGGCAAAATTATCAATATCGCATCGATGCTAACGTTCCAAGGCGGTATTAATGTACCGGGCTACACGGCGAGCAAACATGCGGTGGCGGGCATTACGAAGGCGCTGGCGAACGAGTGGGCTTCCAAAGGCGTACAGGTGAACGCAATCGCACCAGGCTACATGGAGACAGATAACACGGCGCAAATTCGTGCGGATCAGAATCGATTCCAATCGATTTCGGAGCGGATTCCAGCGGGCCGCTGGGGAACGCCGGAAGACCTGAAAGGGCCGATTGTTTTCCTTGCTTCGAGCGCATCGGATTACGTGAATGGTCATGTTCTTTGTGTCGATGGCGGATGGTTGGTGCGATAGCTTGCAACCAAGCAATTTTTTGCATATAATATAACCTGATTGTTGAAATGAATGAAATGCGATGATAGAGACAAGTACGCAGTACCTCTAGACCAGGGAGGAGATGCCGGAGATTGAGAGCATCTCTGCAGAGATAGGCTGCCGAAATTCACTCTTGAGCAGTTCTTTGAACGACAGGCCAATCCTAGTTCAGTAGAAGATACCGGCTTCGAACCGTTATTCGATGAGTGAGAGAATATCCAGTCGTACAACCGTGCGGATCGGGATATTGTCTAACAAGGGTGGTACCACGGTCTTTTCGTCCCTTACGGGAGAAGAGGCCTTTTTTTGTTGGTAAGGTATAGTCATTATTTCTATAGGGGGGTCAACCTGATGTTGATGAAAGAACGGTTAGAGGAACTGAAGGAAATCGCAGTCACTGCGCTGTCCAAAGTGTTGGACCCGCAAGAGCTTAACGAACTGCGCGTGAAATACCTTGGTAAGAAAGGCGAGCTCACGGAAGTGCTTCGTGGGATGGGAAGCTTAAGTGCGGAAGAACGTCCAGTTATCGGGCAAGTGGCGAATGAGGTACGTGGTGCGATCGAAGGACTGGTTACGACGTTGCAAGAGAAATTCCGCGCAGAAGAGACAGCACAACGTCTCGCTGCAGAGACGATTGATGTGACATTGCCAGGTCGCCCGATGAACGCAGGTGCAGTGCATCCGCTGAATAAAGTCATTCAGGATATTGAAGATATTTTCATCGGGATGGGTTATGAGATTGCGGAAGGGCCTGAAGTAGAGAACGACTTCTACAACTTCGAAGCGCTCAACTTGCCGAAGAACCATCCTGCGCGCGATATGCAGGACTCCTTCTACATTACGGACGAGATTCTTATGCGCACGCAGACTTCACCGGTCCAAATCCGTACAATGCAAGCGAAAAAAGGGCAAGGGCCAATTAAAATCATCTGCCCAGGCAAAGTGTTCCGCCGCGATGACGACGATGCGACGCATTCGTTCCAGTTCTACCAAATGGAAGGTCTTGTGGTCGACAAGAACATTCGCATGAGCGATTTGAAAGGGACGCTTCTTCAATTCGTACAGCAATTGTATGGTAAAGAGACACAAATTCGTCTGCGTCCAAGCTTCTTCCCGTTCACAGAGCCAAGCGCAGAGGTTGACGTAACGTGTGTGACTTGCGGCGGCAGCGGGTGCCGAATTTGCAAACATACAGGTTGGCTTGAAATTCTAGGTTCGGGTATGGTGCATCCAGAAGTATTGCGCATGGGCGGCTACGATCCTGAAGAATATTCAGGCTTCGCATTTGGCCTTGGAATTGACCGGATTGCGATGCTGAGATACGGCATTGACGACATCCGTCATCTATATACAAATGATTTGCGCTTCTTGAAGCAATTTTCACGGATTTAACACTTAGTTCATGTTGAACTACCTCTATAAAGAAGAAGGAAGTGAATGAGCGATGAGAGTATCCTACCAATGGTTGAAGGATTATATCGATATTAGTGATCTGACGGCGGAGCAAGTCGCAGATAAAATTAGATATGCAGGGATTGAGATCGACGTTGTCGAGAACCGCAATAAAGGGGTCAACAAGGTTGTTGTCGGCTATGTGGAGTCGAAGGAAAAACACCCGGATGCGGATAAATTGAACGTATGTACCGTGAATGTCGGTGAAGAAGAACTGCTGCAAATCGTGTGCGGCGCGAAAAATGTGGATGCAGGCCAAAAGGTACCTGTGGCCCTTGTCGGAGCTGTTATGCCTGGCGGAATGGAAATCAAAAAAGCGAAGCTGCGCGGCGTAGCCTCCCACGGGATGATCTGCTCGGCGAAAGAGCTTGGCTTGAACGACAAGCTGCTACCAAAAGAACAGCAAGAAGGCATCTTGGTCTTGCCTAAGGCAACGGTAATCGGTACGCCGATCGTCGATGTCCTCGCGATTGATGACCATGTTCTTGAATTGGATCTAACACCTAACCGTTCGGACTGCTTGAGCATGCTCGGTGCAGCATACGAGGTTGCAGCGATCCTCGGGCGTGAAGTGAAATTACCGCAAGTGGATGTGGATGCCGTAGCTTCGAATGCGCATGCGAAAGATATTGTCGAAGTGAGCATTACGGCAACGGAATTGTGCAGCCATTACGCCGCTCGCTACATCAGTGGGGTGAAGATTGGTCCATCCCCGCAATGGATGCAAAATCGATTGATGGCGGCTGGTGTACGTCCGATCAATAACATTGTTGACATCACGAACTATGTGATGCTTGAATACGGTCAACCGCTGCATGCATTTGATGCTGACAAACTCGCTGGCGGCAAAGTTGGCGTACGTCTTGCAAGCGAAGGCGAAGTGCTCGTGACACTTGACGATCAAGAACGTAAATTGGAATCCTCCATGCTGCTCATTACAGACGGTGAGAACAAAGCGATTGGAATTGCCGGCGTGATGGGTGGAGCGAACTCGGAAGTATCTTCGGAGACGGTGAACATCGTACTGGAATCTGCGAAATTCGACGGTGGTTCGGTTCGCAAAACCTCTCGTGCGTTAGGATTACGTTCGGAAGCAAGCATTCGGTTCGAGAAAGAAGTGAATCCAGAGGCGGTTATCCCTGCGCTAAATCGTGCAGCAGCACTTATGGCTGAATGTGCAGGTGGGGCAGTTGCTCAAGGCATCGTAGATACCGTTGTAAGTAAGCCAGAACCTACGGTTGTCACATTATCGCTTGCCAAAGTGAACCGTTACCTGGGAACCACGCTATCTGCTGAAGAAGTGAAAGCGATCTTCGATCGTCTTCAATTTGCATATACAGAACAAGGCGATATCGTTACCGTATCGGTACCTAAGCGTCGCGGCGACATTAAAGTCGATGTCGATCTAATTGAAGAAGTGGCGCGTCTATACGGCTACGATAACATTCCGACGACATTGATCGAAGGCGCAACAACACCAGGCGGTTACTCGAAATCGCAAAAAATCCGCCGCGAACTTCGTCAATTGCTAACGAGCATGGGAATGTATGAGGTTGTGAACTACTCGTTTACGCACCCGGCACAAAACGAATTGTTCAGCGGTTTAACGGTTGGATCGAAAGCTGTAGCCCTGTCCATGCCGATGAGTGAAGAGCGCAGCGTGCTTCGCACGAGTATCGTGCCGAGCTTGCTGGAGAATGCAGCTTACAACCGTAATCGGAAGACAGAGGATATTGCCATCTTCGAAGTTGCGAACCTTTATTCGACGAATGAAGAGACTCTAACGGATTTGCCAAGCGAGCAGCCAATGTTCGGTCTACTGCTTGCAGGCAATCGTCAACCGGCACAATGGAATCTCAAAGCGCAGAAATACGATTTCTATGACGCTAAAGGTGTGCTGGAAGCGATTTTCGCTCACATTGGCGTTGAAGGTCAAATTCGTTATGTTTCCAATCAGCCGCAAGGCTATCATCCAGGACGCTCGGCGTCGATCTATCTGGGTGAGGAACGCATTGGCGCAATCGGTCAAGTGCATCCGGAAATTCAACAGAACAAGGACCTCGATGACACCTATGTCGCGGAATTGCAGCTTGCTCCGCTCTATGAAGCAGCTGATTTCAGAGTGACTTATAAATCCTTGCCGCGATTCCCTGCGGTACAGCGCGATATTGCGGTTGTAGTTGCGACAGGTGTCGCTGTTGGCGATATGGTTGCGGCTGCGCGTGAAGAAGCATCCGATTTGCTAGAGTCGATCCAAGTGTTCGATATTTATATGGGCGAGAAGCTTGGCGAAGGCAAGAAGAGCGTAGCGATCTCGCTTGTATATCGCAACTTAGAACGCACGTTGACAGATGAAGAAGTGACAGAAGTACATGGCAAGGTGGTAAACCGCCTGGAACAATCTTTTGAGGCGGAATTAAGAAAATAGCAGGAAATACGAACAGTCACATCGAATGTAATCAGAGGGATCGGTGTGGCTGTTTTTTTTGTACAAAAAGATGTTGAGGAGGACAACGACCATGACTACCGAAGATCGTACCCGCGTAACCGTAGAAATCTACGGAGCACAATACAAACTTGTCGGAACCTCTAGTAAAGACTACGTAAAAACGGTGGCGGACTACGTCAATGATCATATGGTTGAGATTGCAAAAGGAAATCCAAGATTAGATGTGCCACGGATCGCTGTTCTTGCAGCGGTACATATGGCGGAACAGCTGATGGACGCGCGTCGTCATCAGGAGAATATCGATAAGATCAAAGCAGATTACGATAAAATTCAAGCGGAGCTGCACCGCACACGTGCCGAACAGGCTGTGAAGCAGGAACAGGCACAGAAGCAGCTGGAAGATCAGAAGCAGCAAGTGCAAGAGAAATTGAAGTTGATTGATGAGCAGAAGGCTCAGATGGCGAAGCTGAACGCAGAGCATCAAGAGAAGCTGACGCAGGCCGAGCTGAAGCATCAAGAGCAGTTGAAGCAGCTTGGGGCAGAGCGTCACAAAGAGCTTACGCAACTGGAGTCGAAATATAAGGATGAATCCGCTCAGCGTGAAGCGCAGTTCAAGGAACAGGCAACAAAAGCTGAGAACGTACATAAAGAGCAATTATCTCAGCTGGAGACGAAGCAGAATAATCAACTATCTTCCCTTCAGGGGCAATGGAATACGGCGAAGAAGGAAGCGGGCGATCTTCGTTCGCAATTGGGGCAAGCGGTACAGCGCGAACAGGCGCTGAAGTCGAGCGAAGTGAAGCTGAAAGAGCAGATCACACAGCTTGAACAGCAGCTTGCATCAGCGAAGACCGCAATGGATAAACAGCTTGCCGATGTGCAGAATCTAGCGGCGAAGCAAGTGGATGATTCCAAAGCACTGGCAGCACAGCAGCTGCAAGAAGCGAAAGCGCAGGCAGAGAAGGAAATACAGGAAGTGAAGGCGCAAGCTGAGAAACAAGTGACGGAAGTGAAGGCGAATGCGGTACAGGCCAGAACAACGGCAGAGAAGCAGCTCACAGACTTGAAAGCGAAGTACGAATCAGAGTACAAGGCGATGAAGGAACAGCTCGAGCAACAGCTCGCGGAAGTGAAGACACTACATGACCAACAGAAATCTCAATCGGAGCAGCGTCTCGCTGCACTGAAATCGCAGTTCGAGGAACAATTCGAGTCGATGAAGTCGCAGCTCGAACAGCAGATTGATGATACACAAACGCAATCAGAACAACAGCTAGCGGCGCTCAAATTGCAATCGGAGCAAGAATTGGCCGAGCTCATGGAACAATACGAATTACAGCAGCAAGCAGCGGAGCAGCAGTATCATCGCGAGATCGCTGCCGCGAAGCAGGACTCCACAGTCAAGATCGAGCAGCTTCAGAAGAAGTCCGAGGAAGAGCTTGCAGAATTCATGCTGCAAGCGGAGCAAGAGCTATCGGAATACAAACTAATCTCCGAGCAAGAATGGTCTGAGAAGCAGCTGCAATACGAGGAAGAACTTGCTGATCTGAAGGAAAAATGCGAGAAGGACCTCTTACATGCGAAGCTGAACGCGGACGTTGAGCTGGAAGATATGAAGTCTTATTATGATGAGTTAATCCAAGAAGAGAAGCTGCAAATGGAAGAACAACTTGCAGCGACCCAAGCGAAATATATGGAACTCGAAGCAAGTTTATCGGCGAAACAACAGGATATCAAGCAGTTGCAGGCTCGAATCTACGACCTGGAAGAGCGGGAGCAATCGCTGCGTGTTTCGGAGAGTGAGCTGGCTGCTCGCAACAGCTTGTTGGAGCAAGAACTGCAGGATGAGAAATCGAAGCTAACAGACGAACAGCTTCAATTCGAACAACTGCTAGAGGAGCTTGCTCCGCTTAAGGCATTGAATGCCCAATTGGCTGCGACCAATGAAGAGCTGGCGGTGACGGCTGAACGGATCCGGTCCGATAAAGAACAGCTTGAACTGGATCAATTGCAATGGCAGGATGAACGCGATGGTCTGAAGGAGAAGCTTGATCAAGAGCAAGAGCAGTTCCGTGCAGCAGTGGAACGCAGCGAGGTGCTCGAGCGTTCATTAAATGATGCGTACGATGAGCTGAGTGTACTAAAGGAACAATTCGAGGTCGTCTCCCATCAATATCGCTTACTTCAATCGGAACGCGAGCTTGGTGCTGATCAAGAGAATCAAGTGGCTGAAGAATACCGTAAGCTGCAGGAAGAATACGCGAAACTCCAACAAGAGTACAATGAGTGGATCGAACTCATTGATCAGAACTAACAGGACAGACAGAATGACAGAGGGTTATCCGATATGCAGGTAAACGTGATTGATTATGTATGGCTGGGGATTGCGATTATTGCCGGAGTCTACGGGTATATTCGCGGGTTCGTTAATACGTTCGTATCGATATTTGGCATTTGTTTTTCATTCATTATCTCGATTCTTTATTACCAACAACTTAGCGGCTGGTTGGGAAAGACAACAGGGCTGAATGTAACGCTCTCCAGTATTTTGGCCTTTATCGTCTTGTTCCTAGTGATGAAATATGTGCTCGTTATTGCAGGGGGCTTCCTGAATTTTATTGCAAAGGCACCAGGGATTCATCGATTAAATCGATGGTCCGGCGCTATATTCGGTGTTTTCGAGTGGATCGTTATCTCCATTATTATCATTTATTTGGCCAAATACATGAAGGCGCCCGAAGTGAAATCGATGCTTGAGGGAAGCTGGGTATCACGCCAGATCAGCAACCATATGCCAGATATTATTGCAGCGACCGCACAGTTTATTACGCGAATTACAGGAAGTTAACTGTAGCGGGCCTATGCGCACAAAAAGAGCGGTTAC
Organism: Paenibacillus guangzhouensis; assembly: GCF_009363075.1. Lineage (NCBI taxonomy): Bacteria > Bacillati > Bacillota > Bacilli > Caryophanales > Paenibacillaceae > Paenibacillus > Paenibacillus guangzhouensis. Next base: position 4,014,589 of record NZ_CP045293.1, on the reverse strand, counting down.
GTCATGCGGGGGAACTGCATGCACAACCGCTCTTTTTGTGATATATGGTGCGATGGTTGATTTATCGAACGTGCAGGATCATTTCGCGGCTTCGTATGGGGTAGAGACCGGAATGAATAGATCGATCAGTCCGATCACAAGCGCACCGAGAATCGCACCGATGACGGATACGGACACACCGCCGATGAAGAATTGAGCAACCCAAATGACAAGCGCACTGGTTAAGAAACCAACTATACCGCGGCCAAATGGCGTTACCTTTGTGCCGAAGATGCTCTCGATAATCCATCCAATGATGGCAATCGCAAGGGCAAGGAACAATGCGCTCCAGAATCCTCCAATTTTAAAGGCAGGGACGATCCAGCTGACGACGAGTAGTACAAGCGCCGAGACGATAAATCGAACAACGTGGCCAAGAAAATTCATGTGAATCCTCCTTTAATTTAATCATTACAACGGGTTCAACGATTATTTTACCCTTCTTGGCGAACATTATGAGTACAGGTGAAAAAAAGCCCGAACATGGCTTTACGTGCGCGGTTCGGCTATAATAACATCGAGAGGAGCTGAATTGCTCAGTGGATAAGAAAATATTTAGAACGATGGAATATGAGAAGATTTTACATAGATTAGCTAGCCATGCTTCGACGAGTATTGGGAAAGAAATGGCGGAATCACTGCAACCTGTATCTTCTCTAAATGATGTGAAGCGGCTCTTACAGGCAACAGATGAAGCGTACACCATCGATCGACTCAAAGGAAGCGCGCCATTCGGGGGCATTGTAGATATACGCAGCAGTTTAAGACGCGCGCATATCGGGGGCATGCTGAATGCACATGAACTCCTTGATATTGCGAACACGATCTTCGGCGGAAGAAGAGTGAAGCGCTTCATTGAACAGGTGCATGATGACGAGCCGGTACCGCTCATCCATGACCTGAGTCAGTTGATCACAGATCAGAAGCCGCTTGAAGATTCAATCAAAGCTTGTATCGACGATCAAGCGGATGTTATGGATCAAGCGAGTGCCGAGCTTGCACTCATTCGCAGGGAGTTGCGCAATGGCGAGGTTCGAATTCGTGAGAAATTAGAACAGATGATTCGTTCGTCTTCCGTATCGAAGATGCTGCAAGATCAATTGATTACCATCCGGAATGATCGATTCGTTATTCCCGTGAAGAGCGAATATCGTTCGCATTTCGGTGGTATCGTACATGACCAATCGAGTTCGGGGGCTACGATGTTCATTGAGCCCGAATCGATTGTGGCTATGAATAATAAGCTTCGTGAGGCAAGATTGAAGGAAGAACGAGAAATCGAGAAAATTCTATATCGATTGTCATCCGAAGCGGGAGAACAGGAAGTTCTACTTCGGGCGGATGTCGAAATTATGGGAGACCTCGACTTCATGTTTGCCAAAGCTCGTCTTGCTCATGTCATGAAGGCCACCTTGCCGATGATGAATGATCGCGGCTTTATGAAGCTGCGTAAGGGGCGCCATCCGTTGATTGACTTGGATAAAGTCGTACCGATCGATCTGGAGCTCGGGAATTCGTTTACTTCAATTATCGTGACGGGGCCGAATACAGGTGGTAAGACCGTGTCGCTGAAGACGATTGGATTGCTAAGTCTCATGGCGATGTCGGGGTTGTTCATTCCAGCTGAAGACGGCAGTCAGATGTGTGTCTTCGATGCGATCTATGCCGATATTGGAGATGAGCAGAGTATTGAGCAGAGCCTCAGTACCTTCTCCAGCCATATGACGAATATTATTCGGATCCTGCAGCAAATGACGGAGAAGAGCTTGGTTCTCTTAGATGAGCTTGGAGCAGGTACGGACCCTGCCGAAGGATCGGCGCTTGCGATCTCGATCCTGGAGCATATTCATGCGAAAGGCTGCCGGATGGTTGCGACAACGCATTATAGTGAGCTCAAAGCTTATGCTTATGATCGTAAAGGCGTAATTAACGCCAGTATGGAATTTGATGTACAAACGCTCAGTCCAACGTATCGTCTCCTCGTGGGTGTGCCTGGACGAAGTAATGCATTTGCAATTGCGGAGCGGCTCGGATTATCGAATGAAATCATTGAACATGCACGCGGTAATGTCAAAGAAGAGGATATGCGCGTCGAGAGTATGATCGCTTCCCTCGAAGAGAATCGCTTAAGCGCAGAAGCGGAACGCGTCAGTGCCGAGCAGCTGCGTCGTGAGCTTGAGGCGCTCCGCAAGCAGCAAGAGAGCGAGCGGGAGCGGTTTGATGCGCAACGTGATAAGATGATTGCTAAGGCTGAAGAAGAAGCGCGTGAAGTGGTTAGCAAGGCGCGTCGTGAAGCCGAGACTATTATTGCAGATTTGCGTAAGCTCGCGATGGAGGAAGGCGCCTCGGTCAAGGAACACAAGCTGATTGCAGCGCGTCGCCAATTGGATGAAGCCGAACCTGCGCGCCGTACGCAAGCACCAAAACGTGCGAAGACCAAGCAGGCGAGACCGATCCAAGCGGGAGACGAAGTTATGGTCTACAGCTTGAATCAACGGGGGCATGTCGTCGAGATGGTAGGTACAGAAGCTGTTGTACAGCTTGGGATTATGAAGATGAAAGTTAGCTTGAACGATCTAGAAATGGTGCAGGCGGCTGCGACAGCCAAAGTGCAGCAGCAGCGTCATGTTACAAGTGTCAAACGGACACGGGATGACAATGTGCGTACGGAGCTCGACCTGCGGGGAGCGAACCTCGAAGAGGCGCTTATGGAAGTGGACCGATTCATTGATGAGGCTTTCTTATCGAATCTGGGTCAGATCTATATCATACACGGCAAAGGAACAGGCATTCTGCGCACGGGGATTCAAGAATACTTGCGTAAGCATCGTCACGTAAAGAGCTATCGCCTTGGTAACTATGGCGAAGGCGGATCTGGCGTGACAGTCGCTGAATTGTCTTAATGGAGATCTTTGCGGTGAATTGATGATGGGTGAGGAGGATCGGCATGGGGAATCAACTGGAGACGTTGCTCTTAAATCCTTATTTCTCAATGGTAGCTTATTTTTCAGTCGCTGTTCTTGCGCTGATCGTCTTCTTAGCTTGTTTTGAGCTGTTCACCAAATACCGGTGTTGGGAAGAAATTCGGCGTGGGAATGTGGCTGTCGCCATGGCAACGGGCGGCAAAATATTTGGTATATGCAATATTTTTCGCTCGAGTATTCAAGAGGCCAGGACGATTTATGAATCGCTCGCCTGGGCCTCCTTCGGATTCGTACTCTTAATCATTGCTTATTTCTTATTTGAGTTTTTGACGCCTGTGTTTCATATTGATGAGGAGATCGGCAAAGATAATCGGGCCGTAGGGCTTATTGCGATGATGATCTCGATCTCGTTGTCTTTTATTATTAGTGCAGGACTGTCTTAGAAGCTTGGATAGAGAAGGGGAATCGTTAAACGGATGAAATATTTATGGGGAACGTTGTTTGCGCTAGCACTCATCTTTGTTGTGATTGGTGTTATTTATTGGATAAACATATAGAACTTAAGAATCGTGAGGGAATAGACTATGGAACCAGTAATTTGTCCTTGGTGTGATACGGAGATTGTATGGGATGAGGAGATCGGCCCAGAGGAAGAATGTCCGCATTGCAATAATGAACTGAAAGGTTATCGTACGCTGCAGGTGCAGCTTGATGCCGTCACGGAAGATGACGAGCAGATGGGCCGTTATGAAGAGACCGTTGAACAAGTCTTGGATCAGCAAGATGAAGTGCCTGAATGTATGTACTGTCGCGAATATATGGTGCTCGCCGGGAAGCAAGCAACGGCGCCTAACGCATTCCAGCCGAATATTCCTGAAGCCGTAGGGCAGCCATTTGTCGAAGCACCGTTCAACGTGAACATGTATGTGTGCACAGGATGCTTCCAAGTGACTTATGTCTTATCGGGCGAAGATCGCCAGAAGATGATTAACCGACTTAGCCGCTAAGGGAGAGAGAGGACTGCGTATGCCACGTGTCGTGCAGCATATTACGGATTTGATCGGAGATACGCCGGTTGTTCAACTCATGCGAATGGTGACAGATCAGCACGCGGACGTATTCGTGAAGCTGGAGATGTTCAATCCGAGCGGAAGCGTAAAGGATCGGGCGGCGTATCAAATGATTGTCGATGCCGAACAAGTGGGTGTCCTGCAGCCAGGTGCGACCATTATCGAACCGACGAGCGGAAATACCGGTATTGGATTAGCCATGACAGCAGCGGCCAAAGGGTATCGCGCGATTCTCGTCATGCCTGACAACATGACGGCAGAGCGCATTAATCTGCTGCGAGCCTACGGTGCGGAAATCGTGCTTACGCCTGCCGCTGAGCGAATGCCTGGCGCACTGCGCAAAGCGAAGGAGCTTGCTCGCGAGATCGAGAACAGTTTTATTCCGAATCAGTTCGAGAATGGTTCGAATCCGGGGGCGCACCGTCACACGACAGCGCTCGAGATTATAAAACAGATGGAAGGTCGGTTGGATGCATTCGTCGCATCCGCTGGAACGGGCGGCACCATTACCGGTACTGGGGAGACGCTGCGAGAGCAATGGCCTGAACTGCACATTGCCGTCGTTGAACCGAAGGGATCTCCGGTCTTATCCGGCGGATCTCCAGGCCCGCATAAGCTGGTCGGTACAAGCCCGGGATTTATCCCATCGATTCTGAACACATCTGTGTATGATGAGATCGTTCAAGTTGCAGATGAGGATGCGCTTGAGACAACGAGACGGCTTGCTCGTCAAGAAGGCATACTCGTTGGTCCTTCATCGGGAGCGACCGTATGGGCCGCGCTTGCGCTCGCTGCAAAGCTGGGTCCAGGCAAACGCGTGCTTGCGGTGGCGCCGGATACGGGAGAACGTTATTTGAGTATGGATTTGTTCTAATGGAATCACATGATTAAGCCTCGTTATTGCGTCAATTGGCGTGAACGGGGCTTTTTGCATTGTCAGGCTAGGATGTGAACGATGTGGACATGAGCATTTTCCAGTTTTTAGCCGATACATAATTCCTCTCGGCTTAGTCCATTCTAAAGAAGAATGAGTACTGTGTCCCAACAAGGAGGAAATAAGCAATGCACAACATGATGCAACAACAGCCGATTTCCGGCAAAGAACTGGATTATATCTCCGATTCAATTACGAATGAGGATTTGCTGCTCAAGCAATGCGCCGTTGCTGCGAACAATTCGACGAATCCTGGTGTTAAGCAACTGTGCACTCAAATGGCGAAAGAGCATCACCACCATATGCAAATTTTGATCCAATCACTTCAGCAGCATCAGTCGATGGCGCCAAGCCAAATTCAGTAACGCACGCATATGAAGGAGGAATGACAAGTGTACACGCAGTATCAAGGACAAGGACAACATCATGGTGGCATTATGCAAGATAAAGATATGCTTCTAACGGTATTAACGGATTTAAAAAGAACAGTTTCGGAATATACGACGGCAACGACAGAAGCTTCTTGCCCAAATGTGCGCCAAATGTTCATGGAACTTCAGAATCACTCCATGCGGATGCAGGGGGAGCTCTACAATTTCATGCAGCAAAATCAGATGTATTCGAAGCCGGCTCCTGCACTAAAGCAATCCATCGATAAACAAATTCTACAAGCACAGCAAAAACATCAGCAGACGGATCAGTTCGTTCAGCAGCAAATGAGCGGCATGGGGCAGCCGATGCATTATCAATCGCATATGCATGGGGCTCAGCCACCGAGCAGCGGAAAGAACCCGTATTATATGTAATGAGTCAAGTACCGCTTCGAGAGGGAATGCAACGCCCGCTGGAGCGGTTTTTTTGTTTTTGGGTCCCCGCAAAGTATCTAGATAGCTTCTATGCAAAAACACCACTTTGTAGGTTTATTTTGTTTTGCATGAAGTTGGTATTCGTTGTAATATAGTTATTATGGTTTGGGAGGTCTGTGAAATGAACGCGCTAAAATTACAAATTCTAGACTTGTTAAAAGAAGATGCTCGACGGGATCCAGAGCTGCTCGCCACGCTGCTCGGAGTGAATGAAGCAGAAGTCAAAACGGCCATTGCGGAGCTTGAAGAAGATCATGTAATCGTCAAGTATGCGACCGTTGTGAACTGGAGCAAAGTAGAAGACGACAAAGTCACGGCGCTCATCGAAGTTCAGATTACACCTGAACGGGGACGCGGATTTGAAGGGATTGCGGAGCGGATCTATTTGTTCCCGCAAGTGAAATCAGTCTATCTCATGTCAGGCGCATATGATTTGCTCGTTGAGGTAGAAGGAAAGAACCTGAAGGAAGTGGCCAGCTTCGTGTCGGATAAATTATCACCGATTGATTCGGTGCTATCGACGAAGACGCATTTTATTCTCAAAAAATATAAGCAAGATGGAATTATATTCGAAGAGCATGAAGACGATCACCGTCTCATTATCTCACCGTAACGTAAAGGAAGAGTAGCCATGATCATAAAAGAGGAAGAACAAAATAAATCGATGTCATCGTATTTAGCTCCTGCTGTACGTGCGATTCCGCCATCGGGGATTCGGAAGTTTTTTGACTTGGCAGTAGGGAATAAGGATATTATCACATTAGGGGTAGGCGAGCCGGATTTCAGCACCCCATGGCATGTACGCGAAGCATGCGTATACTCCTTGGAGCGCGGCAAGACCAAATATACTTCTAATGCGGGAATTCCGGAGCTGCGTGAGGCGATTGGCCAATATTTGAATCATGAATTCCATGTTGAATATGACCCGGGAAATGAAATTCTCGTCACCGTCGGCGGAAGTGAAGCGATTGACTTGGCACTTCGTGCATTAATTGCGCCTGGAGATGAGATTCTCATTCCAGAGCCTTGCTATATTACGTATTCGCCGATTACTGCGATTGGTGGCGGCGTTCCTGTCGGAATTGAGACGTTCGCGAAGGATCAGTTCAAGTTAACTGCGGAATCACTTCGAGCTGCGATTACACCACGTTCCAAGGTGCTCATCCTGTGCTATCCGAGCAATCCAACGGGTGGAATCATGACGCGTGAGGATTGGTTGCCGATTGCGAAGATTGTAGAAGAGAACGATCTTATCGTGATCTCGGATGAAATCTATGCGGAATTGACTTATGACCAGAAGCATGTGAGCTTCGCATCACTGCCTGGGATGAAGGATCGTACGATTCTCGTAAGCGGGTTCTCTAAGGCGTTCGCGATGACAGGCTGGCGGATGGGATATGCGTGCGGTCATCCTGAGATTATTGCTGCGATGCTGAAAATCCATCAATATACGGTTATGTGTGCTCCAACCATGGGGCAAGTGGCTGCCCTGGAAGCCTTGACGAACGGGATGGAAGAGAAGGATCGCATGGTCGAATCCTATAACCAACGGAGAAGACTTGTGGTGAAGAGCTTCCGTGAGATCGGACTGGAATGTCATGAGCCGCAAGGCGCATTCTATGCGTTCCCGTCGATTCAATCGACAGGACTTTCATCGCAGGAATTTGCGACAAGATTGCTGATGGAAGCGAAAGTTGCCGCTGTTCCGGGGGATGTGTTCGGCCTTGGCGGTGAAGGATTCTTACGCTGCTCTTATGCGACATCCGTTTCCCAATTAAACGAAGCCTTTGACAGAATTGGTAACTTTCTCTTGAAACTGAGAAATTCATGAAAAATAATATACCAATAATAGGGAACTTTTGATATAATATAACATGAGTCTCACTTTTATTATGTTTTGATAGAATTTTTGCATAAGTCGTCTTTGAATTTGTACTCCGGGGAGGGATCGTATTGTATTCTGTAGAATATGATTTGCGCGACAAAGCGAGAGATTCATACTCGTCTGCGATTACTCTGGAGGACGAAATTCAATTTTTACGTCTCAAGATGGAAGAAATCGTATTGTTAGAGAAATCATTTACTTCTGATATCGTTATTCAAATTAGTAGTCTGCTAGATGTGAAGATTAACGAGTATATGCGAATTCGACCGCGAAAATCATAACAAATAAAGGCGCCGATTACGGCGCCTTTATTGTTGTTCCTTGTATATAGTCTTCGCTCTTCCTAAATTGAACTCGAATGGACTCGGATTGGAATAAATCTACGCCGTTCGACACTTGGAAATGGAGATGGGGTTCGCTTGAATTGCCAGAGTTGCCGCATAAGCCGAGCAAATCTCCCGTCTGCACCTGATCGCCGACCTTTACTTTGACAGATCCTTTCTTCAAATGGGCGTACATACTGTATTCGCCGTTTCCATGGTCGATGACAACATAGTTTCCGGAAGGTTCTTTTTCATTCATCGTTCCTACGGGTTCATTATCGGGGATCTGATTCTTCAATTCAATTACTTTGCCGGGAGCCGAAGCGAGTATAGGTTGACCGAAAGCATAATAGCTGGATAATTTCGTGGCATCGCCTTCATAGGAGCTGCCATTTTTTTGCTGCACGAAATCATAGGCATACCGCTGACTTGGATGTTCATAGTGGTAATTGACAAGGACATTCGTTCCGCCCCAGAAGGTGAACCAGTCTCCGTGGAATGGAAGCGCAAAGGTCGTAACCGATTTCTTCGCATCCGTCTCCGGGAAAGACTCTAACGGGAGTAGAAGCAGTCCGGATATACGTCCATCCGAATTGAATATGGCTTGAATCCCCTTCGCGCCTGACGGTTCGGTCCAGACGTACTTGCTAAACCCGTTAATCTTCATCGTTGATTGCAAGGAATAGGACTTGACGCCTTCATGAAAAGCGGAGAGTTGTTCCATGTCTTTCAGTGAGACCTTCTGCTGAAATTGTGAATCAAATTGTCCATGTACCATCTCAAGTTTCCCTTGAAGTAGGAGATCCGGCAGTTCTTCCGGTTGAAATGTCTTCGTATTCACAGCGTTCACCTCGGTAGAAGAAGTCGTTTGGTTTACGGATGGCGTATTCGTTGATATGTCGGTCGTGTTCCGCGCACAGGCTGACAAGGCTCCAACCATGGCGATGGCGCAGACGATTTGAAGCAGCCTGGATTTTGTGTTCATATGCATTCGTGTATTCGCTCCTTTATTCTTGATCGTATTTAATCATAATGGATGGAGTTTATCTCACGAATAACGCAAGCTTATCAGTACCTTAATCTTGTGCGTGAAAATTAAGGTTCTGTTAAGGATCAGAATCTACTCTCTGTATTCAAAAGATGTTAAGGTGATAGCAGTACAGAACGATTGGAGCTAGCTAGATGAATCAAGCCAAAATTTTGTTAGTTGATGATGAAGCATCCATCTTGAAGCTGCTAAAGACAGTATTAAATAAAGAAGGATTCCTCTATGTGGATACAGCCTCGACGGGGGAAGAGGCGATAGCGGCATGCGAGCGGGTGACTTATGATATGATCCTGCTGGATGTGATGCTGCCAGGACAGAGCGGATTTGATATCTGCCCTTGGATTAGGCAGACGACGGATGCGCCAATTCTATTCTTGACAGCACGAACGACGGATCTGGATAAATTAACGGGGTTTGCGCTTGGCGCAGATGATTATGTCACGAAGCCGTTCAATCCGCTGGAAGTCATTGCACGTGTAAAGGCGCAGCTAAGGCGTTATGCCAAGAATACGGACCTGGCACCTGAGCGGAAAACGAGCTTTTATGATTATGGTGGATTTCAACTAGATGCATATGCCGGCGAACTTTGGGTTCAAGGGGAACAGGTGGATTGCCCGGCGCAGGTCTTTCAACTGCTGTTATTTTTCTGTCAGCATCCGAACGGGATTTTCAACAAGCAGCAGCTGTATGAACGGGTATGGGGAGACCTGAGCATTAACGATGATAATACCGTGATGGTCCATATCCACCGGATTCGCGAGCGGATCGAGCCGAACCCGGCGGTGCCGAAATATTTGATTACGGTACGAGGACTAGGGTATAAGCTTGTACGGAGAAATGATGAATAAACGGAAGAGTGTGAACCGGCGGTTTATTTTCATATACATCAGGCAGTTATTGTTCGTAGGCATGCTGCTGCTCGCAATAATTCTCACGGTGATGTATGTGGCCTTCGATAAGTTGAATCAGTTGGAGCAGGAACGTGATTTTGCCAAATCAGGCCTGCCCATGCTCATGAACTCTCTATCTGAGAAAGATGGGAAGATCACATTTGATCCTGAACTATTAGATCAGGTGCGGGAGCAGGGCGGTTGGCTACAGTTGATGAATGATCGTGATCAGGTCATTGCTGAATTCGAGACACCGGACGATGTGCCGAGCGAATATCATTCTGGTGAATTAACGAGCTATTGGACGGGGGCTCGCCCATTTCCTTACGGGTTATATGTATGGATTCAAGAGAGGAACGGGAAGCTCTATACGCTGATTTATGGCGTTCAGAATCTGATTACCGAGATGAAGGAGGACTTGCTGCAATCTGCTCGATTTAAGAATGGCGAGGTTCAGATGACGAAGGAGCTAACCGCGCAAATCTCGCAACTATCGGCTTGGGTGCAGGTCCTTAATGGGAAGGGAACGGAAGTCGCCTCTTATAACAAACCGCCAGACGGACCCAGCCAATATGCTGTCCATGATATTATTTTACGAACGCAATATCCTGAACGATATGCTTCCCAGCTAGAATCCGTATACGATCCAGCGACAGGTTATACATGGTTATTGCATCTTCCGCTATCGCATAAAGATTCCAATGTGCCGCAGGATCCCTATCTGGCGATGATCTATATCTTCGTGATCAGTCTGTGTATCTTGCTCGTTATTATAATCATTCTGCTAGCGCTTCTGGCATTATGGTATGGACATCGATTCGGAACGCCAATTCTGCATATGATTGATTGGTTGCGGCACCTGGCAGAGGGACGGTTCATAGAGCCCGTGGATCGGAGAGGGAATACGAGGAGTATGAATCGTTCAGGACGGATGAAGCGAAGATTCAAGGCCTACGCCGAAATGATCGACTCATTGAACCATCTGACGGCGTCGCTGCAGAAGAACGAGCAGATCCGCAAGCAGTTGGAGACGACGCGCGAAGAATGGATTGCGGGGGTCTCGCATGATCTCAAGACGCCGTTATCATCAATTATGGGGTACGCGCATGTGCTTGAATCGAATGCGTATGAATGGCGACAAGAGGAGATCCAGGAGTTCGCGGGTATCATTCGGGAGAAGTCTATTCATATGGATGAGATGATTGACGATCTCAATCTTACGTATCGCCTGAACAATCATGCCGTACCGATGCAGCGCGTCGAGATCGAAATGAATGAATTTATCGGCAAAATGGTGCAGCAAATGCAGCAGCATCCACAGCACAACCATCAACCGATTCAATTCGTATCCGCCGATCAGCCTATCTACTATCCGGTTGATGTGAAATATTTTCGCCGAATTCTGGAGAATCTACTGGCCAATGCGCAGTCGCATAACCCGCCGGGTACGCCGATTCAAGTCATGGTAGAGACCGATCCAGAAGGAATATTCCGAATCCAAATTCAAGATCAGGGGCTCGGGATGGATGAGGCGACCGCTCAGCGGCTATTCGAACGTTACTATCGCGGGACACCGACGGAGAATCAACCCCAAGGGACTGGACTCGGCATGGCCATTGCGAGACAACTCGTTCTTGAGCATGATGGTCACATTAAGGTTCAGAGCCAGGTCGGAGTAGGGACGGCGATCTTGCTAAAATTCCGTCAGTCCGCATGTGGCGGACAAGGAAGCGGATCTTAGTCAAGCGATGAAGAGAAGACCTTCCAGGGTCTTCTTTTTTTGTCTTCCAAGTTTATGATATAGTGGGTGGTATAGATGCACACAGCAGAAGGGACGCAATGGACATGAAAAGAATCGGAATCATTCTTATGATGGTAGTGACGATGGGCCTCTTAGCAGGATGCGGAGATAAGGCGGATCTTACGATCTTAATGATGCCTGGTCCACAGCAGGTTATACCGACGGAAGTGACAGATCAAGTGAAGGCGCAGCTGCAGCAGCAGCTTGGTAGCGAGAAGAAGATCGAAGTCAATGCAAGCGCGATGTACAGCATACAGAAATTGATCGCCGAATTAGCCGTTGGCACGAACGATCTGATCGTGCTGCCTGAGGACGACATGAAAAATTTCGCGAAAAACTCGGGAACGACGCCGCTTGAAGATATATTCGACAAAGAGAAATACAAACGCGGCTTCGTAGAAGGGACCGTCTTCGTGAAGGATGCGTCGGGAAAAGAGCAGGAGAAGAAGGAAGAGCATCTTTACGCTTTGCCTATTCATGATATGAAGATGTTCAAGTCCATTGGGTTCGCACTAGAGAATCTATTCGTCATTATTCCGTCGAATGCACCGCATCCGGAACTTGCGAAGGAAGTATTGAAATCGATGGCGGAGTAGGGGAGCTTGTATTTCGATTGAGGAAGCAAATGAAGGAAAGGAGGAACTCACTTGTTGGTAATGATCACAGGCGGCGCAGGCAGCGGGAAGACGAGCTTTGCTCTGCAGCTGGCTACGACGTTCGGCAATACGGGTATGTGGCTTGTCTCGCGATGGCCGGATAAAGACAAGGAACAAGTGGCTTCTTCCTCCTTTGCATGGAAAATTATTGAGACCGATCCGTTACTTCCAGAAATTATTGATACGATCAATGTGCAATCGAACCCTTATACGGCACGGAATCGCGTGCTCGTGATCGATAGTATTGCGGTATGGCTCTATGGTGAAGTGAAGGCAGCTTCGTCGCTGCATCTCGACACGAAGGCAATGAAGGCGCATGTCGAGCAGCGCGTCGAGGAGCTGGTTCAGTCCATTCTCGCGTACCAAGGCGCCATTCTCGTCATTACGAACGAGATGAACAGCGGCTGGGATGAGATGACACCGCACCTTCGTCTATTCCATAACTGGCTGCCGGCAATTAACGCGCGTTTAGCTGCAAGAAGCAAGCAATTGTACCTATTAACATCAGGGATTGCTGTGGAGTTATTAAGTAAACAAGTGAAATTCGGGAGGGATTTAGGATGAAAATCTATACTCGTTCGGGGGATCAAGGAACGACTTCGGTGATCGGCGGACGCGTACCCAAAGATCATATTCAAGTCGAGGCGTATGGGACGATAGACGAGTTGAACTGCTTCGTGGGTCAAGCGATCAGCCAGTTAGACGGAGAGCGATTCTCGGATATCCGTTCGATCCTGCTGCAAATCCAACATGAGCTATTCGATTGTGGATCGGATCTTGCCTTCGCGAATCCAGATGGGAAGAGCTTCAAAGTCCAATCCGAGATGACGACGCAGCTCGAACAGTGGATTGATCATTATGAACAAGAGAATCCGAAGCTGACCCGATTCATCCTCCCAGGGGGAAGCAGCGGATCGGCCTCGCTTCATGTGTGTCGAACGGTATGCCGCCGTGCTGAACGGCTGGTTGTGAAGCTGGGAAGCGTCGCAGACATTCATACTGAAGTTCGCCAATATTTGAATCGATTATCGGATTTATTCTTCGTACTCGCCCGCACGGCAAATGTTCGGAACGGTGTTCCTGATGTTGAATATATTCGTAGTGCCGAGGTGTTCCGTTCCGAGCCATGACAACAGAGACGAAGTATTACGAACCGATCACGTACATTGTTCCTGCAACGGAGGAAGGGATGCTGTTAAAGACGATTCTATCGAATCGATTAATGGTATCCCGCAAATTAATGTCGCGATTGAAGTTAACAGAACAAGGAATTACGGTGAACGGTGAGCGGCGTTATATCAGCGTACGCGTACAGGCGGGGGATTGCGTTCAGATTCGGATGGAGCAGGAGCAGTCGGATGATATTTTGCCGCAGCCGATCGATTTCACCATCCTCTATGAGGATGAACATCTGCTGGTCGTGCATAAGGAACCAGGAATCATCGTCCATCCCACCCATGGCCATTATATGAATACACTGGCGAATGGCGTTGTCCATTACTGGCAGCAGCAGGGCTGGAATTATCGATTCCGGCCTGTTCATCGCTTGGATCAAGAGACTTCAGGTGTACTCGCGATTGCGAAGAACCCATATATTCATCAGCATATATCGGAGCAGATGATCGCAGGGCAAGTGGACAAGCAATATCTGGCTTTCGTGCACGGCATGCCGGAGCCGCAGGATGGGACGATTGAAGGTCCGATTGATCGCGACCCGGAATCGCCCCATATTCGTATTGTGACACCAACCGGATATGAATCAACAACGCATTACAAGACGCTGGAGTCGTATCCGGAAGCCGCGGGCGCGATGGTTCAGCTTAAGCTGGAGACAGGCCGCACGCATCAAATCCGTGTACACATGCAATCGATCGGCTGTCCATTGATCGGGGATAAAATGTACAAGTTCCTTCATCCAATAGACGAGAGAACGCTGACGAAGGCACTGGCGCTCGACGATCGAATGGGTCGGCATGCGCTGCATGCTTGGAAGCTTGGTCTGACGCATCCAATTACGAAGCAATGGATGGAATTTACCGCCGAACTACCAGACGATCTTCAGCAGCTGCAAGACGCGATGAAGAACGAAATAACATAGAGAGTTAAAAGGAGAATAACGTGATGTCCAAGTTAAAAGTCTATCATTATGCAAAATGCGGTACTTGCCGCAGCGCGACCAAGTCGCTGCAAGCCAAGGGCCATGAACTGGAGCTTCAAGATATTTTCGAGGTCGCACCGACAGAAGCAGAATTGAAGACATTAATCGAACATAGCGGCCTAGAGCTGAAGAAATTCTGGAATACGTCGGGAGAAGTCTACCGTGAAATGCAATTAAAAGATAAGCTGCCGAAGCTGAGCGCAGATGAACAGATCAAACTGCTTGCCTCGAATGGCCGATTGATCAAACGTCCGATAGTTACCGATGGGCAGCAAGTAACGGTGGGGTACAAAGAAGAACAGTATGAGACAAGCTGGGGCTGATCCCTGGATAGGATAATGAATGTTCAAGAAGTCGGCATTTTAGCACACATTCTGATGTGGGCAAATGATGACTTTTTGAACAGCCTCTATAATGGCAAAAAGAGGCCGGGCAGTTACGAGCGTACTATGATAGAATAATAGGATGCCTAGTTACTTGAAATGTTTCCGAAGGAATATACTTCGTAAGCTCTTCGAGATTGTTACTAGATTACAGTTAGGAGAGATTCAAGTTGGAACAGAATAAGCAGAAGTTGCTCCTCGTTGATGGGATGGCTTTGTTATTCCGCGCTTATTATGCGACAGCATATGGCGGTTATATTCGCAAGACAAGCACCGGCATTCCAACGAATGCGATCTATGGATTCATCCGTTATTTCTGGGACGCGGTATCGAAGTTCGACCCGACGCATATTGCTTGCTGCTGGGATATGGGAAGCAAGACTTTTCGTACGGAACAATTCTCGGATTATAAAGCGAATCGCGGCGATGCGCCGGAAGATCTCATCCCGCAATTTGGACTCATTCGCGAAGTGATGGAGAGCTTCGGCATTCCGAACATCGGGGAAGCTGGATACGAGGCTGATGATTGCATTGGTACGATTGCGAAGCAATATGGATCCGATATGGATATTTATATTCTGACCGGCGATCATGACATGCTGCAATTGGTTGATGAGCGTGTCCATGTCATCATCATGAAGAAGGGCCACGGCAATTATATGGTTTACGATCCGGTAACACTCATGGAAGAACGTCAACTGACGCCAGCACAAGTCATCGATGTAAAAGGGTTGATGGGCGATACAAGCGACAACTATCCTGGTGTTCGCGGCATTGGGGAGAAGACAGCTTACAAGCTCGTTCAACAGTATGAATCCGTTGAAGGGATATTAGCGAACCTTCATGAACTCACCAAGGCCGTACGTACCAAAATTGAAGCGGACATCGACATGCTGCACTTATCACGCGATTTAGCGCGCATTCGTTGTGATGTGCCGCTCATCTGTTCGATAGACAACTGCGAATTCACCTTAGATCGTGCACAAATTGAACGCAAATTTGCAGAATTGGAAATGCAGAGCTTAAATTCATTGATCGGGGTGTAACAGTCATCATGACCACAAGGTTTATTCGTACGCTTATCCTTACGCTCGTCCTTAGTCTAACCGGAGCGATGATCGCTACGGCAGCAGGGCAAGGAGTCACGGCGGGCAATACGGCATCTTCTTCGAAGAGTACGCCAAAGCTCGCTTACCAACCGAAAGTCGAGACGAAGAAGGTAGCGGTAGGTGGACGAACGTATACGGTACAGACCGTGACTATGCCGAAACAGATCGGCGTGCAGGTTGGACTGGCAGGTGGTAAAGTCGGCCAGGCCGCGAATATGAAAGACATTGTCAAAAGGTATCAAGCGGATTATGGAATTAATGGGACTTATTTTGAAGCCTACGGCGGTATCCCGGAGCCTTATGGCATGATCATTCAAGATGGGAAACTCGCTCACATTGGGAATACGGGAACAACGATCGGATTTACGAAGAACGGCCAAGTTCGGATGGATCACCTCAGAGTATCCGTCACGGGGAGCGTCTATGATCCAGACAGCGGCAAGAGCGGCAACTACTATGTCTATTTTGCGAATCGAACGCCGGTAAAGGGGAACTCGAGTGCGATTCTCTATACGCCGGCACGAGGCAAAACCATCGGATTTAACTATGGTGAGATGGTTGTCGTCGATCAAGGTGTGGTTACGAAAGTAACGAAAAATCAAGACGTAGACATACCTGCAAAAGGATACGTGCTTGTCTTTAATGGCAGTGAGACGGGGCAAGCCAAACGATTTAAGGTCGGTACACAGACAGCATACGAAGTTCACTATAAGGATCTGAAAGGGAATGCGATTCCTTGGGACGATGTCATTACCGCGGTTGGGGCAGGTCCAAGACTTGTGAAGGACGGACAGCTTGCGGTGAACCCGGCTGCTGAAGGATTTACATCGGCTAAGATTTTGACCGCTGGCGGTGCGCGAAGCGGGATAGCTGTCATGAAGGATGGCTCCATTATGATTGCGACAGTGAATGGAGCGACAATTCAAGCCTGGGCGCAAGTGATGCAGAAGCTTGGGGCACAGCAGGCGATGAATCTGGACGGCGGCGCATCTTCGGGGCTCTATGCAAATGGGAGAACGCTGACGTCTGCAGGCAGACCTTTAAGCAATATGCTGCTATTCGGCACGCATATGCAATGAGACATAATAAAGACGGCTACTTTGCTCGATGATGCAAAGTAGCCGTCTTTACTATGTTCGAATTCGGACCCGGATGACTCAATCCGTGAAGACGGTTGGTCCTACAACGAGATGGAGGAATTCGCGAAGCTCTCCAGCTTCTTCTTCGGTAAGCTTAAAGGTGAATTCCAGGTAGCCTTCTTCCTCTAAATCTTCTTCTCCGATGATCGCTGTCACGCCGCCTTGAAGATCGGTCACCAATTTCTTCCCATAGAAGCGGTTCGTCGTCATGATGGCAAGGTCGAACCGTTTATAGCTTGCGCCAATGAATGTCACGAATCGCGTCGTTGTCGCCTCTGTCGTATCCGATAGAAAATCTAACTCGTGCTGAGACATGGATGTCACTCCTTTAATGATAATGAGGTCATTATAGCGGAAATTGGGAAGAACAGGAACCATATTTTCTGTACTTATAGTTATTTGAAAACTTTTGTCCGACTATACTTGTCCAACATTTGGAAATATGCTATGATAAGTTCAATTGCATGAACGGATGATGAGGAAGCACCTCTCTTATTTCACGATAAGAGAGGTGCTTTTTTGCGTGCGTTCATGAACTTTATGGAGGTGTATGATGAATATCGTATTTCTGAACACATTCGAGAAGAAGCAAGAATCCGAGGGGATTGTTACATCGCAGTTAAGCATTGGTGAGGCGCATGGCGTGTGGCAGTTGACATGGCATGAGCCCGATCATGGGCAGATGGAGCAGTCCGTGTGGTATTCAGGAACTTCGTGGGAAGAGCTTCTAACCGTATTTCGACATGGTGTTGCAGTCAAATTGGGAGAAGGCTTCTCGCCGATCATTGACGGCATGGCCAGTGATCCTGAGCCGTCGGGACGACTCGTTCGGTCACAACTGCTGGCTTGCTACAGCGACCTCTATCCCAATGAAGCATTATATACGTTGTTAAGCCAATGGCGCCGATCTCGCGCAACAGCTGACAAGAAGGCGCCGTATTTCATCGCGACGAACCGTATGCTGCGTCTCATCAGCGTATTCGTACCTCAGACAATGGAGGAGTTGCACCAGCTGCCTGGATTTGGAGAGAACAAGGTGAATCTATATGGCGAGGAGATTGTCAGCTTGCTTCATGATGCCGAGCGGACGACAGAATTTCCGCTGGGTTGGGTGAAGGAGCGGGTATCGCGGGATGAATACGCTCAGTGGCAGTATAAACAGAAGGAGCAGAAGTACAAGCAGGAAATGGACCGCCTGGCAGAACAGAAACGATTGCTCGAAGGCATTCAGCAAGGGAGTTCGATCACGGATCTTGAGGAGTATTGCAGCATGTCGCGCCGGAATATTCTCATCGCGCTCGAGACGCTGGATCGAGATGGATATGATACCGAAAGGCTTATTGAGGAAGAATTGCGTCAAGTGCCAATGGAGGAGCAGGCTGCCATCTGGTCAGCGATGGAGCGAGACGGGTATCGCTATTTGAAGCCGATCCTGCTCGAGGTCTATGGGGACACGGGGCTGCAGGGGGAACAGGCAGCGATGTACTATGAGCGTATTCGTTTGGTACGTATTCGTTACCGTCGTCAGCGGGATCTGGACAATCAGCAACGACAAGCTGGTTAAATATCAAAACAGGACTTGATCTACACTGCTGTAAGCAGCAATTCAGATCAAGTCCTGCATCTAATAACGACATTTAGAGCCAGTTTTTCTTTTTGAATAGGAAGTACATCCCGAACCCGAGGCAGAGCATCGCACCGAGTACAATGTAATAGCCGTACTTCAGATTCAGCTCAGGCATATGGGTGAAGTTCATTCCGTAGATCCCAGTGATGATCGTCATCGGCATGAAGATGGTCGTCAGCGCCGTGAAGACTCTCATGATCTCATTCGCGCGGTTGGCGACGCTGGACTGATAAGCTTCTCGTAAGTTGGCCATCAGGTCGCGGAACGTATCGAATGTCTCGGATATTTTGACGGCATTCTCATAGATATCGCTGAAGTATTTCTGCAGCTGGTCATCGATGAGACGCAGGTCTTTCTTATTTAAGGTCGCGATCACGTCTTTCTGCGGTCCAAGAACCTTCTTGAGCCACAGGATTTCGCTTCGCAGACCGATAATTTCGTTCAAATGGGTCTTTTTCGTATGCAGCACGATATCTTCTTCGAGATGTTCAATGCGGTCTTCGATGCGATCTCCAACGGAGAAATAGCTGTCGACGACAAGGTCGACAAGATGATATAGGAAGTTATCAGGTCGATTGACCTCCTGCTCCCATAAGATCGGCTTCACCGTGCGGAGCTCATTGATCTTCTGCTTCGTTACAGTAATAATGTAATGTTTGCCCAGGAACATACTTAGGGCGCGCAGGAAAATCTCCTCATCATCAAATCGAATGCTGTTAATAACAATAAAATAATGTCCTTCATAAATTTCGATCTTAGGACGTTGTTCCTCTTCACTGAGACAGTCCTCCACAGCCAAATCGTGCAGCGTGAATAACGGCTGCAAGACGATCAGATCTTCAACATCTGCATCAATCCAGTAGAAGCCGTTCTCTGGCGGGATGATCGTTTGGTTAATATCTTCGATGACGGTGAATACACCTTCTTGTACCAACCGGATTTTCATCTGATTTCACTCCTCTTCCCGAATGAAACCAGAAGGCAGGCCAAAAGATGCGTTTGCTACACAGACTTCAGGCACAACCGACAGATTTCATTCCTATTTAGTTGTACGTACGACATGGTCCTCTGTGGTATAGGGTCGCCTTCCATCCTTACTCACCTCTACTTTTCGTTTCATCTCTTGGAACACTCGTCTTAGTATAACGCGCATATACCTTACAAGCAATGAAAAAAACGGTGAACCAATTTTAAGTTAGAATATGGTGCGAATCGAAGAATGGTGCGTTCCCTAAGTTGGTTGTGATGAAGCGGATGGAAGTGTATTGACGTCTGTTACAAATTGGATTAAAGTAGGGTTATGTATGATAAAACCAAATAAGGTTTTGCTAAATTCTTATCAAGAGTAGGTGGAGGGACTAGCCCGATGATACCCGGCAACCGACTGAAAAGCACGGTGCTAATTCTTGCGGAAACGAATGGATTTCGTTACTGAGAGATGAGAGAGGCGCCCGAAATACTAACGTAGGCCTTCTCTTGGGAGGTCTTTTTTTGTACCTTCCGAGCAATAACCCCATCATGGTTTAAGAATCCCACAAAGGAGCGAATGACGCATGCCGATTAAAATTCCTGATGCATTGCCAGCGAAAGAAATATTGACTAATGAGAATATTTTTGTGATGGATGAGAGCGTTGCATACCATCAAGACATTCGTCCGCTTCAGATTGTGATCTTAAATTTGATGCCAACGAAGGAAACGACAGAGACTCAGCTGCTGCGTCTAATTGGGAACACCCCGCTGCAGGTTGAGGTAGTTCTTCTTCATCCGAAATCCCACACGTCGAAAAATACATCTGCAGAGCATCTCGAGTCGTTCTACCATACCTTTGAAGATGTTCGCCATCGCCGGTTCGACGGTATGATCGTAACGGGAGCGCCTGTTGAACAAATGGAGTTCGAAGAAGTGAATTATTGGGAAGAACTCGAACAAATCTTCGAATGGAGCAAGACAAACGTAACATCGACGATGCATATCTGTTGGGCTTCTCAGGCAGGCCTGTACTATCATTTCGGCGTACCGAAATATTCGCTTGAAGAGAAGTGTTTTGGCGTATTCCCGCATGTGATCTCTACACCCAATATCAGCTTGCTGCGCGGGTTTGATGAGCAATTTTTCGTGCCGCAGTCCCGTCATACCGAGGTAAGACGCGAAGACATCGAGAAATGCGATAACCTTGAGATTTTATCGGAGTCTGAAGATTCAGGCATTTACATTGTTGCGACGAAAGACGGTAAGCAAATCTTCGTGACGGGACATTCCGAATATGATCCACTAACATTAAAATGGGAGTACGATCGGGATATTGCCAAAGGTCTTGAAGTGGCCATTCCGCAAAATTATTATCCTAAAGATGATCCAACACGGACACCATTATCGCTCTGGCGTGCCCACGCCAACTTATTATTCTCTAATTGGCTGAATTACTATGTATATCAAGAAACACCATATGATTTAGAGACGCCGTATGAACTTGGAGCAGGCATCTAACATTGCCAGAGGAGGATTCATAGCTATGTCAGAAGATTTAAAAATTGAAAGTCGCCTCGCGCAGATTGGTTCGGTGCAGGAACCAGTTACAGGGGCGGTCAATTATCCGATATATCAAGCAACCGCATTTCGCCATCCGAAGTTAGGCCAAAGCACCGGATTTGATTATATTCGGACGAAGAACCCGACACGCACGGTCTTGGAGGAAGCGGTAGCGAAGCTCGAGAGCGGTGATGCAGCATTTGCCTGTAGCTCCGGGATGGCAGCACTTCAGACGGTGTTCGCGATGTTCGGGCAAGGGGATCACCTCATCGTGTCGCTCGATCTATACGGAGGGACATACCGGTTAATCGAAAAGATTATGTCTCGCTTCGGCGTTACGGCTTCCTATGTAGATACCAATGATTTCGATGCACTTGAAGCCGTGGCGCAGCCGAACACGAAGGCTGTGATCATCGAGACGCCGACGAATCCGCTGATGATGATCACAGATATTGAAGCCGTGGCCGCATGGGCGAAGCGCAAAAATATGATTACGATCGTGGATAACACGTTGCTAACGCCATTCCTGCAGCGTCCGATTGAGCTCGGTGCAGATATCGTGGTGCATAGTGCAACGAAATATTTGGGCGGACATAACGATGTGCTTGCAGGGCTCATCATCACGAAGGGCAAAGAGCTCTCAGAATATACCGCATTCTTGCACAATTCCATTGGTGCCGTACTTAGTCCAAGCGACAGTTATCAGTTAATGCGGGGGATGAAGACGTTGGCGCTGCGGATGGAGCGTCATGAATATAATGCAACACGGGTTGCTACCTATTTGCAGGAACATCCGCTTGTGGATCAAGTCTATTACCCAGGACTGCCGGGACACCCTGGCTACGACATTCAGAAGAAACAGGCATCGGGCAATACGGGCATTTTCTCCTTCAAAATGAAGGATGCCAAATATATCGAACCGATTTTGCGACATATTGAGTTGATTGCTTTTGCGGAGAGTCTAGGCGGCGTTGAGTCATTAATGACCTATCCAGCCGTGCAGACCCATGCGGATATTCCGATTGAAATTCGTGAGAAGGTCGGCGTCGATGATCGCCTTCTTCGTTTCTCTGTAGGGATTGAGCATGCAGACGATATTATTGCGGATCTAGGCCGCGCAATTGAATTGGCAAGACAAGAGATCGAGGGGGCATAGACGTGGCACATGCAGAAGGATCAGAACAGAATCGTAAATTTGCAACGAAGTTGATTCATTTCGGAAGTGAAATCGATGAGACGACAGGTGCTTCCAGTGTCCCGATCTACCAAGCTTCCACCTTCCATCACCATGATATCTTCAATCCGCCGACGTATGACTATTCACGTTCGGGCAATCCGACCCGTCAGGCGCTTGAAGATTATATCGCTCTGCTGGAAGGTGGAACGAACGGGTATGCGTTCCCTTCCGGGATGTCGGCGATCTCTACCGCTTTTATGTTGCTATCCGCCGGGGATCATGTCATCGTGACGGAGGATGTGTATGGCGGAACATACCGTTTTCTAACGACTATTCTAAGTCGAATGAATATTGAGACGACATTCGTCGATATGACGGATCTCGATCAAGTGAAAGGCGCGCTCAAGCCGAATACCAGGGCTGTATTCATGGAGACGCCATCGAATCCAACGCTCAAAATTACGGATATTGGCGCCGTCTCTTCGTGGGCGAAGGAACACAATCTTCTAACGATGCTGGATAATACGTTCATGACGCCGTATCATCAACGTCCGATTGAACACGGGGTAGATCTCGTCCTGCATAGTGCCACGAAGTTCTTAGGCGGTCATAGTGACGTGCTTGCGGGACTTGCGGTCACGGCTACAGAAGAGCTGGCTCGCCGCGTGAAGTATTTGCAGAATGGTATGGGAGCGGTGTTGAGCACGCAAGAGAGCTGGTTGCTCATGCGTGGGATGAAGACGCTTGAAGCACGGATGGCGCATTCAGAGCAGAGTGCGAAGAAGTTGGCTGCGTGGCTTGATCAAGAACAATCGATTGCAAAGGTCTACTATCCTGGTCTTGCGAACCATCCTGGCCGGTCCATTCATGAACAGCAATCCACAGGCTATGGCGCCGTTGTATCCTTCGATGTCGGTTCAGGCGAACGGGCGAAGCTGGTTCTGAGCAAAGTGAAAATCCCGCTCGTTGCGGTCAGCCTTGGCGCTGTAGAGAGTATTCTGTCTTATCCAGCCATGATGTCCCATGCGTCGATGCCTCGGGATGTTCGGTTAGAGAAGGGAATTACCGACGGTTTGCTCCGTTATTCTGTCGGACTTGAACATATTGACGATCTAATCGCAGATTTATCGCAGGCATTGCAAGAGGTATAACGATAGGGAAATATTGTTATTTTTTACGATGCTGTGATAGAATATGGACAACAAGAACGTCTGGATGCGAGGGGGCATAAGAGCGTAGTATGAGTACCTTTTTTCGTCAATCGATCAACCGATTGAAGTACGTCTGTATGTTATCTCGAACGAACCGTTCCATGAATATATTGCCGCCTAGCTTTACGCTGCGTGATCCCGTTATTCACCAGGTTCGCAAGGCCCGCCGTCAGGGCCATATATGCTCGCTCATTCTATTAAGTATTCATCAATATGATCAATTCATCAGGCAGCATTCTTCAGATACAATGCAGAACCTCAATGAGGTGCTCGAACATATTCTGCGCGATACGATTCTTGAGTATGTTGATGCTTCCAGACTTATTGGCGTCAAGTTGCTTCAGACCAATGTCTATGGCATTTTTATTCGGGAGACGATTCCATTTCTGGCGCACGAGACAGATAAGCTTGCTATTCTAATCGGGAAGTCGATTCAGACCGATCTGAATTTTGAATTACAAGAGCGTGATTTAACAGTTCAGATCATCAGTGGTGCGACCCAGCTTCCCTCAGATATCGACGATGAGAGGCATGTCATCTACCTCGCTGTCCAAGAAGCCTGGCTGCTTGCGGCCGGGCTTGCGCCGGTTCCGTACAATTCCTTGAAGCAGCAATTGAGCCAGATCATCGAATATAAGGATATTACGGTTCTTACGCAGCCCATATTAAGTCTTCAGACAGGTGAAGTTTATGGATATGAGATTCTCACGCGCGGACCAATCGATACCATATTCCATTCGCCGGAAGCGCTGTTTGATTATGCAGACCGGGTTCAATTACTATCTGAGTTGGAATTTGTCGTGATCCAGAAGGCTTTCGAGGAAATGAAGAGCAGGGGAATCATGAGTCCTGTCTTTATTAATATTACAGCCGTGACGCTAAGTCACCCGCACTTCGAACGGAACATTAGACGGTTTATCGAGAAGGGAAATATTGATCCATGTCATGTGATCTTCGAAATTACGGAGCAGCATCTCATACGTGATTATGTGAGCAGCTCTCAAGTGATTCGCAAGCTCCGCAGTCTCGGATTTCGAGTGGCGATTGACGATGCGGGTGCAGGCTTCTCTAGTCTACAGTCCATTCTTGAGATTATTCCAGATATGATTAAGATCGATAAATCACTTATTCAACAGATAGATCGTGTCGCCGCCAAGGAATCCATGCTCAAGGCGATTATGTCCTTTGCGAAGGATATACAATGCCAAGTTATTGCGGAAGGCGTTGAGCGTGAGGAGGAAGCTGGTGTGCTGATGCGGCACAATGTGGAGATGGGGCAGGGGTTCTTTTTTGCGAAGCCGGAACGGTTTATGCCAGGCCATGGACGACTCTATCTGGATGAAATGAAACACAAAATACATCAATTACGTGCGACAACAGCATCTTAGGATGCTGTTTTTCCTTGTGAAATGTGTTACGATAAAAAGTACAGGTGTTTTTAAAATATAAGGGTTTATAAAGTTTTACGGGTAAACCGTTCTTATATTTCCGAAGAACGATTATCGTCCTGTTCAGGACGACGAAGTCGTTATTTCTTGGGGAAAGCTAATAGTATGGGGGAAGTAAAGGAGAGTGAGCAGACATGTCAGTAGATCGTATATTGGATAAAGCTGCAGCAGGAGAGCGCATCAATGTAGATGAATGCGTGACCTTGTTTGAATCGGATCAAGTGGAGAAAATGGGCCATGTCGCGAACAAGATCATGCAGAAATGGCATCCAGACCCGGTAACAACCTTCGTTATTGGTCGAAACATTAACTATACGAATATTTGTGATGTATATTGTCGGTTCTGTGCATTTTACCGTAGACCGGGCTCTGAGGAAGGCTATGTATTGCCGGATGAGGCGATCTTCCAGAAGATCCAGGAGACCATTGATGTAGATGGTACAGAAATCCTGATGCAGGGCGGAACGAACCCGAACCTGCCATTCAGCTATTATACAGACTTGTTACGCGAGATTAAGAAGCGGTTCCCGAACATTACGATGCATTCCTTCTCTCCAGCAGAGATTATGAAGATGAAGGAAGTATCGAATGGCTTATCATTAGAAGAGGTTGTTCGCGCGATTCACGAAGCTGGACTTGATTCGCTGCCAGGCGGCGGTGCTGAGATTCTGGACGATCGCACACGTCGTAAGATTAGCCGTCTCAAGGGCTCGTGGCGTGATTGGATGGATGTGATGCAGACAGCACATAAAGTCGGCATGAACACCACAGCGACCATGGTAGTTGGCTTCGGTGAAGGGATGGATGAACGTGCGCTTCACCTTGACCGCGTTCGTATCGCACAGGATGAGTGCATTCAGAATCAATATTCGTCCAAAGGCTTCTTGGCTTTCATCCCATGGACCTTCCAGCCGGATAACACGAATATGAAGGCAGAACGCGTTACGCCTGAAGAATATTTGAAGACACTTGCAATCAGCCGGATTTACCTTGATAATATCCCGAATTTCCAATCCTCATGGGTAACGATGGGACCAGAAGTTGGGAAGCAGACGTTAAGCTATGGCTGCAACGACTTCGGCAGTACGATGATTGAAGAGAATGTTGTCTCGGCAGCAGGCGCAACGCATAAGGTGAATATCGGAACGATTCTGAAGACGATTCGCGAAGCGGGCAAAATACCTGCGCAGCGTGATACGAAATACAATATCCTGCGGGTGTTTGAAGAAGAATCGAATGTAGATCGTGATTTTATTATGCAAAATTAATTGAACCGTTTTTATGGGAAATCATTAAATAGGGTAAATACATCACAAGCAGAATAACGGGTATATACTACACAAAATGGGTATTAACTCCGTTATTCTGCAATAGTAACTACAACGCTTGTCAACTATTAATCCAAATGGAGGGATTACTATGGACAAGCGTTCTTTGTCGTCTGGCAGAGATATTCGAGGTAGGAAGAGAGCGGTACTGTCAGAGGAAAATAACAGCAATGAAATTAAGAATTATACGAAATTAACCATTCATGACTTGTTCTCGAAGTTTATTGATATTAAGAGGTCAGAAGGGATTTCAGAGCGTCGAAAAAAGGATTTACTGCAAGATAAGAAATACTTTGTTGATTTTCTGAAATTAAAAGGCTATTCAGAACTTATGGATGACATTTCAACAAGCATAATTCGTGAATGGCTTGTTGAAATGCAAGAACAGTATGTTGTTTATCAGACTCATGTACGTGGTGGTAAGCGTAAGGGACTTGCACCAAAGACAATTAATGGACGAATCAAGACATTAAAGCACTTTTACAATGTATCAATCGAGAATTGTTTATGGGAACGTAATGAAGCGGCTCCAATCAAGTTACTTAAAGAACCTATAGATACAGTTGAAGGACTTACAGAAGAACAGGTAAAGGCAATGCTCAAAGCTTGTAAGAAAAGTACATATACAGGCTACCGAGATTTTGTTTTAATAATGCTTGGAATCGACTGTGGTTTAAGGGCAGGAGAACTTGTATCGCTCAAATCAATAAATTTCGATTTTGATATTGGTGTTGTGAAAGTAGAAGAGGAAATAGCTAAGAACAGCAAGGCTAGAATTGTTCCAGTATCGCGAAAGGTTCTTAATCTTATACAGAAACTACTGACTGAGAACAAAATTAATTTTGGTTCAGATCACCTTTTTATGACAGCATACGGACAAACCATGACAACCAAAGGTATTGTACGTCAATTTGGAACTATAAGAAAAAATGCAGGATTAGAAGGTGTTAAGGCTTCTTGTCATGTGCTAAGGCATACTTTTGCTAAATTTTATATACAAAATGGTGGAGATGCTTTTACTTTACAGAAACTTCTTGGTCATTCGAGAATGGATATTGTAAGGACTTACGTACAGATGAATGCAGTAGACATTGCAGAAGCGCATAAGCGGTTTTCTCCTGCTAATAAATTTAGGGTTTGAAGACGTTGAGAACTAATGAACAACGCTTACTAGATCGCGAGGATGCATTCTAAGATTGCTCTGGAACATATCGGCAAAGATACTCGTTCAGAACGCAGGGAAGCCATATGAGCCGAAATTGAGCGTCTGAGAGTAGAAAGGAATATTATCTTGTTATCGGAATGAAAATACGTCGTTTCAATGGGCTAATTAGTTTTAGCCCATTTCTAATATCAATTCAGTTCAACTTGTCATGTACCTAGCACATCTTTAGTAAGACGAAGAACCATCTTTATTTCCTCTAGCTTTCTTTCTACCAATAACGAGTTCAGAGCATCAATCAATTCACGTCTATCAGATCGTTCTTCAATACCTTCAATCCCCTCGATTCTAAATACCTCGACAGGATTAACATCCAAAGCGGTAATCACTTTTTCTAGTGTTTCCATTGAAATGTTACGTTCGCCACGTTCAGTGTCAGAAATATAAGTAATGTTTGTGCCAGAATTTTCCTATAAGGATTGGGTGTCATATGTTAATATGTGACAAGTGACAATACAACTAGGGGGGCATACATATGAGAATTAAGAACTACATACTTGGGTTTACTTGTATCTGTTTGATTCTATTGGGAACAGCCTGTGAATCAGAGAGCGACAAACGGAAGGCTAGAATTAACCAACTTGATAAGGAGATTAATCAGTTAAAGAAGGAAACCGATTTAATGAATGATTATCTCGATGCTTGCGACAAAGTAAACAAATGTTAATGTATCACCTAGAAAATTCGGAGGTCAAAATGAAGAACATTTTTCTTATTCTGATAATATCAGTACTACTCACTGCTTGTTCGAATGTAAAGTATACGCAGGAAGAAGTAAAATATCTTGAAACAATGGTAGCATCTATGGATTCTATTCAAGAGTATCTAGGTGTTCTTTATGATGGATTATCATCTGAGGATTCAGAAGCTACGTTTAAAGGAATGATTGCGATTGCTACAATTGCTGGTGTAGTACAAGACCAAACTCCTCCTGAGAAATTTAAAGAAATTCATGATGATTATTTGAATAGTGTCCTTGCATTGAATAAAGTATGTGCTCAATTGGGGACAGGGGACTATTCAGCAGTAACCCAGAAAAAATTTGAGTTAGCGGGAGAATCTTTTCAAAAATCTATGGTTGCGATTTTAAAAGAAAATAAAAAAGCACAGGATATTAATTAACAAGAAGACCACTTCGTAAATTGAAGTGGTCTTTGCATATAACCTCAACCATTTTCATCATCATCCCTAGTCGCTTCTGCTGATGATTTTTGGTACTCCTCTGATTGTAAGTGCATGGGTTTTATTCGACCAATCAATGCTTGTTGCTTGATTAGTTCTTTTAACTGCCTGATTACCTCTGTATCCTCACTATTATAATATTCCTCTAAGCATTCTGGATTTGAGCATTTCGCGCCCAGAACATTTACAGACACGATCCCTTTCATATTCACTGGAATTGTGAGTAGTTCGTTTGGAACATCATCACAACCACACATCGGGCATTCTAGTATATTCATCGCATCTTCCCGATAATCAGGCTTTAACTTTCGTGCTTCATATTTTGCTTTCCGTTCCTCTAAGTCTTCTTTCCCTAGCAGAAGTTCCCATAATTCCTCTAAGCTTTTGCCTTCGAGGGACTCAGGTACATTATCGCTTCTGTTTTCTTTGTTTCCCTTCATGTTTCTGCTCCTCGCTCCTTTACAATGTAAATTGAACATTGATTTTATTTAGACATCATGAGTTCATATCCGTTTTCAACCTATAGTGTTGTTAATCTAACATTCTTAACTCCAAAAATCAGTGTTTCCTCTTTGGTCTCGTTACACATAAGGGATAACACGATAGGGAATTGCTTATTGTATTTTTCTATGAATTTTGCATATCCAATTCCTTTTGTATCTGTTAAGCCCGAGAATCCAGCTTTATCTGGCTTTCCTTTAAACCAGACGCTCATGAAAATACAATCTTCTCTTTCAACGATATCAACTTCAATATTTCCTTTTAAAACTAAGATAGCGGTAGATTTTTTGCTTTGATTTGATAATCCGAGAAATTCTACTGCTTCCGTAATTTCCTTAGCAACTGACAAGTATTCAGTTCTGCTGGAAAACATCTTCCCAACAACAGGAGAATGTAACATTTCCCCAATAAACATAAGATTCTCACTAACGGAGAAGTTATCACTCTTGTTGTTTATTAATCTTGTGGTTTTCATATCGAAATCAATCCTCTCTTATACTTTTCACATCGTTTTGAGTCAGAAAGTTACATTCGAACCACCTCCCTTACTGGATGCCAAATAAAGTACCGCGCCAATTTTTCGTAATAAAAAAACAGAGTGGCTAAGTAGCCACTCTGTGATAAGGTAAATGTATGATAACGTCGTATGTCTTTGACAGGATTGTTGCATATGCATATCGCACCCCTTCTATATGAAAAAGCTAAAACAAATAACTGATATGAACATAACACGATCGAAAAATTATGTAAAGTACCTATAATTTCGTTAGTACTTTCTTTGGCATTACAGATTTCTTGCTGTCGCGGACTACGCTTCGCTTTAGTCCTTGATGTACTGTACTTAGAATGTGAGTACAGTAAAACATCCGAAAATGAGATAATCAACTTAGATGAGTTAGAAATTATTGTGATATAACTAAGCACTAACAATAAGACTATTATTCGTCGTAGTGTCAAAATCTCTTTCATACATAATTACAACAGGATAACCATTACCTTTATAACCTAATTTTTCGCGAAGTGCTTTATTTAATCGCACTCTAACAAGACAATAACTTTCAATAATCTCGCCCAAACATCGTTTGAGTTGTTCTTGCTTGAACTGCTTCTGACCTTGAAAGTATAAATTGATGCTTTCCAGAACTTCTTTCTCAGTAGTGAATCCGTTTAAATGAATTTGGGTTAGCATACTTTCTTCGAGTTTTCGTGCTACTATTTCGTTAAGTTCAGGAATAACCTTGTCTTTATCTTGTGGAAATACCCTGTTTGCTTCTTCAACTCCAAAATTTCGTGCGATTCCTTCGTAGCTAATTGTTTTTAACGTACAACCATTTTCAAGCCATATCCTACACTTTGAATCAATGACACTTAACAAATCGTAAGTATAACTTGGTATTGAATATACGGAATTTTGATACCTGTATCTACTGTTTTGCTTCCATTCCAATAAAGATTCTTGCAATTCACTAGGTATTTCAATTTCATCTAATTTTTTCATTAATTTCAAGAGTACGAAGAAGTTTAGCCTTCTACTGGCAGAATCGTGTTTTAGCAATAATCGTTCGCCAATTTTTCTGATTGAATGGTAGAACATAATTTCTGGATTTTCACCAGAAGGAAGATATTCTTTGACTAAATCAAACAGAATGTATAGGTCTTCACGAAAACGATTAATGACTTTATAGAAGCTTGGATATAGTTCATCAAGTTCGTCAGACATTAACAAACGTTTGTTCGAATCTAATATTCTTTTCATTTGTTTTTGTATCTCTGTTTCAACAAGTTCAATTCTATATACTTTAATCAAAAAATCTTCAGCATCAACATTGGTACAACTAAGAAGCCGCTCGACCACTTGAAAAATTGTGCCGCAGAAGGGATGGTTCTGACTGTGGCACTTATATAATTGGTGCCCATTACCTAACTTGCTTGTAAAGATGCTTGCGCTTGGTTTTGATTCGTCGTGAAAAATGTCATGAAAATTATTGCTGGCTATACCTAAGAAAGCCTTTAAGTCTTGTTGTTTCAGATAATCATGGACTTCATTCATATTAGATAGTTGGATTGAACTTGGATTCAATTTATTGTGTAGAGATTCATAATCTCTGTTTAGGATATCTTGTACATTATTAGCCGAGTTAAGGCTTTTTGTATGCATGGCTTTTACATTCGAAAGGGAATGTTTTCCCGAAGGGGGTTTCTGAGCGGACATATTAGATATATACTCTTTGTCCGACTCAAAACCCCTTTTGGAGAGGACAGAATCAACTAGCACTCTGTTACCCATGTTGATTGTATGGACTTCTCGACCGCCATAAAAAAGCCTTACACCATCTTTACAAGCAGAGTCAGCGTAAGGGAGTTGTGCAAATAGATATGACCAGATTTGTTCAAAGTGTTCGTAATGGAATACAGGCTTATCAAGTGCGAAAACAATTCTGAATTTATGTTTGCTTGGTGAATGTGAAAAGGTGGTGTATATGAATGCCGCATTTTCCTTGATGAATGGATTAGATAAGGCTTGGTCGAGTGACAAGCCCTCATCAATGTCTAGGGCAATGATTTGCTGACGATCCCAATATAGCTTTTGTCTTTTCTTTACTCCATCAATCGACTTCAACGTTGCAGGAACAAACGTTTTACCTTTCACGATTTCGTCTGCTAACTCACCCAATGTAATATCTACTTCATAACTTGTAATTCGATTGCTAATCTTTCCTGCTTCTTGTGGTTTATCGGTATATGCTTGTTTATCGAGTAATAATTTCATGATGCTTCATCTCCTTTTGTAATTAAAAAATCCCAACCGCATTGAGTGGTTGGGATTTTGATATAGATACTCGCTATCTCATTGAAATGAACGAGCGAATCTTTCTGATTAATGTTTCTGAGATTACATAGTCTTGATTATTTAACCATCTGCTTAAATGCTCTCTGGAAACACCACATTTATTAGCTATAAATGTGACTGATGTTCCGCACCTTTGCTGGAAACATAATAAAGCTGACCGCAATTCAGTATCCTTCATTCTCATGTCCCCCCTTCACGATAGTGTGATGTATAAAGCAAAATAAAAAACTCTCCGTGGGTTCGGAGAGCGGTTCACTTCATATAATTTTAATAGCCAATAGATTTCCATCAGTTTGGCAGGAGAAAAATACCTCCTATATATAGTTATACAGAAGAGGTGGCAAAACACACAGTTTGGCAAAATAAAATCGCTTTACGAGAGAGTTTTATCGATTTCATGATATTTTATGATCGCTTAGAGTGGGATTATTAATGATTTATTATAGAATTGGATAGGGGACTTATTTAGAATAAGGTGTAAAGTTCTCGTATCGGTAAATACATAATATGTGTTTGTGACTATAAGTGTTGGGGTAATTTTTCGCGGGATGGGGGTTCCTGAAACTGTAAACTACCCGCCCCCGCAATAAACATGTAATTCGCTATTTACAAAGATATCCAATAATACTAAGTTGATTTGTTCGTAAAGCATCCGACAAAAAATGCCCATGAGGAAGCACCTCTGGGCATTTTTATATTTCCATACATATAGTTTTTGGTTATCATTACTACCCATTGGAATTTCACCTCTAATCAACATGTTATACCGCAGTATCACTTAGATACTCAAACGCCCATCTACCTACATGTGTGGTTTTTCCTTTGAGTGCGTTAGAGATATTCTTCATATAAACGCCAAGTTCCCTAGATGCTTCTGTCTGCGACTTAAACTGGCGCTGCTCTCCTGAGTCCAAATGAGTAGCGATTACTGGATTGTTATTCTTCTTCACTAGCCCAGTTTCGTGAGCATGAGCGATATTTTCTTTTCGTGTCATCCAATTTAAGTTTTTTGCACTATTGTCAAGTTTATCTCCATTTTGATGATTAACTTGTTCTTTCCCTAGTGGATTAGGAATAAACGCAATAGCGACAAGCCTATGGATAGG
Source organism: Paenibacillus guangzhouensis (assembly GCF_009363075.1). NCBI lineage: Bacteria > Bacillati > Bacillota > Bacilli > Caryophanales > Paenibacillaceae > Paenibacillus > Paenibacillus guangzhouensis. The sequence goes on along the minus strand of NZ_CP045293.1, from coordinate 3,981,180 downwards.
GAATTTTGCTTTCTGACCTTTCTTGGACAATTGGATTCTTTTGTACCCATCTCTTTGAATGTGCTGTTTCAGAATCTTCTCTTGTCGCCCAAGACTATTACTTAGAGACTTAATTCTTCCGTAATTACTTACCTGATACAATGTTTCATAGCCCTCAATGTCTGCCCAGATTTCACCTTGTAAATCCTCATTTAAACATTCTTTCACTTCTTTAATTGTCATGAAAAACATCTCCTATTTGTCGAATTGTTGAGGAGAGAATGTCAAAAAAACCCTTACCATGATTGGCAAAGGTTGGTTTGTTCTCACTCTTGGGAAAGAGGTATATACCGTTTTTCTCCCTCACTCCTTAAAGAGTCAAGAACATCTTTATTTATCCTTTTTTGGTACAATAGGGAAATTTTAAGTGATTAACTAGAGAACCAAGACATAGGACGATCTTGCTTAGAAGTTGAGCATTTGTTCTCTGTCGTATCGCCGTTAAATTGTGCTGTGTCTCTGCATGTAAGTGTTCGGGCGATCTAATTCGTCTCAGTATCAACTCAGGCTGTAAATCACCTCGGGGAGCATCTCTATCGTACATTCGATACCTGTCTCGGATTAAATGTAGTGAAACACAATTAGAGCATCTCCGCTTCCCTTTTTAACATAAAACTTTGTTATTGTTATTGCTTGTCACATTGTAATAGCTTATGGTATGAAAAATAGAAGATTAGCAGGACAAAGTATAGATTTCGACGTATTACTACATAGTGGATACAAAACAACAAAAGGTGGAGGGAGTATTTTGGAGTATTAGTGATTTAGAGATTCAAAATCAAATTTTATTAAAGGCGGAAATGTATGTATTCTATTGAGAAGTTTTTAAAATGGTATAAAACCAAGTTCGTAAAAAAACCTATAAGCGTCATGATAATAACGATTGTGGCAATTCTCACAGGTATAAATACAGTATTCGATACTGCGTCACACGTCGTAAGTTTAGGTCACAGTACAATCAACTTATTTACGGATAAATATAAAGAAGACTATCAAAAACTAAATGAAATTAGGACTGGTATGAATGCAGATTACGTTGGGAAGTTGTTTGGACCTCCTTCAATTAGTAGAAAGCATGAGTACCTAAAAGGTTACTTTGAAAGATTATATGTAAAGGATCAGTTTTTTCTATACCTTGTTACAAATGAAGACAACTCGATTAAGTATTATTCTGTTACTCAACGAATGAATGATTTTAATCCTTATTTCCCTATTGAAATAGCGGGTAGGAAAAAACAATTAGGAAAAACAAAGCTTGTTGAGTTAAATAATAATTCACCAGAATTTGTGATGGCGGATATGTCAAGCAAGTTCATCTCATATACTGAAACTAATTATTATGGAAACTCAGGGTTATATAAATATTATCAATTTGGATATGCTCCGGCAGGTATTACCCAAATATCAGATCAACAAAATAGTGACATTCATTACTTAGTTGATAATATAGACCCTATAGTTCTTCATAGATTTAGGCAAACATATATTCCAAATTCCTTCTCAGTCATTGATGAAGAAGTAGAGGAAGATTTTTTTAACTATTATAAAGAGAGCATGATTGGTATAGATTATTTTGAAGCACGAGGGTATAACTGAAATGCAGATCACTTCATCTAACACCATATTCAAGCTTCGAACCATTCTGACCTCTGTCTTAACGATAGTTCAATGAATCCAATGAACCGCTCAATAAGAGCGGTTTTTCTTTTGGTCGAAGAACCAACATCAAACGAGTATACATATCCTTTTAATAAGAGATTAAGTTATCATTGAGTAATAGTTTGACGGGCACTCTATCCTTCCATAAAGGTACACCATTTTGGAATCACTTATTAATGTCCATAATAGTCTAACTTCCTATTTCTTGGACGTCCAAAAACAACACTTATATAGTTCGACCTTTTTGGACGCCTTGGTATAATTGAGAATATAGAGATTGACCAAGAGGAGCGATAAATGCCATGAGTGAAATTGCAAATAGCAAGGTTGTCGCCTATATTCGTGTTTCGAGTAAATCTCAGAAACTAGATCGGCAGATGGATGAGATGTCGAAGCAAGGAATCTCTCCAAATAACATATTTAAGGATGAAGCGTCAGGTAAGGATATGGATAGGGTTGGCTATCAATACATGCGCAATCAATGTCTAAGAACTGGCGATACATTGGTCATTAAGTCCCTAGACCGTCTAGGACGCAATAAGAACGACATTAAAGCTGAATGGGCGTACTATAAGGATATGGGTGTTCGCGTCCGTATCCTAGACATGCCGATGCTGGATAAGTTCTACAGTGAGCATGGTGCAAACAAAGAGTTGATGGACAGTATCGGTAACATCATCTTTGAATTGATGGCATGGCAAGCACAAGAGGAGCGCGAACGTATCAAGGCTAGACAAGCAGAAGGTATCGCGTCTGCTAAGCTACGCAACAAGCATCTAGGTAGACCTAAAGCTGATCTAAGCACAATTGACGCTGCTAAGTTCGCAAAGGGCTATACAGAATGGAAAGCAGGGAATATGACTGCGGTAGCGTTTATGGCTTCTATGGGATTGAAGAAGTCCAACTTCTACAAACTGGTAAAAGAGTATGAACAGTCCTTATAAAGGGTTCTTGGTAAAATATTGATGTAGGGCGAAAAGCTGGATGAAATATTGATAAGTATTGCAAAGAAGGTTATTATGAATTTGTAATAACTACCACAGGAAGGATTAACCAATATGAGAATCATGAAATCACTATTGTTATCATCACTTCTAGCAACGTCAATTGCGCTCCCAGCGAATGCTGCTTCGGCAGAAGGGCAGATTCAAGTATTCATTGAACAGCAAAAAATAAACTTTGATGTTTCACCAGTAATTCAAGATGGAACAACGCTCGTTCAGTTTAGAACTATTTTTGAGAGATTAGGATATTCGGTAAAGTGGAATCAGGAGGTTCGTTCGGTTACTGCGACTAAGGACGGAATGACTATAGTGCTTTATATTGATAAAAACAAAGCAATAGTAAATGACAAAGAAGTAACGTTGGAGAAAGCGCCTTCTGTTATTAATGGAAGTACATTGGTTCCACTTCGCTTTGTTAGTGAAACAAGTGGGAGAAAGGTAGTATGGTCGGGTGCGACTCGGACTATCTCGATAGGAAGTGAAGTGGAAGCGACACCGACGACACCGACACCGACACCGACACCGACGACACCGACACCGACACCGACGACACCGACACCGACACCGACGACACCGACACCGACACCGACGACACCGACAATATCAATAAAGAGTGTAGATTTGTCGGGATACAGAACTGCTATCAAAAAAGATAGCAAGATTTATCTGCTCGATAGCAGTACATATATCTATAAAGATGACTCCAATAATTTCTATTTCAACGAGTTTGGATTTATGGTTGGTATTATGAGTATATACTACGGTCATAATAGTATTAAGCCAACTACTATTGAAAATGTTGATGGTATGATTGAGGTGAATGGTGGCTCTCAATACATATCAGCAAGAGGAGAAAGTGTTTTTATTCGAAATGAAGATAACACTAAGGAGTATGAATACAGCATAAAATCAGGAAAAGGGGTTGTAGTTGTTAATCGGAATTATCTCCTTCCTGTGAATCAGATTTTCCAACAACTGGGTATAGACTGCACTATTCAAATTGACGAACAAAATCGGATGCTCATTTTCAACTTTTGACAACGAATAAAAGCCCTATCAATTGTGGTAGGGCTTTTATTCGTGTTTGGGCAGTTCTTGTCCACCATATTCTCAATGGAAGATTGATTTTATTTAGTCAGTGGTAATCAACTATAATTGCTTCAACTATGTATTTGAACATTTGATAGAAGGGCACTCCGTTTGAGCGAAGTGTCTTTTTTATATTCGTTATTTGATAAGGTGTTCCTAGTTCGTCATAGTTTTTTCTTCTCTTCACATTACGCAGAATTTCATGAGTAGATTGAAATGAAATATACATTAGGCACTGTATTACTTTCAATCTATTAGTTTAGATCAACCCGTGGAGAACTTATTTTGATTCCTTTTGGAGTCATAGATATGTGACTCGAACCACAACTAAACATTATTTCTGTGTCAGATTCTACTATTATTTCTCCATTTTCTGCGTGAATCTTTATTGCATCTTTTTGTGTTACATTCATGTCTATTGCCCTAATATTACCTGCATCATTAATATATTGAACAAAGAATCCGTTTGAAGTTTTTTTAATTACTCCTAAATTACCACCAACACCATTACCTTGACCCCAAATCATTTCTGGATAGCTGAATTGATCATCTTCTTTGGTTAAATGTAGCTTAAACTTAGTAATATCACTCTTCGCTGATGTGCCAGTATTTAATTTAACGAAGTTATCGCGAATATAAACATAGTCATGTGCTTCATTGTCCTTTTTAACAGCCTTCAAGCTGTTCACCAATAGATCAGAAATATAGCCATCTGTTTCCTCATCAAGAACTAAATCTCCATCCATGTCTGGTTCGATTATCAGTTTTCTTGCACGAAGTGTACCATCAGTGTGAATCCACATTCTTTTCTCTTTTTTCACATCAATAGCAATACCTTCGTTGGCATTCAATCTTATTTGTTCTCCATGTCTTCCGTTAATTGTGATACCTTCAATTGAATCAAAGATAATCGCTTCCCCAAGTTCAGCATCAAGTATTCTCAGTCTTTTTGTACTCATATCTTCTGCGAATAGATTCCCATCTTTGTCTGCATAGAATACCTTATACCACGATGGCGATTGTGCTGTACCATCATTACGTTCTATCTTAATGCCATAGGTAGCATTAAGAGTCGTTTTATTCATGTAATTACCTCTGGTAACTACAACACCATTTTCTGCGTCGATGACAGTGTTGTTGTAATTTCTTCCTAACTGTAAAGAAGACTTCTCTAAGAAGTCTGCAAGTTTCGCTCTTGCACCCTCATATGCTTTGTAAAAGTCCTCCCATTTTTGATGGAAGATTTGCCTTGTCGAGTGTAAGTCATTAACGATGTGAGTTGTTACGTTCATATTAGCGAATACAGGAGTCATGTACGTAGTCAACGAATTGTATGTGTTGTTCAATTCATTCCCAGCGCCAACCAATTGATTTTTCGCATCATCCAAACCGTAATAGGAAGAGTCTCTGTCATTATAAATAGTCGTTGTATACCTGTTTATTTGCTCTTTTAGGGTAACGTATTGTTTTGTAATACTCTTGTATTGGTTGGCTAAAGTTATCTTTTCCATCGACATAATTACATCATCAAGAATAATGGAGTCTAACACAGTAAAGTCAAAATTCAGTGCATCAGCATCAAGCAACACATCTCCAAGTTTGGTTTCTATACACAATCGTTTCGCAACCAAATCTTCCGCAATTAACGTTCCATCTTCATATGAAGAATTCCCAATCGAAGCATAGACTTTATTTACCCACTTGTTCTTCTCCCATTTTTGCAGAGCCAAACCATTCGTAGCATTTAACACCGAACGATACTTTCCATCACTTCTTAGGGCAATGAATCCATATTGACCAATTACAACGTTGTTGTAGAATTGACCCATATTAAGACCAGAGTAGAATTGGGCATCCTCGATTTTATTCCGAAGATTCTTCTCTTCATCGTAGTAGGTCTTAAACTTTAAGATGAACTCAGCACGATCTGGAATCTCACTCGTTTGGTCTGTCTTGGGAGAGTTGATGTTGATGTTGAGTGGGTCTGGTGACACTACATCGATATATTGAGAGATATAAGTCAACAATGCGAAATAAGCATCTGTGAGCGGTTGTGTCGAATATAGGTCGATTGTACTTGGAGTTTTGGAAAGGAATTGTGCTTCCATATCAAAAATATCATCACGCTGAGAGCGTTGATATTCAGCCGCTTGTTCAAGCATTCTGTGATATCCAGAATTGATCTTGTACAACTCAGTGATTATTTGCATTTTCTCCATTGAAGTAAGTTTATTGTCCATTACGATATTGTCGAAATCACCGATGTTCAGATAATTGTTCTCAGCATCAAGAATCAAATCGCCTACGTTGTTTACAATCTTGATATTCTTAGCCACAAGGTCATGCGAGTAAAGTGTTCCATCTTTCGGGTCTGCCCATAAGATTTTCTCCCAACCATCGGGATGCTTGACAGTATCATTTGACTTTCTATCAATTACGAATCCTTCGATTTGGTCAATCTTCACTCTCGTTATATCATTGAATGACCAGAGTCCGAATTTATCTGGATTCTCATCTACCAAACCAAGCTTCATTACAAGTCTTCCATTGCGGTCAAAGATTTCACCTTTAGAACCTTGGAATTTCAGAACGCCATCTTCATCTTCGAGTGCAAGGTTCACACCTGCTTTCCATATACTCTTTCACCAACAATTAGATGTTTTTTAAAATGGTTTAAAATGCTTTCATAGTTTATTACCTTTAGATTCTCTTTTTCCTTAATCTGATACTTCAAATATTCACTGATACCTTCTCGATTTACCCTAAATACAGTTAATGTACCACCAATACCTTCATATGATATCTCGTCAAATACTGCTTTATATACCTCACGAACATTTTTCCCAGCTGAAACACTATTACAAACTGAATTATATGACTCCATTACTCTAATTCCTGCCGTGACGATGTTGACGTCACCTTCTGGTATATCTGTGTATGTAACAATGTCGAAATTATTATATGGGGAAAGCTGATATAACCATGTTTTATTTTCTTTATATTCACCAATAACAACATCAACAACTTCATCTTGGTGTGTATCAAGGAGAATTTCTCTTAGAAAATAAACACTTTTTGTTTTATGAGATGAAAACATAGCCATAATTCGATAACAATAATTTAGATCACCTGAACAAAAAAGAACCAAGTTGTCGAATTTAAACAACTTGGTCGCTTTCGTATCCAGTCTATATAACTGATCGTCTAATAATAATGAGGTTGCTGAGTCAGAACCTATAAATAGATCATTGTTTGTCTGAATTATTGTAGCGTTACTCAATTTCATTCACCTCTTTACAGGGCATAGATGTATCTCTCTTATCTCCTCTGAGAAGCTGATTATGAATGATCGATACATATTCTCTTTTTCTTTGTGAAGATTAACCACCTCATTTTCATACATTGATAGCATTGCTACAGAAACCCCAACTATTGAAGCAATGTCTTTTAACTTAATCTTTTTCAGTTTGCGTAACATCTGGTAATTCTGTCTTAGGCTAAAATCAAATTCGTTTCTCATGGTATCCTCCTCAAAATGTCTTCTTAACTATTTAAGTGTTACTGGCTGAAATAATTAATCGATTTTGGCAGGGGAATGGAATACTTGTTTAAGAAGCAACTTAACCGTACATATAATAAGGAAGCGACAACATGTTAATTATCAATTAGATGGTAAAACATTGATGATAAATGTATAATAATACTATACAAGCGTGTAGTTGCTACAGTTTGAAGTATTTACCCTAGAACAGAAAATCATTATGAACCGTGATTCCTTATGTAGTAAGGCTTATAGGTGTGAATATCGAAACACTCAGTTGTCCTTATCACAGCAGGCGCAACGCATAAGGTGAATATCGGAACGATTCTGAAGACGATTCGCGAAGCGGGCAAAATACCTGCGCAGCGTGATACGAAATACAATATCCTGCGGGTGTTTGAAGAAGAATCGAATGTAGATCGTGATTTTATTATGCAAAATTAATTTGGCAACAGCTACCCTAAGCGGTAGCTGTTTTTTTATGGTCTTGATGAGAAATTCGCCTTGATTCTGGACTTGCTGGGAAAATCCTCGTTGTATATCTGATTCCTAAAGCCCATATACTGAATAAGAACATTGTTCGGGAAGGAGCAAGTCACATGGAACTGTTTACAGTCACAATCACGACGACTTCCGATGAAGCCAGGTCTAAATTTCATAGTCAGATGGAACATGAATTTGCTGATTTACATATGCAGCCGGAAGGCGTTACGTTTACGGAAGCGAGAAATTCCCCTGAATATCAAATGACATGCCATGGCATCTTGCCAGGATTTAAGTTAACGGAGCATGCGACGAAGGTCTACAGCAAGGCGGCGAATGTGTTAGCAGAATATATTCTCGAAGTCAGAGAACGTGCGGTGCTGCGGCGAATTATTCGCAAAGAATTTCACTATAAACAGGCAGAAGATCTGGATAAGATCGAGACATACTGTATGGAGTTGCTGCAAGAGACCACCGAAGAGTTCCGCACACCCGATGATCGTGAACGGAGGAAGCGGCTTCTCGTACAGGAAATTACGCAATATTTTGAAGAGAACACCACACTTCATGTGGAAGGGTTCATCCGATTCCGCTTGGATGCCTATACGAAGGAACTGCGCGACATTGTAGAATATGCGGTTGATGAATATATCCTTGACCAACAGTATCATGAATTTATTGCGCTGCTCAAATATTTCGTCTTCGTGCAGGAGACCAAAATTCCTGTAGCGCATGTAATGCATCGAGGGGATCATCAATTCGTGCTGCTGAATGATCAGATGCGCCCGATCGAGACGAAGCAAATGACGAGTGTTGTGGTCGAGATGCCTGATCATGATATTGAGGTGGAGGATATGATCGTAAGCACGTTAATTACGGTCTCCCCGCAAAAAATTTACATTCATACGCGCGAGCCGGAACTGCAAGTCATTAAGACAATTCAGCAAATTTTCGAGAGCCGCGCACAGCTATGCGTCTATTGTCCCGTCTGCTCGCCTTATTTGAGCGAGAGTGCGCAGCAGCATGATTAACTTCGTTCTGTATAAATATAACTGGGAATCCGCTTGACCTCCTCTTCGAATGGATTTATAATAACGGTATTCAAAATCGCGAATAGCGATGACAAAGACATGAGTCCTTGGTTGAACTGTCCAGAGAGAGGAAACATTGGCTGCAATTTCCTTCAGAGCTCACCAGCGATTTACCCCTTTGTAGCTGATCCATCGAAGGATAGTAGATGTATCCGATTCATTCTCGTTATCGAATGCACTAAGGAACGTGATGAATGCAGACTTTATGGTCTTGTGTTTCCCGTTCGAATTAGGGTGGAACCACGGGTATATAACACTCGTCCCTTTCCGGGATGGGTGTTTTTTGTTGTTTTTATATTGAAGGAGGAACAGGAATCATGTCAGTGAAAGTAACTTTGCCAGATGGCGCCGTGCGCGAATATGAAGCAGGCAGCAGCATTGAAGATGTTGCCGCATCGATCAGCAGCGGACTGAAGAAGAATGCAGTAGCAGGGAAATTGGATGGAAAAATCGTGGATATCTATACACCGATCGATGCAGATGCAGCGGTGGAGATCGTAACCCTCGATAGCAAGGATGGGCTGGAATTGATGCGTCATAGTACAGCGCATTTGATGGCTCAAGCGATCAAACGTCTGTACAAAGAGCACAACGTGAAGCTGGGGATTGGCCCAGTTATCGAAGATGGCTTCTACTACGATATCGATATGGAGCATTCCTTGAATCCGGAAGATCTCGTGAAGATCGAGAAGGAAATGGAGCGTATCGTGAATGAGAACCTGCCGATTCGCCGTCGTGTCGTAAGCCGTGACGAAGCGCTTCGCATCTATACAGAGCTAGATGATAACCTGAAGCTTGAATTGATCCGTGATCTGCCAGAAGATTCGGTGCTCACAATTTATGATCAAGGCGAATTCTTCGACCTCTGCCGTGGACCTCACGTACCATCGACAGGTCGTATCAAAGCCTTCAAATTACTAAGCGTAGCAGGCGCTTACTGGCGCGGAGATTCCAAGAACAAAATGCTTCAACGGATTTATGGTACAGCTTTCGTGAAGAAAGCAGAACTCGATGAGCATCTACGTCTCTTGGAAGAAGCGAAGAAACGCGATCACCGTAAACTAGGGAAAGAGCTGAAAATCTTCACGTTCTCCCAACAAGTCGGACAAGGTTTGCCACTGTGGCTGCCGAACGGTTCAAAGCTTCGTCGTACATTGGAGCGTTATATCGTAGATCTAGAAGAACGTCTAGGCTATGACCATGTCTATACACCAGTGCTCGCGAACGTGGAGTTGTACAAGACTTCCGGACACTGGGAGCACTACTCGGAAGATATGTTCCCGAAAATGGTCCTCGATAATGAGGAGCTCGTTCTTCGTCCGATGAACTGTCCGCATCACATGATGGTGTTCAAGAGCGAAATGCGCAGCTACCGCGACCTTCCGGTTCGGATCGCTGAGCTTGGAACGATGCATCGCTATGAGATGTCAGGTGCGTTAACAGGCTTGCACCGCGTACGCGCAATGACGCTGAACGATGCGCATATTTTCTGCCGTCCGGATCAGATCAAGGAAGAGTTCGCACGTGTCGTGAACTTGATCCGCAAAGTCTACGAAGATTTCGGTATCAAGGATTACCGGTTCCGCCTATCTTACCGTGACCCGCAGGATACAGAGAAGTACTTCCAGAACGACGAGATGTGGGAAATGTCTCAGCGTATGCTGCGTGAAGTGGTGGAAGAGCTTGAGCTTCCATTCTTCGAAGCAGAAGGCGAAGCGGCATTCTATGGACCGAAGCTTGACGTACAGATTAAGACAGCTCTTGGTAAAGAAGAGACATTGTCGACAGCGCAGCTCGATTTCTTGCTGCCTGAACGCTTCGAGCTTGAATATGTAGGCGATGATGGTCAGAAACACCGTCCAGTCGTGATCCACCGCGGTATTATCAGTACAATGGAGCGTATGACGGCTTACTTGCTGGAGAATTTCGCAGGTGCGCTTCCGCTCTGGTTGTCGCCAGTACAAGCGAAGATCATTCCTGTATCGAACGCGTTCGAAGATTATGCGAAAAAAGTCGCTGAGAAGTTGCAAGAGCAAGGCATACGTGTGGAATCGGATCTTCGCAATGAGAAGCTCGGCTACAAAATCCGTGAAGCACAGCTGGAGAAAGTGCCATACATGTTCGTCGTCGGTGAGAACGAGAAGAACGATGGCGGCGTCTCCGTCCGTCAGCGCGGCGTAGGCGATCAAGGCTTCCTCAAGTTGGATGCGGCTGTGGCGCGCCTTTCCGAAGAGATTCGTACCCACTTGATTTTCTAATTCCATATACATGATGATCGAGAGATCCCTTACTTGGTTTCAAGTGGGGGATCTTTTCTCATTATAGAAAAGGTTAAAATTTTATATGTACAACATTAAAAAAGTTCATGTCCTAAGAAGCTTAGAATCGTTATAATGATGGCACATGGTTGGTTCGTATCAAGTTAAATAGCAGCCTGATCAGGGAGCTGATGTCATGAGACAAGTCAAAGCTAACGTAAGGATCACAGGTCACAAACGCTATTTCATCGGGGTCGGCATCGGAATTTTATGTATGTTAATCGGCATTGCAGCATGGCGAATGACCTCCTACGCATCAGGGGATGATGTTGTATTTACGATTGATCAAGCGAAGGTAACGGAGGGGGAGTTCGAACTTTTTTTGCAAAATTATAAAGCGCTTACAACGAGCTACTTCAAGCGAACCTATAACGCGGATTATGACGAGAACTTCTGGAACTCGACCTACAACGGAGAAAATCCGCTTGATTATGCGAAGCGAAAAGCGATGGATGACCTAAAGCAAGTGAAGATCGAGCAAATGCTCATGCAAGAGCAAGGGATCGTCTCTGATATTTCTTTCGCTGCTTTTCTGAAGCAATTCAAGAAGGAAAACGAAGAACGGCAAGAAAAGGTCCGCAAAGGGGAGCCGATTTATGGCCCACAGCAGTATGGCGCGAGCGAATATTATTCCTATGTGCAGAACATGAATAGGCAACGCTGGATGGATTCATTGACGAAAGAGGCGATGAATACGCAATCAGAGAAGACGCTGCAATCGATGTATGAGGAGATGAAACAAGAATTTTTCCACCAGGGTTACAGCTATACCTATGAGAAAATATCACTCTCTGGCACAACGGAAGCGCAGCATGTGTTGGAGACGTTAAGGCAAGAAGCAACGAGTTATCGATCGACCAAGGACGATATCGGGCGGTTGAATCTATCGCAAGCCATTCATGTGGAACGGTTAAGTTTAGACATGGATGATGTATCGAAGGATGATGATCTTGCACACAACCTCAATCAATTGTTCATGCAGATGAAGCCGGGATCATTCTCGGGCATTGACTCCTATGGCGAGGACACCGTTATGTACCGGCTGATCGCTATCCAGGATAAAGGGTATGAATCCTATACGAAGGTCCGTATGGCTGTCGTTCAAATGGCTGTTCAGAAGCAAGTGGAGCTCCAGATAAGTCAGCGACTGAGTAAAGCTGTGGTTGAGGTACATCCAGATGTACTTCAGCGCATTTCGTTTACTTAGCCGCTCTTATAATAATGTATGAGGAGGATACTGCATTGAACAAGAAACGGATGAACAAGGGGTTGCTCTTGCGATGTCTATCCGCGCTGCTGATCGTGTCGATGACGATGCCCATGATGAAGTCGCCTCAAGCTCTCGCCGCATCAGCTGATCAGACGGGGCAAGAGCAGGTTCAGACGCAAGCCGCTTCCGGGAACACCTATTACGTCAGTGCGAATGGGCGCGATGATCAAGATGGATTATCGCAAGCAACAGCGTGGAAAACACTCGACAAGGTGAATCTGACGCGTTTTGGACCGGGAGATCGCATTCTTTTCAAGGCTGGTGATGTCTGGAACGGTTCGATCAAGCTGCGGGATGTGTCCGGGACGAAGGAAGCGCCAATCGTATTCAGTCATTATGGGGATCTTGCGCAAGCGGGTAGACCCGTCCTGAACGGGAATGGCACAACAACAACGGAAGAAGCAGCAATCGTCAAAAACTATACGGGCGTCAAAGATAAGACGATGTCTGCTACGATTGATGTGGTGAATGGCAGCTACTTGGAATTCTCGAACCTCGAAATTACGAACAATAATCCTGATGTCGTATCGCAGCGGGCTGGAATCAATATTCGTACGGCCTCGACGACAACAGCGGAATGGGAAGCCAATCCGCACCAAGGGATTACGATCAAGAACAACTACATCCATGATGTGGACGGGAACCCGAAAGGTTGGAAAATCGGCAGCGGCGGCATTCTGCTGCTCGGGAATATATCGGATGTGCTCGTGGAAGGGAATACTGTGAAGCGGGTGGATATTGAGGGAATTCGCAATGCGGGATTGTATAAGGAAGGCGACGTGAATGCGAATTTTCCGAGAGTGCTGAAGAATGTGAAATTCAATAACAACTACGTTGAGGAAGTGCAAGGCGACGGATTTGTGATGAGCAATATCGGCAGCGAAGGGCGGATGGAATACAATACGGTTGTGAAGCATTCAGCCAAAAACGTCGGTAATGTCAACTATGCCGGGCTCTGGGTCATCGGCGTCAAAGACATGATCATGCAGTACAACGAAGTGTATGGCGGCATCTATGGCTACAATGATGGTCAAGCGTTCGACGTGGATATGTTCTGCGAGGGAACGCTCTATCAATACAATTACAGTCACAGCAACCGAGGTGGATTCATTCTATTTATGAGCGGTTCGAAAAATTCCGTCGTGCGTTACAATGTCAGCGTGAACGATGGGGACGGAAGATACATATTCCATTACCTGCCGACGGGCTCAGCAGACGCGCCGTTGATTCATAACAATACATTCTTCACGGATGCGAACATTAACACGAAGCTGATGAGCGATTCGGGTAAATACATGCGATTGTATAACAACATTTTCTATTCGAAGGCTAATACAGGCATGGGTACGGAAACTTTCGCTGGAGGCGAAGTGAAGAACAATATCTTCTACCCTGGGACGAATTATCAGAATGCCAAATTTACCGGTATTTCATTCAAGGACAATCTATTCACCAATCCGAAATTCGCGAGACCAGGCGAAGAACCGAAAGATCTCATCCAAGCACAGCAAAGTGTATTCGATGTCAATCGACTTAACGGATACAAATTGCTATCTGGTTCCCCAGCGATTGATGCAGGTCTTGATATGACGGCTATGACTCCATCGGTCTGGTCCCCGGCAGCAGTCGACTTCTTCCGCAATCCGATTACGAACCCAGCCAAGGTGGATATCGGGGCACATGAGTTCGCGAATGATGAGCCAACCGAGCAGTCACCGGAAATTGTACCGCAGTCGATCACAATCGACCGGACGGATGTCAGCTTATATGCAGGGCATGTGGGGATGTCACTAGATGCCGTCGTTGCGCCTGCCAATGCATGGTTCAAAACCGTAACATGGTCCAGCTCGAATCCAAGTGTGGCAACGGTGAGTCCAGACGGGTACGTTACCCCGATGGTTCCCGGCGAGGCAACGGTGACTGCGGTGAGCACCGTCAATCCGAACATCAAAGGAGAAGCACGTGTGCGAGTGCTAGTGCCATCTGCAGTGACTTCATACAAAATAACGAGTGATGTGCCTGAAATAACGGTAGCAACGACACAGGTTCAGCTTCGATTGGAAGGGGTGACGGAAGGTGGGAATACGCTGCCACATGCGCCTTACTATCAAGTGAATTATAAGTCAGGGCAGCCTGGGGTCGCTGTCGACGCCCAGACGGGTAAGCTCGAGGTGAAGGGAGACTTAACGGGCGTAAAGGCTGTCAATGTCACGGCAGAAGTGCAGGAGTATAAAGACATCATCTTCACGCAGAGCTTTGAATCCGGTTGGGGGGATTTCGTACCGGAGACAGGAACATCGATTACGACAGGCACCATTTCGGATAAGGTGGCCTTCCAAGGCAAACAGAGCGCGCTCTTCACCGTTGGTAATGGCTCGAATGCCATTCAGAAGCTGTTCGGTGCCACCCAACAAGGAATCGTGTCGATGATGCTGTATGACGATGGATCGCGGGATACGAAGACGCGTGTTGTCGCCCATGTCGGGAACGCAAGAACGACGCTCTTGGCAGGGATGGGGTTACTCTATGACGGTGGTACCTACGGATCCCTTGATTATTATTCGGTTCGTGTCAGCAGTAATTCCCAGGCATGGGAAGCAACGACCGTCAAGCGCAGCAAGGGTTGGCATGAGCTGAAATGGGATTATACGTCCGGTACGGACCTTAAAATGTATATTGACGGACAATTGGTGAAGTCGACGACGGTGATCAAGAATTTCGATCGGATTGTGCTGGGGTTCTTGTGGGATAGCGCGAATGGACGGACGTTCGCCTTCGATAATATCAAGTACGCGCTCAGCGATGCCAAATTAACATATCAAGCTTCGCTAAGCATCCCAGTCATATCCGACGTAAAGGAACTGGCAACGACACTGACAGGCAACGATACGGTTCAAGCTGGAGCGGACATGAACGTGAATTTCGGATTGAAAAATGTGGCAAGCAGCGTCTATGCGCAGGATGTAACCATTCAGTACGACCCTGCGGCGTTCGATTTCATCAGCGCTACTTCGATCAAGGATCGGGTTAGTATCGTCGAGAAGAAGGTTGATTCATCAGCAGGCAAGCTTCGATTGATTGTCGCAAGCGAAGGAGAGGGCAGCGGCGTATCGGGTACTGAATCGATTATCGAATTAAGTTTCCGGGCGAAGCGAACGGATGTCGCGAAATCTGCGTTGTTCACCGTTAAGCAGATGACCGTCGCTGACGGAGAGGGCGTAGAATCGATTGCTGCTGCATCCTCGCTATCCGTACAGATTACACCAAATGATCCGGGCATTCCTGGAGATATGAACCAAGACGGCAAATATTCCATTGGGGACCTAGCGATCATCGCAGCGCATTATGGAGAGACTTCAGCAAGTCCGAATTGGAGTCAAATTGCTATGGGAGATATCGATCATAACCATGTCATTGACATCAACGACCTAGCATGGATTGCCAGCCAAATCTTGAAATAAACCAACAGCGACACACCTTCGTCTCATGGATGCGGAGGTGTGTTTAATTTTTTGCGGACATCGATGCATAAAATGTCGAATCTCTGGAGAGCCTTTCGGGATAAGGGGGAGATATCCATTATGCTTCGAGGCATACGTAGAACAAGGTTCATATTTAGCTGGGTGATTGTGATTGCACTTACGATCGGTTTGTTGTTCCCACTATCTTCATTTCAGGCGTCAGCACAAGAGAAGCCGGTCAAGGAAGGGATTATTCCGGAACCTAAAGATATTCTAGAAACACTCAGCGTTGTGGCAACAGGATATACCGCCGGGATTGAATCGACAGGCAAACGCCCTGGTCATCCGCAATATGGTATTACGTATTCCGGCGTGAAGGTGAGACGTGATAAGAACAAAATATCAACGATTGCTGCAGATCCGAGCGTACTGCCGCTGGGCACGGTTCTGTTCATACCGGGCTATGGATATGGCATTGTAGCAGATACCGGATCAGCCATTAAAGGCAATAAAATCGACTTATATTATAAAACCACGAAGCAAGTCTACAAAGAGTGGGGCAAAAAAACATTGAAAGTTCACGTTATCAAACGCGGAGACGGCAAAGTTACCGAGAAGCTGATTCATGAGCTGAATGAGGCTGTCATTGTGCATAAGACGCCGAAAGAAGTCGCATAATACTTCTTGGAGGTGAGCAAATCAATGAAGAACAACAATCGCAACAAGGTGAGCAACCAAAAGTTCAATGCAGAATTCGCAAGCGAAACAGCTGGCGCAGCGAATAATAACTTGGACTCCGCACGTGCAGCAAACGCTGCGGCACGCGCGAACAAAGCTAATTTCGATACGGAATTCGCGAGCGAAGCAGCAAACGATTCTAGCGCAGCATCTGCTAATGCAGCAGCACGTGCGAATCGTCAAGCGTCCCGTGCAAATGCGGATGCTGACGACCTATAAGACAGATGGATTCCGAAGAGGACGCGAGAGCGTCCTCTTTTCTATGGAATAGATGATATTTTACTTTTTGTGGAAGTGCACTCCGTCTCGAGACCGATATACAATTCAACCCGCCGACGCTGTTCAATGCCATTGACATCCTGTACACTAAGACTAGATTAAAGAGGTAGTTCAAAAAGTCATCATTTGATCACGAAGCCATTCATGAAGCAAAATCGACATCGAATCTTGCGTTCACCTTCGAAGAGCATATGCTTACGGAGTATGTTTCCCCTGAAAACATTTCAGGTACTCATTTAGGTTTCGCCTAAACTCCGTTCCTCCTAAAAGTTTTTCAGAGAAAAACTCGCTACGGAAGCATGGCTTCAGGTTCTCGCAACCTTCTCGGTGCTGAAATGCCGACTTTTTGAACACGCATTTAAAGAAGATCGTGTGGAGGCGTTGAATATGCATTCAGGATTTGGATCTCGATTGTTTGGAGGGCTTATCCTTGTCGGAATTGGTGTAGTGTTCTTATTGAATCAGATGGGTTATGTTCACATCGATATTGGTTATGTGATACGCACATATTGGCCTGTCATCCTGATTCTCGCAGGACTGAAGAATGTGGTGTCGCACAAACATCATGAATATGGACGTTCGGTCTCGTTTGGGAACGTCGTACTCATCTTAATCGGTGGATATTTCCTAGCGCGTAATCTAGATGTGATTCATCTTTCGGCCGGGGATTTCTTCCGTTATTTGGTACCTCTGATGCTCATTCTCATCGGACTGTACGTCATACTTAAGCCTCGTCGCTCTTACAAAAAACATGATCCGCACTTTCATATCCCGCCGGAGCCGTATGGGATGACACCGCCGCCACCGCCACCTCCTCCAGGAAGTGAGTCGCCGAAATCGACGTGGAAAGAAGATTTCGAGTTCGGATGGCAAGGTAACGCGGTGAATAAATCCGGGTTCATCGGAGATCTTCATATGGGTTCAGAGTTCTGGGAATTGAAGCCGATGAACATCTCGCATTTCATTGGCGATACCGTGCTTGATTTAACGAAGGCGCATATCCCTTATGGAGAGACGCGAATCAATGTATCGTCTTTCATCGGTGATGTGAAGGTTTATGTACCTAATGATATTGAGGTTGGCGTCGCCGTCTCTTGCAGTGCTTTCCATGGCGATGTGAAGCTGCTGGATCATTTCGAGAGCGGATTTATGAAGAACATTCGACAAGAGACACCTTACTATAATGAGGCAAGTAAAAAAGTACGTATCATCGTGAGCACATTTATCGGTGATGTCAAAGTGAATAAAGTAGGTTAAATCATGATGACGCGCATATTGCAGAATTCAAAATGGGGATTACTGATATACTTTGCACTCTCCAGTGCATTCAGCATCGTCGCTGTGCTGCTTGGTATCTTTCGATATGAGGGAATGTTAACCGATTTTCGATTGTGGGTGGGTTATTTATTACTTATCATTATCCTATGCACAATCGTTGGTTATGCCGTAGCACAGCGGATGCAGCGTCGTATTGATGCCATTCATGACAGTATGCTTCAAGTCTCAAGGGGGAATTTATCCGTTCGAATTCGGCGGACAGAGGACCCCTCTTTTGCACGTCTGTACTATGAATTCAATACGATGGTGGATAGCGTTGAGAAGAAAATGAAGCTGCTGCAGAAGCTTGGAGAGCAGCAGGTGATGCAGCTGGAAATGACAACGGAGTCTGCGGTATCAGAAGAACGGAAGCGTCTGGCTCGCGACTTGCATGATACGGTTAGTCAACAATTATTCGCCATTCACATGTCGGCGTCATCCCTCCCGAAGGTGATGGAGATCGATATGGAACGCGCGAAGCTAGTTATGGATCAATTAATTCAAATGTCGTATTTGGCGCAGAAGCAAATGCGAGGGCTTATCGCACAGTTAAGACCGATCGAGCTGGAAGGGAAGTCACTGTCCGAGGCGCTGGATGCATGGTTCCCCGATTATTGCCGTCATAACGGGTTGCAGGGCACCAAAGAACTCGATCTTCACGAACCGATCTCGGAAGCGAAGGAACACCAGATGTTCCTTATTATCCAAGAAGCGGTCGCAAATATCGTGAAGCACGCTTCTGCACAACGTGTGACGCTGAAGCTGACCGAACGGGAAAGCCAATATATATTATCTATCAATGATGACGGGCGAGGATTTAATACGCAGACGTTGAAGCCTGGCTCCTATGGACTTCATACGATGCAAGAACGTGCTGAGAAGCTGGGCGGACAGGTGGATATTATGAGCACACCAGGTGCTGGGACGACCATTCGTGTATACATGCCGAAATTCGAAGAGGAGACGAAGATCGATGGAGAGAATTAAAGTATTGATCGTGGATGATCATGAAATGGTACGGATGGGATTACGCACGTATTTGATGATTGAACCAAAGTTCGATGTCATCGGGGAAGCAGGCAATGGACTCGAAGCAATCGCTGCCTTGAAGCAAGGATTTGCTGAAGGACTGCCAGATGTTATATTGATGGATCTGATGATGCCAGAGATGAACGGTGTTGAAGCGACAAGAGAGATTATGCGTGATTTTCCTGGCATGAAGATCATTATTCTAACGAGTTTTCTGGAAGATCGCCAAGTGGTGGAGGCCGTGGAAGCAGGCGCGGTGAGCTACGTGCTAAAGACCGTCTCTGCGGATGAACTTATCTATGCGCTGCAGGGCGCTTTCCGGGGGATGCCTGTCATGACCGGCGATGTCTCCCAAGCGCTGACCCGTGGAATCCGGCAGCGTACTACGCAAGGAGAATCCGATGGCCTCACGGAGCGCGAGAAGGAAGTGCTCCTCCTCATTGCAGAAGGAAAGACGAATAAAGATATCTCGGAAGAGCTGCATATCAGCATCAAAACGGTGAAATCCCATGTCAGCAACCTACTGATGAAATGCGAGATGGAAGACCGGACACAGCTCGCGATTTATGCCCATCGCAAGGGGTGGGTAAGTGCCTAAAAGGCAGTCGCCTAGGTTTTATTTTCGTTTAAATTGTTTTTAAGGTTGGTTTAAGGTTTATCGTTCATGATAATGACTATACAGAGCAGCTAATTTAGCATTGGAGGTCATTCGAATGAGTGAAGAAAATAAACGCAATGATAACGAACGATTATTCGAAGAACATAACGATCATGAGTCGAAAGAAAATCAAGACAAGCAAGAGCAGTCATCCTCGTATTATTATTCTTACGGACCGTTCAAATCCGTACCAAGCGAAGTAACGGGAAATGATGCAACGGCATCGAACGGCGGGATGGCTTCCGAAGTTGAAGTCACACCTCCAGATCCGATTAAAGCAGCGCCAACGCGGTCCTACTATTCACAGGGCATGGAACTGAAGGCCGGTAACGTGGATTTCGCGAACTACAGTAATGGCGGTAGTGGAAATGGTACGATCGGCGGGAACTGGCAAGTGAACAATCAAGCACCTCCGAAGTCATCGTTCAAGACGGTGTTCATCTCCTTCTTGGCTGGGATGCTTGTGATTAGCTCCTTAATGTTCGTCTCGGATCGCTACAACTTATTCACGGGTAGTACGAACGGATCAGAAGGTTCGAGTTCATCTAGCGGCAATGCCGTTACGACAAGTGCGAATGTGAATACTGCACCGCTTGAGCGTCCAGGTGACATTACGAGCATTGTGAAGAGTGCAAGTCCTGCGGTTGTTAAAATCGAGACCTATGTCAAACAGAACAAAAGACAAAGCAACAGCAATCCATTTATGGATGATCCGTTCTTCCGTCAATTCTTCGGAGATGGCAGCGGCGGCGGATCCAATCAACAACGTCAGAATGGTAATAGCGACGCGTTAATCGAAAATGGATTAGGTTCAGGGTTTATTTTCGACAAAGAGGGATATATCCTTACGAACCAACACGTGATTGCAGGCGCGGATCAGATCAAGGTCGTCTTGGAAGGGCATGACAAGCCTTATGTTGCGAAATTGCTCGGTTCAAGCTTCGACTTAGACCTTGCCGTACTAAAAATTGAAGGGGCAGATTTCCCGACGATCAATATCGGTAACTCGGATCAAGCTCAATCTGGTGACTGGCTCGTTGCGATCGGGAACCCGAACGGCTTCGACCATACGGTGACAGCTGGGGTGTTAAGCGCGAAAGAACGCTCCATTAGTATTCCGGACCAAGAAGCTGGCAAGACGCGTGAGTACAAACATTTGATTCAAACGGATGCTTCTATCAACCCAGGGAACTCCGGCGGACCATTGCTCAATATGAACGGTGAAGTCATTGGGATGAACGTCGCGGTTAGTGCAGACTCGCAAGGCATTGGGTTCGCCATTCCGGCGAAGACTATCCTAGAGAATCTGTCGAACCTCAAAGCGAACAAGGAGATTCCTCAAGAGCCTGTTCCGTTCATTGGTGCGACACTCGCGACGATGACAGATGATATTGCGAAGCAGCTGAATACAGATAAAGTGGAAGGATCGATTGTGACGCAAGTGTACTACCGTACGCCTGCTTATGAAGCTGACCTTCGGGCTTACGATATCATTACAGGGATCGACGGCAAGAAATATGCGACGAATGAAGCGTTGATCGAGGCGATCCAACAGAAGAAAGTCGGCGATGAAGTGACGTTCAATATCGTTCGGAATGGAAAAGCGATGGATTTGAAAGTCAAGATCGGCGACAAAAATAAATATAACGCAAATGGTAACCAATAAAACGGGTTAGGAAGGAAGCGGAAGGCATGAACACCTTCTTGCTTCCTTTTCGCATGAGACAGGGGGATCGAGCGATGAGGCAGCGGATATTGATTGTAGATGATGATGAGAAGATTATTTCGATGCTCCGGCGCGGGCTTGCTTTTGAAGGATATGAAGTATTGACCGCATCGAATGGGGAGCAGGGATTGAACAAGATGATGGAATCCGAACCGGATCTCGTCGTTCTTGATGTGATGATGCCGAAGGTGGATGGCTGGGAGGTATGCCGCCGGATTCGTGAAGCAGGCAGCTCGGTGCCGGTACTGATGTTAACTGCGAAGGACGATATTAAGGACCGAGTGAAAGGCCTCGATAACGGAGCGGATGATTATTTGGTCAAGCCGTTTGCGCTGGAAGAGTTACTCGCGCGTGTTCGTGCATTGTTGCGACGCAAATCCAGCGAGACCGAAGTCGAATCTGTATCCAGGCAAGTCGTATATGAAGATCTCGTGCTCGATTTAGACATGCGTCAAGTGATTCGCGATGGCCATACGATTGAGCTCACAACGAAAGAGTTCGAATTGCTCCATCTGTTCATGCTGAACCCGAAGCGGGTGTTAACACGCGACATGATCATGGAGAAGATCTGGGGTTATGATTTTAGCGGCGAATCGAATGTACTCGAAGTGTATGTAGCCATGCTGCGGCAGAAGACCGAAGAGTTCGGAGGTAAGCGAATTATTCAGACGGTGCGTGGCGCGGGCTACGTGCTGCGAGGTGATTCGTAATGTCGATTCGGCTTCGGCTTACAGCATGGTATGCTTCCATTCTCGCTGTAACATTCTTTCTCGTTGGTCTTGCGATCTATTGGTTCGCGGATCAGAGCATTTATGGCGGCATGCGGGATAAGATTAACAAGCAAGTTGAAGTGATGCGGGTTACGGCGGATTATAATTTTTTGGATGGCATCGACTTAAATGTGGGCGGTAAAGGCTTCGAAGAGGAGATGTACGCCCAATTCGTCAATTACGTGAACGGTACGATCAAAGTGACGCCGAATCTAGGAGGGATACAATTCCCGTATCCGAAGTCAGCGGATAAAATCAAATCCGGATTCAAGCATATCACCGTGGAAGGCCTACCATTCTACGTCTATGAAATACCGATCAATATAAAGAATAAGGGCGAAAACAAAACAATCGGCGTCGCCACGATCGGAGTCTATACCGGGAAAGAGATCTTATTCTTCACCCAGCTCAAAAATATTCTAACGCTTGTCTCGATCACGATGGTCATTATCGCATCGACGATCGGTCTCTTCCTTGCTCGTAAATCTCTGCGTCCGATCGAAAATGTCATTCGAGCAGCGAATCAAATCCAGCGGGGGTCGGATCTTAGCGTCCGTATTAAGCGAACCGGTCCGAACGATGAGATTGGACAGCTGACTGATACCGTCAATGAGATGATCTCGCGGATGGAAGTTTTCTACCGGGAACTCGATGAATCTTATCGCGCGCAGCGCCGATTCGTATCAGATGCCTCACATGAGCTGCGCACGCCGTTGACGACCATTCGAGGGAATGTCGATCTGCTCGAGAAGATGTGGGGACCTGCAGGAGAATTAGAGAGCAAGCATATCGATGAGGCGATGAAGAAAGAGATGTCGCTCGAAGCGCTGCAGGATATTGCAGGCGAATCCAGACGGATGTCGCGGCTGGTGAACGACCTGCTCGCGCTAGCTCGCGCGGATGCGGGTGTGATCATGGAGAAAGAGCCGATTCACATGCGCCCGCTCGTGGATGAAGTTATTCGCCGCGCCCAGTTCCTGCCTAGGACAGCGGAGTGGATCACGGGCGATTTGTCGGCCTTGGATGCCATCGGAGTGAACGGGCACAAAGAATATTTGCAGCAGATGCTCTTTGTCTTTATCGAGAATGCATTCAAATATACGCCGGAAGGCTCGGTTACGATCGATGCCGTTCGTCACGACGAGCAGATCGGAATCCGCATCAAGGATACGGGCATTGGGATGGATCGGGAACAAGTTCCATATATCTTTGACCGGTTCTACCGCGCGGATGAATCGCGTGGCATCATTGCGGGAACAGGGCTTGGGTTATCGATCGCCAAGTGGATCATCGATGAGCACTATGGTTCCGTTGAGGTCGTCACGGCCGTGGAGAAAGGATCTACGTTTATCATCTGGCTTCCTATCGTTAGTAGCTTTCATCCTACCCTTGAATAGAGTATAATTAAATTTGATATACACTATTTGTGCATGTAGATAGAAAGCAGGTGCAGCATGGAGGTTGTCAAAATTTCACCGCGTGGGTATTGTTACGGGGTGGTCGACGCGATGGTACTCGCGACACAGACAGCGAAGAATCTGGATTTACCTCGTCCTATATATATATTAGGCATGATCGTACACAATCGTCATGTGACGGATGCGTTTGAGAAGGATGGCATCATAACGCTTGATGGAGAAAACCGTCTAGAAATTCTAAGTCAAGTGGAAAAGGGAACTGTGATCTTCACAGCGCATGGTGTATCGCCAGAAGTTCGCCGTATTGCACGGGAGAAAGGGTTAACGACGGTGGACGCGACCTGTCCGGATGTGACGAAGACGCATGATTTAATACGCGAGAAGGTCGCAGAGGGGTATGAAGTGGTCTACATTGGCAAGAAAGGGCATCCTGAACCGGAAGGTGCGATTGGCGTTGCGCCGGAACATGTTCATCTGATCGAAAGAGAAGAAGAAATTGACCAGCTTGAACTTTCAACAGACCGTATTATTATTACGAATCAGACGACGATGAGCCAATGGGATATTAAACACATCATGAATCGCTTGATCGAGAAATTCCCTCGTGCTGAAATTCATAATGAGATTTGCCTTGCAACGCAGGTGCGGCAGCAAGCTGTAGCCGAGCAAGCGGGTGAGACGGATCTGGTCATTGTCGTAGGTGATCCTCGCAGCAATAACTCGAACCGCCTTGCGCAAGTATCAGAGGAGATTGCAGGCGTGAGAGCGTACAGGATTGCGGATATTACGGAGCTCAATCGAGAGTGGTTGGCAGGGGTTCGTAAAGTAGGTGTCACCTCGGGCGCATCAACACCGACACCGATTACCAAAGAAGTGATCGCATACTTGGAACAGTATGATGCTGATAACGAAGCAACCTGGCCTATCGTACGAACGGTGAATATGGATAAATTATTGCCAGCCGTTCGTGGCAAGTCGAGCTAAGGAACCGGGCGCATGTCCAACCGGAAATCATCCTGGCTTAAAGGTGTCGGGCGATGGATGAAATATAAGTACTTGCTGCTGATCCGCGCTCGAGGCGGAGGGGCAAAAGTAGCGAAAGGCTTCTCGATCGGTCTTGCCATTGAGATGTTCACGCTGCCTACGATGGGGCTGGCATTCTTTTTGATCTTCCCCCTCGTATACATTCTGCGAGCAAGCTTCGCGAGTGCGCTGATCGGATTCGTATTCGGGAAGATCATTTATATCCCGATCTCCTTCCTGAATGGTATGGTTGGGGGGATGCTGCTTCCGAAGCGTGTTCACATTCATATTCCTTACGTTCCGGAATGGATTAATCGGTTTATGATGTATAATGTGAAGCTGATTGTTGGCGGTATTGTGGATGGTATTATCCTTGGACTGATTATGTATCTACCTGTGAAGTGGATGATCGATTACGCTACGCATAAGCGAAAAGAAAAACGAAAAACACGCAGGCTGCAAATTCACGGATAACGTGAATTGCAGCCTTTTTTTGTCCATCGATGAAAAAGGGGCGATCAGTTGGCAACGGTCCGCTGTGGTTCCTCGAGCTGAATCCGTGTTCGTGCGCGTGCGCGGGATCGTGATAGTCCGAGTGACACCGCTGCCGTTCCTGCAGCAATGGTCACACCAGCGGCGCCGATCCAACTGATGGAAGAGAGCGAAATTTGCTCAATAGCAAAGCCGCCTATGCCAGCGCCTGCAGCCATGGCTAACTGAAGTATCGACGTATTCAAGCTAAGCATGATCCCAGAGGCTTCGGGGGCTAGCGAGATAAGATAATATTGTTGCGTTGGCCCTGACGACCAAGCAGAGAATGCCCAGACCATGAGCAGCGGGAATACCGCGACAGCTGATTGCGCAGAGATGGATAACCCGATAAGGACGATCGCATGGATCAACATCCCGCTAATCAGCGTGCGGGCAACGCCCCATTTGTCGGTGCTGAAGCCACCAAACTTCGAACCGATCAGACTTGCGATGCCAAATGCAAATAGCCCGATACTGACGCCTTGTTCATTCAACCCTGTGATTTGTAGCAGGAATGGTGAAATGTACGTATAGACAATAGAGTAGCCGAGTATCCAGAAGAAGGTGATGGCTAAGGCAATCGCAATTCGTGGTTGTCTTAGGAGGGTAAGCTGTTTGCGAAGAGGAACAGGTTCTTCCCCCGATGTTGATGGAATAACATAGCTAATTAAGACGATGGCGAAGATACCGAGAAGTCCAATGCCTCCGAAGATGAGCTTCCAGTCATAGGCGGAAGCAATGACCCTACCAAGGGGGACGCCGATGATCAAGGAGGTGCTGAAGCCCATGACCAGGGTGGCAATGGCGCTTCCTTGCCGGTCCGGCGGTGCGAGCTTGGAAGCAACCGTTAAGGACGTGACGACGAAGACGCCGGTGCTAAGCGCTGAGATGATGCGAGATGCAATGAGAAATCCGAATCCGGGGAGGATGGCGGCAATGGCATTGCCAATGACGAATATGCTCAGGGAATAGATCAGCAGCTTTTTCCTTTCCATACGTGCCGTCACCGCCATGAGGACGGGCGTTCCAAATGCAAATGCCAGCGAGAAGACGGTAATTAATTGTCCGGCTGCAGCGACGGAAATGCCTGTATCCGCTGCGACTTTATCGAGAATCCCTGCAATAATATTTTCTGATGTACCAACGAGAAAGCTGACAGCGGCTAATATATAGATTTTCCAAGCATTTGACTTCACAGTGATGCTCCTCTCCACTCTCACGAGCTATTAATTTTATATTTCTAAAAATATAGAAATAACAACAAAAAAAATTATACGAGTAAAAACGGTGCGTACTTCTGCGCGACTTCGCGGTTCACGCGATAGTAAATATAGGTTCCATCTTTGCGGAGCTCCAATAGACCGGCATCGGTCAACAGCTTCAAATGATGCGACAGAGTTGAACCAGCAACGGATTCAAGTTTGCCTTTGATGTCCGAACAGCATAAATTCTGTTCATCGACCAGCAGCATAGCGATTTTGAGCCGCGTAGGTTCTCCGAGAGCTTTGTATACTTTGACCGCTTGACGTGCATCTGCGTTTTCTTCGAACATACTCAATTCACCTTCGTTGTTTGTTGTTATTTCTATATCTATCGAAATTAAACCACAACTTTCCTCGGAAGTAAATATGTTATTTTCTGAAAAAGCGTTTGCATAAAATAATTGTCTGAATCGTCTTGACGGGCATCACGATTGGCCGTATAATTGCTTTAACGTATAAAAGCTTAAAAGCGTATAAGCGTTGAAGTGTGATAGTGGAATAATGACAAATCGAATGTCGATAGATAATGATAAAATTGAGGAGTGTTGAACATGATTGCAATTACATCGAATAAAACGTCGGAAGCCCGTGTGAATGAAATCGTTAAAGTGATTGAGCAAGCTGGTGCACAAGCCCATATCTCCCGCGGTGTAGATCGTACGGTGATCGGGATTATTGGACAATTCGAGCCGAAGCTCGCAGAGCATTTGCGTCAGATGAAAGATGTTGAGAATGTTATCAAAATCTCGAAGTCCTACAAACTCGCAAGCCGTGATTTCCATCCGGACGATACGATCATTGAGATCAAAGGTGTGAAGATTGGCGGGAACAACCTGACGATTATGGGCGGACCTTGTGCCGTTGAATCACCTGAACAAATTGACGAGATTGCTAGACTTGTGAAGTTAGCAGGCGGTCAAGTCCTACGCGGCGGCGCATTTAAGCCAAGAACAGGCCCTTACAGCTTCCAAGGCATCGGCGTCGAAGGGCTGGTCATGATGGCGGAAGCAGGGAAGAAGCATGGATTATTGACGATTACCGAAGTCATGACACCAGATACCGTTGATATCTGCGCAGAATACGCGGATATTCTCCAGGTAGGAACGCGTAATATGCAGAACTTCGATCTGTTGCGCAAGCTTGGAGAGTGCAATACACCTGTCCTGCTGAAACGCGGATTCAGCGCAACGTATGATGAGTTCCTTAATGCAGCGGAATACATTCTCGCAGGCGGGAATCCGAATGTCATGCTCTGTGAACGCGGTATTCGTACCTTCGAGACCTACACACGGAACACGCTGGATCTAACGGCGATTCCTGTCCTTCAACAATTGAGTCACTTACCTGTTATTTCGGACCCTAGCCATGGCACGGGCCGTCGTGAATTGGTAGAGACCATGTCGAAGGCATCTGTGGCTGCTGGGGCGAACGGGCTGATCATTGAGATGCATACAGACCCGGACAATTCGATGACAGGCGATGGCGTGCAGTCACTCTTCCCGGATCAATTCGCGAATCTATTGAAAGACCTAGAAAAGCTAGGCGCATTAATGGGCAAAACATTCGACACGGCGAAGGCTCCAGCGGAAGCATTCGAATCGTGGAAAGTTGTTTAATTTCATTCATATCTGAACCAGGCCACTGCGGTATCGCAGTGGTTTTTTGTTTTAAATTCGGGACATTTGCACTTTATAACGAATGATTTGTACTATGTCACATTACCTCACATAAACTTCAAAAAATACCTGACATGAGTATTGACGATGCTCCGACTCAGGCATATAATTACTTCAACAAAGAAATGAAAGTTGAACATTCACAAGTGGAAACCCGATTAATGTTCGGGAATGGGAGGAATTAAGGATGTCAGTTCAAAGCGTATTAGACCTAATTAAGCACAACAATATTGAGTGGGTAGATTTCCGTTTCGTGGACCTTGGCGGTCGCGCACATCACATCTCGTTGCCTGCTTCTGAAGTAGAAGATGAGACATTTGTGAACGGCGTAGCTTTCGATGGTTCATCAATCCCAGGTTTCCGCGGCATTGAAGAGTCGGATATGGTGATGATGCCAGATCCTGAATCCGTATATATTGATCCATTTACAGCACATCCTACATTAATCGTGATGTGTGATATTCATACACCGGATGGCGTTCGTTACGAACGTGACCCGCGCAGCATCGCACAGAAGGCTGAACAATACATGCAGACAACAGGTGTGGGTACGGCAGCATTTTTCGCACCTGAATCCGAATTCTTCATCTTCGACGAAGTGCGTTATGAGAACTCCATGAACAGCTCTTCCTTCTATGTGGATTCCGAAGAAGCTTCTTGGAACACGAACCGTAAAGAAGACGGTGGTAACCTAGGCTTCAAAGTTCGTACGAAAGGCGGATATGTGCCTGTAGCGCCTGTCGATACACAACAAGACATCCGCAGCGAAATGTGCCGTTTGATGACTGAAGCAGGTCTTCGCATCGAGCGTCACCACCACGAAGTAGCGACAGCGGGTCAAGGCGAGATCAACTTCCGGTTCGACACATTGACGAAGACAGCGGATAACTTGATGAAATACAAATACATCATTCATAACACAGCGAAGCAATATGGCAAAGTGGCAACATTTATGCCAAAGCCATTGTTCGGCGACAACGGTAGCGGTATGCACGTTCACCAATCGATCTTCAATGGCGATACACCTTTGTTCTATGAAAAAGGCGGCTACGCGAACTTGAGCGAAATGGCGCTTCATTACATCGGGGGTATCCTGCATCACGCACCAGCATTGATCGCACTTACGAACCCAAGCACGAACTCCTTCAAACGCCTTGTTCCAGGCTATGAAGCGCCAGTGAACTTGGTATACTCCAAAGGTAACCGTTCGGCAGCAATTCGTATTCCAGTTGCAGCTGTAACACCAAAAGGCTGCCGCATTGAGTTCCGTACACCGGACTCTACAGCGAACCCTTACCTTGCATTCGCAGCGATGCTGATGGCGGGTCTTGATGGTATCAAACGCAAAATCGATCCATCCGTCCTTGGCTATGGACCGTTCGATAAGAACATCTATGAGTTGTCCGATGCGGAGAAGAAAGAGATTCGCAGCGTTCCAGGCACGTTAGACGATGCTTTGAACGCGCTAGAAGCGGACTACGA
This sequence comes from Paenibacillus guangzhouensis, assembly GCF_009363075.1. Classification (NCBI taxonomy): domain Bacteria; kingdom Bacillati; phylum Bacillota; class Bacilli; order Caryophanales; family Paenibacillaceae; genus Paenibacillus; species Paenibacillus guangzhouensis. The sequence goes on along the minus strand of NZ_CP045293.1, from coordinate 3,951,316 downwards.
ATTCTTGACAGAAGGCGGCGTATTCACGAAAGATTTCATCGAAAACTACATTGAACTTAAACGCGGCGAAGCGAAATCGGTCAACATCCGAATCCATCCGCAAGAATACAGCCTATACTTCGATTGCTAATCTAGAGCGCAGTTCCTGCCTCGATCCAGTTCCGGATCGGGCAGGAATTTTTTGCTGTTTCCATAACAATTTTCACTTGATGGAACCCTATATTACTGCTATCATTACCGTAACTATTGGATTGAGAGGGATTAATCGAGGAAATCTCGCCAAAAGACGAACGATCGCTAATATTGCTGGTGTTACTGCCAACTAGAAGCAGGCTTCCGGTGGTTGATGAAAGCCAAGCTTCTATTCTGGCAACTAAATATAGATAGGGCAGGGAGAGATGATCATGAGCAAGAGAGCTTATAACTTCAATGCAGGACCCGCAGCAATTCCGTTAGCCGTGCTGGAGCGCGCGCAGCAAGAATTCGTAGATTTCCAAGGTTCAGGGATGTCCATTATGGAGATGTCTCACCGCGGCGCGATTTATGAAGGCGTTCATAATGAGACCGAGCAGTTGTTGAAGAAATTATTGAATGTGCCTGATGGCTATAAGGTATTGTTCTTACAGGGTGGTGCGAGCACGCAGTTCGCGATGCTTCCGATGAACTTGCTAGGCCAAGGACAAGTTGCCAGCTATGTGATGACAGGCAGCTGGGCAGACAAAGCGATCAAGGAAGCCAAGTTAATCGGTGAGACGCATATCGCTGCTTCTTCCGAAGCGGATAAATTCATGCGCATTCCGGCTCTGGATGAGATCGAAATCCCTGCTCATGCAGCTTACTTGCACCTTACTTCGAATGAGACGATTGAAGGGACACAATTCGCGTCCTATCCGGATACAGGCAATGTGCCGCTCATCGGGGATATGTCGAGTGATATTCTCTGTCGTCCTGTCGATGTGTCGAAATTCGGCATGATTTATGCCGGAGCACAGAAGAACTTAGGACCTTCCGGCGTTACAGTCGTGATCGCCCGTGAAGATTTGATCTCGGAATCGCCGAAGACGATCCCGACCATGCTTCGTTACGATACGCACTTCAAGAACAACTCGCTGTACAATACGCCGCCTTCATTCTCCATCTATATGGTGAATCAGACGTTGAAATGGATTGAAGAGCAAGGTGGACTTGAAACTGTTGAGCGCAATAATCGTGAAAAAGCGAACCTGATCTACAATACGATCGATCATAGCGGCGGATTCTATAAAGGTTGTGCACAGGAAGGCAGCCGTTCGATCATGAACATTACGTTCCGTCTGCAATCGGAAGAGCTAGAGAAGCAATTCATCAAAGAATCGGAAGCAGCAGGCTTCGTAGGATTGAAAGGCCACCGCAGCGTAGGCGGTTTGCGCGCTTCAGCATATAATGCTGTGCCGCATGAGACTTGTCAGGCATTGGCTACCTTCATGGCAGATTTCCAGCAGAAGAACGGTTAAGGCATTCTAGCGAATAAAATAGAAAAGGGCCGTCCCTTTGTCATCTGAATGACGATGGGACGGCCTTTATTATTGGTTGACTGGATCATAGGCTTACCGTGACTTCGCGTTGCCGCGGACCGACTTGGTAATCTGCTTCCACTTCTGCTTCTCTTGTTGCCTAAGCTTCGCATCTTCCTTGCGGGCAAGATATGCGAGTTCAGCCTTCATCTTGTTGTAGTTGTCATATCTGGCGCGGTCGAGGGTACCGTTCTCAAGCGCCATTCTTACTGCACAGCGTGGCTCCTGCCGGTGCTGGCAGTCGGAATAGTAGCACTGCTCCGTCAGTGATTCTACATCCTGGAAGGAGCTCGTGAATCCTTCGTCAGCATCCCATAATTGAAGCTCACGCATCCCTGGCGTATCGATCATAAGCGCACCTTCAGAGAGCAGGAAGAGTTCACGATGTGTGGTCGTATGACGCCCACGGTCATCCCCTTCACGTACCTCTTGCACTTTCTGGCTCTCTTTCCCGAGCATCCGGTTAATAATCGAAGACTTACCAACACCAGAGGAGCCGAGCAGGGCAATCGTCATACCTTCTGTCAAATAAGACTTAAGCTCATCAAAGCCTGTATCCGTTACGGTGCTGACGATATGCGTCGGAACGCCGATCGCTACCGATTCTAATTCTGCAGCTTTGGCTGCGGGATCATCGCACAAATCCGATTTGCTCAGAATAATAACCGGGTTGGCGCCGCTCTCCCATGCCATGATGAGGTAGCGCTCAATGCGCCGAACATTGAAGTCATTATTGAGTGCAACGACGAGGAAAACCGTATTAATATTTGTTGCGACGATCTGCTCGTCTGTCGTTGCACCGGCAACTTTACGAGAGAATTTACTGAATCGAGGCAATACCGCATGAATCGTGGCACGGCCGTCTTCAGGGCGGGCTGAGATGGCAACCCAGTCGCCAACTGCAGGGAAATCACCGCGCCCGATAGCGCCAAATCGGTATTTCCCAGAGACTTCACCGATTAATTCTCCGTGTTCCGTGTATAACGTATATAGGTGGGTGTGCTCAAGCGCAACGCGTGCAGCTTGATACCCTAAGTTTGCAAAAGATTCAAAAGCCGTCTGAATCGACGGGGTAAAGCCTAGTTGTTGTAATTGAAATGTCAAAATGGATTCCTCCTAATGGTCTTGGGTTTAAATCAAACATCCAAGCCACAGTGAATCCTTCATCATAATCGTCTATTTTTCCCGTTCATGAGTGGAGTTAAGGAGCACTGTGACCTCGCGACAAGTTATCAGTTCCGGCAATTAACGTATTTTTCACCATTGTAACCACTCCTTTTCTCATTACGGATAGAGTATCCTTGTTGTTTTCCTTATTTAGGGCGAACAAGAACATTATAGGAGTTGGCGTGCCAAAAAGCAATGAGAACTTGTGCGAGGTCGCAAATGCATTAAGCGAGTTCCTCTTTGATCACGGGTTCATTCAGTTTATACCCGACATTGCGGACGGTCATAATATATTGCGGGCTGCGCGCATTCTTCTCGATCTTCTCACGCAAATGGCTGACATGAACATCAACGATGCGTGTATCGCCTAGGAAATGATAATCCCAAACGCCATGCAGCAGTTGCTGGCGACTGAGCACCTTCCCGCGGTGTCTGCACAGGAATAGGAGAAGCTCGAATTCCTTCGGCGTCAGCTCGACGGTGTCGCCATCTAAGATTACTTCGCGTTGTTCCGCATGCACATTGAGCCGTCCAATAGCATAGATCGTCTCTTCCTTCATGGAAGGAAGGGCTTGCACTCTGCGTAGGATCGCTTGAATGCGGGAGATTAATTCTTGCGGGCTGAAAGGCTTCGTCATATAATCATCAGCGCCATGGTTCAGGCCTGTGATTTTATTCGCTATATCTTGGATCGCAGTGAGCATAATAATCGGTACAAGGTTGTTCTCACGGCGAAGTGATCGGCATACTTCATATCCGTCCATCTTCGGGAGCATGACATCGAGTACAATTAGGTCAGGACGAAATTGTTGGATGACATCGAATACCGCTTCTCCATCAAATACACACATCACTTCGAATCCGGCCAACTTTAAATTAAAGTCAATTAAGGTAGAAATGGAAGGTTCGTCATCAACGACGAGAATCTTCTTCTTCATCATGCGCGGTAGCTCCTCTCCAGACAGTTCCTGGTTGTTCCTCTGTGCTTCATTATGGAGGAGGATCATCATGTGAAGATTAATCTAACGTAAAAACCATGTTAAATATTATCAATTTCATCAATGCATTGGATTCAATCGTAAATTGTGACACCATAGTGTATAATGGATAAGAATTGTGAGGTGAATGAACGGATGCCATTACATATCGTCTTAGTGGAGCCAGAAATCCCTGCGAATACGGGCAATATTGCTCGGACTTGCGCAGCGACTGGCACCCATTTACATTTGGTACGCCCACTCGGGTTTCGTACCGACGATGCAACATTGAAGCGCGCTGGACTGGATTATTGGTATGCGGTACATATCGAATATCATGATTCGTTTGCGGAAGTGCAGGCGAAATATCCTGAAGGAAGGTTCTTCTATGCAACGACCAAGGCAAGCCATCGCTATACGGACTTTACGTTCCAGGATAACGATTTCTTCGTATTCGGCAAGGAAACCAAGGGGCTGCCTGAATCGCTGATCCATGCCAACCCGGATACATGTATGAAGATGCCGATGACGGATAAAGTACGGTCCTTGAACTTAGGAAATTCAGCGGCGATTATCGTTTATGAAGCGCTGCGGCAACTTGATTTCAAACCTCTTGGATAACATTTTCATAAATTCTGATTTTTTTTTGCAGGATTTTGCGGGTTTATAATCGAAGTGTAGAAAGGCAGAGTTTTCTTAGGTTATACAAAGACTGATAGAGAAAGGTGGCCGCTACTTATGAAACCTGCCGGTGTAGTCAGAAAAGTTGACCAACTGGGACGTATTGTCTTACCGAAGTCGCTTCGAAAACGTTATCAAATGAATGAGGGGGACCCTGTTGAAATTCTAGTTCAAGGGGATCACATTATTTTAGAGCGTTATCGTCCGAAATGCTTGTTCTGTGGATCTATGGTAAGCGTTATCGAATTTAAAGAAAAGTACATATGCACGCAATGTGCCGAGGAAATGAACCTCTTGCAACGTAAAGCTTAGTATTGTTTTCATGTTGGGGGTAGAAAAAAGCTTCCTGTTCCATATTCATGGACATAGGAAGCTTTTTTGCGTGTTGGGACACGTAATATATGTATTACAGCCCTTTGGTTTTATCTTCGTTATACGAAGAAGTGAGAATTGCCGTAATGAATAGCGCAAACACTAACATAATAATCCAAAAAGTCAGTGACATTATGCACACCTCCAATAGCTAAAACCTATTATACCCAATATATACCTAAATGAAAATCATTAAAATGTGAACATTTCCAAGGGGAAGATTCACAAATCGTCGTTATTTAAAGAATAGGAAATGGGTTGGAACAGGTCGTAATTGTCCGTCGGACGGGTTGTTTACGATACGGCCATTAAAGATGAGGGAGGAGGATCCGCCACCGTCTAGATTGAAGGCATCCGTGACGCCCAAGTTAGCAAGCTTATTTTGTAATTCCTCAAGCGTTGCCCCGGAATTGCCTCGTTCATTATAGCCATCGATGACCATAATGAGTAGCTGATCATCCTTATAATTACCGATCACGGTTCGTGGAGCTCGCTGTGGAGCTTTCCATTTGTCCGGAATCGGATTTTTGACCCCATTCTTAAGCAGTACAGGAACGAAGGTCGCGCCGAATTCAGGATCGAGTTGATCAAGCTGATTTTTGGACTGGAATTTGCCGCCGATGAGTTTCCCTTGCTTATTCAGCCCTACAAAGCTAAGGTCTTTATAGCTTGGCTCAAATCCGCCGTTTACATACTTGCCGTTCATCACCGTCGTGCTGAGCGGATAACGGTTCCCGCCGCCATCGGCGAACCCACCAGCATTGATGCCTGCAGCTGCGCCATATCGGCGAACAGCTCCGAGCGTCGTCTCCGATTTGCCGACCTTATCATGACCGAGGACCATTTTCATTGCTTTCGGGTCCTTCAGTTTGATTTTGAGGGCGTAACCATTGTATGTATTCTGGTTAATGCGATAGAGCTCCATCGTAATGTTGTTGCTATCGATCCGTTCCTTGGGACTGCCAAGCCGCTTCGTAATCCGGGTATTGTAGATTTTCTCTGGTCTTGCCGCTTGTGTGGCAGACTGTTTCACAATAGAATTCATGGTCGACGTCGTCTTCTGATAGATCGTGGCCACTTTGCGGATCGAAGTAATGGTGAACTCGGCCGTCTTACTCGCTTGATCCAATTGTTCGCCTAATTGCGTCGCGGCCTGCGTCAATTCCTCCTGCGGCGCTAGAGGTTCTGCCTCATAGGTGATGGCCACGGGATGCGCAGCAGATAACATATACAGGAGCATGCCGAAGAATGGCGCGCTTGCCAGCATGAACACGCGATTCATTCGTTGTATCGGCGTTCTCATTTTAAGAGATCCATTTTCTTCTGAAGCGCATCAAGCTTCTGCTTCACTTCATTTAATTGCGAATATAATTTGTTGCTGTTATCCGTCTTATTGCTGGCATTATCCTTCGTGAACGTGAGCAGCTCGTTGAATGTGTCGACTTTACTCTTCAGCGTCTCCATCTCTTTGTGCATCGTTTTTAACTGTGCTTCATAGTCTTGTTTGATCTCTGCAAGCTGTTGATTGGTGGACGTCTTCAGCTCAGTAATCATGGTTTGTTTCATATGGTTGCTATATAAGTAGGTTGCGTAAACGCCAATTCCAATCATAACGATCCAAAAAACAAGAAACCATTTTGCTGATGCGCCCCCCTTTTTCACCCTACGATTCATCTCGGCAGAATCGACATTTGGCTCCAAAGAAGAATTCATTTCTATCACCTCTAAAAAATATGAATTGCATGCAAGCAAAAAACGACTGAGCCGCTCTATTAAAGGACGGAGCCGTCTCATAGACTTGCACCTGTGTATTCTACCATGGATTTACCAGTATCGCAAAAAACGACTAGATTCTGTCGAATCCTGTTAAATCTATGAATTTTTTAACGTAGATGCGTACAAGGGATTGCGGAAAAAAATGTTAAGGCGTATGATCTTGTGTAAAGTGTATTGGGAGAGGAGCAATCGTCTATGAATTACCGATTTATTCCGAGTGTACAAGAGGTTAAGGCGTCAGCGGTTCGCGAGATCTTGAAATTTACGCAAGGAAAGTCGATCATTTCCTTGGCAGGTGGTCTGCCGAACGAGGCATTGTTCCCGATGGAAGCGGTCCGGAGTGCAGCGAATCGGGCATTGTCGGGCAATCAACGCGCCTTGCAATACGGCGTAACGGAGGGGCTGCCGCAGCTTCGCGAGAAGTTATGCGAACGCATGGCGTCGCGCAAGAACATGCATGTGAGTACCGAAGAGATGCTGCTCACAACAGGATCACAGCAGGCGATTGATCTGTTAGTCCGCGTCTACCTGGAGCCGAATGACGTTGTACTCGTCGAGAATCCGACTTATTTGGCTTGCTTACAGGTACTTCAATTCCGAGGGGCGAAGATTATTCCAGTCCAAAGTGATGAGCATGGGATGGATCTTACCGATCTCGCGAACAAAATCAAACAATATTCACCGAAAATGGTCTACGTGGTGCCAACGTTCTCCAACCCGACAGGGAATGTGTGGAGTTTGGATCGCCGCGTTGGTCTGCTCGAGCTGTGTCGCGCCAATGAAGTGCTCATCCTGGAAGATGATCCATATGGTGAGTTGCGCTTTGAGTCGAACAGCGGACAGGCTCAAGATCTCGTTCAAGACGTTGATCCATTTCCGACGATTTTTTCGATGGATCAGGCTGAGGATCGCATTGTCGTCTATACGAGCACGTTCAGTAAGACGGTAGCTCCTGCGCTTCGCACAGGATGGGCGATGGGGGATCGACGGGTTATTCAAGCTATGACGCGAATGAAGCAATCGGTGGATATTCACTCCAGCATGCTCGACCAGAACATCCTCTATGAATTACTGGTCGCGCCGGACTTCAGCCTGGATGAGCATATTCAAGTGATTCGGAAGGAATACGAAGAGCGGATGCTCTTGATGAAAAGGCTGCTGGAAGGGCCGGACTGGCAGGAGACGAACTGGATTACGCCGAAGGGAGGAATGTTCTTCTGGGTTGAGCTTCCTTCAGGGCTCGATGCAGATGCATTACTCAAGGTATCGGTATCGAAGGGGGTTGCCTTCGTGCCAGGCAATGACTTCTACGCGGCAGAGCCGAAGCGTAATCGGATGCGGTTGAACTTCACGCATTCGTCCCGCGAACAGATTGAGACAGCAATGAATGTCTTGGCGGAGTCGATCGGCGAATTCGTCGCACGGAGTTAAATAGATGTGAAAGCCCCTACCAGACCATGATGAATGGCCTGGTAGGGGCTTCTTTGTCTTGCTGGCACAGATCGCCGGAATCTCTCTAAGCGAGGTAATCTAGGCATCCTGCTGTGCGGTGGCCGAAGCTTCGCGCAAGACGGTGGCGTATTCTTCGAGCGCGGCAAGACCTACCGGCGTGAGCTCGTAAATGCCGCGCGAAGCACGGGCGAACCAGCCGTAGTAGTTGTGCTGGAGCATGGTGGCTGTGTTGCTGTAGCCGCACAGTTCACGAAGGCGCCGCGGGCTGAGCTGCCCGTGTTCGTGAAGGCATTTGGCGAGGTTCAGCGCCTTCTCGCGGTAGGCGGTGACAAGCTTCCGCTTCGTGCTGCCGCCTACATTATAATCGCCGCTGCGTTCATTGAATTCCTGCAGCAGACGGTTCTTGCGCCGACTGCTCACCCGTGCCGGTTTGTTAACGGGTGCAGTTATGTATTGTGTCGCTGCGGCTGATTCACATAGCACTTCGACGATAGGCTTCTTTGTTTTATAGAAGGTCACAGTTAACAGACCTAAGCCTAATCGTTTGCATAATCGGGTGAGTTCACCCCAACGTTGATTCACCGCGCCTTTCTTGCTGCGATTCCGTTCGACGGCGAGGTAGACCTGCTCACTGGATTGCATCCGATCAACCCCTTGCAGCAGCAGTGCGAGATTAAAGGTTTTCTTAAATTCGACAATGACAATGTCCTGCTCATCTTGGCTAACCGCGACCAGATCGCAATGACGGACTTCCCCTTTTACCGTGTAACCGCGTGCCTCATAGAAACGCTTGATCGGCTCATATAGCTCGGTCTCATGCTGGATCGCCATGATTCCTCTCCCCTTGTCCCCAACAATCTTACATCATTCCAATTTTCGTACCTGAACTAGCCCTCATTATATAGGATCGGACTGAAAATTTCGAGCAACTAATCCCATCTCCCCGCATAAGTATGTAATACACTTTTAGAATGGGTTTGGCATTGTCACACTTCGGTCTGATAGGGGCACCAATAGAAAACAGAAGCGTAGGAGGTTAGAATCATGGACTTATTTAAGCGAATATCTGAACATCATGCGGAGAGTGAGCGAATAGCTTGGACTGGGACATTTCGAGAGTATGTTGACTTACTGCGTCTAGATCCAACCCCGGCAATGACAGCTCATGCCCGGGTGTTCGAAATGATTAAGTCCCATGGTGTGGAAGAAAGTCATGGCAATAAACAATACAACTTTTTCAGGAAGGAGTTATTCGGCCTAGATCGGGCACTCGAGAAATTGGTGGAAGAGTACTTCCATTCAGCAGCACGAAGGCTCGATGTTCGGAAAAGGATTCTCCTCTTGATGGGGCCGGTCAGCGGCGGTAAATCGACACTGGTTACAATGCTAAAGCGTGGTCTCGAGCAATTCTCGCGTACCGAAAAAGGTGCGGTCTATGCGATCAAAGGGTGTCCTATGCAGGAAGAGCCCCTTCATCTGATCCCGCACGAGCTGCGTGCCGAAGTAGAGAATGAGCTAGGTGTTCGAATCGAAGGCAATCTCTGTCCGTCGTGTCAGATGCGTCTTCGCACCGAATACTATGGTGATATAGAGCGTGTCTTAGTGGAGCGAGTCGTCATCTCCGAGGATCAGCGTGTAGGGATCGGTACGTTCACTCCATCCGATCCGAAGTCGCAGGATATTGCGGATCTCACGGGAAGCATTGACTTCTCGACGATTACGGAATACGGTTCGGAGTCGGATCCGCGCGCGTATCGCTTCGACGGGGAGCTCAATAAAGCGAACCGCGGACTAATGGAATTCCAGGAAATGCTCAAATGCGACGAGAAGTTCTTGTGGAACCTGTTGTCGCTGACGCAAGAGGGGAACTTCAAGGCAGGCAGATTCGCGTTAATCTCGGCGGATGAGTTGATCGTCGCGCATACGAATGAATCGGAGTATAAAGCTTTCATCGCGAACAAGAAGAACGAAGCGCTCCAATCACGGATGATCGTCATGCCGATTCCTTACAACTTAAAAGTATCGGCGGAAGAGAAAATCTATGAGAAGCTCGTCGGCCAAAGTGATATGAAGCATATCCATATTGCGCCGCATGCGCTGCGGTCTGCCGCCATCTTCTCCATTTTGACCCGACTTAAAGAGACGAAGAAACAGGGCATGGACCTCGTGAAGAAGATGCGGATGTACGACGGGGAAGAGGTTGAAGGCTACAAGGAAGCAGATCTGAAAGAGATGCAAAGCGAATATGCGGAAGAGGGTATGTCAGGCGTGGATCCGCGTTATGTCATTAACCGGATTTCGAGCGCTCTGATTAAGCAGGATCTTCAATGCATTAACGCGCTAGATGTGCTGCGTGCGCTGAAGGATGGACTCGATCAGCATGCATCCATCACGAAGGATGAACGCGAGAAGTATTTGAACTTCATCGCCGTCGCTCGCAAAGAGTACGACAATCTGGCGAAGAAAGAAATTCAAAAGGCGTTCGTATACTCCTTCGAAGAGTCGGCAAAGACATTGTTCGAGAATTATCTCGATAATATTGAAGCCTTCTGCAATTGGACCAAAATCCGCGATCCGCTAACCGACGAGGAGATGGAACCGGATGAGAGATTAATGCGTTCCATCGAAGAGCAGATCGGCGTCTCGGAAAATGCGAAAAAAGCGTTCCGGGAAGAGATCCTGATTCGAATCTCGGCTTACTCGCGTAAAGGACGCAAGTTCGAATACAACAATCATGACCGTCTGCGGGAAGCGATCGAGAAGAAGTTGTTCGCTGATCTGAAAGACATCGTGAAGATCACGACGTCCACGAAGACGCCGGATGAGAAGCAACTGAAGCGAATCAACGAGGTATCCAAACGATTAATGGATGAGCATGGCTATTGCCCGGTCTGCGCGAATGAGTTATTGCGTTATGTCGGAAGCCTGTTGAACCGATAAGTTGATACGTAACGGTGAGCTTGAAGTACATTAAGCCATGTCTGCCCCAAGGGGTGGGCATGGCTTTTGCGATTTGGGGCGTGCCGCGGGTGGAATAACTGCCAAAAGGCAGTTAAATGTCGGGGAACGGTGCGCCGCGTGCGAAATAACTGCCAAAAAGCAGTTAAATGGAGCGAAACGGCCTGCCGCGTGCGAAATAACTGCCAAAAGGCAGTTAAATGTCGCGGAACGGCTCGCCGCGTGCGAAATAACTGCCAAAAGGCAGTTAAATAGCGCGGAACGGCCCGCCTGGAGCGAAATAACTGCCAAAAGGCAGTTAAATGGCGCTGAACGTCCCTCCGCGTGCGAAATAACTGCCAAAAGGCAGTTAAATGGCGTGGAACGGCCTGCCACGAGCGAAATAACTGCCAAAAAGCAGTTAAATGGCGCGGAACGTCCCACCGCGTGCGAAATAACTGCTAAAAGGCAGTTAAATAGCGCGAAACGGCCCGCCGATGCTCGGAGTAACTGCCAAAAGGCAGTTGTTCAGCCACTTAAAAGACGCATCATACCCCAATACGTCCATCCGCCCCACATATTATAGTTAAAACCTATTACTATAATAAGATCTATATATTTCACGAATAACAATATTAATGCCAAAATAAGGTTACTTAAGAGAGGAGAGGATTCACATGACAATCCAACACGGACAACAGCAATGGGATGCGAGAAATTATGATCGATCGATGCCTTTTGTATCAGCGTTTGGCCAGGAGGTAGTGCAATGGCTGAATCCGCAAGCAGGCGAACGAATTATCGATTGGGGCTGTGGCACGGGAGATTTGTCGGCACGAATCGCTGAGAGCGGGGCGAAAGTCCATGGGATCGATTTTTCCCAGGAGATGATTCGGGAAGCCATGACGAAATACCCGCACCTTTCTTTCGAACATGCGGATGGACAGCATTGGTCAACTGATCTGCCCGCCGATGCGATCTTCAGCAACGCCGCGTTGCATTGGATGAAGGACGCGCCGAGTACGGTCCGGGCCATGGCGAAAGCGGTGCGTCCTGGAGGTCGACTGGTCGCTGAGTTTGGCGGCAAGGGAAATATCGCGAGTATATCCATGGCACTTGAAGACGTGATGACGGCGAAAGGATGGTACGAGGCATCGATGAATCCATGGTATTTTCCGAGCATTGGTGAATATGCATCTTTATTAGAGCAGTTCGGATTCCGGGTCATGCAGGCAATTCACTTCGACCGTCCAACGTCTTTACAGTATGGTGAGCAAGGCATGGTGAACTGGTTGGATACGTTTGCGGGCTCTTATCTGAATCATTTGACGAAGGAGCAGCGCGTGAATGTCATTCACAACGTTGTTGAGCAGACAAGGCCACATTTGATGAAGGAAGGGCAATGGGTTGTGGATTATAGCCGAATTCGAGTATATGCTGTAAGAAATGGTTAATTCCTTTGTGAGAAATGACAAAATTCGTTCAGATCGCCGTTCTTTCGTTGCCAAGGATAGGGTTCTATTGCACAATGGGAGATAACCCCAATAGAGGGATTGTTCGATAAGCTAGCTTTTTGATTACGAAGTGTTTCGAAAACGCTAAGGTGCTGAAAAGCTGATGTATTGAACTTCATCTTGATGAAAATGAGGCAGAATCATGTTACAGAATTGGAAAAAGATATTAATGCTCGCGATTCCGTCCCTCTTGTCCTTCGCAACGGCGACGGTCATCGGAACGGTCAACCTGATTATGGTAGGGCATCTCGGGGCGCTCATCATTGCCATCGTCGGCGTGTCGAACATTATTATGTACAACGGTTTCGCGATATTCTCTGGGATCGGGCATACAGTGAACTATCTGGTCGCCCAGAATTATGGTGCGAATGATATGAAGACCGGGATCAAACGGATGTATTATGCATTATATTTATGCACGTTTTTTGCCATTGTTTTATTGATCATTGGTTGGTTGTTCTCCGGCGTTATTTTAGGATGGACCGGGGGCTCTTCGGAACTGGTGTCAGCAGGGGAATCCTATTTGCAGCTGCGATTCGTCGCACTGGCGATTGGGATGGTCTCTTTCGTATTTCATGGATTTCTTCGCGGCATTGGCGATACGAAGACATCTATGGTCTTATCCGTTATCAGTAATGTCATCATCCTATTTTTAGTCTACGCGCTTGTCTTCGGACATTTTGGCTTGCCTGAGCTAGGGCTTGAAGGTTCAGGGATTGCGATTCTGATTGGTGAAGCGGTGGGTCTCTTGCTTGCGATCTATGTTTATTTCTTCCGCCTGCATCCGCTATATCATACACGGACTTGGGTCACACCACGCTTCAAAGACATGGGAGAGATGATCTCCGAGAGTGCGAAGCTTGGCGTGCAAGAGTTCTCCATGAGCTTGTCGATGTTCATCTTCACCGTGTTCGTGGCAAGACTTGGGACGGAGGCGCTCGCTGCGAATGAAGTAGCACTGAATGTCATGTCTTTCGGCTTTATGCCGGCCTTTGCTTTCGGAGCGACGGCGACGATTCTGGTCGGGCAAGAAGTTGGTCGCGGACAGCCGCTGCGCGGAAGACGAGCAGGAACCGATACAGCCATTATGGGTTCGATTTTCTTGCTCATCTTAGGGACAGTAGAGTTTATTTTCGCCGAGAATATTTCGATGCTGTATAATAATACAGATCCCGGTGTCTTCCATACGGCTGCGCAGCTTATTATGATCTCGGCCTTCTTACAGTTGTTCGATGGGTTCTTGAATTTCTATGCGGGCGGATTACGAGGGATTGGAGATACCACCTTCCTATTGCGTGCATCGCTGGTCGTCGCGTGGTGCCTGTTCGTTCCATTGTCCTATTTGCTCATATTCGTCTTGGATATGGGGAGCATTGGCGCATGGATCGCGTTGTACACGTATCTGATGGTTTTCGGCTTAACGCTGATGTATCGGTTCTATCGAAGAGACTGGAGCACGATCCAGGTCAAAGGGTCTGCACACGCCTAATGAAAATAGGTTGTAACCGAAAAAGCTCTCAATCATTCTGGATCGGAATGATGAGGGCTTTTTTTTGATGTAATTCTTGAAAACAGCCTGAAAGTAAAATAATGATTTACAATAATTGATTGTGTATATTATAATTAGTATACTAACTAATTAAATTTGGAGGTTTTTTATGTCCTCAAGTATTTTGGATGATTCACTTGGATTTCGCCTTGGCATGACCTATCGCAAAGCTTCGCATAATCTGACCCAACGATTCAAGCCTTACGATATAACACCAGAGCAGTATACTCTGTTGGTGCGCTTAACGGAAGAAGATGGCATCAACCAGAAGGAGCTTGCGCAGCGTACTGCTCGTGATCAGCCTACATTGACGCGAATTCTTGATGTTCTGGAGCGGAAAGGACTGGTACGCAAAGTGACAGATCCCGCCGATCGCCGCGCATTCCTACTCTATATCACAGATGAAGGTCTCAAGAAGGCAGAGGAATTAATCCCGATCGAGAAGGCATACGACAAAGAATTATTCGCTGGCATGACTCCGGAACAAATCACCCAGTTCAGACAGAGCCTCATGTTGTTATTCGAGAATGCCGAGCGATTAAATATGTATAATTCATAGACAGAAGAGGTGTTTGCGTTGGAACTCGCACATGCGACAGAAGTGAAACCATCCGCAGCCCCTAGGCTGTGGACGAAAGATTTTATTTTATTAACTGTATCAAATTTGTTCGTCTATATGAACCTGCAGATGATTACACCGGCTCTACCGGCGTATGTAGCGCAGAAGTTCAATGTATCCAGTTTCATGATTAGTTTTGTGATCAGTATGTTCGCCCTCTCGGCCATTGCAACCCGGATGTATGCGGGGGTTGCGGTCTCACGAATGAGACGGGCGCCGCTTGTCATTGCAGGGCTTCTCATCTTCCTCTTATCGACCATGACGTATTATGGTGTTGGTGCCATAGCCTTCATCATCCTTGTTCGCATTGTGTATGGTGTCGGATTTGGGATTATTAGTACGACGTACGGTACTGTTGTCTCTGAGATCATTCCCAGACGAAGAATCGGTGAAGGGATGGGCTATTTCGGTCTATCAACTAGCTTGTCGATGTCGATCGCGCCTGTTATTGGCCTATGGCTGCTGAATGATTATGGCTTTGGTACGCTAATTGTCGTAGCTTCTGTTCTGATTGCGCTTGTCATCCCGATCACATTCGCGATTCGCATGAATCGGCAAGAGAAGAGTGATAGCCAAGGAAAAGCGCCGATGAAGATGAAGTTGATGGACCGTGATGCGCTGCTTCCCTGCGGACTAAATATCCTATTATCCATCACCTACGGCGGATTAATCACGTTTATTACAATGCTCGGCAAAGAAAATCATATTCCAAATGTCGGATGGTTCTTCTTGTTCAATGCGCTTGCTGTTCTGCTGGTGCGTCCGATCTCAGGCAAGATTTATGACAGCAAAGGTCATGGTGCCGTACTGCCGATCGGTTGTGTTATGGTTATCATCTCGATGCTGCTCCTTTCTTATACGACATCGCTCTCCATGTTGATCGTATCAGCGCTGTGCTATGGGATCGGGTATGGTGCTCTCCAGCCTTCACTGCAAGCATGGGCGATTCAAAAAGCGAAACCGGAGAATCGCGGCGTTGCGAACGGGGCGTTCTATAACTCCATTGATTTCGGAATTGCGCTGGGCTCCATGACGCTCGGTATTGTGGCATTGAAGACAAGCTATGCGGTGATGTTTCGCCTCTCCTCGTTATTCATGGTATTATTTATAGTAATCTATGTTATTACGAGAAGGAGACAAGGACAATCATGATTCGAACAGCAAGAGCAGAAGATGTAGCACAGGTCGTACCATTAATGCATGCGGCGATTGGCCGGATTGCCAATACGCTTGCAGGCACAACAGATGACCAAGAAGCGCTTACGGTTGTTGGTGAGTTTTTCATGCAGCCAGGGAATCGACTTAGTTATGAGAATACGATCGTCTATGAAGTGGAGGGTCAAGTGGTAGGTTTCTTGCTTGCTTATCACGGCAGTCGTACCGAGGAGCTTGACAAGCCTTTCGTGGACCGCATTCGATCCGTGAGCGGGGAAGAAGTCACGATCGTGAAGGAAGCCCAAGATGATGAGTACTATTTGGATTCGGTCGCGGTGAATGATGCTTACCAAGGTCAAGGGATTGGGAAGAAGCTGATGGATGCGTTCGAACAGCAAGGGATAGAACGCGGTTATACCAAATTAGCGTTGCTCGTGGAGATGGATAATGAGAACGCTTACCAATTGTACGTGAAAAAAGGATATCATGTAGATGGTGAGATCATGGTCAGCGGTTATCATTTCCGTCATATGATCAAAATCGTGAATAAATAATAGATACGATGTCTAAAAATTTCCATATTAATATTGGAATTTCCTGTATGTTCCAGTCTTTATTCCTTATAATCAGGTAGTACACCTATATATATATTTCAAAGGGGCAGGGAACTTATGATCAACGTTTCACAGCATCGATTGAGACAGTTAGAATATACGGGAATCACGGAAGAAGACCTGCAATTGCTAGCTTCCAATCAACAGGTTTTTCGCAAGGTAGTCGAGCTTGTAGTTGATCGGCTTTACACACAAATTCAGCATCAGCCAGAGTTAGTGGAGCTGATCGGCAAGTTCAGCACCATTGAACGATTGAAGCAGACCCAATCCGATTATTGGATATCGCTCAGTCAAGGCGTGATTGACGAGGAATTCATCACGAATCGAATACGGATTGGCAGCGTGCATTCCCGAATCGGCCTGACGACGAATTGGTACCTTGGGACGTACATGGTGTACTTGAACATTGCGACTGAGGTGCTCAAAAATGAACTGCCATATCAATGGATGCAATTGGTGCATGCGATCTCGAAAATGTTCAATTTCGATTCCCAACTTGTGCTTGAGGCCTATGAGTTGAAAGAGAAAGACAAAATTCAAGCCATGGTGGATCATAAAGAACATATGCTGCATCAAGTGAGTCTTGTCGTTCAAGAGCTGGCAGCGATGATGCTCGAATTGGATGCGAGTGCACAGACGATCGCGGAGACGGCAATTACGACTGCGGAATCGCAAGATCATGCTCATGAGTTGGTCGAGAGCCTGAACGTGGAAGTGGAACAGATCACGGAAATGGGTGTGCTCATTCGTGGCATTTCCAATCAGACGCATCTACTCGGCTTGAACGCAGCGATTGAAGCGGCGCATGCCGGCGAGCATGGCAGAGGGTTCGAGATCGTAGCGAATGAGGTTCGTAAGCTTGCGTTAACTTCTCGCCAGGCACAGGAGCAAATCCAAGAGAAGCTGGAGCAGATTGAATCCAAGTTGGTACAGGTGAAGCAGGAGTCGGAACAGACATCGCTTAACGCCCGTCACCAAGCAGCCAGCTCGGAAGAGCTGCATGCCTTCGTGCAGATGATCGAGAAAGTCGCAATGGATCTAAAGGGATTAAATTCATAAATCGATGCAGAGTGAAGCGAAGGCGCCCGAAGCGGGCGCCTTTTTGTTATGCAGATTATAAGGTGATAAGGATTCCTGTCTTGTCGTCAGACATCTTGAATCGTTCGGATCGTCTGCAATCCGGATCTTCGGCTTCCCATCGACATAATTGATCGACATATGATTGCAATCCTTGATCGATGACATCTTGAACAAAGTGATGGGGATGCTCCGCAGCAAGGGGATAAGCGGGTTGCCAAGGATAAATGCCGTCTGTAATCATAAGCAAATGCTTGAGACCTTGGCGAGCGATCCGCCCAGACTCGAGATGATGCAGGAGTTCAGGTTCACCGTTCATCACGCTGTACCCGCCCGGCTGATTCGCATATTGTCGATTCCGCTGCAATTGTGCGGTGACCTCATAGGGGCGTTCCCCATGAACAAGCTCCATGTTGTTCAACGTTTTCCACAAGGAAAGAGCCCGGCTATCGTGAACATCGACACCATCATAAGTAACCGTGCGAACGAATCCATGCTCATACACCGCATAGATCATACAATCGCCGCTCTGCACCCAGTCGATATGATGCGGACTGATCTGAACAACTGCATGGACTGCGCTCCATCGCGCACTTGCATCGCGGACGTCGGTTCGCGCCTCGATCATCATCTGACGCAGCTGGTTATTCGCGGTCAGCGTGCGTTCAACAAGGGTTGTTGAATGAGAAGAGAATATGAAATGCTCCGCGATGAGCTGCGCCGCAATCTGACCGGAGCTAGTGCCAGGATGCTCAGTTGGAATAAGGCTTGAGACGCCGTCCACCACGCCATAAATATGCTGATCCTCGTTCATGATGATGGCATCTTCATTATATGTGCCTTGGCCTTTCCGATGAATTTGCTCGATACGCATCGTACGTGCCCTCCGTTTCTCCACGAATTGTATACTTTACATTCTAACATTTGCCTTAGAAGAAATGTGGAAAATATGGTATAATAGGATCAAGGAAACAACGATATCGTTATACCGTAGGCTTAGTTTGAGAACGCTTACCAACATGCCGAGGAGGGAGCTCTATGTGGACATTTTGGAGGAGAAACAAACCTAATCAAGAGCCGGCACGTATTCAAACGACGTTGAAAGATATTGAGAAAGCTGTTATTCAATTCGAGGCGAATCTGCCAAAAAATGTGAAACGCACTATTCTTGTGGACAAGGATAATCGGATTAACACGGCGCGGCTCGTCCCTTATTTAGGTGGAACTCCGATCGAAAATTATTATATGAGTACCCAAACGTATGAAATTTTTACAGAGAAGGATCGATTGATTCCTCATTATTTGGACATTGTACAAGAAGCTGTCGATGCCTACATGGACGATAATCACAAATTGCCCATTCTGCAAGATTGCGCGGAAAACCGTGTTCATTATGAACTGCTCATGCAAGAATATTATTTGAAAGAAATGCCTCCATTTCCGTTGTATATCACGGATGAGGAGTATATGTTAAGCCACACCCCGTAATCAGGCCGTGTATGAGCATTGCGAGAATCATGAGCATCCCCAAGGGAATTGCGAAGGGGATGCTCTTTTTGTACCCGAAATTGACTTTTGATTGCTGTGTAACTATAATCGTTACAGCGTAAATTGCTGTAGACAGAGGAGGAATGAGGATGATTAGCAGTCGTTTTTCCGTCGCGGTCCATATCTTGACGCTGCTTGAACTTCATAAATCAGGACGTATTACTTCAGAACTTATTGCAGGAAGTGTGAATACGAATCCCGTCGTCATCAGACGGATGATGAGCTTATTGAATAAAGCTGGATTAATCCATTCCAGTCCGGGTGTAGCCGGAGCGACCTTGGTCCGTCCGCTGCATGATATTACGCTCCTTGACGTGTATCGCGCCGTTCAAGTTGGTGTGCAAGAAGAACTGTTCGCGATCCATGAGAATCCGAATCCTGCGTGCATCGTGGGTAAAAACATACAGAGCACGCTGGAGATGAATTTCGCTAGAGCGCAGCAGGCGATGGAGCAAGAGCTTGCGCGCGTGACGCTCGATCAAGTGGCGAATGATATTCTTCATGCACCGTCATAATGGATCTTGTTCACGATAAGCGCTTGGCGTCATATGGATCAGTTTGCGAAATTGATTAATGAAATGATTATAATTATGAAACCCTACATCCTGGCTCACTTCAAATGCGCTCCGATCGGTATGCTTCAGGAGTAATGCCGCTTGACGGATCCGCATTTGATTGAGCATTTCAATCATGGAGCACCCGGTGTTTTCTTTGAATAGATGCGATAATCTCGATGGAGAAAGACCGACTTTTCTCGCAATGACATCGACCTTCAAAGGGTCGCGAATATGCTGTGAGAGGAGGAATAGTGTTTCTTCTACACGTGCATCGAGCTTCTGCATCCCGCGCTGCGCAAGCAGCATGAGAATTTCACGTAACGCATTGTAACAGAGCTCCTGGGCATAGGGTCCACCTTCAGTTGAATCGGTAATCATTCGCTCGAATGCACTGTAAATGCGGTGACGAGCGGATTCATTTTCGATCGGCTGTTGATGGATTTCATGATGCGGCAGTAAATGCGGTTCCATGCGTTGATCCGAGAAATGTGCCCATACCATATGCCATATCTCCCCTTTACGCGTACCGTAGTGATGCGGTATCCCAGGCTTCAATAGCGTCATGTCACCCGTCCGGCAGATGACATTCATGTTAGGTGTTGACGCGTACCCTTCCCCGCCAAGCGTATAGATCATGAGCCAATCCTTCCGCCCATAGGGCCGCTTGGATGCATACGTATCTGGTGCATGGTAGTGCCCTGCAATGATGATCCGTTGTTCCTCTTCGAACGTCATCTTCGTGTACTCTTGATACATCCCGATCTCTCCCTTCCGATCCAACTCATATTCCCCTAATCATATGACGCAGCAGGACGCTCGACAAGAAGAATAGCAGAATTGTGTGAGAGATTAGCAGGATCGATGATTTAGATCCAGTGGGTCTCTCGCATATACTGTAGGAGAAGAATGAAGGTGAAGGATGTTCAAGGGAGGCGCTAATGATGTCATATACACGACGTGTATTAACGAAGGAGCAGAAGGAGCAGTTTGAGCAAGAAGGTTTTTTGATCGTGAAGGGTCTATTTGCTGAGGTTGATGTGCGGATCATCGAAGAGACGTTTGAGATGATGAGCAGGCAGACCATACCAGGTCATTTCGAACCTCAATTGGATGCTGACGAGAGCGATCCGCTCGCACGTTATCCACGTGTGATGCACCCGCATCGATTTAATGATACAGCAAAGCGTTATATGCTGCATGCACCTGTGCTGGATGTCTTAAGGGATCTCTATGAAGAGGAACCGCTAGCCGCACAGAGTATGTTCTACTACAAGCCGCCTGGCTCCAGAGGTCAAGCGCTGCATCAAGATAATTTCTATCTTAAGGTCGAACCGGGCAACTGCATTGCAGCTTGGACGGCGATTGATGCGGCGGATGAAGAAAACGGAGGCATGCTGATAGTGCCCAAGACGAACAAGTATGACATTGTCTGTCCTGACCGTGCTGATCAACAGGAATCCTTCACAACCCATTACGTTAAGCCGCCCAAAGATCAGCAAGCGATTCCAGCCGTCATGGACAAAGGCGATGTTCTATTCTTCAATGGAAACCTCATTCATGGTTCCTATCGCAACAAATCAAAAGACCGGTTCCGCCGCGCATTCATCTGCCATTATGCGAATGCATCAGCATCGATGATCGGAGAATTCTATCGGCCATTATTCCGCGCTGATGGATCAGAGGCCGAGATGGGAATCAATCCTGACGGTGGACCGTGCGGTGTGTTATTCGCTACGGCGTATCCCCATTAACCGCAACAACTATCTACGTTCAAGGGATCGATTGAACCAAGGATCAAGCTTTCCTTTTCGTATGTGAACTAGGACCTTTTTCATATGCGATTACGACCTCCGACGATCATGATCAGCTGGAATAAATTAGCGATCGATGGTTACAATCCCTTTATTTTATGCGGCTTACGTGAGAAATTTGGCTTTTCTCTCGATGCAGATGCACCTTCAAACCATGACATCTATATGACTTTTTTCCTATGCAAGTGCAATGTTCAGAATATTTTGGAAGTTTTATTTCAATAAGTATGGTATCCTTTGAGAATATCATACTTTTTTTGCGTTGAATGAAAGGAACGGAATGACCCATGGAAGCTTCATACATTGTTGAATCCAAAAAAAGATGCCTGGAGTCAGGGCTGATCCCGAGCGCTATCCCTTTCTCGAGGAACCGTCTAACTAAAGAAGAGCTCCGGAAAATTCGGAATATGTATAGTGAAGTCATATCAGCAATGGATTTTTTTGGAAAGAAGACCAGCTCGCAGCTTGAGGGAATTCCGATCCTCATTGCGCTGACAGATGGTCGGGGCTATATCATTGATTTTGTAGGTAATAAGAAGATTCGTAGTCTGTTGAACGAGGTTGGGATGGAGGTTGGTTCCCAGATGATCGAAGAAGACTTCGGGACCAATGCCGTTCATCTCGCACTACAGGAGCAGAAACCGATTGAATTACTTGGCACCAACCACTTTCATGAATATCTGTATAATACAGCTTGTTACAGTATTCCATTTCAATTTCAACACGCCGATCATCTGGCAGGAACGGTATCGCTGATGACTTTCATTGAGCACCATAGCAGCTTCGCGCTACCGCTTCTCTCGAATATGGTGGACTCCATGGAACGTGAAATTGAGCTTCGGCGAACGAACCATAATAAAGATATTATGAATCATACCCTTATTCGTAGCGTGAATAACGGCATTATCATCACGGATGCGGAAGGGACGATAACGGAATGCAATCAATTGATTGAGCGGATTATGAATCGTAAGCGTTCTTCCATGATTGGACTGTCGATCATCGACTTTGAACCCTTTGCGAGTTATATGTGCGATGTCGTCCTGTATGGTCTGCGATTTGAAAATCAAGAATGCACGTTCTTGCTCTCAGCGAATAAGCGTATTACATGCATACTCGATGCGATCCCCGTCGTAAATGACCATCAGGAATTGACCGGGGCTTATTTGCAACTGCGCGATATTACGGAGCGAAATGAGCTGGAGAATCAGATGTTAACGTATGAGAAATTTTCGGCGATTGGGAAGCTGGCCGCTGGCATTGCTCATGAGATTCGCAATCCGTTGACATCAATCATGGGATTTATTCAATTGCTTCGGGAGAAGCCGTTGTCCCGTGAAATGCATGTTCGTTATCTGGAGATCGTCTACGGTGAATTGTTGGACCTCAAGCGCTTGGTGTCTGATTTCGTACTAATGGCGAAGCCGAGCTCGCCGGAGAAACGGGATCACATCCTGCAGGATGTTGTGATCGAAACGGTGCAATTCATGACGAGTCAAGCCAATTTCAGCAATATTATCCTAACGACGGATTTATGCGAGACACCGCTCCCGATCTTTATCGACTCCATTCAAATTAAGCAGGTGCTGATCAATCTCATCCAGAATGCGTTCGAAGCGATGCCGAAGGGTGGACAAGTCGATATTCGCTTGACCTGCAATAAGAAGCAGAATACGGCTGTCGTTACGATTCGAGATTACGGCGTCGGCATTTCGAAGGATCAGATGAAGAACGTCTTTAACCCATTTTTTACGACGAAGGAGAATGGGCTGGGACTTGGGCTCTCGATCTGTTATCGGATTATTGAGAATCATAACGGTAAAATACAAATGAAAGCCAATGAGGAGCGGGGGACACAGTTCAGCATTACGCTTCCGCTGCCCAAATAACGAT
Source organism: Paenibacillus guangzhouensis (assembly GCF_009363075.1). Lineage (NCBI taxonomy): Bacteria > Bacillati > Bacillota > Bacilli > Caryophanales > Paenibacillaceae > Paenibacillus > Paenibacillus guangzhouensis. The sequence continues at coordinate 3,928,064 of NZ_CP045293.1, read as the reverse complement.
AGAGCCTGTACCTCATGCATAGCATGGTGTACAGGCTCTATTTAGTTGGTAGCTTCGAGAAGCTCAACTTCATCTAACGGGAGATTGACGCGAAAGATCGAGCCTTCGCCTAATGTGCTGCGAACTTCAAGCGACCCGCCATGATCTTGCGCGATTTTCTGGCAGAGGGATAAACCGAGCCCTGTGCCGTTATCTTTGGTCGTATAGAAGGGGTTGAATATTTTGGCGAGATGATTTTCTGCAATGCCGCACCCTGTATCTCGTATTTCGATAATGACTTTGTGATTGATCTGTACGACCTGGATGTAAATGTCCCCAGGCTCCTCCATCGCTTCAAACGCATTGCGGACAAGATTAAGTAAGACCTGTACGATTTTGTCACGATCCATATGGATGAATAAAGGGATTCCGATCGGCTCGTAATAGATCCGATGACCACGGAATGCCGCTTCTGACTCCACGAGATATAATAGACGGTCCATCACATGGGCAATTGGCTCCGGCTTCATATTGCCGATATGCGGCTTCGAGAACTGCAGGAATTCTGCGGTTAATTCATTCATCCGTGTGATCTCGCTCATGATGGTGTCGAACCAAGGCCGGATATTGTAATCATGATGCATCGAGATCTGCATGAACCCTTTGATGGTGGTTAGTGGATTACGAATTTCGTGCGCCATTCCAGCCGCGAGTTCCCCGACGGCTTTGAGCTTCTCGGTACGGAACATATTCTCTTCCCGCTTGAACCAGAGCTTGCGTCGGTTCTGGAACAGCTTCTCTTCTGCGAATGTAATAATCTCTTGCGCACTTTCTGCTTCCTGAGGGAAATGCGTTGTACTATGCGTAACTTGGAATCCTAGCATATTCGAATCCAGCACATCCGCAATTTCTTGATGAATGTTATCAAAAGGAGGTAGGACAAGTGCGAACCGATCTCCGGCATATCGGGACATTGCTTTGGCATTCGGAAAATACGTGCGTAATAACTGAGCGATTTTGGCTAGAATTTCATTCCCGTTCTGGGTGCTCTCGTGGTTGATGGATTTAAAGTCTTGTAGGTCTAAGAGGAGCAGCACAAAAGGTTCTTTGCGTTTGACGTCATTCTGAATGGATTTCATATAACCTTCATAGTTGAGGAGTCCAGTGACGGAGTCATGGGTGCTAAGGAATTGGAACTTCTCACGAAGTCGTTTCTTCTCAATCTCGGAGACGTGGACAAAGTAGTAGAGGAGGAGAACGATGACGAAAGTTAGAATATCGAATATCGACACGAGCATCTTATAGGTGTTGAAAGGATGATACGTAAGACTAATTAATGTGTATTGCATCGCGTAGAGCAGCGTGGTGAGCACGGAGTCTCTAAATTTGGTCTTACGCTCCACGGTGAGAATGATCAGAATGCAGTAGAGCAGCTGGCACCAGTTCAGACTGCTGCTCCAATGGAATACGCCAAGGAGAACAATTTGGAATGGCTGCAACTGCGGGAATTTCTTGTCGAGTAAAATGCTGGACAGAAATAGACATCCCGTGATGATTAAGAGATATAAGTTGGTTGCGGTTTGAAGAAAGATGGACGATAAAATGACGAATATACTGATGGAGGGAACAAAAAATTGTCTGATTATATTAATAATCAATCTCACACACCCCAGACTCGCAAGGATCGATCAAATCTACTTCGATTCTATTATAAATGAGAAAAGTTCAAAAGAATATCGAAAGTTGTCGAGTCTTTCGGCATAAAAATACGATCTTCTCATACGGTGAGAAGATCGTATTAAGCGTTTTTCATATTGAGAAAATGTATAAGTTTTCAGGAAGCCTTATAGAAATTTGCGCGCTTGTTTTCTGCCGTCGTAGGTAAATAGCACTTTTTTATCTTCGACAAAGGTCTCGAGATGAACGGGTTTGCCCCATAGTTGATACACAAATGGCAGTGTCCGCTCCAAATATTTCAGATCAAGCTCAATCCCCTCGTACTGATGCTTCAGATAAATTTCCCCGGTTCGCATAAAATCGCCATCCTGTACGACCAGGAACGGGAATCCGCCATTCACACGAGAATAGACCAGCTGATCGCGAATATTCATCCACGCTTTGTCGGTAATTTTCCACTCGTTGCCCTTCTTCTCGAAAACATAGAGGTCCAGATCCTCTGTCAGCTGCTTCGTCAAATAATTGCGGATGAAGGATGTATCGGAATCAAGCTCCCTCACTTCAAAAATCTTCGATCTTCCCTGGCCCGGAACACGATGCAGCCGATCACGCTCCTCTTGGGTTGGCTGATCCCAGCGGCGTTCAATGTCTTCGAAGATTTTGAGTCCCAAATAATAAGGATTCAGGCTGTTCCTCGACGGTTGAACGACCGATGAATTCAGCTTAGCAAACTCAACAGTCTCATCGCTCGTGAGGTCAAGCTCGCGGATGATGCGTTGATGCCAGTAGGAAGCCCAGCCTTCGTTCATGATCTTCGTCTCCAGCTGCGGCCAGAAGTAGAGCATCTCCTCACGCAGCATCGACATGATGTCGCGCTGCCAGTCCTCGAGAATCGGCGAATATTCTTGAATGAACCAGACGAGATCCTTCTCAGGCTCTGGCGGAAAGGTGCGGTTGGTCTGCGGATCGGATTTACTTAGAATATTTTTCGGATCCAGATCCCACAGGTCATCGTATTCACCTGGCTCTTTATACGCATTTGCTTGGTCTTTGGCTTGTTGAATCCGTTTCTCTGTATATCGCTTCTTATCAAGACGCTGCGGCTTGATGAGCTGCGGATCAATATGCTCTTGAATCGCGAGTACGGCATCGATGAAATTCTCGACGGCTTCCGTGCCGTGTTCGAGCTCATAGCGGCTTACCCGTTCCGCTGTGGCGGACATGCTCTCCACCATATTGCGGTTCGAATTGGAGAATCGGATGTTATTCTTGAAGAAGTCGCAATGGGCGAGGACGTGAGCCACAATCAGCTTGTTCTGAATAAGCGAGTTCCCATCGAGCAAGAACGCATAGCAAGGATTCGAGTTAATGACGAGCTCATAAATTTTGCTTAGACCGAAATCATATTGCATCTTCATCTTATTGAAAGTTTTTCCAAAACTCCAATGGCTGAACCGCGTCGGCATGCCATAGGCGCCGAAGGTGTAGATAATGTCGGCCGGGCAGATCTCGTAGCGCATCGGATAATAATCGAGCCCGAAGCCGTCGGCGATCTCCATAATCTCGGCAATGGCAAATTCCAGATCTCGGATTTCCTGCGTCATGATCGCGTCGCCCCTTCCGGTGATTTGTGAAAGAACGTTTTGAGCGCTTTATAGACCTCGCCCTTCTCCTTGATGACATAGTGCATGAAATTCGGCTTATTGATATGTCGGTAAGCTGACATGAGTGTACTGCTGCGGTTGTATTGGTTCACCTCGCCGTAGCCGAACATATTGCACCGTTTCAATAATTCATCGATCAGTTTGACGCATCGATCATTATCGGACGTCAGGTTGTCGCCATCCGAGAAGTGGAACGGATAGATGTTATAGTTCGCGGGCGGGAAGCGGCGATCGATAATTTCGAGGGCCTTGAGATAAGCGGAGGAGCAGATCGTCCCGCCGCTCTCGCCGCGCGTGAAGAATTCATCTTCGGTTACTTCCTTCGCTTCCGTATGGTGCGCGATGAACACAATTTCCACTTTCTCGTATTGCTGGCGGAGGAAGCGGGTCATCCAGAAGAAGAAGCTTCGCGCGCAATATTTTTCGAAGCTGCCCATGGAGCCAGGGGTCTCATAATGAACTATTTTTGATTGCGAGGCGATGAGGCTAGAATGACAGTTGCCAGGGTGTGAGGTGTACTAGCTTGGTCCGCATTGTCATATGTATAAGAGAGAAGGTCGGATAACGAATTGACATAGGGGGAGTCCAGTGATGCGGTATTTTCTTAGCGCAGACGGCGGCGGAACCAAGCTGACCGCGGTGCTATTCAATGATCGCTCTGAAGTGCTGGGCGTGGGTCAGGGACAAGCGATCAATTATGCTTCTCAAGCGGATATCGCCGAGTCGATCCGGAGCTGCCTGACATCATGTCTTCATGGATATGTCGATCGCGGGATCACGATCCAGAAGGTCTACTATGCTATGCCGGCTTCAACTGCGATGTTCCTTGAGATTCTTCGTCAGTATGTGAGTGTGGATGCCGCAGCTTGGTTAAGCGAAGGCAAAATGGCGCTGCTGGCGGGACTGGGGCAGCCGGAGGGTGTCGTGGCGTTGGCTGGGACAGGCTCCGGCGTGTTCCGTGTAACGGACGAAGAGCTGCATATCGGCGGTTGGGGGCATCTCATAGGCGATCCGGGCAGTGCCTATGAAATCGGACGGGAGATCATCCAGTCTGTGCTGCGGCATATCGAAGGCCGTGAACCGGCAACCTTGCTCACGCAGCTGTTCATCAACGCATGGCAGGTGGAAGATCGGGAAGCGCTCATCTACCATGTCTATCGCGCGGCGAACCCACGGCGGCAGATTGCACTGGCCGCCGTCTTAGGCGCAGAAGCTGCAGTGCAAGGGGATGCGCTGGCTCGGGACATCTTCGAGCGGGCTGGCGAAGCGATGGCAGAGCAGACGAATGCCATGCTGCGGAAGTATCGGAAGGACGACGAAGTGATGGTGATGATCGCAGGAAGCGCATGGAAAGGGTGCCGAGCGATGTACGACCGCTTCTGTACGAAGGTCCAGGAAGCGCACCCGACTGCTCAGGTCCGAATACCACGGTGCGAACCGGCATTAGGCGGATTATTCGCACAGCGTCTTGCCGAAGCGGCTGGCGGTAATGGCCAGCTGGCAGACGCATCGATGCTGCAGTCTATCCAGGATCGATATCCATCGTTGATGTATAACACGCTATGGTGAAGAGATGCGAAATGGAGTGGCATTATGAAATCGGAGGGGTACTTATGTTGATGGATCGATATTTCGAAGCGATTGAGACACTGCAGGCGCGTGTACGATCGACGCAGCGGAAAGCGATTGTACAAGCTGCGACCGTCATTGCGGAAGCATCGGCGGTAGGACAGGCTGTTCATCTCTACGATACAGGGCATATCGTGGATCATGAACTCATTCGCAGGGCTGGAGGATTGCTGCTCATGAAGCCGCTACGGGCTACACTTCATGTGGATAATCCGGTTCGGAAGCGCGACCTGTACGGGAAGGAACGCTCGATGGAAGGGCTCGGCGAATATTTCCTGCGCGCTTCGAATGTCATGCCGGGGGATGTATTGATTATGGGTTCGGTCTCGGGCAAGAGCGTGGAGGCCGTCGATATCGCGCTCGCAGCCAAAGAAATGGGTGTGAAGCTGATCGTACTAACGTCGTTAACCTACTCATCTCAAGTCAAGTCCATGCATTCTTCGCAGAAACGGTTGTTCGAGATCGGGGATATCGTCCTGGATAACGGAGCCCCGCTCGGGGATGCACTGCTCGAGGTGGAGGGACTTGGGACAGGCATTTGCCCGGCTTCGGGGTTGTCGGCAGCGTACATCATGTGGGCGGTAACAGCTGAGACCATCGACCAGCTGATGGCGAAAGGACTGACCCCTTCGGTGTATAAGAGCTATAATTATGCAGATGGATGGGCATACAACGACGAACAAGAGAAGGCATACGCTGAGAGCGGTTATTGATCAGATGTTAGGCAGGATCGCCAGGGCTTCCCTGGCTTTTTTGATTTTTTGCGACAACGTGGGTGCCTAAGGGACAGGGCGCATGAGACAAGTTCGGCTGCGCATACACTTCAGTATGACCATCAGGGGAGGCGGTCCCTTGCTATATACTGTTAGTGAAACATTCGGCGATAAACCTATCGCAGCGTGGATTGAAACACGGTTCAAATCGTATGTCCTCGAACATTACGGGGTGAAGATTCAGGTGAGCGTGAACCCGGTCTCCGCGGATACGAACGTGTCGAAGGGGGCGGACAGATGCAGTCAGAGACTCGAATCCGATGCGCCATCTACGCGAGGGTAAGCACAGATCAGCAAGGAGAATCGATCGAGAATCAGATTAGTCAATGTGAGGAATATATTCATCGCCTTGGCGAGCAGTATGATACTTCGAATATTGTCATCTATCGGGATGAAGCGGTATCCGGGTATTATACGAGTGTCTTCGATCGGCAGGAGATGAAGCGGGCGATACAAGCAGCAAGGGAGCAGGTATTCAAGCTGCTGGTCTTCAAGGAAGTTAGCCGGGTCGGCCGGGATAAGCAGGAAAATCCGGCCATTATCGGAATGTTCGAACAATACGGTGTGCGTGTGGTGGCGATAAATGATAACTATGATTCGCTGAACAAAGATAACATTACCTTCGATATTCTATCGGTCTTGTCTGAACAAGAGAGTAAGAAGATATCATCTCGGGTAAGCAGCGCGAGGAAACAAAAAGCACGTCGCGGACAATGGAGCGGAGAGCCGCCGATCGGCTATCGAATCCATGGGGAAACGCAGCGGCTCGTGATTGATCCGGAATATTGTGAGATTCCTACGTTAGCTTTTGCGCTGTATGTTCATCAGGGTCTAGGAACATTTCGCGTAGCGGAGGAGCTGAACAAGCGAGGATACCGCACGAAGAACGGGAATCAGTGGACACGGGAGAACGTGAACAAAATGCTGCGCAATCAGGCTTACATCGGACATGTGGTCTATGGAACGCGTCGCAATCAATTGAAGCGGGAGTATGATGACACAGGCAAAATGTCCAAGCGCAAGGTGCAGGTCCGCATTCCCGCATCGGATTGGCAGGTCATGGAGCATGCGCATGAACCGCTTGTCGATGCTGAGATGTTCCAAGCCGCGCAGCATATCCTGGCGGACAGAGGGAAGAAAGGGGCTCCTCGACGTGCGTATCATCCTCTGACAGGATTATTGTATTGCGGTCATTGCGGGAAGCGGATGGTCTGCCAGAAGCGTTCGACCAGCGCCAAATCGTACCGTTATTATGTCTGCTCTACAGCGCACAAATATGGCCGAGGGGCATGTTCGCAACCCAATGTGGAAGCCGACCAGCTGGAAGGGGCCGTGCTGGATGCGATTCGGAAGCGATTGGCTCAGGTGGACAAAGGCCAATTGCGGTTCACCTATGACCGCCATCAGGATCTGGAGCGACTTCGGGGAACGTTAAGCGCGAAGCTGACCCTGCGGGCTAAGCGGCACAAGGACCAAGTAGACTTATTCCATCAGCGTGAGCTGTTCGATGCGAATACGTATGAGCAGCAAATGCGTTCATTCCGAAGCCAGCTCGAACAGGTGGATGAGGAAGTGAATGCGATCGAACATCAGATTGCTGCGCTGGAGGAACGTCCGGCTTCGGATTCAGCACTCCATGAATACTATGATTTTTTCGTAGACTTGAAGCTTAAGGATGATGCGGAGATGCGGGTTTTGTTCCATGAACTCTTGGATCGTGTGACGCTCTCTTCAAGCCATTTAACGATTTCCTATCAGGTTCATTTTTGCAGAGAATAAGCCTGCCCCTTATGCTAAAGGTATTCACGAGGAGGAAAAAAGAACGCCCATCGCATCTGATTGTCAGAGTCGATGGGCGTTCTTTTGTTCATATCGAATATTCTATGTTCGAGCCGAAGCACCTCGAGATTAAGCGTTACGCATAAGGACAATACCGACGGTTTCCGGACCGCAGTGGCTGGAGATAACACAGCCTGCCTCCGAGAGCAGCACTTCGTGTGCCTTGGTCTCGCGCAGTAATATTTCGCGAATCTTCACCGCTTCTGTCTCTGCGAGTGAGTGGGTGACGGAGACGGTAGCGCCATCCAGTTGGTCTTTGAATTTCAGCGCATTTTGCACAAGCTGATCAAAGGCCTTTTCGCGTTTGCCGCGGATTTTGGAGGCGAGAATCATTTTGCCGTCTACGACCTTTACGACAGGACGGATCTTGAGCAAGCTGCCGATGAAGTTCTGCAGACTGGAGCAGCGGCCGCCCTTATGCAGATAATCGAGCGTATCGATAATAAATTCAACTTCGATGCGTTCGCGCGCTTCGGTTATCATTTGCTCAATTGTCTGTATGTTATGCCCTGTTTCGGCAGCACGGGCAGCTTGAAGCACGAGGAGACCAATCCCGGTCGATAAATTGCGTGAATCGATGACGACAACACGTCCTTCTGGGAACTCATCGGCTGCTATTTTTGCATTCTGGCATGTAGATGATAGTTCGGTTGATATACCGATGAAGATCACGTCATGTCCTGCTTCAATCGCAGGGGTGAACGCCTTTATGAAGTCGCCTGGCGAAGGTGCAGCCGTCTTGGGAAGACTACCGACGATGTCGACTTTTTGATAGAGCTGGATCGGTGTGATATCCTCGCCATCACGATAAGCTTCTTCACCAAAGGTTACATACAAGGGAATAATGCCGATTTGATATTGTTCGCGTAACTCAGGCGGCAAGTCACAAGTGCTGTCTGAGAAGACCCGAATGTTAGACATGAAGAACAACCTCCTGAAATGAAAATATGTAAGAACAATGTTCTCATTATATACTACGAACCTAAAAATAGAGTAGGGAAATGTTAACAATAGAATTGTGCGATTCTATGAGGGGTATATGAACAGTCCGAGAGGATCAGAGATTCATATTTTAGTAGTATATCGATCAGAAAGGAAGTGTTCGGTCTATGGCAGAGGTAAAATGGAGTTTGCGGGAGCATGTAAGGCGGATTCGTAACTTTGTTAAAAATCATGTTGGAGATCGTGTTCTTGTTGCTTTGTTCGATGGCACCCTTCTAAGGGGGCGGATCTTATCAGCAGGCAGAAGCTCATTCCGAATGCGAGTGAGACGGCGCGGGCTCAACATTATCGTTGTCATTCCTTTTTTTCGTGTGAGATTCATTCGTTTGTTATAGGTTATTGGAATCCTGTGTACGTGTAGGAATAAAAGGGGATGAACATATGTCACGAACGATGACACCATCCGATATTCGTGATTTCTGCAAACAAAACGTCGGCAATCGCGTCAATGTGGAGCTGCAAGATGGTACCGGCTATACAGGACACATTGTTATGGCGACGACAACGATGTTCAGCATTCGGTATCGCCACCATGGCCGAACCGTCATTACGAAGATCCTATTCAACACCGTTGATTACGTAGAGGCAGAGCCCTATTAGGACAAGGCCTCATGATGAATGCATGGATAGCCCGCAAGCAGCCCGTTCCATTCGAACGGGTTGTTCCGTTATAATGTGATTTACATAATGACATGGTATATAAAGGAGACCCTATGCGCATTCAATCTTTTCCACCGATCATGAACGACGAATCGACTATATTGATATTAGGTTCCATGCCCGGCGTTGTCTCGCTGTCGCAGCATCAATACTATGCGCATCCTAGGAATCATTTCTGGCGGATTCTCTATGACTTGTATCAAACTCCGCTCGAGATGGACTATGATCGGCGCATTGCTTTTGCATTATCTAGAGGAATCGGGTTGTGGGATGTGTTAGGGGAATGTATTCGGGAAGGGAGTCTCGATTCGAATATTCAAGAGGCGGTACCCAATGACTTCATTTCGTTATTCCAAGCGTATCCCCGCATTACCCATCTAATGTTCAATGGAGCGAAGGCATATGAGGAGTTCACACGTCGGGTTGCTCCTCAGCTTGATCTGGAGGGGAAGAAGCTGCACAAGCTGCCTTCGACAAGTCCAGCGCATACGATGGCTTATGTGAGGAAGCTCGAAGCATGGAAGAATGAGATCGTCTGGATATGACATCCATCTAATTTCCGTATGGAAAAAAATGAATTAATGGCCTTGTTGGCGAAGGAATTTAAGTTAGGCTGTCGAAATAACTTAGAAATATTGCTGATATCCTATGACAAAGGGGGGAGCGGGTTCTCGTCATAATCGAATATCCGAGCAAAGGAGAAGATGCATGGCAACCGTTCAAGAGCGAACTGTACAGGCCCGGGCCGAAGTGATTACATTGCCCACCTATGAATTGTTGCGTGAGGATCTGAACCCCATTCTGGATAAACATTTAAATCCCTATCCATATACGATGCAGAATCATCGGAATGCCGTCAGATCGATGAAGACGTATGATGCGGTTATATTGGAGAATGAATATTTGCATTTAACGTTCCTGCCAACCTTGGGCGGACGGCTGTACCGAGCCGAGGATAAGCGAACCGGCAAAGAGTTCCTGTACACGAACAAAGTCATTAAGCCGCGTATGATTGGGACACGCGGCGCATGGTTCTCTGGCGGGATGGAATTTAATACACCGATCAGCCATTCGCCGACGACGATGGACCGCGTCAATTGTCTAGCGTTGAATCATGCCGATGGCAGCAGCTCGGTGATCTTTGGCAGCATCGAGCAGATCTCTTATATGAATTGGAAAATAGAAATCAAGCTCTATCCAGGCCAAGCCTATATGGAGCAGCGTGTCTACTTAACGAACCCTACCCCGAAGGAAAATCGTTTTTATTTCTGGACGAACACCGCAGTATCCTACAACCAGAGCGTCGAGCTGATCTATCCGTTCGACTGGTGCCTCAATCATATCGATGCGAGCTATTTGAAATGGCCGTTCTACCTACATCACGATTGCAGACAAGCAAGTGAAATTCCTTATTCCTATGAAACATTCGGCAAGCTCATGAATCATAACTTCTGCGGTATTTACAATCACGAAGAACAATATGGTGTCGTGCATTATGCAGACCGTAAGAAAGTGAAAGGCGCGAAGTTTTTCTCATGGGGCAATGATGCCAATGCGCACGCCTGGACGCGTTCGCTAACCGATGATGATTCCGCTTATATTGAAATGCAGAGCGGCCTGTTCGAGAGTCAGATGGTCTATAAATTTCTACGGCCTCACCAGACCTTAACGTGGACGGAATACTGGTATCCTGTCTCGGATATGAACGGGTTCCGCTATGCGGAGAAGGAGGTCGCTGTCCAGTTCGAGACCTCAGCCTCGGGAATAACTTTTACATTCGCGGCGACAGAGAAGCTCGAGGCATGCTTGATTCAGTTGACATGCTGCGGGGAGCAGCAGCAAGCGGTTCGGGATTTGACGCCAGATCAGAATGTGCGAATGACATTCTCCCTTAGCAGACCCCTCGGTGAGGATTCGTTCCAATTGGATCTATATTGCGCAGGCAGGCGGATCTTAAGCTTCGGCGAGCGGGATGAATTCACATTTGAATATCCTGACCATGCGTTGTTTGAAGACTCACGAAATGTTGTAAGTGCGGAGGATCAGGAGAAGCACTACAAGATGGGTGAGCTAAAGGAATCATTAGGCCAATGGGCGGAAGCGGTCCAGCGATATGAAGCAAATCTCGTGAAGTACCCTACTTGTACTTTGACGCTTAATCGTTTGGGGCAGCTCCTGCTAGCTCGATTAGAGCCACAACGAGCCATGGGGTATTTCATTCAGGTGCTGCATTACGATAATCGGAACAGCAAAGCCAGATTCCATCTTGCGCTGGCAGAGAAAATGCTCGGTAATCGCAGGAAGGCAAGGCGGCTATTGCTCGATATTGCTGCGGATGCAGAATACGCGCAGGCATCCGCGATCGAACTCGCGAAGCTGAATATCTCGATGAGTCATTGGAAGGAAGTGCAGTCAAGCCGCGAATATTTGCTGGAAGGCAGCGACCCTTATCGTCGTACGTTGCTGGCTGCTGCGTATCGGCATAATGGCATGCTGGAGGCCGCGGAGCGTGTGCTCTCGGATCCTGAAGATGCCTATCCATACAGCCCGATGCTTCGGATGAACGAATATGTGCTTGTTGCGCGTTATCTTATTCGCAAGGATGATGCTGTACGATCGGAGCTTCTACGCTATACCTGTGGTGATGAGCGGATTCTGCTGCCGATCGCGCTTGATTATATGGAGATGGGACTGCATCAGGATGCAGCCGAAGTAGCAGCGTTAGTCGCAGAGCCTTCGATGAAGACCAGCTTCATTAAGGTCGGTCTAACTGATGCGGTAACTGCGGAGGAGCGGAAACGACGTCTGGAGAAGGTGCTATCTGCATCGCTTGATTATATTTTCCTGAATGAGCCTCAGCTTGTGTTGATGGCGGAACGGTATCGCAGTCTGGATGATTCAGGCAAGCTTGACTATCTCGTCGGGAATTACTACTATGCTGTTGGCCGTCTGGAAGAAGCACGATATGCTTATGAACGGGCCTATAACAGCGGTCTCCGATATTCTGTCTTGCTTCGCAACCTTGGCTTCAAGATCTACTACGAACAACTGCAGGATATGGCGCTAAGCGAAAAAGTGATGGCGGAGGATGTTGCTCTGAACGGTGGCGCGAATGTCGATTGTCTTCTTGCGCTGGATCAGATTTATATGCTGTGGCAAGATTTTGACAGGCGCAAGCAAATGATTGAGCGAATGGAGCAATTGGACAACCGGTCGCTCGTTCTAATTGCGCTTGTTGAAGCGTATAAAGCTATGGGGGATGAATCCAAGGCTTGGGCGATTCTACAGCAAGAGGAATTCGAGAACTGGGAAGGCAAGGAGCTGAGTGGCCCTTGTTATCGCGATTTTGTCATTCATATGGCGATGAAGCATCTGAATGAGGGGCAGCTGGAACTCGCAAGGCAATGGATCGATCGTGTGGACCAATACCCCGCCAATTTGAATTACGGAGACTCCAAACGGGTGTCTTTATCCGAAATGTACTATTACAAGGCCATGATTTACCGCAGGCTAGGAGAGATGGAAGCAGCTAGACAATGGTTCAGAGCGGGATATTTAGAACATAACGAAGAGACCGTGGCTCAGGATGAGCGAAGTCCAATCTATCGCATGCTGTGCTTACAGGCGCTGCAGCAAGGCTAACGCGTTCACATGGAGAAGGGGAATGACGACCACTTTTTTGGAGGGATGACGATGTCGGATCGTAAAATTACTCAGATTTTATCCCATAATACCGTGATTGTAAGTAGTTCAGCGGGGACAAAGTCCATTCTTTTTGGAAGAGGGATCGGTTATATGAAGAAGCCGGGGATGGTCATTGACCATGAGGAAATTGCAGAGGAATATTTGCTGCTGCCTGTCTACCACGCCTCCAATGTCGCGATGAAGAGCTGCGTATAACAGAATCCATGGAATTCGATGATAACTGCCTGCATTGGCAGAACCTTATGGTTCTTGGTGCAGGCTTCTTTGTTTTTAATTCGGATCCAAAAATTACCTTTTTTGTAGGGGGATGTGGAATGGTACGACATCGCTTGCGCATATGCTTCTAGAGAAGTTCGATTTTAACCATTACATGAAGGAGTGAAAGTGAATGCCAACCCATGGCGACAGCTTAAAGTTTGGTGTTGTTCTCTGTAAACAGTGTAATGAAATCATTGACGAGATTGATGCGTACAAAGTAACGGTTCTGTACAGTCTGTGTGACGGTTGTGAAGTACACGAGCCAATGGAACCGACTGCGATAAGCCCGATGAAGTAAAATCTTCTTATCTGATATTCGAACTGTCTCTTCGCTGATATGCAATCGCTATCAATAAGAGAAGGGGGAGTATTCTATAGTTCATTATGAGAACCCCATGGAACCGGAGGTATCCATCATCGCAATGATTACGGCATTGGAGTGCGGCGTCACGATTTCTTCCCACGTCTTGTAACGAAGGTCTTCCGGTGAAATGCCGTGGATACCGGGATCGCCTGCCGTCGCATTGCGCCGTAAATTTTCTAGAATTGTACGCTTCTTATCGATGTTGGACATGATGCCGGTCTTGCGAATATCATTGAATCGAATTTCGGTTGTCTCGAGTTGATCTTTGTCTTTCTGCTGCAGATTAGGAAGCTCGAGTTCTTCGAATAACATCGTCTCCAGCTCTTCGATGCTGACTTCAGCCTCTACGAGGTCCTGGCCGGGCTGGTCGCCGGCTTTGTCCCCTTTGCCTGGGCCGCTCTTCGGATCGGTGCCAAGCACGTCGCCGACTTGACTGTCCCCATCCCCTTGACCGACATGCTTCTTCTTATTGTAGTTATAGATAAAGCGGAACTCATCCAGACTGCGGATCGGGACTTTAATGATTTGTTTGCCGTCTGACATGATAATGTTCTCTTCGGTGACGAGATCGGGCAAATTCTGTTTAATCGCGTCACGTACTTTTTGCTGATGGCGGGATTGATCTTGAAACCCTTTTCGATGCAAAGACCAGTCTTCTCGCGATACGATGGACATCACTTGATCCATTCTATCCATACAGGAACCCCTCCCCAAAAAAATCGTACGCGTGCTTGATTGCCTGTTAATCTAATATATTCAGAAGCACGAACGATATGTGACCGCATTCAGCGAGCGTGGATAAGGACGGATCGAATCATTGTCGTTTTCGTGGAGGATATGGAAAATTACGACGTTTTTTATTATGATAGAGGAGGTTAAGCTAAGTTTAAAATATGGAAAGCAGAAAAGGAGATTCGACCATGTTACGTAAGTACGTCGTGATCGGCAGTCTAAATTTACTTGTTGCCGTTGCTCTGGGCGCGTTTGGTGCTCATGGCTTGAAATCCATATTGACGGCATCACAGCTCAATACATATGAGACAGGCGTTCATTACCATATGATTCATGCGCTCGGGATCCTCGCGATTGCGCTACTGTCAGCGCATCTGAAGACGTCGCGCCAATTGCTTTGGTCAGGACGGCTACTATTCACGGGCATCATTCTATTCTCGGGAAGCCTATATCTGCTCAGCGTTACAGGCATTAAAATTCTTGGTATCATTACACCGCTCGGCGGCGTTGCATTCTTGCTCGGATGGTTGCTGCTAGCTGTAGCGGCTTTACGTAACTCATAGATAAAGAGAGGATCGTGCGCATGGAGGCGAAGAAGCAATCTTCTAATGACCAGCTGCTGAGGGCGATAATGGAATATTACCCGATCTCTGTGATTGAATTAGAGCTGAACGGGAAGATCGCAAATGCCAATCATCATACCTGTGAGTTAACCGGATATGAAGAATACGAATTAATCGGCATGGATTACCGGTTGTTGTTAAGTGATGAGAAAATTCATGCCAATAAATGCATCGAAGAGCGCCTTGTCCAAGGGAAGGCAACCCAGAAGGCGACTTACTTCGATGATAAGAATGGTCTTCGAATCGATCTGCAAATGGTGATCTATCCCTTGATGAAGGATGATCAGTTAGAACGTGTCGTGTTGATCAGTCAAGATGTAAGTGATCGGCGGCGGGTGAATGATCGAATTCGGTATATGTCCTATTACGATGATATGACAGGGCTGCCGAATCGGCGGTTGTTCTTGGAGCGGCTTACAGATTTGTTGGATGCAACACGTTCGGCAGATGTGGGTGTAGCAGTCGCTTATATGGATCTGGATCGGTTCAAGCTTGTGAATGATTCCTTCGGTCAGGATTTCGGGGATATGCTGCTGATGCAAATCGCTGAACGGTTGACTCGGATCGTGACAGAATACGACTTCGTTGCGAGAATGGATGGCGATGAGTTCATTTTCTACTTTGTGAACATTAGTACAGAGGAAGAGGCGCTTCAGAAGGGCAAGCAGATTGTTCAAGTACTGGACGATCCGTTTATCCTGAAGGATCAGCCGATCCATCTCACGGCGAGTATTGGCATATCGATGAGCCGAGGGCATCAAGGGGATGCGAGACAACTGATCAAACAAGCGGATATTGCCCTCTCGAGCGTGAAAAATAAAGGAAAGAACTTTTATCAGATGTACTCATCCGAGATGTCTACGAAATCGCTGGAGCGCCTAACCTTACAGCATGAATTGCGCAAAGCGATGAGGAATGGCGAGTTCCTGCTCTATTACCAGCCGCAAGTACATATGGAGACCGGACAAATTGTTGGCGCGGAAGCATTAATTCGCTGGAAGCATCCGGAGAAAGGGTTGATTCCGCCGGATCAGTTCATTCCACTGGCAGAGGAGAACGGGTTAATCGTTCCGATGGGCGAATGGGTGCTGGAAGAAGCATGCCGTCAGAATAAAGCTTGGCAGCAAGCCGGGTTGCCGTCGATTCCGATATCCGTGAATTTATCGATGCGCCAATTCCTTCTGCAGAATTTGAACGAGAAGGTGGGGCAGGTGCTGGAGAAGACGGGCCTTGAGGCGAAGTATCTCGACCTCGAGATCACGGAGAGCATGACGATGGACGTGAACCATGCATCCAATTGTCTGAAGGAGCTTCGCGAGCTGGGGGTTGGCATTAGTATTGACGATTTCGGTACCGGATACAGTTCCTTCAGTTATTTGAAAGATTTCTCAATCAATCGGCTCAAAATCGATCGGTCCTTTGTTCGCGGCATTATGGAAGACCGCAGCGCGGCGGCGATCGTAGCATCGATTATCGCGATGGCGCATCATTTGGATCTGCAAGTCATTGCCGAAGGGGTCGAATCGGTGGAACAGGTTGATTTCCTAAAGGCGCACAGCTGTGATGAAATTCAGGGTTACTACTATAGTCCGCCAGTGCCTGTCGGTAGAATTGAAGAGATGCTGACAGAGAATGTCATGGCATAATAGATAAAGGGAGCTCCTTCGAGGGGCTCCCTTTATCATTCCTTGGGCTTAGACAATAAACTCATCAATCTCTGTGAGATTGAGAATGTAGACTTGTTTCTCATCTACATGATAGACATGAATCATGGAACGGTTAGGATCAAAGTCAAGGATCCGGCCAGGAATGCTCTGCTGAATGCCGCGTCCTTTGTTCACGGTGAAGCGAATGAGCTTCGATTGGTGTATGGCTGCGAGGATAATGTCTTCGATAGAGAGCTGGATGTCCGTTGGATTTTTAGGCGATAGTGCTTGGGCCAAATCAACTTGGTTCAAGTAGCCTATTGGCTTAGATGTGTGTGATCGTGAATTGTTATCCATAATGCCTATGTGCCGCCTCCAACTTCGTAGATAAAGAGTAGTGCTATTGTACCACGATTCTCAAATCAGATGTAGAACTAAAATGGTTGAAACGCATATATTATAAAAGTCTCGACATGAAGGAGGCGATAAATGATGGTTCGGGTTGAACCGATTCAAATTGGCAGTGTGACCGTCATCGGGGTTGAAGTGAAATTACCGAAGACGACGCTGCTTGCTGTAACAACGGAGCGTGGCTACATTATGTGCGGCGCGCTCGATGTTGGACTCCTCAATGACAGATTGAAGGATCGGAACATTATTGCTGGTAGAGCTGTTGGCGTGAAAACCTTAACTGAATTGTTAGAAGCCCCGCTCGAGTCCGTGACCCATGAAGCAGATGCGATGGGTATCCATCCCGGCATGACGGGAAAAGATGCAATTCTTAAGATGGTATAGACCATTTGGTGACCAACCGGAAAAAGGTACAGTGGGGCTCATGAGGACATGAACCCCTTCTGTACCTTTCATTTTTTAGTTGAATAATTTCGGAAGATTCACATGGAAAGGAGGCTTGATGATCCCTTTTTCCGTAATAATAGCTGTGACATACTCATTCGGCGTGACGTCAAACGCAGGATTGAATACTTTGATATCCTGCGGCGCAGTGCGCTTTCCGAATCCTTCCGTAATCTCTGTATCCGGACGCTCCTCAATTGGAATATCCGCGCCGCTTGCTGTGTTCAGATCAATGGTCGAGAGCGGGCTTGCAACATAGAACGGAATGTTGTGCGCCTTGGCAAGAACCGCAACGCTGTACGTACCGATCTTGTTCGCGACATCCCCGTTCGCAGCGACGCGATCCGTGCCGACGATCACCGCTTGGATCCAACCTTTGGACATGACATAACCTGCCATATTGTCACAGATCAAGGTGACGTCGACGCCAGCTTGCCCAAGTTCGAAGGCTGTCAGACGAGCGCCTTGCAAGACAGGACGCGTCTCATCTGCGAACACTTTAAGATGCATGCCTTGTTCCTTCGCCAGATAGAACGGAGCTAACGCTGTACCGTATTTTGCTGTCGCGAGGCCACCGGCGTTACAATGCGTGAGCACGCCCATGCCATCTTCGAACAGGGTTAATGCGTGTTCTCCGATGCTTCGGCAGACTTCCTCATCCTCCGCCTGAATCTGATGCGCCTCGTGGAGGAGGGCAGCATTTCGACCTTCAAGTGTTGAGTCTTCCGAAGCAGCAGCTTCTGCACAACGTTTCATACGGTCAAGGGCCCAGAACAGATTGACGGCTGTTGGACGTGAAGTCGCTAGGTATTCTGCAGCCTTGAGCACCTCTTGCAGCCATGCAGCAGGCTCTTCTGTCTTCAATGCTCGTCCAGCAATCGCTACGCCGTATGCTGCAGCGATTCCGATTGCAGGTGCGCCGCGAACGGCGAGGTGACGGATCGCTTCCCAGACTTGTTCTACCGTTGTCAGAGGAAGCATGACGATCTCTTCCGGCAGCAATCGCTGATCCAATAAGTCTAGATGTGTTTCCGCCCAATGGACGGATTGCAAAGGTGCAGTCGTCATGATGCATGTACTCCTTCTATTGTTTGTTCTAGGGTATCAATGAGTAAGTCGAATGATTTCACTTGACGGTGCTCCATGATGAGCGTGCGGCCGATGGCAAGTGCCAGACGTTCAGTGCGTTCTTTCACAGCAGCATCGCTAATGGTATCGATATCTGCGACATGTGCGAGCCCAATCGTGCGGCGGATCATCTTGCAGCCTGCAAATCCAATCGCATCCTGCAATAACCGCTGCATGTAGAGATCCTGGTAGCCTGGTGTGTGCGCCAGCGGATCGACCGCATGCTCGTTCCACAGGGCGCGGAAGTTCGTATCGAATGTATCCCAGATATCACGTAGCGTCTCAACGAGATAATTACGATAAGACGCGCGAGCTTCGCTGGACTTGCTCCAGAATTCTTGACCGATGTAGTTCATGGCCAGGTTCGAGAGAACGGCGGCAATATCGAAGCCCATCGGCCCGTAATAAGCAAATTCGGGATCGATGACTTTGGTCGATTGTTCCGTAATGAAGATACTGCCTGTATGCAGATCACCATGTAACAGGGCTTGCGCAGAAGTGAGGAATTTCTCCCGCAATTGTGCGACTTCCAGCTTAAGCGCCTGATCGGCCCAGAGCGCTTCGACTGCGTCGCGGATGGCCGGATTGAAATTATTCGTCTCGCTATCTACATAGGGATCTGCGAAGATGAGATCCTCTGTAATTTTGCATAACTCGGGATTGATGAATTGCTTCACGGCTTCCTTCTTCGCCTGCTGGTTCATGCCAAGGTCGGAAGTGAAGAAGAGCGTTCTAGCAAGGAACTCGGCAATGTGGCCTGCGAACAATGGGTAACGATTGCCTTCGATTAAGCCTTTACGCATAATCGTATGATCGCTTAGATCTTCCATGATCGTCATCGCGAGCTCTGCATCATAGCGGTATACGGTAGGGACAAGGTTCGGACACAGCTTATGCTCAAGGATGAGTGCTTCGCTCTCAATTCTTGCACGGTCCAAGGTGAGCGGCCATGATTCCCCGACGACTTTGGCATAAGGAAGCGCCTGCTTGAGAATGATGCTCTTATCTGATGCTTCATCCGAGATATGAAAGACGAGATTCAGGTTGCCGTCTCCGATTTCACGGGCGGATAGATCGGCTTTTTCATGGAATAAATCAGGAATTTCTCTCGCGATTTGAATCGCTTCTTCGAGGGTTAAAGGATGATAAGCGGACACCTCTGCCCCACCTCCATAATTCAATATTCTCCCATTGGAATGGTATAGTTGTCCCTAAGTATACTGGATTCACAACAATGTTAAAATAGTTAAATTGTGACGATGTGACAAAAGTCGCGGCGCAATTTCAGGAGATTTGCTCACGAAAGATGAACTCTTGTCGAAATCAAGGTATAATGGACATATTGCTGGTGAGAAAGGCGGTAATGGAATGGAGTATAACGCACAACCCATCGCATTAAAGGAGTGGGCCGTTGCGATCGAAGCTCTCGCTTCAGGCAAGCAGATCCTGTTGATGCGCAAAGGCGGAATCGTAGAAGAGACAAGGCATTTTGAACTGAAGAGCCCGTCCTTTTATGTCTATCCTACCTATGAGCATCAGCGAAGAGAGCTGCTGAAGGAGGCGAGTCAATCCGATATCGATGTGACGCTGGCCGAGTGGTCGCCGGACGATACGCAAGTGACACTTCGTTTATATGCTGAGGTTGTCGAAGATATCGAAATTCATGATCAGGAGATGCTGAATCGGCTTCGCGATTTTCATATCTGGACCGATCACTTCGCCGAAGAACGTCTGAAGTGGAAGAAGAAACTTCCGCTCCATGTATTGCTCTTGCGTGTCTATAAGGTAGATCCGGGACTTAAGATTGCGATCGAAGAAGAGTACCTGGGCTGCAAGTCATGGGTCAATCTGCCGAGTCAGGTGGCGACGGTGGACCGAAATCGATTCGAACCTGTCTTATCGGACGAAGCGTTTCAAGAGCAGGTTGCAAGAATACGAAAAGCGCTAGCAGTGTGAATGACGTTCTAATCTTACAAGGCATGTTAAACTGTGTCCCTGAAGTCGATTTCATTGCTTTCAAGTTGAAAATAAAGTAAAATTACAGTTGATAATCAGTGAGAATCACTTTAGAATGATTATAAAGTAAGATTTGTTTTGAAGTACAAAAAATAATATAGATGCTTGAAGGGAGTACCAAACACATGGCAACACATTTCAAAATTGATGGTTTGAAGGCTGAGATTGAAGGAAAAGAAATTCTAAAAGGTCTTAGCTTAGAGATTAAAGGCGGCGAGATTCATGCGATCATGGGTCCGAATGGTACAGGTAAGAGTACATTAGCTTCTGCATTGATGGGGCATCCTAAATATGAAGTGACTGAAGGAAGCGTAGAACTTAATGGCGAAGACGTGCTTGAAATGGCTGTTGACGAGCGCGCTCGTGCAGGTCTATTCCTTGCAATGCAGTACCCAAGCGAAATCGCAGGTGTAACGAACTCCGACTTCTTGCGCAGTGCAATCAATGCTCGCCGCGAAGAAGGCAACGAAATCTCCTTGATCAAGTTCATTCGCCAAATGGAAGGCAAAATGAAAGAACTTGAGATGAACCCTGAGTTCGCGCATCGTTATTTGAACGAAGGTTTCTCCGGCGGTGAGAAGAAACGTAACGAAATCCTCCAAATGATGCTGCTTGATCCAAGCATTGTGATCCTTGATGAGATCGACTCCGGTCTTGATATTGATGCGCTCAAAATTGTAGCAAACGGTGTGAATACAATGCGCAGCGAAGATCGCGGATTCTTGATCATTACGCACTACCAACGTCTACTTAACTACATCAAACCAGACTTCGTACACGTTATGATGCAAGGACGCATCGTGAAATCCGGCGGTCCTGAGCTAGCAGAGCGTCTTGAGAACGAAGGCTATGACTGGGTTAAAGAAGAGCTCGGCATTGTTGACGAAACGGTAGGTCAAGAAGCTTAATCGATAGAAGCGAATAGAGGAGGAGCTAAGAAGATGACAACACAAACAATCCTTCCTATTGACCGTGAGACGTTAGCGGCGTTGTCGCAAAGCAACAATGAGCCAGCTTGGCTATCGGCGTTACGTTTGGAAGCTTTGGAGCTTGCAGGTCAATTGGAATTACCCGTAGTAGAGAAACAAAAAATTAGCCGTTGGAACTTAGATGCCTACGGAACCTATACGAAATCCGCAGCGATTCAATCGCTTAGCGAATTGCCGGAATCGTTGCAATCCCTCGTGAAGTTAGAAGAGAACAGCAGTGTTCTGGTACAACGCAATTCGAGTGTTGTGTTTCAGCAATTGTCTGCTGATCTAGCTGCGAAAGGTGTTATTTTCACAGATTTGCAGACAGCTGTAGAGAAACACGCAGATTTGGTGCAGAAATATCTATTCCAAGCTGTGAAGAAGGATGAGAACCGTCTTGCAGCCTTGCATACGGCATTATGGAACGGCGGCGTATTCGTCTATGTTCCGAAAAATGTAGAAGTGGAATTGCCTTTACAGGCCGTATTGATGGCGGATGACGCAGCAGCAACTTTCGCACCGCACGTATTGTTAATCGCAGATTCGAACAGCCGTGTTACGTATGTAGATAACTACTTGTCGACAGATGCCATCGCATTAGATCAAGTGGTTCATAACGGTGTTGTTGAAGTATTCGTCAACGCTGGCGCACATGTGCGTTTTGCTTCGGTTCATCACTTGAATGCTACGAACGTTACATACCGCCGCGCTGTGGTAGAGAACGACGGACGCATTGAGTGGATTATCGGTGAGATGCACAATGGTAATGCGGTATCGGAGACGATGTCCGTGCTTAAAGGCAACGGTTCTTCCTCGGATGCGAAAGTGATCTGTGCCGGTACGAACGACCAGAAGCTTAGCATCACAACAAAAGCTGTTCATTTCGGTAAAAGCTCTGACAGCCAAATGTTCACGCGTGCTGTCATGCGCGATCAAGCAAGTTCGATCATCAACGGGATTACAAAAATTGAGAAGGGCGCAACGAAAGCGAACGGCGAGCAGACAGAGAAAGTTCTTATGCTTAGCCCGAAAGCACGCGGAGACGCGAACCCGATCCTTCTCATTGACGAAGATGATGTAACAGCAGGACACGCGGCGTCGGTTGGACAAGTAAACCCTGAGCAAGTTTATTACTTAATGTCTCGCGGCATTTCGAAGCAAGATGCTGAACGCTTGATTATTCATGGATTCCTTGCTCCGGTTATTTCCGAGATTCCGCTTGAGAATGTTCAAGAACAACTTCGCAGCTTGATGGAAAGGAAGTTAGGACAATGAACAGTGCGCAAATTCGTAAGCTCTTCCCGATCTTAGACCAGGAAGTTAACGGACATCCACTCGTCTACCTCGATAGTGCGGCTTCTTCACAGAAGCCGATCTCGGTCATTGAAGCGGTGAAGCAATACTATGAGCATGATAATGCCAATGTGCATCGCGGCGTTCACACGCTAGGATCTCGTGCCACAGACGCTTACGAAGGCGCGCGTGAGAAAGTGGCTCGATTCATTAACGCGAAACGCTCAGAAGAGATTATTTTCACGCGTGGAACGACCACAGCACTAAACCTAGTCGCAAGCTCCTACGCAAGGCTCAACTGCCAGGCAGGAGACGAGATTGTGATTACACCGATGGAACATCACAGTAATCTGATCCCTTGGCAGCAAGCGGCCAAAGCGACAGGAGCTACGCTCAAATATATTCCTTTGCAGCCGGATGGAACGATCCGATTGTCTGATGTTGAAGAGGTCATTACGGATCGTACGAAGGTTGTCTCGATGACTTACGTGTCCAATGTGCTTGGCACGCTGAACCCGGTGAAGCAGGTCGCTGAAATTGCACACCGCCATGGTGCGGTGATGGTCGTGGATGGCGCACAGAGTACACCGCACATGAAGGTGGATGTACAGGATCTAGACTGTGATTTCTATGCTTTTTCAGGTCACAAGATGTGTGCTCCGACAGGGATCGGCGTATTATATGGGAAGAAGTCTCTACTGAACAACATGGAGCCGATCGAATTCGGCGGTGAAATGATTGATGAAGTTGGGCTTTATGAGTCGACATGGAAAGAGATTCCTTATCGTTTTGAAGGCGGAACTCCGATCATTGCAGGGGCGGTTGGTCTTGGTGCAGCCATCGATTTCCTTGAGGAGATCGGGATGGATGAGATTGAACGTCATGAGCAGCAGCTCACAGCATATGCGATGAACCGCTTATCCGAAATTGAAGGCGTAACGATCTATGGACCACAGAAACGTGCAGGTCTCGTTACGTTCAATCTTGGCGATGTTCATCCGCATGATGTTGCAACGGTGCTGGATGCGCAGGGAATCGCGATTCGTGCAGGCCATCATTGCTGCCAGCCGCTGATGCGTTGGCTGGAAGCAAGTTCTACAGCACGCGCGAGTCTTTATCTGTATAATACAGAGGAAGACGTAGACCGCTTAGTGAAGGGTCTAATCCAGACGAAGGAGTATTTTGGCTATGCAATTGGATGATTTATACCGTCGAGTAATTATGGATCATTATAAAAATCCGCGTAATCGTGGAACATTCAATGAGGATGCGGTAACGATTAACTTGAACAATCCGACCTGTGGTGACAAGATTTCGCTGCAGCTTCAAATGAATGGCGATGTCGTCAAGGCTGCTAAATTTTCTGGCGAGGGCTGCTCCATCAGTTTGTCTTCGGCGTCAATGATGACAGAAGCTGTCAAAGGGAAGACGATTACAGAGGCGTTGGACCTTGCAGATCGTTTCTCTGGGTTGATGAAAGGCGAAGCGGTGGAGTTCGAGGAACTCGAAGATATCGAAGCGTTGTCTGGGGTGAATAAGTTCCCAGCACGTATCAAATGTGCGACATTAGCGTGGAATGCCTTGCGTAAAGGGATTGAACACGATCATCAAAAATAGAACAAGAATAAGGTAAAGGGTGGTGTATCTCGCATGGCAAAGAAAATGCCTGAAATGGAAGAGTATAAGTACGGCTTTCGCGATGAGCACAAAGCGGTTTTCCAAACTGGTAAAGGTCTAACAGAGGAAATCGTTCGTGAAATTTCGAAAATCAAAGATGAGCCAGAGTGGATGTTGGACTTCCGTCTGAAATCATTGAAACAATTCGAGAAGATGGCGATGCCGAAATGGGGCGGCGATCTGGATGATCTAGACTTTAACGACATCCAATATTATGTTCGTCCTTCAGAGAAGCAAGGGAAGACATGGGAAGAGGTTCCTGCAGAGATTAAGGAAACGTTCGATAAGCTGGGTATTCCAGAAGCCGAGCAGAAGTTCCTGGCAGGGGTATCTGCTCAATACGAATCTGAGGTTGTCTATCACAGCATGCAGAAGGATCTTGAAGATCAAGGCGTTATCTTCATGGATACCGATACAGCCCTTCGTGAGCATCCAGAGATTTTCAAAGAATACTTCGCTACGGTTATTCCGGCTGCAGATAACAAATTCGCAGCATTGAACAGTGCGGTATGGTCCGGCGGAAGCTTCATTTACGTTCCAAAAGGCGTTAAATGTGAAATTCCACTTCAAGCCTACTTCCGGATTAACTCCGAGAACATGGGTCAGTTCGAGCGTACATTGATCATCGCGGATGAAGACAGCTTCGTACACTACGTAGAAGGCTGTACAGCACCGATCTACAGCACGAACTCGCTGCATAGTGCGGTGGTTGAGATCGTATGTCGTAAGAACGCTCGCGTTCGTTACACGACGATTCAGAACTGGGCGCCGAACATCTACAACCTCGTAACCAAACGTGCGGTTGCAGAAGAGAATGCGACGATGGAGTGGGTTGACGGGAACATCGGTTCCAAGTTGACGATGAAATATCCAGCGGTAATCTTGAAAGGCCGCGGCGCGAAAGGCAGCGTATTGTCCATCGCGGTTGCTGGTAAAGGCCAACACCAAGATGCAGGGGCGAAAATGATCCACCTTGCACCAGATACAACGTCTACGATCGTATCGAAATCGATCAGTAAGCATGGCGGTAAAGTAACGTACCGTGGTCTTGCATCCTTCGGACGTAATTCGGAAGGCTCCAAAGCGAACATTAAATGTGATACGCTGATTCTGGATAACGAGTCGACATCAGATACAATTCCATACAATGAAATCATGAATGATAACATCACGCTTGAGCATGAGGCAACGGTATCCAAAGTATCGGAAGACCAATTGTTCTACTTGATGAGCCGTGGCTTAAGCGAGTCGGAAGCGACGCAAATGATCGTCATGGGCTTCATTGAGCCATTCACGAAAGAGTTGCCAATGGAGTACGCTGTCGAGATGAACCGTCTCATCAAGTTCGAG
This sequence comes from Paenibacillus guangzhouensis, assembly GCF_009363075.1. Taxonomy (NCBI): domain Bacteria; kingdom Bacillati; phylum Bacillota; class Bacilli; order Caryophanales; family Paenibacillaceae; genus Paenibacillus; species Paenibacillus guangzhouensis. Next base: position 3,902,223 of record NZ_CP045293.1, on the reverse strand, counting down.
ATGGAAGGTTCTATCGGTTAAGATTCGAACCATAGACATAACGAGAGCCGCCCTTCTTCACGAAGGGCGGCTTGTTGTTTGTTATGTATTCAAGTTGTTGCGATTCTCTTGCGCATCGCTGCTGCTAGAATATCGCTATGTAGGTCGCATCACATATATATTTCGATGATTTCCAAGGAATGATCCATCGAGAGGTCGACGAAGTGATCTTCCAGATGGATAAGCGGGCGGAAATAGTCCGAGTTGTTCGTCATGACGATTTTCCCGGTCTGGCCCGAGTTCAACAAGACGCTCTTGCCGATGAAGTTCGGAATCATATGCGAGATGAAGATGTGTGTTATGGTAGGATCCAGCTTTGTGAAGCTCATCTCATGAAGCTCCTTCAAGACCGACAAGAGATCTCGTTTCTGCTGATAGACCCGTTCTGTAATCATCGCACAATAGACATCTGCAACGCCCACGATCTTCGAGTAAGGATGAATATTCGATCCAAGCAGATGGTAAGGATATCCGCTTCCATCCATTCGTTCATGGTGCTGCAGAGCAACAATCGCAATGGAATATGGATAAATGGAATTGCGAATAATCTCATACCCATGGATCGTATGCTGTGTCATCATTCGGAATTCATAATCCGTAAGACGGCCAGGTTTATTTAAGATTGCGTCATCAATGCGGCACTTGCCAATATCGTGTAGATAACCCGCCTTACCGATCAACTGGGCTTCATCTTCGGCATATCCCATCCAAGTAGCAATAAAATAGGAAAGGAGACCGACTTGAATCGAATGCTGGAGCGTGTAGTCATTCTTGCCGTTCAGCATCAGCAGCAGATTCACGACATCGCGTTGCTCTTTGATTTCATTTGTGAGCGGAATGAACGTATCTTGGACAATCTCGTCATTGATGTACCCATTCTCGAGCGCTTCCTCGAATAAGGTGCTCGTCCCTAAGATCGAATGATCGAATAGTGGCTTAATCGCTTGTAAAGAATCTACGGAATACGTATTTAATAAGGGTGTCTCAGGTTCGATATGCTCTTTGGGTTCGATATCTACATATTCAACCTGATGTAATAGAAGTTTAGAGATTTCTTGGGAACTAAGAATCGTTCCGCGCGATAGAACATGGAGTCCGTAGGAATTAAACGTATCGTTCTTAAGCCGATCTCCGATGCCTAAATCCATGACATGCACTCGCATGGGGTTGCCCACCTTTTTCACATTATGAGGTATGGTTCGAATAGGAAGAAAACATTAAGTTCATTCTATCACAAATGAAAAAAATGACAATCAATGTGTCTTTTTGTCGAAAAAAACGCGACTATTGTTCTAAGACTTTCGTATCTTGTTGATTTGTGATTTGGATTGATTTGGATTCCGCTTGGGTTCTGAGGACCTAGTTAAAGTTCTTCCTAAGCAGAACCGTCTTCCCATATTCTGTTTTTCCAATAGGGAGGATTGCTTGAGTTATTGGAAGAGCGACTTAGGAATATCCATAAGGATACCCGTATCCTAAAACGCAGGATAATGGTATGCTAAGACTTGGGCGTAAATGTAAAATGATTGGTAGATTCATTCCTTTCAATAACGGGATCAAGGCGACAGCGAAGTTAATCTATGCCTACGCATCGCGTACATAATAATAGATGGGTCTAAGGAGAATTTATGGATAAAGAAAGACGTAGCTTTGTGCTGTTCCATTCGAATGATATTCATAGCCATCTGGAGCAAGCAGCTAGAATCGCAACGGTCATTGATCAGGAACGTCAGATGCGTCCTTCCGATGAATTGATTATTCTGGATATCGGCGACCATATGGACCGGATGCGAATGGAGACGGAAGGCAGCAACGGGGCTGTCAACGTTCAGATTTTAAATCAGATTGGTTATGAAGCAGTCGTGTTAGGTAATAATGAAGGATTAACTTATACCCCGGAGATCATGAAAAAAGTATACTCGGACCAAGCGACCTTCCGGATTGTTGGCAGCAATATACGAGAGATGACTAGCGGTGAAGTGCCAGATTGGATGCTGCCGTATGACATTTTGCATAAAGGGGATTTACGCATTGGTCTGATTGGTGTCACAGCCGCATTTACGGAGTTTTATGATTTACTCGGTTGGCATGTGCTGCATCCTTACGATGTTGTCGCGGAGCTGTCTGCCTTCCTGCGCCCTCAAGTCGATTTGCTCGTCGTCATGTCACATCTTGGAATCGTACATGATCGCGCGATTGCAGAGCGTACCCACGGAATTGATCTGATTCTAGGCGGACATACGCACCACTTGTTCGAGCAAGCAGAGAAAATCGGAAATACCTACGTCTGTGCAGCTGGGAAATTTGGTTCCCATCTGGGGCGTATTGAAATAGAGTTCGAATTCGAATCAAGACGCTGCATCATCAAGCGAGCTGAAGCGCTGTCTGTGGCGGAGGTTCCTCCAGATCCTTTGATTCTATCCATTATTGAGCAGTATGGCGTGATAGCTAACAAGAACTTAAGTCAGGTCGCTGCACGACTGGATCGAGCATTACCTGTGGCTGTGGAAGAGGAATCACCACTTGCGAACTTGCTCGCTGCAGCGCTGAAAGCATGGACCGGTGCGGAAATTGGCCTCACGAATACGGGGCAATTGCTGGATTCGCTCGAAGCGGGCGATATTACCCTTGAAATGCTGCATCGCATTTGTCCATCGCCGATTAATCCTTGTCTGTTACGGTTGACTGGTGCTCAAATTCTGCAATCGCTAGAGGAGTCGCTTCTTCCCGAATTTCAGCAGCGTGCCATTCGAGGATTTGGATTCCGCGGGAGAGTACTTGGTACACTAGCTGTGGACGGCCTGGAAATCCATTACGATCTGAACCAGCCGCCTTATGAACGGATTCAAGAAGTGATGGTATCCGGCACGGGAAACCGCCTGCAGAAGGAGGAAATCTATCAAGTCGCCACACTTGATATGTTCACATTCGGTGTAGGATATATGGCACTGAAGGATGGGACGGATCGGCGGTACTATTTACCGGAGTTCATTCGAGATCTGCTCGCCTGGGCGTTAAGTCAGGAAGCGATGCTATCCAATTGCCAAGCGAAGCGCTGGCATGCATTACAGATGTAAGAGATTAGCTTTCTTTTTTATTTCATTATTTTATACAGAAAAGAGGAGTACGAACCAATATGGATTCCATTTTAGTAGCGATTATTCTCGGGATTGTCGAGGGTCTGACAGAATTTATTCCAGTCTCATCCACAGGTCACATGATTCTAACCGACAAGATCATTCATCCCAATGTCCCGCGTGACATTCTTAGCTCGTTCGAAGTCATCATTCAGCTTGCAGCGATTCTAGCAATTGCGATTGTCTACCGTGAGCGGCTTTTCCGGTTATTTGGATTGAAAAAAGCACCTGCAACGCCAGCTACGACGACAACGGGAGGTCGTGTGCGTAAATCGCAATTGAACTTAATTCACGTCTTTCTCGGGATTGCACCTGCGTTAATTACCGCTTTTTTCGCAAAAGACTATATCAAGAGTAAGTTCGATTCTCCGTCTACAGTCTTATGGGCACTTGTTGTTGGTGCATTGTTTCTCTTATTCGCAGAGTTCTTCTCGCGCAGTCGTGTGAAAATTACGGCGAAAGACATGGATGACATGACGTACAAGCAAGCGCTCCTCGTCGGGATCTATCAGATCTTGTCCGTGGTATGGCCTGGATTTAGCCGTTCCGGTTCGACGATGGCCGGAGGGATGTTAAGCGGTCTCAGCTACAAAGCAGCAGCCGATTTCTCCTTCTTAATGGCGATTCCGATTATGTGTGCGGCCTCAGGATATGAGCTGCTAAAGAATTATAAGGTGATTCTTAACGGTGACTGGATGTTCTTCCTCGTCGGGTTTATTGTCTCTTTCGTCGTGGCATACATTGTTGTTGTCGCATTCTTGAAGTATATTCAGAAGATTCAACTGCGTCACTTCGCCTATTATCGACTCATCGTCGCATTCTTGTTTTGGTTCTTTATCCTGCGTTAATAAGCGAAAAATCATCTGGGTATTATGATCGAAGTTGTAGAACTGATGCTGTAAATATGTCATAATAGGATGGTTAATCATTTTCATAATCGTTGATATGAATCTTTATACAGATCAGAGGTTTTTAATTTGCGACTAATGCCTATTCAATTTTGTCAACCAGGCATGAAGCTTGGGAAAAAGATATATAACGAGGATGGACTCGTTCTCTTATCAGAGCATATTGAGCTGACTCAGTCAATGATCCTGCGGCTTGAGCAGCTCGGGCTCCGATACTTGTACATAGAAGATGCAAGAACAGACGATATTCGCATTCCTGAATTAATCTCGGAAGAGACGAAGCGAGAATCGATGCATGAGATCCGCAAGAACTTCCGTGAGTTAATGAATCAACCTTTTTCAGAGAAGCAATCGGCATACCCGAGTCTTGGGAAAAACTTCCGCAAAGTCATTACGAATCTGATCGATGATCTGAGCAGTCATGAAGATGCCATGATTATGCTGTCGGATATCAATTCAACGGACTTCTATTTATATCGTCATTCTTTGAATGTGTGCATCTATACGGTTATGATGGCTCTGTCAAAAGGCTATAACACGGAAGATTTAACGACGATCGCACTCGGCGCGCTGCTGCATGACATAGGGAAGACTCAAATCCCGATGGAAGTGCTCCTCAAGCCGGATAAATTAACGAATGAGGAATATCGCATTATTCAACAGCATACTGAATTAGGGTATCGCATTCTGAAAGATGAAGCGAACATTCCGTTACTCGCAGCCCATTGTGCATTTCAACATCATGAGCGAATTGACGGGACAGGATACCCACGAGGGATTAAAGGCGTAGAGATTCATGAGTTTTCCAAAATGATCGGCATCGTCGATTCGTATGATGCGATGACAAGCCATCGCATTTATCGTTCCGCGATGATGCCACATCAAGCATTAGAAATTCTCTACACAGGATCAGGTACGCTCTATGAGCAGGGGATGCTCGAACTGTTCCGCGATCGGATCGCTATCTATCCGATTGGTGTTACGGTCAAATTGAATACAGGTGAGATCGGTGTCGTTGTTGATTTGAATTCAACGTCTCCACAGCGGCCGATTATCCGGATTCTATATGATACGGATGGACAGGAGCTTAGCTCGATTTATGATGTTGATTTGTCTGTGAAACTCAATTTAATGATTGTTGCTGTTTTAACGGGCGGAGCATAAAACCTGGACATGGGACCAGGTTTTTTTAGATCAATACGAAGTGTAGGGGGAAATAGACATGCAAGCAAGAAGCATTTTATCATCAGAACAAACGAGAACACTGCCTGTGTTATCACCGGCATATGACCCTTGGGATCCCATTCGCTCACTTGAACAATACGGCAAACATGTATTGACGAGTGTCGAATTTACGATAACGAATTTATGCAATATGCGCTGTGAACACTGTGCTGTCGGCGATTCGCTAACCGTCATTGAGCCGGACAAAATTCCGCTAACGAAGCTGCTCAAAGCGTTGGATGAAGTCGAACATTTGGAGACGATAAGTATTACAGGCGGTGAGCCAACCTTCCATAAGAAGACGGTTCAGGATTACATGGTGCCGCTCCTCAAATATGCTCGTGAGCGCGGGGTTCGTTCGCAGATTAACTCGAATTTAACATTAGACTATGATCGTTACGCGGTTCTCGCACCCTATTTGGATGTTATGCATATCTCCTTTAACTACGTGAGTCCAGAAGACTTTCATACCGTTGGGTTCAAACATGCAGGACATTCCGTAAGCCTAGAGGCAGCTACGAAGCTGTATGATCGGATGATTGAGAATACGCGTCGTCTTAGCAGTGAAGGAATGTTCATCTCCGCGGAGTCGATGATTAATTATCGTACCCATCATAAAATTACCGAGATTCATGAATTGATCCGTGAGATGGGCTGTCTCCGGCATGAAGTGCATCCGATGTATCCTTCTTCGTTCGCCTCTGATCTTCCGGTACTGTCGCAAGCGGAGATGCGTGCAGCAATACATCGATTGCTTGATACGCGAGATCAGAATATGTGGATGCTGTTCGGGACGCTGCCGTTCTACGCATGCAACGAGAATGAAGAAGATCAAGCGCTGCTGCGTCGTCTTCGAACCGAGCCGAATGTAACACTTCGCAACGATCCGGATGGACGTAATCGTGTGAATCTGAATGCTTTTACGGGCGATGTATTCGTGACGGATTTTGCAGATATCCCTCCATTTGGTAATATGGAAACAGAGAAGCTTGATGATATCTTCAACCGTTGGTTGTATGATCACCCGCTCAATCAACGGATCAATTGTCACTGTAGTGCAGCCAAATGCTGCGGACCGAATTTATTGGTCGCAGATATGTATTATAAGAATGTTGATTTCAAATCAAGAAAAGCAATCATCTAGATTCGCGATCGTGAAGAGGAGTTAGAGTATGACCCACTTTGAGCCTGGCGCCATTTTCCTTCATATCCTGCTTGTCCTTTTACTTGTCTTACTGAATGGATTTTTTGTTGCGGCAGAGTTCGCGCTTGTTAAGGTAAGGCAGACCCGGCTGACACAGCTGGCGAACGAAGGCAATCGTCGCGCTCATTTTGCCCTGAAAGTGAACCATCGTCTAGACACGTATCTCTCGGCGACACAGCTTGGGATTACCCTCGCCTCTCTGGCGCTCGGTTGGGTAGGGGAACCTGCCATCTCTCATTTAATCGTAGAACCGCTGCTCGCGAAGCTGGGAGTTGTAGATAAGACGCTGACGCAGACGATTAGCTTCGTCGCTGCATTCTCCATCATCACTTTCCTGCATATTGTGCTTGGTGAACTCGCACCGAAGACGCTTGCGATTCAGAAGGCGGAAGCTACTTCATTATGGCTGTCCGGCCCGCTCTTATTGTTCTACAAGGTGTTCATGCCAGCGATCTGGCTCTTGAATGCGGCAGCGAACGGCTTTTTGAAGCTATTGGGGCTTCAGCCTGCAACAGAACATGATGTGGCGCATACCGAGGAAGAGATTCGCATCCTTGTCAGTCAGAGTGCGCAGAGCGGGTTCATTGACAAAGACGAGATGAAGCTGATGGATAATATTTTCGATTTCTCCGATCGGTTGGCCCGTGAAGTGATGCTTCCGCGTACGGATATGCAATGCCTCTATACGACGCATTCGATCGAGGAGAACATGGAGATTGTCTTCACTACGAAGCATACGCGGTACCCGGTCGCCGTCGAGGATAAAGACCAAATTATTGGCTTCATTCATATCTCAGATCTCTTCATCACGCCTCCGCAGACGGTCGAAGCGATGCAAGACCTCATACGGCCGATTCTGAACGTCCCTGAGTCGATGGAGGTAAGCCATGTGCTTCGCCTCATGCAGAAGAATCGCGCACAAATTGCGCTGGTCGTGGATGAATACGGCGGGACAGCCGGCATGCTGACGACAGAAGAAATTTTGGAAGAGATTGTAGGCGAGATACGCGATGAATTCGATGAGGATGAACGCCCTAATGTCGAGACGACGGACGGGATCATTTCGGTGGACGGCCGGATGCTGCTGGAAGATGTGAATGAAATGCTCGGCGTGACCATTGAAGATGACGAGGTTGATTCCATCGGCGGTTGGCTATTCAAACAGCTGGAAGGCAATGTTGCGGAAGGCAAAAAAGTTCTCATCGATGATGTCTGGTTCGAAGTGGCAGAGGTGGAGCGTTTACGGATTCTTCGGATACATATTTATCGGCAAAAGGGAGGACAAGTCCCAGTTACGTGAGAAAGGAGAGAGAATCGAAGCGATGCAGATCAAACAATTGATATTGATATTGCTTGGCCTTGCTTTTCTGTATGGATTGTTCACAGTCGGTGCGCCGTTCTTGCTTGCTTTTATTTGCGCCATGCTGCTTGAACCGATTAATGGGCTATTGATGCGCAGATTGAAAATGAAGCGGATCGTGGCCTCTTCCATCACCTGTACGCTGTTTATGCTCATCTTTTTGAGCACGATTTATCTCCTTGGGGTACAAGTGCTTGAGCAGTCGATGAACTTCCTTACGAATGCGCCCGCCTATTTTGAAGGGGTGCAGGCCTATATTCTCAAATTGATCGAAGAAGGACAGGGATTTCTGGATACGATGTCGCCGGATATTGCGAACAGCGTAATCGGGATGTTATCGAATTTATCGGACTCCATTAGCGGCGTCGTGAATAAGCTGTCGCAGATTCTCTTGTCATTTGCTTCGGGTATTCCGGGTTTATTCTTCTTTTTCCTGTTCTTTATCGTTGCGTTATATTTGTTCTGTTTCAATATGGACACGATGCGCAGATCCATGCTGACGTTATTCGAAGATCGTTCACGCGATCAAGTGAATGAAGTGCTGAATAGTCTCAAAAACTCCGTCTTTGGCTTCATCCGCGCACAGATAATTTTCAGTGCGTTCACGTACATTACGACATTCATCGGCTTGTTAATTCTTGGTGTGAAATACCCGCTCGCAATCGCGCTCCTCGTGACGATTGTGGATATTCTCCCAATTCTAGGAGTCGGTTCGGCCTTAGTCCCATGGGGAGTCTATTGCCTGCTCACAGGGGATATTTTCACAGGGCTTGGATTGATTGTCTTATTCCTTGTCATTACCGTCTTACGACGGATCATCGAACCTAAAATTCTTGGAGACGCAGTGGGGATTGGTTCTTTATCGGCCTTGATCAGTCTCTATGTCGGGATGCAGTTGGCTGGAGCGATCGGCTTGTTCCTCGGTCCGCTGGTCGTCATCGTCTATTCTGCGATGCGAAAAGCAGGACTGTTCCAGATCAAAATTAAGTTTGAATAATGGGATTCGGATACGTGAATAGAACGTCGAATCGCATCGAAACCGTTCAAGCCAAAGCTTGGGCGGTTTTTTTTGTGCGTAAATAGACATTCTCTGGGTTATTTTCTAGTTCACATCCCTAGGCGAACGTCATATGTTAGGAAAGGAAGTCGAAGATGAAGGAGGTTTTGAAATGAACGATCAAGTCCGCGTCTGGTACCCCTATGTTGGTGCGAACAATCCCTGTCCGCCCATTCGGGTGAAGACATATGTCGTGCCTCCCAATCAGTATATTCAATTTCAACCGCTCGATCTACCGCAGTTCACGCCGCAGGAAGCTTTGAGATATGGAACGCTATGGCCGGCATTATTCAGTCCCTATGAGCCCACGAGAGGATCAGAAGGAGGGGAGGTGACGTCATGAGTGAGAAGATGACCGCCAATGCGAATACGAACACCAAACCGATTGATGATGAGTATTACAAGCTGCTGCATGAGCTGCAAGCAATCGATTTTGTGTTGCTGGAATTAGCCTTGTTCCTGAATACGCACCCGAACGACATGAAATCTATCCAGCAGTTCAATCAGGGCGTAGAACAACGTCAGAAGCTTGCTTATCAGTATGAGCTGAATTACGGACCGCTCTTGCAATATGGGCATAGCTATTCGAGATTCCCGTGGCAATGGATCGATACGCCATGGCCTTGGCAGGTGTAACGCGGATTCACGATTTGAAGGGAGGCTAACAACGATATGTGGTTGTACGAGAAGAAGTTGCAATACCCGGTGAAAGTGAGCAAATGCGACCCTCGAATGGCGAAGCTGTTGCTGGAACAATACGGAGGTGCAGACGGCGAGCTCGCAGCGGCCTTACGATACTTAAATCAGCGTTACTCGATCCCTGACAAGGTGATTGGATTACTTACGGATATAGGTACCGAGGAATTCGCTCACTTAGAAATGATCGCTACCATGGTCTATAAGCTCACGAAAGACGCGACGGTGGAGATGATGAAGGCTGCCGGGCTCTCCGAGATGTATGCGCAGCATGACCGTGCGTTGTTCTACAGCAATTCGTCGGGTGTCCCGTTCACGACAGCGTATATTCAAGCCAAAGGTGATCCGCTCGCCGACCTGTATGAAGACATTGCGGCCGAAGAGAAAGCGCGTGCCACTTACCAATGGCTCATCGATTTAACAGATGATGTCGACCTGCAAGACAGTCTGAAATTCCTGCGCGAGCGCGAGATCATCCATTCACTCCGCTTCCGTGAAGCCGTCGAGATCATTAAGGCAGATTGGAATACGAAGCGGGTATTTTAAATATAAATGTTTGTAAAAAAATACCTGTAGCCAAGCCGCATAACTTATGATAAAGTAAATAACTGTCCGGTAAATACGGAATTGATATGAAGGCCCGTTGGTCAAGGGGTTAAGACACCTCCCTTTCACGGAGGTAACAGGGGTTCGAATCCCCTACGGGTCACCATTTTTTTACAGCAATATGCGGACGTGGCTCAGCGGTAGAGCATCGCCTTGCCAAGGCGAGGGTCGCGGGTTCGATTCCCGTCGTCCGCTCCATAACTTCATAAGCCGGTGTGGCGGAATTGGCAGACGCGCGCGACTCAAAATCGTGAGGGAAACCGTGGGGGTTCGAGTCCCTTCACCGGCATTACAGAAGAAGATACTTCGCTACGTAGCGAAGTATCTTTTTTTCGTGTTGCTTTCATCATGCTGCTGTGATAGGCTTAGGTTCATATTAAGTTATAATGTTATAACATTATAACAATATAACACAAAACGGATATGGAGGAAGAACAGATGTCTAACTATGATAAGTATCCAGAGGTTCGAATTGAGGGGATGGATTCCAGCGCATGGCAAGGCTACGATAAGATCGTTGCAGAGCTAACGTGTAAATTGAATTCGCTGGGCAATCGTAACATATTGGTCATCGATTGTTATCCCGGTGTTCGATATGAAGAAATTCTAGTGAAAATGATTCGTCCGCTCCATGCGGATCTTGTGATTCATTCCGATGATTTAGCATTCTCCGGTGAAGAGATTACCGCGATGATTGAGCGCAATCTAACTGATGATCGCGTATTTGGCGTCATGTCTTGCCATCAGCTGCAAGAATTTTTCGACCAAGATCGTATCGTGCGCGCACAGCAGGCGATTGAAGGTGTAACCCAAGGATTGGTCGTCATCTATGGCGTAGGCGCTTCGCTCGTATACCAACCGGATGTGCTCGTCTATCTGGATCTCGCGCGCTGGGAGATTCAACAGCGGTACCGCTCCAAGGAAATGGGCAACTGGAAAGTCGATAATCATAATGAAGATATCTTACGCAAATATAAACGAGGCTACTTTGTCGAGTGGCGTGTAGCCGATCGACATAAAAAGCGCTTGTACAAGCAAATGGATTATTTAATGGATACGAATGTGAAGAATCAACCTAAGATGGTGACTGGGGAAGCCTTCATGGCGGGACTAGAGGAAGCAAGCAGTCGCCCATTCCGTGTCGTACCGTATTTCGACGCGGGCGTATGGGGCGGACAATGGATGAAGGAAGTCTGCGACCTTGACCGGGATCAGGTCAACTTTGCTTGGAGCTTCGATGGCGTGCCGGAGGAGAATAGCTTGTATCTCGCATATGGCGATGTTCGAGTTGAAGTGCCGTCGATTAACCTTGTGTTCCGGCATCCGAAGGAAATTCTCGGCGATAAGGTGCATGCGCGCTTCGGAACGGAATTCCCGATTCGATTCGATTTCCTCGATACGATGGGGGGACAAAACCTCAGCCTACAAGTGCATCCGCTCACCGAGTACATTCAAGAGAAGTTCGGTATGCATTACACGCAGGATGAGAGTTATTACATTCTGGATGCAGAGGCTCCAGGCCTTGTCTATTTGGGGGTCAAAGAAGGCATCAACCCCGAAGAAATGATGGAGGATCTGCGTAGAGCAGAACGTGGCGAGATTTCTTTTCCAGATGACAAATACATCAATACTTACGTGGCGAAGAAACACGATCATTACTTGATTCCTGCAGGTACGATCCATTGCTCTGGAGAAAATACAATGGTGCTTGAGATCAGCGCCACGCCTTATATTTTTACATTCAAGCTGTGGGATTGGGATCGTCTCGGCTTGGATGGACGTCCTCGCCCAGTTCACATTGATCATGGGGAGCAGGTCATTCAGTGGGACCGCGATACAAAGTGGGTCGAAGCGAATCTAATCAACCGAATGGAGAAGATCGCGGAGGGCGACGGATGGATCGAAGAAAGAACGGGGCTTCACGAGCGCGAGTTCATTGAGACGAGAAGACATTGGTTCTCCAAAGCCGTAACGCATGACACGCATGAGAGCGTGAATGTGCTAAACTTGGTAGAAGGGGAAGAAGCGATCGTCGAGAGTCCTACCGGTGCATTCGAGCCGTTCGTTGTCCATTATGCAGAGACGTTCTTCATTCCGGCATCGGTCGGAACGTATACGATTCGTCCGCATGGGCCTTCCATAGGCAAGACGATTGCGACTTTAAAAGCATTCGTAAGGGTGTAATGGTGCAATATTCAAGATAGGAACAAGGAGGAATGTCTATGGCCTTTGAATTGGACCAGAGTAAGGAGGCATTGCCTCTCTATATTCAGATTAAACAGGATCTTAAAGCGAAGATACTGGATGGGACATGGAGCGAAGGGGATAAGATCCCGAACGAGCTTGATCTATGCAAGCTGTACGATGTGAGCCGAACGACGGTCAGGGATGCGCTCAACGAATTGGTCTGGGAGGAATATCTCATCCGGCGGAGAGCGAAAGGAACCTACGTGCTTGGCGTTCCTGGGCAACGGCAAGATTCGGATGTCTATGAAACGCATTTTCGGAGCTTTACGCATCAAATGAAAGAAATGGGTAAGGATGCGGAGACCTTAATGGCGAAAGTGGCACGCATTCCTGCGGAAGGATCGATCGCGGAGCAGCTTGGTGTGCCAGAGGGTGAGCATATTTATGAGATTCAGCGTGTAAGAGGCGTGGGGAATACTGCCATTGTATTCTTCAAGACGTATATCCATGTTCCGATCGAGCTCTCCCTGCGGCCGGAGGACTACTATGGATCGTTATATCAGATGCTGCAGGGCCTTGGGATCAAAGTCAAGAAAGTACAAGAGTACCTTGAAGCGGTTAATCCAAGTGAAAGCCTGCAGCAGATTCTGAATATCGAGCCCAATCAGCCGATCCTCAAACGTGTGCGCAGTACGTTCGATGAGCAGAAGCAGTTCACAGAGTATACGGAGTGCTATTACATTGGCGGGCGTTATCGCTATCATCTGGAATTTGATCACATTTTGAAGTGAAGTCGTGAGGATCAGGGTTGTTCCCTAAGTCTGCCATGCCGCAGACAAGGGAACAACCCTATTTCTATTTTCCGGCTGAACACACGGAACACGCCCTGACGAATATCATGTACTAGAAATCATTCGGTGCAGCAGTAGAGAGGGCGGGATGGATGAGCAGGAAGCGTAAGGTAACATTGTCCATGGTTGTTCGGAATGAAGCGGGACGGTATTTGGAACGAATGCTGCAGAGAACACGGGCATGGATCGATGAGGCGGTCATTATTGATGATGCCAGCAGCGATGACACGGTAGAGCTGTGTTGTCGAAGCCTGCCGTCGATTCCGGTGCACATTGTACAGAATACGGAGTCAAGCTTTCACCAGGAAGCCAAGCTGCGAAGGCAGCAGTGGGAAGAGACGGTTCGCCAAGAACCGGATTGGATTCTGAACCTGGATGCAGATGAACTGATCGAAGCACGTTTCGCCACGATGGTGGAGGATGTAATCGAGCAAGATCAATTTGATCTGGTCGGTTTCCGTCTCTACGATATGTGGAATGAGACGTCGTACCGCGATGACATGTATTGGCAGGCGCATCGGCATTATTGGCCGTTCATGATACGCTACCGACCGCAAATTGATTATTCGGCATGGAGAGAACAGGGGCAGCACTGCGGGCGCTTTCCGATTGTCGTCGATACCCTCCCCTGTTTATATCATACAGCACGGATTCAGCATTTCGGCTGGGCACGGGAAGGGGACCGCATTACCAAATATGGCCGTTACCTTAGGCTAGACCCGGGTGCTCAATTCGGATGGAAGGAGCAATATGATTCCATCCTCGATCCTTTCCCCGTGTTGCGACAATGGACATAAGCGTTGATTTCTTTTTTCCTGCGGATCAGTGACCTTTCGGGCGCAAATCCCATAGACTGTTGTTACATTCGTAGAAGTGTGGGAGGCCCTCGATGAGTTCTGCAAAATGTTCGATACAAATCGCTCCCGGGCAAGGGATTCATATTTCATCTGCACTGCGTAAGACACTCGGGATTGGGAAACCTGGTCAAATCAGTCTCATCTTCGGGAGTAGAACGATAACTTCTGATTTGGTCTTGACTCGGAAAAGTGGTCATTCCTTGCGTTTATCCCCGGCGTTGGCTGCTGAATTGAAGCTTCCCCATGCTGGGAATTGTCTTGTTACCAAACGAGGCAGCAGCGAGATTCAAATTGGCCCGCTCATTGGGATTCTGGCAGCTCGAACGGAGCACGAAGGGATATCCTTCGGTGGGATGTCAGGATTTTTCAGACAGATAATTAGCGCAGGCGAAGGACAATCTTATAGTTTTGCTTTTAGCCCTAAGGATGTGAACTGGGAAGAGGAGACTGTAACCGGTTATTTTCCACTAAAAACGGGTGGATGGATTCGAAGGAGTCTTCCTCTGCCAGATGTCGTGTATAATCGCATGCAGAGCCGCCAGACAGAGCGGGATCAATCTATGAGTAGCTTTAAAGATCGATTCTTGCGTCGATCCATTCCGCTATTCAATTGGAGTTTTTTTAATAAATCGGACGTCTATAAGCTGCTCGTCGACGATCCGCTGGCTCATCATATTCCAGAATCGCATTTGAACCCAACGGTTAATACGATGAAGGAAATGTTGAACAAGTATGGTACGGTCTATCTGAAGCCGTCGGGGGGAAGTCTCGGAGTCGGTATTTATAAGTTGATACGTCAACGAGCAAAGCTCTATACCGTTCGATATCGGTCTCGTGGCCAGAATAAGGCCGTAAATTATACGAGTGCTGATCGTATGATCAATACGCTGCTGAAGCATCAGCAAAGCCGATTCCATCAATATATCGCGCAGCAGGGCATTGACCTCATTCAAATTGAGTCCTGCCCGGTCGATTTCCGATTCCATATGACCAAGGACGGCGAGAATAAATGGGTGGTGGCTGCTGTGGGTGCCAAAAAAGCGGGGAAAGGCAGCATTACAACCCATGTTGCTAGCGGCGGGAAGGTTCTCGCGACAGATCAAGTATTCCGTCAGGTCTTTGGGGGAAATGCGGCTCAGATGCTGCGAAAAGTAAGATCGACCGCAGTGGATCTCGCGCGAGCCATCGAACGGCATTACCCATATTTACTAGGGGAAATCGGATTTGATCTAGGGATTGATCGCTCCGGTAATGTCTGGATGTTCGAAGCGAATGCGAAGCCGGGCCGCTCTATCTTCAAGCATCCTACCGCGAAAATCGGGGAGCGTGCTTCGCTTAGCAATTTGATAGGCTTTTGTAAATACCTTAGCAAGTTTTGACCTGGGAGGGTAGGGTGATGGCATCAGTTCAGGCTCAGGCGCGTAGACGTCCTGTCATAGCTATCTTAACAGCCAAGGATCGACACCGAAGTATGCGCGGGAGATTCAGCAATTTCAGCGATATCATTCGGGTCGGCAAAAAACTCGGAGCTACCGTGTATGTGACGACCGCAGAGGATATCCGGTCATCGCATAACAATATAGTAGGTCTTTATTACAGTAAACAAGCGGGAATGTGGATGACGAAGTCTTTTCCAGCACCCCATGTGATCTATAATCGGATTCCGTTCCGGAAATATGAGGCGAAGCCAGAAATACAGCAGATGATCCTCAATTTTCTGCAGGACCGTAAGGTGAGATTGTTTAACCCGTTTTTCTTCAATAAATGGACCCTCTATGAATGGTTATCTCGCGCGAAATCGACCAAATCATCACTGCCAAAGACGGAGAAGCTCACCTCCCCCTCAATCCTCGAGACCTATCTAGAGCAGCATGCTGCTGTCTACTTGAAGCCGATCCATGGTAAAGCGGGCAAAGGCATCATGCAGGGGCAACGGATAAAGCAAGACGGTGGGCCGAAATATCGTCTGATTCATTCGACGGGAAAAAAACGCCACGTTCATCATTTCTGGACAATACCAGAGATGTGGCTGCACCTGAAGCAGAAAATAGGTGCCAAGGAGTATATCATTCAGCAAGCGATCGACTTAACGAAGTCGCACGGCCATCCATTCGATCTTCGGATCCTCGTGCAGAAAAATCATACAAATACGTGGCAGCTGACAGGGATTGGCGCGCGTGTTGCGGGGAAACGAAGCATTACGACCCATGTGCCAAGGGGCGGATCCATCAGAAGCGCTAGCAAAGTGTTAAAAGCGGTATTCGGACCTACAAGGGCACAAGAGATCAAAGAGAACGCCGGCACGCTCGCGATCGTCATCGCGGAACAAATCGAGAAATCATCGGGATATGAACTCGGTGAGATGTCGATGGACGTCGGTGTTGATAGTAGCGGAAAGCTTTGGTTTTTCGAAGCCAACTCGAAGCCGATGAAATTTGACGAACCACGGATTCGCCGTAAATCTCTCAAGACCTTAATTCAATATTGTATTTATCTCAGCTCGCAGAGCACAGATAAATATACGGAGAGCCCTTAAATCGGATGATTTAAGGGTTTTATTCATCATAGCAACAAATAACAAACCCTCCATGGCAGGATGGAGGGCTATTGGCAGAGGAGTGATCTCATAGATTCTTAATATCCTCTAAGTTCAGTAGTGTCTCGAAGGCGGTCACCCGGCTTTGTTTTTTTCGTATTCTTTCGCGGGCTTTTAATTTTGACTTAGATTTGACGTTGATTTTCGTATTGTATACGAAGTAGGCATATTCAATCGGTTTGATGATCGCGAGATTGTAAGTGTCCTTCTCGCCAGCTTTGGCGAATACTTCCCTCGCGGGCTTCGGATTAACCTCTAGCAGCCATACATGCCCGCTTCGATCAATCGCTATATCAAGTGCTAGCTCACAGAGCGCACCGTATTTCTCTTCCAGAAATTTTGCCGTCTCAATGCCAAGCGTATCCATTTTTTCTTTGACCGTTCTAATCTTCTCGGGGTCTTCGATCCATTCGTTCAGGAGCTTCATCATGGGGACGGCTTCACCGCCGCCATGCAAGTTCGAGGTGACGCTCCGCAGAGGGCCGACCCGGCCTGCGCAGCCGGTTACTGTCCACTCACCGCTCCCATCCTTCTGAACGAGTAGTCGGTAGTCGTGAACACGCCCATTCGGCAGCTTGATGGCGATCCCTTGCTGCAAAATATAACGATTTTTTGCGTTCCAGCTGGACAGCTTCGAGGCTAATAACGAGGGTTGAATCCGTTGAGGGGAGATGATCTGGCGCCTGTGATCACGCCCTTGAATATCATATCGCTGCGAACCGGCCATACGCTCAATACGCAGAATACCGCGCCCGCCTGTTCCGTTGATTGGTTTGAGAAAGACAAGCCGCTCCTTCTTCATGAGTAGATGCACGTCATTTGCTGAACTATATAGTTTCGTAAAAGGCAAATGAGGTTTAATGGTAGGATGGTTACATAGAACCTGATAGATGGTCCATTTGTTGCGAAGCGGACGGTTTAAGAAATGCAGAGCATTGTATCGCGCGCGGAATTTCAGCAGTTCTTTGAACCGATAAGTATTCTGAATACGGCAGCGGTCAAAGATCAGGTGTGGAAAGGACGTCCATTCTCTGGTCCAAGTATGCGATTTGGGATTGTAGAACATGCCGTAAATCTGCTTCTTATTCGAGTCGACATCTTGCGGCGTAAAGACAAACGTCTGCATCCCCAGCTTGTGGCTTGCAGCAATCATGCGCTGGTAGATGGGACGTTCCTCTAAATGTTTCTTCTCATTCAAGTAAAGCGTTAGTATACCAAGGACAGGTTGAGACAACTTGTTCACCTTCTTGCATCATATTCAAATGCTAATGTGGGTTTTCCTGTAGGTCCCTCGATGAGCGTATATGCCGTTAAACCTGCTTGAAAACACATGTGTAAGCTGGACAGGTTATCCATTGCAACAGTACAGGTTAGGTTTCCGAGTTGGTTGATTTGCTCCTGAAGCAGCTTGGTACCTATGCGTTGACCACGATAGTCGGGATGAACGACGACTAGGCAAGTGGTGTCCCCGTAATTCTCGACAAAAGCTAACCCGATTAAGCGCGCCTTCGCGCGCAAAGTTCGCTCGGTTGCAATGATGAGCTGCGTGCCATCTGCTTGCAATCCGCTTAAGGACAATGATCCGAACTGCTTTATTGCATCCACGGTAATACGCTGATCTCCGGCGTTAATAATGAACTGTGTAAATTTAGCACGAAGTACGGGCCATTTGTCTTCCTGTGGGGAGCGGATGACGCGAATGTCCACCATGGGTTCCTCCTGTATTCCTCGTATTCTCAAGTATTGGTTGGTTGTGGATCAGGCTTGTTGTGCGAGAAATGTGCTGTACTGGAATATACGCTCGATGGAACGCTTCCGAATATGGGGTTCATCGAATTTCATGGGCTTCGAGTTCGCCTCGAAGAACCAGATATGACCCTGAGCATCCACGCCAAGATCCATGGACATTTCCCCTAATTGAAAGCCGGAACCTCGTTCGAGCTGCCTCGCGATGGTAAGGCAAGTACTGCGGGCGCGTGAGAGGATTCTCCGGCATGGGACTTGACCGAATGCAGAGATTAACAGCTTTTCCGGATCTTCAATGCTTCCTCCGCGTGGAACGTGGGTCGTAATGCTAAGCGAACCTGCCATACGGGCTCCGATTCCGGAGACTTCCCATTGCCCTCTCTGATTCTTTTGGATAAGGACCCGTAGATCGAAGGGCCTCCGCTGAATTGAGGCCAATTCGATCCCTTGCTGGACGATATATTGCGTTTGTCCGGCTTCCTTCTTAATCCGCGCCCAGAGCTTGCTCAGGGTGGAGCATTTGTAAGTGGTGCTATTTTTCTTATCTTGTATCTTCAGACGAAAGGGCAGCGTCCTGCTCGGCTGGTATTTCACCATCATGATCCCTACGCCGGCTTTACCGGATTCGGGCTTAAGATAGAGATAAGAGTGGCGCAGAAGCTGCTTGCCAAGCTCCGTCGATCCAGTTAGTCGATGTGTGCTTGGGATATACGGCTTCGTCAATTTGGATTTCTTGAGCCACTCAAATAATTTCCATTTGTTGAAAAAGTAAGGGTTATATATTTTAATCTTTGGATTCGCCAAACATTCTTCTATCTTTTTCTGGACTGCAGGTTCGATTTCATCTTCACGCAGCGGAATTCGATTATAGATCACTTGTGGGGCAGGGAACCATTGTTGTACCCATTGATTTAGTTCGTTGTTATACGTGTATCCCGCGATTTTGGCCATATTTAATCTCAAATCCTTGACGGTTACAACGTAGGCCAGATAACCCAATTCTTTACCTGTTCGCAATATATCGATGAAATTATCGCGATTCCCGCGGAACATCAGCTGGTCATCTTCGATTGTCAGAATAGCTACAACGGGTTTCGTTGTCTCTTGGTCGCCTGCATCCATCTAGCTCTCTCCTCTCCGAAATTTGCTGAGATACATACAGTGCTCAATGATATGGATGATCGATGCTTTTCCTTCTTTGCGGAGCGCAGGATGTTTGAAGATAGAGCGCCCTGGTTTGGCATTGGCTTCGAACATCCAGACCTGCTCATCTTGATCGATGCCGATATCGAACCCAAGCTCTCCTAGCAAATGGGGGTAGTTCTTCTCGATGGATTCGGCGAGACTGATGGATATATCTTTGGCTCGTTGAAGCACTTCATTGGCCCGTGGACCGAAGGCCCTGCTTAATGCTTGTTCTGGCGTAAGAAGTTGGCCGCCATTCTTCACATGGGTGGTTACACTGCCCTTACCTGCCTTTTTCGCACCGATGCCGACGACGACCCATTGATTACTGCCGTTCTTATGCATGTGGAAGCGAAAATCAATCGGACATTGATCGATCTCAATCAACCGGATGCCTTGTTGAATGACATAGTTATGCAGGGAACGGCCATGTTTGGCTTGGAGCATACGCATCAGACTATTGAACGTATTGAACCGCAGCAGCACATTGCTTCCCTTCGACCGATACCTGGCGAAATACCCTTTTTTAGGGTTATGGGTCAGACGATATATACCGATGCCTAGACTTCCCGCCGTCGGTTTGTAGTAGAGGAATTGATGTTTATCGAGCATTTCCTTCACTTTCTCTGGCGTTGGTCCCATAACCGATTCGGGAACGTATTTGTTCGCTTCTTCATCATCCTTAAGCAGCTCGTAGACATCTGACTTGTTGAAGAAGCTCCAGTTAAAGAAAGGGATCTTGCGCTTAATGAAGCGGTCTCGTAACGTACCAATCGTCGTCCCAGTCTCAGCACGTCTGCTTGGCAGCCGATTATAGACGACATCAGGAAGAGGGACAGTCTTGCGGGTCCACGAGCCTGAATCACTTAGGAAGTAGCCAAGCACGGTATCATCCACCCAGTTAATATCTCTTGGGGCGAACGCGAAAAAGAACCCTTTCTTATTGCCTTCGCGAAGCAGTGTTTTAATAAATTCAGTACGACTGCCAAAAGGACTTGTCGCCGTTCGAACGGAAGCATCCGAGAGAACGCCGATCAAGGGTCCGATCTGAACCTCGTCCGTATTGGTATTCAATAAATAGACATTGCCAGAATTCGGAATTCGGATGGAATTACGCAGCCCCGTAGTCAGATAGAGATGTTTCCCAGACTTCTTGATGGGCTTCATCGTCGCGGGGATCGACACTCTCCCGAGTCGAAGGTGTATAGACTTTTTGCCGGTTAACTTTAGTGTTTTCATCAAAGCATTTGAGACATAGACGACCTTCTCGGGCTGCTGCGTAAAATGAACATTACAAACCATTAAACTCATGAATGGACCCTCCTAAGTTGTCGAAGCAATAAATAACGAGCATATAAAATGGGATTCTCAACAGATTTCAAGGCGGTGGAGCGGTCATTCATTTGCAGAAAGATGGATCGACCTGGCTTGGAATTAACCTCAAGCACCCAGAGATTCCCATCGCGATCGACACCAAAGTCAATACCGAGCTCCGCTAATCTGCCGTGGCGTTCTTCGAGCAAAAGAGGAATCTGCTGCGAAAGTTCCTTGATGCTCTTGATGAGACCTGCCGTTTTGACGTTGCCGAACTCACGCTCGAGGAAGGGGGTTGCGGATTCCGCGTGCCCGCCGCCATGCAAATTCGAGGTGAGGGAACCTGGTTTTCCGCGCCTCACAGCCATCCCCGTCAATTGCCATTCACCGTGCTCATTTTTCTGAACAAGGGATCGAATATCAAAGGGCTCTTCATTTCGGTTATTTAAATACAGATAGGGTTGCATAATGAACTTGCGGCTGCCAATCCACTGATGAATCCAGCGGTAACCTGCTGCTTCTTGCTTGAATACTCGCTCGATAATCTCATTACTTGCACTTCGACCGCGAATGAACAACTTCCCATCCTTCCGATGTACATATAACGTATTCTTGCCGTGACTTCCGCCATGCGGCTTCAGAAAGGCTTCTCCGCCACAAGCTTCGATCCACTCGCTTAGGGATGAGATCGAATCGTATAGCATCGTTTTGGGCAGATGTGGACTCACGGATTCATAATTGGACATCATCTGATACACATCCCATTTGCCCTTCAACCCTCGACCGAGGAAGGTAATGGGGGAGAGATCGTTCAGCCGCTGAATCGCACGTTGTATTTCGAGATATTTCTGAAGCGTTGGATAATAGCATCGATCATAGACGACCTTCGGAATTGGAAAAGCCCCGCGTTCCCAACCTTTGTCGGTATAGGCGTAGCCAACGACCCGCCCAAGCTTGGGCCGTAACCAGGTTGGGGAGAAGACAAAGACGGTAATGCCGTGCTTACGCCCGATTTCACATAATCGCCGGCAGAATGATTTTTCAGGAATCGGGAGATTCCCTCTCGTCTCACATACCATAATGCCAAGATACCCTGCGGACTTATAGGCTCTATTTTTTGACACAGGCAAGACTCCTTTAGAATCCGGACAGGAAACGCGAGTATTCAATCATTTGTTTAACAGAAGGCCGGATCTTATTCTCTTTCAGTGGCGTATTGTCATTCTTGGATGGCTTTGAATTCACTTCCAGCAACCAGATATGTCCCGAAGTATCCAGTGCAAGGTCAATCCCGAGTTCACCGAAGTGTGCAGGGATGAAATCGTCAACACCCTTGGCAATATCAAGCGCTGCTTTATGAAGTCGAACATGGGCATCGCCTTTGTTGCCGGGTGGAAGATTGGATTTCCCGACCGCTTCTTTCACCGTGCTCAGCGTTCCGCCTCGTGCAAGATTGGATACAAAGTGATGATCTCCAGCCGTTCGAGCGACAATGGAAGTAACTTGCCACTTGCCCGTAGCATTCTTCTGCACTAAGGCGCGGAAGTCAATGGGACGTTTGGTGTTCTCAATGAGATGGAGTCCTTGCTGCATTTGATATCGCGTTGTTTTCATTTTGATGGAGAGGCTGGTGAACAATTTCATCAGCGAGGGATAGGTTGCTCGGCGAGTCCCGTTCATCGTTGCATAATGGGCCTGGTAGACGACCCCGCCTTGTTGCTTGCTTACACGGATGATTCCTTTCCCGAGACTCCCGCGAATGGGCTTGAGGAACACATGACTATATTTGGAGCACATGCCCTTCAATCCCGCGAAATTGCGCAGCATATGGGATTCTGGTAGGAATCGCTGTAAGGAAGCGTCTTTGCGAAGGGCCTCGAAAACTTCTGACTTATCGAGAAATTTCTCATTGAAGAAAGGCGTTTTGTAACGGGATTTTACTTCTTTCAGAAAATGCTGTACGCTAGGTTTGTTCTCAAATTTTCTGGATGTAAGACGGTTGTTGATGACATCCCCAATGGGAAGGATCGCTTTCTGCCAACGGTCATGATAGACCCAGCCTTGAAGTTGATTTGTGCTCGAGCCGATGTGATCCGGCGTGAAGAAATACACAAAAGCACCCTGAACACGACAGGCGTCGACGAGTTCTTTGCAGAAGCCCGTGATGGTGCCAAAGGGTTTATCCGGGTTCTCGGAATAATCACGGCTGATCAACACGCTGATCAGTGGCCCCATCCTGAGTACTCCGCTCTTGTAATTCAATCGAAGTTGAACACCTGAGAACAGCCCTGTTTTGCGCGCCAAAGAGGGATGGATCCGGATTCCGTCGTACTTTGGTACGGGTATGACTTTCACGTGTTGTCTGAATGAACCGAAATGGAGCATCAAGTATTGATGGGTAGGGATTTTCCACTGTTTGATCGTACTTTCCCCAATCATGAGCACATCTTCTTGTATGATGCTGGAGCTGGTCACCTGGATGGGGAATTTGCTTTTAGACATTGTGGAGCTCCTCTCAACTACAACGTATTGGGACTAGAGTGGCCTACTGTACTACACTGCATAGATTCATCATATGAGGACATATTTCCCTTGGTGATTGACCCACTAATGAAAAACAAATAAACCAACAAGAAATGGGGGAGCTATATGCAGACATGGTTGTATATTCTAATTAGTATTTCGGTTGCTGCCTTCGTAGGGGGGCTGACGAATCATTTTGCCATTAAAATGTTATTTCATCCAAGGAAGCCCATGTATATTGGGAGTTGGCGCATCCCGTTCACGCCAGGATTAATTCCGAAGCGCAAAGAAGAAATTGCGGGTTCCCTTGGTGAAATTGTCTCAGATTACCTCGTCACAACGGATGGTCTGAAGGAGATGCTGCAAAAGCCGCATTTTCGAGACCAAATTGAGAACAAATTAATAGAGGGTATTCAGCGACTAGCTCAAGATGATAGGACGGTCAAAGAACTCGCGCTTCACTACATGTCAGAAGAAGCGTGGGAAGCCTACAAAGATCGAACCGTACTCTGGCTGCAGGGCGCGGTGGATCAAGGTATCGCGTGGGCATGGAATCGGTATGAATTGGCAGATAAGCCACTGCAGGAACTCATTCCAGGTTGGTCGCCAGAGCTGATGACGCGGTGGTCCGATATGGCGGCGGAAGGCATCATGAACGCAGTGCGTGAAGAGATTACTTCACTGCAAGGGCAGCGGATGTTAAGACGTGTTGCTTCGGGGCTCGTGAGCCAGTCTGGCGGCTTCTTAGGCGCGATGGCCTCTATGTTCATGGATGAGGAGAAAATCGTTCAGAAAATTACGCCTGTATTGGTCGAGCAATTAGAATCTGAGCATGTAAAGGTGATTCTAAGCACGAAGATCGAGCGCAAGCTCGAATCATTGTCGACCATGTCTCTTGATCAGGCTCTTCGTTCCATGGCAGGCGAGGATGGATTGAACTGGTTATCACGTTATGCCCAGAACATGTTACAATGGAAAGCGTGGGCACAGCAGGTGGAAGAAATACATATCGGCTCGCTTGTCAGTCGATTTGAAGAGCGTCTGACGTCTTTCGTCCCTCGCGTTGTTCAGGTGGCGCTAGGAATGTTGGAACGCAACATGGCGAATATCGTCAAGTCGATTCAATTGCCTCAGCTCGTTCGCGAGCAGGTTGAGCGGTTCCCAATCGAACGCTTGGAGCAGATCATTCTCAGTGTGTCGGGACGTGAATTTCAGGCCATTACCTGGCTTGGCGCACTGCTCGGCGGTATTATTGGGTTATTCCAGGCGCTGTTCATGCTGTGGTTAGGATGATAGCAATAAGTGCGAGTTCAAAAAGACGGCATTTTAGCACCTGAAAGTTTTCTATGAAAACTAGCATCGTAAGCATATGCTCTTCGAAGGTGAACGCAAGATTCGATGTCGATTAATTGAACAACCTTTATAAGGGAGAGAAGAAGAATGAATGTATATGATAAAGCACATGAGCTTGCAAAAGCGTTGAAAGATTGCCCTGAAGTGGCAGAAGTGAAGAGCATGATGAATTTGATCGCAGCGGATGCGGATAGCAAACGTATGTTGGACGAGTTCCGTGCGAAGCAAGCTGAGATGCAGCAGAAAATGATGACTGGCGATATGCCGAACCCGGAAGAGATGGAGAAGATGGAGAAAATGTTCGAGCTGCTCCAGATGAACCAGAACATTAGCCGTTTGTTCGATGCAGAGCGTCGCCTAAGTGTCATTATTGAAGATATTAACAAAATCGTGCTGCAAAACTTAGAATTCCTATATCAATAAAAGATCACGATCGCCGAATGTTTTTTTCGAACTCCTTTGCATGTTGTCATATTTCGATTCTTCCTCACATAGGGTGAAGAATAGGACAAACATGCAAAGGAGTTTTTGCGTATGCGTACGTGGAACATCACAAAATCAATTATATATTTGGGCGCTGCACTCGGCATGCTGCTCTTCGCGTGGCCGAAACTTCATCTATTATTGTCGTGGTCAGCAGGTACGGTATTCGTCTATGTCTGGCTCATATTTGCATTTTTAATCATCTTATCACAGCTTCATTATCTGCTTCTAACGAGCGAGAAGCAGGAGGAGAAGATCGCGCGTCTACGAAGATATCGCCGGTTGCAATGGCAGCAGAAGTTGACGCAGTCCCTCGAACGGAAGACACGTGTCCGAGGAGAATGATACGATCCTGGTTAAGCGTGTTACAGGATGAAGGCATGGGCTTAAGAGGCAACTCTTATGGCTTATGCTTTTTTTGTTAAGTAGCGACTGGAATAGCGAGAAAAATTTCGATTTGAATCAAGATGAAGCGATTCATATCGAAGATTTAGCGATCGCGGCGAGTGATCTTGTCGAAGTGTCCCGGTAGAATTTTCCAAGCTTTTGTCGAACGATATTTGGGCCCTCGGAACTGAAACTTTCTGGTAAAAAGAACGTCTATATCCATGCTTTGCAAAGCAGACCAGTGAATGGGGGAGGTTCGCAACATATGCGAAGATGGACAACAGCTATATTAACGTTCATGTTAGTTTCCGTAAGTTTCTCAAATCACGTATCAGCAGCTGCAGAGACGACATTAGACAAGTATCAAATTCTGAAGGATAAGGGGATATTCACGGGATTTTCGGACGGCAGCGCACGACTGAATGAAGAAATGTCACGCGAGCAATTCGCTGCCGTCTTATTCCGATTAATGGACTTGAAGCAAGTCCAAGGTTCACCGAGCTATAACGATGTCCTGAAGACACGTTGGTCCTATGGATACGTAGAGGCAGCGACGCAAGCAGGTCTCATGAAGGGCCTCGGCGCAGGCAAGTTCGGACCTACGGCGCCAGTAACGGTCGAACAGCTTGCTACGATGCTTGTGCGTGCCTATGGCATCGAAGGGTCGACCACCAACGGTGTTGGGGGGAAGGTATCTTCTTGGGCACGCAGTACGGTAGCTGTCGCACTCGATAAAGGCATTATTCCGATTATGTACGATTACACGGGAAATGCGACCAGAGCGCTGCTCGTAGATGCTACGTATGCCGCATACAAGAAAATGGCAGAACCGGAGTATAGACCGCTGAAGGTCAAATCGCTAGATGTCGTTTCGAATACGAAGCTGGTCCTGAACCTGAATGAAGCAGTATCTGTTATTAAGCCGGACAATATAACGATTCGCAAAACCTATGGCAATAGTAAGCTAACCGTTCGCCAAGCTGTTCTTAGCAGTGACGGGAAGAAGGTTGAGATTATTACCGATCCGCAAGAAGGCTCCACGCAATACACACTCACAGTGGATGACAATACGAAGCCATTCGTCTCGCTTGCTGTAGACACCACGAAGCCTCGCATTATTGAATTCCATACTGCTTCGAACTATTGGCTGTCCATTACTTTCTCCGAGCCTGTCGATCTTAGCTCCGCGACAGACTTATCCAACTACTCCGTGAATAACAATCTTTATCTCTATCGCGCAGAGCTCTCGAATGACGGTCGTACCGTTACGATTCAGACTTCCGAGCAGAAGTCGAATACACGCTATACCTTTGTCGCTTATCGCGTTGCGGATAAGGCAGGCAATACGCTGGATCCGGTGAACTTCAGCTTCGGTGAAGATGATGATCGGTCGGCGCCCGCTGTTAACAAGGTGACCTCTGATTCGAATACAGTAACCCTCTGGTTCGACGAACGCCTGGACCGGGGAACCGCGGAAGATAAGTACAATTACAGCATCAATGGGGATCTGGGTTATCCAACACGCGTTAGCTACAATGATTCCAACCAATCCGTCACGCTAACGACACCTGATCAGGTAAATGGGAAAGTCTACACGGTCACGATGAAATCTATTGAAGACCGTTACGGGAATAAGATTAAGAACCCAACGAAGGTTAATTTCACAGGTGTAAATGATGATGCTTGGATGACATTAAATGTACAGAGCATCCGGGCTATCGATTGGAACACACTTGAAATCCGTGTGGACGATCCGCTTACCACTGCTGATCTTGCACAATTGAACGTCGTCATCAATCGGGATAATGGGAACGGCGTCTCGATGTCAGGATGGCAGTCTTATGTCACGCAGCCGGACAGCCGGACGATTCGCGTGCAATTCAGAACGGCAGATAACGGGAACCCGAATCTCTTCCGTGAGCAGCATACGATCCAAGCCTCCGTCTATGGTCTGCCGAACCTGAATACGCGGAATCAAGCGAACGTGAAATCGTTCTCTGGCACGGATTACGCAAATACGATTCCGACGATCAAGCAGGTGAAGGCGCTCGACCAACGTTCCGTCTTGGTGCAGTTCAGCGAGTCGGTGCGTAATGTGTCGCGTGATGGATTCATCATCAGAGATGCGAAGGGTGGGTATGTGACCATCAAATCCGATTCCATCAACAATCGCAATAAAGTGGTCGATGAAGTTGTCCTTTATCTGGATTCGCCAACCGATTGGGATATCTACACGATGACATTTACGGGGAGCGTGACGGATGCAGCAGGCTGGAACAGCATGAAGGTGACCGATGGATCGAATCCTTACAGTGTGCAGTTCCAAGGCATTGGCGACAATAACGCAGCGCCGCGTATTACAGGCACGTCTTCGACAGATCCGTATAATATTACCGTGCAATTCAGTGAACCGGTTCGGAATGCTGAGAAAGGTCCTTATACGCTATGGAGCGAGGAACGAAAAGCATTGGATCTTAAATCGGGCGAAAATGCTGCCTTCGAAGTATCAGAAGATCGCACGAAGCTCTATATCCATTTGTTTGCCGACAAGGTGGATGGGTTGAAGAAAAATGATGATTATAAGCTCATCTATAACGTGGCATCCGGTCAGATTGCGGATGATCAAGGAAAAGGGTACGACCCGGGACAGGGGGTAAATGAGTCGATCTTCAAAGCGAAAGGGACGAAGCATGAAGCGCCTTATATCGAGAACGTCGGCGCAGAGGGCACGAAAATTGTACTAACCTTAAGCGCACCGCTCCAAGGGTACAAAGGATCAGCTGATGATTTTGAGATCGTTGTGGACGGGGAGCGCTTGACGCCTACGGCAGGCGACATCTCGAAAGACGGCAAGACGATTACGTTGACGGTAGATCGGATGAAAAAGCGCGATTACGGGCAAATTCGGGTGACGGATCAAGGCGCGGGGCGTCTGCTCGATGTGAACCAGGTTGGTATGGACAAACAATGGGTGAGCTTCCGCACCAAATAATACAGTGAGGATGCAGGTGTAAAAAATCGCATTCGGATGCTATACTAGAGAAATAGTACAGATTCGGATTCGAGGTGATACAGCGTGGATTTTCATGAAGAGACACTCACAAAACACGAGCTATTGCTACAGCATATCGAAGGGCTGAAGATTGGGTCCAAAATATCGGTGCGAAAGCTCGCCAAAGAAATGCAGGTCAGTGAGGGGACCGCGTACCGCGCCGTAAAGGAAGCAGAAAATATTGGTTACGTCTTAACGAAAGATCGGATTGGGACGATTCGGGTCGACAAGGCTTCACGCCGTCATTTATCCGAGCACTTAACTTTCGAAGAGGTCGTCAAAATCGTTGGCGGCCATGTCCTTGGAGGCTCCAAGGGACTCGTCAAGCCGCTCCATAAATATGTGATCGGTGCGATGGAGCTGGAAGATATGCTCGGCTATATTGACGCGGGAAGCCTGTTGATCGTCGGGAACAGGCAGAGTGCACATCGCTTAGCCTTGCAGCAGGGCGCAGGGGTCCTGATTACAGGGGGCTTTGAGGCGAGCCGCGAGGTGAAGCTGATTGCCGATGCGCTCGATCTGCCGATTATTTCCTGCAAGCATGATACATTTACGGTCGCATCACTTATTAACCGTGCGATCTATGACCGATTGATCAAGAAGAAGATTATGCTGATCGAGGATATCGTTGAACTTGGCAAGAAAGTCAATGCGCTTAAATCACATAGTACCATTCGAGATTTCCAAGAGCTTCGTGAACGGACAGGACAATCCCGGTTCCCCGTGGTCGATGAATGGAACCATGTCATCGGGATGATTACGTACAAGGATATTTCCGTTCTAGAACCGGATCACGTGATCGACAAGCATTATACGCGTAATCCGATTACGGTGACGATGAGCACGTCTCTGGCAACCGCTGCCCATATGATGGCGTGGGAAGGCATCGAAGTGCTGCCGATCGTCGATCGTAATCGCAAGCTGCTCTCGACCGCGACACGGAAGCAGGTTCTGCAGGCGATGCGGGATTCGCAGAAGCTGCCGCAGCTCGGGGAGACGTTCGACGATCTCATCTGGAGCCACTTCGAGGAGGAGCGGGATGAGCAGAACAAGCTGTACTTCCGCGGTCAAGTCACGCCGCAGATGTCGAGCCATCTGGGATCGCTCTCCAAAGGGGTATTTACGACCATTGTTACCCAAGCGGTATACCGCTTCATACGCGATGAGCGGAATATTGATCACGTGGTGGAGAATATGACATTCTACTTCTTGAGACCGGTTCAGATTGAGAAAGAAATGACGGTTCGCGTCGAGATGATCGAGGCAAGCCGGCGCTTCTGTAAGGTGGATGTCGTCGTGACGTGTGACGATCAGATTGTCTGCAAATCGATGATCACAGCGCAAGCTTTTGGTGAGGCTTGAGTTGAA
Source organism: Paenibacillus guangzhouensis (assembly GCF_009363075.1). NCBI lineage: Bacteria > Bacillati > Bacillota > Bacilli > Caryophanales > Paenibacillaceae > Paenibacillus > Paenibacillus guangzhouensis. The sequence continues at coordinate 3,872,090 of NZ_CP045293.1, read as the reverse complement.
TAAAATATAGGATAGGAGTGCAGCTCAATGCGCGTAAGCGCGGAAGGCTGCATTTTTTATTGTTGTTGATTCTAGGAGGATGTTTTATAATTCAGGCAAATCGATGTGTTGAAATCGCTTACGAAAGTAGGTCCAGCATGAATACACTGAAGCATATGCGGCATATTGTCGGTAAAATTATTTTTCCTACATCTATCAAAGGCAAGTTAACTAATGTTCTGCTCCTGAGCTCGCTCGTGCCTCTTCTGCTCATTGGCATGATATCTTACATGTCTATGCATTCCATTCTTGAGAAGAAGATTACGAGCGGTATCCATAGCAATCTGAAGCAGGTGCGTATATCGCTTGAGAGTGTGCTGAGTAACCTGAACTATGCATCACAACAGCTCGCCTTCGATGGCCGTGTAGGGAAAAATATATACAAATATCTCTCCAATGAACACCCTTACGATCGTAAAGTACTTGCTGGCGAGATTGAGACGGAAATGAATTTGCTCACATCGACCAATCCGAACATTGGCCTCATGTTCTATTACTTCACGGGAGCCAATCAGATCTTGTTCCCGAACCTACAAGTGAAAGAGGGATTCAATCCAGATGCGCTGCCCAAGTTCACGAAGCTGCATGGATTAACGTATTACGGCCCCCATCAGACGTATAATGCGCAGTTCAATCGTACAGTCATGTCACTTACCCGCAAGATTGACGTGCCGGATCTGGATCAATTGTATATCTACATGGAGACGGATAATCGTCTCGTGGACATGATCTTTAATAAATTGCAATATGGGATGAGCGTATCGCATCTCATCATTGATACGGACAATCGAGTCGCGTATAGCGAGGACCTGGATTCGTTTCCGATTGGCTCGGAAATCGTGCTGCCTGACGAGCATGAGAACCGGTTGCGAGTTGGGGGCAATTACATATTCGACGAGTCCAGCAATCAAGGCTGGCGCGTCGCAGCGGTAATTCCGCTTGAGTCCTACAAACGTGAGATTTTGAATTGGTTTCTTCTCTTTGTACTTGTTGCAATCGTATCCCTCGGTATTAGTTTGGCGTTTGCTTGGCTTATCCGCCGTACCGTGACAAGGCCACTAACCGGTCTGAATCGTGAGATCCGTTCCATGGAGCATAATCAATTCGTAACGGAGCTGCAATTAACAGGGACAGATGAGTTTGATTACTCGTTGCGACGGTTTCATGGGATGAAAACGACGATTATGGAGCTGATCGAAAATATTAAGTTAAGTGAGCGGAACAAATCGCGGCTTGAGGTAGAGAAAATGATGTCGCAAATTAATCCTCATTTCGTGCATAACACCCTCGATACCATTCGATGGCAGGCGAGAATGAACGGACAAGAGGATATTGACCGGATGATCTCATCGCTCAATCGCGTGCTTCATTACAATTTAGGCAAAGGGGAGACGGTATCCATCCGGGAGGAACTTGAAGCACTGAAGGATTATATCGTTCTCCAGGAAATTCGGTATCAATTCCACTTTGATATTCGGATTTCGGTGGAGCCGGATCAGCTAGAGAGCCGGATTCCTCGGTTCATGCTTCAGCCTCTTGTCGAGAATGCACTATATCACGGTATTCGTGATGACGGATTTATTCGCGTGGATATTAGTCTCGTCGAAGAGGAGCAGATCCGTATTGTGGTCTCGGATGACGGGGTTGGCATGACGCCTGAGGAACAGGAGCAACTGCTCGACGAGAACTGCCAGGATCGTAAACGACGAGGTCTTGGCATCGGGATTCCTTATGTCGTCCGAACATTGAAGTATCAGTATGGTGACGATGCCTCGATCCACATCAGGAGTAAGCGTGATGAAGGGACAAGCATTATCGTTACGCTTCCGCTAAACGTTACAGGAGAGGGGTATGGACATGCGCGTATTAATCGTGGAGGATGATAGGCTCGTTCGTAAAGGCTTCATCTCATTGATGCCATGGGACCAATTCGGGATGCAGATCATTGGTGAGGCTGGAAATGGTGAAGATGCGCTCGAATTTCTAGCAGATCATGAGATTGATCTCTTGATCACGGACCTTGCGATGCCGCGTATGAATGGGATTGAACTCATTCGAATCGTACGGGATCGGTATCCCCGAATCTGGACGGTCGTTCTAACCTTTCATCAGGATTTTGAGTATATACAAGAGGCGCTGCGGCTCGGTGCGATTGATTATATTGCGAAGACTGAGCTTCAGCAGGACAAGATGGAAGAGGTATTGCAGCGAATCGTACAGCGTATCGGATTTGATAAGTCTCACCAGGCACAAGTGCCTGATTCGCAGCATACACATACAACCGCTGCAGAGCGTGCGATTGTATGGATGGCGCAGCCCTTCAGTGAAGAGTTCTCGATACAACCGACCTTTGCTGGGGAACCGGTTGAAGAGTACGCATCGGGAATTTGGGTGCGACTTAAGCCTAATCATCTATCATTCGACGACATAGAGAAGGAACTGCAGAAGGATCCTTTCCTTCGGGATGGCGTCATCATGCTGCTTGAAGATATCAACGGTAAAGAATTAAGATCCGTGGTCAGCGGACTGCGTCAATATCGAGAACGATTCATGTTCTATGCGTGGGATGAGCGCGAGGGACGGATTTGGAGAGAAAGCTATGACAGTCTCTTGCAAATGTCAGAGCACAAGCAGGTCACAGATGAGGAAATGCAGCGCCTTAAGAATTCCTGGTCCAGCCTGCACTGGGTGATTCATGACGAGCAATATGAAGATCTGATCGCTGAATTGCAAGAAATCAAAATCGAACCTTCGCAGCTCGACATGTTATTCATCGCGGCAGCGACCCGTTGGGAACGTATTGTGCCTGAGGGATTGTGGGATTCATCCGTACATACGAAGGGCTCATGGTCGGAATGGAAATCGTGGTTAGATCAATTACGCTCGGTGCTGGCCGGGTATCTATTCAAACCGACGTTCTCGGAAGAAGTCGTCTCTTGTGTATGGAAGGCGTGCGAGAGCATTCATCGGGATTTAAGCCGCAGCATTACGCTAAGAGAAGTGGCCTTGGAAGTGAATTTGAGTCAGAGCTATTTAAGCCAGTGCTTCCGCGATATCGTGGGCACTTCATTCAATGATTATGTGCGTCAAGCAAGAATGGACTGGGCGAAGAAGCTGCTGCTGGATACGAACAAGCCTATCTATTGGATTGCGGTTCAGACGGGATATATGAACGAGAAGTATTTCAGCCGTGTGTTCCGGGAACAGACGGGGATGCTGCCCAGCATTTTTCGGTCGATTCAAGCGGAGCACAAATGAATAGGTGTAGTACAGCCCGGAAGATTTTTCTCCGGGTTGTTTTGTCGTGTTGTGATCATTTAAGTTGTCAAGGTATAAAAGGATTGAAAATAAAGGGCAGATTTGATGCGACAATCGAAGAAATGTCTGCACATGAAGTTGAATTAACGTACGAATTGTCCCTTTCTTTGCAACAGATTGTGCACCTTATCTTTGTACCATCCAGATACAATAAGTATACGGTATGCGAAGGCATCCGGAATGCTCGAAGCACGGTTTAATCATGTAAGCGTAAACAAAATAGGTAATGGGGGAACTTTCATGAAAAAATGGTTGATTGTATTGCTTGCAAGCGCAATGGTCATTGTGAATGGATGTGCGAGTACGGAGAAGAACGAAGCGGAGCCCGAGCAAGAAGCAACAAATGCCGTACCAGCTGATCCTTATTACAAATATCCCGAGACAGTCACGCTAACGGTCGCGAAGCCGCTCAATCCAGAGGATAAAAGCCTTCCGTCAGGCGACACGGTAGATAACAACCAATTTACGCGCTATATCTTCGATAAGACAAACATTAAATTCGACTATAGTCTAACCGCAAAATCCGGCGATCCTTTTACACAGAAAGTTCAAGTTGCTATTGCGAGTAATGACATTCCAGATGTCATGGTCGTTGGCGAGAAAGAACTCCGTCAGATGGTCGAAGCGGACCAACTCGAGGATTTGACACAGGTCTATGAGAAATACGCTTCCCCTCAAGTAAAAGATTTCTACGCAACGACAGAGGGTAAAGCTCTTAAAAAAGCTACGTTCGACGACAAATTAATGGCGATACCGAATATCGTGCCGCAGGGGGATGCACCGTATTTCTTATGGATCCGCCAAGATTGGTTAACGAAGCTCGGACTTGAGCAGCCGAAATCCATCGATGATATTGCGGCAGTCGCCAAAGCATTTATTGAGAAGGATCCGGATGGAAATGGCAAAGCGGATACGATCGGTCTTCCAGGTTCGCCTGTTGATCTGGTGTACGGCGATAACGCTTTTGCATCGATATTCAGTTACTACGGAGCGTATCCAAAATATTGGATGAAGGATGCAAGCGGAAGTGTTGTGTACGGATCAATTCAGCCGCAGGTCAAAGACGCGTTAGCGAAATTGCGTGAATGGTATGCCGCAGGTCTAATTGACCAGGAATTCGCGCTTCGGAAGGAAGCTTATGAGCTTACGTCTGGCGGGAAATCGGGCATGTTCTTCGGGCCATGGTGGATGCCGTGGGGGCCGCTCGGCGATGCGGTGAAGAATGATCCGAAATCCGAGTGGATTGCGCTAGCTGCTCCGCTGACGGCGGACGGGAAGTTCAACACGCATACCGTTCCCGTAAGTAATTCATTTGTTGTCGTCAAGAAGGGAATTAAGCATCCGGAGGCTGTGATGATTGCGGTAAATACGACAGTTGCGGGAGAACGCGGCACGGATCCTGATGCGAAGAAGTTGGATAATCGAGTCAATCCTGGATTCTGGCCGCTGCGCGTTGTTATTGAGAATGCAGATACCGTGACCAGGAAACATGACATGTTAGTAAACACGATCGCAGGCAAGATGAAGCCGGAAGAGATGATTCCGGAGATGCAAGAGATCTATGCGAAGGCAAAAGAAAATAATTATGATCCGGCCAAGGACTTAGGATCATGGCAGCCTTACTATTCTTACACCGTAGGCAGTGATCCGCTAAATGGTCCTCTGAATGCAGCGGAGAATCTATTTACATCCATTACGAAGACGATGGAACTCAAGAATGCGACATTGGACAAGATGGAGAAAGAAACTTATCTGAAAATCATTATGGGCAAAGAGCCGCTTGAGGCATTTGATACGTTCGTAGAACAGTGGAAGAAGCTTGGCGGAGAGCAGATTACGAGCGAAGTGAAAGAAGCATTAGGAGAATAGATCGCATGGGGCGGCGAGTTACCGATCAAGGTAGCTAACCGCTCCCCGTTTTTATGATTGCATGAAAGGAAGAGATCACATGAAAAAACAACCCTTTGCGTTCCACTACCATCTGATGCTCTTGCCAGGAATTGTACTGCTCATTTTGTTCAGCATTGTTCCCATGTTTGGCATTACCATTGCTTTTCAGAATTTTAAACCTGGGCTTGGATTTTGGCGATCGGAATGGGTCGGATTTGATAATTTCAAATATTTGTTCGAGCTGCCGGATAGTCGGATTATCTTGTTTAATACGTTGTTCATCGCGATTGGGAAGATTATTGCCAACATGATCGTCCCGGTTGTCTTCGCGTTGTTGCTGAATGAAGTAAGGACGGCTTGGCTGAAACGCAGCGTGCAGACGATCGTATATCTGCCGCATTTTCTATCTTGGGTTATTCTAGCAGGCATCCTCTCGGATTTACTCTCCATGGATGGACTGATTAACCAAATGATCGGCGCATTCGGTGCCAAACCGATTATGTTCCTAGGAAGTAATAGCTGGTTTCCGAGCATCGTGATTGGCAGTGATGTGTGGAAGGAGTTCGGCTTCGGGACCATTGTATATCTCGCAGCGCTGACAGGAATCAATCCATCACTATACGAAGCGGCGGCGATCGACGGCGCGACACGGATGCAGCAGCTTCGCTACATCACGCTGCCAAGTCTTAAACCGACGATAATCCTGCTTGCAACACTTAGCCTCGGCAACGTACTGAATGCAGGTTTCGACCAAATATTCAATTTGTACAACCCGCTTGTCTATGACTCGGGTGACATCATTGATACGTATGTTTATCGGGCCGGACTGCTCCAAGTACAATATGGACTCGCGACTGCTGTGGGGCTGTTGAAGTCGGTCATTAGCTTTGTTTTGATTATCATTTCTTACGTGCTGGCGTCCAAGTTCGCCAATTATCGTATTTTCTAAGAGGGGAGACAACAACTATGGTCAAAAATCGAACGCTGTTCTCGCGGACGGCTGATGGTATCATCCTTGCGCTGCTCGTCCTCTCGTCGATCTTATGTATTTTTCCGATTTGGTACACCATTGCTGTTTCTTTTAGTGATAAAGCGGCTGTAGCTGGTGGATTAGTGACCTGGCTGCCGGTCGATTTCACGCTTTCTTCCTACAAGAAAATTTTGCAGGAACAGGCTTTCTTCACCGCATTCGGCGTCTCCATTCAACGCGTTATTCTTGGCGGCATCCTGAATTTCGTCATTTGCGTCTTAATGGCCTATCCCTTATCCCGCCAATCGTATCAATTTCGTTATCGGAATGCGTATATGTGGTTTCTTGTGTTCACGATGCTCTTCAGTGGGGGCTTGATTCCTTGGTTCATGACGATTAAATCCTACGGATTATTAGATACGATTTGGGCCTTAGTTCTTCCCGGAGCGGTGCCTGTATTTAACGTTATTCTTCTGGTGAATTTCTTCCGCAGCACGCCGAAGGATCTCGATGAAGCGGGAATGATGGACGGCGCAGGGCCTTGGTATATGCTGCTAAAAGTATACTTGCCGTTATCTGTGCCTGTACTTGCGACAATTACACTGTTCAGTATTGTCATGCACTGGAATTCCTTCTTCGACGGTCTCATTTTGATGAATAAGCAAGAGCATTATCCGCTTCAAACGTATATACAGCAATTGGTTGTTCAGATCAATACCGATAACATGACAACGGAAGAGCTTCGTCAGATGGCTCAACTATCCAACAAGACACTCAATGCGGCGAAGATTGTTATCTCGATGATCCCCATCTTAATCGTGTATCCGTTTTTGCAGCGGTTTTTCATTCACGGCATCATGCTTGGTTCCGTTAAAGAATAATTTACATAAGGGAGGAACACACAGATGAATATATCTGAGCAGACTTTTATTGAATTTGGTGATACAACTTGGAAGGTAGAACTATATCCGAATGGATTAATACACAAGCTGCGATTTCTGTCAGACGGCGAATGGGTGCATGTTGATATTAGAGAAGGAGTTTATGCTGGGATCCGCTGGTGCGGTGAGTGGAACGACAGCAAACATGTAGCTGAGCTGTCATTCGCTTCGCAGGATGAGCATGGGGTGATGTTCTCGGGCACGCTGGGGGAACTGCAGCTTTCCCTTCGATATCATAGCGCGAACGGGAATTTCACGGTGACGGCAACGGTCAAGCATACCGGGCGCATTCCGTTCCAGCCGGTATCTCTAGGCCTTTTGATGGGACTCGATACATACATGGAAAAGTATCCGGACTGGGATCGGAAATGTTTTCCAACACTGCTTCGCTCGGAGCGAAATCATTTCTGGGGCTATTGTATGCGTCCGGACGGGCGGATTATTGGCGTAGGTTCGCCGGATCCGATCGCATCATGGCACTTGGAATACAATGTAGGTTACTCGGAAGGTCCGTTCGAATGGGGTGGACATCGCGTGGAGTCGTTTGTGCTGGATCTTTTGCACGCCCTACCCTTGCCAGAACGGCATCCACAATCCCTATATCAGCTTCTTCCTGGTGAGGAGAAATCGTGGACCATTCATATGGTATCGATGAAAAGCTTAGAAGATCTATCCTCCACGTTGGCACCGATATGCACGGCACCGTTCATTGAAATGGATCGGACGACCATCGCTGCCGGTGAAACGGCGCAGCTCAAAATACATTCATTAGAGCCTGTCACGGTTCGCCTGGTCATGCCGGATGGACAGCAGTTGACGGTTCAACCTGATTCCCTAGGTCCAAATTTATATGGATTCGATGTGCAAGGGAACGGCAAATATGGCTATATCAAGGTATATGCCCGGAACGAATCAAGACGGCAAAGCGAAGCCATTCTAGCTGTGCGTCCTTCTTGGTTATGGTTCATGGAGCGGGCGCGCGAAGCTGCGTTAATATTCCCGCAAAGGGCGACTTCACATTGCGAGAGCTGGTACGGCATGTATACCCTTTATTTGGCTGAGAGGTATACAGCAGATCAGGATAAGCTGGATCAGACGGAGAAAATAATGGATAAGATTTATCCTCTGATGTTCGATATGGAAAGTCATGAGCCGCTGCTGGCGAAGCATCGTATCCAAAATGTCAGTTCCATGATCGGTGTTCTTGTGGATCGGTACGAAGCGACAGGCGAAATTTCAGCTTTGGAGAGGGCTTCGGATCTGGCAGACTGGATGATCGGGAACGCGCAAGATGCCGACGGTTCTTATCGTGCAAGAAGGACGCATTATACGTCGGTTATATATCCGGCGAAAAGCATTATGGAGCTAATTCAGGCGGAGAAGTCGCTGAAGGAGCGGGATCCGGAATGGAAAGAAAGGTACGATAGACACTGGGCATCGGTACGTAAGGCGATGGATGAGCTTGTCCGTGCGGATGGGAACATTGATACCGAAGGAGAATTAACGTACGAGGACGGCATGATTGCATGCAGTGCGCTCCAACTCGGGTTATTTGCACTGATGCAGGAATCGAGAGAACAGCGCATGATCTATCAGGAGATGGCGATTAAGATGTTATCAGGACATGATTGTCTGACGAACCTCGTCATTCCAGATGCGCGTCAGCGCGGTGCAACAAGACGATTCTGGGAATCGCAATATGACGTCGCAATTCAGCCGAATATGTTGAATTCGCCGCATGGCTGGACGTCCTGGCGGATTTATGCGACTTGGTATGCGTATCTGCTGACTGGCGAAGTGTCCTATTTGGTGCAGACGATGAATGCGATAAGTACGGTCGTTCAAGCTGTAGATATGAACACAGGGGAATTACGGTGGGCCTTCGTTCCCGATCCGTATATCCATGCTCGTCAGATCAGCGAACAGCTGAAATTGCCGGATGCGGGCAAGGCGGATCAAGGGCATCATCATACCCTTCAGTATGCATCGCAATCGTTCATTCTAGGTGAACAATACATCGGCATGATCTCGGATTGGCATGAACGCAACTTGCAGGACAACGATGTGCATGAGCACTTTAAGTGTCTGGAAGAAGTTGTGCTCGGCAAAGCATACGCAGCCTTAGACGAAGAAGGTCAATGGTTGACTTGGAACTGCAGAATGGATGATTCGGAAGGCGTGATCGCGATTAAGCCGACGGAGCCGCATGTGCGTTTAATTCATGTGAATGCCTCTGGCATCCGGGTGCGTGCCGACTTTGATGACCGTCATCAGATTTGGGTTGATATCCAAGGTCCGTGCTGGATACAGGCAGATGGTCAACGAATAGATCAATTATTTTTGTAATGATAAATAACCCTCCTGTTCTGACATCGGATGAAGATGCGAACAAGAGGGTTATGGTTCGTTAGACGGCAGTTAGGCGTTATTGTTCATTTTGTTGAAGTGGCTATGGTTCCGCAGCCCGGCATAAATGTTGAAGCACCCGAGCAGCAAGAATAATGCACCGATCACGACGCGCGTCGATGAACCGCTGAACATGAACAATTGGATGACAGCGAGCAGAATCAGCATGGAGCCAAGGCTTATATTCATTCGCGCCCCGTATAGGCCACGCTGCGCGGGTTCTTTGGATCGATGCGATTTCCAGCTGTTGAATACGGAGAAGCCAAGCGATACAGCGAGTAGTGCGTATAGGACGAGGAGAATCGTTCCCGTCATAGGTCATGCAGCCCCTTTCTCGATAAATATGTATACGTTCATAATTGGTTCGTGACAACCTCTCATGGCTCCGTTCATTGTAACATATTTCCTCAAGGGATATCATGGCGTTTTGCGTCGACCCAAATTTGTAACAATCCGTTATTTACGAGCATGGTTCGGATTTGAATTTTGAAATCTTGATCGTGGATATCTTTATAGACTTTATCTTTTAAGAGTTCGCTTGCGAATCTCGCATCCTGACTGATTTTGAACATATCCCGGCCTATGAATACCTCTAAGTCGTCTCGAATTTTTTTCTTAAGTTCGTTTTCGATTTCTGGATCAAGCTTGTCTTTGTCGTTTGCCTTCTCAATGATGAAAATTTGGATATTGCGGATGGACGTATGCTGGTTCTTAAATTTGCTGTTGAGCGAGGAGATATCCTTTTTATATTGATCATTCTCGGCTTGCAGATCGCTAATTTTATTCGTAAGCTGTGTCATTTGAAGATGGAAGAAGCCGTTATACACCGCACTGCCCACGATCATCCCGCAGAGGAAGATGGCAAAAGAGTGCATCAGATGACGATATCGGCTAAAGGGCGGCACTCGCATTGCGATCTAACCTCGCTCCCGGCAGATCCAAGCTACAAGCTCTGTTGCGAGGTGTGCGCCTAGAAAGGCACAGATAATATAGAGGATTTGCTTGACCGCAGGGGATATATTACCGAGGTAGAAATTGCTCTCGATGACGCGCAGCGGGTCAATGGTGCCGCCAACAGCAGCGGCAAGCGCCCATATTTTAAGTGATTTGGCGACGTTCAGCATCGTAAGCGTTGGCGGCTGCAAGGCAATGACAGCCCCGATGCCGCCGAGCATGGCACCGCCGAGTACAATGCCAAAGGCGATGAAGAAATCGAGAATTGCTTTGGTTGCGAAGGATTCCATCATAATTTCGGCTCCTTTCCTCTCTGTTTGCGCTCTGTTATCGTGTATACTTAGATATATGGGTGTTGTCCAAGGATTAGACTAGAAAGAGAGGACAGGCGATGAGCGGATTTGTACATTTGCATGTTCATAGTGAATATAGCTTGCTGGACGGTGCGGCGCGGATTGACAAGATGGTCGAACAAGCTGCTAGGCTTGGCATGAAGTCGCTTGCCTTAACGGATCACGGCGTGATGTACGGTGTGGTTCCTTTTTATAAAGCATGTGTTCAGCATGGCATCCAGCCGATCATCGGCTGTGAAGCGTATTTGACGACGAGCTCGATGAAAGATCGCGGGACGCGTCAGGAGAACCCAATCTATCATCTGATATTGCTCGCCAAAAATGAACAAGGGTACCGGAATTTGATGAAGCTGTGTTCCCTCGGCCATTTAGAAGGATTTCATTACAAGCCTCGCATCGATCTTACGGTGCTAAGGCAGTATTCGGAAGGGATTATCTGCCTAAGTGCTTGTCTTGGCGGAGAGATTCCGCAGCATTTATTGCATGGTCGGCATGAGGAAGCGAAAGCCTCCGCTTTGCGATATAAAGATATTTTCGGGGAAAATTTCTATTTGGAACTTCAAGACCATGGGATTGCCGAGCAGAAACGGGTGAATCCACAGTTGATTGCATTAAGCGAAGAGACGGGCATACCGCTCGTCGTAACGAATGATGTGCACTATATTGCGCCGGAAGATGCGGCGATGCAGGATGTCCTGATTTGCATTGGGACAGGCAAGACCGTCGACGCCGAAGATCGGCTACGGATCACAACGGATCAGCTGTATTTGAAAAGCGGTGAGGAAATGGCTAGATTATTTCCTCATGTTCCGGAGGCGATTGCCAATACGGCGAAGATTGCGGAGAAATGCGCGGCGTTGAAGTTAGAATTTGGTCGTTCGATCCTGCCGGCCTTCCAGCCGATTCCTGATGGGATCACTGCCGGCGAATATCTGGCAGAGCTGTGTGAAGAAGGTTTGGAGCGGCGGTATGGGTCGCTGCCGGTCTGGGAGGACTCTTCGTATCGGGAGACGGTGTGGCAGCGGCTTCGTTATGAGCTAGAGACGATTGGCCGAATGGGGTATTCCGACTACTTCCTGATCGTCTGGGATTTCATTCGGTTCGCCCACGAGAACGGGATTGCGACAGGGCCGGGACGTGGATCTTCAGCGGGCAGTTTGGTTGCATACGTGCTGAATATTACCGATGTCGATCCGATCAAATATAAGCTGTTGTTCGAGCGGTTCTTGAACCCGGCGCGGGTATCCATGCCCGATATCGATATCGATTTTAGTGATTTGCGGCGGGATGAAGTTATCGATTACGTCGTCCGCAAATACGGCTCGGAGCATGTAGCCCAGATCATTACGTTCGGTACGATGGCTGCGCGCGCAGCGGTAAGGGATGTCGGACGTGTGCTGAACTTGCCATTCGGGGAAGTTGACCGCGTGGCCAAGATGATCCCGAATCAACTTGGCGTGACGATCGAAGAGGCCTTGCGTCTGAACCCGGATTTAGCAGCGCTTCAGGAACGAAATGAACGGGTTATGGAATTGGTTCAAATGGCGATGAAGGTAGAAGGGATGCCACGCCATGCTTCGACACACGCTGCAGGGGTTGTCATATCCGAGGAGCCGCTTACGCATTATGTTCCGCTGCAGGAAGGGTCGGAGACGACAGCGCTGACACAGTACTCCATGGAAAATCTAGAGGCAGTTGGTCTCTTGAAAATGGACTTTTTGGGTCTGCGCACCCTCTCGATTATTGAGCGGACGCTCGCATGGATTCAGGAAGAGACGGGACAGACGATAGATTTCCATGAGGTACCGGATGACGATCAGCTCACTTACACGATGCTAGGACATGGCGATACGACAGGCATTTTCCAGATGGAGTCCGCCGGCGTGCGCCGCGTGCTCAAAGAATTGAAGCCGTCGGAGTTCGAAGACATTGTCTCCGTCCTGGCGCTATATCGTCCAGGACCGATGGAATTCATTCCAAAGTATATTCAGGCCAAGCACGGGCAGATTGAAGCGGAATATCCGCATCCTTCGCTCGAACCGATCCTGAAGGATACGTATGGGATTATCGTCTATCAAGAGCAGATCATGCAGATCGCATCGCAGATGGCAGGGTTCACGTTAGGCGAAGCGGATCTATTGCGTCGTGCGGTATCGAAGAAGAAGCGGGAAGTGCTCGACGAGCAGCGTGCGCATTTCGTATCCGGCAGCACCTCGGAAGGGTTCACGGAAGAGGAGGCGAACCATGTCTACGACATGATTGTTCGCTTCGCTGATTACGGATTCCCGCGTGCGCATGCGGCAGCTTATGGTGTATTGGCGTTCCAGACCGCCTACTTAAGAGCGCATTATCCGGTACAGTTCATGGCTTCCATGCTCGCGTCGGTCATGGGGAATCATCGAAAGGTCGCGGAGTATGTGGATGCGTGCAAGCATATGGGCATTGATGTGCTGCCGCCGGATGTGAACGAGAGCGGCGTGTTATTTACGCCCGTCTCCTCGGAGGATGGTCGTCGAGCGATTCGTTTTGGCCTTGCGGCGATTAAAAATGTCGGAACGCAGGCGATTGAGAGCATTATGAAGGAACGAGAAGAACGTCCGTATGACAGTCTCATCGATTTCTGCCGTCGGATCGATCTGCGCGTGTGTAACAAGCGGGTGCTGGAGTCGCTGATCCAAGGCGGCGCGCTCGATTCGCTGCCAGGGCACCGGGCGCAGCTTATCGCCATGCTCGATGAGACCGTGGAAGCTGCGGTGAAATGGCGCAAAGAACGGGACGATCTCCAAATTCAGTTATTCGGGTTCATCGAAGTGAACAACTGGTCCATTGAATACCCAGAGATTCGTCCTTATACGATGACGCAGCAGCTAGAGTTCGAACGGGAGCTGCTCGGATTATATATTTCAGGTCATCCTCTCGATGATCATGATGAGATGCTGTCGAAGCTGGAGCTTGATCGGCTCATGGACCTCACGGAAGCGCCGGACGAGAGCGAAGTGGTCGTCGCGGGTATGGTCGTATCGCTGAAGCAAATCTCGACCAAGCAAGGGAAGATGATGGGCTTCATGGAGCTTGAGGACCGTATCTCGCGGACGGAAGTGGTTCTCTTCCCAAAGGTATGGGAACGATGCCATGACTTGATCGACAAAGGCGCCCTGCTCGCGGTTCGTGCCAAGCTGCAGCAGCAAGACGAAGACTTCAAGCTGCTGGCTGACGACGTCGCGCCGCTTAACGAAGGCGCGATCCAGGCTCTGCTGCGGCGCCGCAGGCCGCAGCAACAGCGCGAGCTGCCTGCCGCTGGGCGGCCAGGCAGCAGCAGCGCGCCGCGCGCAGGCGCCCCGCAAGGCGGCGCAGCGCAGGCGGCAACGTCCGCGCCGCGGCCGAGCGAAGCACCGGCGCGTGGCGCGGCAGGCAGACACGCGCGCCCGGGGCAGCGCGTGTACATCAAGATCGCCGCCGATCGCGAGACGGCGACGATCCTGGCGCAGCTCAAGGAGCTGCTGCAAGAGCATCCAGGACAGATGCCGACGGTCCTGTTCTATGAGCGGGAGCAGAAGGCGATCGCTTTGAGTGAGGCGTTCAACGCCAAGCCGTCGCCGGTTCTGATGCAGCAGGTGGAGGCGCTGCTAGGTCCCACCACCATCCGCATCAAGTGAGCGGCTTTCCATCACGAAGTATTTTCGATGAAGTCTTTTCGGCGTCGAATCTTGCGATCAAACTCGAAGTGCTTATGCTTTCGATGTATGTTCCTTCGGAACATTTCAGGTACTCATGTAGGCTCCTCCTACACTCCGTGCCTCCTTCTTCGCTTTCACGCAACCTTCTTGGCGCTGAAATGCCTTAGGGGCTTTTATCACGTAGGAAGTAGAACGTGAAATAACTGCAAAAAAGCAGTTAATTAGCGTGGAAGTAGCAAGTTGAGCACGAAATAACTGCAAAAAAGCAGTTAATGGCGAAGAAGTAGCAAGTTGAGCACGGAATAACTGCAAAAAAGCAGTTAATGGCGAAGAAGTAGCAAGTAGAACGTGAAATAACTGCAAAAAAGCAGTTAATTAGCGTGGAAGCAGCAAGTGTAGCGCGAAATAACTGCAAAAAAGCAGTTATTGGCGAAGAAGTAGCAAGTTGAGTACGAAATAACTGCAAAAAAGCAGTTAATTAGCGAAGAAGCAGCAAGTTGAGCACGAAATAACTGCAAAAAAGCAGTTAATGGCGAAGAAGCAGCGAGTTGAGCACGAAATAACTGCAAAAAAGCAGTTAATTAGCGTGGAAACAGCAAGTTGAGCACGAAATAACTGCAAAAAAGCAGTTAATGGCGAAGAAGTAGCAAGTAGAACGTGAAATAACTGCAAAAAAGCAGTTAATTAGCGTGGAAGCAGCAAGTGTAGCGCGAAATAACTGCAAAAAAGCAGTTAATGGCGAAGAAGTAGTAAGTGGAGCGTGAAATAACTGCAAAAAAGCAGTTAATTAGCGTGGGAGCAGCAAGTTGAGCACGAAATAACTGCAAAAAAGCAGTTAATTAGCGTGGAAGCAGCGATTAAGACGCACAGCGGTGTTCTTCCGCACCAAAAAACGAGCCAATAGACGTTTTTTGAAGCGAACAGGGCTTGAAGTCTTTAGAGTACAAGTGCGTCTCCAGCCTCTGACCCGCCGCGAGCATTCCTCCAGCAGCATAACCTGCAAGCTTATGGTTGCTCATCCTATATCCGGGAAATGCTGGTGATAAGCACCTTGAAAACGAAGCATTTTCTTTCATTATGAAAAAAATAAATTTTTACGTTTCTATGAACATTTGATCTTCCGTCTGCATACATTTAGGTTACACTCAAAGGACAGGTGGGAGATCGTATGTCATATGAAATCGTGGTAGAAATGCTGAAACGACGCGGAGTTACGATCCAATCGATTGCGGAAATAGTTCATAAGCTTCAGATTCCATATAACGCCAGCCTAACCATGAAAGATTGTGAAGATAGTGTCATTGCGGTATTGCATAAGCGGGAAGTCCAATATACACTGTATACCGGCATTGCTTTGGATGAACTCGCAGAACAGAAGAAGCTGCCGCAGCCATTGCAAGCAATTATGGAAGCAGATGAGTCCCTATTTGGTGTGGATGAGACACTTGCTCTCGGCATTACGAATGTGTACGGGATGATCGGGTTGACAAGCTTTGGTTACTTGGATAAAGAGAAAATTGGCATCATTCATCATCTGAATTCGAAGGGCGCGCATATTCACGTATTTTTGGACGATCTTGTTGCTGGTCTTGCCGCAGCGGCTTCTGCCAGAATCGCGCATGCCGACCCGAAAGCTATCGTATATCCACTGCATCCTCCCGGTGCCAACTAGATCGCATTCTTGATGTTAAAAAGGGAGTTATGTTATCATTATTGCATTAATTGGGCTAATTTGTGAGATTAAGGAGGACGAAGCGCATGTGGACGGTTATTTATATTGCTCCTACAGCGAAGATTGCAGACAGACTCAAGTCGAAACTGTCCGAAGAAGGTTTTTTGGTGCAAGTCCGCCCTATTAATCTATCGAAGCAGCAGTTTGAAATTTTAGTTCCTTCAGGCGAACTGGAGGAAGTGCAAGAAGTACTCAATTCCATTTTAAATTCGTAATTATGGTGATTCAAAAATACACCTTATGTCCACATCATCAAGCAATGGCTTGATGATTGGCGAATAAACTTACAACGTTACGCGGTCGCACACCTGTGGATTGCATCGATCTAAGTTTATCTCATCACGATGAATTTCCGAGAAGCTGATTCGGCATCGAATCTTGCATTCATCTTTTGAAGTCCGGTGCTCATTTAGGTTTTGCCTAAACTCCGCTCCTCTACAAGTTTTTCATAAAAAACTCGCTTCGGAAGCTTGGCTTCAGTTTCATGCAACCTAAGCTTATGCTTACGATGTAGTTTTCTTCGAAAACTTTCAGGTGCTGATAAGTCGATTTTTGAACTTGATTAAAATATTGCTTATTCGTAATATGCAACAAAAATAAGGCTTTTGTGGGGTGTAGTTGTGTTAAAAGACTTATTCCAGAAAAAAAGAAAGTACGCTACCGTCCCTTCCGAACGCACGGTACGCACGGGTGGAACGGAAGAAGGCGAGCGTCCAAAACGCGAAATTCCGGAAGGACTCATGAATAAGTGCTCGAAATGTGGCACGATTCACTTTACGAAGGAATTAGAGAAGAGTCTGATGGTGTGTTCCAGTTGCGGACATCATATGCGTCTGAACGCTAGGGATCGTATTGCACTCACGGTCGATGAAGGCCGGTTTTTCGAATATGATGCGAATATGATTTCCGAAGATCCATTGGAATTCCCAGGGTATACCAAGAAACTTGAGCAGCAGAAGGCGAATTCAGGTCTCTCAGAAGCTGTTGTAACCGGTGAAGGAACGATCGGAGGGTATCCGGTCGTCCTTGCCGTTATGAGCTTTGATTTCTTCAGCGGCAGTATGGGCAGCGTTGTCGGCGAGAAAGTGACACGCGCGATTGAGACGGCGATGCAGAAGAAATATCCGCTTATCATCTTCTCGACGTCCGGCGGTGCACGCATGCAAGAAGGGATCATTAGTCTTATGCAGATGGCGAAGACGAGTGCGGCACTTGCGAAATTCCATGAACAAGGCGGGCTCTATATTTCTGTCTTCACCGATCCAACCTTTGGCGGGGTGTCGGCGAGCTTTGCGATGCTTGGCGACTTTATTTTGGCCGAGCCTGGGGCGAGTGCGGGCTTCGCGGGACGTATTGTCATTGAACAGACGATTCGTCAGAAGCTTCCAGATAACTTCCAGACAGCGGAGTTCAACATGAAGCATGGGCAACTCGACATGGTTGTGCATCGCAAAGACATGCGCAGCACATTGACCAAACTGCTTGATTTCCACACGGTGAAGGGGGATGTTTCACATGGCGAATGAAATGCCTTTTGAGACGGCTCTCGTCGAAATGCGCAAAAAAATCGATGAACTGAAACAATTCGGCTCCGAGAAGGGGATCGATTTCACAGACGAAATTGCGCGCCTGGAAGAGCGCTATAAGCAAATAGAGGAAGAAGTGTACACGAACATATCCCCTTCTCAGAAAATGCATCTAGCACGTCACCAGGGGCGCCCGACATCGCTTGACTTTATTCAAGCGATTTTTACCGACTTCATGGAGCTTCATGGCGATCGGTTGTTCGGCGATGATATGGCGATTGTAGGAGGCTTGGCAAAATTAAACGGGATGCCGGTTACGGTTATCGGACACCAACGCGGGAAAGATATGAAAGATAATATCGCGCGTTTCTTCGGCAGTCCGCATCCGGAAGGATTCCGCAAAGCGCTTCGTTTGATGCAGCAAGCGGACAAGTTTAATCGCCCGATTATTACGTTTATCGATACCAAAGGTGCATATCCAGGAAACACCGCTGAAGAGCGCGGGCAATCCGAAGCGATCGCTCGGAATTTGCGTGATATGATGCTGCTTCGGGTACCGATCATTTGTGTTGTGATTGGGGAAGGCGGAAGCGGCGGCGCACTTGCGCTTGGCGTCGGAAATCGCGTCATCATGCTGGAAAATGCGATTTATTCGGCCATCTCACCGAATGGTGCAGCTTCAATTTTATGGAAAGACGCGGGTAAGGCCGATCAAGCCGCAGAAGCGCTGAAGATCACGGCTTCTGATTTGCTGCGGATGGAAATTATTGAAGAAATCGTGCCAGAACCGCGTGGAGGCGCTCATAAAGATTTGACTTCCCAGGCGGAATGGATCAAGATGGCTATTGAGAAACAATTGTCTGAATTAAGAGAAATGTCGACAGAACAATTGCTTGAAGACCGCTATAATAAATTTCGGAAAATTGGTAAGTTTACCTTTGATGAAGTTTAATGATTGGCTTCCGGCACAGTTGGAGAGACTGGTAATATTGTAGATATGACAATTCTCATGTACAAAAATGCTATTTTGTTGTAAATTAATTAGTTGTGAAGAGATGCTTTGAAAACGGAGGAAATCATAATGCGCAAAACTAAAATTGTATGTACGATCGGTCCATCCAGCGAATCCCTAGAAAATACAAAGAAACTGATTCTAGCTGGCATGAATGTAGCACGTCTTAATTTTTCCCATGGTGATTTTGAAGAGCACGGCAATCGAATCAAGACGATTCGTCAAGCTTGCCAGGAATTAAATAAAACTGTTGCAATTCTACTAGATACGAAAGGCCCAGAAATTCGTACGGGTAAATTGGCAGTTGAGCCTATCGACTTGGTTCAAGATGAGTATATTACATTAACGACAGAAGAAATTCTTGGCGATAAAGATCGCATTTCGGTTACATATGAACAGTTGCCGAATGATGTCGAAGTTGGATCCACAATTCTAATCGATGACGGTTTGATTGGTTTAACAGTTGTTGAGATCAAAGGAACTGAAATCAAGTGTAAAATTGTGAACGGCGGCACAATCAAGAGCAAGAAAGGTGTTAACGTTCCAGGCGTTAAAATTTCTTTGCCAGGGATCACAGAAAAAGATGCTAGCGATATTCGTTTCGGTATTGAGCAAGGAATCGACTTCATCGCAGCTTCGTTCGTTCGTAAAGCAAGCGACGTGCTTGAAATCCGTGAATTGCTTGAGAAGCATAACGCTACGCATATCCAAATCATCTCCAAAATTGAGAACCAACAAGGTGTGGACAACTTGGATGAAATCCTTGAAGTGTCTGACGGCCTGATGGTTGCTCGTGGTGACCTTGGTGTTGAGATCCCAGCGGAAGAAGTGCCTCTTGCACAGAAATTGATGATTGAGAAATGTAACCGTGCAGGTAAACCGGTTATTACAGCTACACAAATGCTTGATTCCATGCAACGTAACCCAAGACCTACACGCGCTGAAGCAAGTGACGTAGCGAACGCGATTTTCGACGGTACAGATGCAATCATGCTTTCTGGTGAGACAGCTGCGGGGAAATACCCTGTTGAATCCGTTCAGACGATGTCTCGTATTGCTGAGCGTGCGGAAGCGGCGCTTCATCACCGCGAGTTGTTCTTCAAACAACGCTTAGCACAACAAGCTTCCATCACAGAAGCGATCAGCCAAGCGGTTGCAAGCTCTGCGCTTGATTTGGATGCAAAAGCGATCATCAGCTCGACACAATCCGGTTACACAGCGCGTATGGTATCCAAATACCGTCCGAAAGCTCCAATCGTTGCTGTAACGCCTGAAGAACAAGTGATGCGTCGTCTTGCATTAACTTGGGGTGTTATCCCAGTTAAAGGCGAAGTTGCGACATCGACAGACAGCATGTTCGATAGCGCGATCCAAGGCGGATTCAACTCCGGTCTTGTGGAAGAAGACGATCTGATCGTGATTACTGCAGGTGTGCCTGCTGGTCAATCCGGCTCGACGAACTTGATCAAAGTTTGCCACGCGAAAAAACGTTAATTCATTATAGATAGCGATAAAATAAGAAAGAGCAATGGGACTAGCCATTGCTCTTTTTTTGCAAGAAAGGGGCCTGCCTACAATCATGGAAGCAGAACAATATAGCCGTTGGTTTTATACGCAATTACGGGTAAGATATCAAGAGACAGATCAAATGGGAGTTGTGTATCACGCGAATTATTTGAACTGGTTCGAAATTGGGCGAACCGAGCTCATCCGTGAGTTAGGGATTGAATACATTGATATTGAGAAACGAGGATTATTGCTGCCCGTTACGGAGCTCACGACGAAATTCCGGCTGCCTGCGAAGTACGATGATCAAGTGACGGTATGCACCCGCATCGCTGCCTATAGTTCGCGGAAGCTGCATTTCCAATCCGAAGTGCGTCTATATTCGGACGAGGAGCGCAGAGCATTGGCATCATCCCCTGTAACGGCGGCGCCTGAAGGCAAGCTGCTTGTATCCGGTGAGACGCATCATATATGGGTCAACCGTGATTTTCGCCCGGTGCGAATGGACAAGGAAGCGCCAGAATTATATGCTTGCTTAGAACAAGCTGTAGAAAGGAGGGCCTCGGATGTTATTGAGGAATAGCATGTGGGTTATCTTGGGTGTATTCATTGTCGAAGCATTCGGTATCACGCTCGTTAGCCGATGGATTGGCGGCGGCTACACGTTACTTCTCATGGCACTTACATCCCTTCTGGGTGTAGCCATCGCTCGATTTGAGGGCATGAAGGTGCTAGAGGACGCGAAGAAGCAAATGAGTGAAGGAAAAGTCCCTGGGCGTACCTTTATCGATGGGATATGCGTGCTGCTCGGCGGATGGCTGCTCATCATTCCTGGCTTTATAACGGATATCATTGGGTTTACGTTAGCGTTCCCGCTGACGCGGCCGCTGTACCGCTGGTTGATCCTCATGTGGATCATGAAGAAGATGCAGAATGGTCGGTTTACCATCTACCGCCGTTAGATGTGACGCCCACCTCTAAAAATATAATGCCATACGTCACGGAACACGTTCGCACGTTGGATTGCGGATGCAATGACGAGCGTAACAGGGCCAATAATGAGTCCGAGTATGCCGAAGAGTTGAAGACCGACGAACATGGCGATTAACGTGGGAAGCGGATTTAACCCCACGCTCGAAGCAAGGATTTTCGGCTCAACAATCTGCCTTGCAATGAGAATGACACAGTAGAGGATACCAAGACCAATGGCTTGATTATGGTCGCCACTCATGTAAGAATAGGCAATCCACGGTACCATCGCAATACCAACCCCGAGATAGGGCATGAGGTCAAGGAGACCAATGAGCAGCCCAATCGTAATCGCATATTGGATATGTAGAATAATTAGGCCTAGAATGACAACGATGGCTGTTAACGAGATTACGATAAATTGCGCTCTGAGATATCCGACCAATGCTTTCTGAAGATCGACCCATATGATCGAGACTGGCTGCTTGACGCGCTCAGGCAGCCATTTGCGTACCCATCGCATAAGCTCAACCCAATCTTTACTAATAAAGAAGACAGCCAGAATGACGACGATGAAGATCGTGGCGATATTCGGCAGCGAGGAGAGAATGGACAGGATGCTGTTCAGCATCGTGCTGATCAGGTTGGAGAAGGCATCGGCTAAAGTCTGTGCCGTATGGTTCATATTGTTGTTGATGGTGTCCTGCACGCTGTGGTTATTTTCATAGAATGAGCTGATTTGGGTGATGAATCGGTTTAGCCGTTCGTTTTCGAGGATGTTCACGAACATGTTCTTCAGATTATCGATGCTGCCTTCAAGCGACTGAGATAAGTTGAAGATTTCGATAATGATGCGCGTAATGACAGCGGACACGATGGTCAGCATCGTAACGACGAATCCGAATATGGCGATTGTGACGGCAAGCCACCGGGGCATCCTCATCTTCTGCTCTAGCATATTGACGATGGGATTGAGGAAATAAGCGATAACCCACGCTAAGACGAACGGGTAGATCAGCGGCGTAACGAAGTAGAGCGCGTATATGATGGCGATGCAGATGAAGAGAACCCAGCAGCCGCGCAGCAGTTTTTTGACAACCAAATGTTCCACAGGAGAGTGCTCCCTTCTAGCGAGAATGCGTTAATACTTGTCTCTCCTATACCTATGCTTGTATTGATCAAATCACGACTTTAATTTATGTTTACACTGCGTTTACAAAATCTTAAAACTGTCCAAACATTCGTACTGAATAATAGACTCATAATAGGATAAGGTTTAATCCCTTGTGGAGAGAGGAATTCAGACACGGATGATTTCTGCAAAATATGTGAATCGTGACTTAAGTTGGTTGGAGTTTAATCGCCGGGTTCTGGAGGAGGCCCAGGATCCAGAGACGCCGCTCTTGGAACGGGTGAAATTTTTATCAATTGTATCAAGCAATTTGGATGAGTTTATGAGTGTGCGCGTCGCGGGTATCCATGATCAAATACGGCTTGGATATCACAAAAAAGACTTTACCGGCTATACCCCTTCAGGGTTATTGAAGCGCTTGATGAAGCGGACGAACAAAGCAGTAACGGATCAATATCGAACCTATCGGGAATTAATTCGGAGTTTGCATAAAGAGGGTTTGGTATTTACAACGTTTGACGATTTGAATAACACGCAGCAAAAAGCCATGCAGGTTTATTTTGATGAAATTGTGTTTCCGGTATTAACGCCAATGGCTGTGGACCAGAGCCGCCCTTTTCCGTTGGTTCATACGAACGAGCTGTATCTGGCCGTCGTATTACAACGGAAACATGAATGGTCGGATGGATCGAAGGAAACCGATCAAGATCTGTTTTTTGCCGTCGTACAGGTCCCATCGATCCTTCCGAGGTATATTCATGTTCCTAGTCGGACGAACAGCAAGAAACAAGAGTTCATCTTGTTAGAAGACCTGATTAAAGTACATATTGAAATGTTGTTTAGCGGCTATATCCCTGTTGCTGTTCATGGGTTCCGCATGACAAGGAACGCCGACCTGACGCTGGATGAAGAAGGCGCAGAGGATTTACTGGAAGAGATTGAGAAAGAGCTAAGGCGTCGTCGTTGGGGTGTTCCGGTCCGACTCGAAGTCGAATCAGGGATGCACCCCTATGCGCTTCAACTGCTCAAAGAAGAGTTCGAAATTATGGAGCATGTGTTTACGATTGACGGTCCCATTGACTTAAGCTTCTTGATGAAGTTCGCGATGTCGCTGCAGAATGTGGACCATCTGCGATTTCCTAAGCTCGACCCCGTATATCCAGAAGAGTTGGCCGATGCAGAAGATTTGTTCCAAGTGCTGCGGACGAAGGATGTGCTGATGTATCATCCCTATGAATCATTTGATGCCGTGAACGATTTTGTATGTCAAGCTGCGGATGACCCTGAAGTACTAGCGATTAAAATGACGTTATACCGTGTCTCAGGCAACTCTATCCTTGTTCAGGCGCTGGCGAGGGCAGCTGAGTCCGGGAAGCAAGTGACCGTTGTCGTAGAGCTGAAGGCGCGGTTCGACGAAGAACGGAATATCGCTTGGGCACGCCAACTCGAAAAGGCGGGTTGTCATGTTGTATACGGACTCGTAGGCTTAAAAACGCATGCGAAGATTACGCTTGTCGTTCGGCGCGAACAGTCGATGCTCCGTAGGTATGTCCACGTTGGAACCGGCAATTACAATGAAAATACAGCCAAGCTATACACGGATGCAGGTTTGTTCACAGCGAACCCCGTGATCGGCGAAGATGCGTCGCTTCTGTTCAATGAGGTGACGGGGTATTCCGCACCGCATGATTGGCAGGCATTTGGCGTTGCGCCTACGGAATTAAAGGACAAGCTGATCATGAAGATCGAACGCGAAATGAAATGGGCCGCAGAAGGGAAGGAAGCGCATATTATCGCGCAAGTGAATTCATTGTCCAATCAAGAAATGATTGACCATCTCTATGCGGCTTCGCAGATGGGCGTTCGGATCGACCTCATCGTGCGAGGGGTATGTTGTTTGCGACCAGGAGTGCCAGGCCTCAGCGAGAATATTCGCGTCATTAGCATCGTGGATCGGTTCTTGGAGCATTCTCGGATTATCTATTTCAAAAATGGCGGAGACGAAGAAGTGTATTTATCGAGTGCGGATTGGATGACAAGGAATTTGACGCGACGGATTGAACTCATGTGTCCCGTGATCGATAAGGCGCTCTGTAAGTCCCTGATTCAAATGCTTCAGTTGAAGCTGCGAGATAATGTAAAGGCAAGGGAATTACAATTGAATGGCACGT
Source organism: Paenibacillus guangzhouensis (assembly GCF_009363075.1). Lineage (NCBI taxonomy): Bacteria > Bacillati > Bacillota > Bacilli > Caryophanales > Paenibacillaceae > Paenibacillus > Paenibacillus guangzhouensis. Next base: position 3,847,494 of record NZ_CP045293.1, on the reverse strand, counting down.
ATGCGCGTGTGAGACAAGACGGCAGACCTTGCCGGAGCCAGTTCGAAGCGATGCAGATTGAAGCATGGAAGGTCATGCCTGTCCGTGTCTGATGAGGGACACAAGCCACCCCAATTGACGTGTTTGAATCAAAAGGAGCCAGCTTCAACGAAGCGGCTCCTTTTTGTTGTGTTTCTCAAGTTGAGGCAAGTGGTTCAATCTCTGATGTGAGTATAGGGGTAAGCTCCCACGATTTTTTGAACTCTTTTGCTACACCTTGCACTTCCATCTGTTCAAAGGCGATACCATGATGGCGCAAGGCCTGTATCCGCAATTTATTTTTTCGAATTAGAATGTCCAGTGATTGTATGGATTGCGTTTCGCTTTTGTCGAGCGCAATGGCCAGCTGGAGCAAAGACCCTAGCTTGCATATTCGCGGATAATCGCTTTCATCAAGTATATCTTTGTACTCAGCAACGGCTCGACGCGCACGGCCTTTGGTCGTATAAGAGGCAATCATAGCGCAGAGGATTTGTTCCCGATGCGTCAAGCCATATAGGCGTGCATTCATGATCAGATAAAATGTATGTTGACTATACCCGTAATAATCAATCATAGTACCGATTCGATAGAGCAATGAGCTGATGTGCAAATACAACCCGTCCTGTGTAGTCAGCTTAAATGGCTTGTTCTCTTGAAGGCTTTGGAAAAGCTGGTTCCCAAGTCGGTTGACTTGGTCGACATGATCCCTTGGAATAGCGGATAAACGCAGAGCCATCAAGTTATTCAGGCTGTGTTCCAATACGTCTGGGACAATCGGCGCTTTCGGCATAATGGTCTCATAGAACAGGCCATCTCGTATACCTGAGCCGCTCATCAAATAATGCGTGCAACTGCAATGCTGGAACATCGTCTGTAGAATAATGATGCCGGGAATAATGATATCTACACGGTCTTTGGACAATCCGGGTACGCTGGCGCGCTGCGCGAACGGGAGTTCTCGGAGCCGATCCAGCATGTCTGACACTTGAGCGGATTCCATTTGGTATTGATGAATACGTTGGAGCGAGTATTTTGTGCGCATCTGCTCCATTTTAGCAATGGTGCGTGCTGCTCCGCCTAAACAGATCATAGGCAAACCTGGTGCATTTGTAAGCCACGGTTCCCGTACTATAGCTTCTTGGATCATGGCTTGTATCCGCATCAAATCCGAATCGGATAAGGGATCACTCTGACCGAATGTTTTCGCTGTATTTACACAACCAAACGGGAAGGACACGCTCTTCACGATCTTACGATCTCTAAATAAAGTGATCTCGGTGCTGCCGCCGCCGATGTCTATAAGAAATCCGTCATGAACGTCCATGGTGTTCGCCATGCTAATAAATCCGTAGTAGGCCTCCTGCTCGCCGGATATGACTTCGATTGTTAAGCCGGTATGTTGTTGCAAATACGAGATGAGCGCGTCCCGATTGACCGCATTGCGGATCGCGGCTGTCGCCGCCACGCGGATCGTATCTGCTTGATGGATTTCACAAATCCGCTTGAAATGATTTAAACGTTCAATCAATGGCCCGAGTTGATCCAAATCGATAACATTCTCCGAATCGACAAGCTGACTAAGCCTTGCTGCGTATTTGCTCTCATCAATAATTTGAAAAGCTCCGTTCTCTGAACGATTGTATACGACGAGTCGAATGGAATTGGATCCGATGTCAATGATGCCGATACATAATGAATTGCGCATGCGGATGCCCCTTTTTTTGCTGATTTTCGCTTATTGTACCATCTTTAATTGACCCTATGAAATAGGTTACAAAAAAAGATAATCGGATTCATCGTACGCGCGTTCACATGTTGACCACGTATCAGATTTACTCATTTTTCCTTATACTGACATCTTTTTATTATAGGTGTGATAAATCAATTCTATTCCCTTTTCCAGCTTTACGTGTTCACATAACAGCCAAAGTCTTATATTATTAGTATAGCAATGAGTATTGACAAATAGAGGGACCTGGAAGGGAACCGCTTTCATTTTCGGACAAATTTCACGCTGCTTTTATCTTTTTTTAACGATTATCTCGCTAACATTGCAAAGGAGAGAAGTATATGACAGCGACAAAGGGCTTGGAAGGAATTGTTGCAACAACTTCATCGATCAGCTCCATTATTGACGGTGCTCTGACATACCGTGGCTATAATATTGATGATCTTGCAGTAAATGCATCTTTTGAAGAAGTAATCTATTTACTCTGGTTTGGAAGATTCCCTGTGCAAGCCGAATTGGATCAATTGCTTCGTGACCTGAGTGAATCCGCCGCGATTCCAGCTGAATTGGTTGACCAAATGAGATTGTATCCTAGTGGGACGAACACGATGGCAGCATTGCGGTCGGCCGTCTCTGCACTTGCTTTGTATGATGAAACAGCGAATGATATGAGTCCTGAAGCGAATACCCGGAAAGCGATTAAATTGCAAGCGCAATTGCCAACGATTGTAGCTGCTTTATCTCGTCTTCGCGCAGGTCTTGAGCCGATTGCCCCAAAAGCCGGCGTATCTATTGCGCATAACTTTTTGTATATGCTCAATGGGGAAGAACCTAGCGAACTAGCCGTGAAAGCGCTAAATCAAGCTCTCGTTCTTCATGCAGACCATGAGTTGAATGCATCCACATTCGCAGCGCGCGTAACCGTTGCAACCTTATCGGATATTTATTCTGGCGTAACTTCAGCAATTGGCGCATTGAAGGGACCTCTTCATGGCGGAGCGAACGAAGCGGTGATGGTCATGTTAGAGGAGATCGGATCCTTCGATCGTGTCGAAGATTATGTTCAGACCAAGCTGGATAACAAAGAAAAGATTATGGGCTTTGGTCATCGTGTATACAAGAACGGCGATCCGCGTGCGAAGCATTTGCAGAAGATGTCGCAAAACCTCAGCGAGCTGCAAGGCAACACGGAATTGTACGACATGTCCGTTCGTATTGAAGAGATGGTTACAGGCCAGAAGGGTCTCAAGCCGAATGTTGATTTCTACTCTGCATCGGTCTATACGATCCTTGGCATTCAGCGCGAGCTCTTTACACCAATCTTTGCGATCAGCCGTGTATCCGGATGGACAGCGCATATTTTGGAACAGTATGAGAATAACCGACTTATTCGCCCTCGCGCAGAATATACGGGTCTCACGAATCAAAAATATGTTCCGATTCAAAATCGTTGATCTTTCCTGTATGATCATAGGTAGTGTTGATAGATAGAATTCGTAAGAAGATGAAGGAGGATTTATTACATGCAACTCGAGAAATTTGCTTTACCAACAGAAGGCGACAAAATTACGATCGATAACGGAAAACTTCAGGTTCCTAGCAACCCGATTATTCCATTCATCGAAGGTGACGGCACAGGCCGCGATATCTGGAAAGCTTCCAAACGCGTGCTGGATGCAGCGGTAGAGAAAGCTTACAATGGCGACAAGAAAATCGCTTGGTACGAAGTGTTTGCAGGGGAGAAAGCATTCAATGCGTACGGCGAGTGGTTGCCAAATGATACGTTAACAGCGATTCGTGAATATATCGTAGCGATCAAAGGACCTCTTACAACGCCAATCGGCGGCGGTATTCGTTCCTTGAACGTTGCGCTTCGTCAAGAATTAGATTTGTATACTTGTTTGCGTCCAGTTCGTTATTTCGATGGCGTACCTTCGCCTGTAAAACGTCCTGAACTCGTAGACATGGTCATTTTCCGTGAGAATACAGAAGATATCTATGCAGGTATCGAGTATGCTTCAGGTTCTGCTGAAGTGAAGAAAGTGCTTGAGTTCTTGCAACAAGAAATGGGCGTGAAGAAAATTCGCTTCCCAGAGACTTCGGGTATCGGGATTAAACCTGTATCGGAAGAGGGCTCCAAGCGTCTAGTGCGCGCTGCTGTTGAATACGCTATTAAGCATGGACGTAAGAGTGTAACCCTGGTACATAAGGGGAACATTATGAAGTTCACGGAAGGCGCGTTCAAGAACTGGGGATACGAAGTGGCTGAGCAAGAATTCGGCGATAAAGTATTCACTTGGGATCAATATGACCGTATCAAAGCAGCTGACGGCGTAGATACAGCGAACAAAGCACAAGCAGATGCGCTTGCAGCAGGTGCTATTCTTGTTAAAGACGCGATCGCGGACATCGCATTGCAACAAGTATTGACACGTCCAACAGACTTCGATGTCATCGCAACGCTTAACTTGAACGGTGACTATTTGTCTGATGCGCTTGCAGCCCAAGTTGGCGGTATCGGTATTGCACCAGGTGCGAATATCAACTATGTAACAGGTCACGCGATCTTCGAAGCGACACATGGTACGGCTCCGAAATATGCAGATCTTGACGTAGTGAACCCAGGTTCTGTTATCCTATCCGGCGTTATGCTTCTAGAGCACCTCGGCTGGCAGGAAGCTGCAGACCTCATCTACAAAGGGATGGAGACTTCCATCAACAACAAAACAGTAACTTACGACTTTGCTCGTCTCATGGAAGGCGCGACAGAAGTGAAATGCTCTGCATTTGCGGATGAAATTATCAAAAATATGTAGTTTCATTTAAGGGAGGCAATTGCAATCATGGCTATTCAACGTAAAAAGATTACCGTCGTTGGCGCTGGATTCACAGGAGCAACAACAGCATTAATGCTTGCGCAAAAAGAACTCGGGGATGTAGTGCTGCTGGATATACCTCAGCTTGAGAACCCGACGAAAGGAAAAGCACTTGATATGCTGGAAGCAAGTCCAGTTCAAGGCTTCGATAGCAACATTATCGGTACGTCCAATTACGAAGATACAGCAGATTCCGATATCGTGATCATAACGGCGGGGATTGCTCGCAAACCGGGCATGAGCCGTGATGATCTTGTGAGCACGAACGCAAGTATCGTTAGATCGGTCTGTGAGAATATCAAGAAATATTGCCCAGATTCGATTGTCATCATCCTTAGCAACCCTGTCGATGCAATGACATATGCAGCGTTCGAGACACTTGGCTTCCCTAAAAACCGAGTTATCGGTCAATCCGGTGTTCTAGATACGGCTCGCTATTGCACATTCATCGCACAAGAGCTTCACGTATCGGTTGAAGACGTACGTGGTTTCGTACTTGGCGGCCACGGCGACGATATGGTACCTCTCGTTCGTTATTCGAACGTAGGCGGTATCCCAATCGAGAAATTAATACCGGCCGATCGCATCGAAGCCATCGTTCAACGCACTCGCGTTGGCGGCGGCGAAATCGTTAACTTGCTCGGTAACGGTAGTGCATACTATGCACCAGCAGCTTCCTTGGTTCAGATGGCAGAAGCGATTATTAAAGATAAGAAACGCATCATTCCAGTTATCGCATTGCTTGAAGGTGAATACGGCTATCACAACTTGTTCTTAGGCGTACCGACAATTCTTGGCGGTAACGGCATCGAGAAAGTATTCGAGCTTGAATTAACGGCAGATGAGAAAGCTGCGCTGGATAAATCGGCAGATTCTGTTCGTAATGTGATCAAAGTCGTTCAAGGTTAATGCCACGAAATGGATATATCGAGAACCCCGAGACCAATATTGGTCTCGGGGTTTTTCATGTGGAGATATTTATTTCATGAGCCGTGCGAAAACAATCAATCGTTTCTCATGCTCTTTCTTCTTGCGATCATACTTCCCTGTACAAGTGATCAGATTTAACCGCGATTCATCCGTTTTACCAAATACCCGGTCGATCGGTGCCTCTGCAGTCTTAAACGATTCGACAGAGAGCACCTTATAGACCAAGTATTTTCCAGAGGCATCGGAGAGAATGATCGGATCATCTTTTTTTAATTTTTTGAGACCATAGAATATAGCCGGTCCCGTATAGTTATCAACATGTCCTGCGATAACGGCATTTCCTTGCTCCCCTGCTTTCACACCATTCATTAAGATGCCGACACGTTCTGTAGATTCAGGGACTTCCATCTGGCCGTTATCGAGAACACCGACAGGTTCTACGGACGTCTGGATCCGAACGGATGGTATAAGTATTTTATTGGGAATGATGCCAGTGCGGACTGCTTTTTCAGACTTCACAGCAATTGATGAAGCGGCTGATGGTGGCAGCGACTCTGTTTTGGGTTGTAGAGGTGCCATCTCCTGCGTAGGTTGATTTTTGGGTAAAACTTGAGGTTTCACTTCTGCAGAAGGCCGCGTAGAGCATCCAACAAAAAGTAAGGTCATAACAATGGCAATGATAAAGGAATTTCGCTGTTTTGGTGTCATCATTTCAATTCCTTAGCAAAAATGATTAAAAAGAGGGTTTCCCCTCTTTTTATTGTTATTCGCTTACGCCGCCAAAACCTGTTTTCGGTAATGCTTTCGGCGTTAAGCCTTTCATCTTGATATGACCTTTTTTGTGGGATTTTGCATGCAGCTTTTTCGTTTTATGTGTGCTCTTTGCATGCATTTTGTGGCTTTTCGCATGCATCTTATGATGACTTTTCGCATGCATTTTGTGTTTCGGATGTTGCTCTGCTGGAGCTGCTGACGCTACGGAAGCGACAGATAATACTAAACAGGCGGAAAGGACTGCTGCTGCGATTTTTTTCAATGAAATAACCTCCTAAAGATTGAGTTTGGCTTTACGAGTATTAATTTGCCCAACTTCGAGCAGGTCAGTATAGGTGTTTTATGGATAGAACATTACCAGTTTGTTATAAGTGTGGGGAATTGGGGCAATCTAACCGAGAACTTGTGTTAGTGTAGGAGGAATAAGTATGCCGCAGTCCAAGCAAAAAGCGATCAACCCGCCGCAACATCAGAATCAGCAACCGGGTATTGAAGCGGAAATGACACCAAGGCCCGCTTTTGAGGGGAAACATTATAAACCGGCAGGGAAATTGGCAGGCAAGAAGGCAATTATCTCTGGCGGAGATAGTGGAATAGGTAGAGCAGTGGCCTTAGCCTTCGCTAAGGAAGGCGCAGATGTAGCCATCCTCTATCTTAATGAAGAACAAGATGCACAGGAGACAAAGCAATCTGTGGAACAGCTCGGTCGGCAGTGTATTGCGATCGGCGGTGATATCGGGGAGGAGCACTTCTGTAAGACAGCTGTGAAGCAGGTGATCGACGCTTGGGGTCAGCTTGATATTGTCGTGAACAATGCAGCCGAACAATACCCGCAGAAGTCCTTGTCGGATATCACGACGGCACAGCTGCTTCGAACGTTTAAGACGAATATTTTCGGCTATTTCCATCTCACGAAAATGGCGCTGCCTCATCTGAAACAGGGGAGCAGCATCGTCAATACGGCATCGATTACGGCGTATAAGGGAAGCCCAGAGTTAATCGATTATTCCGCGACCAAGGGAGCGATCGTCTCCTTCACGCGTTCGCTCGCAGGATCGCTCGTCGCGCAAGGGATCCGTGTGAATGGCGTCGCGCCAGGACCGATCTGGACGCCGCTCATTCCAGCGAGCTTCGATGAACAGAAGGTCAGTACCTTTGGTTCCGACACGCCAATGGGGCGGCCGGGGCAGCCGGAAGAGCTCGCGGCGAGTTATGTCTTTCTCGCGAGTGAAGATGCCTCGTACATCACAGGCCAGATGATTCACGTGAACGGCGGGGACATTGTGAACGGATAGGTCGCTCACATGATTGGTCAAGTGCTCTGTTATGCTCGAACTTGTAGGTTGTGGCTGCTCGTTGTAACTCCGAGAAAGGTTGAACTTCCGGCCGCTGTTGTTATCGGATTTCTTGAATGAATTGTCGAAGGAGGAAATCCGAAAACAAAGGCGAACGTGTTCACTCCTCCAGTTTCAACCTTCCTCTCCGTTGTTGGTACGCAGCTTCATCTAAGAAATTCTATCATAAAGGATCTCTTGTTCCCGATCATGTTCGCTCCGGCAATGGAAAGAACCGCACTCTCCTTATAAATGGAGGTGCGGTTCTTTGTTATGAAATAATCTGTTTTTACTCGGTCTCGGACAACTCATCAAGCGTCTTCTCGAAGCTGGGCGCAAGATACGTCAGGAAGTAGTCTACCTCAGGCATCGACAACTGCTGAAGTTTCTCCTCGGTCTGGCGCTTCGCTTCAGCGAACTCTCGATTTCCTGCGGTGAGCTCGGTGACACACTTCAAATAGGCGTCTAATAAATCGGCGGCTTTGACGTATTTGCGAAGCTCGGAATGTTGATCAGCTTTGCTATCCAGCAATGGTTCATAGACAGGCAGCAGCTTAGCTGGCACCATACTGATTAAGCGCTCGGAAGCAATATCTTCAATCTCACGGAAGTTCGCCAGGATGCGTGGGTTATGGTGTTTGACCGGAGTGGGAATGTCCCCTGTGAAGACTTCCGTCGCATCATGGAATAAGGCCATCGTGACGGCTTGATGGGTATCCACTTGCCGGTTGAATTCCTGATTGCCGATCGTGCAGAGCATATGTGTGAGCAAGGCGACATGATACGAGTGCTCCGCGACATTCTCAGGCATCACATTGCGCATCAGACTCCATCGTTCAATATAGCGAAGCCTATACATATAGGCTGAAAAATGCTTTTCCATCCATTTGAGTCCCCTTTATCGTCAACATATACTCCTATCATAGTCGATCGAAGCCAGCTTCGAAATGGTTAATTTGCACAACAATTTACAGCCATTGGACATGAAAGCGTTTATAGATCCAGCTGGCTATGCTATGATAGAAGCGATGGTTAAGATAGGATTTCGTGAATCATGAGAGGGGAAAATGGACAACATGCAGCAGTTTGAAGAAAGCGTCTATCAGTTGATTGTAGAGACTTCGACGAATTTGCCGGCGGATGTACGGCGTGCAGTGAAGAAAGCGCGTGAAGCGGAAGATCAAGCAACCCGTGCAGGGATTGCGCTATCCACAATCGCTCAAAATATTGAGATGGCGGAATGTAATGTGTCTCCGATTTGCCAAGATACGGGAATGCCGACATTTATCGTTCATACCCCGGTAGGGACGAATCAAATCGTCATGAAGCAGCAGATCAAGCATGCCATTCAACGCGCGACGAAGAACGGCAAGCTGCGTCCGAATTCCGTGAACTCTTTAACCGGTGCGAACTCTGGTGATAATATCGGTCCTGGCGTACCGGTCATTCATTTCGAACAATGGGAACGCGATGAGATTGATGTGCGTCTGATACTTAAGGGCGGCGGTTGTGAGAACAAGAATATCCAATACAGTCTGCCTACGGAGTTAGAAGGGCTGGGTAAGGCTGGTCGTGATCTCGATGGTATTCGCAAATGCATTATGCATGCGGTATATCAAGCGCAAGGTCAAGGCTGTAGTGCTGGATTTATCGGGGTAGGGATCGGCGGCGACCGGACAACCGGATATGAGCTCGCGAAGCAGCAATTGTTCCGGCATGTGGATGACGTGAACGAGATTGAAGATCTAGCGAAGCTAGAAGATTATATTCTGGAGAACGCGAATAAACTGGGGATCGGTACGATGGGCTTCGGCGGACAAGTGTCGCTGCTTGGTTGTAAAATCGGCGTGATGGATCGTCTACCGGCGAGCTTTTTCGTCTCTGTGGCATACAACTGCTGGGCATATCGCAGACAAGGAGTACTAATTAACGCAGAGAGCGGCGAAATTCAAGAATGGATCTACGAGCAAGGTACAGAAGTGACGATGAACGATGCTGCTGAAGAAGAGGTTCGTGAAGTTAAAGGCGCGGAACGCCGTGAAGTTGTACTCACAACGCCGATTACTGAAGAGCAAATTCGTTCCCTTCGCGTTGGTGATGTTGTTGTCATTAATGGCGAGATGCACACCGGCCGCGATGCGCTTCACAAATACTTGATGGATCATGATGCGCCGATCGACCTGAACGGAGCGGTCATTTACCACTGCGGGCCTGTCATGATGAAGGATGAGGAAGGCTGGCATGTGAAGGCCGCTGGACCGACGACAAGTATTCGTGAGGAGCCTTATCAAGGCGATATTATTAAGAAATTCGGTATTCGTGCGGTGATCGGAAAAGGTGGCATGGGGGCCAAGACGCTCGCGGCGCTGCAAGAGCATGGAGCTGTCTACCTGAACGCGATCGGTGGCGCAGCGCAATATTATGCACAATGCTTGAACAAGGTAAATGGCGTAGACTTTATGGAATTTGGTATTCCAGAAGCAATGTGGCATTTGCAGGTGGAAGGCTTTGCTGCGATTGTGACGATGGATTCCCATGGTAACAGCCTGCATGCAGATGTCGAGCAAGACTCCTTAACGAAGTTATCTCAATTCAAAGACCCTGTGTTCAAATAGGACGTATCGATGCGTTCCTACGGCATACAGTTTAGTCAATGGGTTGATAAATACATGTTCCTACTGACCCCGGGTGCGTTATTGCTGGGGTTTCTTTTTGCTCCAATGCTGCAGCCAGCAGTAGATTCCATTCCGTATTTGTTCGGTTATTCGACGTTCGTCATGGCGCTGGGATGTGGTATGGAGCATCTGAAGTAAGTCTTTCGTAAGCCGGGCTTGATGCTGTTAACGCTAGGGTTAGCTCATCTGGTGTCCCCCGTGTTAGCCTATTTGCTCGGATCAGTGGTCTTTGGCTCGAACTCTCCTTATGTGGTCGGGCTGGTATTGTTCACCGTCATTCCACTTGGTGTCTCCTCTATCATTTGGGTGGGACTGTCGCAAGGCAGTGTACCTTTGATCTTGGCATTGGTTGTCCTGGATGCGGTAATAAGTCCCGTTGTGGTTCCGCATGCGATCGAGTGGACATTTGGTCAGTTGGTGACCATCGATACAATGGGGGTTATGCTAGATCTAATCTGGATTGTTGTGTTGCCTACGGCACTTGGTGTCGCCGTGTATGAGATATCGAAGGGGCAAGCTAAGGAACGTACGGCATCGGTTATGCTTCCCACGTCCAAGCTAGCTTTTCTCGCGGTTATTCTATTGAACGCTTCGGCGATTGCGCCATTTGTAGAGGGTGTATCGCAAGATATGATGAAGCTCGTGCCAATGGTTATCCTATTGGTAGCGCTGTGTTACGGGGTCGGGGCCGTAGGATCGCGATGGCTAACGAAGGGGAGTACCGATGCTTCACTGCAAGTAACTGTTGCGTACGCTACCGGCATGCGGAATATCTCACTTGGGATTGTTATTGCCATGGGATATTTTTCGCCTCAAGCATCGATTCCGGTGGTCTTGTCTATTCTGGTTCAACAACGGATGGCAACCGCCTACCATGCCCTTCATAAAATCTTAACATTACGATGTCTAGCCAAAAAAGGCATGTCTCGGTACGATAAGAGGTAAACCTTATGAACAGATAGGATGCGTGTGATGAAAAAATTCAAAGTTCGACTTACAGTGATCATGATCGTCCTTATTGGTTTATCGATGGCAGCTTCCGGTTTCTATATGGTGCAAGTATTCAAAAGATCTCATATCGAAGCGTTGGAAGAGAATATGACCCGGGAAATAAAAATCATTGATACGACCTTCCATTGGGATCAAATTCAATCGACGGAGCCGGAGGCGATCAAGCAATTAACCGAGGAGTCTCATCTAATCAGCAAATCCTCAGGAGCACGGGTGACGTTCATCCGACAGGATGGCAAAGTATTAGGAGATTCGGACCATGATCCCGCCTCGATGGATAACCATCTCGATCGGCAGGAAGTGATGAATGCTCAGACAAAGGGATTCGGAAGTGAGATCCGTTACAGCAATACGCTTGGTGAAAATATGTTATACGTCGCCTTGCCTGTGCATAATAAGCCATATTTTGAAGGCTATGTTCGTCTTGCGATGAGCATTCAGGATGTTGAGGCGAGTATTCGTGCTTTATGGATCTATTTATCTGTAGGTCTTGCGATTATGTTCGTGCTTGCGGGCATGATCAGCTATCGCATCGCTCATAATCTAACACGGCCGATTGAGAAAATAACGCGCGTCGCACATCAGATAAAGCATATGAATTACCGCTCGCGGGTGGATGTCAAAAATGTAGATGAAATTGAGCAGCTCGGATCAGCAATTAACGCTATGGCGGATAGTCTGCAGACCCAGATGAATTTGATTCGCGAGAATGAGAACCGATTGAAAAATGTGCTCGAACATATGATTAACGGCATTGTTATGGTAGACCCAACAGGCAAAATCGTGCTCGTCAATCAGATGGCCGAGATGATTCTGGGCAAAGAAACAGGATACTTGCTGGGGCATCGCTATACTGAAGTGAAGCAGCAGTATGAATTGACGAAGATGATCGCGGAAGGGCTTGAGAAGCGGGAAGTGATGCGCGACGAAGTCACGATCTATTTCCCAGAGGAGCGCTTACTCGAGATCGATGTTGTGCCTATGATCTGGGAAGACGAATTCGGCGGCATCTTGGTACTAATGCAGGATTTGTCGGCGATTCGGCGATTGGAGCGGATGCGCAGTGAGTTTGTTGCGAATGTGTCCCATGAGCTGAAGACACCGATCGCAGCGGTCAAAGGATTCGCGGAGACCTTGCTCAGTGGCGCTGTCAATGATCCTGCGACGGCCAATTCTTTCTTGCAGATCATTTATGATGAGAGTGAACGTTTGAACCGCTTAATTGGTGATATATTGGAGTTGTCCAAAATCGAGTCCAAACGCGTGCCGCTTCAATTTTCCCCGGTCGAACTGCACAGCTTCGTGGAGTCGACGGTGGATGTGCTCCGGACCGAAGCATCGAAGAAGCTTATCGATCTTCAAGTGCAGGTGCCTGAGCATCTCTATGCCGAAGCGGATGAAGATCGATTGCGCCAGATCATTCTGAATCTGGTATCGAACGGGATTTCGTATACACCGGAAGGTGGAGCAGTGAAGGTAACCTTAGAGCCTGTCGATGTAAATGCTGCTGGGGATTATGAACGAATTCGATTTATTATCTCAGATACCGGGATTGGGATTCCGAAAGCGGATCTGCCAAGGATCTTCGAACGGTTTTATCGGGTGGATAAAGCGCGGTCGCGCAGTTCAGGCGGTACGGGGCTTGGTCTTTCGATCGTGAAGCATCTTGTGGATTCGCATGATGGGACTATTTCGGTGGAGAGTGAGATCGGGGTAGGCACTCGCTTCATTATTGAAATTCCTGTCGTACAGGAGCATGCATTTTAACAGACGGTTTCGTAAATATTAATGTCGATTTACAAAATATTTACACTGCGTTAACATAATCATGGTATGATGAATGAGGCGAAAAGACCGGAATGAGCTTGACGAGGAGGTTGCGATTCACATGCCGCAAAAAATATTGATTATCGAGGACGAGCCCACCTTAGCTCGACTACTCTCTTATAACTTATCGCAGGATGGATACGAGATTACTGTTATTGATCACGGCACAGAGGGATTGCAGGCTGCCCTTCAGAAAATGTACGATTTGATTATTCTAGATATTATGCTGCCAGGTATGAACGGATTTGAGATTTTGAGTCGTATACGGCAATCCGGGATGCGGACTCCGATTATTATTCTAACAGCGCGCAATGCGGAGGAAGAAGTCGTACAAGGCTTGAAGCATGGTGCAGACGATTATATTACCAAGCCATTTGGCGTGGCAGAGCTGCTCGCACGCGTCTCGGCTGTGCTGCGTAGGACAACGGGTGATGAATCGGCTCTAACGCAAGCGGCAACCAAGGAGAATGTGATTCATGCGGGAGAGCTGCTAATCTATCCGGAGAAGTATGAAGTGGTCCTGCACGGCGAAGCGATTCCGCTGCGTCCGAAGGAGTTTGAAGTGCTGCTCTATCTCGTTCAGCGACCAGGCATGGTCATCACGCGGGATGACTTGATGAACGTCGTCTGGGGATTCGATTACATTGGCGGACAGCGTACCGTCGATGTCCATGTGAGCTCGCTGCGGAAGAAGCTGGAGATGAATCAGCAATCCGTACAAATCGACTCCATTCGAGGTGTCGGCTATAAGCTTGTGATGAACAAAAAAGTAAGCACGACGCGATAACACGTAGTCGTGAAACAAGAAAAGAGCATGTTGCAACATCCCGTTGATGTGGCAAGATGCTCTTTTTTGAATCATTGTAGATCAAGACTAGGTCGGGAGGTGCGAAATAACTGCCGAACAGCAGTTATTGGGCGTGCCCAAGGCCGCGCGTTGCTGAAATAACTGCATAAAAGCAGTTCATTGTCGCGCCCAGGTCGCGGTTCGTCGAAATAACTGCAAAAAAGCAGTTAATTGTCGCGACTCGCCCGTGAACCGTCCTAATAACTGCAAAAAAGCAGTTAAATGCCTCGTCCGGGCCGCGTACGGCCGAAATAACTGCAAAAAAGCAGTTAAATGTCGCGCCCGGGCCGCGCACCGCCGAAATAACTGCAAAAAAGCAGTTAATTGGCTCGTCAGGGCAGCGGTTCGCCGAAATAACTGCAAAAAAGCAGTTAAATGCCGCGCCCAGGCCGCGTGCCGCCGAAATAACTGCAAAAAGGCAGTTAAATGCCGCGCCCGGGCCGCGTGCCGCCGAAATAACTGCAAAAAGGCAGTTAAATGCCGCGCCCGGGCCGCGTGCCGCCGAAATAACTGCAAAAAAGCAGTTAAATGCCGCGCCCCAGGCCGCGGTTCGCCGAATTAACTGCAAAAAAGCAGTTAAATGCCGCGCCCAGGCCGCGCACCGCCGAAATAACTGCAAAAAAGCAGTTAATTGTCGCGCCCAGGCCGTGTGCCGTCGAAATAACTGCAAAAAAGCAGTTAAATGCCGCGTCCAGGCCTCGATCCGCCGAAATAACTGCAAAAAAGCAGTTAAATGCCGCGCCCAGGCCGCGCACCGCCGAAATAACTGCAAAAAAGCAGTTATTTCCGCCTTCGACCCACCTCCTCCTACACCTGATCCTCTTTCACGAACGTCCCCCACCAGAACAACACGGCGACGGCGAGAAAAATGATGATAAACGGTGCAACGAACAACAGGAACGCTTCCATCGATCCACAACCTCCGCTAGTTATTTTTTACTCAACTTGCCTCGCACATAGCTCGCATCGAACAGGAATAACCGCAGCAGCAAATATAGGGAAGGCACCAGCACAAGCAGCCCGAGCAGGAAGACAATGACGAGCGCAAGCGCCATCGATTCGTTGGTGAAATGCTCATGCAGTGTCAGGTAAGGCACAAGTATATACGGCAGATGCGATTTCCCATAGCCAAAGAAGGCAAAGCCGAACTGGAGCATAACCATCACGAAGGATAGTTGAAGCCGACTTCGTTTCCAGACCAGATAGACAGCGATCACATAACAGATGAACGATGCGATGAAGAACCAGGCATTATCGACCATTTTATTGAAATGGTCTAGATTATGCCGCTGAATCGCGAAGAAGACCCACAAGCTGCACAGAATGGTCGGCACAGACCAGAACAGCGCATAGCTGCGCAGAATATCCAAGGCTTCTTTGTCCTTGGCTTTGGCGGCGTAGTACGTCAAGAACATGGCCGAGATGTACAAGACGCTGACGATCGCTAAGACAACGACGGACCAGGAGTAAGCACTCGTGAATAGCGCATGATAGTCGAGCGAAACGACGCCTCCCTGCTCATGAATGTATCCACCTTCGGACAAGGTCAGCACAATCGACAGCGATGCGGGAATGAGCAATCCACTAACGCCATAGAGGAACATATAGAATTTATTGTTGCGGTTCCCATATTGGCTGTAGACATAGTAGACGCCTCGTATCGCTAACAGAACAATCGCAATACTCCCTGGGACGAGTAAGGAAGTCCCATAATAATAGGCCGTTTCCGGGAAGAAGCCGATAATGCCGACGAAGAAGAAGACAAGGAAGACATTCGTTACTTCCCATACTGGCGTAAGGTATCGTTCGACGATCGGATGAATACGATGCCGCTTACCGGTAATGAGACTGAAGAAGCTATAGAAGCCTGCTCCAAAATCAATCGAAGCGACGATAAGATACCCGTATAGAAAGATCCACAGCACTGTAATCCCCAAGATTTCGTAACTCATGCCTTAGAGCCCCCTCCCTTCAATTCTTCCTCTGCGGGATGATGTTTGAACATTCTTCGCAGCACATAGGCGCTGCTCACGCCGAGGATGAGGTATAATCCCGCGAAGATCCAGAGCATTAGATCCACATGTTCTGACTTGGTGGCTCCTTGGACTGTCTTCATGAAGCCAACGAGGATCCAAGGCTGCCGTCCGACTTCCGTATAGATCCATCCGGCTTCGATCGAGATGACCGAGAGCGGAGCACCAACAACAATCAAGGACAACAGCAGCTTGTTCAATGGCCTTGCGGATTCACCAGACTTGCGCCGACGCCGCATGGCGATGACATACCAGAGGCCGATGAACAACAAGAGCATGCCGATGGAGACCATCAAATCGAACATATAGTGAATCCACAGCGGCGGCTGAAGGTCTTTCGGCGTTTCATCCAGACCTTGGACTTCAGCACTCGGCAGCCCGTGAGAAAGAATACTCAAGGCATAAGGGATCTTCAGTGCATAATGGACCTGATTCTGATCATCCAAAATCCCGCCGACAATGAGCGGGGCGTAACGCTCTGTCTTGAAATGCCACTCCCCTGCAGCGAGCTTCTCCGGTTGGTAGGCAGCTAGATATTTGCCTGACAAATCCCCAATCAGAATCGTTGCTAAGGAGAAGATAAGCCCAGCGACCATTGTGATTTTCAGCGCTTTGCGATAGTAGACATGGTTCTTGCCCTTGAGAAGCGCCATCGCTGCCATCGCACCGAGAATGAATGAAGCCGTAACATACGCGGTCGCTAATACATGCGCAGCTTTAGTTGGCATTGATGCGGTGAACATCGCCAGGAACGGCTGAACATCGGTCAGCTTTCCTGTATCTGAGATGTTGAACCCGCGTGGGGTGTTCATGAACGCATTGACACACGTAATGAAGAAAGCAGACCCCGATGAACCGATAACGACGGGGATCAGCAGCATGAAATGTTTCATCGGATTGCGGAATCGATTCCACGTATAGAGGTAGATTCCTAGGAAAATCGCTTCAATGAAGAACGCGAACGTCTCCATAAAGAGCGGCAAAGCGATCGATTGCCCTGCGACAAGCATGAAGCTTGGCCACAACAGACTCAGCTGCAGTCCAATGGCTGTTCCGGTGACGACCCCTACCGCGACAGTAATGGTATACCCGCGTGCCCAACGCCTTGCGAGCAATAGATAATGAGGATCCTTACGCTTAATTCCCATCCACTCCGCAAGCGCAATGAGCATTGGGACGCCTACCCCAATCGTGGCATAGATAATGTGGAATGCGAGCGTAAGCGTTGTGAGCATTCGGCTGTAGATGACGGGATCATAGTGACTCATGGGCGTGCAGCCTCCTTATAACAACCATTTCATCAGCATTCGTGCGAGAGCGAGCAGCATGATGACGGCTACGACGAGGCAGAGCTTGATGAGACGTTGTTCTTGTTTATGGACGGTATGAGTTGATTTGTGATGGGTCACTTTTGCACCTCTATTCGATTTGGGAATAGGAACTTAGAATCATTCTTCGATCGTAATTTGCCCAAATTTTACACTTTTAGTACAAAGTGCAGCTCTTCATTTAATAGTTGGATGGTAAATTGGTTAGCAAAAGCAAAGAATGCGAGGAACAGCGATGTCAAAAGTACTGATGATTCATAAATTTATTACTGTACCTAGCGTACTCTCGCCAAATCAACCCTGCCGTGAAGTAGTCCAGATGATCCATCGCGGAATCGACAGCGAATGCCTTGTTGTCTGCAATGAGACGACCAATGAGCCGATGGGGCTCGTGATGAAAGATCGATTTTTCAGATTCTTAGGGAAGAAGTATGGCGCAGATCTGTATTACGAAAAACCAATCGCACAGATCATGGATCCCAATCCATTGATCGTGGATATACATATAGGACCGCAAGAGATGATAGATAAGGCGTTAAATCGCGAGGAAAAGCATATGTATGACTGCGTGATCGTAACGAGTCAGGGGCAATTCGTAGGAGTTCTAACCGTAGGCGTACTTCTACACATTTCGAGAATGCAGCAGCAGCAATCGATCCAAGATCAGCTTGGAATCGCCCATAGTATGGAGGAGAGAATTGATCAGATTCACGCTTCCGTTGAAGAGGTGGCGAGTGCAGCGGATCAAGGGATGAAGCAGTCCGAGGAAATGGTGCATTTAACGCTTCAAGGCAAAAGCGAATTGGACAAAGTCTCGAAGCTTTTTCAACATTTTGCGATACAGGCAGAGAGGCAAGAGAAACAGATTGATACCTTGCAGCAGAAGACAAGCTCGGTAACGGAGATTTCTCATTTTATCCGTGAAATTGCAGAGAAGAGTAATCTGCTGGCCGTGAATGCAGCGATCGAAGCGGCGAGAGCTGGAGAACATGGGAAAGGATTCGCTGTCGTGGCTGCCGAGGTACGGAAGTTAGCCGATGAGACCAAACGTTCCGCATTAGCGATTACCGAAATGATCGAACAGATCGCGGAGGCAGTGACAAGTACGGTGCGCGATGTTCAGAGCGGGCGGGAAGAGACGGCGAATAGCGCATTGCTCGTTACCGAGGCCAAGGATCTATTCGAGAAGTTGTCTCACGCCGCGGAAGAGAATCGGTTGCAAGCGTCGGATATCAGGCATCAATCGGTTATTGCAGATAAGAAGACATCCGAAGTGACAAGATCGCTGTCTCAAATCGTTGAACAATTGCGGAAGACAAGCTAATCGCTTACCGTGTTCATGAAAACTTAACAAAAACTCAAAATTTACAATCCGTTAACAAACTCTATCAATTGTCTTAACATTCGAATCTTATGATACAGCTATAGAAGTTATTCAATCAACTAGAGGAGTGGTTAATTTGCTACACAAGAATAAAAAAAGCTACATGATGTTGGTCATGTTATTAATCGTAGCCGTTGCACTTGCAGCATGCGGCGGAGGTAAGAAGGAAGAAGCAGGAGCAGGTACAACAGATACAGGAACTGAGGCAGCAGCATTATCCGGTACGATTGAAATTGACGGTTCTAGCACGGTGTTCCCATTAACAGAAGCTGCAGCAGAGGAATTCGGTAAAGAAAATTCTGGCGTTCGCGTATCGGTTGGTACAGCAGGTACAGGCGGTGGATTTAAGAGATTCATTAAAGGCGAGATTGCGATGAGCAATGCATCCCGTCCGATCAAGGATAAAGAGGCTGAAGAAGCAAAAGCAGCAGGTATCGATTATAAAGAATTAGAAGTGGCTTATGACGGTCTATCGATTGTTGTCAACAAAGAGAATACTTGGGTAGACAAATTGACACTCGACGAATTGAAGAAGATCTATGGTCCAGAAGCAACGGCGAAGACTTGGGCAGATGTACGCGCTGGCTGGCCGGCAGATCCGATCAAAATTTACTCGCCAGGGTCTGAGCATGGCACATTCGATTACTTCACAGAAGTGATTAACGGTAAAGCACAAGAAAGCCGTAACGATAAGCAAATTACATTCGCAGCAGATACGAACTCAATTGTGTCTGGTGTTGAAGGCGACAAAGCGTCCATTGGCTACTTCGGATTCTCCTTCTATGAAGAGAACCAAGATAAACTGAAACTTGTCCCAATTGATAACGGAACGGCAGTTGTATCTCCATCGGCAGAGACGATTAAAGATAATTCTTATGCGCCGCTATCCCGTCCGCTTTACGTATACCTGAACACGAAAGCTCTTGAGAAACCAGAAGTTAAAGCATTCACAGAATACTATTTGAAAAATGTAGCTAACTTCGCGCAAGAAGTAGGATTCATCGCTCTTCCACAAGAGAAATACGACGAGCAAATTGCATCGCTTAACAAGTAGATTGATATAGAAATGAGGCATACACCATGAACCAAGCGAAGGAACGCCCAGGCATTACCAGCATCTCCTTCAAAAATAAGAAGACGTACATCCTAGATCGTGCGATGCCCCTATTCCTATTCTTATGTGCAGCGGTCTCGATTGTAACTACAATCGGGATCGTCTACACGTTGTTATCCGAGACGGTTGATTTCTTCCGTAAAATCCCGATCTTTGATTTCATCTTCGGAACGAATTGGAGTCCGCTCATCGCACCAAAAGCATTCGGAATTCTTCCACTGCTGAGCGGTACGATGTTAATTACGATCATTGCATGTCTATTCGCGATTCCCGTAGGTCTAGCATGTGCCATTTATCTGAGTGAATATGCACCAACGAGAGTGCGAAAAATTGTGAAGCCGGTGCTGGAAGTGTTGGCAGGCGTTCCAACGATTGTTTATGGGTACTTTGCACTGACCTTTGTAACGCCGCTCATTCGTACGATTTTCCCGGATACAGGTGTGTTCAACGCATTGAGTGCTGGTCTTGTTGTCGGTATTATGATTATTCCGATGGTCTCTTCTCTTAGTGAAGACGCAATGCAGGCCGTACCGCGCAGTTTGCGCAACGGGGCTTATGCACTTGGCGCCACACGATTTGAAGTCGCGCTTAAGGTCGTCGTGCCTGCAGCGTTCTCTGGTATCGTATCTTCTGCCGTTCTCGCCTTCTCGAGAGCGATTGGGGAGACGATGATCGTCGCTGTAGCCGCAGGAGCAACCCCGAAGCTAACGTTCAACCCGCTGGAGAGCATTCAGACGATGACAGGATATATCGTACAAGTAAGCCTTGGGGATATTCCGCACGGATCAATCGAGTATGGAACGATTTATGCCGTTGGGATGGCGCTCTTTGTCATTACATTCTTATTGAACATTCTAGCCCTATGGGTCGCGAGACGGTTCAGGGAGGAGTACTAAGCCGATGAGTATTTTACAAGATGCCAACAGAGAACAGATTAGCCGTAGACGTAAGACGGACTGGGTGCTTCATATCCTCTTCGTCGCAGCGACAGCCATTGGTGTGCTTGCGCTCATGGCGCTCCTCGTGAACATTATGATGGATGGCCTGTCGAGGTTGTCTCCGGATTTGTTCACGAACTACCCGTCACGGATGGCTTCGAAGGCGGGGCTCAAATCCGCGATTGTAGGATCCATTTATATGGTGCTGATCATGACGCCGCTCTCATTCATTTTAGGTGTCGGCGCAGCCATTTACTTGGAAGAATATGCGAATAAGAACTGGTTTACACGCTTAATTCAGTTAAACATCAGTACGTTAGCAGGTGTACCTTCGATTGTTTACGGCATCTTAGGCCTTACGATCTTCGTACGCGGGATGCATTTGGAACGGAGCTTGTTGTCCGGGGCGTTGACGATGACACTCCTGATCCTTCCGATCATCATCGTATCTTCGCAAGAAGCGCTGCGCGCCGTGCCAAGACAACGCAGGGATGCTTCCTTTGCGCTTGGTGCGACACGGTGGCAGACAGTTTCCGGTTCCGTGTTGCCATCAGCCATGCCGGGGATTATGACAGGTGTCATTCTTGCTCTATCTCGTGCGATTGGTGAGACGGCTCCGCTTGTCATGATCGGTGCGCTTACATTCGTTGCATTTTTGCCAAATGGGATTATGGATTCATTTACGGTTATGCCGATTCAGATCTTTAACTGGATTTCGAGACCGCAGGAGGCGTTCCATGAACTTGCTGCCGCAGGGATCATTCTATTATTAGGCTTGCTGCTTATCATGAACTTCTCGGCGATCCTACTCAGAAACAAATATTCTAAGAACCTGTAATCAATCGAAGCCAGCTGCAATTAAAGGAGAGAAGAAACGTATGAATACGTTGATCGATATTAAAAAATTGAATTTGTATTATGGCACGTACCACGCGCTGAAAGATGTATCCCTTACGATTCCGGAGAAAGCGGTCACCGCGTTTATCGGACCGTCCGGATGCGGTAAATCGACATTGCTTCGCACATTGAACCGTATGAATGACATGATTGCCGGAACGAAAATTGAAGGCGCCGTGGAAATTACCGGTACGGATATTTATAGCAATGAGGTGGATGTCGAGACACTTCGCAAAAAAGTCGGGATGGTGTTCCAGCAGCCGAATCCATTTCCTAAATCGATCTACGACAATATTGCATACGGTCCGAGATTGCATGGTATTCGTAACAAACAGAAGCTTGATGAGATCGTAGAGCAGAGCTTGCGCCAATCGGTATTGTGGGATGAAGTCAAAGACTATTTGAAGCGTTCCGCGTTCAGTCTCTCCGGCGGTCAACAGCAGCGTCTATGTATTGCACGCGCGCTTGCTGTCAATCCAGATATTCTCTTGATGGATGAAGCGACGTCGGCCCTTGACCCGATCTCGACACTAAAAATCGAAGAGCTGGTCCAAGAGCTGAAAGATCGTTATACGATTGTAATGGTAACGCACAACATGCACCAAGCTGCGCGTGTATCCGATCAGACGGTATTCTTCTTGAACGGAGAAGTCGTTGAGTTCGCGCCAACAGAGCAATTATTCTCGAATCCATCGGACCAACGTACCGAGGACTATATTACAGGACGTTTCGGTTAATCATCCGATAACGAAGCGTAGGAGGAGACAGCAATGCCTAGAAAAGAATTTGATTCAGGGCTGAATGAACTGACGAAGCTGCTAGAAGCGATGGGCAATGAAACAGAACAAATGCTGAAAGAATCGATCGAATCGCTGCAACGTCTGGATGTCGAGCACGCACGTGCGCTGATTGCCCGCGATTCCGAGATCAATCATATGGAGGAACGCATCTTGGATGTGGGCTCGAAGTTGATTCTGACACAGCAGCCCGTTGCCAAGGATTTGCGCCGTATTCTCGTGGCGTTCAAAATCTCCAGCGATCTAGAGCGTATGGCGGACTTATCCGTGGATATCGCGAAGGTTGTCGTACGACTGGAAGGACAGAAGCTCGTGAAGCCATTGATCGATATTCCGCGGATGGGCGAGATCGTGGAACAGATGATCTTCGAATCCATTCGTGCGTACATGGAAGAGAACGTGGATCTGGCTTATAAAATGTCTAAAGACGATGACGCTGTCGATCAGCTCTACAGCCAAATCGTGCGTGAGTTGTTCACGTTGATGGTAGAAGATCCGAAGACGGTATCCCAAGCGATGCTGTTAACGTTCGTTGGACGTTATATCGAGCGGATCGCGGATCATGCGACCAATATTGGCGAGAGCGTCGTGTTCTTGGTAACAGGGAAGCGCCCGGAACTCAATTAGTAGAAATCCCCTTGTGCTTGTTGGCAAGGGGATTTTTGTTGTATTCGGGGAGGGATGCGAGCAAGCCAGGTGGAGGGGTATCGGCTGAAGTAGCTCGGGAGGCTGGGTGTATCCGATTTCGCCGCTGTTGTCATGAGGGAACGTTGAATTGAACGGTTAGGGTATGTTCCCTCATGACAAAGGCGGACGCTGTCGCTCTGCATCGAATACACCCATGCCTCTGTATCTTCAGCATTTAGCTTAGCAAGCAAAAATCCCCATGCCAAAGAGTGCAAGGGGAAGAGGGGTGAAAGACGTGCTAACGAATCGTAGTCACACTATTCGTTCCCAAATGAACGATATGGCGAGCTAACGAATCTGAGATACGCTATTGTGCTCGAAATGAGCGAAAACAGGCTCAGAAGTAAGGAATAACGTGTCACCGATTCGTTAGAATTTCAAAATGCCTATTTTGGGGCAAATAGCGAATCTAGGGTTCGTTAGCCGCTAGTACGATGACAATAGATGCAACAACTTACGGATCGTATGGGAAAATTTGTGATAATAAGCTATGCTATACCTAAGGGGGATTTTCCCTGCATTTCATTCGAACGAGGAGGTACCCTGATGAAGAAGCGGCATGTCTTTCTATTCCTGCTTATCATTTCGATCATCTGGCTCGCGAGAGATCACCTGAACCAATCGTTTGGTGAATTAACTTTTCGAGCATTCGGGATGTCGCCGTGGTCCGAAGGGACGCAAGGTCTGCACATCCCCAATAGCATAGGACTCATGGTGCTGCTCATCGGATTCATCGGCGTCGTTAACAGTTACCGTACCATCTATCCGAAGATCTTTAGCCGACTTTTGATAGGTGTTATTCTGTTGTTTGCTGCGATACCGTGGGTGACGGAGCATGTGATGTACCTCGCCCATTACAATGCTAAGGACACAGGCACCATCCAAGTCGTAACGAAGGATCGACGAGCTTACATTGAACGTAATGAAGCGGGTGATGTGACCATTCGCTCCCAAGAATTCAAGATTTACAACTATGGGCAAGCGACACGGATGAAGGTCATACCTCTCACACACGATACAGAATGGCGCGAGGTAACCTTCGATCCCTTTGAACTCCAGGTGGAGCCGCACACCCAAGCAACTTTTGACACGACGTTTAAGGGCACGGATGTCAAGGGGGCTGCGTATAGTCACGATAGTCTCATCGATATCCAAGTCATCTCGGTGGAGTAACCTCTCGTATGCTCGATACGTTAAACCAACGTCGCACGATCCTTCGAGAAGAAGCCTGAGATCGCATAATATGCAGCGCCGAGCAGTGTAGAGCGGGTCTCCAGTTGTGCGAATCGTATGGTGGTCTGTTTGCGGTGATAGGAGAGCGAGCGTGCCGCCACCGTCTGTTGAATCGCGCTTGTGATATAACGTTCCGCTCGAGAGATTTGATTCCCGATGATGATGAGTTCCGGATTAAACGTGTTGATAATCGTACTGATGCCGATTCCGAGATATTCGCCGATGTCATAGAATCCGCGGATGCCATCCGCTTCCCCTTCCGTTGCCATGCGAAGCAAGGTCTTAAAGTCATAGTCCGGATGTGCGCTTGACGAAGCATAAAGTTCCCAGCAGCCTTTGTTCCCGCAGCGGCATTTGCGCCCATTCGCCTCGATCGTCATATGTCCCATCTCACCCGATAAGCCGGCGGCACCGCGGAAGAGTTCTCCACCGATCATGATACCCGTCCCAATCCCTTCACTGACAGAGACATATACGATATTTGCTGCAGAGCGGCCAGCACCGTACTGCAGCTCGCCAACCGCGCCCGCATTCGCTTCATTATCGATTGTGACAGGGAGCTTGAATCGTTCGGATACGAGCGTATGCAGATCGACATGCTCCCAAGCCAGATTTGGCGCGAATAGAATTTGCCCCTTCTCATCGACGATGCCAGGCACGCCGATCCCAATGCCGACAACGCCATAGCGAGAGGAAGGTGCTCGCTCGATCATCGCTTGGATCGCTGCGAAGAGCACCTCGATGACCCGCTCGCTGTCTGTCGTCGGAAGGGGGAGTTGATCTTCTTCGATCATCTCTCCATTTAGATTCGTTAATATTGTTCGAACGCGTGTGACGCCAAGCTCAACGCCAATCGCATAGCCGGCTGTCTCATGGAACAACAGCATGACGGGCTTGCGGCCGCCGCTTGATTTTCCCATCCCAATCTCGAGAATAAGGCCATTGTCTATTAGCTCTTGCACTAGACTCGAGACGGTCCCTTTATTTAGTCCGGTCATTTTGGACACGGCTGCGCGGGAAATAGGGGAGTGCTCCCGGATTGTATCGAGCACGATGGATTTATTTATTTTTTTGACAAGAAATTGATCACCTGTAGTCTTCATGCTACCTCCTGAGTCGCTACTGTTCGTACATTCGATAGATTAATTTTATTTACTTACTATAACATATCAACGTATCGAATCGACAGGTTCATACTTTTTTCAACAAAAAAGAGAAAATCAAATAACTTAGTTTAACCGATAGACAAACTAAGTGTGTGAATATATACTGAACCTATAAAGCAATTATCTTACCCTATGGAGGATATGATCATGACGTATTTCGAAGGCATTTCCCAAATCGCTTATGAAGGCAGAGGTTCGAAGAACCCGTTGGCATTTAAGCATTACAACCCGAAGGAATTGGTTGCAGGCAAGACGATGGAGGAGCATCTACGTTTCGCCGTTGCGTACTGGCATACGTTCACCGCCAATGGGACAGATCCATTCGGAGCAGGAACGATGGTACGGAATTGGGACCGTTACACGGGGCTTGACCTTGCCAAAGCGCGAGCAGAAGCTTCTTTCGAATTTATCACGAAGCTTGGTGTACCGTTCTTTGCTTTTCATGATCGGGATATTGCACCGGAAGGCGCAACGCTGCAAGAGACGAATAAGAATCTTGATGTCATTGTTGCGATGATGAAGCAGTTCATGAAGGACTCAGGCGTGAAATTGCTGTGGAATACGCAGAACATGTTCACGAATCCGCGGTTCGTGCACGGTGCAGGGACGACCTCGAATGCGGATGTATACGCATATGCGGCAGCGCAGGTGAAGAAAAGCCTTGAAATCGGTAAAGAGCTAGGCGCGGAGAACTATGTATTCTGGGGCGGACGCGAAGGATACGAGACGCTGCTCAACACGGATATGAAGCTGGAATTGGATAATCTGGCGCATCTCTATCGGATGGCGATCGAATATGCGAAGGAAATCGGCTTTGACGCCCAATTCTTGATCGAGCCGAAGCCGAAGGAGCCGACGAAGCATCAATATGATTTTGACGCGGCGACGACGATGAACTTCCTCCGCACTTACGGCTTGCAAGATCATTTCAAATTGAATTTAGAAGCGAATCATGCGACACTTGCAGGACATACCTTTGAACATGAAATTCGTGTAGCCAGTATCAACGGCATGTTGGGGTCGCTCGATGCGAACCAAGGAGATATGCTCCTCGGCTGGGATACGGATGAGTTCCCGCAAGATTTGACGCAGACGACGTTAACGATGTATGAAGTCTTGAAGAACGGCGGCATTGGCCGAGGCGGCGTCAATTTCGATGCGAAGGTTCGTCGTGCATCCTTCGATCAGGAAGACCTGTTCTTCGCTCATATTGCGGGAATGGATGCTTATGCGAAAGGTTTGAAGGTAGCCGCTAAATTGATCGAAGACCGTGTGCTCGAAGAGGTTGTAGAGGGTCGTTATCGGTCCTTCCAAGTAGGGATTGGTGCAGAGATTGCATCGGGTAGGGCGACGTTGAAGTCGCTTGAAGTTTATGCATTCCAGAACCATCCGATCCGAAATGTGTCGGGTCGTCAGGAGCGGATTAAGGCGGTTGTGAACGAATATTTGTTGTCAGAGTAAGAAGCAGACCATAGGAGAGATGGCGATGAAATACGTAATCGGGGTTGACCTCGGCACAAGTGCCGTCAAGGCTCTGCTCGTCGATCAGAGTGGTCAGGTAGTCCATGAAGCGAGTGCGAATTACCCGTTATATCACGAACAATCCGGCTACAGTGAACAGCGTCCGGAGGATTGGATGCATGGGACAATCGCAGTCATGAAGCAGCTGCTCGACCTGGATCAGGTAAGCGCTGAAGACGTTGAAGGCATATCCTTCTCAGGTCAAATGCATGGCCTGGTTCTGCTGGATGCGAATCATCGGGTGCTGCGCAACGCGATTCTGTGGAATGATACGCGCACGACAACCGAATGCCGGTGGATCGAGGAACGGTTAGGACCGCTGCTGCTGGGTACGGCCCGCAATGCAGCGCTTGAAGGCTTCACGCTGCCTAAGCTGCTGTGGGTAAAGGCGCATGAGCCTGATCTTTATAAGAAGGCGGACGTATTCTTGTTGCCCAAGGATTATGTTCGCTACCGGATGACAGGCCATATCGCGCAGGAGTATTCGGATGCGGCAGGTACGCTGCTCTTAGACGTAGCGAACAAACGATGGAGTTCTGCGATATGCAGCGCCGTGGGTATCGAGGAACGGATATGCCCGCCGCTGGTTGAATCCCATGCGTGCGTCGGGACTGTGACGGCTGATTTTGCAGCCGCAACGGGACTCTCTGTCCATACCAAAGTGTATGCCGGGGGGGCAGATAATGCCTGCGGCGCGATTGGCGCCGGCATTCTGTCTGAAGGGAAGGCGATGTGTTCGATCGGCACGTCCGGTGTGATCTTGGCCTATGAGGCGAATCAGTCGCTGGATGTGGCAGGTAAGGTTCATTTCTTCAACCATGCGCAACAGGATGCTTATTATGCGATGGGCGTGACACTCGCGGCCGGCTATTCCTTGCAGTGGTACCATGATACGTTCTGCAAGACGCAGTCGTTCCCAGAGATGCTGCAAGGTATGGCATCCGTCGATGTGGGGGCCAAAGGCTTGCTGTTCACGCCTTATCTTGTAGGAGAGCGCACACCGCATCCGGATGCGAATATTCGGGGCTCGTTCATTGGGATGGATGCCTCCCATACCGTGGAGCATTTTACGCGTGCTGTGGTAGAGGGTATCACCTTTTCGCTAAGAGAGTCGCTTGATATTTTGCGCGACGCAGGGAAGAAGATCGGTTCGATGATCTCGATCGGCGGCGGGGCGAAAAATGAAGCCTGGCTGCAGATGCAAGCGGATGTGTTCAATTGCGAGATCGTGAGGTTGACGAGCGAGCAAGGTCCAGGGATGGGAGCAGCCATGCTCGCCGCTTACGGCAGCGGCTGGTTCGACTCGCTGGAAGCCTGTGCGGATGCGTTCTTAAGACCTGCTCTGCGTTATCTGCCTGTCCCGGATCATGTCGCCAAGTATGATCAATTGTATCGACTATATCAACAAATCTATCAGCAGACGAGCGGCTTGTCTGAGTCATTAGCCGCATTTCGCTAACGAATTGCTATACCTCAAGCTCTAATCCAGCTTCATCTGGATTAGGGCTTTTTGTCGTGAAACTGCAGAACTCGAATTTTGTGGCTTTTACAAGAAATTTGTATGATTTTGTCTAATGAAAGCCAATTAATCCCTTGTCAAATATATGAAATCGCTATAAGATTAAATACGAACAATATTTCAATTTTGAACATTTGTGCCAGAAAGGGGAATTTTCAGCATGACTGATATCGCAGAAGAAAGAACGAGGTTACTCGTCAAAGTGAGCCATTTGTACTACATGGATGGTCTCAACCAACAAGAAATTGCGGAGAGACTCGGAATTTCCAGACCGCAGATCAGTCGCATGTTAAGTGCTGCGAAAGCGCAAGGAATCGTACAGATTTCCATTCGCAACCCGTACTCTGAGGAACAGGTGTATGAGAGGGTGATTGCCGAAACCTTCGGAATCCATGATGTCATCATTATTCAGATGCCGGAAGAAGAACAGCATTTGATCGATTTGAAGCTTGCAAGAGCGGGCGCGGCTTTGCTTGAATCCGTACTGAAAGACTATGACACCGTTGGGATCATGGCAGGGAGAACCGTCTCGGAGCTCAGCAAGGAACTGAATTATTTCAGCCGCAAGCATATGCAGATCGTTCCGTTGATCGGAGGTTGGGGTGCTGAAGGCGCAACATGGCATGCGAATTCGAATGCACGCGTCATTGGAGAGAAGTTGAAGGCAAAGTATATGCAGCTCAATGCACCCGCAGTTGTTGGGTCCAAGGAAGTGCGCGATACGATTATAAATGAGCCGGAGATATCGAAGGTCGTGGACATGTGGGATCAGGTAAATGTGGCTGTCGTAGGGATCAGTCAAGTGACCGACGAGGCTTCTGTTGTGAAGTTTGGGTATTTTGGCACGAAGGAAATGAATGAGATCAAGTCTATGGGCGCGGTCGGCGGTATCTGTACTTCGTTTCTAGACGAGCAGGGTCATGTGATAACCTATCCATCTGAACAGCGAATGATCGGCATGAATGCGGAGTCATTGCGGCGTATACCGAATGTGATCGCAACCGCGAGCGGTATGGATAAAGTCCCAGCCATTTGCTCTGTCTTGCGAGGGAAATGGGTTAATGTGCTCGTCACAGATATGGCTACGGCCAAGGCTGTGCTCGAGTGGCATCATGCACATCCCGTTACATAGATCATATCAAGAGAAATGATTAGGGGGAAAAATAATGAAGAAGGCAGTATCCGTGTTATTATCGATCATTTTCATCATTAGTCTTGCAGCATGCTCAGGCGGAAATTCTAGCAAAGATGGCGAGAAAAGCGTGTCGATCATGACGCCATTCCTATCATCCGTAACGACGAACGAGATGGTAGAAGCACTGAAGAAGCAAGCTGCTGACCATGGCTGGAAAGCCAATGTCATTGATACGAAAGGCGATGTAGGCCAATTAGCTAGCCGGATGGAGGACGTAATTGCGAGCAAGACGGATGCCATTATCATCGTAAGTACAGACCCGAATCAATTGAAAGCACAGATTGCGTCTGCAAAAGAAAAGAACATCCCAGTCTTGGGCTGTGACTCCGGTTATATCGATGGCATGACAATGAACGCGACAAGCGATAATACGGAAATGTCAAAAATGATTACAACGCATTTGTTCGATACGATCGGTAAAAAAGGGAACTTGGTTGCGTTAACGTATCGTGCGCATCCGGGTGTACTGAAGCGTACGCTTTTCCTAGACCAAATGCTTAGCGAGAATCCAGATGTGAAGAAAGTAACAGAAATGCAAGTGGAAGTGCCAGGACCAATTGAGAGCGCACGTAAACAAATGGAGAGCTTGCTGCTCGCAAACAAAGAGCCAGGTTCAATCACAGCGGTATGGACAGGATGGGACGAGCCGGCAATCGGTGCAGCGCAAGCGATCGAAGCATCTGGTCGTAAAGATATCGTCGTTATCGGTATCGACGGGAACAGCCAGGCGATTGAGATGATTAAGAAAGGCTCCCCGCTCATTGCAACCGTGAAGCAGAACTTCCCAGGCATGGCGGAGATCGTAGCGCAACAGCTTGATCTCGTATTCCAAGGCAAGCCGGTGGAAGGAACAGAATTGTACGCACCAGCAAGCTTAATTACAAAAGACCAAGGATAACACAAATGAAGGTAGAGCGGCTGGTCTCCAGCCGCTTTATTCCTTCCATGGCAGGAGGATGACCCTGATGTCACTGTTAGAAGTTCAACAACTGGATAAGAAATTCGGTCAGCATCACGCCCTCTCGGACATTTCCCTCTCGATTGCGCCAGGCGAAGTTGTAGGTCTAGTGGGGGAGAACGGCGCAGGCAAATCGACTTTCATCAAAATCATCACAGGTGTCTATACACCGGATGGCGGTCGCATCGCATGGAATGGACAAGCCGTTACGATTCATTCACCGCGTGATGCGCATCGTTTGGGCATTCATGTCATCCATCAAGAGCGGCATTTAATCCCTTCATTCTCAGGATATGAGAATCTATATCTTGGACTCGAGCTCCCACAGTTGAAATTCGGCCTTCGGATCAAGTGGAACCAGATGAAGGAACGCGCCGAGGCTGTGAAGAAAGAGCTTGGCATCGAGCTGGACTTGACGAAAACGGCGGAGGAGATGTCACCACCCGAGCGCACAATGCTGGAGCTCATGCGCATTATGATGCAGGATTGCAAGCTGTTAATTCTCGATGAACCGACAGCCTCGCTGACCGATCAGGAGACGGAAGTATTATTCCGCTTGATTAAGCGCATGACGGACCAAGGAACAGCGATTCTGTATGTCTCTCACCGGATGGAGGAAATTTTCCGTCTATCGGATCGAATTATCGTATTCCGGAACGGCAAGTGGGCAGGTACGTTGACACGGGAAGAAGCCGATATCAAGAAAGTGATTTCTTACATGACGGATACGGACTATCAAGGAACAACGGCTCAGACGCGCACGAATGCATTGCATGAGCCTGTACTTCTTGAAGTAAAGAACTTATCTACCGTCGATGGAACTGTAAGAGATTCCAGCTTCCGTGTTCACCGTGGCGAAATTGTAGGCATCTTCGGTCTGGCAGGCGCAGGGCGTACGGAATTGCTCGAAGCCATCTATGGCGTTCGGTCGATTCAGAGCGGCGACATGATGGTCTCAGGTCAATCGAAGCGAATTGCTTCACCGCAGCACGCGCTGGAGAACGGTATGGTATTGATTCCTGAGGATCGCAGATCGGAAGGTCTCGTGATGAGTCTGACAATTCGCGAGAACATGACACTGCCGCGTCTGAAGCATTACTCCTCAGGCGTCTATGTGCGGCAGCGGTTCGAGAAGAGTGAAGTGCGGCGTTTTATGGATCACATGAATGTCAAAGCAACATCCAGTGAGCAGAATGTATCTGAGCTTAGTGGAGGGAATCAGCAGAAAGTCGTCTTTGCTAAAGCGCTGATGAACAATCCGGAGATCTTCCTCTGCGATGAAGCGACACAAGCCGTCGACGTGATGACGCGTGAAGAAATTCACCGGCTGCTCCGTGAGCAAGCGCGTGATAAGCGCGGGGTGGTCTATGTCTCCTCGGATATTCACGAAATATTGGACTTGTGCGATCGGATTTACGTGCTGCGGGAGGGTTCCATCGTGGCCGAAGTGCCGGGAGATGAAGCCACATCCGAACAACTACTACAAATTTGCTATAATCGGTAATTCAAAAATTTACGTCACCTTTTTGATCTTTGGATTTTATCGATGAAAGGAAGACCGATCATGGAAACTACGAAAATGACAAAAAGCTCTTCTTCAATCGAGTGGGGCAAAATATTCCGATCCTATGGCACCGTGATTGCCGGTGTGATCATTGCGATTATTTTCAGCATACTGAATCCGGATTCGTTCGCGACGCTGGATAATGCGATCAATATCAGCCGCCAAATTTCCTTCCTCGTTATTATTGGGATTGGCGCAACCATTGTAATGTCTGTGAGTGAATTCGACCTATCGATTGGGGCGATTGCCAGCCTTGGCGGGGTCATCGCAGCAAAAATCGCAGCGAGCGGCGGACCGATTTGGGTCGCATTCATCGTACCGGTTCTAGTCGCGCTTGTCGTAGGCTTCATTAATGGATGGATCGTGACGCAGTTCCGCGTATTGTCCTTCATTACGACGCTTGCCATGAGTACGATTCTGGGCGGCTTTACCTTCTGGTTAACCGGCGGGGCAACAATCTTCGAGAATATCCCAGATAGCTTCCGGTTGGTTGGTCAGAAGTCTCTGCTTGGCATCCCGTTACTCTCCATCGTCATGCTGCTCATCACGATTCTGTTCTGGTATGTGATGACACAGACGGCATTCGGTAGACGTCTCTATGCGATTGGCGGCAATGAGTCGGCATCCCGCATTGCAGGACTTCGCGTGAAATGGAATAAGAACGCAGCCTTCGCACTTGGTGCAGCCCTTGCGGCATTGACAGGCGTCCTCATGGCTTCCCGTCTTGGATCCGCGCATCCTACGGCAGGGAATGGCTTGTTCCTGCAGGCGTATGCAGCAGCATATCTTGGCATGACGTCGTTCAAGGAGGGGGTACCTAACATTTGGGGTACTTTCGTGGGCGCTGCCATTATCGGTATTCTCGCGAATGGTCTGACCATCATGCAAGTACCGACATTTATGCAGGACGTCATTACGGGCTTGATCGTCATTGCGGCCGTCATTATGCAGAAGTTCGGTCGTGGTTCGCGATGAACAATCATTTTAACAGCACGAGAAACTTACAAGCCTGGCAGCGAATTGAAGAATTGCAAGAAGCATTATTGATTGGATATTTCGTATCCGGAGATCCAGATGTCGAGAAGTCCTTGGAGATTGTTAGAGATTCCGCAACAGCGGGCATTGATATATTCGAGATCGGGATCCCTAGCGCGAATCCATACATGGACGGCGCTGTCATTAAGCGGGGACATGCACGCGTACAAGCCCATGCCGAGGAAGAAGCAGGGCATGACTGGCTGATGCCTTATATGACACGTCTTCGTCAGCAGCAGGAAGAGCCAATCTGGGCGATGGGCTACAAGAAAGAGCTGATCGAAGAGGGGGTTGCTCTGCGATTAGCTGAAGCAGGGCTGATCGACGGTTTGGTCGTTCCGGACGCGAGTATAGAAGATCAGATTAAGCTGCAGTCTGCCGTTGCAGCGCACGGCGTTGATGTGGTCGGATTCGTAAACGACGCCCTTCCGGATGAGGAGATGAAGCGGGTATGCAGTGCGCTCAACATTCTCTATGCCCAGCTCTATACAGGCGCGACAGGGAACCCGCTGGCGAATTCCAGCACGAATCTGGCCGATCTGTACGCGAGAGCTAGAACATTCACGAAGACAGCGATGATCGTCGCGGGATTCGGTCTGCGGTCCGGTGAACGCGTAAGGTCGGTCGTGGCTAGCGGGTTCGAAGGGGCTGTCGTTGGTTCGGTGCTTGTGGCACGGTGCGAGACCGGCGAGCAGGATTATTTGTACCGGCTGATTTCGGAGATGAAAGAGAACACAACGCTTGCAGATATGAAGGAGTGAGATCATGGGCTACATTGCAGCTTTTGATATCGGCACGACGAACGCGAAGGGTGTGTTGGTCAACAAGCAGGGGGAGCTGCATCAAGAGCAAGATGTTCCGATGCAGACGCTCTTAGATGGAGGATGGATCGAACAGCACCCGGCGCAATGGATGGATGCGGTGTGTACGATTGCGAACGCTTGGTGGAGCAGCGGCATCCGTGCCGACGATATTGAGCTCATCACCTTTAGCGGGCAAATGCAGGATATTATTCCAATTCGGGCAGACGGTTCTCCGGTACGGCCTGCCATCTTATATTCGGATGGGCGAGCGGCGCATCAGGCAGAACGAATGAATCAAGAGCTCAGCCCGGAGGGCATTTTCCAAGTGACGGGGAATGCGTTGGATGGCACATCGCCGCTTGCGAAACTGCTGTGGATCAAAGAGCAGGAAGCGGAACAGGATGACCAAACAGCTTGGTACCTGATCAGCTCCAAGGACTACGTGATCTATCATCTGACAGGTCAGGCGGTGACAGACGCAACATCAGCTGCGACTGCAGGGATGATGAATCTTCATACCCGGACGTGGGAATCAGCTTGGTTGTCGCGTTTCGGTCTGAATAGCGAGAAGCTGACGCCGATTCTGGCACCCGATGCGGTCGCGGGTGAAGTGCATTCCGAGGCTGCGCGTATCACAGGGTTCAGGGCGGGCACGACAGTGCTGTGCGGCATTGGCGATGCCGGGGCGACGACGATTGGTGCAGGGGTCACAGCGGCCGGTGAAATGTATGGTTACGTCGGGACGACAGGCTGGATTGGTATGACGTCCCATCAGAAGTTGCCAGCGGAAAGTCGGGTATTTCATCTAGCACATGCAGCGGAAGGCGTATTGATCGCTGTAGCTCCGATGCTGAATGCCGGCAACGCACATCAATGGGCGGTAGCAACGTTCGGCGAAGGTGCGGTTAGTTCGCAACAAGCTTACCAAGCCTTTGAGGAAGCGGTGCGGACAACGGATCGATTAGCGAATCCACTGCTCTTCCTCCCGTATCTGAACGGGGAACGGTCGCCGATCCAAGATCAACAGGCGTCCGGCTGCTTCATTGGTTTGAGGCAAGCAACGACGAAAGCGATGATGGGCTGCGCAGTGCTCGAAGGTGTAGCCTTTGCGATGAAGCATGTGCAGCAGCAGCTGGGCGGCAGCGCGCTGCAGAAGCCGCTTGTCCTGATCGGTGGCGGAACGAAGAGTCAGGTATGGTGCCAGATCATTGCGGATGTGTTCGGCGTACCGGTAAGGGTTCCGCAGGACTCACAATACTTGCCTGCGCTTGGAGCAGCCTCCGGAGGATTTATCCAGCTCGGCTGGGTGAACAGCTACACCGCATTCGCGGAACAGTATTTATCGACTGCCGCGGCCGAAGTGTATATGCCGGATGACGCGTTGCATGCACACTATCAACGCAAATTCGAGCAGTATAAGAACATCTACCCTTCCGTGAAGGACTTATTTATAACATATTAAGACGGATTAACGTTAACCGGACTTCTGAAGATTCAGGGGTTCGGTTTTTTTTGTACAAAAACGGCTTACTTTTCTACAAATCCTTTTCATACCGAGCCATTAAAATAAGAACCAGTGCAACAAAAAGCAAATATGACGGGAGGAAGCGACATGCACAATATGATTCAATACGCTGCGCAAGTTAAGCCATCGGATCGCCAATTGGCGGTACAGGAGATGGAATTTTATGCGTTCGTTCATTTTACGGTGAATACGTATACAGATAAAGAATGGGGAATGGGGAACGAGGAGCCATCGATTTTTAATCCGGAACAATTTGATGCGAATCAATGGGTGGAAGCGTGTAAGGCAGCGGGGATGAGGGGGTTGATCCTCACGTGTAAGCATCACGACGGGTTTTGCTTATGGCCAAGTGCATACACGGAACATTCTGTCAAAAATAGCCCATGGAAAGACGGCAAAGGCGACATCGTACAAGAAGTAGCCGAAGCCTGCCGTCAAGGCGGCATTCGATTTGGCATTTATTTATCACCGTGGGATCGGCATGAGCCAACCTATGGGGATTCGCCTTCATATAACGCCTATTTCACCAATCAATTGCGGGAACTGCTGACGAATTACGGGGAGATCTTCTGCGTCTGGTTCGATGGCGCCTGCGGCGAAGGACCTAACGGAAAACGGCAAGTCTACGATTGGGAAAGCTATTATGCACTAATCCGAGAACTCCAGCCCAATGCGTCCATTTCGGTGTGTGGTCCGGATATTCGGTGGTGCGGTAATGAGGCTGGTCACTGCCGAACATCGGAGTGGAGCGTCGTACCTGCATCCCTTCGCGATAATGAGCGAATCCAAGAGAAGTCACAGCACGTGGATGACGCTTCCTTTGCACGAAGATATAGTTCAGAAGACGCTGATTTAGGCAGCAGAGAGGTCATTGCGCATGAACGAGAGCTAGTATGGTATCCTGCTGAAGTGAACACATCGATCAGGCCAGGATGGTTCTATCATGCTTCGGAAGATGATAAGGTTAGATCGTTGGAAGAATTGCTGCATATCTACTATGGGTCTGTCGGCGGCAATGCGACGTTTCTGCTGAATATTCCACCAGACCGCCGAGGGCTGTTCCACGAGAATGATGTGGCGCGCTTGACGGAATTAGGGAATGCGATTCGTCACACGTTCAGTAATAATCTGGCAGCGAATGCTAGGATTCAAGCCTCTGCATCTATGGAAGGACATGCCGCTGGTCATATGATAGACGGCAATCCGAGCACATTCTGGTGTTCGCTAGAAGGCATGGAACAAGCGACGATCGATGTTGATCTACAGCGCGAGACGACTTTCGATCATGTCGTTCTTCAGGAACATATTCGTTCGGGACAGCGAATCGAGCGCTTCACTCTTGCGTATATGGACGGAGAAACCTGGAAACCACTATTCGATGGTACGGTGGTCGGATATAAGCGTATTTGCCGGTTCGATGCCGTGATATCCCGGTACATTCGGCTATCGATAACCGGATCGAGATGGTGCCCGACCATCTCCAATTTTGAAGTCTATTCGAGTTAATAATCTTGCATATTCGACTATAACCAGTTCAGAAAACACATCAGCATGCGACCGTTGTCATCCAAATGACGGTTGTATGCTTTTTTGTTATGGGAATGAATGCTTATTCGCATCTAATCCAGAAAGGTATAAAGAACTATAATTTTATACGATTTCATGATTCATTTTCATAAAATTTACAATTTCTTTTACAATTCCTTCACCGAATATTAATATCTGGCGAACAATTCCTGCGAAGTCTTTTAACAATCCCATGTGAAAATAACATCAGAAGTTCAAATCCGCTACATAATCCGAAAAGAATGGGTGAAAAGAAATCCATGAAAAAGAACATGTTGGGTAAGGTCATTGCATCTGCACTCGTCACTGCTGTTGTGACAACATCCGCTGCAAGCGCAGCACCAGTTCAGAAGAATACAGCGCAAGGAACAGCCAATGTCGAAGCGCGTAACGTGCTAGCGAATCCGGTTGTGAACGCAACATTATCCGTGGACGGCATGAAGTCGGTCGTAAAATCGATCAAATCCGGCGCTCAAGTGCTGTACTCCGCAGCTGATCTAGCCAATGCACTTGGTGCAAGCTACATCGTAAGCGGAAACGGAGCAACATTGTTGAATGAATTCCATACGGCTGAGATTTCCTCGAGCACAACGTTCTTAGCGAATGGCAAAGAAGAGCAGTTCGCGACGGCTCCACAGACGATTCAAGGTGTCTTGTATGTTGAAATGCCTGCGATCGTGGAAGCACTTGGTGGAGAAATCGAAGGCGCAGAAGTGAAGAGCGTGAAAGTTCTTGAAGGGATTTTCTCCGCACCTCGTCTCGCCAACAATGCTGTGATCGTGAATAAAGATGATGCAGATACGACTGAAATCTATCAATTACGTGCGGCGAACAACAGGAACGAGATTCTATCCAAAGTTGATGAAGCTGCAGCATTGGTTGTATCGCCAGACGGAAAATACGGCGTGTACGCTGACGCAGGGGCACAACTCGTTCTCGTGAATCTACATACAGGCACATCCCGCGTATGGAGCAGCGACAACTCTGTGAAGGTAGACTTGGTCTGGTCGGCAGACAGCAAAAAAGTATACTTCGCTCAAGGCGATAAGCAAGAAAAAATCGGTGTGATCGAGTTGGAGAGCTCCTCGGTGAAATCAATCCTATCTGATAAAGTGGAGAACAAAGCTGAGCCTCATGTATCGGCAGACGGAACGAAATTGGTATACACGGTGAACGTAACAGGCGTTGCGGACAGCGATAAAGACAGCACGGAAGAGTCGCTCAAAATCGACTACTCCAAAGCAGGCTCCCAGTTGTTCGTATTCGATCTGACGAAGAAAGATGCGAAGCCGGTTCAATTGACGAAGGCGCTTGATAACAAATTGTTCGCGAACGTCTTGAACGATGGCCGCGTTGTCTATATCAGTGCTGACCCAGAAGGCAAAGTAGAAAATGATGTGCTGAAAGCTATCTCTGCTGATGGCAAAAACTTAACAGACTTAATCGCGGATAAGAACGTGATCTGGAATGCGGTTACGACGCAGGATGCGTTAGTCGTAGCTACAGAAGATGCTGCTGGCGTGACGATCGCTCAAGTATCGGCGCAAGGCGAGCGTAAGGAGCTATTCAAGATCAAAGCAGAAGTAACGGAAATCACTGTATCGGCTGACGGTTCCACCATCGCATTGATCGCAGACGGCAAAGTGGTTCTTGTACAGAACGGTCAATCCACAACATTAACGAAATAATCCAAACCTGAATCTCGAGAGGAGAATTTACACATGAACGTGTTCAAAAAATTCACGGTGCTTACATTAGCTACCATGTTCGTTATTACATCGGCATTCGCAGGATCCGCAGCAGCGGCAGGCGACACATTGAAAGGCAAAATTACAATTAACGGTTCCACAGCCCTTCTTCCACTTACGCTGCAAGCGGCAAAAGAATTCCAGAAGCTTCATCCGAAGGTTTCCTTCGCAGCATCCGGTAAAGGTTCCGTAACAGGACCTCAAGCGGTTAAAAAAGGCATCGCGGATATCGGCGCTTGTGACTGGGATGCAAGCACAGATGTTCCAGGGTTCAAAGCTTTTGAAGGCCAAGTGGCGAACAAAGTAGCGGTTATTCCGTTCGCAACGGTTGTTAACAAAAACGTTGGTGTAGATAACCTGACAACGGATCAATTGAAAGGAATCTTCTCCGGCAAAATCACGAACTGGAAAGACGTTGGCGGTGCAGATGAGGATATCGTCGTCATCACACGTGCATTCGGTTCCGGTACTCGCGTTAACTATCAAGCCAAAGCGCTTGGCGGCGGCGATATCGTGAAGAAGAGCAAGAACTATAAAGAAGTTGGATCCAGCGGTGATATGAAGACAGCTGTAGCAACAACGCCGAACTCGATCGGTTACATCGACTTGGTGTATGTGAGCGGCGATATCAAAGCTGTGAAATACAATGGTGTTGAAGCAACGGCTGACAATGTAATCAACGGCAAATATAAAATTTGGTCCTATGGCTACTACATGACAAAAGGTCAACCAACTGGCGAAGTAAAAGCATTCATCGAGTACATCCAGAACAAAAAGTTCCAAACAACAACGGCAAAGAAAATGAAATTCATTCCACTATCTGCAATGAAATAATTCCATGAATTCATGAACAACCTAGCGGCCAGCCTGAGAGGAATCGGGCTGGTTGCTTTATGGGAGGAACCTTATGCAAACGCCTATTTCTGAACAGGCATCACAGACATCGATTCTCGGCAGTGTTACGACGAAGTCGAAGTTCAATCGAGCAGCTCGCGTACGATTTACGAATAAGCTGTTTCAGAGCTATTTTCTCTTCAGTATCCTTGCCCTCTGTCTTGTCCTGGCACTCGTCATTGTCTTTATTGCCAAAACAGGCTTCTTAACCTTTGAGACGGTATCCTTCAAGGAGTTCTTCCTCTCGTTCGACTGGACGCCGGAAGAAGAGCACTATGGGGCAGCTGCCTTTATCGTGAATACGATTACGTTGACAGGACTGACGCTGATTATTTCGGTGCCGATCTCGATCGCGATTGCGATCTTCAATGCTGAGATTGCGCCAGCATGGTTCCGCAGCTTTATTCGTCCGGTACTTGATCTGCTTGTAGGGATTCCTTCCATTGTATACGGGTACTTGGGTCTTACGGTGCTCATTCCGCTTCTGCGCGAGTGGACGGGGGAAGATCTAGCGGACGGTATGCTCGCTGCGGCGCTTGTCCTTTCGCTTATGATCTTACCGACGATCAGTCGGATCAGTGACGATGCGATTACGGCGGTGCCGAAGAAATATCGCGAAGCGGCTTATGCGCTTGGTTCGACAAGATTGCAAGTGATCCTCAAAGTGGTCGTTCCTGCGGCAAGCCGAGGCATTATGACGGCGGTGATCCTAGGGATGACACGTGCCATTGGGGAGACGATGGCTGTCGTGATGGTGATCGGGAATACGGCGCAGATTGCGAAGACGCTGTTCACACCGGCTTCGGTATTGACGAGTAACATCGTGATGCAGATCTCGAATGTCGAGTTCGAGTCGACGTGGAACTATGCGCTTCATATGATGGCGTTCCTCCTTCTAGCGATATCTATGATTCTTATTCTCGTGATTCGATTCCTACGGGCCAAAGGCGGTGCACAAGCATGAGTGGATTCACAGCGACAAAACGAAATATGCGTGCGCGCTTCATGGATCGGATGGCGACAGGGGGCTTCTGGGCTATTGGCTTGTTGATCATTCTTCTGATCTTCTGGTTGCTCTATACGATTATGCATAAAGGATTGCCGGAGATCACACCGAAGTTCTTGGTTGATTTGCCGGATGAGATTGAAGCGGGCGGCGGGATCGGCCCGATGTTGTTCAACTCGTTCTATGTGCTTATTCTGTCGTTAATCATTTCGATTCCGATCGGGGTCGGCGCAGGAATATATATGGCGGAATATGCGCCAGCGAACAAATTTACGGAAGGTCTGCGGATTTGTGTAGAAGCACTATCCTCTGTTCCTTCGATTGTATTCGGGATGCTGGGACTCGCGATCTTCGCAGAGTATTTCGGTATTGGCCTCACAATTCTTGGCGGTTCGATCAGCTTAGCTTTCTTGAACTTGCCGATGCTGACTCGCGTGACAGAAGAAGCGATTCGTGCGGTACCGAATGAACTTCGGAACGCATCTTATGCATTAGGTACGACGCGATTCCAATGTATCCGTACGGTCGTATTGCCTGTGGCTTTGAATGCGATCGTGACAGGGGTATGTCTGGTGGCGGGCCGCGCATTCGGTGAATCGGCGGTTATCATTCTAACGGCGGGACTAAGCACGTCGGGCGAAATGTGGGATTTCAGTCTATTCGCGCCAGGCGAGACGCTTGCGGTTCATCTCTGGTACGTACAGTCTGAAGCGATCGTCGAAGATGCGCGTCAAATTGCAGACAAGTCCGCGGCGGTGCTTGTATTCGTCGTTTTGCTGATCAATATGGTCTTCCGTATTCCACTGTGGTTCAACAATCGCAAATTAAAGCGCTAAGACAGCATGTCGGCGCGCTATATATCGCTTAATGAGAGCTTCTTGACGAGTCCGATGGGGACAACGTGCGGGGAAGCTTTCTTTGCATTTTTAACTACCACTTCCTTATGGTAAAATGGAGGGAAGAATAGGCGTATGTGTCTTTTGACGTTGAAAAAAGCTGCTTTAAGCGTGCTGAGCGCGAAATAACTGCCAAAAGGCAGTTAAATTGCTGACTTTGGCTTGCGGAGTGCGAAAATAACTGCAAAAAAGCAGTTAATTAGCTGGTTCTAGCGTGCAGAGTGCGAAATAACTGCCAAAAAGCAGTTAAATAGCTGACTCTGGCCCGTGGAGTGCGAAATTAACTGTCAAAAGGCAGTTAATTAGCTGACTCTGGCTCGTGCAGCGCGAAATAACTGCCAAAAAGCAGTTAACCATACACTCCACCGGACAGCATATTCACATAATCACATAA
The DNA here is from genome assembly GCF_009363075.1 of Paenibacillus guangzhouensis. Taxonomy (NCBI): domain Bacteria; kingdom Bacillati; phylum Bacillota; class Bacilli; order Caryophanales; family Paenibacillaceae; genus Paenibacillus; species Paenibacillus guangzhouensis. The sequence goes on along the minus strand of NZ_CP045293.1, from coordinate 3,805,269 downwards.
TCCGTCGCATGTAAGCGGAGCGGCTGAAATCGTACTGGAGAAGCGATAGCGTTCGCCTTTGTCATCGGAAGAACGATTCAGACGCGGAGCGAGCCTCGAGCGCACAGCATTATTTTCAACGTACAAATTCATTTAACGCTTAAATTAGGGGTGTACAATGGACAAACTGATTGTGATTGATGGAAACAGTATCGCGAATCGCGCCTTCTATGCGATGCCGCCATTAACCAATTCCAGCGGATTACATACAAACGCGGTATACGGCTTCACGACGATGCTGCTGCGGTTAATTGAAGAAGAGAAACCAACCCACCTGATGGTGGCGTTCGACGCCGGCAAAGTGACCTTTCGTCATGCCGGGTACGAGGACTATAAAGGCGGACGTGCGAAGACACCTTCGGAGCTGTCTGAGCAATTCCCATTGCTCCGCGAGCTGCTAACGGCGTGCGGCATTACCCATTTCGAGCTGAGCGGCTATGAGGCCGACGATATTATCGGGACCTTGACGCGCCTCGCGGACGAGCAGCAGAAGCAAGTCATCGTCATCTCTGGAGACAAAGACATGCTGCAGCTCGCATCAGATCACGTGACAATCGCCGTTACACGTAAAGGCGTAACCGAGATTGAAGCGTATGACCCTGCGGAAATCAAAGAGAAATACGGCTTAACGCCGAATCAGATCATTGATCTGAAAGGGCTCATGGGTGACGCATCGGACAACATTCCAGGCATTCCAGGTGTTGGCGAGAAGACGGCACTCAAGCTTCTCCATCAGTATGGCACGGTGGAGAATGTCATTGCCAGCTCAGGTGAGCTCAAAGGCAAGATCAAGGAAAACGTCGAGACGCATGCTGACTCGGCTCGGATGAGCAAGGAGCTGGCGACGATTTTCCGCGAGGTTCCGCTTACCCAGACGTGGGAGGATTTGAAGTTTAACGGTATTCCAGCTGCGCAGGCTCTTCCTTTCTTCCGCAAAATGGAGTTCAAATCATTAATCGAACGCATTGCTGCCTTAGACGAGTCCGGCGAAGCGTTAGAGGGCATGGAATCCGTGGCAGCTGCACCGCTCCAACTTGTCATCGTGGATTCGGACACGCTCCCACAGCTCATCGCCGACCTATTCAACGTGGAAGTGTTCCATACCGAGTCAATCGGCGAGAACCCGCACCAATCGGATGTGATCGGTGTCGTTTTCCGGACAGCGGATACGAGCTATTATGTACCTTACGCACAATTGAAAGCAGAAGAGTCGGCACCGCTTCGTGCTTGGATCTCTGATGGGGCAATTCCGAAGCGTGGATATGATCTGCACAAGACGGATCTTGCGCTGCATTGGCAAGGAGTTGCTTTTGAAGGCGCGGCGTTTGATGTTCAGCTCGCAGCATACATTCTCGATCCGACGGATTCGAATCAGACGGTGGATTATTTGGCGTCCAAGTATGAACTGCCGTCGGTCAAGCGTGATGAAGATGTCTACGGCAAAGGCGCAAAGTTCAAATTGCCTGATCTTGCAACACTCGCTGAGCATTTGGGCCGTAAAGCGATGGCGGTTCAACAGATAATGGTGAAACAACAAGAAGCGCTCGAGAAGAACGAGATGCACATGCTGTACTACGATCTGGAGCTTCCGTTATCTAAAGTGCTCGCCGATATGGAGAAGCAGGGCATTTCCGTGAACGTGGAAGATTTGCGGGATCTTGGGGTGGAATTTGAGACGATCATTAATCAACTTGCTGCGGACATCTACCGCCTTGCGGGAATGGAGTTCAACATCAACTCGACGAAGCAGCTGGGTGATATTCTGTTCGACAAATTAGGCTTGCCGGTCATGAAGAAGACGAAGACAGGCTACTCCACAGACGCTGAAGTGCTGGAGAAGCTGGAGCCTTATCATGACATCGTGAAGCAAATCTTGCATTATCGCCAGATTGCGAAGCTGCAATCCACGTACGTGGAAGGACTGCTCAAAGAGGTGCGCAGCGAGACAGGGAAAGTGCATACGTACTATCGTCAGACAATCGCTGCGACAGGGCGTCTGAGCAGCCAGTTCCCGAACCTGCAGAATATCCCGATTCGCCTAGCGGAAGGACGCAAAATCCGCAAAGTATTCGTGCCGTCTGAATCAGGCTGGTCAATTCTCGCAGCGGACTACTCCCAGATTGAGCTGCGGGTACTCGCGCATATCTCACAAGACGAGAAATTAATCGAAGCGTTCGTGAACAATATGGACATTCATACGAAAACAGCAATGGACGTCTTCGGCGTACCTGCCGAAGCGGTGGATGCGAATATGCGTCGTCAAGCGAAGGCGGTCAACTTCGGTATCGTCTACGGTATTAGCGACTACGGCTTGTCGCAGAACTTGCACATTACCCGCCGTGATGCAGCGCAGTTCATTGAGCAGTATTTTGCTGTGTTCCAAGGGGTGCGCAAATATATGGACGATATCGTGAAGCAAGCACGTCAGGACGGTTATGTCACGACGCTCTTGGAACGCAGACGGTATTTACCGGAGATTACGGCATCGAATTTCAACCTTCGTTCTTTTGCAGAACGAACAGCGATGAACACGCCAATCCAAGGAACGGCAGCCGATATTATTAAACTAGCCATGGTGCAGATGGCAAAACGCCTTGAGGATGAGAACCTCAAGAGCCGCATGCTGCTTCAGGTACACGATGAATTGGTGTTCGAGGTACCAGAGGATGAGCTTGAGATCATGAAAAAGCTTGTACCGGAAGTGATGGCAGGCGCGCTTAAGCTGGATGTGCCACTGCAAGCGGACGTTAGCTTCGGTGCGAACTGGTATGAAGCAAAATAATCCATAAGAAATGGGTCTCACAATTCGGTATAATGGAGGATGAGGTGAAGTCATATGCCGGAATTGCCGGAAGTCGAGACTGTAAGAAGAACATTAAATCAATTAATCGTAGGGAAGCAAATCGAGCGGGTCACCGTGTCGCTCCCTCGCATCATACAACGTCCAGACGATGTGCTGCAGTTCGCGCATCTTCTGGAAGGGCACACGTTCCAGCAGGTCGAGCGTAGAGGGAAGTTCCTCCGCATGGTATTAGACGGGCTTGTGCTCGTATCTCATTTAAGAATGGAAGGACGGTACGGACTGTATCGTTCGGACGAGCCTGTGGAGAAGCATACGCATGTCATTTTCCATTTTACGGATCAGACAGAGCTGCGGTACAAGGATGTCAGACAATTCGGCACGATGCATCTGTTCGACCCGGGCCAGGAATTCGAGATGGCGCCATTGAACAAGCTCGGTCTAGAACCGCTCGATGAGCAGTTTACATTCGAGAAGTTCCGTGCCGTGATCGGCAAACGCGCGACGCATATTAAGCCAACCTTGCTGAATCAAGCATATGTCGTCGGGATTGGGAATATCTATGTCGATGAGGCACTTTTCCGTGCCGGCATCCATCCCGAGCAGAAGGCTAATTCGTTATCAAGTGAACAGCTTGAGCGCATCTATCATGCCGTGATCGAAACATTGCAAGAAGCAGTTGATGCGGGTGGTTCATCCATCAAATCGTATGTTAATGGACAAGGCGAGATGGGGATGTTCCAGCAATATTTGAAGATCTATGGCCGTAAAGACGAGCCTTGCGTCACCTGCGGCACGGCAGTCGTGAAGACGATTGTTGGGGGTCGCGGTACGCATTATTGTCCGCGCTGCCAACCGGATTCCTTCGCAAATTAATAGGCACTTATTCCTCTTCCCGCCCATATGATGTGGAAGACATTGCGGCACAATTGCACCTTCAATTCGGTGACTTATCGAGCTGCAGGCGGGAGGGTATGGGATGCTTGTGCATTTGTTGTCATTGGTATTGCTCGCATGCGCGTTGAGCCTGGATGGGTTCGGTGTAGGGGTGACCTACGGCTTGCGGAAAATACGAATTCCAATCTTATCGATCGTCATTATCTCCGCTTGTTCAGGCATTATTATTTATACCTCAATGCTCATCGGGGTATGGATTGCGAACTATGTATCGCCTGAAATTAGTAAATGGGTCGGTGCCCTCATTCTGATGGGCATTGGTGGTTGGGCGTTGATTCAACTTATCGGTTCCAAAAATCGTGATGATGATGAGGAGCAACAGGTTCATCACGAGTCTGAAGACCGCGAAGCTGTGCAAGATGTGGCTGTGAAGAAGACCGTGTTCACGTTCGAAATTCGTGCATTTGGTCTTGTGATTCAAATTCTGAGAACCCCATCGGCGGCAGATGTCGACCGTTCGGGTGTGATCTCAGCATCCGAAGCTGCATTGCTCGGTGTTGCATTGTCGCTGGATGCTTTTGGCGCAGGGCTCGGAGCTGCACTGCTCGGGTTTTCGCCACTATGGACTTGTATTTCCATTACGTTCGCGAGCGGAAGTTTCCTTTATTTAGGGACGCGGGTAGGACTTATGTTCGCGGGGCTGCAATGGTTGCGCAAATTGTCCTTTATTCCAGGTGTGGTGCTCATTATTATGGGAATTCTTCGATTTTTCTAGAAGCACTTTTACACATCAAATGAATTGTACTATATTCTGAGGTGACAAATATGAATATTGGGTTAACCGGAGGAATTGCGACGGGCAAGAGTACTGTCTCGTCGCTCCTTGTTGCTCGGGGTGCCTTACTTATAGATGCAGATCAAATTGCGCGCGAGATCATGGAGCCATCTTCTCCGATTTTGGCGCAGGTGGCTGCGCATTTTGGACAAGATATTTTACAGGCAGATGGAACGCTTCATCGCAAACGGCTTGGTGAGATTATTTTCTCGAATCCGGCAGAGCGTCAGGTGCTCGAGAGCATTACACATCCTGCGATTCGGACAACCATTCGTGAGCGGATGAATCAGTATGAACAGGAACATCCGGAGAAGCTGGTCGTGGCAGACATCCCCCTCTTATATGAAGCGGGAGCTGCATACGAAGGTTTTTTCGATGAGATTATGGTCGTCTATGTACCGCGGGAGTTACAGATTGAGCGTCTGATGAAGCGGGATGAGATTATGGAAGAGCAAGCAGTGAAAAGGCTGAACGCGCAACTAGATATTGAACTCAAAAAGGAAAAAGCCGACATTGTCATCGATAACCGCTATGGACTCGAGCAGACGATAGAACAAATCGATCAATTCTTGCGCAGAAAGGGGATCGGATGAAGCTATTACGAAAAAAGAGGGTATTGCTCGTTCTATTTATTGCACTGGTAACCGTGTTGTTCTTCAACTCAAGCTGGATGGGGAGATGGATTTATCCTATTCATTATAAAGATGTCATTGTGAAGCACGCCAAGAAGTTCGAAGTGGATCCACTGCTCATCGCTGCGATTATTCGGGTGGAGAGTAATTATAAGTTAAGCAGCGAATCGCGGAAGGGTGCGCTCGGACTCATGCAGGTGATGCCGAATACGGCAAGTTGGGTTATTGAGAAAGGCAAATTCGACACCGTGACGATGGATGAAGTCAAACATGAGGCCGAACCAAATATTCAGATTGGTGCATGGTATATTAAGTCGCTATTAACCAAATTCGATAATAATACATACGTCGCGTTAGCCGCATACAACGCAGGGCCAAGTGTAGTTGCGAAGTGGCTGCAGAATGATACATGGGACGGTAAATTCGAGAACGTCAAGAAGATCCCTTACGGGGAAACGAAAAACTATGTACAGCGTGTCGTTTATTATTATAATAAATATAAGGATCTTTATCAGAATGAATTGTCATAGTGCGTGTTCAAAAAGTCGGCATTTCAGCACCGAGAAGGTTGCGGGAACTTGAAGAAGGAGGAACGGAGTTTAGGCAAAACCTAAATGAGTACCGGACTTCGAAGGTGAGTGCAAGATTCGATGTCGAATATACATCATCTTGAATGACCTCGTGATCAAATGATGATTTGTTGAACAACCTCTAATACAAGAAAAGCGTGGGACAAGCTGTATGCACAGCCTGACCAACGCTTCTCTCTAAAAGGTTTAATTATCTGTGTTGACCGGCAAGTTGTTGCTCGGCGATCGTTACAAGGCGTTTGGTGATGTAACCACCAATAGAACCTGTGTCACGTGTTACCATGTTGCCATAGTAACCATCTTGTGGAATAGCGATGCCTAACTCTTGAGCAACTTCATATTTCATTTGGTCAAGAGCAGCAGTTGCTTGAGGAACGACAAGTGTGTTGCTCGAACGGTTTTGGCTCATCTCTGTATTCACCTCCTTGCGGTTGGTAATTGTATTATGTGCTTAACGATGATTGTTATTCAGGCAACGAATGGAAAATTAAAGTAATTGATTTGAGACGGAGGAAATTTATTTATGAAATGTCCGCATTGCGATTATTCGGGGACAAAGGTGCTGGATTCACGGCCTGCTAACGAGAATAGATCCATCAGACGGCGCCGGGAATGCGAGCGCTGCAGTCGGCGGTTCACAACTTTTGAAATGATCGAAGAGACGCCACTCATTGTCATCAAAAAAGAAGGTAACCGTGAAGAATTCAGTCGTGACAAAGTATTGCGCGGCCTCATTCGCGCATGCGAAAAAAGACCTGTGCCAATGGAGCGTCTGGAGATGATCGTCTCCGAAGTCGAGAAGGCATTGCGGAACACAGCCAATCCTGAGGTGGAGAGCCGTGAAATCGGTGAATTGCTAATGGAGCAGCTCTATCCGGTGGACGAGGTGGCGTATGTACGTTTTGCTTCGGTGTACCGTCAATTCAAGGACATCAACATGTTCATGAAAGAGCTGACTGGACTGTTATCGAAGCATACGATGGATGAATAGTGAAGCTATGGATAGCGTACCTGCATGAACATGAGAGATGGTATGGATAGTCAGGAGTTGCTACTCGTTAAGAGTGGACAAGGTTAGTCTTGTGCGAAGAACAAATCTGCATGCCTAAAGACCTGTACCAATTTCTGTATTGACAATGTTTTTTGCTCTATGCTATGCTGTTCCTGCAAACGGGGCCTTAGCTCAGCTGGGAGAGCGCATCGCTGGCAGCGATGAGGTCAGGGGTTCGATCCCCCTAGGCTCCACCATAAACGAAATTTAACCACGTCACTGTACGTGGTTTTTTGTTTATGGTGGGAAGCCCCAATGGGGGGGAGAACCAGGTTCGTCCGCGCGCAGGTAGCGTAGCGAAAATGATAATGGGGTCCCCGCAAAGTAATCGGAATAAGCTCCAAAGAGAATCGTCACTTTGTGGGGTAAGAAAACGGCGTTTCAATCTACCGCTAAGGTTGTCCTCGTCGAATAGGCTTCGTCAGCAAGTTCAATCAGAGATTGAAACATCCCCCTTGGCCCCACCATACATAAACTTCAAACACGCCAATCCGGCGTGTTTTTTGATTTGGCAATGTTGGCGAAAGAGCGAAGCCCATCATGTTCGAGCATCATTTCCGATCACATCCAGGGTTTGACATACATATTATAGTACTGTATGGTAGTAATATGACAAACAAAAGATCAAGCATTTCAAACAAAGATATCGTCCTGCAGACCGCATCGACCTTATTTCTAACAAAAGGGTTTCAAGTGACAAGCATGGACGAAATTGTTGCCCTCAGCAAAGTTTCAAAAACCAACATTTATTACCACTATAAAAGTAAGGAGGAGCTTTTGTTAGCAATTGTCGACCAATTGATCTTGCGGTATGAAGAACGAATATCCCGTACCTTGACGCAAGACATGTCCATTCCTGCAAAAATGGAGCGATTATTTCGAATCCTCACGGAGGATAATGAACAAATCGATTATGTTGGTGGATGTCCGTTCCTGACACTTTATACGCAGACTTCCCATTCCTCTTCGGAAGCGAGAGCTAAAATAAAAGCATTCTTCGATAAACAACTACAAGTTGTTGAGAAGCTGCTGGAAGAAGGCATAGAAAAGAAAGAATTGAGCCGAAATCTGCCCGTCCATGAGACAGCGGCATTGATTGTCACCTCCATCGAAGGAGCTCTATTCCTAACCAAGGCCACCAACAATCCAATGCTAGCTCAGAATCTTATTCAAGCTTTTGCTTCGATGCTTAAGTGATTAGTTACTTAAGTCATTTTTTTTGCACCGACTAGCACTATTCAGTACTATTAAATGAATCGAAAGGCAGATGATTCAATTGAAAATATTCCTGACTGGCGGGACGGGTTATATCGGTAGCCATATTCTTGCCGAGTTAATATCCAAACATCACGACATTATTGTACTCGTGCGAAGTCTTGATCGCTTTCGACATACCCTCGGGCGGTTACATTTGCTTGAGGCGCAAAACGTTACTGCAGTAATAGGAGATTTGTCAAAACCGAAATTAGGGCTATCCGCGAACGATTACAAACGAATACAAAATTCCGATATCATCGTTCATGCGGGCGGTCCCATGAATATTGAGTTAAGCCAGACTGAGGCAGAGCAAGCATTTCTTAATCCTGCCATCGAATTGGCCGAACTTTCCGAAAAAATCCATATGAAGAAAGGATTGAAGCAATTCATTCATGTTGTTGGCTATATGAGTCCATATAACGAGCAAAATGCTATTCACAATCTGGATGCCGTTCTTGAGAAAGCTCCCCCGTATGAGAAGATGAAATTTCAAGCGGACTCCTATATACGAAAAGCACTAAAACCGTTAGGCATTCCGCTGTCCACGGTTAATCCCAGTACCGTCATCGGCCATTCTTACTCGGGAATTACGGAGCAGATTGGCGGTCTTAGTATACTGGTAGATGCTGTGAGAAGGAATCTTATGCCACTCGTTCCAGGAGGCAAGGACTACTGGCTGCCGATGGTACATATTGATCATGTCGCATCATTCATTGTTAACTTAGTGCAAACAAAGGAGCTTGCGAGTAATACGTATTTTTTATTGGATCCCAAGCAGGATAGTCCGTCGATCCGTTCATTGATCAGGCAAATTGCGATAGAGATGCGAGCGGCGCCGCCTTTCGGCACCATTCCGCTTGCTTTGTTGAATTCTTTATTAAGACTTGGCATCGGCAAGCGATTGGGAATTCCCAAAGAATCGATGAATTTTCTCGTGAAATCGGAATTCCCGGTTACCTCGAAGTTTGAACTTGAGCGCAAGAACGGAGTACGGACATCCGTTGTTCCGACCACGATTCCCTACGTAATCGCCGATCTTGATTTCCGGTTAAGCCACCCCTCATCCGAGCACCACGAAGGGTTCGTGCAACGCAGAAGATCCAAACTGATTTCGTTGGAAAAAGAGAATCACGGTACACCGGTTATTTTTCTGCACGGAACATTCAGCGGGGCCGATTGTTTCGTTCCAATAGCGAAACAATTGAATGATGTCAATACTTGGCTGGTGGACCTTCCCGGATTCGGTCATTCACCGCGTCATCATCATCCTTCTCTGATGGACGGCTATGTAGAGGCTGTGATCGAAATGATTCACGAGCTGAATCGCCCTGTTATTTTGATTGGTCATTCGTTCGGCGGACTTATCGCTGCTAAGGTCATGGAAAGAATTGAGCAGCAGATCAGGCAACTCTTGCTATTGCAGCCCGTACTGCATCCCATTCATGCCAAATATAAATATGCAGGTGTTACCAGGTCGATTATGAAACTTATATCTCGCTCCGCGTTCAGAAAAACACTGCTGAAAGCCAATGACTTTATCGCGGACAGCGAACGACTGGATCACTACTCGAACTACGTCATTCATGATCTGCAGTCGGCCCGCATTCGTTCTACCAACGCAATGGTCATGTCAGCGTTAACGCAAGTCCAGTCTTTCCAGCTAAAACCTGAATTATGGAACGCCCAAAAAGTACGAATCCATTGGGGTGACCGGGATGCAGCGCATCATATTCCGGAACAATTCAAGCACATCGATACAACCTTCATCCCCTATGGTCATCAATACCCTTTGGAAGCTCCGCATCAGGTGGCTGAGTGGCTTCGTCAAGTTTTGGATCTTGAGTTGTCATAGAAGCATATTCTTCGGATGGCCAAGTATAAATTCCATTGAAATTTGGGGCAGTGAAACCGACCAATGCGGGAGAGGTCATCGCTGGCAACGATGAGGTTAGGGGTTCGAGCCCCCTAGGCTCCACCATATAACGAACATGAACCACGTCTTCGGACGACGTGGTTTCTTTGTTGTGGTGGATTGCTTGGGGTGAGAACCAGGTTCGTCCGCGTGCAGGTAGCGTAGCGAATATGGTAAGGGGTCCCCGCAAAGTAATCGGAAAAGCTCCGAAAGCGAATCGTCACTTTGTGGGGTAAGAAAACGGCGATTCACTCTCCAAATGAAATGTTTCACAACAATAATTCCATGGCTGTGCGTTCTTTATCCACGATCTCAAGTAAAAGCTTCGACGCTCGCAATAGCTCTTGGTAGTCACCTGTTCTTCCCGCACGGTCGATCGACGCAGAAACACTGACCCACATCGGAGCTATTTCCGAAAACAAAGAGTGGGCTTGTTCGATTTTCCGCTCTTCCAACAGATCTGCGCATTCTCTCAAAAAATCCCGATATAAATTCCGAAACAAAGCACCGCCGGTGCCCGCCCTCTCCATCAGCAACGCAGTTAGACATAAATCATGTTCAATATTGTTGCTACGGGAAGGCCACTTCAAGATTTCTTTGCTCATTTTTACAATGCCTTTATGGCCAATATTGCGAATGGGTGGGTTCAGATAGTCATACGCATTCTTGGTCAAAGATTCGCGTATAGCAGGAACGAGCGGAGGCAATTTGTCGATTGGCTCGAGAGCAACGGAACGATTTCGGGAACTCATGGGCCCCTTGGCGTTTCTGGCAGCGGCCAAGCTCGTCAAGCTCGTAATCACCTGTCCGCCCTGTTGTCTAGTGTCCGCCATGTAGGCGTGTTCATCACTGAGGCCGTATAGGACCGCATAGTGACCGGCAAAATGCACTTTGTTCGTAAAATAATCTAAGTAATAAGAGTCCAATTTCAGCCCAATCGGAATTCCGCGTTCGATACAATTCCGTACGTTCTGCCAAGCCTTTTCGACGGACGACGTTTCTTGAATTTTGACGGTCAAATCAAGCCGGTTGGCGAGGTTGGCAGTCAATGCGTCCGGTTTTATCCTTCCTCCGATAAACGGAAATTCCATTCCCTTCGAGTCCCAATATATGAATCCAAGTCCTTGCCCGAGTCCGAACAGCATCGGTTCAGATAGTTGGACCCCAGCATGTTGCAGTAAATTGCCGATGGCGGTCGTCTCGCAATGTTCGCCTTGATAAGGAACAAAATCTTCAATGATTTTTGTCATATAACCCTCTCATCTCCCTTCAATCAATTCATTTATTAGACGGACAACGAACGCTTGCTCGCTCTCGATTAAGCTTATCGGATGCAAGAACAGCGCTCTTACGTTCAGCGGCATGCTGACACCGCCTTGTGATTCGTACTTTTGGTTAATTGTCATCGAAATTTGAGCAAGGAAATCCAACCGTTTCCGTAAAGCAATGATAGCCTCGTCTTTCCCGATATGAGGCAAAGCAGCCAAACCGAGATCGAAGCGGATGTCGCGTTCCCTTGTTGAAGACAGACTGTCAAGGATTTCATTTCTCAAATTGGCCATACCAGCTTCGGTGAGGGAAAAGAGGGTCGGCATTGGTCCCTTGCCGGATTTCCCGTCGGATTCCTCGGGTATGATCCATCCTTTATCGCTCAACTTCTTCAGTCCTACATAGATCGAAGTCGTACTGATATTAGCCCATTCTCTGTAGCCTCGCTGATCGACTAGCTTCTTGATATCGTACCCGGAAGCTTGGCGACATTCCGCGAACATTTGCAGGAGCATGAATTCGACATTCGAAATTGTGTGCATTAGGGGCCTCCTTATATTTTTTATTTCATATGTGTAATATAACACTGGTGTAATAAAAGATCAATAACCGAGACTACCAGATAAATATTACAGGCTCGTATGGCGCTATATTTTCGATCTGCCTTGTATTTATGGTGACCGCTGGAGAGCGTTTCGTTGGAGCGAAGAGGTCAGGGGTTCGATGCCCCTAGGCTCCATACTTAAAGAAGCCTTTAAACACAAGGGTTTCCGAGTGTTTAAAGGCTTTTTTCTATGCATGAATAATGAAAGATTTAAGAACATGGTCTCACGTTTGGTCACACTAAAGAATTTTTTGGTGGTATTTCGTTTTTTCGGAAGCCAGCAGGAGCGCCTGTTTTTAAGGATTATTAAATATTTGATTGGGGAATAAAATTCAACCATCGAAGAAAACGTTGAAAAGCAAGTACGAGTTGCATATGTTGCAATGTCGAGGCCTACTGACTTGCTGTGTATTGTTTTGGATGAAGCAGTTTATTTGGAAAACAAAGACAGGGGTTCGATCCCCCTAGGCTCCACCATATAACGAATATGAACCACGTCTTCGGACGTGGTTTTTGTTGTGGTGGATTGCTAGGGGCGAACCCCGGGGTTCAGTCCGCGCGGACGGAGTGAAGTGAAACGATGAGGAGGTCCCCGCAATGTAATCGGAATAATCTCCGAAACGAGCCGTCACTTTGTGGGGTAAGAAAACGGCGTCTCATAAGGTTATCATCGTCGAATGATTATCAGCGGCAAATTAATCAGGAAATACCTCTGCCTATTTGTGCGAAATATAGGGGAAATTCATGTGTTGCAAGTTGACTATTTAAGCTGACTAAGTGCAGTTCGCAACACTTCTTGGCCAGTTGCAACGGCACCCTTCTTAAGGGCAGTTACGACTCTCCCTAAAACAACATCTGGTGTTTGGTTTTCATCATTCACTGCATCTAGAAGTTGTCTGCCGATGTTGTTAGCGCCGCTTTTTAATGTAGATTCAAGGAAGCTATTGGCAAATTCGCTGTGTTCTTTAGACATTTTTCTCACCTCCTTCCGAAAATACGGAAATCCCCCTGAGATAAAGACTGATGTGAATTCGCCAGTTGTCTTTCTTACAGGTCATTTCACTTTCTTTTCTAAGGCCATTTGCTTCGCCGTTTTTTTGACTTTATCTCTCGCAAGATCATTGGTCATTTGCTTCGCCGTTTTTTTGACTTTGTCTCTCGCAAGATCATTGGTCATTTGCTTCGCTGGTTTTTTGACTTTATCTCTCGCAAGATCATTGGTCATTTGCTTCGCCGTTTTTTTGACTTTGTCTCTCGCAAGATCATTGGTCATATCTTTCGCCGTTTTTTTGACTTTATCTCTCGCAAGATCATGTGTCATATCCTTCGCCGTTTTTTTGACTTTATCTCTCGCAAGATCATTGGTCATTTGCTTCGCTGGTTTTTTGACTTTATCTCTCGCAAGATCATTGGTCATATCCTTCGCTGGTTTTTTGACTTTATCTCTCGCAAGATCATTGGTCATGTCCTTCGCTGGTTTTTTGACTTTATCTCTCGCAAGATCATTGGTCATATCCTTCGCCGTTTTTTTGACTTTATCTCTCGCAAGATCATTGGTCATTTGCTTCGCCGTTTTTTTGACTTTGTCTCTCGCAAGATCATTGATCATGTCCTTCGCTGGTGTTTTGGCTTTATCTCTCGCAAGATCATTGGTCATTTGCTTCGCCGGTTCTTTGGCTTTTTCTTTCGCACGTTCTTTAGCCTTTTCTTTCGCTTCTTCTTTAGCCCGTTCTTCAGCTTTTTGTTGGGCTATTTCTTTCTTCTTTTCATCATCTGCCCAGGTAATGAGGGCGCTGCCTACAGTCCGAGTAGCTTCAATTAATATGGAAATGGGACTGTAGTTTGGTATGCTTTCAAGTGCTGGTTTTCCTTCTAGCGCTTGCAGTTTTTGCTTGGATAGCTGTTGCCATGCCGAATTTTGTGTTTGATTCTCCAGTCTTCTAAAATGCGCAGCAGCGTCTTGGTTCCGACCTATCCTAGCGTAAGCCTCACCGAGTTCATAGATGAGCTGTAATTGCTCATCGGTGTCTAGCGTGTCAGATTGTGTATTAAGGAGGAAGGTAAAGTCTTCAATCACCGTCTTCGCCCGTTGGAAATATTCCTCTGGGAGATTGTAAGAGGACTTGCCGCGAAGCAGTCGGATCGTACTGTTGTGTGGATCGGCGGATACCGCATTGTCGAGTACTTTTAATCCATTAGTTGACCATTTCAATTTCTCAGAACCCTTCGTTTTATCTCTTGCAATCAATATCATTGTGCTGCCATAGTAAGCATCAACAAGAGGATGATCTGGATAATCGACACGTAGCTGTTCTAAAAACCGATGTGCTTCTTGAACAGCAGTTACATTCCCAGCTGCGCCATCTATATAAAGTTGGATAGCTAGGGTGAGTCTGTCATTGAACGGGTCAGACGGGGAATATAGGTTATTTTCGGTCAATGAGTTCGTATGATCATCGCTTGATGTTGAACTCTCATTCAAGTCTGTGAAGGCAAGACGCTGTAAGACTTCATTCGCCTTATCCTGATTTCCGATATTTTGGTAGGCTTTACTCAGCTTTTGAAGTACTTCTCTGACTTGTTTTTGGGTAAGGTAATTTGAATCTTGTTGATATCGGTCAAGGAGGAACATGAAGTCCTCGATCGCTGTTTTCGAAGAATAGAAAAAAGACTCGGGCAGATGCAGGCAGACGCTTCCGCGTAAAAAGCGAACTTCTTTTTCGTTCGGATCCAATGTTACTGCTTGATTCAATGCCTCCAGACTCTCTAGTGCTTTTTCTTCTTTCTCAACAAGCTTAACGGAATCGCGTGATAAGAGGGCTAATGTACTACCGTAATAGGCTTCAATAAGCGCATTATGAGGCTGGGACTCACGGAGCTTTAAAAGCTCCTCATTCGCTCTTCTCGCTGCCTGTTTGTCTCCTTCAACCCCATCTTGATGGAGCTTTATTGCTTCCTTGAATTGTTTATCAGGATTGCTCTCGTTTGACATTTTTACCTAACCTCCAATTTACTGCGGGATTCTATGAAAACCGAGTTTCTTTACGCCAATTTCTCATGATTTCGAAGGCTATATACTCGTTACGATATGTGAACTTCTACTACTATGATTGGATGAGATAATCACTTTTTAGAAGATATACGGCTGTCCGAGTCAAGCCTGACATTGCTAGCATTTCATAATAGGGTGACTAGGGAGGAGGGAGCGTATCTACTACTAGTAATCAATAAGAGATTGCTAGACGAATTACCATGCCGGAGGTTTGGACTGAAAATGTTTAGGAGGATTTCTATGAAAGCACAAACCCATAAAATGAAGGTATCCGTGGACGAACATACATCCCATTTAGAACAATTCAAAGCTTTTTTCAATCAATTGGATGAGGATGGAAGCACCATTGAGAAGCTGCCTCGGCAAAGAATTGAAGATTATCAGTTAAAAGCGATTAACGCAACACTTACTCATATTTGGAATCGTAATGAATATTATCGCTCAGAGCTGGAAGAAGCAGGCTTTACAGTGCCAGAAATTGAAAGTCTGGAGCAATTAACAAATGTACCGCTATTGAATAAAGACGTCATTCGAGGCGATAAGCAGAAAATCTTATGCTTAGATCCGAAAGAAATCGGTCAGGTTCACCTCACGAGCGGTACTTCGGGAAAACCTATCTATACCTCGTACTCGTTAGCTGATCAGTATGTCTATGATTTACTGCCGAAATATTTGGAATTGTTTAAGGAAACGGATGTTGATGTGGTGGCCATTGCCTTGCCTTATGAATTTGCTCTGCCCGGACTTGGATTTCAGCGGTTGTATCAATTTGCTTTTGGAACGGCAGTACTGTCACTTGGCAAAGGCGGTTACATGGCTCCCGTCGATAAGTCATTAGAATTGATGAAGGAGTTCCAAGCAACAGTTCTGACTACGACCCCCTCCTATGCGGCACTTTTGGCTGAAGAAAGCGAGCGGTTCGGCATAAAAATCGGAGAAGATATACGATTGAAAAAAATATTGCTTACAGGTGAAGGTTGCTCCAATACATTCCGTGAGCGTTTGGAAAAATGGTGGGGATGCGAAGTATCCTTCTTCTACGGATCGACCGAATGCGGTGTCGTTGCGGTTGAATGCAGTGAGCACAAAGGTTATCACGTGATGGAAGGGCATGTAAAAGTCGAAATCATTAATCCAATGACGATGGAAAAGCTCCCTTACGGCAAGACGGGAGAAATCATTGTAACGACGCTGCTGCGCGAAGCCATGCCAATGGTGCGTTACCGCAGTGGAGATATCGGGTATTTGCAGAAATCCAAATGTGATTGTGGTATCACGATGGACGTCCTGCATCTGAGAGGAAGAATGGAGAACATGCTTCGATTGGGAGATGAAGACTATTCACCGTTCCTATTAGAACAATTCTTGATGGAAATTCCGGATGTGGGTATGTGGTATCACTTCAAATTGAATCAAGGATCATTAAAGATTGAAGCGGAACCGTTTCGGACGGATTTAACAGATGAGCAATTGGCAACGAAAATCAAGAAGCATATGGCAGATCGAATCGGGATTGATTGCGAAGTGGAGATCAAACATGATATTCCTCGAACTTTTGGCAAAGCAACGCGAATATTCAATTAAGTTGGCCAGGAGCATGGAGGATTCGCATTAACCATCCCAAAGCGCCGTGCAACACCGAGAGGAGGTGCCCTTATGACCGATATTCAGAGGGAGCAGGAGGGAAAATTCAAAAATTTTTTAGTACGCCTAACGAAATCCCCTTTATATAAGGATCGATTAGCGAAATATAACATTGATAGTATTGGAATGGATCACATCCAAACACTGCCATTGACAACAAAAGAAGATCTCCGGAACGCGGGTGCTTTCGGACACCTCGCTGTCAAGATAAGTGAGATTGCCCAATACCACGAATCCACGGGTACAACCGGGGAACCTTCCGCTTCTTGGTTCACGCAAGAAGATATGCGAGTAGGCGGAAGACAGCTGCAGGAATGTGGCGTTCGATTGACAGCGGATGATCTTGTGCTGATTCGATTCCCGTATGCCTTGGCGCTACCCGCCTTCTTAATGCAACAAGCTGCCTGGCACACAGGAGCTGGGGTTGTACCTGCAAGCGGACGTACGGTCGTTACGCCATACCCGAGAGTATTAAATCTAATGAAGCGCCTACAAGTCACAGTATTAGCAGGACTTCCACGCGAGATGGAGCTTCTGGCTGAGGCAGCGCGTCTCATCGGTTTGGATGTGTTCAAAGATTTACCAGCGCTACGGGCCATTTGTGTTGCCGGGGAATTAATGAGTGATAAACGCAAAGAGTATATAGAAATGCTGTGGGGTGTACCTGTTTATAATATGTATGGTTCGACTGAAACCGCGAATATTGCAGCCATGTGTGAATATGGCACGATGCATATCGTGGAACAGGATTTTTGCGTAGAAGTGCTACATGAAGATGGTTCAGGTCCTGTAACTCAAGGAGAGAGAGGGTTTGCGGCGATATCAACGCTCTCTCATCAAGCTTCTCCTCTGTTGCGATACTTTAATGAAGATATTATCTCCGTTGAACCTTCCATGTGTGCTTGTGGGCGAACAATGGGCAAGTTGGTTCATTACGGCAGAAGTAAGGATCGAATCGTGATCGGTGATACCATTCTAGATGCTTATGACATCCAAGAAGCAGTCTATTCGTTGACACCTGCCCCAGATGCATGGAAGGTATTGGAGCATGAGGATGGTTTGCACGTTCTTCTTGATTCGCACGATGCTGGACAATGGAGTAAGGAGGACATCCAAACTCGATTATCTGAAAAGCTTCATTTGCCTGTCACCATTCAAATCATTACCGACGCGACGCTTCTCGATCGGGTTGGACTCTTGAATAACGTGCCATCGACCAAACCGGTATATATCCAGAAGCGAAATAAAGATTAAGCTGGTGAGGGTAAGGCTACAGTTAATTTTGAAAAAGAGGGTGTGCCCGTCATGAGCGACAAATGGCAACAATTAATTACGCAATGGGATGGAATTAACCAACAATTGCTCGATCTGATGAACGAACGTGCTCGAATGGCTACGGAAATCGTTCAAGAAAAGAACAAACAGGGCATTTCACTAGCGGAGCCAGTTGGCAACCAACAACTACTAAATGAGCTTGCTACCCATACTTTTGCGAATCCCAAAGTACAAAAGGAGGCTCCGGCCGAGCGCAAGCTTCTTGTTAGCCGCCAGCAGAAGAGTGAAGATACGATTATTCAAGTAAAGCATGCTGAAATCGGCGGTTCTACGCATGTCACCGTCGCTGGACCCTGCTCAATTGAAAGCAGAGATCAGCTATTAACGGTTGCTACCGCAATGAGGAATGCCGGCATTACCATCTTACGAGGAGGCGCGTTCAAACCGAGAACATCACCGTATGATTTTCAAGGCCTTGGCGAAGAAGGGTTGAAAATCATGAAGGAAGTGGCTGATGAAACGGGTATGGTGACGATCAGTGAAATTATGAGCCCTTTGCAAATCGACACGGCAGCTCATTATATTGACATCTTTCAGATTGGTGCCCGCAACATGCATAACTTCGATCTGTTGAAAGCCGTTGGCCAAACCCAAAAGCCTGTCCTGCTGAAACGTGGCCTCTCCGCCACACTCGAGGAGTTCGTGTATGCGGCTGAATATCTGCTATCCAGCGGTAATAACCAAGTCATGTTAATCGAGCGTGGAATTCGCACCTATGAAAAATGGACACGTAATACACTTGATATTTCTGCTGTTCCGATATTGAAACAAGAGACTCATCTCCCGGTTCTCGTAGATGTCACCCATTCTACGGGTCGAAAGGATATTATGCTTCCTTGCGCGAAAGCTGCGCTTGCGGTTGGCGCAGACGGTATCATGGTCGAGGTGCATCCAAATCCGCAGGTTGCACTTTCTGATGCGAAGCAGCAGTTGAATCTTGACGAATTTAACACATTTTTGCAGGGGCTCCGCGATTCCGGTCTGTATCGTTAACAGCAAGTTATCATAACAGAAGCTGCTGTACAAAGGTTATAAATCAACACGAGTTGACATACGGCTAATGGAGGAAACTGTATGACAGATAGAAATACTGATGGCAAGGACTCGCAGCATGCGGGGGATGCATTGGATTTTTTGCAGAAACTGATTTTCGATTTGCTATTAGTGACAGACGGAAGAACTACAGATTTGCTAGAAACCTTGTTGAACGAAAAGATGCGCGTAACGGTCATTCGACAAGAGCAATTGAATGAAGAACATGCTGTTCATCAAAGGGAGTCCTCTGGTGCTCCTTTATATCTGAGAGAATCGATTTTGATAAGCGACAAAAGTGATTTTATCGTTTCTCACAATATATCAATTGTGAATTCAAAGTACGTACCAGCTTCTTTATTTGAGAAAATTGCTCACAGACAAGAGGGGATTGGTAAATCAATCAGCTCGATGGGTTTACAATCCTACAGAAAAGTGATTGACTCTGGGCTCAAGAGCGAAGAAGAGGCTGTCGATCTGTTCCAAAAGCCGATCAATCTTCGTATTCCTAAACTGCACGCTAAAATTCCTTACAAGATATATGATATTTATTTCCAATTGATGCCAGGGATTCATATGCTTGAATATTTTAATCCAGAAGTTGTCAGAAACCGTTTAAACCAGGCTATTAATTCCAAAATGGAGGGATAAAACATGAGTGAAGAGGCAATGAAAGAGCAAAAATTAGGGAAAAAAGAGGAAAAAGAAAAAGCGAAAGAGCAAGCTCGACTTGAGAAACAAGCGAATAGAGTAGAAAAAGAGAAACTGAAAGAAGAGAAGGAGCTTGAGAAATTAGCAAAGAAAAAAGCAAAGGAAGAAGAAAAAGAGAAAGCAAAAGAACAAAAAGAGAAAGCAAAAGAACAAAAAGAGCTTGAGAAACAGGAAAAAGAAAAAGATAAGAAAAATAAAGATTAATAAATACATGAAAATGAAAAAAGGGACTACTTCCTTATTTTCGTTAAAAAGGAAGTGGTCCTACATTTTTTCAACAATCCAGACCGTATAGTTTATGTATGCATTCGGAATTCAACTCAAAAAAACCTCTGGTCAATAACGTAAGTTCATCAACCAAGAGGAGAAGACACGAAACAGAGAGTCAAAATTTCCTATTTGCTTTTTTGATTATTTTTCATTTGTTCAACGAATTCCATACTTGAATTCACCATTTGTTCACTGGCATGTTGCACGCCAATTTTAACGGCTGTGAACAGTTTTCCAACAGGAATATCGGATGGTTGATTCAATCCCTCCATAGCTTCAATAATTTGCATCCCTGACACTTTCGCACCACTGTTCACCGCTATGGAATAGTTATTGGCGAAATTTAGAAATCCATTCTTCGCATCACTAAAGAACTTCGACATCCCTTGATTTCTCGTTGCCAATTGCGTCATCTCCTTTCTAAAATCACCTAATTCGGTGGTCCTTCTAGCTCATCATTGACTTGCCGTTCTTCGTCTTCAGATAACGTCGAAATGCTTCCCGAAGGTGACATCGGATCATCCTTTAGCATTGGATCTGACTGTACTTGAATTGTTCGTTCCTTGTTGTCCATGTAAAATTTTATTACTGCAACAATGACCCCGATCACAAGGACAAATGTCAGTACACCTGCTAAGGTTAGTCCAAGAATAAAGATTACGCGATCTGCAAAGCCCATTTTCTTCATATCCAAGTCAATTCTCACATCCTCTCACAACAATGCAGTATATGTATTGAGGACCTCGATAATATGGACAAATGAGTACCCTCCAGCTTAATTCCACGATTGTCTAATCCATAAGGAGGATAAAATGAATTTCACATTACTTAGGAATCTAGCTTGTCTGTTATTAGTTGGGGCACTTATTACCTCCCTTCAAACGCAAAACTACTTATTGATGTGTTTGTGGGGAGGTTGTACCGGATTGTTCTTCATTTACAAGCCAATGCGATCATTCTTACTGACAACGATAGGTTTGGGTGTCGGATTTGCTCTATATCTATTCCTAAACTCAAGTTGGATCCTCGATCTGAAGCCACAGGAATGGCATATCCTTCTAAACAGATTGTCACTGATTTGTATAATCATTCCCTTGTTTATCATAGCGTTTATTCAAAAATTACCCTTCATGCTGTATGCGAAGAAACCGCATTGGAACGAGAAGATAGGTATACCATTTATTTGGTCAGGCTTCCGTCAATCAAAAGTTAACAATTTCTTACTCATCGCAATTGCAGCGATTTCTTTTGTTTTTATGCCATTTGTTATTCGAAACGGATGGAATAACGTGCAAGAGATTTGGTTATTCGCGATCGCTTTTTCCATCATAAATGTGTTGGAGGAGATCATCTGGCGAGGAATGCTTCTTAGTCGGTTCTCAGAACAATTAGGTGATAAGTGGGCAGTAATTGTGACCAGCGCAGGGTTTGGCTTACAGCATTATTCCCTTGGATTCTCTTGGGGTGCTTGCATCGCTTATGCGCTGGGAGGGTTATATTTCGGAGGCATTACGATCAAATCCAAAAGTATCTTTCCAGTCGTGATCTGGCATACATGGATTAATATCCTTATGATTTTCAGCGGTTTCCTCTTATAATTCACAGTAGGGAATAACCGTGACACGAATAAATAAACCGCCCTGTTCGTAATGTTGCTGACAGGGCGGTTGGCTATGTCGTAGAGGGAAGCTTGTAAGCTACCAGTCAAACTGCACTCTACAAACTATTGTACGTTTTTACGACTAACCTACTAAGATTACTCTGCTACAACTTGTTTGCCTGCAATCCGGCCAAATGTGAAGACATCAGAGATGGCATTACCGCCTAGACGGTTTGCACCATGAATGACCCCTGTTACTTCACCAGCAGCGAACAGCCCAGGAATGACTTCGCCTTTTTCATTCAATACGCGAGTCTTCTCGTCGATCACCAAGCCGCCCATGGTATGGTGAACGGATGGTACAGCTTTTTCGATATAGTAAGGGCCTTGTTCAAGAGATTTCAATCCACCGCGATGTTTGAAATCAAGGTCTTTACCTGTTTTCGCATACGCATTTACTTTCTTAATCGTTTCTTTCAAAGTGTTCACGTCAATTTTGAAGAAATCAGCCGCCTCTTCAATCGTATCGGCTTTATAGAGTAAGCCTTGTTTAACGAGTTGATCGTATTCGTCTTGATGAACTTCGATCGTTTTACCGATATCCGCAATGCCTTGATTCCATAATTGATACGTATATCCGCCGGTTTGGGCAAGAATTGCTTTAGAAATAACGTCACGACGTTCTAATTCCTCAACGAAGCGCTTGCCTTCTTGATTAATCAGGATCGCACCATCGAAGCGGGAGTCTGCAACCAAGGAAATAACACCTGTCTCAGGATTACAGATAGGATACGTTTGAATACTGTTCATGTTTGTCAGCTTGGCGCCAATCGTTTCTGCCATCACGATACCGTCACCTGTAGATCCTGGTGTGTCGGTAGACATATATTTTTCATCCATTTCAGGGTTATACTTTTTACGCATCTCTACATTGGATCCAAAACCACCGGTAGCGATGATGACGCCTTTGTTCGCATGGAATATGATTTTGTCGCCAGCACCCGAAGTTGCAGTGACACCTGTTACTTTGCCGCTTTCGTCCTTCAGCAAGGTTTCGGCTTTCATATTCGTTTTGATTGTGATTTGGTCAGCGTCTGTTTTGGTTTTTAACTTCGTAATCAATTCAGCGCCTGTATGACCTACAGGAATCAACGCACGTTTTCTGGAATGGCCTCCAAATTGGAATAGATGATCAGGTAAGAACTCTACCTTGATAGCATCGCGCAGCCATTCGGCAGATGTTAGAGCATTGTCGGCAAGAATACGAACCATCTTCGGATCCCCGAGGTTGTCTCCGCCTTTCATCGTATCCTTATAGAACAAGTCAGCCGTGTCATCTGTAATGCCAAGAGCACGTTGAACCCAGTTGTCAGGCGCATTCATCTCACCACCGGAGATCAATGTGTTGCCGCCAACAGCTGGCATTTTCTCGAGCAGAACGACATTAGCTCCAGCGCTCTTCGCTTCGATCGCCGCACTAAAGCCAGCACCCCCGGCACCGATGACGACAACATCATAGGTTTGCTCAGCTTCTTCTGTGTCTTTGCTGCTACGGACTGCAGAGCCAGCGACAAGAGAAAGTCCAGACTTTGTAATGGCATCTTGAATTGCTTCGAGATATCCTTTGCTTGTAACCGTAGATCCGCTAATGGCATCAACTTCTGCGCTGTTCGTTGTCATGACATCTTGCTTGAGCTGCGTATACACAGGTTCTGCAAGTACTTCATTTTCCTTATGCTCTGTTACTTTAATGTCAGTGATTTTGTTATCTGCAAAGGAAACTTGTACTTTAATATCGCCATGTTTACCTTGCCCAACGCCTTCAAAGACTTGAACTCCGTTTGCATCTGCAGCGGGTGCTGCATCTTTGCCGCCGCAGGCAGCAAGCGTGAACATAAGACTGAGGACGAGTAGAATAGATAACAGCTTTTTCGTGTGAGTTCGCATAATATCTCCTTCATTTTGTTATGAATTGGTTACATACACTAGGCAGAGAAAGATTTGTTAGGCAAATCCTTCATCTATATCCTAGACATGAATGATGTTTCATGTGAAAATATGCACAAGACCTATTATAGATTTAGTACAGCATTATGTATTTGCACAGATTAGCGTTTTTTTGTCTTTTTCGGGTATGTAGTAAATCGATAATAGAACAGTGAAAGGCTAGGATTGCAATGAAATCAATTCACTTAAAAATTACGTTGATCGCAGGAGGCTGCTTCTTGCTGCTGTTCGTTGCTTTGCTTGTAACGATATATCTGGAGATGAACCATACGGTTGTCCCTTTGAATAAGAACTTAACGCAGCAAGTGGTTACTGCACGCAGCGATCAGATCGATTATTGGTTTAATCAGCGCATCGGTGAGATCGACATGCTTGCTTCTCTAGCTTCGGACCATCAGTGGACACGAGAGGAATTGCTGCAAGAGATCAATAAGTTCGAGGCAAAGAAGTCAGAAGAGTACGAATCCATACGTGTGGTGGACATTCGAGGGAATTCATGGTCTTCAAGGGACAAGCCTTTTTCGATACTAAACCGACCCTACTATAGAAGACTGCTGAATTCAGAATCCAAATATGTGGTGAGCAATCCGATCGTATCCCAAGCGAATGCAGCCGAAATCGTCGTCATTCTCTATCGCGTGAATCCATCGGTGAATGATGAGGTAGCTTATATTGCCGCAGCCGTCTCCGTCAAGAAGATGAAGGAGATTGCTCAAGATGTCATGCTATATGACCAGTCAGGCCAGCTTATCGTCGATTGTAGAGAGCTGGGTGAAGGAGATGGAGCGGGGGATGCAGCAGATAAGAAGAACATGAGTATATTTGAGGCTCCGATTCAAAATGTGGAAGGCTGGAAGCTTGTACTCGAAGTACCAAATTCAAGTCTCTCGCTAGCGGTGATCAAGACCCAGCGGACGGCATTGCTGGTAGGTGTGCTTATCGGTAGTGTGCTTATCGTCCTGCTGATGCTGCTTGCTTCTTCCATTATTCGTCCAATTCAGTCGCTTCGCCGGGTAATGGAAACTGTGCAGAACGGCAATCAAACCATACGAGCAGTTGTTACGCGTTCGGATGAGATCGGCGATCTTGGACGAAGCTTCAATGACATGCTTGTTCAATTGTACGCTGTGGAGCAGGATCGAAAGGAGATGGAACTCAGATTGATTCATGAGCAGATCAAACCGCACTTTCTGTACAACACATTGGATACGATCCAGTGGATGGCAACGGAACATGGAGCAGACAATGTGGTGGAGATGGTGGAGGCGCTTAGCGCGTATTTCAGATTAGGGCTTGGCACAGGCAGCCCCTATATTCCGCTTGATCAGGAGTTGTACCATGTCGAGAGTTATCTTCATATTCAAGGCGTGCGGTATGAGGAGATTCTGGACTACGAGCTTCGATATGATGAAAAGCTTGCGCAGTGCCAAGTCGTTCGCTTCATGCTGCAGCCGTTGGTGGAAAATGCGATTTATCACGGGATTAAGCCACTTGGGGATCAAAAGTGCAAAATTTCGATTACAGCTTATAAACAGGTCGATGATTTGGTCATTCAGGTTGAAAATAATGGGGTTATGATTCCGGAAGAGAAGCTTGAACAGATGAATCAAGCCCTTCTTGATGATCGATACGATCGTTCTGCCGCTGGCTTTGGGTTATACAGTGTAAACCATCGCATTCGACTAGCATACGGAGCGCCATACGGCCTTGCAGTGAAGAGCGAAGCTGGCATGACCGTTATGGTCATTCGAATACCTTTGGAAGGGGAGTGGAATGAAGATGTGGAAGATTGTCATCGTCGATGATGAAACGATCATTCGCAAAGGCTTGCGACAATATATTGAGGAGAGTCCATATCTTTTTGAGGTCGCAGGAGAAGCGAAAAGTGCAAACGAAGCATTGCATATGGTGGAGGAAGCTCCGCCACATGTATGTCTTGTCGACATCAACATGCCGAATATGAATGGGCTCGATCTGATGAATATATTGCGTGAACGCTGCCCGTCGGTTCTGGTTGTCATCATCAGCGGCTACGATAACTTTGAATATGCGCGTCAAGCCGTGCAACTGCAAGCATTCGATTATGTATTGAAACCTGTGCCGAAGAGTGATCTGAACAAGCTGCTTCATCGGATCGATGAGCATCTTCAGGCGAAATATCCTTTGCATTCGCATGAAAGCAGGGTGGATAAGGAGCGGGAGATTACCGGGTTTACAGGGGATGGAACCGTGCTTATCCAAAAAGTGACCGAGTATATTGACAGTCATTATCAGGATCCGGAGCTGTCTATTGCTCGTGTAGCAGCGCTATTTCATATCAACCAAACCTATCTTAGCAAGCGGATGAAGCAAGAAATCGGTGCTTCATTCCTTGACTATGTGACCGAGCTTCGGATATCGAAGGCGAAGGAGATTCTGGATGACGTCATGCCGAATATCAAGATCGGGGATCTGGCCGTGAAGGTAGGGTATAAGAGTCAGTATTATTTTAGTCGTGTGTTCAAAAATAGAGTCGGCTCAAGCCCCTTGGAGTACAAGAAACATCCGTTCGGTTATGGATAGGAGGGCCATTCTTAACCCAGTGCTTAGGCTCCACCATATGTAAACACAACGCAACCTAGAGAGGGTTGCGTTTTTTAATGTAAACGGAATAGAACAAGAGATGTTATCTCCAATTGGTAGAATTAACCTGAGACCGCATTATAATTAATGATGAAAGGTGTGAAAAACATGATTAGTATGAATTTGAAACAATTGCGTAAAGCAAACAGATTGACGCAAGAAGAAATTGCTGAGAAGATTGGCGTTTCGAGGCAAGCTGTCGCGAAATGGGAGAATGGGGAGACCGTTCCGGATATTAATAATTGTATTGCTTTGGCCAATTTATATGGTGTCGTGTTGGACGACCTGGTTCATCATGCCGAAAGCGAGGAAAAGGTGGGCATCCGGCCCAAAGGAAAGCATATGTTTGGATTGGTTAAGGTGGGAGAACGGGGGCAGATCGTCATTCCCAAAAAAGCCAGGGAAGTATTCAACATTCGGCCCGGTGACAGCCTGCTTCTCCTTGGTGATGAGGCTCGTGGACTTGCCATTGTCAGAAACGAGGACTTTCTACAGTTTGCGCAAGATGTATTCCATGCACAGCGATACGAGGAGGAAGACGAGTGATTGCAATTCAAACGACTAATTTAACGAAAAAATTCAAAGATAAAACCGTTCTGAACGCACTGAACCTTTCGATCGAACAAGGTGAGCTTTTTACTCTGCTCGGAGTCAACGGCGCAGGCAAAACGACAACGATCAAAATGTTGACGTGCTTGAGCAAGCCTACTGCCGGCGATGCCGCACTGCTCGGCGACAGCATCGTATCCAATGCTTATGCAGTAAAAGAAAAAATCAATGTTTCGCCGCAGGAGACTGCCGTCGCCCGCAATTTATCGGTAAGGGAGAATCTTGAATTCATTGCCCGAATTTACGGGTTCAATAAGAAAACAGTAGAGAAAAAAGTGGAAGAAATGCTTATGACGTTTAACCTTATGGATGTAGCCGGGGATAAAGCAAAAACGTTATCTGGCGGAACGCAAAGGCGGCTCAGTATTGCCATGGCCCTCATCTCGAACCCGGAAATCCTGTTTCTGGATGAACCTACATTGGGACTGGATGTCCTCTCAAGACGTGATCTCTGGACGGCCATTGAGAAATTAAAGGGCAAAAAAACCATTATTCTGACGACGCATTATATGGAGGAAGCTGAAGCGCTGTCCGATCGAATTGGAATTATGGCGGAAGGAAAATTAAAAGCGGTTGGATCGGCGGCCGAATTGATGGCAAAGAGCAATGCAAGAACGCTGGAAGAAGCCTTTGTCTCACTCGTTGTCAAGGAGGGAGCAGAACAATGAAAACCATCGCATTGGCTGCACGAAATCGGAAAGAGATTGTTCGAGATCCTCTGAACTTAGCCTTTGGCATAGGCTTCCCGTTGATCATCTTATTCCTGCTAACGGCATTACAAGCAAATATTCCGGCCGATATATTTGTCATTCATAAACTTGTTCCGGGCGTCGCGATGTTTGGTCTTTCTTTCGTTTCACTATTTTCCGGTATGCTGATCGCCAAGGATAGAAGTAGTTCATTTCTGACGCGGTTGTTCACGGCTCCGCTTACAGCCCCTGATTACATCGTGGGATATACCTTACCGCTTGTGCCTATGGCGATGATCCAAATTGTAATCTGTTTTCTTGCCGCAATCTTCCTAGGGTTACCGGTCAGTTTCAATGCTCTACTCTCTATTCTTTCCCTTATTCCTACGGCTATTCTATTTATCGCAATCGGATTGCTTGCTGGAAGTGTATTAAATGACAAGCAGGTCGGGGGCGTTTGCGGAGCGCTATTGACCAATTTTAGCGCATGGCTTAGCGGCATTTGGTTTGATCTAAATCTGATTGGCGGCTGGTTTAAAGGGATTGCTTATGTTCTTCCCTTTGCTCATGCTGTAGAGGCAAGCAGAGCGGCCATGTCTGGAGACTATGCATCGATCTTACCGCACTTATGGTGGGTCTTCGGTTACGCGGCTGTCATCATCGTCATTGCGGTTTACGCGTTCAAGAAGAAAATGAATGGCAACGAGGCCTAACGATATATAGCAAATTAGTACAAAACGACGGCAGAGATGCCGTTTTTTTGTTTTGATTGGCGTTAAATCATTCTCTTTTAAGCTTGACAATAGGATTTGTATTAAAGTATAGTAATCCCATCGGAATTAACTAACTGACGAGTCAGTTAATAGAGAGAAGAGGTTATGCAATTGCCTACGATATCAAATCGCGACCAGGATCGGCAGCAGCAACTGAGTCATGCGGCCCTCGAGCTATTTGCGCGCAAAGGGTACCACAATACGAAGGTATCCGATGTGGTCAAATCATCCGGGGTATCACAGGGTACGTTCTACTGGTATTTCGAGAGTAAAGAACAGCTTGCCATTCAACTGATCGAAGATGGTAAACAAAATTTAATCAAAGTCATCGAACAAGGATATCGTAATCATGCGGGGACTGTAACTGACATGCTGGAGTCGTCCACGCGATTGTTAACAGATTTGTTCGAATTCGCTGATCAGAACCGCTACCTCATGGCATTTTTACTGATCAAAGGTCAAGGTGCTGACCCACCGGTGCGGGAAGCCGTATCGCAGACTTGGATTGCATTCGAGGAAGCTTTTAATAAAAATGTTAAGCGGGCTTTAGAGTTAGGGATGCTTCCGGACACGGCGGACTTGTCTCTTCGCGTCAACATCCTTGTCTCTTTAATTACGGGTGTGCTCACCAAATGGCTGTTCGGGCCGATGCATGATGTCGATTTTCAATCCGTATATACGCCCGCGAGGATTGCCGCTGAGACGGCAAAATTCGAATTTGGCGGATTACTCGGAACATTCTAAAACATAGAGGAATAAAGGAGATGTATCAACCATGTTGTTAAAAGGAAAACCTGCTTTCAAAGCAATATCTCTATTACTTATCGTGGCATTGGCTTTAGTCGGATGCGGAGCTAAGTCAACGGATAAAACCGAAACGGCCGCACCAGCTAACTTATTGGAAAAGATCAAGTCATCAGGAAAAATCCGGATAGGTTTAATGGGAACCTACGCACCATACAACTTTATGAATGATAAAAATGAAGTGGATGGATTTGATGCCGATGTGGCGAAAGAAGTTGGTAAACGCTTAGGCGTGCAGGTGGAATTTATTACAGGCGAATTCTCCGGTCTGATTGCAGGACTACAAAAGGATAAGTACGACGCATTAGTCAGTCAAGTCACGATTACGGAAGACCGTAAACAAACAATGGATTTTTCCGAGCCCTATATTAAGAACGCCGTTAACGTGATCGTTAAAAACGACAATACCACCATCCATTCACTGGAAGATTTCAAAGGTAAAAAAGTTGGCGTTGGACTTGGTACCAACGATGAAAAATATTTGCGTGAAGTTGCAATTCCCAAAGTCGGACAATTTGAAATTGCAACGTACAACGATGTGATTACGTCTTTAATGGATTTGAACACGGGAAGAATTGATGCCACCATCAACAATACATTTGCGATCCAACCCATCCTGCAAAAAAACAAACTTCAAGTGAAAGCCGTAGGCGAGCCGATCAAGGAAGATGTTGCCGGTATCGCTGTTCGCAAAGGTAATCAGGAACTCGTGTCTGCGATCAATACAGCATTGGAAGACATGAAAAAAGACGGAACGTTCAAGAACATCTTCAAAAAGTGGTTTGATGTTGAACCGAACATTTAACGTGGTGCGCAACAGGAGGCTTTATGCATGGAACTCGTCTTTAAAAACTTTAATTTCCTGTTAACCGGTGCATATTATACGATGCTGATTACGATCGTCTCCATGTGCTTCGGATTAATCATTGGATTGATTACAGCGATCGCTCGTCTAAAAGGAAATTGGCTGATCCGCACGCTGGCAAAGGGCTATGTATCCATTATTCGTGGAACGCCGATTCTTGTTCAAATCTTTATCGTCTACTATGGTTTACCTGATTTCGGGATTACACTTGGGCCGTTCACAGCAGCCTACATTTCGCTAAGCATCAACATTGGTGCTTATTTAGCGGAGACATTCCGTGGCGCAATCCTCTCTGTACATAAGGGACAGATGGAAGCGGCGGTATCCCTCGGGCTATCGCCGTGGCAAACCATGGTCAAGGTTGTTCTTCCACAGGCAGCCAGAGCGGCCATTCCGCCTATGGGCAACACGTTTATCGGAATGCTGAAAGAGACTTCGCTCGTTTCTATCGTTACGGTAACGGAACTGCTGCGATCTGCTCAACTGCTCATAGCGCAATATTATACGGCCATGCCGTTTTATATTGCGATTGCTCTGATGTATTGGGTGATGAGTCTGCTGTTCTCCAACATCCTTAACCGCATCGAAACCAAATTATCCAAAGCTTATTAAGGACGTGTGTGCGTATGATTGAAGCAACAAGTCTCAGCAAACAATTTGACAATTTGACCGTATTACAAAATATTAACCTTCATGTCCGCTCCCAAGAGATCGTCGTTCTGCTGGGACCGAGCGGATCCGGCAAGAGCACGCTGCTGCGTTGCATCAATGGATTGGAGGAACCTACAGTAGGGACGATCCAGGTAGGCGGCGCACAATGGGATGCCGCGATGAACGCGAAAGAAAAAAAACAAGCCATGAAGGATATTCGCGCGTTAACTGGTATGGTTTTTCAATCTTTTAATTTGTTTCCACACATGACGGTGCTGGAAAATGTCACGATGGCCCCGATCACCGTGAAAAACATGCCCAAGCAGCAAGCGAATGAATTGGGTGAAGCCTTACTTGCAAAAGTGGGGTTGGCCGAGAAGAAAAACGAATTTCCTTCCCGGCTTTCCGGCGGACAGCAGCAGCGGGTAGCCATCGCACGTTCGCTTGCGATGAACCCGCAGATTATGTTGTTTGACGAGCCGACATCCGCTTTGGATCCGGAATTAACCGGTGAGGTCTTAGCCGTGATGAAGCAGTTGGCCTACGAGGGGATGACCATGATTGTCGTTACACATGAAATGAAATTTGCTCGCGACATCGCAAATCGGATTATTTTTATGAGTGACGGGGTCATTCAGGAGGAAGGGAAGCCGGAGCAATTTTTTGACCAGCCGAAAACTGAACGGGCACGTAAATTTTTGCGACAGATGGCGCATCAACCGGACTAATCGCAAGACAAGTCTTGTTCAACATAGAGGGAGTTGAAGTCGTGGTTCGTATCGATCCAGAACACCTTAACAATATAGCAGAACGGGCAAGAGCGCTCATGGAAAAGGAACAGATTGATGCGATCGTTGCGTCAACCTGCGAAAATTTCTATTATTTGTCCGGGCATCCGAGCACGTTCATGTATACGCTGCGTATGAATGAAGTTGCACTGGCTGTCATGTTTCGGAATCCAAACCATAAGACGATATTGATCGTCAATGATTTTGAGGCAGCTGGCGTAGCGAAAGATTTGCCATGTGAGATCAGAACTTATCCCACCTGGGTCGATATCGACGATCCGTATGGAATGACGAGTGAATCGTTCCAGGGAAAACGCCCCGTTTCTCCCCAGGCGGATGAGATGTTCGGATTGCTCCAGCAGGTGCTTGACGAACATGGCGTATCAGACGGCAAGATTGCCGTCGAATTAGGCGCCATGCGATATTCATCCGCCTTAGCTTTGCAGAACGCGGTCCGTTCGGCTCAGCTCATGGAAGCAAGTCGTATGTTTATAGAGCTGCGCGCAATAAAAACGACGTGGGAAATCGAGCAGCTGCGCAAAGCCTGCGCTTATGCCGAATCAGGCATGACGGAAGCGGTCCATCGCATTCGCGTGGGCAGTTCTGCCTCTGAAATCGTAAATGACTTCAGAATGGCATTGATGAAGTATGAAGATGGCTCGAATGCCCGCTTTCATATGATTTCAGTCGGAGCTGATTTCGCACCAGCGCATCGCTTTGATACTCGGCCGTCGGAGCCGGGAGACATCATTAAATTTGATGTCGGTGTCGATGTGGCCGGATATGGTTCGGACATCGCGCGTACGTTTGTGCTTGGTTCTCCTTCCGATCATGTGAAGCGCGTATATGATGCATTGCGGGTGGGGCACGATCGTCTCCTACAATGGATTGAACCTGGGCGACCGATGAGCAGCGCTTTTCATGAAGTGATGGCGCTCATCCGAGAATCGGGGCTTCCGAACTATAACCGGGGCCATTTAGGACATAGCGCGGGATTAAGCCTCGCGGCAGAGGAAGCTCCTTTTATTGGACCTTCGGAAGAAGCCATTTTTCGCCCGGGTATGGTGATTTGCTTGGAGACGCCCTATTATGGTCACGGCGTAGGCTCGATCATGATTGAGGATATGGTGCTTGTGACCGACAATGGGTGCGAGAGACTGAATAAGTTGTCTCGAGACCTTATTGTACTATAATGCCAGATTGCTCTCCTGAATTTTTAGTCCCTTTCGTTCCACGAATAAACCGATTTGAATCAGGTATGTGACCTGAGTTACAATCTTAGTAGATCGTGGTATGGTATTGTATTCATATGAAAGCGATCAGGAAGGGGATTACAGGATGACTAAAATTATTGGTGAAGCGCTACCAAATATGCCATGGCAGGACAAGCCGAGTGGTTATAAGGCGCCAGTATGGCGGTATACTCAGAATCCGATTATTCAGCGAGATGGACAGTTAAACTCCAACAGTATTTTTAATTCAGCAGTTGTTCCTTTCGAAGATGGATACGCAGGTGTATTCCGTTGCGATTCTAGATCCGTTAGTATGGATATCTTCGTAGGCTTTAGTCAGAACGGGATTGATTGGGAGATTCAAGATAACCCGATTCAATTTGAAGGTGACGAATACGTTACAAAGCGTGAGTATCGTTATGATCCGCGCGTTTGCAAGATTGATGATAAATACTATATTACTTGGTGTAACGGATATCATGGCCCAACGATCGGAATCGCGTATACGTATGATTTCAAAACCTTCCACCAGCTGGAAAATGCATTCTTACCGTATAATCGCAATGGTGTGTTGTTCCCGCGTAAAATCAATGGCAAATACGCAATGGTGAGCCGTCCAAGTGATACAGGCCATACACCGTTCGGAGATATTTTCTTTAGCGAGAGCCCGGACCTTACGTACTGGGGTAAACATCGCTTCGTGATGGGTACAATTAATTCCGATGCTTCAGCATGGCAATCGAAGAAGATTGGTCCAGGACCTGTGCCGATTGAGACGGATCGCGGCTGGCTGCTGATCTACCACGGTGTCATTAACACGTGTAATGGGTTTGTGTATCGGATGGGCGTAGCGCTATTGGATATTAACGAGCCTTGGAAGGTATTGGCCCGCTCGCGCAACTATATCTTGGGACCTGAAACATTGTATGAGTGCGTAGGAGATGTGCCGAATGTAACCTTCCCATGCGCAGCTTTAACTGATGCAGAGACAGGCCGAATCGCGATTTACTACGGTTGTGCAGACACCGTAACAGGAGTTGCTTTCACAACAGTGGACGAGTTGTTGGATTATATGGACCAGTATCCGCTATAGATTGAAAGCAAGCTGACATAAGAATACACCTAAACACGCCAAATATTGGCGTGTTTTTTGTTTGAACCCGACTTTGGTCTAGCTGATGTAGAGACTGGAGATGGATGCTACCCATCTTTTGCCTACGTATAATCAACTTGAACAATATTCCAATTTATTTCAGATCTGGAGCAATAGGGATGGCAAATCAAGTTCCCGCAGCTTGCTTCATTTCCCCGGAGACTGAGGAGACGTGAAAATGAAAACGTTAATCGAATTCAAAAACGTAGCAAAAGAATACAACACAGGAGAAGTGACGATCAAGGCTCTTGCTGGGGTTGATTTTTCCATATCAGAGGGAGAATTCGTCGTGGTATTGGGCGCTAGCGGTGCCGGCAAAAGTACGATATTGAATATCCTTGGCGGTATGGACACGGCAACCACAGGACATGTGACCGTTGGTGATCAAGACATCACAAGATTTAATGAAAAAAAATTAACGGAATATCGCGGGGAGAAGATTGGCTTTGTCTTTCAATTCTATAACTTAATCCCGAATTTAACCGCACTTGAGAATGTTGAATTTGCCACGGAAGTATGTAAAAACCATCTGGATGCAAAAGATGTTTTACATAAGGTTGGCTTGCAGGACCGTATGCGGCACTTCCCTTCCCAGCTTTCGGGAGGAGAACAACAACGTGTTGCGATTGCGAGAGCGGTTGCCAAAAATCCGCTGCTGTTACTCTGTGATGAACCAACCGGGGCTTTGGATTATGTGACAGGGAAGTCGGTCTTAAAGCTTCTTCAAGATCTGAATAAGGAGACGAAGAAGTGTGTTGTTTTGGTGACCCATAACACGGCGATTGCTCCGATGGCGGATAAGATTATTAAGGTGAAGAGCGGAATGATTGAAAGTGTAACGGTGAATCATGACAAACAGAATGTCGAAGGGATCGAGTGGTAATGATGAAGCTTTTTCTAAAATTGATAAGGGATATTAAACAATCGATCGGGCAATTTATAGCCTTAGTTTTGATTATCGCAGTAGGAGCTTTTTTCTATGCGGGGCTGGTAACGTATAGCGATAAGCTTAGTACTTATACGAAGGATTACTTTGAAGAACATCATTTAAGCGACTTAAATGTGTATTACAGTCAAATTTCCAAAGATGATGTGGCAGGTTTAAGCAAAATTGAAGGTATCCATAAAATAGAAGGACGTTATACCTTCGATGCGACGCAAGCTTTTGAAGATGATAAAACTTCATTGAAAATTCATTCGATTCCTGAAAATAATGAAATAAATACGCTTACTATGATTGAGGGCAGTATCCCGACAAAAAAGGATGAAATCATAGTAGATTCCCATTATGCAAAAGAACATGAATATCATGTCGGTGATCAAATCCGTATCAATGCGAATGGGAGAGATGTTAAGTTTACCATTAGCGGCTTGGGCGAGAATGTTGAATATGTAAAAAAGAATGAAACTCAAGACCATAAAGCCTACGGCGTAGCTTATATTGCCGAAGCGGCAATACCTGAAATTGCAGACGGCTTTTCGTATAATGAAATCATGATTGATGCTCAAGATGGTTACGATATTGATCTATTAGGTCAATCCATTGAAGCACAATCCAAACAACTTTCTTATTTAAACCAAGTAAGTAAAGAACGGACTTTCAATTATTCTAAAATACATGAAACGATTTATAATAACGGCATGATGAGTAAGGTTGTACCTTTCGTTCTCTTTTTGATTGCAGCGATCATCCTATTTCTTACCATGTCGAGGATTATAGATTCTCAGCGAAATCAAGTAGGGATTATGAAGGCTTTGGGGGTAAAAAACAGAACCATCATGCTTCATTACATGGGATACCCTGTACTGGCAGGTATCGTAGGCTCAATCCTAGGTAGTGTCGTTGCTGCTAGTGTATTTATTCCTTTAGTAACGGCGTCGAGTGCAAAGTCCCACTCTCTGCCTGGCATCACATACTCACTTTCTATTTATTCGATCATTCCTCCCATCCTTTTCTCTAGTGCTTTTGGACTTCTAGCCTGTTACTTAAGCGGTAGAACGATATTAAAAGAACGTGCAGCTCAAGCTATGCGTCCTAAACCGCCAAAGACGATGAAAAAGCTAGTGATAGAAAGAGTTCCAGGCCTATGGCGTCGCATTTCCTACAGTTATAAACTCATTTTGAGAAATATTTTCTTAAATAAACCAAAAGCTATAGCGAGCTCAATCGGTGTGGTTGTAAGCACGGTATTATTGATCACTGCTTTTGGCACGCAAGCGGCCTTGCTAAAAGTAGCGAACCAAATTGAAGATGTTTATAAGTATGATTTAAGAGTAGATTACACAATGGGCACATCGATTGATACGATAAACCTCCCCTCCGGAATTAAAAATAGTTATGATTTATCCACTTTCCCTGTGGAATTCATAAAAAAGGATGAAAAAGAAAATGCCACTTTAGTGGTTACTGCAAAAGAAAACAGTCTCATTCATTTCTTTGACGAAAAGGACAATGAGATATCTTTAGAAAATAATGGTGTGCTGGTACCCAAATCTTACGCTGACAAGTATCAAATTGTAGAAGGGGATATCATCCAAATCAAGTTCACAGCACCAGAGCTTAAGAATAAAACGGTAGATACGAAGGTTTTACAAATATCTACGCAGTATTCGAATCCCTCGTTTTATATTACACCAGCCTATTTAAAGAGCTTTGACATCGACTATCGTCCAACTTCGCTGTTAGTTGAAGCCAATAGCACTATAGATCTTATAAGTGTTCGTAACTTCTTTGAACAAGATCCTCATGTAGATACCATTGGAGATAAGACGGATCTAAAGAAATCAGCTCAATATATTTTGAAACAAAACAGTTTTGTATTTATCATGTTTACCATTTGTGCCGTTATACTCTCCTTTAGCGCCATCTATACGATATCTTCCATCAACATATATGAAAGGAATCGTGAGCTTGCAACACTTAAGGTATTAGGCTATCAAAAAAATAAAATAAACAGACTAATATTTTTTGAAAATATTATTCTAACCACATTTGCGGTCATTGTAGCCTTACCGATTAGTGGCTATATGTATGCACTTATTGTCAAGGCACTGTCCAGTACCCACCAACAAATCCCAAATAAATTAAACATTTTAATCATGTTGGTATCTGTTATTCTTGCATTCTTACTAACCATTCTGGCTAACTTACTACTTCGGAGAAAAGTAACCAAAATCAATATGATTGAATCCTTAAAAAGTATAGAATAACGGCATTGAAATGCACCCACATTCATCGGCACTACCCCTCGGGTAAACCAATGAATGTACACAGGGTGCATTTTTATATTGGTGAATCTAGTCTGGTTCGTAGCATTTTCAGCTTTATAAGTAAAAATATGAAAAATCTAAAAATATCTAATAAATAATTGTCGATATTTCAGTTGAACCTTTGGCAAATCTGTTTTAGTATAAAAGTTAAATTATACCTAGTGGTTTTATCGGGTTTATATATTCCAGTGAGGTGGTTCGTGTTGCAACTTCAAGTTACGAATAGTCCATTTACAAGTGAGCAAACAGAGCTCATCAATAAGCTGCTCCCAACGTTAACGGATGTCCAATTGAGCTGGCTGGGCGGTTATTTATCGGCTTACCGCATGGTGAGTACGGGTACGGTGACAGCATCAGCGACAGTTAATGACGCATCGGCGATACCTGCTGCAGCACCCGTCTCTACCGAGACGCAAGTACCACCTGAAGCGACGATCCTATTCGGCTCACAGACTGGGAATGCGCAGAGACTAGCAGGTCGGCTGGCTGAGCGGTTGAAAGCGCAAGGGATCACAGTGACACTGTCGGCCATGAATCAGTACAAGACAAATCAG
Organism: Paenibacillus guangzhouensis; assembly: GCF_009363075.1. NCBI lineage: Bacteria > Bacillati > Bacillota > Bacilli > Caryophanales > Paenibacillaceae > Paenibacillus > Paenibacillus guangzhouensis. The sequence continues at coordinate 3,767,722 of NZ_CP045293.1, read as the reverse complement.
TTAAAGAAGGTTGATTATCTATTCGTGCTTGTGAGTACGCACGGCGAAGGTGATCCACCAGATAATGCATTGACATTCCATGAATTTCTTCATAGTAAGCGTGCTCCGAAGCTGGATGGATTGAAATTCTCGGTCCTTGCCCTAGGAGATACATCGTATGAATTTTTCTGCAAAACAGGTCAAGATTTCGATTCGAGGCTGGCAGAGCTTGGCGGAGAGCGAGTGACAGATCGTGTGGATTGCGACGTGGACTTTGAAGAATCTGCAGCAGGCTGGATTGACGCTGTGAATCGCGCGGTAAGTTCATCTGCGACACCTGCATCCACGAATGTGACTACGAATGCAGCTAGCGCGTCAGTTGAACCCAATGCTGTTGAACCAATCTATTCGCGAAATAACCCTTACATGGCAGAAGTGCTGGAGAATCTAGACTTGAACGGAAGAGGATCCGATCGTGAGACGCGCCATGTGGAGATTTCCTTAGAAGATTCGGGCTTGACGTATTCGCCTGGCGATGCGGTTGGCGTTTATCCGCAGAATGATCCGGCTCTCGTGGATGAGCTGATCTCGCTGCTGAAGTGGAATCCGGAGGAGGTCGTTGTAACCGGTAAGAATGGAGAGACCTCTTCTGTACGTGATGCACTTTTGCACTACTATGAAATTACCGTGTTAACGAAGCCTTTATTGGAGAAAGCCGTTGCCTTCTCCGGCAACGACAAACTGGCAGAGCTGGTGAAGCCCGAAAATAAAGAAGCGTTGAGAGCGTATGTCAAAGCACGCGACTTGCTCGATCTGCTTCGTGATTTCCTGCCGTGGACAATTGCTCCGGGAGATCTATCGACACTGCTTCGTAAGCTGCCGCCGCGCTTGTATTCGATTGCGAGCAGCCTTAACGCACACCCTGATGAAGTGCATTTGACCGTCCGCAAGGTGGAATACGAAGCACATGACCGTGAACGTAAAGGCGTAACTTCAAGCTATATTGCGGAACGATTGGTGCCGGGCGATAAACTTCCGATTTTTATTCAACAGAATCCGAATTTCAAACCTCCTGTGAATCCAGATTCGCCAGTCATTATGATTGGACCTGGTACGGGCGTTGCCCCATTTCGTGCATTTCTTGAGGATCGCGAAGAGCTGGGTGCGACAGGGAAATCATGGCTGTTCTACGGCGACAGACATTTTGTCACAGACTTCTTGTATCAGACGGATTGGCAGCGCATGTTGAAGGCGGGCGTATTATCGAAGCTGGATGTAGCGTTCTCCCGCGATACGGAAGAGAAGGTTTATGTACAGCAGCGCATGCTGGAACATGGTGAAGAGGTATACAACTGGCTGCAGGACGGTGCACATGTGTATGTCTGTGGCGATGAGAAGCATATGGCACACGACGTTCAAGCCGCATTGCTTGACATTATTGGGCAATATGGCGGCAAATCGCCTGAGGTGGCAGCTGCGTATCTAGCCGAGCTGCAAGAGCAGGGGCGTTACCAACGTGATGTATACTAAGCGTTTGTGCTACGGCACAAGGTTCAATCGGTGCAATAACATGACCGCATCATGCAAGTAGAGGAGCTGATAGCCATGGTAAATAAGCAAAAGGTGGAGCCGATTGGTGGACCGCCGAGTGACGTGGAACAACTAAAATTAGAAAGCAACTATTTACGAGGATCATTGACGGAATCGCTGGCGAATCGAATAACGGGTGGATTGCCCGAGCTGGATAATCGGCTACTGAAATTCCATGGCAGCTATATGCAGGACGATCGAGATTATCGTAATGAACGGGAAAAGCAGAAATTAGAACCCTACTATCAGTTCATGCTTCGTGTTGTTACGCCAGGCGGGGTGTCAACTCCTGCGCAATGGCTTGTGATGGATGAATTAGCGGATAAGTACGGGACTGGAAGTATTCGTCTAACGACGAGGCAAGCATTCCAGCTGCATGGCGTATTGAAGTGGAATTTGAAGCAGACCATCCAAGATATCAATGAAGCGCTGCTGACAACATTGGCGGCGTGCGGCGATGTAAGTCGGAATGTCATGTGCAACCCGAATCCGTATCAATCTGATTTACATGGCGAGGTGTACTACTGGGCGCAACAGCTGACGACGCATTTGGCACCGAAGACACCTGCCTATCATGAGATCTGGCTGGACGGGGAAAAGGTGGTCGACAGTCTGGAGCAAGAGGAAGCAGCTGTGGAAGTCGAGCCGATTTATGGCAAAGTCTATTTGCCTCGGAAATTTAAGATTGGGATTGCGGTACCACCGTCCAACGATATTGACGTCTATTCGCAGGATCTTGGATTCATTGCGATCGTGGAGAACGATAAGCTCGTCGGCTTTAATGTTGTCGTCGGTGGTGGGATGGGCATGACGCATGGCGATACGAGTACGTATCCTCAGCTTGCTCGGAGCATCGGCTTCGTAACGCCAGACCGTATTCTGGACGTGGCGGAGAAGACGGTTACGATCCAGCGTGATTACGGGAATCGCTCCGTTCGGAAGAATGCCCGGTTCAAATATACGATCGATCGGCATGGCTTAGACTGGTTCGTGGAAGAACTGCATGACCGGTTAGGGTGGCAGCTTGAAGCTGCGCGTCCATTTACATTCGAGCATACGGGAGATCGTTACGGCTGGGTGAAAGGCAAGGATGGCAAATGGAACTTGACGCTCTATGTTCAAAGCGGCCGTATCGCGGATGGAGAAGGCTACAAGCTGAGAACAGCTCTGCGTGAAATTGCGAAGATACACACAGGGGATTTCCGCCTGACGGCGAATCAGAACTTAATGATCGCGCGTGTAGACACTAGGAAAAAGAAAGCCGTTGAAGCCTTGCTGCAACAGCACGGCATTGCCGAAGGTTCGAAGTACTCGGCACTACGTCGGAGTGCGCTGTCTTGCGTAGCGCTGCCAACCTGCGGGCTTGCGATGGCCGAGGCGGAACGATATCTGCCGACACTTATTGATAAGCTGGAGCCGATCCTTGAGGAAGCCGGTATTCTGGACGAAGAAATCAATATCCGCATGACAGGCTGCCCGAACGGGTGCGCGCGCCCAGCGCTAGGTGAGATTGCATTCATTGGTAAATCACCTGGCAAGTACAATATGTACTTAGGCGCGGGGTTCTCTGGTGATCGACTGAGCAAGCTATATCGCGAGAACATTGGCGAAGATGACATTATCGATACGCTAAAACCGATTATTCAGCACTATGCGGTTGATCGGAATCAGGGCGAGCACTTCGGAGATTTTGTCGTCCGCACGGGGTATGTCGCGGCGGTAACGAATGGGATGAACTTCCACGATTAAGCGGATGACGGTGCAAGAGAAAGCGGTACAGGTCTAATTCAAGATAACGAATTGAGAATCACGTCGATAAGACGTGATTCTTTTTTATGTTCTAAGCCCGAACGGGAATGATTCTAGGTTCTGAAATGGATCTTGTATTTTTATCAAAGTGTCATTTTCACACGATCGAATCGTGAATTTGTATCATTTTTCAAAATAAAGTTAACGTAAAAGCGCAAAAAATCACGCTTCTATTATCTCGTTTCATGGATTTGAAGAACGTAGAATGTTGGTAAAAGGTTGACGATTCATGCAGATGAGCAGGGAGGATGGATATGTCGCAGGCAACGGCGAACCAGAAGAGCTTATGGCAACGGCTATGGAAGCAAATCGATATTCAGATCATGGTCTGGCCGGGGGTCATTCTGATCTTTATTTTTGCGTACATCCCGATGTATGGCGTGCTGACAGGGTTTATGGATTACAACATTTTTACGGGCGCAAGAATTTTCGAGAATAAGTGGGTTGGGTTGAAGCATTTTCAAGATTTTTTCAATGCGCCGCAGTTCGGGACGATTATGAGAAATACGATCATGATCAGCCTGCTGAAATTGATCATTGGGTTTCCGGCTCCGATTATTTTGGCGTTGATGTTAAATGAGGTCCGTCATCGGATCTTCAAACGCGTGGTTCAATCGATTACATATTTGCCGTATTTCATGTCGTGGGTCATCATCGGCAGCATCGTGATGAGCTTGCTCTCAACGGAGAACGGGAGCGTCAATATGCTGCTCAAAGGGATCGGGGCGATCGATGAGTCGATTAACTTCCTCTCGATGAAAGAATATTTCTGGGGCATTCTTGTGTCTGCGAATGTGTGGAAGGACATCGGATTCAACTCCATTATCTTCATGGCTGCGATCGCGGGCGTAAATCCAAGCCTGTACGAAGCCGCAGAAATCGATGGCGCGAGCCGGTTCAAGCAAATGTATCTCATTACGATTCCGACCATTATGCCGATCATCATTATCTTCATGATATTGGCCATGGGCAGCCTGCTGAATGCCGGGTTCGAGGATATCTTGATTCTGGCGCAAAATCCAAGCCTAAGACCCGTATCCGATGTCATCGATACCTATGTCTACCGGGCAGGTCTGCAGAATCAGAGATATGCCTACGGGGTTGCGGTTGGTTTGTTCCGTGCCGTCATTAGCGTGATGTTGTTAACGATGGCTAACTATTTGGCGAGAAAGACCGGCAACAGCCTCTGGTAGAACATTCGACAATATGGGGGGAAAACTGTGCTCTTCAAGCGTTTGGGATATAGCGACCGCGTCATGGTTGTAGCGATCTATGTGTTTCTCATTTTGTTATCTTTTAGTGCCTTATATCCGTTTTGGAACACACTGGTCGTATCGTTGAATCAAGGTCTGGATACGGCGAAGGGGGGCGTCGCTTTCTGGCCGAGAGCGTTCACTTGGAGCAATTATGCCACGGTGTTTAACGACGATAAGCTGCTGAATGCATTTATGATCACCATCCTCCGGACCGTAATTGGGACCGTATCCGCCATCTTTATGACAACGATGCTGGCCTACGGCATGAGCAAATCTTATTTAATCGGCCGTAAATTTTTCACCATCTTTTTTATCGTCACGATGTATTTTGGCGGGGGATTGATTCCCACCTTCTTGCTCATTAAATCTTTGGGTCTGATGAATAATTTTCTCGTGTTTATTATCCCCGGGTTAATCAGCGTCTGGAACATGATTATTTTTCGGACATTTTTCAAAAGCCTGCCTGTCGGTCTGGAAGAATCGGCGCAGATTGATGGCTGCAGCAACTGGGGGGTCTTTCTGAAGATTGTTCTTCCGTTGTCGGGGCCTGTCATTGCGACGCTTGGTTTATTCACGGCCATCGCCCACTGGAATGATTGGTTTGCGCCAACGATTTATATCACCAACCAAGATTTGATGCCTGTGCAGACGGTACTGAGACGACTGCTCAATGCGAACCTCTTTAATGAGGCAAGCGCAAGCAGCGGCACGGTTAACAGTCAGACATTGGAGGCGATGAGCCAGAAGAGCTTGACCGCGAAGTCGCTGATCAGCGCGACCGTCATGGTTGTGTCGCTACCGATCATCGCGGTGTATCCGTTTGTGCAGAAGTATTTTGTCAAAGGCGTCATGGTCGGTTCCTTGAAAGAGTAGTTCGAGTTACGGTTTGAGGCGTACGCGCTTTGGACATATAGAAAATGAATGAGAGGGGCAATTTTCGGATGAAGAAAACGAGAAAGACGCTCGTCATGGTGGCTACCGCGCTACTGCTGACGACGTTGTTCGCCGGTTGCAGCAAAACAACGAGCGAGCCGAAACCTAGCACACCGAACGACACGACGAATGCGAGTACGAGCACTGGCAGCGATACAACAGAAGAAAAGCCAGCGGATGTATGGCAGTTGGGTTCGAGTGAGCTGGAGTTTACAGCCTATGCGCACTACGGTTGGCTCGACCTGCCGGCGAAGATGGAGGATGTGCCATTCTGGAAGTATTTGAAAGAGAATAAGAAAGTCAATATTAAGACAAGAGCCGCGCAAGGGAACCACGCCCAGCTCATGACGACGATGATGGCGGATAATGATCTCCCGGATTTGATCTATGGTAATCGGTTCGATCCGGATATCCTACGACTCTATGAAGCTGGCAAACTCGTGCCGCTAGATGATTACATGGAGAAATATCCTAACCTTAAAAAATGGCTGAGCTCGAAATCCGCGGATCTGCTTCGATTCCCAGACGGGAAGCTGTATCAATTCCCGAACTGGTACACATCGCAACCGAACGGCAGTTCAGGTTACGCCGTGAATAAAAAGATATATAAAGAGCTCGGTTCGCCAACCTTGGAAACGATGGATCAACTCTATGACTATTTGGTCAAAGTCAAGCAGAAGTACGGCAGTGAAGTGATTCCTTATGAACCGGACCGTGCTGTTGACGGTCAAGGTGTGGGGCTCATCTACACAGGCTTCAAGGAAAATGCTTATTACCGTTCCTTGAATGGAAGCACGCTTGCTGTCGTGGACGAGGCGAACAATAAGCTCGCTTCCTTGTTCACAGACCCTGCATTCCATGAATCACAGAAGTTCGTATCGAAATTGTATCGTGAGAAGCTGATCTCCCAAGACATGTTCACAATCACGGATCGCGGACCGGTGCAAGAGAAATTAATGTCTGGCCGGGTAGCGATATTCGGAAGTTCAGATCCGATGCCATATGCTTCGGCTGCGCATGCGGCACTGTCTAAGAAGGACCCGGATGCAGGCTATTTCATGATCTGGCCATTCCATAAAGCAGGTCTCGACAAGAACAAAATCTATACGGGTGGTTATGACCAGCTGGGCTGGAATGTAAACGTGATTACGACAGCGGCCAAAGACCCGGAGAAGATCTATGCATTCCTGGATTATATTACGGGACCGGAAGGCATGCTCATTCAGTTCTTTGGTCCGGAAGGCGGGAACTGGAAAGGACTCGATGAGAGCGGTCAGCCGATCTTTACCGAACAATACAATGCGGAAGAAGTGGCTGATATTCAGGCAGCCAACAATCCGGTCATGATGGCAGGTAACACGGGATATATCGACCCGGCGAAGATGAAGTTCGAACTATCGAAACCGCCGGAAGAACGCAACTGGCTTGCCCGTTATCAAGAATCGGTTACATGGAAAACGCACATTGACCAGACGGCCTTGGCGAGCAACTTGACGCCTGCACCAGGCACCGAACTGGCGGATATTAGCACGAATGTGCTGGATCTCTTCTTGCAGACCCTATCCGCATCTTCCACGGCGAAGAGCGATGAAGAGGTAGATAAGATTCTGGAGCAAGCGGAAAAAGACGCACAGGCGTTAGGGTACAACCAGCTGCTCGAATGGCGTACGGAAAGATGGCTGGAGAATAAGAAAAAACTAGGTCAGTAATTTTCATAGGAAGATTGAGTCCATCCACAGAGGGGATGGACTCAATCAATGATTCAGGTGAGTGTCAAAGTCTATTTTGATGCTCACCTGAATCATTGAACATTCGCTGGATAGATTTTCAAATTTTAGATGTATTGTTGCGGTGTGTATTGATATAATTTTACAAAAATACCTTTATATTCGCGAAGTGTAGGGGGTTGAGACGTTGATTGAACATAAAGTAAGGTTCCTGCGGGTCATGCTTGTCGGCGTTGTCCTATCGCTGCTTGCAGGGTGCGGCTTTTCACAAATTCCAGCTCGTGAAGAAGTGACTTCGATCCCTCCGATTCAACTTGATAGACAAGATCGGGAGCTTGGGCAGAAGTTGTATCCGCTAGGGCAAGATCCGCTTCATATCAGTTTCTATGGTCATTATAGTTACTATACGATGCCTCCGTGGGGGAAAGATCCGTCATCGAAGTGGATTCAAGACAACTTGAAGATCCATATCAGTGGCATAAGCGCGGAGGGCAATGCGAAGCTGAAATTGCAGAAGATGATCGCGAGCAAGCAGCTGCCGGACATCATCTGGGGAGACCGGGACTTCGATCTCGAGCGGATGCGCGAAGAGAGGCTGCTCGTCCCATTAGATGATTACATAACGAAGTACCCTAACTTGAAGCATTGGGCCGGCGAAAAGGTATTGAATTTGCTCCGCGCTCCGGACGATAAAATCTATTATTTCCCGAATTATTATTCGAATCGGCCTTATGGCAATGCAGGTTATATCATCAATAAAAAGATCTATCGGGAATTAGGGAATCCGAAGCTGGATACGACGGATGATCTCTATCGGTATTTAGTCAAAGTGAAGAAGAAATACCCGGATGTTGTTCCTTTCGAGACGGGGCAAGCCAAGGAAGGACATGGGATCGATCAGCTTTTCTCGGCATTTAAGGAAAATAATCTGGGTTTCACGCGTTTATATGGCGTTCCGGAAGGGGAGCGGATGACATCCATCTATTTGGATAAGGCTTTCCGGGAATCCGCGTTATTCGTGGCGAAGCTCATGCGTGAAGGACTGATGCCGGCGGCAGCCATGGTGCAGACAGAGGATCAGGTCAGCGAGAAACTAATGAAAGGCAAAGTGGCCGTCTACGCAAGCGCAAATCCGATGCTAGATGCGATGCGGGCGGATGCAGAACTGCGTAAGGGGAACAACGATGACGGCTATATGTTTATCGAACCGATCTATAAACAAGGATTGGATCGTTCGAAGATCTATCCAGGCACGTATAACATCCTCGGTTGGAATGTCACGGCGATCACGACAAGTGCGAAGAATCCGGAAGCCATCTTCGCGATGCTGGATTGGATGACAGGGCCGGAAGGCTCAGCCGTACAGATGTGGGGACCGCCGGGACCGGATGGGTATTGGGATGGTTTCAAGGAAGATGGGATTACACCGAATTTCACAGCTAGATACGGATCTGATCCAGCAGCTTTAACGGAGATCCAAGCGATCTCGAACCATATGATTTGGGTTGGGAATACGGTCTATTTGGACCGAACCAAAAGCGAGTATGAGCAGACGTTACCGAAAGAACAGCAGAATTGGGCGACCTATTGGCAGCAAAAAGTGACTTGGGCGACGCAAGGGAACGCGACTGCCTTCATCAATGTCCAGCCGCCGCCGAATTCGGCCGAGGGACATATCATGCGTGATTTAAAAGAAATATGGCTGGATGCACGAGAGGATGCGATGTTCGGCGAGAGCGACGAGGAGGTGCTGCGCATTCTGGATGAGGCGCATCGCGCTTCGATGGAGGCTGGATTTCAGTCCTATTTGGACTACATTACGAAGCGATGGCATGACAATATGAAAGTTCTGAATAACGAATAGCAACGAAGTCGCATAGCTACGACGTAGGGGGAGAGTCTATGTATCATGTGCTGTTGGTGGATGATGAAGAACTAGATTTGGAAGGCATGAGGCGATTTATACCGTGGGCTGAGCTGGGGATGGAAGTGAAGGGATGCGTGAACAACGCGTTGTCAGCTTGTGAGATTCTGGATCAACATCCGATCGATATACTGGTAAGCGATGTGAACATGCCTTATATGTCAGGGCTCGAGTTGGCCCGGATCGCTCTGCAGCGTAAGCCGAAGATCAGAATCATTTTCGTGAGCGGCTTCCAAGAATTCAGCTATGTGCAGCAAGCGCTGTCGCTGAAGGCCTATAGCTATGTGCTGAAGCCGCTTGAGGACCGCGAGCTAATTACATCACTGATGAAAGTGAAGCGAGACTTAGACGAGGAATCGAAGTTTCGTGAAGTGGAAGAGGCCTATCAGGACATGATTCCAATTGCTAAAAGCGATATGCTGCTGCGGCTCTTCGAAGGCGAAGATACGACGGATCGAGAATTTATGGATAAATTGATGAAGACTCATGAATTGCATCGGATGAACTGGCCCGTTCGCGTTGCTGTCATGGAATTAGATCTGCTGTCGAGGGTAGATGATAACGCTCCATCTCGGCTTGAAGGCGCCAGAATATTTCTGAAGCAGCTCCATGAAGCCGCGAACCGGGGGGATATCGTTCCTTATTGCAAGCTAAGCCCACAGCGAATTGCCCTGCTCCTGGAAGCGGAAGGTGTTGAAGATAAGATTACGCAGCTCATCGATTTCGCCCAGCGGAGACTGGCGGTTGTCGTCACAACGGGACTTGGATCGTCCGTGCTAGCGTCGGAACAACTATACGAGTCGTATCGGCAAGCCATCCAGGCTGTGGAAGGGAAGATGTTCCTGGGGAAAGGCGGCATCATTCATTATGAAGATGTCATCGTTGAACCGGCCATGCTGGACTACCGGTTGTTGGATAAGCATATGAACGCGTTGTTGAAAGCGCTTAAGGAGTATGAGCTTGTCCAAATCTATGACGAACTTGAGAAGTTATTCCGTGTGGTGACGAGCTTGCGTTCCAAATTCACGGTGCATAATTTGACCAGTTATATGATTTTGAAGCTGGATCAATATTTAAGCGAGGTGAACGAGGATCTCTTCGAACTGCTGGACATCGACATCCGCAAGCTGGATATGTTGGTGCAATTCGAGACGATCAATGATATTCGTAAATGGATGATCTATCACGTATTTCAAATTTCGGAGAAGCTTCACCAGAAGAACAGCACGCATGACAGTCAGTTTATCCGCAATGTGAAGAAGACGATCCAAGAACGGATGAGTGAAAATATTACGGTCAAGGATATCGCTCAGCATTTTTCGTTCTCGCCTAGCTATTTTGGATTTCTGGTCCGGGAGAAGTCAGGACATACGTTCAACGAATTGCTCGTGCAGCTGCGTATGGAGAAAGCTTGCGAGCTTCTTAAACTGCCGGGGATCAAAATTTACGAGATTTCGGATCAGGTAGGCTACCGTTACTTGCCATATTTCAGCAGGCAATTCAAAGAAAAGTTCGGCATGACACCGCTTGAATACCGGAGAAAAGAGCAGTAGCAGTGGGGGTAAAGATGAGAGTGGGCTGGAAGAAAGGTAAATATCGCGGCTATGTGCCCATCGGGTATAAGCTGATGATGTCCTATCTTGTATTTATTATTGTCCTTGTAACAGTCAACGGCTATGTGTCTCATTCGATGTACGATTCTTCCATGCGCAAGCAGACCAGCAGCAATATTCAAAGTACGCTGGTTCAGATTCGAGACAATGTAGCCTATAAAAGCGATGATATGGTGCGCATTTCGTCAACGTTATATGACGATGAGAATTTTATAGAACGTTTAAACGTGAAAACCGATAATTTCAAGGAAAACAACTTGCGCTTAAAAAACGTGATTATCCCGAAGCTAACGGGCGCATCGAAGTCAATCGGCATGAATCTGAGACTGTTCATGTATGTGTCGAATGAGACGATTCCGGAGATCTATAACAACTATGAACCAGAGAATCAAGATATCTATGAAGCTAGTGCCCTGGACGCGACGCAACAAACGTATAACGTTTATCATATGAACCGAATCGTGCATCGGCCATGGTATGAGCAGCTTCCGAATGAGGAATACGGCATTACGAAACGATGGGCCGAAGTGGAAGATGATGTACATAGCAATCGTATATCCATGATTCGCCGAATCGTAGATTTACAGAACCCGCTCAACGCGAAGGAAGTAGGCGTGATGAGGTTCAGCGTTCGTCGAGATGAGCTGTTCGAGAGCGTGGATGCCCGTAAGCTTGGTGAAGGCGCGATGCTGTTCATCCAAGACCGCACGGGGCGTGTTATCTATGCTTCAGACGAGAAGCGTCATGATGCGGCGAAGGTGAGCGAGCTTGATCTGAGTACGCCGCCATCCCTTGCGGATTTTCGACCGGAGGGGGAATATTTGACGCTCAAAGAGAATATGCCGCAGCAAGATTGGACCCTTGTCGCGCATGTTCCTTTGACGACGATTCAACAGGAAGGCGCGCGTATGCGGACATACATTATAGGAATCTGCATTTTATGCGCGTTTTTGTTTACCTTCATGGGCATCTTTATGTCGGGTTACTTTTCTAAAAGAATTACGAAATTTATTTCAGTGCTGAATGCTTTTCGGGAAGGGGATCTGCATAAGCGCATCACGTATAGAGGAAAAGATGAATTCTCGCAAATCGCTACCGCGTTAAATCATATGGGGGAAGATTTTGAAGCCTTAATCAAAAAAGTCTACTTAACCCAGCTAGAGAAGAAGGAAGCGGAGCTCGAGATGCTGCAGACGCAGATTAACCCGCACTTTCTCTACAACACGCTCTCCTCGATCAATCAGCTGGCTAAGTTCGGAGAAAATGAGAAGCTGCAGCAGATGGTCGTAGAGCTAGCCAAGTTCTATCGATTAACCTTGAATTCGGGCAGAACGTTAATTCCCGTCTCGTCAGAGGTTGAACAGGCGAATGCGTATCTGGATATCCAAAAGATTAAATACGGGCGCCGGCTTGAAGTGACCTTTGATATCGACGTTGCCGTATGGCAGTATGAGACGATCAAGCTGATTCTCCAGCCCTTCGTCGAGAATGCATTGAAGCATGCGTGGAGCGGCGGGGAACGCATCCATATTCGAATCGTCGCTCGGCTAGAGGGGGACGATATTCTCTATCGTGTGATTGATGATGGCATGGGTCTCAAGCAAGAACGCATGGCAGAGATTTTGAATTCATCAAGTGAGAGTGAGACCGGATTTGGCATCCGAAATATTCATCAGCGGGTACAACTTCAATACGGCGAAGAATACGGTGTATCGATCTTTAGCCGAAGGGGCGTTGGGACTTCTGTGAATATACGGATTCCGGCAAGGAAACGTAGGCTATTTTTGGAGGATAACCCAAGCGTGGGCGGCGAATGAAACAAAGCCATCCTGCAACGGCATTCGGTGCTGTTGCAGGATGGCTTTGTTTACGTTCTGATTTAATTGCCTTCTTCGTCTGCTGAAGGGCCGTAGACGCCCGGTACAGGGATATCGAGCAATCGCAGATATACCCCGATCTGCGCCCTGTGGTGAATCATGTGGCTTACGCCGAACGTGCGAAGCGCGATCGCCCGCGGCTCACGCAGAATGACATGGTCGCCGCTCCGCAGGGACCATGATTCGCCGAGCATCGCCTCGTCGCATTCGGATACCAGGTGCTCCAGCTTGGCGACGTTCGCGTCGAATTCTTCGAGCACGTCTTCGCGCCTTGCCAGCGCTTCTCGCCGGAACGGCACGGTTGCAAGGTCGAATTCCGGGTGAAGGAAAATCGCGATTTGCCAGTTCAACAGGTTGATCAGGTGCGTACTCAGCCCGCCCAGCGACATCGATTTCACATGCGGCTTCCACGTCATATGTTCGTCGGGCAAGCACTCCAGGATGCGGCGCGTCGTGGCGAGCTCTTTCAAGACATCTCCTACAATCAGTTGTTTTACCATAGATTCCCTCTCCTTCCTTGTATGGCTAGCATACTACAAATCCGGTCGAGCGGGAAGACAGGTCTTGGCCCCTCGGAGTTGAAAGATTGGTTTTTTATGGTTGATTTTTGGGGTGATTTGTTTTAAATTCGTACGATATATGATGATAGACTGGAAGGAACACATCCCTATGAGGAAACAATTGCTCGTGCTGATCGGCATGGTCGTCGTCTTTGCCGTCACGACCTCGATCACTGTCTATGAATGGCTTCATCCTGATGTTAGCTATCCCGAAGCACGGGCAGGCGTGTTGGATGCCAGGCATTGGGATTTTGCGAAGCAGGGAATTATTCCGCTGCGGGGGGAGTGGGAGTATTACAAGGACCAATTGTTGGCGCCTCGCGACTTTGCGGAACGCGAACAGGAGCTGCAAGGCCATCGAAGGATGCTGAACGTCCCTGAGGACCGGCAGGGGAACGTATCGGACAGCGGTTTTGGTGCAGGAACGTACCGGCTGAAGGTGGAGGTAAACGAGGCGGAGTCTTACAGCCTAAGAGCGAAGAAAATCCGCCTGTCCAGTCGCATTTACATGGCGGGCCACGATCTGGGCGGCACAGGGCGGCCCGATGTGTCGGCCGATCGTTTCGTGCCGAGCAACCTGCCGTTCTTCGGGACGGTTAGAGTCGAGTCGGATACGGTTGAGATTATCATTCAGGTGGCAAGCTTCCGCTATCTGCAAGGCGGACTCGTGCAAGTGCCGGAGTTCGGGGCGACAGATAAGGTGATGAACCGGCGGGACACCGCCCGCATGGCGGATATGATTGTCATCACGACACTATTGGTGTTCGGCATTTATTTTGCGGGGATGTTCAGACAATGGCGAAGGGAACCTTACTTGATCTTCTTTAGTTTGTTCTGCCTTTCCTTAGGGCTGTTCTTCGGCATTGACGATGAGATTGTCTTCGCCTCGCTGATGCCGTCGATTTCATTTCCGCTGCTGCAGAAGCTGCTCTTCATTCTCCCATCGCTGTCAATCCTGTTCTTTATTCATTACCTCCTTCTCTATCTGGATGATAAGCCTGGGAAGTGGATCAAAGCGTTTCTGCGAATTTGTTATATGTTCATGATTGTTCTGCTCTTCATTCCGAATGAGGGTCTGGTGCCGATCTTGGTGCCAGGCATTCTAATGCAGATTCTGGCTTTCGGGATTATCTTTGCATCGATATTCCGCAATCGCCATCATGGGGTCAAGATTTACTATGTGCTGCTCGGGGCGTTCTTTCTCGTGATCAGTTGGGTGTTCGCCCAGACGCGGTATCAGCTGGCGCTGGACAGCCCATATTTTATTATCGTAACGCTCTTGTTGGTCGTATTATCGCAATCGTTCCTCATGACCGATCGGATACGTACAGCTTATTTGCGGATTGAACGGCAAGCCCAGCAGTTGATGATCTATGATCGGCAAAAGGATGAATTTCTGGCCAAAACATCACATGAGCTTCGGACGCCGCTGCATGGCATCGTCAATCTGTCGCAATCGCTGCTTGATAATACCGACACCCCGCTTGCGCTGGAGCACCGCGACAATATTCGGCTCCTGAACCTTATTGGGCGTCGACTCGCCGGACTCGTGAACGACATTCTCGACCTGAATCGAATCCGTTACGGCGAACTGCGTGTGCAGCCGAAGCCGGTGGATGTATACATCTCGACCGCCTTCGTGATTGAGACACTGTCGATCGCTCCGATCAAGAGCGGGGTACGGCTTGTGAATGAGCTGCCGCCAACGCTCCCTCTTGTCCTGGCAGATGAGAACCGGCTGCGGCAAATTCTTCATAACCTGTTGGAGAATGGACTGAAGTATACCGATCACGGGACAGTATCCATTTCCGCTGAGAGACAGGGTGAAATGCTGTTCATTACCGTCAGCGATACCGGCAGGGGGATACCGCAGGAGAGCATGAGCCATCTATTCCAGCCGTTCTACCAATACGACGAGGAGGGGGCACGTTCGCGCGATGGGATCGGACTTGGACTGAGCATCTCGAAGCAGCTCGTCGAATTGCAAGGCGGTGTTATGCATGTGGAATCCGAAGTGGGACGGGGATCGCGATTCACGTTCACGCTGCCAATGGTCGTAGATGCGGCGTTCGAGGCGGCAGCTTCCACGGTATACGAAGTTGACAGCGTCCATGCCGAGTTCACCGAGTTCCGTGAGCATCCGGTTCTGCTCTCCACTGCTGGGGCAGGCAGCGAGGGTGGAGAAGCGACTTCTCACATCCTAATCGTCGACGATGAGCCTTCCAATCTGAAGGTAGCCATGGATGCCGTCGCTTCCATGAAGCATACATACACAGCGGTAGGGAGCGGGGAGGAAGCGCTCAATGCACTCCGAAGCCATAAGCCGGACCTTGTGCTGCTGGATTTGATGATGCCTGGCATATCCGGCTTGGACATCTGCCGGGACATCCGGGAGCTGCATGGTCTCTCTGAGCTCCCGGTGCTTATGTTAACCGCGTCCGGCCAGACGGGGGATATTCTCGCCGCTTTTACAGCTGGCGCTAACGATATTTTGCAGAAACCATTCGAGCTCGCGGAACTGAAGGCCCGTGTCCAATCGCTGCTCGCGATGAAGAATTCCTCGGAGCAGGCTGTGCGCCGGGAGATGGATTTTCTGCAGACCCAGATTACGCCGCATTTTCTATATAACAGTCTGAACGCGCTGGTCGGCCTTAGTTATAAGGATGTGGACAAGCTTCGGGAGACCATCCAGCATCTGACCACCTATTTGCGCGCCAAGTTCACGTTCGTGTTCCAAGGTCAAGCCGTTCCGCTGGAACGGGAAATGGAGCTAGTGCACGCTTACCTGGCGATCGAGCAGCTTCGGTTCGGACAGCGGCTTCAGGTCCGGTATACGATCGACGAACGTGTGCACAGTCTTCTGCCGCCATTGACGCTTCAGCCGATCGTGGAAAATGCGGTTCGCCACGGCATCGGTCCCAAACCCGAGGGCGGAACGGTGGACATCATCGTCCGTAAAGGCGCAAGTGGCGTGGAGATTGTCGTCGAAGACGACGGCGTCGGGATGAACGGGGACAAGCTTGCACAGTTGGAGGAAGGCTATAGCGGCGGGATTGGAATCGGCAATGTGAACCGCCGGCTTCAAATGAGGTACGGGCGTAAGCTGAAGATGGTCAGCAGCCCAGGCAAGGGAACAAGAATTACGATCTATTTGACGGAGGAACATCATGTGGAGAGCCATTCTGATTGACGATGAAGAAATCGCACTCGATGTCTTGGAGATCAAGCTGAACGAGATCGGCGGCGTGTCGGTCGTCGGCAAATACCAATGGATAGCCGATGCGTTACGCCATTGCGGGACGCTACGTCCGGATCTCATTTTCCTGGATATCGAGATGCCGGGCATGAACGGGTTAGAGGCCGCCGAGATGCTGCGCGCCCGTTGCCCAGATGCCGAAGTGATCTATGTAACGGCCTATCACGAGTATGCGGTGGATGCGTTCGCGACGGAAGCAATCGGGTATCTGCTGAAGCCGGTTGCCAAGGACAAGCTGCTTAGGGCGCTGTCGCGCTTCGAGAAATTGCAAGCGAAAAAACAAGACAAAAGCGTACATACAGGATCGAACGGGAGTAGCGAACTGAAGAGCGATGGAACAGATCAGCCTGTGTTATCGCTGAAGGTGCTCGGCAGCATGGAATTGTATACGGCGGACGGGCGTCTGTTGACTTGGCGCACTCGCAAGACCAAGGAACTGTTCGCATTGCTCTGGCATCATCGGGGACAGCCGGTCTACAAATATACGATTCTGGAACATTTGTGGCCGGATGATTCTGCTGAGCGCGGCCAGAGATTGTTGCATACGTCGCTCTATTATTTGCGCAGCTTGTTCAAATCAGAAGGGTATGGCGAGGTCGTACGATACGGGGACGACCGGTACTGGCTTGATCCCGTAGCCATACGGAGTGACTTGGAAGAACTGCTACAACGGATAACGTCGGGCCTTCGCGGGGAAGCCGGGCAGAGAGCGGTATCGCTGTACGGAGGCGACTATCTGGAGACCGATCATTATCCATGGGCGAACGCGTACCGGATTGAACTCCGCTCGACCATGATGGCTGCTTTGCTGACAGTGCTAGGCGAAGCCGAAGGTGAACATAGGATACTGCTGCTGCGCAAGCTGATTGCGCTTGAGCCGGGTCGGGAGGAATACTATGATCTGTTGGCGGATGCCCAAGAACGAAGCGGTGATCGTGCGGGTGCTCGTGAGACCCAGGTGATGAAAGAGCGAATGCTGCTAGAGGAAATCTAGCATGGCATGGCAGTTGAATATGTACGTGTAAGAAGACGGTTATCGGGCTACAATCCGATGACCGTTTTTGTCGTTTTTTGAAGGATGTTGTAAAAATGTTGAGACTCCTTTTGCTACTGTAGAGAAGCAGATAGGCAGGAAGAACTAGATTCCGGTCACCGTGGGGTGACGGGATACATCGAAAGGGAGTGAAGAAAGACGATGAAGGCGCTTAACAAATGGCTTTTCATTTTGCTGGCTTTCTTAATCATAGGAGCCGCGATTCCACAGGAAGCAATCGCAGCCAGTACGTCCGGCTGGGAGCAACGGAGTCCGTTGCCGACACGCAACACCTTTAACGACGTTGCTTACGTCAATAATTTGTTCGTAGCCGTAGGGGATATGGGCACGATTGCAACTTCTGAAGACGGCATTAGCTGGGTTCCGCAGAATAGCGGGACTTATGCGACGTTGGAGAGCGTGACGTATGGCAACGGCAAATATGTGGCAGTCGGAGCCTATGGCACGATCCTTACCTCAACAGACGGGGTTACATGGTCTAGTCAGAAGGTTGGTGACAAGTGGCTGTATGGTGTTGCTTTTGGTAACAACAAGTTCGTGGCGGTAGGAATTGAAGGAACAATTCTGATTTCCACTGATGCAATGACATGGACAGCTAAAACAGGCGTAACAGACAGAACGCTATACGACATCACTTTCGGGAACGGCTGGTTCGTCGCGTCAGGTCAAAATCGAACGACGGTAGGGTCAGATACGACCGTGAACTGGAACGGGTTGCTCGGCACGGGAGGGGAGAACTATCTCGGCGTTATTTATGGCGGCAACAACAACCGTTATGTCGTTGTTGGATCGTCGGGAGAGATTTCATATTCAATGGCAATCGGACGCAACCAATGGATATGGACGTCAGGTAAAGCCAGCGGGAACGCTGCGGTATATGGCTTCTCTGATGTCGCTTATGGTAATAACAAGTTTGTTGCGGTAGGGAACGGTGGCAAAGTCTATACCGCATCCAGTTACGCAAATGTTTGGCAAGAGCAGAATAGCGGGTGGGGCAACAATCTGGAAGGTGTCACATACGGCAAAAACATGTTCGTAGCGGTTGGCAGGTTCGGAACGATCCTGACTTCTGCCGACGGTGGCGTGACATGGACGAATCGGTCGCAAGGCACGATCTGGCCTGTTCGAGATATCGGATACTACGGTCATAACTTTATCGCGGTCGGGCAGATTGGCAATATCCTGAATTCCAGCGACGGTGCGCGCTGGCAGAAGCAGGCGATGGACTCCTCCATCGGGTTCGAGAGCGTGAGCTATGGCAATGGTACGTACGTGGCGGTGGGGCCTGGCAACGTGGTCATGACGTCCCCTAACGGAATGGCCTGGACAAGTCGAGCGTCAGGCGGGAGTTGGACAGATACGTATTACGGCTTAACATTCGGCGAGGGGAAATTCGTTGCGGTCAAATACGGTGGCAAAATCCGAAGCTCACTGGACGGCGTAACGTGGACCGACGTGACGAGTCCCACGACGAATACGCTTAATGCCATTCGTTATGGGGAGCATATGTTCGTGGCGGTTGGCGATGGCGGGCACATTGTCACTTCGCCTGATGGAGACAATTGGACGCTGCAGTCGAGCGGTACGCAGAGCAATCTGAAAGCGATCGAATACGGAAACGGCGAATTTGTAGCGGTAGGAGACACAGGCGTGATCCTCACCTCGGCTGATGGCGTGAACTGGGTCAAGCGGAACAGCGGTATTTCAAGCCTGTTGAACGGTGTGGGTTATGGCAATGGTACATATATCGCCGTAGGAAATACAGGGGTTATCTTATCCTCGACGAACGGTGCGGATTGGACACCGATGGCGAGCGGGACGCAAGAGGATCTTTATACCGCAGCGTTTGGCGATAACACATTCGTGGCAGGCGGCAATATGGGTACGATTCTGAGTCTGAAGGTGCAGCCAAATAGCGCCATCGATCCGTCGAATGCGAAGTTCGATTTGTATATCCCGTCCGAGGATCATCGAGAGGTGAAGGTGACGCTGCAGCTTAACGGAAATGCGCTGACGCTGATTAATAATCAGGCTGTAACGTTGACACAGGGAACCGATTATTCGATTAGCGGGGATACGGTGAGGATCAAAAAGTCCTATTTGTCCTCACTACCCGTTGGCACGACGACGTTGACCTTCACGTTCAGTGCAGGGGCGGCGCAGATATTGACGATTGACATCATTGACTCGACACCGCGGATGGCAACTGTAAGCTACGAGCCAGGAGATCATGGCACGATCAGCGGGTCAAACGAACAGGTCACAATAGGTGGCCATCCGTCGAATGTGCCGTCGGTGACCCCCGCGACCGGCTACCGCTTCATAGGCTGGAGCAGTAACGGAGGACATACCTTGTTGAGCAGTGGCCAGGTGACGGCAACGCCAGTTACGGCGGATGTTGCGTACACAGCTTACTATGCGAAGATCATTATGGGCGATGCGGACGGCGATGGGAAAGTTACTCCTGCTGACGCACTGCTCTTGACCCAATACATTAAAGGGAAAATCACGTTGACGCCGGAGCAGCTGCAGGGATTGGACATGAACGGCGATGGGCAATGGGACGATAGCGATGTCAAGGCGATCCTCGCGATTTGCACAGGAAAGGGTTGATAACATGCATTGGAAGAAACTAATTTCGATCATACTTACGGTCAGCATGATTTTGTCTTTCAGTACGGTAGCCAGCGCCGGACCGCATCCGGTGGATCCGACAAGCAAGGTCAGGGTAAGCGGCGCGGAAGGGTATCCCGGACAGTCGGTCGAAGCGGCTGTGTATCTGACGCCGATTGATTTAATTAATCGATATGATATTACAATCTCATTTGATTCCGAGTCCCTGGAGCTGGTGCAGGGCGATGAAATTACGAACGATTTAGGCGTGGGTGATTTAGGTGATACTTTCGATGCGGATCTGTCCCAACCGGGTACGGTGAATGTCCAAGCCGATCTCGTTGAATATGCGATATTCACAGAAGATACGAAGGCGTTCACCCTTCATTTTAACATCAAGAATACCGTACAGCCCGGTGAACTGGCGCTGCATGTCACCAAGCATGATCTTTATGAAGGAGAGCTACCCGCATCCACGACTGTGGAAGCAGGCAAGATCACCGTCTTGAACGGGGCGCATACCGTGACGTTCGATTCGCAAGGCGGCAGTCTGGTTGAACCGAAGTATGCGAACAATGGAGTGCTGATTAGCGAACCGTCGGTACCGACGAGAGCCGGCTACACATTCGCAGGTTGGTATACGGAACCGGAAGGGAGCCATGCGTGGCAATTCGCGACAGACGCGGTAACGTCCAGCCTGACGTTATATGCGCAGTGGATGCGCAACGCGGCTCAGATCGCAATCGGCGCGAAGAGTGGCACGCCGGGATCTACGGTGGACGTTCCGGTAACGGTAGCCAGCTCGACATATGGCATCAGCGCTTACGGGCTCCAAATCGATTATGACCCGGCAGCGTTGGAAATATCGAAGATTACGGGGGAAGCGGGAGACTATTTCGATTCTAACTATGATAACAACACAGGATGGCTGCTGGCCGCGTGGGCGGATAGCGATGGCGGGGATACGCCGATTGCCTCAGGAGAGAAGCTATTCACGATCAGCTTCAAGATTAAGAGCGACGCGGTGACAGGTGATAAGCCGTTGAGTGTGCAGACGGGAGATCTTAGCAGGTTCTCGCTTGTGGATTCGTTCCTGAACGAAATGGAAAAAACATTAACGCCAGGCAAGGTTACAGTCACTGAGGCACCAGCGGTGCAATATTCGGTGACATTCGATTCGCAAGGCGGCAGCTTGGTCAGCGGCGTGACCGTGGACAGCGGCACGACTGTCAGCGAGCCAACAGCGCCGACGAAGGCGGGCTATACGTTCGCAGGCTGGTACAAGGATGCAGCGGGTGCGGAAGCGTGGAACTTCGCTACGGATTCGGTGACGTCGAATGTGACATTATATGCGAAATGGACGGCGATACCCGCCTTGCAATACATGGTGACGTTTGATTCGCAAGGCGGCAGCTCGGTTAGCAGTGTGACCGTGAACAGCGGTGCGACCATCAGCGAGCCGACGGCGCCGACGAAGGCCGGTTATACGTTCGCCGGCTGGCATAAGGATGTGGCGGGTTCGGAGGCATGGAGTTTTGCAACGGAACCGGTCACGTCGAATGTGACGTTATATGCGAAATGGACGCAGATTCCGGCTGTGCAATATACGGTAACATTCGATACGCAAGGCGGCAGCTTGGTTAACAGCATGACCGTTGATAGCGGTGCAATGATCAGCGAGCCGGCAGCGCCGACGAAAGCGGGCTATACGTTCGCCGGCTGGTACAAGGATGTGGCAGGGATGAGTGCGTGGAGATTCGGATCGGAGTCGGTAACAGCCGATGTGACGCTGTACGCGAAGTGGACGCGTAATACTTCGAATAGTTCGAATACTTCTTCGACATCAACGAATGCAACCCCAGCAGCCGAGAAGCCTTCCGGCCTCCAAGTCATCGTGGACGGCGTGGTGAAGGAGCAGATTGCTGTTGGTGTTACGACCAAAGAGAATGGCCAGAACGTGCTGACGGCGACGGTCGATCAAGCCAAACTGGCGGAACAGCTGCAGCTAGCTGCAGACAAGTCCACCGTGGTTATTCCCGTGACGACTGGCGTGGAGAAAGTGTCTGTAGTACTGACCGGCGAAGCGGTGAAGAGCATGGCGGCCAAGGAGGTTATCTTGGAGGTGCAGACGCCATACGGCAACTACAAGCTACCGGCGCAGCAGATCGCGATTGAAGCGGTCTCCTCCCAATTGGGAACACAAGTTGGGTTGTCGAGCATTATCGTTCATGTTGATATTGCCAAGAGCGGTGAGGCTACCGCAGTTGCCGCTGAGACTGCGGCAGCACAAGGTCATTATTCGATCGTGGTTCCGCCTGTTCAATTCAGCGTAACGGCATCGTACAATGGCAAAACGGTAAGCGTAGAGCGATTCAGCAGCTTTGTAGAACGCGAAATTTCGATTCCCGCCGGCGTTGATGCAAGTAAGGTAACAACGGCGGCAGTCGTGAATCCGGATGGCAGCGTTCGCCATGTCCCGACGTTCGTTACGACGCGGGCAGGGAAATGCTACGCAGTCGTGAATAGCCTTACGAATAGCGACTACGCACTGATCTGGAATCCGAAGACCTTCGCAGATGTTGAGGGACACTGGTCGAAGCAAGCCGTGAACGATATGGCTTCGCGCATGATTGTCAACGGGGTGGATGAGCGCCGTTACGACCCGGATGCATCGGTTACACGGGCGGAATTCGCCGCCATCATCGTGCGGGCGTTGGGCTTGGCCGACAATGGCAGCAGCGCTGCGTTCATCGACGTGAAGTCCGGCGACTGGTATGCGGGAGCCGTGGCGAAGGCAGCAGCGTATGGTCTGATCGAAGGCTACAAGAACGAGACGTTCGGTCCTGACCGGACGATTGCTAGGCAAGAAGCATTCGTGATCCTGTCCCGGGCGATGAAGCTGGCAGGGCTCGATTCGGCAGCGAGCGATGCAGAAGCTCTGCTGTCCCCATTCACGGACAAGATGGATATCGCCTCTTGGGCAAAGCCGGCCGTTATCACGGCGGTGAAGAACGGTCTTGTGGAAGGTTCGCCGGAAGGACTCGCGCCGCGGGGCAACCTGACCCGGGCTGAGACTGCGGCAATTGTAGAGCGGTTCTTGATCCGCGCGAAGCTGATCGATCATAGAATCGGCATGTAAGCGGCAGAAATACGCAGCAGCACAGGAGCATAATCACCAGCAGATCATATGATGAAGCAAAGCCCCGTACAATCGTACGGGGCTCATTGCATTTATAAGAAAGAATTAGTAGCCTACTCCACCAAAACCTCCAAAACCACCCATGCAACTGCAAGCGATGATGACTAACAAGATAAACAGTACGAGAATTGTGCCTGTACTTGTAAATGCTCCACCAACAAGACCTGACATGTAAGCACCTCCCTAATTTGTATACTCGATATGTTATGAAGGCTGCGCTCACTTTGTCTGGGTAGTTGTTACTAGGGATGGCTGTCCGTATTCGATAAATTTTCAGGCAGCTGTTCTCTTTCCGAATCCCTCCAACATGACGAATATGTCACATACGTCGGCTGATTTATCACCTGAATCGAGCGACGGTATGTGCTGCAGCCGATACAATGAGGGTGTCGGAATCGCTTGAATATGCATGGCGGTTCAATGGGAAGTGACAAGGAGAGGATATGAATTGGATAACAAGAAGACAAGAACACGAAGTACGTTATGGATTGCTCTGCTGGCACTAACGTTAATGGGCGATTCCGTAGCGTACGGGGTACCGTCTGCGTCGAAAGGAGATGCTTCCAGCGAGCAGCATTCAACAGCAGCAATTTATACAGGCGGACCGCGTGAGGTGAGCGAAGTTGAGGCGTTTCTGGATGCTTTTTTTGCTCGTGAAGATATCCAGAGAAAGGCCGGTGCCGCAGCGATATCCGTTGTCCGGGAGGGAAAAGTGCTCGTCTCTAAAGGCTATGGCATAACGGATCAGATGTCGAAGTCACGGGTAGACGCGAGCCGTTCCACCTTCCGAATCGCTTCTGTATCGAAGGTGTTTACCGCGGCGGCTGCACTGCAGCTCGTTGATCAAGGGAAAATCTCGTTGAAGGATAACATTGAGAAGTATTTGGATGGGTATCGCATATCTAATCCATTCGAGACGCCTGTTACGATCGAGCATTTACTGACGCATACGACCGGCTTTGAAGTAAGAGAACCATCGGATGGCAGTTATTTGATGGATCCTTCCGTGAAGCCGATCTCCTTACAAAAAAGCATTTTCGACGTATTTCCTCCCGTCGTTCGGGAGCCCGGCACGTCATACATGTATGATAATTTTGCAACGCGACTGCTGGGCTACATCATTGAGCAAGTCAGCGGGGAGCCATTCGGGAGCTATATGACGGAGCGTTTGTTCAAGCCGCTTGGCATGACTTCAAGCAGCTTCAGCCTAACGAAGGAGTTGGCTGGACGTCTAGTTACTTCATACGATGCGGAGAATAACCCGCTGCCGTTCTTTGATTTGTCGCCGCGTGAATGGCCTGAGGGCAGCATGATCTCAACGGCCTCTGATATGGCATTGTTCATGAATGCCCTTCTGAACGAAGGACGGGCACCTGATGGTACGAGGATCCTGTCGCAAGAATCCGTGCGGGCGATGTCGACGTACCATGTGCTTATCCATCCGAATGTGCCGGATATGACATATGGATTTGAATCGCCAGTGGATCTTTCCCATACGAATGGTGAAGCCGTGATTTCCAAGGGAGGGGATATCCTTGGATTTAGCTCGCTATTGTGGCTCCTCCCAGACCGTAGAACGGGGGTTTTCGTTGTTTACAATACGAATCAGGATTTGCGCAATGACCTATTCGCAGCATTTATGGATCATTATTATGCTGATCGCCAATCGACATTCGGCCCAAAAGGTTATCAGAAGCAATCCAAGTTTGCGCTATCCAAGCTCGAAGGACTGTATTCCGATCTACGGATCAAAGTATTCACTAAAGTTGAAGTGACGGGAGATGGTGCCATTAGGGTAAGCGATGTCTCAGGCCGTCACCAACTGAAGCAGGTCGATGATCTGCTGTTCGTGGATGAAGAGGGTAAACCGCTTGCTTTTAAAGAGGATGCAGATGGTCAAATTGCTTATATGAAATACGCCAACTTATTCAGTTATGCTGCGAAAATACCGGCCAATCAAGAGGGCTTTCCTGACGTCTCTCCTCATCATCCCTATGCGAGCTATATTCTTGGCCTGAAGTCCCTTGGTTTATTGGAAGATGACCGAACGAAGCCGTTCCTACCGGATCAAGTCGTTACCCGCGGTGCGTTCATCCATGCGTTCAACGCGATATGGAGTCTTCCGGAGTCTTCCAATTCGCCCGTATTTAAAGACATTGCCAATTCTCCGTATCGTGGCGATATTCAAGCCTCTGTCGAAGCAGGCCTATTGCAGGGGGCTGCGGATGAAGCATTCGAGCCAGATCGTCCGATTCGTCGTGAAGAAGCAGCCGCAATCGTGTTCCGATTATTAGCTGGAACGGGCATTCGGGTGCCGGATGCCACTGCAGCATTAGCTCCCGGTACTTCGGCATGGGCGGTCGATGCTGTCAGTTCTGCTGTTACCTGGAAGCTGTACGGGCCAGAGGTGGCTTCATCGGACGGCATGTTCGACTACGGCTCCCAAAGGGCACTCCGTAAGCAAGAGATGGCGGCGCTGTTCTTCACGATGCTGCTGCCGGCATAAGGTCTTGAGGGGATCATTTCCCCTCTTTTGGCATGGAAGTTAAGCGTGATATGATGAGGACAGCTACGGATGGATTGCTTCATGGTCCTATATCCGCGCGGCAATTGCGGGGAGGAATATCTGGATGGATTTTACGATATTGATCATTGAAGATGATGCTGCAATATTTCGTTCCTTGAAGGAGCGTTTGGAGCAATGGTCTTTTCATGTCGAGGGACCGGCGCGATATGATGATGTGATGAATACCTTTATTGAGGTGAAGCCCCAGTTGGTTATCATCGATATACAACTTCCCATGTATGATGGATTCCATTGGTGTCGAGAGATTCGAGCGGTATCGAAAGTGCCGATTCTGTTCCTGTCCTCGCGTGATCATCCGCTTGATATGGTGATGGCGATGAATATGGGGGCGGACGATTATATTCAGAAGCCATTCCATATGGACGTATTGATGGCCCAGATTCAAGCCATCTTACGCCGGACGTACGCGTATGGGGAGGAAGCGGCAGATCTTTTGGAGTGGAACGGCGCCGTTATCGATATGACACGCGGGCTGATCCGTAAGGATGGACAAGATGTAATCTTAACGAAAAATGAGTTCGTTATCCTCGCTGTTCTTGTCAAAGCGAAGGATACCGTGATTACTCGCCACGATCTCATTCGGAGACTCTGGGATGATGAGCATTTCGTCAATGACAATACGTTGACTGCGAATATAACGAGGCTGCGGCACAAGTTAACCATCTTCCATCTCGAAGATGCCATTGTCACAAAGAAGGGGCTAGGCTATATGGCGGCCACGTTATAAGGAGGCGATGATTTTGTTACTTCGTTATTTGATGGATCGAAAGAGCTGGATCATCTTCTACCTGCTTTCCTTATCCTTCGTAGATCTGTTGATTTGGATCGACAACGGGATTGCCGTCCAAGCCGTCTCTTTACTGTATTTAAATGTGCTTCTTATTCTAGCGCTCGTTATCTTCCTGGGATGGCGCTTCCACGTAGAAATGCAATATTCAAGGGCTCTGGCTGACCTAACCGTAACGATGGATGATGATTGGATGATCGCATTACCCACGCCTCAGTATCATCATGAAGAAGCAGCCAATCAACTCTTGCGAACAGCGGGACAGTGGACATTGCGCAGACTGTCTGAAGTACAAGCCGTTCAGGCCGTGGAGAAGGACTATGTTGCTTCTTGGGTGCACGAAGTCAAAGCGCCATTGACAGCGATGAAATTGACGATCGATGCTGAGCGGGGAAATCCGGTCATGCGCAAAATGGAATTGGATTGGCTGCGCATGCATCTGCTCATCGATCAACAATTGTACATATCACGATTACCGTCGCTCGAAGCGGATTATGTGTTGGAGCAGACGGGCATTCAGCAGCTAGCAGCTATGGAAGTACGTGAACTAGCTTCCTGGTGCGTAGAGAAGAATATTGCCGTAGAATTCGAAGGCGAAGAGGTCATAGCGACGACGGATCGCAAATGGTGCCGTTTTATCCTCCGTCAACTGTTGACGAATGCCGTCAAATATAGCCCTGAAGGCGGTATGATTGTGCTGTCGACGGATATGACCCCTCAAGGTCATGTCAGGTTAACGGTCAGAGATGAAGGTGCGGGCATTGCAGCCCATGACTTGCCTCGAATTTTCGATCGAGGGTTTACCGGTGAGAACGGGAGGATGCAGAATGCGGCAACGGGACTCGGACTTTATTTGGCCCAAACGATTGCGCTGAAAATCGGGATCAGCTTGGGTGCAACGTCGGAGCTGCATGCAGGAACGGAAATGGAGATGATCTTTCATACAGTGAATACGTTCGAACGTCGAGGACATCTAGTTGGAGGTGAGCCGGACGATGCTGCCCAAAACCGTGCTTCAAGCACAACAAGTTCGTAAATCGTTCGGTGGGAGGGGCAATGTTCAGCAGGTGCTAAAAGGAATTGACTTACGGATCTCGTCGGGCGAATTTGTCGGGATCATGGGTCCTTCCGGGTCAGGCAAGTCCACCTTGATCCAAGTGCTCGCGACTATTGACCAAGCGACGGCAGGGGAGATACGGATCGATGATACAGATGTCACGAAGATGTCAGACGCTGAATTGTCTCGTTTCCGGCGCAGCAGACTCGGGTTCATCTTTGAGGATTACCGACTCCTGGACACACTGACCGTCAAAGAGAATATCATGCTGCCAATCTCACTTGGAAAAATGAACAAGGAAAGGGCTGAGGAAGCATTTCTAGCTCTTGCTTCTGATCTTGGCATTCTGGATATCGTTCATCAGTACCCGCATGAAATTTCCGGCGGCCAGCGTCAGCGAACGTCTGCGGCTCGCGCTTTAATCCATCATCCTTCTATCGTTTTTGCGGATGAACCGACAGGCGCGCTGGATTCGAAATCAGCCGCAGCGCTGCTTGACGTGCTGGAGGACATGAACCGGCGTCGCAGCGTTACGATGCTGCTGGTGACGCATGATCCCGTTGTTTCGAGCTATTGCAGTCGTGTCGTGTTCCTGAAAGACGGCATGCTGTACTCCGAAGTCTATCGCGGGAGCAAGACGCGGCAGACTTTCTTCCAAGATATTATTAATGTGCAGGCTGTGCTTGGAGGGAACCGCGTTGACACCTTTTGAGCTTATCGTCCGCAGTGTGCGTGAACATATGAAACAGGACTATCTCTATGTTTTCTCGCTGATAAGCAGTACAACGCTATATTTCGTATTCGCAGTCTTACAGCATGATTCTTCCGAGATAGCTGCGGTCTTCGGTGATGTTCAATTCGTATTGCTGATCCGTGTGTCAGGCATTTTGCTGCTTGCAATTGTAGCGCTATTCACGATCTACGCGAACAGCATTTTTCTGAGACGCCGTAGCAGAGAAATCGGACTGTATCAGCTGGCAGGCATGACGCGCAGACAAGTAGGGTCGTTGCTCATGACAGAGCATGTCATGTTGGGCCTCGTCGCGCTCCTGATCGGGATGGGCATGGGGACGCTCGTGTCCCGGTTATTTTTACTTATTTTGATGAAATTGATCGGAATCGAAAACGGCGTCGCCGTCTCTTTTTCCACCTCAGCCGCTCTTCAGACCGCTATCGCGTTTATAGTACTCAATGGTATGACCTGTATCCAGATTTTGTACAAGATTCGCCGTGTATCGCTGCTTGACATGCTCCGAGCTGAGCGACTGGGAGACCAGCCACGACAGCCGTCAGCGAGATGGTCCGTCCTGCTTGGGATACTGAGCATCGTGCTTATCGCAATGGGTTATATATGGTCTGGAATTATGCCATATCAGAGTCTCATGCTGCATACGCTGATCATTCTTGTTTCTATTATCCTCGGTACCTACCTGCTGTTTCGTGTAACGTTAGGGAGACTGTTCTACCAGATTCGCAGGCGCAGGAATGGTCAGCTCGGATTGAAGAACAGCCTATCCCTCGCTCCGCTCATGCATCGGATGAGAGCAAATGCGTGCTCACTCACCATCATTACGGTTCTATCCGCAGTGACACTAACCATGTTAGCGGTCGCTTATTCGCTGTACTATTCGGCCGAGAGCGAGTCCCGAGCCATGCTGCCGTTTGATTTTGTGTTTGAGAATCAGGTGCAAGACGCGCAGACATTTCGTGCTTCTTTGGAGCAAGCAGGCATTCCGTATGTTCATCATCCGGTGAAGGCCTTGCGGGTGACGGGTCAGTTGAACGGTGAGGAGGGGCAGACGATGCTGCTGCTTGCAGCAGAACATCTACATGCAAGTAGTGTGGATATTCGTATGCCGAAGCTAGGTGAAGCCGTCTGGTATAAGGGACAACGGAGGGGAGACAGGGGACTGGACCAAGAGGATTCGCAGCATCCTATCGAATTAGTAGTGCGCGAGACGAGAGTTCCTATTCCAATAGCCCGAAGTGTGGATCGATATGCGATGAATTTCAATTTGAATGGCAACCAGTTGGTCGTTCGCGAAGCGACGCTTCAGGCTATGATCTCCCAGATATCGAATCGATCCCGTGGCGAATCGAAATGGATCCCAATCGATACGTTCCGAATTCTGGTGAACCGTGATCGTGCAGCGGCATCGTATCTCTATAAGCCATATGTCCATTCCATAGGGGGCAATCAGGACTTTTACTCCTATTCTCAAACTTCACATCAAAAATTTGGCCTCGTCATTTTCGTCGCCGGCTTTCTCGGGCTTATTTTTCTTATCACGACGGGCAGTATTCTCTATTTCAAACAAATGGCCGAGGCAGAGCAGGAACGGAACAGTTACAGAATTCTGCGACAGCTGGGATTTGAGGAACACGAAATATTGGGTGGGATTATTCGTAAGCAGCTAATTGTGTTTGGGATACCGCTGGCAATTGGGCTTACCCACTCGATTTTCGCTGTCAGAGCCTTCTCGGCTTGGACTTTGTCGGATATCGTGTTTCCAGCAGCGATCGCGATGTCGATTTACACAATCATATATTTGATATTTGCCGTACTCGCATACGGATATTATCGTCGTATCGTGAGATTAGCGTTGCAGAACTCTCCAATGTACTGAACATAGCAAGAAGAGCAGGAAGCAGAGACATGTACCATGTCTCTGCTTCTTATTTTTTGCAACTTTAATGCGGATTGGGATGAGAAATCAGAACACCGTATTGTTTGAAAAAGTTCATAATGGCATTGGCATCCATCGGTTCATCTAATCAGCGATATATTATCGCCAGCACGAAGCAGCGGATCTTCGGCAAGATTATCTACGACAGTCCGTACCCGTAAGGAATCGAAAGGAGCTGCTTTCTTCGGTGATCTTCCTCCGAGCGCAATATGCATCCCCTACAATTAATACCATTTTTTTATTTATGGCAGCTAACCTCCACTTAAATGTTCATATGTTTGAGTTTTTCGACATAAAAAGTATGAAAAAAGGAATGACATGTGCTGTCAGGCGAATGACCTCAGCACTGGCATTCCTTCTCGACAAAATGGACAAGCTGCTTCATGAGCCCGATCACTTCGTCGAATTCAAGGCTGTAGAACATCTCCGTGCCTTTCTTCTGAACCTTGAGCAGTCCTGATTGCCGCAATATTTTCAAGTGATGAGAGACGGTAGGGCGCGACATCGGAATATGTTCTGCGATTTGCGTCACATTCAAATGCTCTTTGTTGATGAGCAGCGCGACGATTTGTTGGCGAACGGGGTCTCCTAGTCCTTGAAAATAAGGGCTTAAATTCTCGAAAATTTGGATCGCTTTCTCATTACCATTATACTCGCTCATGGCTCACTCCGTTAGAATGTTTAATTATTTAAACGTATCATAATGCATTTTCATATCAAATGCAACCGGAGCATATGATCATCCTTCCCACGCACATTAGAAATGGTTCCAGACGACCGTCTCTTCCTTGATCTTTAGAAAAATTTAAGCGTTGCTTATCGAACCCTTAAGCTTTCGTCTCTACAATGGGATCAAACACAACGATGTCGCGATATGCAGTCAGAAAGGAAGTCATCATGTATCAAGGGAAGTTACGGAAAATGACTATAGTTTTATTCGTTTTATATACCCTATTAGTGCTCTATTTTATGTTTTTCGGTTTTAATCGAACGGCTTTTACGCACACGGCAGGCTTGCGGTATGACTTCATCCCTGATGGAATTCCGCTGCACTTTCCCGTGGGAAGAAGTTTTGATGGTTGGTTTTTTGAACTCGGCAATTTTATCGCATTTATCCCTTTTGGGGCCGTTATTCCGCTTCTGTACCGTTGTTATTTTATTCGATTCATCACTTTTTTTGTGCTGTCCATTACGATGCTTGAAGTCATGCAAATGTTTACTCAGCTCGGTGCCTTCGATACTGACGATATTCTGATTAATTCCTTGGGGGCCGCGGTCGGATACTGCGCGCAGCGCTTGGTATCCCGGGATCGAGATCAACTGAAGGGCATCTGCCGAATCATCTTCATCTCGATTGTGTTGTCGGTGAGTTTCGTTCTCCTGATTGGCAGCATGAACGCTTATCTAGAGAAGGAGAGGGGTGAAGTCATCGCTCTCCATGAGCTAGAGGTACAAGAAAGAACCGTACTGTGGGCCGATCCCGTTTTGAGTTTTACAGTGGAACACGACAATACAAGAACCCAGTTGCAAGGGGAATATTTGAAAATACGAGATCCAAATCCGGCTACAAATGTTGTATTATGGGATATTGCTCTTGCAGAAGTAAACATGGGGCAAAAGATCGTGAATCGTATAAAAGAGATTATTGCATCGCTATTCTGAAATAAGCTCCCGCACAAGGGAAGCTTATTTTTTTGTTCGGTATGAATGTAGAAATAAGTACGTATTAGCGTAGATTTGGTACATGTGAAAGCTAAAATGACTTGGATATAATTAAGCCAAAATGATAGCGCTTGCAAAATGAGATATGAAGGGAGGCGTTGCTTTTTTTAAAAGATGAAATGCAGAAGCGAAGGTAAAGTTGCACTATTTTAATAGGGGGGATTTACCCATGAAGAAAATCGTGGCCATGTTAATGATAATATGTCTAGTCCTATCGATGGCACCGGGCGTATCGCTGAGTCCGGTGATTCACGCGCAAGATGCTTCACCCACGAACCTCGTGCAAAATGCGGGGTTTGAGGATGGAACGGAACATTGGAGATTTGACCCGCCTGACAAAGCGGGCGTGTCCAAGAACGCGATGCATGCGGGGCAATTCAAAGGATGGGTCGACCCGAGTACGACGGATAGCGTATACGCGATCTCGCAGGAGATCACGATACCCGATAGCGGAATCTATGCTCTCTCTGCTTACGCGGCGAATTATCAACCGGGGGGCTCGATGGCGATCAATGGCAAGGCATACCCTTTCGAAGCTTACGGTGGCAGTTACGTTCGAGTTGAACTGCCGAATTTACCTTTTAGGAAAGGCGAGAAAGCAACGATTACGTTTACGAGTGGATTGTCGGGTTGGCTAAATATCGATGACGTATCCTTGGTTCCTACTTCACGGAATCTATTGGCTGAAGTGCAATTCGACGGCCAACCGGCAGCATCCTATAATCTTTTCGATACGGACAATTCGATTGTGCTGCCGAAAGGTACCGCTCAGGCACCTCAAGTAAGCGCTAGATTAGAGGAATGGGCTGTAGCAGCAGGAGCCGAGCTAAGTATTGAACAGGCGACAGAGCTGCCAGGAGAAGCGAAAATCCAAGTAACGATGGGCGGTGTAACGACGACCCATACAATCTCTTTCAACGTGATGAGCAATGATCGTCCGCTCCAATCGATCATCTTCTCAGCGAGCGAGACAACCTTGCCTCTCGATGGATTAACGAAGCTATCGTTGACGGGGATCCTAGAAGACGGTAGCCAGATCGATTTGCTGGAGGATCCATTCACTCGCGTTGAATTCGACGCCCCAGGCCGCATGTTTATGATCGGCGCGCATGGCGAAGCAAGGGCAGGCACCTATAAAACGGGGGATGTCGAGGTGAAAGTGAAGGCAACCCGAGAGGGCCGCGTATTTACGGATACGCTGACGTTCACGATCAAGCCTGAGCCGGCCCGGCCTTATGTTAGGGATTATACGCAGACGTTAACGATGAAGTTGTTCTTGGGAAGCAACGGGAAGATTGACCTGAATTTAGAAGAAGCGTTAGACATCATTAAGCGCATGGATAACATGACGCGGGGAATTCCGAAGATCATCTATTTGGTCGGATGGCAGCATGACGGCCACGATTCGAAATATCCGGATTGGAATGTCGTGAATCCAGGGTTAAAAAGAGCGCAAGACGCTACAGCGCTCGATAGCTTGAAATGGTTGATGGACGAGGCGGACCAATACAATACGACCGTCAGCCTTCATATCAATATGACGGATGCCTACAAGGATAGTCCGCAATGGGATGAATTCATGGCGAAGGATCTCATTCGCAGGCAAGAGAACGGCGATCTGATCGAAGGCGGCAAATGGGTAAGCGGACAGAGCTATCGCATTAATCTCACGCGGACGTGGGAAGCGGGCGTCTTCCAACGCAATATCGATCAATTGCTCGATATGCTTCCTCATCTGAGAAAGGGAGGGACGATCCATATCGATGCGTTCGTAACCAACTACGTGCCCGGCGAGCCGAATCCGGATGCCTATTCCGATCCATACCATAAGACGACCTTCCGACAAGACACGGAGACGCAGAAGAAGATCATTCGGTATTGGCGCGACCAAGGGTTGGATTTTACAAGCGAATATTTCGTGCAATACCGTGGCGATCCATTGTATGGCCTGCAACCCATGGCGTGGTGGGCTGATTGGTGGACGATGGATCAGATGGATTTGCCTGCGAAGGTGGCCGTTGGCGGTCGAGGCGGGAATGAATTGCTAGGCATCAGCATGCACGGCGAAGACATTGTGGCGAAAGATAAAGAACGGCTGACAGGTTTCCTGCCTGAATTTATGAATACGACGTTGGTATGGCAATATTTGAATCAGCTAGACCGCATTTCATACGACAGCGCGACCAATACTGTGCAGTTCTCGGAAGGCGTGACGAGCTCCAAATCCGGCGACATCCGAACCGTGAAGCAAGGCGATGTCATGTTGGCCGACGGCACGGACGTATTTGTCCCCGCCTTATGGCGTAAAGATGCGAAGGAGATCATTGCTTTTAGCCAAAAAGGCTATGAGAATCGAAGCTGGAAGCTGCCGGCTGATTGGGCAGGCGTCGAAAAAGTGCATTTGTTCGAGATCGGCATGGGATTGCCGAGACTTATTCAGAAGGATATGGCTGTCGTGGATGGACACATAACACTGTCCTTGCAGGCAGGGGAAGGGGTCTATATGATTCCGGCAACGGGCGACCCCATCCCGATGGACCCGATTCAGGACATGGCGGCAGGCATGACAGCGATCCCTGCGCCCGCTAAGAATGCGATAGCGCTAACGTTGCCAAGCGTTCCTGCAGGGTATGAAGTTCGGATTGCGAAGTCGGATCGGATGGATGTCATCGATCTCCTAGGGAAAATCGTTCCGCCGACGGAAGATACGCCGGTGAGCCTTGTTCTGGAACTTAAACGCCAAGCTGATGGGATAACGACGCACACCGCTCCAATCACGGTCGTGGCACCGGAAGGAACCATTAAGAATATCAAGATAACCTACAGCCCGGCAGATGCCGTGTTAACAGGGGACAGCAAATTGCGGAGCTCGAACAGCTTTATGAAAGGCTACGCAATCGGATATGTAGGTGGTTCGAAAGACAACACGGCCGCCTACGAAAATGTAGTCATGCCAGGCGACAGCCTCTATGATGTGCAATTGGAATACGCGACGGCGGTACCGCGATCCGTCTTCCTTCGCATCAATGAGCAGGAAGGCATCGAAGTACCGTTAACGGGTCCGGATTGGAACACGCCGCAATACAAGACGATTCAAGTAGCATTGAACAAAGGCATAAATCGGATCACGCTGTACAATAATGACGGCCACGCGCCAGATATGGGTGCGGTAACGATCTCGTCGGTTAGTCCCTACATGGTTGCGAATGCGATTACGTCCATTCCAGCGCCAGCGAAGGGAGACAAGGCTTTGACGCTTCCTAAAGTTCCGTTCGGGTTCACGGTCTCGGTCAAATCCTCGGATCATGACGCGATCATTCAATCGAATGGGAAGATTGTCCCGCCGACAACGGATACGA
Organism: Paenibacillus guangzhouensis; assembly: GCF_009363075.1. Classification (NCBI taxonomy): domain Bacteria; kingdom Bacillati; phylum Bacillota; class Bacilli; order Caryophanales; family Paenibacillaceae; genus Paenibacillus; species Paenibacillus guangzhouensis. Next base: position 3,732,133 of record NZ_CP045293.1, on the reverse strand, counting down.
CAGTTAAAGTCATCTTGGAAATTACTCGCAATTACGATGGAAGCCAAGCGGCGACACAAGCGATCGACGTGGTCGTGCCTGGCGTTGTCCAAATCGTCAAAGTGGATGCCGTTTCGGTTGAGACCATGGTTGACAAGGCTCCTGTTCTGCCGACTAGCGTTATGGCAACCTACTCAGACCAATCCCAAATGAAAGTGGATGTGGCATGGGATTCGATTCAACCGAGCCGCTATGCTGCAGCTGGCACATTCGAAGTCAATGGAACCATCGCTGGGACCGCAATCCGAGCTGTCGCCAAAGTTACCGTGAAGCCATCCGATTCAGGGCATAACGGGGGAGGTGGGTCTGATGGCAGCGGGTCCAATTCGAATTCATCTGGCACGTCGACGGTAAAGCCAGAAGTAAAACCTGTTCCGGAAACAAAACCGGAGCCGTCAGGGCAAGTGATCGAGATTCCATTTCAACCTTCCGCCGAGCAGCTCAGCGCACCTGGTTATGTATCCGTGGTGAAAGTGAATCAAGACGGAAGCAAAACACCGGTCGTCTTTAGCATCTACGATCCCCAATCGGGCATCGTGAAGGTGAGGGGCTCCAAAACAGACGTCTATGAAGTGGTGTATACGCCGAAGAAATTTAGAGATTTAGCGAAGTTCGCGTGGGCAGAGGAAGCGATTGAGACGCTTGCCGCATCAGGGGTATGGCAAGGCATATCCACGGATCAATTCGGACCGCAGCAAGGGCTAAAACGCGGGGATCTGGTCAAGATGCTCGTGAATCTATTCCAGCTGACAGCGGACACGGATGCTAATTTCTCGGACGTCAACAAGGCGGCGTACTATTACGAGGAAGTTGCCATTGCCAAGAAACTAGGCCTGATTCAAGGCATGACAGCAACAGCGTTTAAGCCAGAGGCCGAAGTTACGCGCGAGCAATTCATGGTGATCGTCGAACGGTTTTTTCGTCAGCAGAAGCTCATCTCATCAGGCGCTAATGAAACCGTATTAGATGCCTTTGCAGACCACGAGTCCATCGCAGGTTATGCGAAGAGCAGCGTGGCGGCGCTTGTCGAGCTGAACTTGATCCAAGGAAGCAATGATCAGCTGCTGCCGCGACAAATCGCCAATCGAGCGGAAGCGGCCATGTTGTTGTATCGCATCATTCACTTCTCTGTAACGAAATCGACTGCACGTCCATGAGCATTGCCGCATGGAATCATCGTAAGCGCCTTCAAGGGCGCTTACGATCGTTGTATACTTATGGAACAAGCTTAATCAGAAATACATCTCAAAAGGGTCATGGAACAGGAGTGGCGAAGATGAAAATCATCATTGCGGATGATGAGCGATTAGCCAGAGCCAATGTAAGAAGCATGCTGGAAGAATTGGAGATGCCTGTGGAGATTATTGGAGAGGCGAAGGACGGGACAGAACTTGTAGAACTTATCGCAGCAGGTCAACCTGATGTCGTCTTTGTGGATATAAGAATGCCTGTCATGGATGGCTTGAGCGCGATTGAGCATACCGCACATGCTGAACAAATTCAATGGGTCATTATTTCCGGTTATTCGGACTTTGCCTATGCGCAGCATGCGATCAAGCTGCGGGTCGTCGACTATTTGTTAAAGCCCGTCGATCCCGATGCCTTTAGGGAATGCATGTCGCGTTTATGGGATAATCAGCGCAAGAAAATAGCAAGGCGCAATTTGGAGTTCGAGAAACAGCTCATGTCTGTTCTGTACCTTTCGCGTTCAGAAGACGAAGTCGCTGCGGATTCGCGAGGCATGCACGAGAATTACACGGCTTATGCATTAAAAGTCGATCATCTTCCGCCCGCCGAGGGTGGTCATGAGGCATTCTATGCATTTATGGATCGGATGAACCAAATGGAGATGAATGGGCAGCAAGCGATCCATATCCGAAGAGCTTTGTTGATTCTGCCTTCCGGCGAAGCCGTGGTCATCCTAGCGAAGCAGGAGACGCATCCGGACGCATCCGGCGACTTCATCAAGCAGTACGAGAAGGAAATGGAACACATCGCGGCTCGTTACCGTACGCCAAACTTTGCCGTGGCTATCGAGCCGTTGGCTAGCGCCGTCTCTTTTCAGGAATTGATTCAGAAGCTGCGCCGCCATCAAGAGAAGGCGGAAGAACAGCTTCAGGCTGACGCTATTCCGGCAGAAGAGGCCGCGCCGCCTGATTTGATTCAGCAAATGCTCCGTTACATCCATCAGCGTTATACGGAGGATATCGGTATTGGCCAAATCGCGCACGAGCTGAACGTGACGCCGAACTACCTCAGCACCCTGTTTCATCGCAAGCAGGGGGTCACGTTTATGAAGTATTTAACGGCGACGCGGATGAACAAAGCGCGCGAAATTTTGCTAAACGATCCACAGATTCGAATTCATCAAGTGGCGCAGCAGGTCGGTTATTACAGCACCCGGCATTTTACGCGTCTGTTCGTCGAGTATTTCCGATGTTATCCATCGGAGATGCGGGATCAGCCTCATCCGGCGACGTTTTAATGTGAAGGGTTACTTCGGTCCCGACTTCACGGATGCTGTTGACGGTCATGGACGCGTAGGGATAGGCCATCTCAAGTCGTTCTCGAACATTCGAAATCCCTACGCGGTCTTGCTTCTCGAGTTGGTCAAGATCGAATCCGGCCCCCGTATCGGTAACTCGAATCAGTATATTGTTCGGTTCGTTCTCATGGATCAGCTCCGCCTTGACCGAGACGCGGCATGCCCGGTTCACGCCTTCCACGCCGTGAATGATACTATTCTCCACCAAAGGCTGCAGCAGCAGCTTCGGAATGCGGACGTCTTTCGTTCTAGGATCATAATCCAACTGGAAGGTCAGACGTTCATCGAAACGAAGCTGCTGAATCTCCGCATATCGCTGCAGGAACAAGAACTCATTCTCTAACGTATCCCAGTCGTTTTTACTTAAGGTATATCGCATCATGCCGCTCAAGGACAAGATGGCTTTTTCCAAGGTTTTGCTCTCCCCAGCCCGGTTCAGTGCCATAAATCCGTTCAGCGTGTTATAGAGAAAATGCGGTTGAATCTGCGACTGTAAGGCTCGATATTCGGCGTTGCGCTTCGCAAGCCCTGTTCGGTATTCTCGGATGATGGTGTCATTCAATTGCGATATCATTTTGTTCAAGCGATTGCCAAGATATGCGATCTCGTCTTGCCCTTTGATCGTCACGCTTTCGTTCATGGATCCATGCTGCACCTTGCGCATCACGGCGCCCATCTGCAGAATGGGCTTCACGATGGAACGGGACAAATAAACATAGAACAAGGCTGTTAAAAGGAGACCCATACAAGTCATGACGATGGAGATGAGATTCAGATTCCTGATTTTTGACGTGATTTCGCTTTGCGATAGTAGAACGTTGACTCTCCATTCCGAAGAGGGAATCCGTTTGGAGATCGTCGTATAATTTTTTCCCTGGCTCTCGATGAGCTCATGATCGGCTATGATTTGTTCTGCCGTGCCGGCCGTCAGCGGATCGCTGGAATAGATCAAGTTGTTATAGTTATCAAAAATCGTCACGATTGAACTCACGTCAAAGGATACGTCGCTTACGATCTCATCGAAGATGTCATTGTCGGCATCTGCCATGATCACGGCCAGAGGCTTCTGCGTATCTGGATCTTTAATGAGACGAGCAACGGAGAATACAAGCTGGTCCTGCGAATTTTGCAAATAGTCCCGTCGATGCGGACTGATAAAGGTTGCCTTGCCATTCCGAAGAATCGTTTGCTTGTACCAGTCCTGGGCTTTATATGGGAAATCCGGTATCGGTTGCGCGACTTCATAGCGGTCGGTAGCGTAAACCGATTGATCGGCCGTGACGAGAACCGTGCCTAGAATATCTTTGCGCGTATTTTGGAACATGATCATCTGCATCTCGTGCAGCGTGCGATCGGCTACCAATTTATTGTAAACGCTAACATGATTCTGGTCGGAACGGGCTTTGATCTTTAAGGAAGTCAAAATATCGTTCTGAAGAAACGGCGTAATGGTCAGCCGCTCCAGATCGTCCATATATGTCTCGATACTCCGCGTAATCGCGGTCAAAGTCCCTTCCATCAGGGCTTCTTTGTCTTTCTCCATGACGCGTTGAAAATAGATCGGATAGATGATGCCTAGAATGAGTTCGGGAATCACGATCGTGATCAATAATAACAAGGTTAATTTTGTACGGACAGATGTATAGAAGAAATGCATTGGCTCAGCCCCTTTTTGCGATCACGCTGTATCAATCATATTGTCGCCGCCCGAAGTGTGATTTGGCAAGAAGATCGAGGCAAAAGTGTAGAAATGGACGCATGAAATCGTAGATCTGCAGCGGTGTGTAGAAATCGTCACTGCCTATCGTAGTTCTGTGGCATTTGGAAGCGTCTTCATGGGTGCTATAGTGGAATTGTAAACAAGAACTGAATCTCATGGGGAGGGTCCATATGAAAAGATCAAAATGGCTGATTCTACTCTGTGCCGCTATGCTGACATTTTTATCTGCATGCGGCGGGGGAACTAGCGAGCAGAAATCAGATTCGAATGGGGTGACTTCAGCGCCTGAAGCATTGAAAGAGAAAGAAGTGCGCATCACTGTATCCACGAATGTCGTTGGCGAGCAAGCGAAAGTATTGCAGCAAATTACGGATAACTTCATGAAGGATAATCCATCGATCAAAGTGGATTTCAGCGCGCCGGGCAAGGAATATGAGAATACGATGAAGGTCAAAATGGCGTCGAACGATATGCCGGACGTCTTCGCTACCCATGGTTGGGCGAAAGCGCGCTATGGAGAGTTCCTGCTGGATCTGTCGGGTGAGAGCTGGGCTTCGAGCGTGAATGCCGCGATCAAGCCGCTCGTGACGGACGCTTCGGGCAAATTGTACGTGCTCCCGATGGATCAAGATAAATCGGGCCCAGTCTTCAACGTCTCCGTCCTCGAGAAATACGGCGTACAAGTTCCGACGACGTATGAAGAGTTCCTGGCCGCATGCGAGACGATCAAAACCAAGAGCAACGGCGAAGTGGTGCCGATCCATATCGGCGGGGCGGATGCTTGGCCGATCGGACAATATTTCGATTTCTTCGCGACGCCGCTGTTGATCAGTTCATCGCAAAATTACGGTTCGCAATTGCTGGACGGCACGTTCGATTGGAGCAAGTTCGACCAGCTGCCGCAAATGTTCAAGGATCTTCAGACGAAAGGGTATCTGAACAAAGACGTCTTGACGGCGAAGTATAACGATTCCGCGAAGGCCTTTGCCGACGGCAAAACAGCATTCGGCATCTACGGTCCTTATTTTATTGAGGAAGCGCAGAAGATCAATCCGGATTTGAAGGCAGGATTGATGCCGATTCCATCCGTCGTGGCAGGCGATACGCCGACGTTCGCAGGGGGCGAGAAGACGACTTGGGGCATCTGGAAAGACTCGAAAAATATCGAGGCGGCAAAAAAATATGTGGCGTATTTCGCCAAACCCGAAAATGTTGCGCTGGTCGCAAAGTCCAATCAACTACCTCCGGGTCTTGATGGGGTATCCACGGATGCGGGACAGCTCTCAGAGTACTATGACCGGTACAAGGATATTCGCGTAATGCCGTTCTTCGACCGGGAGTACATTCCGAACGGGATGTGGGACGTCATGTGCAAGAATGGCCAAGATCTGCTCGCGGACGGCATCGATGTGAAAGGATATACCGCGAACATGAAGCAGGAATATGATCGGCTGAGAGCAGCTCAATAATAACAGTGAAGCAAGAGGAGGACAGTCTCGTGCGGCAGCATGCGTGCGGTCCTCCTTTCTTCTTTCAACGAGGTGAGATTCATGAAGCGACGGATGCAATCCAAAGGGTTAATAAACTTAATGTATGTTCCGGCTGTCCTATTGTTTGCTTTGTTTATTTTCTATCCATTTGTACAGGGGATTCGGGTGTCATTTACCGATTGGAACGGTTACTCCCAGAACTACAATTGGGTTGGGTTCGACAAGTATAAAATGATGTTCTCCGATAAAAACGTATGGATCACGATCAAAAATACGATCATCTACGGGTTCGGTAGCACATTTTTTCAGAATATACTCGGTTTGGCGTATGCCTTATTCCTCGATTCGCGCATTCGGGGGAAAGGGCTGGTTCGAACGATCGTTTATTTACCGGTTATCATTAGTCCGCTCATCATGGGCTATATTTGGTACTTCTTCTTCCAATACGATGGAGGGGCTGTGAATGACGCGATCGGTCTGTTCGGCCTTGCGCCGGTGGATTGGTTGTCGAAAGGGCCTGTTGCCGTATGGCTGATTACGTTCGTCAATACGTACCAATACATGGGGACCGCGATGATCATCTATCTTGCCGGCCTGCAATCCATTCCGAAAGACTACTATGAAGCGGCCTCCATTGACGGGGCAGGCGGGTGGACGAAGTTCCGAAGCGTCATGCTTCCGCTGCTGATGCCATCCATTACGATCAATATTCTGATCAATATTATTGGCGGATTGAAATTGTTCGATGTCATCGTAGCGATGACGAATGGCGGTCCGGGCTACGCTTCCTCCTCCATTTCCACGATGATGTACAATCTCTACTTTGCAAGGCAGGATGCCGGCTACGCGGCAGCGCTCGGCAATACGATGTTCGTGATGATTGCGATCGTCAGCCTGCTGGCCCTGTTCTACTTGAAGCGGAAAGAGGTGAAGATGTAATGAGGAAATTTCTCCATGGACTGAAGTATGCCGTATTGCTCTTCATTGCCTTTCTTCATGTCATTCCGTTCTATGTCTTGATTAATATGGCGCTCAAGCTGCCGACAGAGACGACCTCCAAGTGGCGCTTCCCCGTTCACGTCTCGTGGGATAACTTCGCGAATGCTTGGCGAGAAGCAGACTTGTCGCGAGCGATCTTCAACAATGTGTTCATTACGGCTAGCGCGGTCGCGCTCGTCGTCATCGTCGGCGCTTTGGCGTCATATCCCTTGGCAAGGCATCAGAGCAGGCTCAATACGATCATCTACACGGTGAGCGTAGCTTGCTTAATCGTTCCTGCCTTAACGATTCTCGTGCCGCTGTACAAATTCATTGTCGATCTCGGCGGAATTAATACATATTGGGCCGCCATTTTGACGCAAGTGACATTCGCATTGCCGATGACGATATTCCTGTACACGGGATTCATCAACACCGTTCCACGCGAGCTGGATGAAGCGGGCCTCATCGACGGAAGCAGCCGGCTCGGCATCTTCTTCCGCATTATTTTGCCGCTGCTGAAGCCCATTACGGCAACCGTCATCATCATTATGGGTGTCCAGATTTGGAATGACTATCAATTCTCGATCTTCTTCTTGCAGAAGGTGCAGGTGCAGACGATTCCGGTTGCGTTATCGCAGTTCATCTCGCAGTTCTCGAACCAGCTGAATTGGGTCGCGGCGGGATGCTTGATCGGTATGATGCCGATGACAGTCGTGTATTTATTTTTGCAGAAATATTTCATCAAAGGGATGGCCGATGGCGCGATCAAAGGGTAAAGCCGCATCGTATCAATACGCAAGCGAAGACCGCTGAGCTGAACAAGCTGCAGCGGTTTTTTGCATTTTTGCAAATTAAAATGCTGTTTACATTCTGTTTAAAAAGGGGTGCTAAGATCAACTACATCATCCGTTACGTGGGAGGAATAACAATGAATAATCGAAATATAGAGCCGAATAACGGCGATTGGGCCGTTGAAGCGTATGGACTTGTCAAAACGTTCGGCGATAATCGCGCCGTGGATGGCGTCAATTTGAACGTACGAGCGGGATCCATCTACGGTGTTCTTGGACCGAATGGGGCAGGGAAGACGACAACGATTCGCATGCTGGCGACGCTGCTGCGTCCGGATGCGGGGACGGCACGCATCTTCGGCCATGATGTGCAGAAGGAATCACAGATCGTTCGTCAACTGATCGGCGTGACGGGACAATATGCGTCGGTAGACGAGTCGCTGAGCGCAACAGAGAATCTGATCATCTTCTCGAGGCTGCTCGGGCTCAGACGTGCAGAAGCGAAGCAGAAAGCCGCGGGTCTGCTTGAAGAATTCGGGTTGACCGAGGCGGCAAAGCGTCCGCTCAAGAACTTCTCTGGTGGGATGCGGCGCAGACTGGATTTGGCTGCAAGTCTTATCGCACAGCCGCCGCTTATTTTCCTGGACGAACCGACGACGGGGCTGGATCCACGTACGCGTTCGCAGATGTGGGATACGATCCGCAGATTAGTGAATACAGGGTCGACGGTATTGCTCACCACGCAGTACCTTGAAGAGGCGGACCAATTGGCAGATCGGATTGCGGTCATTGATCGCGGTCATGTGGTCGCCGAAGGCACAGCCGATGAATTGAAGGCGTCTATCGGCACCTCGTCCCTGCATTTGCGAGTGCAGAATCCGCTTGATATCGGGAACGCGCGCCGCATCGTCGAACAAGTACTTCGTGTTCCGTCCAGCGTGTCTTCGGAAGCGGCGAAGATTACGGCACCGATGGCGGACGCTGATCGGGTGACGGACCTGCTGATCGCTCTCCGTGAGGCAGGGATTCACTTAGCTGAGGTGAGCGTACAGAAGCCGACGCTCGATGAAGTGTTCTTAACCATCACAGGCGAAGGCGTGAAGCAAGATGCATCTCATGCGTCGAAAGAATCTAACCAAGTGGAGGTGGCAAGAGCATGAGCAGCTCTTCAATCAAGCCGGCCGTACAACGCCAATTAAAAAACTACACCAGCTTCGGTCAATCGGTTCGTCACTCGTTAACGATGGCTTATCGCGGTCTGCTGAAGCTGAAACGCACACCGGAGCAATTGTTCGACGTTACGCTGCAACCGATCATCTTTACGCTGATGTTTACCTATATCTTTGGCGGGGCGATCTCCGGCGACGTCGTGAGTTATCTGCCCGTCATCATTCCCGGGATCCTCGTCCAGACCGTCATTACGACCTCGATCGTGACGGGTGTCCAATTGCGTGAGGATATGGATAAAGGGGTGTTCGATCGCTTCAAGTCATTGCCGATTGCGAGGATTGCACCGCTCGCAGGTGCGCTGCTCGCGGATACGATTCGGTATACGATTGCAACCGTGTTGACCTTCACGATGGGATACATTATGGGGTATCACCCCGCTGGAGGCCTCGGCAACGTCGCCATCGCTGCGCTGCTTGTCATTTTCTGCTCATGGGCGATTAGCTGGATTTTCGCATTCTTCGGCGTCATCGCGCGTACCGCTTCCAGCGTACAGGGGATATCGATGATTGTATTGTTCCCGCTCACGTTCCTGTCGAACGCGTTCGTTCCGGTGAATACAATGCCGGGCTGGCTGCAGTGGTTCGTGAACATCAACCCGATCTCGCACTTGGTCACGGCCGTTCGTGACCTGACGAATGCGGGTACCGTAGGCTGGGATCTTGTGATCTCTCTGATCGGAGCGCTCGTTATCGTGGCGATCTTTGCGCCGATTACCGTTCGCGCGTATATGCGCCGCACATAGCTTGCCGATAAGCAGCCGTTTAGGCTGCTTTTTTGGCGTAATTAACTGCTTTTTGGTAGTTAATTGTGCCGTTTTCGAACGAGTTGAGCGAAATAACTGCTTTTTGGTAGTTAATTGTGCCGCTTTCGAGCGAGTTGGGCGAAATAACTGCTTTTTAGCAGTTAAAAGCGCTGCGTTCGAGCGAGTTGGGCGAAATAACTGCATTTTGTCAGTTAAATGCGCTGCGTTCGAGCGAGTTGGGTGAAATAACTGCATTTTGTCAGTTAAATGCGCCTCTTTCGAGCGAGTTGAGCGAAATAACTGCTTTTTAGCAGTTAAAAGCGCTGCGTTTGAGCGAGTTGAGCGAAATAACTGCATTTTGTCAGTTAAATGCGCCTCTTTCGAGCGAGTTGAGCGAAATAACTGCTTTTTGTCAGTTAAATGCGCTGCGTTCGAGCGAGTTGGGTGAAATAACTGCATTTTGTCAGTTAAATGCGCCTCTTTCGAGCGAGTTGAGCGAAATAACTGCTTTTTAGCAGTTAAAAGCGCTGCGTTTGAGCGAGTTGAGCGAAATAACTGCATTTTGTCAGTTAAAAGCGCTGCGTTTGAGCGAGTTGAGCGAAATAACTGCATTTTGTCAGTTAAAAGCGCTGCGTTTGAGCGAGTTGAGCGAAATAACTGCATTTTGTCAGTTAAATGCGCCGTATTCGAGCGAGTTGAGCGAAATAACTGCATTTTGTCAGTTAAATGCGCTGATTTCGAGTGAGTTTGGCGAAATAACTGCATTTAAGCAGTTAATTGCGCTGCGTTTGAGCGAGTTGGGCAAATAACTGCATTTTGTCAGTTAAATACGCTGCGTTCGAGCGAGTTGAGCGAAATTGCGTTATACTGGATACATATTCCAACACGGAGAAACAGCGATGTGTAGTGATGCACCATAATCATAGTTCATGGAGGTAACCACAAATGATGAAGCCGCGAATTTCCGTACTTACCCTAGGCGTCGACGATCTGGAAAGATCGCTAGCCTTCTACCGCGATGGCTTAGGATTCCCGTCGGAGGGGATCATTGGACAAGAATTCGAGCATGGCGCCGTTGCCTTTTTTGATCTGCAAGCGGGCCTGAAGCTCGCAATATGGAACCGCCGCGATCTTGCGCATGAGGCGAAGGTTCCGTTATCCGCGCCGAGCGCGACGGAGATCACGATTGGTCACAACGTAGGCAGCAAGGAAGAAGTGGATCGAATTATGGAGCTCGCACGGCAAGCAGGAGCTACCATTACAGATCCCGCGCATGACGCGTTCTGGGGAGGTTATTCAGGGCATTTCCAAGATCCGGACGGCCATCTCTGGGAAGTAGTGTGGAATCCGGCTTGGTCGTTGGATGAATAGAATAGCCATAACGCGCACGCGCACAGGATAAGCCGCTTTCGGGTGGCTTTTTCTATTGGGTGACGAAGTCCTGCGTGAGAGGAATCGCTCCCCCATTGTCGAACATATTCAAGAAATAGATTAGACTGCTAACCTTAACGGTTCAGATCGGAGGCGAAGTATGACGATCCCTATTCTTGCAACAAAAGTGAGTATTCCGCCTCTCCGCTCAAATCTTGTCGTCCGGCCAAGGTTAATGGAGCGATTGCAAGAGGGGGCACAGCGCAAGTTGACATTGATCTCGGCCCCTGCGGGTTATGGCAAAACAACGCTCGTCAGTGATTGGCTCGCTGCCCATAAGGCGTCAGCCGCATGGCTGTCGCTGGATGAACGTGATCAAGATCCTGCGCGGTTCCTCACCTATCTTATCGTTGCCCTGCAGCAGGCAGTGCCGCAGCTAGGTGAAGGTTTACTTGGACTATTGCGATTGCCGCAGTTACCGCGAGTGGAAAGCTTGATTACGGCATTGGTCAACGACCTACTAGTCATACCCGATCCGCTCATTCTTGTGCTTGACGATTATCACATGGTTGCGTCGGAATCGATTGATGAAGCCATTATGTTATTGCTAGAACGGATGCCGTCTCATATACACCTCATGATGACCACGCGTAAAGATCCGAATTTGCCTCTAGCCAGATTACGTGTCAGGAACCAACTAACCGAAGTGCGTGCGTCGGATTTACGATTTACAGCTTCGGAAGCTGATGAATTTCTAAGCCACGTGATGGGGTTAGTCCTATCTGCCGACAACGTCGCCCTGCTTCAGTCGCGGACGGAAGGATGGGCTGCCGGCCTGCAATTAGCCGCACTGTCCATGCAAGGGCATGGGGATCATAACCGCATCAGTCAGTCCTTCAGCGGCAGCCATCCATTTGTGCTCGACTACTTGGTGGAAGAAGTGCTGCAGCAGCAATCAGATCGGATTCAGCATTTTTTGCTGCATACATCCATGTTGGACCGATTATGCGGAACGCTCTGCGATGCCGTACTGGATCGGGATGCTCCAGAACACCAGACATCTACCTTATCCGGCCAGGCTACGCTCGAATATCTCGAACGCGCCAATTTATTCATCGTACCGCTCGATCAAGAACGGAAGTGGTATCGGTATCATCATCTGTTTGCAGACATCCTGCGCAAGCGGCTGGAGCAGCACAGCAGCTTCACCGCGCAAGGAGCAGCCGACTATCATCTTCGCGCCAGTCAATGGTATGAGGGGCAAGGGCTTACGTTCGAAGCCTTCCAACATGCCGCAGCGGCGGGCGATATTCCGCTAGCTGCTCGGCTGCTTGAGGGAGAAGGCATGCCTCTCATCTTCCGCGGGGCGGTAATGCCCGTGCTGAATTGGCTCAACACGTTGCCAGAGGAGGAACTTCATGCTCATCCTTCCTTACATGTGATGCACGCATCGGCGGAGCTCTTGATCGGCCAAGTATCGGGCGTCGAACCGAAGCTTCAGGCAGCCGAGCAAGCACTGCAAGAGGCGGAACTGGATGAGCAGACCCGTGATCTGCTCGGACATATCGCATCGATTCGCGCTACATTAGCGGTGAGCCAGCATCAAGCAGATGCGATTATGACGGAAGCGCTCCGTGCTCTGGCATACTTGCACCCAAGGAACCTGCCTGTCCGTGCAGCAACGACCTGGGCGCTTGGATATGCATATCAGCTGCAAGGGGAACTTGCGATAGCGAACAAGGTTTATACGGAGTCCTTGATGCAGAGCCGGAAGATCGGCCATGTCATGATCACCCTCATGGCGACGCTGGGTCTCGGGATGATTCGAGAGGCAGAGAATCAGCTTCACCGCGCGATGGAGACCTACGAAGAAGTGCTGAAGCTCGCCGGTGATCCGCCGCTGCCTGTTGCCTGCGAAGCGCATCTGGGCATGGCTCGCATATACTACGAGCGGAACGACCTTGCGGCAGCTAAACAGCATGGCAGGCAGTGTGTCCTACTAGCACAGCAGTTCGAGCAGACCGACCGAGCCATAGCGGGTGAAGTTTTCCTGGCCAGCGTGAAGTTTGCGCAGGGAGAAGTGAACAGTGCGGCAGTGATGCTGACGAAGGCGGATCAAATGGCCCGCGAGCAGAACTTTGTACAGGTGCAACCGAATATTGCGGAGCTTCATGTGCGCGTACTGCTTCATCAAGGCCATAATGCTGCAGCTGCTGGACGTGCGTGTGCGCTGCCGTTCGAACACAGCACGAGTCAGGTTCGGGTGCATCTTGCCGAAGGGAAACCACAAGCAGCATTGAACGTCGTTGAAACTTTGCATGAGCAGGCGCAAGCGAAGGGACAGCCTGATACGGAGCTGAAGCTGACCGTTCTAAAGGCGATTGCCTTACACGCGAATGGAGACAAAGGAGATGCGGTTCGTCTGTTTGAGCATGCGCTTGTCATAGCGGAGCCTGAAGGATTCATACGCACCTTTGTTGACGAAGGGCTTCCGATCGTGGAGCTATTGCGTGATACGGCTAAGCATGGAGCAATGGAGAATTACGCCCGGAAGCTGTTGTCTGCCTGTGAGATGCAGGAGGTTACAACGCGTCATGGCATGGAACGAACCGAGCAGCTCCTCGAGCCGCTAAGTACGAGGGAACTCGAAGTATTGCAGCTCATCGCCCAAGGGCTGTCGAATCATGAGATCAGCGAGCGGCTGTTCATTGCGCTAACAACGGTCAAAGGACATAATCGGGTGATCTTCGACAAGCTGCAGGTGAAGCGTCGGACCGAGGCGGTAGCCCGCGCTCGCCTCTTAGGTTTGCTGTAGCTGAGGCAAAACCATACTTTAGTAGCTGTATGCCGATCCTTGGGGTCGATATACTGATTGCAAATGGAGGATGGAGGAGTCTCATGAAAGCAATCGTATGCACCAAATATGGGTCTGCAGACGTCCTGAAGCTCATGGATGTCGATCGGCCTACACCGGAGGACAATGAAGTATTGGTTAAAATTCATGCAACCAGCGTAACGAGCGGAGATGCTCGGGTACGAAGATTCATAAGCCCGTTACTATTATGGATTCCGATGAGGCTATTCTTAGGGGTTTCGAAGCCGAGATATGCGATCCTTGGCGTAGAGTTCGCAGGGGAAATCGAAGCGGTCGGGAGACACGTGAAGCGATTCAAAAGAGGCGACCAGGTGTATGCCTTGAATGGGATGCGATTTGGTGCGCATGCAGAATATATATCGATGCCGGAAGATGGCAATATCGCACTGAAGCCGAAGAATACGACCTACGAGGAAGCGGCGGCGATTCCTTTTGGGGGCACAACCGCACTGCATTTTTTCAGAAAGGCCAAGATGAAGCCGGGACAGAACGTGTTAGTCTACGGTGCATCGGGCTCCGTCGGCAGTTCTGCCATTCAGCTTGCGAAGGCGATGGGGGCGGACGTGACCGCAGTATGCAGCGGGACGAACTCCGAATTGGTGAGAAGGCTCGGTGCGAGTCACGTGATCGATTATACGAAAGAAGACTTTGCGCGGCGGGGGGAGCGTTATGACGTGATCTTTGATGCGGTTGGGAAGACCAGCCGAGCAGTCTGCAAGCAAGCGCTCAAGCCGGATGGGGTCTTCGTTACGGTCAATGGTCAGGGCATGGCGAAGGTGACACCAGAAGATTTGATCTACCTCAAAGCCTTAACAGAGGAAGGGAAGCTTCAAGCGGTGATTGATCGCCGCTACCCATTGGAGCAAATCCCGGATGCCCATCGTTATGTGGAGCAGGGGCACAAGAAAGGAAATGTGATTATTACAGTGAGCTAAGCGAATCTCCAAATTGCAGAGCTTCATCGTATGAACGCAGCCGATTGGCTGCGTTTTTGTCATATCCAGAACCTCGGATATTGCCGATCCTCATCGAGATTATTGACGAGCAGGGCGATGAGCACGATCACAAGTGATCCGATCAGAACCGGATTGATCAAGAATGTCCATGAGCTGCCGGCCATGATCACGACGATAGGATTGGCGCCAGCGGGGGGATGCGTCGTGCGTGTGAGATGCATGAGGGCGATGGCTAACCCAACACCAAGCGCGATGACCCAGAATGAATTGCCGAATAAGTGGAATAAGAGCAGTCCGATTGCAGCAGAGACCAGATGTCCCCCAATAATATTCCGAGGCTGAGAGAGCGGCGCATCCCATACCCCGAAAGCTAATACGCAGCTTGCGCCAAAAGGCGCCATCAGCCATTCAGCGGACGTGAGGCTTGTTAAATAAGCCAGTGCGCCAATCGCTGCAAATCCCCCTAGAAAACCGATGAGCGCTGTTTTGGTAGAAATCTTCAGTGGACTTTTTCCCGTTCCCGACATTTTAGCGAAATACTGAGACCATGCTTGTTTTAATTCCATCCTTCACCACATCCTTCGATAAAATACAACTAAATTAATAGTTAACTAGTTATTTGATTAACATCGTATGTCATCGATTCTTTCGTGTCAACTTATTTTTGAGATAAAAGCTGCTTCTTGTGTTGGGCAACCGAATACAGTACAGTATTAAATAGCTAGTTGAATAGTATTTTGGTTGACCATTTATCTGTGAATGGAGTCAGGATGCATGATAAATAAAGAATTACGGGTAAAAGTGGACCCAGGTATCAATTTCAGCGTCAATACCCAGATTAAGGAACAATTGAAATGGCTGATTGGACTTGGCGTGATTGAACCGGGCGATATGCTGCCGTCTGCGAATCAAATGGCTGACATTCTCGGATTAAATCGAAATACGGTTAATCTTGTCTATACGCAGCTGCGCGATGAAGGCATGTTCACGATGCAGAAAGGCCGGGGAACGCAAGTGATGAATGGATCGAAGGTGGAGCTGCTTCAGAATGCTCGCCAGCCCATGCATCAGCTTGTCGCGAAGACGATTGAAGAGGCCGAGGCACAAGGTATTCCGCTTATTGATTTCTTCATCGCCGGTTTAGCTTATACGTTATTGCGTCCATCCGAAACAGCCGCCCGTCCGCGCATTCTTCTGATCGAATGCCGGGGTCACGACCATCTTTTCTACCGTCAAGAGATTGAGCGTGTCACGAAAGCTGAAGTGCATACCCTCTTCGTGGAGGATTTGATGGCTGCCGAAGGAACAATGATAGAAGTGCTGGAACATGCGGACGTGATCGTCACGACTCTGAATCATGCGGAAGAGGTCAAGACAAGATATTCCCGCTATGAGAAAAAATTAGTTGTCATCGGAGCGACGATCGAAATGTCCGCCCTGCTCGGCATTGCTCAGATGAAGCCTGACAGCGAGGTCGCTTTTGTATGTCTAGGCCGAGCGGGAGGGCAATGGATGGCAAGCGGTGTACGCGATGCAGGCATTACACAGATTCATCCGCATATGGTGGGGATAGACGAACAGGAACAGCTGCACCAGGTGATCGACAAGGCGGACAAGGTATATGCCTCTCCCGCTGTATACAAGGAGCTGTTAGCCATGAATCCCGATAAGGTGGCGCTCTATCCGATGACATTGGAGAAGAGCAGCGAGCGATTATTGCGGGATATATCGGAGAACCAAGATAACTGAGGATTCGAGTCATAAATGGACAGGGGTTCGATTCTAATGGGTATTGAAATTTACGGACGGCGAAAATATAATAGTCATAGCAACTATAATCATGTCATGTGACAAGGAGACTTACGCTTGGAATTAGAAAAGTATATCGGTGTGATTGTGCATCGTGCTGATTTGAAGCTGAACAATTATTATCAGAAAGTCGTTAACCCTTTTGATATTACGGTAGATCAGTGGGAGATTCTAGTCATCCTGTGGGAAAAGGAAGGGATTACGCAGAAAGACATCGCGGAACGGCTGTTTAAAGACCAGACGAATATTGCGCGCATGCTGTTCAAGCTTGAGAAAAAGGGATTTGTCCATCGTGTCACCCATGAGACGGATCGAAGATCACTGCGGGTCTATTTGACGGCCAAAGGTAGGGAAATCAAAGAGGAAATCCTTGCACCCTCAATTGAGGCTTATCAGAAAACGATTGAGGGGTTATCGGAACAAGAGGTGGAGACCTTCCGAAGGATTCTAGCGGTGATGTACAACAACGTGAAAGACCTGTAATCCGGTGCAGGTCTTATCACGATTATATATTTTTTTAATCATATAGATGCCATGACAACTATCATCAAGACTATTAAATGAGGAGGGAAGAGTGAATATGGAACAAGAATCAAATAAAATAGGTATATTGGATGTGCGATATAGAGCCCTAACCATCGGTATCGTCCTAGCAGTTACGACCGTAGCTTTCGAAGGGTTAGCTGTTACGACGATTGCGCCTAGCGTAGCTCAGCATTTACACGGCATTTCTTTTTACGGTTGGATATTCAGCGCATTTTTGCTGTCACAGATTTTGGGGACGATGATCATGGGACAGCAGATAGGCAAGATCGGTGCGTATCGATCCTTTTCCATCGCGATCGCTATTTTTGTCGTCGGGGTTATCGTTGCTGCTGTGTCCATGAATATGCTGATGCTCATCGGGGGCCGGGTGCTCCAAGGTTTTGGAGCCGGGGCGATTGTGACCTGTATCTATTACAGCATCACATTAAGCTATCCGGATGCGCTTCGAACGAAAATATTGGCTGCGTTCTCTAGTGCTTATATCCTGCCTGCACTGATCGGACCTTATTTTGCCGGGCTGTTGGCAGAATACGTGTCGTGGAGATTTGTATTCTGGCTTGTATTGCCATTCATCGCTTTAGCTGTGATGTTGACCCTTCCTTCCTTTCGCAAATTGCATGCAGAACATCGCTCCTCCAATCGTCGTAAAGAAGGATTCGCCATCGTATTGACCCTAGGCACAGGATTGCTACTGGCCGGATTAAGTAATATAACCGATTGGATCGGCGTTGTGCTGGCCTGCATCGGATTAATCCTTATGGTTAGACCGATGCAGAAACTGCTTCCGGTAGATACATTCAAGATCCGTAGAGGACTACCGGCAACCATCGTTGCTAGAGGACTGTATGTTGCGTGTTACGTTGCGACGGAGAGTTATGTCGTATTGGCATTGATTAAGGTTAAAGGGTTGTCGGCTGACATGGCCGGATTGATTGTCGCCGCAGGTGCGCTGAGTTGGTCTACAGCTGCTTGGCTGCAATCGAAATGGGATGAACGGGATCAAGGGCATGGTAGAGAAAAACGGGTTATTTTCGGTATTGGCATGATGATCGTAGGCGTCTCCATGGTGATCGCCGTCGTTGGCTTCGAGAGCGGAGGAATTCTTCTTGCGGTTGTCTCGCAGATATTGACTGGCTTTGGGATCGGACTTGCGAACCCGACGACAGGGGCGATCGCGCTGCATCATGCGAATCCGGGTGAAGAAGGCGAGGTTTCCTCTTATCTGCAATTTGTTGATGCCTTTTGCCCGGGGGTGAGCATTGGCATCGGCGGTGCTTTTATGGCCATGAGCGAACATGTCGGCGGTAATATGTTCATTGGAATTATGCTGGCTTTAGGTACTCAGCTTATTTTTGTTATCTTGAGTTTTTGCGTATCTTTCCGCATTGGGAAGGGTGGGACTAGACGCTCGATCTTGCCGAATGATATGATGGGTAATGGGTGAATAAGATGACAAATGAAACCATGAACAATGAACCGACGAACAATGAACCAACGAACAATGAACCAACGAACAACAGCAATGAGGATACTGCTTCGGCAGAGAAATTTACTGAGCTGGTCAATGCTGTTCATCATAACGGCCTTGTTGCGCTTCGTAGATATTACAGTGAGGTACAAGGACAGGTATTGAACCACGAGGTTTACGGCCCTATTTTTATTTATCAAGTAAAAGATGCATCGGATGACGGTTATGTATGCGGATTTTTCCTGCGTGAATTAATCGAGAAGTTCCAGTCGAGCGATAAGCCGGAACAATGGATGGCTTCCTTCTTCGTAGATCTCATGAAGACGAAGGGCGGCAAATTGCTGCCGAAATCACCGGAGACCGAAGACGAAGCGAAGGCGCTAATTGATCAAGTGCTTATCCCTCAACTTCTCGCGGCTGTCAAAGAGGAATTCCCGGATACGGTCCATGCCGGACTGGACTGGAATGAAGAGCACGGGCCCGTGTTCGAAGCAGGCTTCCCATCGATCGTCGAAGGGAACAACACTTGTGCATTCCCGATCCATTTCTTGATGATGCAGCTCCTGCTCAACCGGGATCCTGCGGATTTGATTCTCCAAGGATTATACAAAATTCAAGAAGACCATGGATTAGAAGGTTGATCCGATCGAAAAAACGGCAGAAATGCCGTTTTTTTGTATGTTTGGAACGCACCGAACCGCCTTGTATGACAAGGCGGTTCACTACTGTACGATCCGATTGCGAATGGCATAGACAACGGCCTGCGTTCGATCTTGAACGCCGAATTTCTGTAAAATACGATGGACGTGCGTCTTCACCGTACTTTCCCCAATATGCAGCTGGTTCGCGATCTCTTCATTTCTTAGTCCGTATGCCATTTGTTGAAGGACCTCCAGCTCACGCTCGGTAAAAGAATCCACGAGGTGAACGTGGGGGTTATCTTTATTCTCCGGTGTGATCACATCGTTCAGTGCATGGGCAATGACCTTCGCAGCCATAGTTGTTCGAAAGATCGCTTCTCCGCGATGTGCGGCTTGAATGGCATCAATGAGCTCATTTGGCGCAGCGTCCTTCAATAAATAACCGACAGCGCCTGCACGTATGCCGCCATAGACATATTCCTCCGTATCGAAGGTGGTTAGAATGACGACCTTGCTGTCCGGCCACATAGACAAGATGTCACGCGTCGCCTCAATCCCGCTGTATTCCGGCATTTGCACATCCATCAGCAGAACCTGTGGATACGTGCTTGCAGCCAGTTCAACCGCTTCGCGACCATTCCCTGCCTCACCAACGACACGCATGTCTTCTTGCGCATTAATAATATAACGCAGGCCGTGTCGAATGAACGGTTGATCATCGATAATAGCTACCGTAATTGGCTCCATGGTTATTCTCCTTCCATTGGGCAGTTATCCACGGGTATTGTTGCGATCAATGCGAGCCCGTGAGGGTGGTTGGTTCGCATGAAGAATGAACCGCCCGCACATTCACATCTCTCGCGCATGCCGTTGATGCCAAATCCAGGAGAAGGCGGGGCATCCCCGGTCCACGACCCATTGTCCTGAATCCTCATCGTAATCTTCTCCGGTTGCTCGTTGACCGATACATGAACGTGAGTCGCCTTTGCATGGCGAATCGCGTTCGTAAGCGACTCTTGAAGAACGCGGTACAGCAGCTCGGATACGTCCGCTTTCCATGGCGTCACGTCCCCTTTCACGTTAAGCGTGATCTGTAATCCGCTCTGTTCTTGGACAGAATTGATCAAGCTTTTTAACGCAAGTAATCCGAGTCCGGCATCATCGATGGCCATCTGATGAACGACAGTACGCACTTCGGTCAGGCAGTTGCGGGCCACATCCAGGACATTCGACAGCGTCGCATCGGCTTCAGCCGTGTTTGCCTTGATCATATAGGGTAACGCCTGCAGCTGGACGATGACGGAGGTAAGGCCATGGCCGATGCTATCATGAATATCGCGAGCGATCCGCGTGCGTTCCTCTAGAACGGCATAACGTAATGAGCGGACCGAAGCTTCTTCCAGTTCCTTATGGGATTGCTTCAGTGCGCGATGGGTCTGCTCTAGCTGGGTGTGCATGACACGCAGTTCCTGATAATGCTGCTGTTTGATCGCATTCGACTCACGCCTCATTCTCGCGCCCCAGAAAAATCCATACATGCCGCCATGAACAACCGAATACATGAAGATCACATCGATGCTGACACGTTCCATGAAGAACCAGATGGCCGCATCCAGCACGATAATGGCCGCTGTGAATAGTATGGAGAGGCTCCCAGGCAGCCGAAGTGCGTTATAGGCAATCAGACAGAATATGAGGATATTGGATGTCTTATAGGTGTCGAATCCGATCCAGGCTGCAGCCAGTAGGAGCCAGATGAGGATGACAGCCGCGGCGCGTTTCCGGTAATCCATGAGCCACCCGTCGGACGACCAGATAAGCACCAAGTAGGCGACGAAGCACAGGGTTTCGATCGCTGCGATGGCGAAGGAGGATCGATTGATCGTCTGGATGATCAGCGCAAAGATAATGAAACTTAACGTAATCGTTCTGGAGCGGGATGAAATTGTCTCAGCGAGTTGTGACCATCGATTTGTAGGCATGTGTCTTAAATCACGCTTTCCGCCCGTAAAGTCAGGCCGTTACTATCTGCGCTGCCCCTGTAATCGTTGATACTTCATGTAGATGACATAACGGCGTGCGCAGACACTCCCGAGTGGGATGAAGAGGAGTGCATTACTTAATGATACCAGAGCATGCTCTTTTCCCCAATATCCAACCGCAAGACGCAGCAGCATGACTGCCAGAAATACGATGACCCCGCCGATAGAGCTCTGGGAAGTGATTTTCCCCGTGCTTGGGTTATAACGAACTTTATCAAGCGAACCACGCCACACGCCTATACCTAATCCAACAGCAAGACAGATGATATAGAGCACGAAGCTTAAGGGCGTTAAGTTCGTGGTTTGCGAGAGGCTTGAATAGACGAGCCAGGCGAATAGCGCCGGTGTAATCCACATGCGAGAAGGCTGAATGGCTTTCTCTTTTCCAATGCTCAGAAGAATAACGACGACGACAATGAGATAAATCGATAAGGTATTCAATCGGATTCCTCTTTTCTTTTTCCAAATTCGATAGTCCAAGTATAAGTGAAGACCGATTGGAAAAAGTCCACCTGTAGATTGATTTATGAGGATCTTGGTCATATGCCTAAAGATTCGGGAGTTAACATCGTATCGGCGTAATCCGGGTCCGAGAGAAGGGGGCGGCCAATGGCGATGCTGTCTGCGAGTTCATCCTCAAGGATGCGGTCGGCAATGCTGCGTGAGTGCAGATTTCCCACGGCGATGACGGGCATATGAAGGAGCTGCTTGAACACAGCCGCATGAGGCAATTGATAGCCCGTGTGTACATCCTTGGGTTGAATCGGCAGCAATCCGCCTGTCGAGACATCAATCGCATCGAGTTCTGATTCGAACGGCTTGAGCATCTGGGCTATCGATGCAGGCGTCAGTCCGCCTTCGGCATAGTCCGTGGCAGAGACTCGAATGATAACGGGGTAATCTTGACCGACCTCGCCACGAATAGCCGTTAGAATCTCGCGCAGGAATCGTGTTCTGTTCTCGGGTGAACCGCCGTAGTGATCATGGCGTTTGTTAGATAGCGGCGATAGAAACTCGTGGACCAGGAATCCATGTGCGGCGTGAATCTCAATGCCATCAAATCCAGCCTCAAGACTCCGTCTAGCCGCCAGCCGATAATCATCAACTAGGCGCTGAATCTCGTCGATCGATAATGCTTCAGGGGTGCCATACACCTCATCGAAAGGAATCGCGCTAGGGGCTACGAGCGTGCGCGTCACTTCAGGCGAAGATTTCCGCCCGCCATGGGACAGTTGGATGAAAATATGTGTGTTGTGCGCATGGACTGCCTTCACAATTTCTCTTAAGGGTTCGACGTGCTGATCCGTAAAAATACCGATATCGTTTGGTACCAGCCGGCCATCCGCCGAGACGGCGGTCGATTCCAGGATCATCAGCCCAACATGTCTGGCTCTCCGGCCATAATGTTGGATGTGGTGCTCCGTGGCATAGGCTTCGGGTGTACCTTTATATTGCTGCATCGGTGCCATGACTAATCGGTTTTTTAAGGTGAGTCCGCCAATCGTAATGGGTTGATTCAATGTGATCGTCATATCGCATCTCCTTTATTTTTGATAGTGCAATTTTATAATGGAAAACGGATGGTTTACATAGTAATATGAAGGAACATTCTACTTAAAAGTTAACAATTTTATTTCTTTTTGCGTTTATACCTTTAATAATGAGGTGGCTATCGTTATGGATCAAATTGATCGGAAAATATTATCGTTGATGCACGAAAATGCCCGTATGCCCATATCGGAGATGAGTCGAACGATCTCTATGTCGCAGCCTGCCGTAACCGAACGGATTCGGAAGCTGGAGGATCAAGGCATCATTACAGGCTACCGGGCGCAGCTTTCTGGGGCGAAGCTTGGCAAGCATACCACCGCATTCGTCATGTTCAAGACGGACAACTGCAAAGATTTTGTATCGTTTATTGAAGCTTCTGCTGAGGTGGTTGATCTGTACCGGATTAGCGGCGAGTACAATTATTTGATGAAAGTAGTTACGGAGAACACGGAATCGCTTGCGTCTTTTCTTGATGCGTGCAGTGCGCATGGGTTCTCAACGACGTTGATCGTACTGGCGACGCCATTCGAAGACAAAAGTCTGATTTCGAATGAAGTGTAATCGCCTCATAGCCATATTGAAGAGCGCCTTAAGCCGCAAGCTTATGGGCGTTTTTCTGTCTTCCCGTTTGACTCCATGAGGGTTGAACAATTGTGTAGAAGTACACACATATACGATAGGGGTGCACATATTTGGATATGTAAGATTTTGGTATAGTTTCTATGTAATCCAAAAACCATCCTGAGAGGAGTTATCGATGTATGAGGAGGCTTCATAGGCGTATCGCTCGTGGAAGAGCAGGCCGCAAGCAGAAATCATGGATGATGGGTGTACTAGCAGTGCTATTGGTGATGAGTCAATTCACCATGCTGCCTGCCGTTAGCTATGCGGCAACGAATTTGGCTTCAGGGAAGACGATGACTGCAAGTTCTTTTAATGCGCCATACGGCGCGGGAAATGCAAATGATGGAGATGGATCAACGTATTGGGAAAGTGCAAATAATGCGTTTCCGCAATGGATTCAAGTGGACCTTGGTACGGCGGCGAGCGTGGATCAGGTTGTGGTGAAGCTGCCGCCGCTTGCTGCATGGGAGAAGAGAACACAGAAAATTGCGGTGCAAGGAAGCACGAATGGAAGCAATTTCTCGGATATTGTCGCTGCTGCAGATTACACCTTTGACCCGAATGCTGCGAATACTGTGAGTATTCCTTTTACCGCGGTACAGACGCGTTATGTGAGACTTGTGATCACGGCGAATTCAGGTTGGCCGGCTGGTCAATTGTCGGAGTTTGAAGTGTATGGTGCAGCAGCAGGCCCTGATACGGAGGCACCGACAGCACCGACAGGATTATCCTACATAGAACCTGGTGCAGGGCAGATTAAGCTCAGCTGGAATGCATCGACCGACAATGTGGGTGTGACGGGGTATGATGTTTATCTAGACAGTACGCTGATCGGCAGTGTTGCCGGGAATGTGTTGACCTATACGGACAATCAACCGACTACAACAACCGTCACCTACACAGTGAGAGCCAAGGATGCGGCGGGCAATCTGTCGGCTGCGAGCAATGCGGTCACACGAAATGGGGCGGTATCCGGCAATAACCTAGCGCAGGGCAAACCGATTACTGCCTCGTCGGTCATGCAGACCTATGTTGCGGCTAATGCGAATGATGGCAATACTTCGACGTATTGGGAAGGCAACGCGAACACCTATCCGAATACACTTACCGTGAGTTTGGGTGCCAATGCGGATATTACAGCGGTCGTCCTGAAGCTGAATCCAGCTTCAGAATGGGGTCCGCGTACGCAGACGCTGCAAGTGCTAGGTCATGATCAGAATACAACCAACTTCACGAACCTCGTATCATCCGCGACGTATTCATTCAATCCGGCGACAGGCAATACGGTGACAATTCCCGTCACGGCAACGGCAAGTGATGTACAGTTGAAATTTACGGCGAATTCGGGCTCAACTGGCGGTCAAGTGGCTGAGTTTCAGGTGATTGGCGTACCGGCGGCGAATCCGGATTTGACGATTACTGGCCTGACATGGTCCCCGGCGAATCCGGTGGAGACAGATAATATTACATTAACAGCAGCCGTGAACAACATAGGATCGGCTCCATCTGGGGCAACGATCGTTAACTTCTACAGCGGCGATACGCTGCTCGGCTCATCTTCGGTTGCGGGGCTTGCTGCAGGCGGTTCAGCGAATATCAACGTATCGATTGGCGCCAAAAATGCAGGAACCTATCCGTTAACGGCTAAAGTGAATGAGAATAACGCCGTCATTGAGACGAATAAAGCGAACAACAGTTATACCAGCGCAAATCCGCTCGTCGTGAATCAAATCGGGTCATCGGATCTCGTCGCCACGACGTCTTGGACGCCAAGCAACCCGATGGCGAATCAAGCGGTATCTTTTACGGTGAATCTCAAGAACCAAGGGAACCTCGCATCCGCAAGCGGTGCCCATGGCATAACCGTCGTCGTGAAGAATACGGCCGGAGCGACGTTGCAGACGTTGAACGGCACATACAACGGCGTTCTTGCTGCAGGAGCTAATGTTAATGTCTCGATTCCGGGTACATGGACGGCGGTGAACGGCAACTATTCGGTAACGACTACCGCCATGGTGGATGCGAACGAAGCCGTAATCAAGCAGGGTAATAACACGTCGACATCGAGTTTGAACGTGTATGCCGCACGCGGCGCGGTGATGCCGTACAGCCGCTATGATACGGAAGACGCAACCTTAGGCGGAGGAGCCGTATTGAAGTCGGCACCGACCTTCGATCAAGCCTTAACGGCCTCGGAAGCTTCCGGACAGAAATACGCAGCGCTTCCTTCGAATGGCTCGAGCGTGCAATGGACGATCAGACAAGGGCAAGGAGGTGCGGGCGTGACGATGCGATTCACGATGCCCGATTCCTCGGACGGTATGGGACTGAACGGCTCGCTTGACGCGTATGTGAATGGTGCGAAGGTGAAGACAATCCCGTTAACCTCCTATTATAATTGGCAGTACTTCTCTGGCGATATGCCTGCGGATGCGCCTAGCGGCGGTCGTCCGTTATTCCGCTTTGACGAAGTGCATTTTAAGCTGGATCAAGCGTTACAGCCGGGTGATACGATTCGGATTCAGAAGACGAATGGAGACAGCTTGGAATATGGTGTAGATTTCCTCGAGATCGAGCCTGTACCGACGGCAATCGCCCGACCTGCGAATGCCGTATCCGTTACCGACTACGGCGCGGTAGCGAATGACGGGCAGGATGATCTTGCGGCGTTCAAGGCTGCTGTCAATGCAGCGGTTGCTGGGGGCAAAACCTTGTATATCCCAGCAGGTATGTTCCATTTGTCCAGCATGTGGGAGATTGGTTCGGCGAGCAATATGATCAATAACATCACCATTACGGGAGCAGGCATCTGGCATACGAATATTCAATTTACGAATCCGAATGCTGCAGGCGGAGGGATCTCGCTTCGCATTTCCGGTAAGCTTGATTTCAGCAATGTGTACATGAACTCCAATTTGCGTTCCCGTTATGGCCAGAATGCGATCTACAAAGGCTTCATGGACAACTTCGGCAACAATTCGGTGATCCGCGACGTATGGGTAGAGCACTTCGAGTGCGGTTTCTGGGTGGGCGATTATGCACACACACCAGCGATTTATGCAAATGGACTAACGATTGAGAATAGCCGAATTCGCAATAACTTGGCGGATGGCGTGAACTTCGCTCAAGGCACGAGCAATTCTATTGTACGGAACAGCAATCTAAGAAATAATGGCGATGACGCGTTAGCAGTCTGGACCAGTAACACGAATGGTGCGCCTGAAGGAGTCAACAATACCTTCTCGTATAACACGATTGAGAACAACTGGCGTGCAGGAGGCATCGTATTCTTCGGTGGAAGCGGGCATAAGGCGGATCACAACTATATTATTGATTGCGTAGGCGGCTCTGGCATTCGGATGAATACGGTCTTCCCTGGCTATCATTTCGCGAACAATACGGGGATCGTATTCTCGGATAATACGATCGTGAACAGTGGTACGAGTAAAGACCTCTACAACGGGGAGCGCGGTGCCATCGATCTAGAAGCGTCCAATGACGCGATCAAAAATGTGACCTTCACGAACATCGATATTATCAATAGCCAGCGTGACGCGATTCAATTCGGCTATGGAGGCGGATTCCAGAACATCGTGTTCAACCAGATCACGATCAATGGCACTGGTCTTGATGGCATTACGACTTCACGCTTCTCTGGACCGCATCTTGGCGCTGCAATCTTCACGTATACGGGGAACGGTGCCGCAACATTCAATAATCTAACAACCAGCAATATTGCTTATCCAAATAAATATTACATTCAGAATGGATTTAATCTCGTCATCCAATAACACGTCGGCCACCGTAATCGAGCCAGTCGCTCTTCCGTTGAAGAGGTGACTGGCTCTTTATTTGCTGGAGTATGACACAAGTCACTGTAAGCGTTTCCAGTCCGTGCTAGACTATAGATGTCAAAGGCATTCTACTCAGAGAGGGGAATTCCAAATGAATCATGGTCAAATTCTAGAAGTGTTAAGCACATTACCTTATCAGCAGGATCGAGATTATGGTGCTCTCATTTGTTTTCCAGAGATTTATGAGTCATTGTCATGTACGGATATTGGCCGCAAGTACGATATTAAGGTCAAGCTGTACGAGTTAGAGCAAGCGGGAACCATCAAAGTCATTCACTTCAATGAACCGGGTTTTCGAGATGTCGTCGCAGGCATACAATTGACCGGTGTTCATTAAAATACACAATCAATGCATAAGTATGTAATAGAGTCACATCAATGGGATGTGGCTCTTTTTGTGTTACAGGATTGTTGTTGGCTAAAATAAATGTTTTAAGCTATAATATTCGGATTGTAGACAGGAAATGTTATTTTTAGACATCATATGAGGTGAAATTGGTGAAAAAAAGGTTAGCAGACATTCTATTTATTATGCTCGGTGCTTTTATTTTTGCATTAGCGGTGAATCTGTTCGTCATCCCGAATGAACTCGGTGAGGGGGGCGTCACGGGGATTACGATTATTCTCTATTATCTTTTCCAGTGGTCACCCGGACTCGTGAATTTAATATTTAATGCCATATTGCTCGTTATCGGTTATAAATTCTTAGACAAGACGACGACGTATTACACGATCATCGCCGTCCTCTTCAACTCCCTCTTCCTGCACTTAACGGAAAGTTGGAGCATCGCTTCGAATGAACCGATGATTAATGCGATCTTCGGTGGAGTCTTCGCTGGTGTGGGGATCGGCTTAATCGTTCGTGTTGGGGGAACGACGGCAGGGACGGTGATCCTTGCAAGAATTGCGCATAAGTATTTGGACTGGAGCATCAGCTACGCGCTATTATTCTTTGATCTGATCGTGGCCTTCTCGTCATACTTCATTATTGGCGCCGAGAAGCTGATGTTCACGATCGTCTTGCTCTTCGTAGGGACGAAGGTGATGGAGTTCATTATTGAAGGGCTGAATCCGAAGAAGGCTGTAACGATCATCTCCAATGAGCAGGATAAAATTGCGGAACAGGTTAACGTTGTCATGGATCGAGGCGTGACGGTTCTGTCTGGTCATGGTTACTACACGAAGACACCCAAGGAAGTTCTGTATATCGTCATCAGCAAACAGGAAGTTTCCACGCTGAAGAAAATTGTTCGGGCAACGGATAAAGATGCATTTATTACGATTCATGATGTACGCGACGTATTTGGTGAAGGATTCTTAGATATTTCGAAATAATTCATGTTATAACCCCATGAGCTGCGGCTGGTGGGGTTTTTTGTATTTTCGCTTGACAATACGATAAAATAATCCTATATTTAACCATAAAGTTAAATAACCAATTGGTTAAATAATAAATCCAATACGAAGGCAGGTAATATCGATGACAACGGTATTGTATATCACAGCCAATCCGAATGATCCTGAAACCTCTTATAGCATGGCTGTAGGACAACAATTTGTTCAGGCTTATCGCTCTGCAAATCCGAAAGATGAAGTGATTCATCTTGATCTTTATAAAATGGATATTCCACATCTAGATGCCGATGTATTTAGCGGCTGGGGTAAGCTTGGAACAGGCACTGCGTATGAGCAATTGAAAAAAGAGGAGAAGGACAAAGTGAGTCGTCTGGGTGAACTTGTCGATCAATTTGTCAGCGCGGACAAATATATTTTTGTCAATCCGATATGGAATTTTTCATTTCCGCCCGTGATGAAGGCATACATTGATTCGATCTGTGTCGCAGGCAAAACATTCCAATATCTTCCTAAGAAAGGACGGGTGGGTCTCCTTCGCGATAAAAAAGCGGTTCACATTCAAGCCAGCGGAAGTGTATTGTCGCCAGGAT
This sequence comes from Paenibacillus guangzhouensis, assembly GCF_009363075.1. NCBI lineage: Bacteria > Bacillati > Bacillota > Bacilli > Caryophanales > Paenibacillaceae > Paenibacillus > Paenibacillus guangzhouensis. Next base: position 3,702,912 of record NZ_CP045293.1, on the reverse strand, counting down.
CGCCTCTGGCAGAGATGGAAATGGGGAATCGTTATTTGAAGGTAATTATGGCGTTCTTTGATGTGCCTAGCTTCGAGAGCATCTATGTGGAAGGGATGGCTGCTGCTCCGGATCAAGCATCAACGATTAAAGAGAAGGCCATCCAGCAAGCTCGGGAAGTTGCCTTGACCTTCTAAAGCATCAATAAGCAAGAGAGCCGGAAGAGGCTTAGGTATCTAGCCCTGGAACTCTCCAGGCTCTTTTTGCATGAAAAGGAGAGCGCTTGACAATCGTTCAAATCCACCTATACTTAAACATATGGTTAAATATAACAATGAAATGTTGAACGATGTCTTCCATGTGTTGTCGGATCCGACGAGACGAGAAATGATAAGGCGTCTGGCGCTCGGTGAGATGACCGTTATGAAATTGGCTGAACCTTTTGAAATGACACTGCCAGCCATCTCCAAGCACTTGCGCGTGTTAGAAAAAGCAGGTCTAGTCTCTGTGCGAAAGGAAGGGACATATCGCTATTACGTTTTGAATCCAAAGACGATGGACAACGCTCATGCGTGGTTGATGGACGTGAGAAAGTTCTGGACGACGCAATTGGACAACCTAGATCAATTTTTGGATCAACAATCTGAAGACCATTAACGGAGGCACCATGAATGATAACGATGTTGGATGGGAAATATCAGCTTACGCTTCATCGTGTATACAATGCGAGCAAGGACAAAGTGTTCCAGGCATGGACGAAGGTAGAGCAACTGAAACAATGGTGGGGAATCACTGGCTTTACGACAACCGTTGAACGAATGGATGTTGTCGTTGGAGGAATGTACCGTTTCCAAATGGCCTCTCCGCACGGTACGATTCATATTCTAGAAGGCCGATATGTGGACATCGTTCCGAATGAAAGGTTATCGTTCACTTGGAAATGGGTAAATGAAGGAGACAATCCGGAGGAGACGCTCGTTACGATTGATTTTATAGATAAAGATGGTAAGACGGAATTGGTCATGCTACATACCGATTTCACTACGATCCAAGGAGCGAATAGACACAATAACAGTTGGACCAATGTGTTGGAGCGCGGTTTGTGTAACTATATGGAGTAAGACGTTATGCGTTGAATTTATAGCGTAACGCGGTGATTTGCTAAACCAAAGAGACATAAAAAAGACTATCGACGGTACTTTGTCGACAGTCTAAATCGCTGCCTGATAATCCAGGCAGCGATTTTTTATATAACCCATATGATGATTGCATAATACGCTATTATTATCTTCATGCAAATCTACAAACCTACAACAGCTTACTTTGCTTCGCTTTCTTCAAGAACTTATCGCTGTTCTTATTAATTGTCTTCTTCAAGCCTATACCAAGTACAAAGGCAATTCCGATATAGATCAACAGGATAAGTACATGCTTCGTCACAACATCCCATAGTATTCCCCCCACTGCCTCACGCATAATGCCTATCGCATGTGTGAACGGCAGGAACGGGTTCAGCTGCTGGAAGAACTTCGGCGTCATTTGAATCGGGAATGTACCACCAGAGGCCGCCAATTGGAACACAAGCAATACAATGGACAACGCCTTACCTACATTACCGAATACCGATACCAACGTATAGACGATGCTGACGAATATGATACTGATGAAAATCCCGAACGCGAAGAACCAGAACTTGTGAACGACATATGTTTTGAGCAGGAACATGTCACCCAGTGTCACGATCATACTCTGACTTATACCGATCGTCACAAAGGTCAGCCAACGTCCGAAGTACACTTGGTAGCTCTTATAGTCATGTTTGTTCTCGATGTCTACAATCAGCATGGAGATGAGCAGCAAGCCGCCGACCCACAATGCCAATGTCGTGAAGAATGGTGACATCGCTGAACCGTAGTTCGGTACAGGGAACAGTTCATGCTGATTAAGCAATACCGGCTCCGCGAAGAACTGGCTTTCCTTAGCCGCATCCTTACGAAGCAAATCAATGACTTGATCCATATCACCTTTCGCTTCCAATTCGCGGATTTTGGATGCAATGTCTTTCACTTTCTTTTTGATTTCTGGGAACTTATCACTGAATTCATCCAGTCCCTCGTCCCCAGTGTGAATCTTGCTCTTCACATCAGCGAGTGTTGCCTCGACTTCTGGAATCATTGAGAATACTTCTTTTTTCACATTCTTGATGAAGTCCAAGCCTTTGCGGGAATCTATGACACCCTTGTCGAAGGCAGGGACAACATCCGAATCGATCTTCCCGATTACGCTATCGATTGACGCGCTCGTATCCTTCGTGGCATCATATATCTTTTGCAGCGCATCCTTCGTCGGTTGATTCGCCTTGCCGGCCGCTTCACTTGCACGCTTCAGCATATCCGACAAATCGGCCAGTTTCCCTTTTACCTTGTACATACTATCGACAATGTCTGTAATCGCACCATCATCTACCGTTTGCTTCATTTTCTCGGTGGCGGTGATAAGCTTATCTGCTAGATTCTGACCGTTACTGATGTGCTTCTGTGCATTATTGATTTGATCAATTACCTTGTTCGCCGTATTCCGGTTCATGATCTTATCTGTCATTGCGATGACATTGTTAGTGCTTGCCTGCATCTTATCGATCATCTTTAAAGCATCACGATTCAATGCCTCCATATCCCCGCGGATCGTATGGAATCTTGGTTTAATTCCATTATCATAATCGCTAATGAGCTGAGCAACGACCTCACTTGCTCTTGCTGCCGCTTCTGCGCCAATCTGTTTGCCGCCAGCCAATCGCTCCTGCAGCAGTGTGAGCTTCGTCTCCATACCCTTCAATTGAGCAATCAACAGATCAGTGTCTATACCTGTCACTTGGGCCAGCTTATTCAGCTGATCCTTATACTTCTCTAAGGAGCCTAATGTGAGCTTCAACTGATTCGTCATATCCTCGACAGCTGCATTCAGCTTTTCGGTTAGTGACGCATCTGTCTCACTACCCTGAATAAGCTTGTTGACGCGATCAATCTTTTCTTGCAGCTGACCGAGATGCTCTCGGTACGTCTTGCCTAATCGTTCTGCATCATCGAACGCCTTTGATACTGTCGGTGCAATCTGTGTATTCAAGCTTGTTCTGGCTTTATCCAGAATCGAGTTGACTTCGATTGCCTTATTGCGAATATCCCTCAGCTTATCATCCGCAATCGATTTTGCAGACTCAATTGTTTTTTGTGCTTCATCCAGACGCGTCTTCAGATCCTCCGCGCCCCGTTTCGCATCATTCAAGGACGTGAGCACATTATCGAACAGACCATTATTCTTCAAATTCCGATCTACATCTTCAACTGTCGTAATGAGACGCTGTAAGGAATTCATCCCTGACTCCACTTCGACGCTCTTCTTGGCCAGCTCTGTCTCTACCTTGCCAAGATCAAAGTCAGAGTTCATGATATTCTCCACGACCTTCGATGTATCCGTTACGGCACCCTGAAGCTTCCGCAGATTGTCTTTGACAACGGGTACTTCCTTATGAAAAGAATCACTGCCCTTATCGAGCAAATTCTCTGCATCTGTAATTACCGAATCCGGTCGGTTCTCGTAGCGCTTGATGACATGGATGGCAGACTCTGCCTTGCTAATGAAGTCCTTCGCCTTGATAATATCGACTTGGCCTGTCTTCATCAGCTTCTCGATCTCCGGCAGCTTCTCATCCAATTTGAAGATGTTATCTCTTAGCTTCTTAATGTCCGGCTCATTCGTTTCAAGCTGAAGGCCGACATCATTGAAAATATCGAATATCGCTTTGTTCGCCGTTTCTACGAAGTTGCTGCTAATGTTCGACACCAGCGTCGAGGCTCCTGCCCCAGCGACCTTCGGCGAGATCGCGTTAATCTTTTCATTGATATAATAATCAAGCTGTGCCTTCTCCGGATGATCAGAGATGACGGAAGAGATCTTCTCAGAGAAATCCTCTGGGATAATAATGGCTGCATAATAATCACCATGATTAACCCCTTTGATTGCCTCATCCTTCGTAACAAATCTCCAGCCTAACTTCTCATTTTCCTTTAACTGTTCGATAACCTTTGCCCCAACATCAAGATCCTTGCCTTCTACCTTGGTACCTTTATCCAAGTTCGCAACCGCAACCGATACATCCTTCGTATTGGAGTACGGATCCCATGATGGGAGAATGTTGAACCATGCATATAGGGAGGGCAGGATCACTACTGCTAAAATAACAATAATTGCAGCAGGATTTGTAATAATGTTGCGAAGATCCGTTTTATAAATGTGTAAGATGTTCTTCATCCCACTGCCACCACCGTTCTACTTATAAAATGTAATGCGTTATCCAATTCTAGCAATCCCCTTCTGAGCTGCCCCATTCAGCAAATAGAATTCAAGCAAATGAGGAATTTGATCCTGACGGATAGCCTTCGCACGCTTAGGCCATTCCACTACAAGCGCTGCGTAGGTCCTAATAAATAGGAAAGCAGTCAGCTCGGCATCACAACTCTGCAGCTCGCCTGAATCCATAGCTAGTTCTACCTGCTCTTTCACAAAATGCTGAAGCGCATGTTCCACCTTGCTCATCTCAGACATCACAATCTCGGTCCCCATCTCCCGCATCTCGTGTGAGAGAATAACCATCATCTCATGCTTGGATCGGAATTCCAACACATTGTGCAGAGTACGGTGCAAGTTCTCTGTGAAGGTTCTCCCTGCCTGAACGGATGACTGTGCAACCTCCAGTATGTCTTGAATGAATCTATCCATAATGGCTTCCAGCAGCTCTTCTTTCCTTGGGAAAAAACGATAAATCGTCCCCTTGCCCACATGAGCAAGTCTCGCAATCTGATCCATGGTGCTGCCCTTATAACCATATAATGAAAAAGACTGTGTTGCTGCCTCTATAATCCTCGTTCTTCGATCTACGATCATACGGATTCCTCCTTTCTGCAAAGAGGCGATTACGAACAGGTGCTAGAACTACAAAACTAATTGTGAATTTCGGTCACTCAGACATGCTATTATACTTCCAGTAAAATAAATTTGCAAGAAAACGACAGGCGATCACTTGATCGTGGGTGGGAGTTAGTGAGGAACGTGTTCCTATTAATACACGGGATGTGCTGGAGAAGGGGATCACGATCTATGGCAGAAGCCGCAGCTCGGACCGGGACTTTAGAGAAGTGTTGAAGGTTATGAAGGTGCAGGATTGTCAGGCAACATTGAGGCGTCTGCTTCCGAATACGTATACTATGGTAAGCCAGGCAGACGACTTCGCTGGCGCAATGGAAGCTGCTCTGGCTCGATCAAACTCCAACAACTTGTTGGAGTTTTTTCTTACCACAATAGAATGAATAAAGCCACACTTGGGTATTGGATCGATATCCAAGGATACTTCAAGTCTTAACGAGCTCTTTAGCATGCTGTCTACCCGCGGTGAGGAGACTGTCACTCAGCATGGCATCACTAACCGATCGGGCGAGTAACAGCGTTCCAACCATCGAGCTGAGCAGAGCACTGGCTGTAGCTTTATCGACTTCCGCTACACTGGAGAGAAAATCAATCATGCGTTCTACCTCTTGCGTGAAGGTGTACCGAACTTCTTCCGAAGATCGAGAGATTTCACTGGAAAGGGCAGGGATAATGCATCCAATCTCCGTTCGATCACGGTGCTGTTGGCTCAAATAATATTGAATGACCGCATGGATCTTGGGGCCTTGCTTCACTTCGTCTGCGGCTTCTTGTAGCAATGCAATCGTGTCGCTGATGGCATATCGGCAGGCTTCAGCGACCAGTTGCTCTTTATTCTCAAAATGGGAATAGAACCCGCCATGCGTAAGGCCAGCGCCTTTCATAATAGCTGGAACACTAATGTCGCGTATCCCATGCGTACGGAAGGCTTGAGCGGCACTTTCAATGATTTTGCCTCGCACTTTGATCTTATGGCCTTCAGGATAAGGCATAGCAATCACTCCATTCATACGTCATGCACTTTAAAATATTATATTTATCATATTAAAGCATGTCAATTAACCGAGACTGTTGACGGTTTTAAAATATGATGATTATAATATATTACGATCATCATATTTTAAAGTCGGTTTAGGAGGTACGGAGTATGAGTCAGCTTGTATCGGTAGATACATTGGTTATTGGATCGGGGCCGGGAGGTTATGTTGCGGCGCTGCGATCCGCTCAGCTTGGCATGAAGACAGCCGTTGTGGAACGTGAACAGATTGGAGGGGTCTGTACGCACGTGGGCTGTATTCCGTCCAAAGCATTGATTGCTGAATCGCATCGCCATCAGTTGCTGCATCAGTGGAATAAGTCGGTTCCTTCAAGATCATTCGAAGAGGCGCAAGCTTTCAAACAAATGATTGTGAATAAGCAGTCCGGCGGGGTCAAGTATATACTAAAGGCAGCTGGGGTAACAGTTCTAGAGGGAGATGCAAGCTTCATCGATACACATACAGCACAAGTAGAATATCAAGGAACAGAACAACGGATTTCATTCAAAAATGCCATCCTGGCAACGGGTTCTCGTCCGATTGAGCTGCAAGCCCTGCCGTTTGGCGGACGTATTCTATCCTCGACAGAAGCGCTGTCGCTGTCACAGATTCCCAAGAGCTTAATCATTATCGGCGGTGGATATATCGGCGTGGAACTCGGACAAATGTATGCCAAGTTCGGCACCCAGGTGACCATTCTAGAGGGAGGCAAGCGCGTGCTGCCAGGGTTCGAGACGGAGCTGACGGCACCGGTTATGAAGCAGCTGAAGGCGGACGGAATCACCATCATCACCGAAGCGACAGTTGTTGCGGCGGAGCAAGGGGAAGACGAGCTAACCCTTCACTATGTTATCAACCAAGAACAGCAAACGCTTCGTGCGGAATATGCGTTAGTGACCGTCGGAAGAAAACCGAACACCGATGGAAGATTAGGTCTCGCGCGAATTGGCTTGCCCGTCACGAGCAGGGGGCTGATCGAGACAGATGATCAGTGCAGAACAGCGATTTCGAATATTTTTGCCATAGGAGATATTACGGCGGGTCCAGCGTTAGCCCATAAAGCTTCGTATGAAGCGAAGGTTGCAGCCGAAGCTATAGCTGGTGAGCCTTCGGTCGTGGATTACAAAGCTATCCCGCTGGTTGTATTCTCAGAGCCGGAATTGGCTAGTGTTGGACTAGGGGAGACAGAAGCCAAGGAACGAGCCATGCCCATTGTCATTGGTAAATCGGCATTCGGGATTAATGGTAGGGCACTCGCGCTGCAAGCATCGGAAGGGTTTGTCAAAATCATCGCGGACGCGTCGTCGGGAATCGTATTGGGTGCACAACTTGTCGGTGTCGAAGCATCTAGCCTCGTATCGGAGCTCGCCTTAGCGATCGAGATGGGAGCGACCGTAGAGGATCTGGCAATGACAATCCATCCTCACCCGACGCTTGGTGAAGTCATTATGGAAGCTGCCGAGAACGCTGTTCGCAAAATCAGGGTTCACAACGATCGGAGAGAAGGTGAGTTGGCACAATGAACCTCAAGATAGGCGTTTATATGGTCATGGCTGTCACTCTTATTGCGGGGGGCTCGCTTCTGGTTGCGAAAGGGAAAGATGCTGTCAGCCAAGCGGAGAATCGCAAGCAAGGCACCCTCGAGGCAGAGCAGAAGATCATGTTGTATGACAAAAGCCCCGGAACAATTGTTCAGGTCAACAAAGCGATGGGTGAAGCGGTTCAAAAAGGAGAGCTGCTATTCAAAGTGAAATCCGCTGGTGGGACCGAAGAGGATGTCCTCGCGCCGGAGACGGGACAGATGAGCAAAATCGTTGTAAAGCCGGGCGATCAGATCACGCAAGGGATGCCCGTTGCGATGATCCAGAAATCAGCTTATTATACGGATCTTTATGTGCAAGAGAGTGAGATTCAGAAGCTTGCGATCAATCAAGGCGTTAAGGTTCATTTTCCATATCTAGACCATCCGGATCAAGTCCATGGCGTCGTCGCTTCCGTTGCAGCTGCACCGCAATTTGCTAACCTGCGTATGACGCGGGAGAGGGGGCAAGCCGATTTAAGTATGCTCCTAGTCCGAATCTCGGTCGATGCAAGTCCTGATCTGCTTCCGGGGATGACGGCGGAGGTGAACCTTGATGATCTCGCTGATTGACGAATGGAGATACGTGAAGGGCAGCAAATTTCTGAAGGGGATCTTTATCGGCCCGCTTGTTGCAGCTTTATTTTTTGGATTGATGTTCTCCCATAACCAAATTAATAAATCGCCAGTGATTGTGATTGACGAAGACCATAGCGCATATTCGCGGGAACTGATTACGCAACTGAATGCGTCCCAATATATGCAGGTCACGAATGTATTCGCGAGCCGCATGGCTCCCGATGACCTGTTAGCGAACGAGCAAGCTGTCGCGGTCATCATGCTGCCAAGCGGATTGGAGATGCGCCGAATGCAGGGGTTATCCTCGAACATTGGCATTCTCATGGATAACACGATGCCTTCAGGATTAACCGGGATTCGAACGGCCATGCAAGAGATCATCACCACGGAAAATATGACCCTCTCCATGACCCGGTTGACGCAGAGCGGGATGTCTGCTGACGCGTCGAAAGGACTCATATCTCCGTTGTCTCTTCAACAACGGATGTTGTTTAATCCGACTACGAGCTATGTCGGCTTCATGGTGCTAGGATTTGTGAACATCGTCGTGTTAATGATAACGACGACCGCGGCGGGATCGATTGCCCCGCGTCTAAGACAGGAGGGGAGGTTGTTCGCAAACGGGTCATCGCCTGCACAGTTATGGGCTCGCAGCATTCCCTATGCTGTTCTGAGCGCGATTTCGCTGCTGCTATGTTATGGCTTGCTCAAGCAAGTGGGACATATGCGGTTTGAAGCAGAACCTTATCTGTTTGTGATCCCCTTGCTCATATACACATTTGCCTTGTCGCTCATGGGAATGCTGATTGGTTACTCTGCGCAAAATTCAGCCAAAGTGAGTCTGCGTACGAGCTTTGTACTGTACCCGTCTTTTCTCGCCACGGGAATTCAGTTGACACCGCTTGCGTTTCCGTTATTTTTTCAAATCACGGCATGGCCGCTGCCCATGAACTGGCTGAATCGACTCCTACGCGGCATGGCATTCCGTGATGGAGGGTTAACGGTCTATGGTCGGGAGATTGGCGCACTGCTTATGATTATTGGTGTTGCGTCCTTATTCATCGGATTGCTCATGTACCGAGAGGCGCGCCAAGCAAATCTGTCACGGGATCCGCAGATCGAATCGGACGTTTTGTCCGTCGTTAGTTAAATCTTATGCAACGCAACCTACTCTAATGGTTGCGTTTTTTGTTGCCGGAATAGCAAGTATTCTATTTTTGATAGAAAATTAATGGTATGATTTGGATGTTAAAGAGTTTGCTCGTGAAGCGGTACCAGAAAGAAGCGGATCGTACGCTGGTTGAACGAGTGCGAGCGTGGGGCGGAGATCAGGAGGCATTCAGCGAGCTGGCCAAACGACCGTATATTCCGGCGTTGAAGTAAGGTGATATGACAAAAGGGGGACGCCAGACTGGAAAAGGTTATTTACGTGATTGGAGAATTGAATGTCGATATTATTGCGCGCGGAGAGAATATCGCTCCGGAGTGGAATCGGGAGAAAATCATCGATTCCTGCGATTTGGTCATGGGCTCATCCTCGGCGATTACGGCCTGTGTCCTTGCAGCCATGGGGGCGGATGTCCGGTTCGTCTCGGTGGTTGGCGACGATGATTTCGGGAATTTCCTGGTGCGAGAATTGAAGCGCATGAACGTCGGCACGGAGCATGTTCACGTTGTGCCCGGTCTGCGCACAGGGTGTACGATATCACTGTCGTCTTCGAAGGACCGCGCGTTGTTAACGGTGATGGGCACGATCGGCGATGTGGAGCCGCGTCATATCCCGCAGGAGCTATGGCAGCAAGCGGCGCATATCCATTTCGGCTCCTATTATTTGCAGCATCAGATGCGGCCGCACTGGGCCACCGTCTTTGAAATGGCGAAGTCGCATGGCATATCGACCTCGTTCGATGCAGGCTGGGATCCAGCGGAGGATTGGGACAGCGAGAGGTTGAAGGATCTGCTGCAGCATGCGACGTTCTTCCTGCCGAGTGAAGACGAGATCCTTGCGATTCAAGGCGCAGCAGATTTGAGAGAGGCGTTCGCCAAGCTGCCCGCATCACGCGGTACAGTTGCCGTGAAGCGGGGGCGGGAAGGCTCCGTGATATTTCAGCCCGATGGTACTTCGGTCGTTGGCACGAGCTTCGCGGTGGATCCCATCGATACAACCGGGGCAGGCGACTCCTTCAATGCCGGGATGATCTACGGACATTTATCAGGCTTGCGCGGCGAAGCGCTGCTTCGTTTCGCGAATGCCTGCGGGGCGCTCGCTGTGCTGCGAATCGGCGGCGCTGGCGGCGCGCCGACCTTGGAACAGGTGAAGCAATTCATGGAGATGGCTGCCCAAGGTTCATATGAACAAGACGTGCTCTAATTCTTAAGAGATTGTAAATCGGGTCCAATCGGTACGTGTTCATGCTACAATAGGAGCACGTAAGGAAGGACAGAGGTGGCTGGCATGTATCCTATAGTTGACTTGGTCGAACATCAGACGATTGCGGCAATTCAGAATGAATCCGATCTGGAGCGTGCGTTAGGCAGTCAGGTGAACATTATCTTCTTAATGGTCGGTTCGATTATGAATGTCAAACCGATGGTCGACCGGATCCGAGATGCTGGCAAACATGTTTTTCTGCATATGGAATTTATCGAAGGCATTGCAGCCGACCGCAGTGGTGTAGCTTATGTCGCTCAGTGCATTAAACCGACGGGTATAATCTCGACGCGGACCCATCTCATCCGGCTTGCGAAGGAGATGGACCTGATGGCGATTCTGCGAACCTTTCTCATCGATCATAATGCGGTAACGAAAGGAATTAAGGCGGCTGAGCAATGTACACCGGATGCCGTCGAAGTGATGCCGGGGTTATTGCCGAGGGTGATTCGGCAGATGACAGACCTGACGCCGTTACCAATCATTGCAGGCGGTCTGATCGGAACGCAGCAGGAGATTATGGATGCGCTGGAAGCTGGCGCACTCGCCGTATCCTGTGGCAGAAGTGAATTGTGGTCATCATAAAATGATATATTGTTGCTTTCAGAGTGGACAGAGATGAAGAGAATCCCTTTTGGAAGAGGCGCCTGAGCTTATTTCGGTGCGCCTTTTCTGAAGGGGATTTTGTATTCTTACAGCGAATGAGGAGGATTCTAACCCAATGACATCATCATGTAATGAGAACATGTACACCCCGCTTATTATCGCGCACCGGGGGGCTGCAGGCGAAGCGCCTGAGAACACCATGGCTGCATTTGAACTTGCCCTTCGGCAAGGCTGCGACGCCATTGAGCTGGATATTCATCTATCCAGAGAAGACGAATTAATTGTCTGTCATGACCGTACCATTGACCGTACGACAGACGGCTCCGGCATCATCCGGGAGATGACCGTCAGCGAACTGAAGCAATACGATGCTGGGCGGTGGTTCCATGAGACGTATGCGGGGGAGCGGCTTCCACTGCTGCGCGAGGTCTTGGAGCTCGTTCCTCCACAGATCCTGCTGAATATTGAAATTAAAGAAACATACGAAGGGCAAATCGAAGAACGCTTGCTGCACTTGCTGCGCGAGTACAATCGGTTGGAGCAAGTCGTCATCTCTTCCTTTGACCATAAGTCGTTGCGGCGACTTGCGGACATCGAACCTGACGTGAAAATCGGGCTTCTGTATACGATGAATGCAATCGATCATGTTGAACTCGCGAATCTCGTGGGCGTACCCGTTCACGCGCTGCATCCCTATCATAGGCTGATTGATCGTGAGGATATCCTCCAAGTCACAAGCCACGGTATGCAGGTCTATCCTTGGACGATCAACACGACGGATGCCATGCAGCAGACGATTGACAAAGGCGTATCGGGTATCATTACGGACTACCCTGGCGTGCTGAAGGCGCTCCTATCTTCACGAAACCTTTACACAGCGATGAAATAGATTTTACAAACTGCTGTGATAGAGTTAACAAATGGCTGATATAGTAGAAATATGGAATTGAATACGAAATCGATCAGATTCGATCGGGAGAAAAGGGCAGAGACAATGAGAAAACCCTGAGGGCCGATAATCTTCTTCTTTGCGCTTGGCTGAGAGAATGGATTATTGCTCCTTGGTGTGCTATCGTTGTCTCTTTTTGCTGTCCCGAAAATGTTGATGATGAACGTCCCACAGCGGCGTTTCTCATATATTTTAACCCCATTTCTGAGAGGAGATTTACCCGTGAAAATGAAGCAGTTGTTGTTGCTCGTCACGCTGTTGATGTTGACTGTTACATCGGCCGTTGGTTGTTCTGAGAGCCAGGCGAAGGAGGAAGCAGCGACGGTACCGCCGGCCCCGGCCCAAGAAGATACGACACCGATTAAGATTCAATACTGGCACAGTCATGATGAGGATCAGACGGCGGGACTTGACTACATGATCAAGGAGTTCAATAAGAAATATCCTTACATTACGGTAGAACCGGTATTCCAAGGCGATTACGATGAGCTGCAGCAGAAGTTAATGGCTGCCGTAGCCGCGAAGCAAGTTCCAGCTGTGACCAATGTTGAGGTTGCCAAAGTTCCGAACTTCGCAGAGAGCGGCATGCTTGCGGATCTATCCCCTTACATCGCACGTGACAAGGTAGACACAGCGGACTTCTCCACGGGGATGCTGAAGGCATACAGTTATCAGAATAAGCAATTCGGTTTGCCACTCATCGTGAGTACATCCGTCTTCGTATATAACAAAACGATGTTCGATAAGGAAGGCATTACGCCTCCGCAATCTTGGGATGAGATCGAGTCATTCGCTCAGAAACTAACCAAAAAAGAAGGCGACAAAACGACACGTTATGCGTTCTCTGTTCCAGGCTGGTCTTCGTGGTATTATGACCCGTGGATCATCAACGGCGGTGGATCCGTGCTCACATCGGACAATATGTCGGCGATCGATCAACCGGACAGCGTGAAGTTTATGAAGAAATTCAAAGAGTGGAAAGACAAAGGTTACATGCATATCGGTTACGGCAAAGGTGCATCCGATACGATGCGTCAAATGTTCTTCGACGGTAAAATCGGCATGGTCGAGCACACGTCTGCATTAATCAAATGGTATATGGAAAAAGCGAAATTCGAGGTGGGAGTATCCTTCCTGCCAGGAGAAAAGAAACGTATCTCGCAAATCGGCGGCGCAGGGATTGCCGTTATGGATATGGCATCAGAGAAAGAAAAAGAAGCGGCATGGAAATTCGTACAGTTCATGACGGCACCGGAGAACAACATTAAATGGGCGGAGTTCACAGGATACCTCCCAACACGCAAATCGGCGATCGAATCCGAGGAAGGCAAACAGTACTTCACGAAATATCCGCAATATAAAGCGGTATTCGATAACTTCGACAACGTGATGCCTCGCGATCAGCATCCAGCGTATGACGAAGTCAGCGAGTTCTATGTTCAAGCCTTAGGTAAGGTCGTGCTGGAGAACGCTGATGTCGATGCTTCCTTCAAGGAAGCGGCGAAGCAAATGAACGATGTATTGGCGGAATACGCAACCAAGTAAGGCACGATGATGGAATCCACATATACATTGCCTTTGCAATAGGACTGAATTTATCGAAGGTTCATTCGGCAGGGGGAGAGACATCGGTCTCTCCTCTCCTGTGCTTATATGCTTGTTGCTGCCAGTATGAACGATACTTCAAGAGATGGAGGGATGAGCATGCGCGGTCAATCGAATCCGAGAACGGGAATCCTGGGCTATCGCACGCTGGAGAAATGGAAGGATTTTTCTCTCGCTTTGCCGGCATTGCTGCTGCTCGCGATTTTTACGTATTTCCCGCTCGGATCGTCATTTTATATCAGTCTAACCAACTGGGATTTAATCAAGCCGATTAAGAAATACGTCGGTTTGCTGAACTACGAGCGTTTGTTAAAGGATGATCAATTTTATCGTGTGCTTAAAATTACGTTTACGTACACCGTACTCGACGTGGTGTTATCCTTGTTGATCGGTCTAGGGCTCGCCCTGCTGTTCAATCATCGATCGAAGGCATTCGGCGCGATGCGCCTGTTGATTTTTATGCCTTATTACATTTCCATGGTCATTGCCTCGATGGTGTTCGTCTGGATTCTAAATCCGGAATATGGCGTGCTCAATAAGGCGCTTGCCTTGTTTGGCGTCGACAAGATTTTCTGGTTGAATGATCCGTCCACGGCATTATGGTCTGTCGTGAGTGTGTCGGTGTGGAAGGGCGTCGGGTTTGTGATGATTATTTTCATTGCAGGATTACGCAGCATTCCGACGGAATATTACGAAGCTTCTAGTATCGATGGCGCGAATAAATGGAGACAGCTGCTTCATATTACGATCCCGCTGCTCTCGCCCACGACGTTATTCCTTGTAATCACGTCCTTTATCTCCTCGATGCAGGTGTTCCAGTCCGTCAGCGTTATGACAGGCGGTGGTCCGCTCGGATCGACCAAGGTGATGGTCATGTGGATCTATGAAATGGCGTTCGTACAATTCAAGGCGGGCAAGGCGTCTGCACTTGTCATCATTTTCTTCTTTATCATTATTTTCTTCACGTTCGTACAGTTCTGGCTGTCCAAGCGGAAGGTTCATTATGAAGGATAGGAGAGCAACAGATGTCGACTAAAGGACTACTCACAACAACGAGATATACGGTGGCGATTCTCATCACGCTATTGATGTTTTTTCCGATGTACTGGCTGCTGATTACCTCCTTGAAGTCGCCGGATGAGCTGAAGGCGGCGATTCCGACCTTTTGGCCAGAGCGGCTTGCATGGGAAAATTATAGCGATGCGTTCCGCGCGGCGCCATTCGGGCGCTATGCATTGAACACGCTGATTCAGACGGTCGGCATTGTCTTCTTGCAGCTGAATATTAGTCTGCTGGCTGCCTACGCGTTCGCCAAAGGCAACTTCTGGGGCAGGGACAAATGGTTCTTCTTCGTGATTGCTGCCTTAATCGTCCCCGATCAGGTGACATTCGTGCCGGTATACGTGATGATGGCGAAGCTCGGGTGGCTGAATACCTTCCTTGCCTTGATCATTCCGAACGGCGTTTCGGCATACAGCATCTTCCTGCTGCGCCAGACCTTCAAGTCGCTGAATAACGACGTGCTGGAGGCGGCGAGAGTGGATGGCTCGAACCGATTCCATATCATTTACCGCATACTCGTGCCAATGGCGATGCCAACCGTGGTAACGGTCATTATTCTGAAGTTCATCGGCAGCTGGAATTCGTATTTCTGGCCGCTCATTATGACGAATACGAATGATATGCGCGTGCTGACCGTAGGGATCGCCATGCTCAAAAATTCGGTTGGCGGTTCGGAAATGCTGAATTGGCATTTGCTGATGGCCGGCAGTGTTATCGTGATTGCGCCGATCGTGATCCTATTCGTGTTCGCGCAGAAATATATCGTGTCCGCGATGTCCCATTCCACCTTTAAATGATGCCGAGAGGAGTGAGCAGAATGATTCGCATCAAGAAATGGCTGCGGCGAGCGAAGTTTGCTGTTATCTGGAGCATCGCAGCTGCTTTATTACTCTTGTCGGGATGTTCAACCGCCGGGAAACAGGACATCTTCGATGCTGCCAGAACTAAAGATCAATTGTCGATCCGATATTTCGATTTGCAATCGGCGGAAGACACCGGCGACAGCATTCTGATTGAGACGCCGGACGGTAAAACCATGCTGATCGACGCGGGGATCCCTCAGGTTGGTTCACAAGTCGTGAAGTATTTGGACAAGCTTGGCGTAGAGAAGATCGATGTTGCTGTGAATACACATCCGCATGCCGATCATATTGGCGGATTCCAAGCGGTGTTACAGTCTAAGGAGATCTCCACCATGATCATGGAGAATCTGCCGTATGATTCGAATGCCTACCGTAACACGGTTCAATCGCTGCAAGAGAAAAAGGTCAAGATCGAATATTTGGAGGATGGGGCAACGTTTCAGCTTGGCAAGGATGTCTCGGTTGAGGTGCTGAATCCGCCAAAAGGCGCTTTGCCGGGCGCGGTCAAACGGTTTAGTTTTGCCGAGGTCAACAATCAAGCAATGGTCTTACGAGTAACCTATAAAGAAAAAACGTTCTTGTTCACCGGTGATATTTATAAAGAACGCGAATATCAATTGGTGGAGGGCAAGGGCGAGGCGCTCAAGGCAGATATGCTGCATGTCCCCCATCATGGAAATAAGACGTCGTCTTCGCCATCTTTCGTGAAGGCGGTATCCCCGCAAATCGCTGTCATCAGCAGTAATATTCTTCAGTCATCGGATATCGTGAAGCGATACAAGAACAACGGCGTGAAATTGTACGTTACAGCATTGCATGGCAATATTCTTATTACATCTGACGGGAAAGAGATGAACGTGGTCACGGAAAAAGAATGGCAAGCAGAGTGACCGCAGAGGAGGAACGGAATGGATCGGCAGCAGCAAAAGTTCTCGGATCGGATGCATCAATTCGCGGAAGACAATCACTTCAGCGGCACTGTGCTTGCGGCAAGAGAGGGGGAAATTCTCTATCAGGAGGCATTTGGTCTCGCGAATCGGGAGCTTGAAGTGCCGAATCGAATCGGCTCCAAGTACCGGATCGCTTCACTAACCAAAGCATTCACCGCCATGGCCATGCTGCAGCTGGCAGAGCAAGGCACCATTCAGCTTCAAGATAGGTTGTGTACGTATTTTCCAGACTACCCTGAATTAGATGAACGCATCACTCTGCATCATCTGCTTACGCATACATCAGGCATTCGGGATATCGAGGATGTGCCTCATTTTACAGGGCATTTGGAGAAATTGTCATACGATAAGCCGGGCTTTATGGCGCTAGTTAAGGATCTGCCGCCTTTTTTTGCGCCGGGTGAGGGCTGGAAATATGGAAACTGCGGGTATACGATGCTTGCTTATATCATCGAAGCGGTCACCGGTTTGTCGTATGAGCAGTACCTCCAGCGGCATATTTTCGATCCGTTAGATATGACCGATACGGGCTGCGACGCACATACGAAATTCGTGAAGCATCGATCCTACGGCTATAGCTCGACGCATGAAGGGGTCGTACCGGCGACGTACTACGATATGAGTGCCCTGATGGCGTCGGGAGATCTCCATTCCACGGTGAACGATCTGCTGAAGTGGGATCAAGCGCTATATACGGAAAAGCTTCTCTCCGCCGAATCGCTGCGGCTGATGTTCGCCCCGCATGCGCAAGTGAGCGACGAGAGACATTACGGATACGGCTGGAATGTCTATCCTTCGTACGTGGATCATAACGGCTGGCTTCCGGGCTATTGGTGCCGATTCCGGCGGTATCCCGCATCGCGAAGTACGATTATCTTGCTCGCGAATCACGATTTTGTGCGAGAAGGCAGCATCATGGAACAATTAAGCGATGATGTGTTCGATGAAGGGAATGAGGCGTACGCATAAATGAAAGTAAAAGCTCAAAGAAGAACCCAAGAGTTCACCGCTTTTATAAAGGCGGTTTTTTTATTTCCAAGAATGTGATATGCACGGCGCACGAAATAACTGCAAAAAAGCAGTTATTGGGTCCGAAAAAGCGCTCCGTACGTGAAATAACTGCAAAAAAGCAGTTAATTGGTCCGGAAAAGTGCTTCGCGGCTGAAATAACTGCAAAAAAGCAGTTAATTAGGCCCGAAAAGCGCTCCGTGCCTGAAATAACTGCCAAAAAGCAGTTATTTAGGCCCGAAAAGCGCTCCGTGCCTGAAACAACTGCCAAAAAGCAGTTATTTAAGCCCGAAAAGCGCTCCGTGCGTGAAATAACTGCAAAAAAGCAGTTATTGGGTCTGAAAAAGCGCCCCGCGGCTGAAATAACTGCAAAAAAGCAGTTAATTAGGCCAAAAAAACGCCCCGCGCCTGAAATAACTGCAAAAAAGCAGTTATTGGGTCTGAAAAAGTGCTCCGCGCCTGAAATAACTGCAAAAAAGCAGTTAATTAGGCCCGGAAAAGCGCTCCGTGCTTGAAATAACTGCAAAAAAGCAGTTAATTGGTCCGGAAAAGTGCCTCGTGCGTGAAATAACTGCAAAAAAGCAGTTATTGGGTCCGGAAAAGCGCTCCGCGCACGAAATAACTGCCAAAAAGCAGTTAATTGGCTCCGAAAAAGCGCCCCGTGCGTGAAATAACTGCCAAAAAGCAGTTATTGGGTCCGGAAAAGCGCCTTGCGCCTGAAATAACTGCGAAAAAGCAGTTATTGGGTCTGAAAAAGCGCTCCGCGCCTGAAATAACTGCAAAAAAGCAGTTAATTGGCTCGTCGATTCGGTGGCTTCGATCACGCCGTTCAAATCGTAGCAATAAGATACCCGTCTTCCCCTTCATTGAGGAAAACGGCTTGTTGCATATCATAGATCAAGATTCGCGCAATAATTGCTCCAGCTTTTCTTCCGTTCCCGTGCCTTCAACCGGCGTGAACACCCTCATCGCATAATCTCCTCGTCCCGAAACGGCAAATGTGTTGTAGCGAAAAGTCAGCAAGCCCGCTTTTGGGTGTTGGATGACTTGTTCCCCTTCCGAATGACCTGAAACGTCATGTCGTTCCCACCGCACCCTGAACTCCTCGCTCTTATCGTGCAATTCGCAAACGACTTCCCGTAACCACGAATCGTCCATGTTCATAACATAGCGGTTGCGAAAATAGGCCAACAGCGCAGTCGCGACATGCTCCCAGTTCACGATGCGCGCTTCTTTATCTTTCATCATGAAAACTTGCCAAAGCACGTTTTTTTCGACCTGTGCGACTTCGTTCATATTTCCGCATAGCGTACTTGATATTTTGTTCCAAGCGATGACATTCCAGTGTTTGTCGATAACATAAGCGGGGTATGTCCCCATTCTATCGAGAATTTGTTGAACGGCTGAGGGAACAGATTCGTCCCCCGTAGTATTTGGAAGTAACCCATGATTAGCTAATACCAGCAAATGATGACGTTCATCATGACTCAGACGGAGTGTCCGCGCCAAGCTTTCCAATACTTGTTCCGATACTTGAATATCCCGTCCTTGCTCTAATGCGGTATACCACGGCAAAGAAATACCGGATAGACTGGCTACTTCTTCCCGTCTCAAACCAGGCGTGCGCCGGCGGGTAGTATCGACCGATAAGCCTACCTCATGGGGCGATAATCGGGAACGGCGGGACCGGAGAAAGTCGGCCAGCTCTTTTCGTCTTCTCTCGTTATTCATAAGGATGAGACATCTCCTTATCGTAATAGAATTTATACTAGGATCCGTGCGACTAGAATTCGGAATAGCAGTAGAAATACAGATCTGTTGCGCGTTAATCACCACGATTATAATACACTTACCGCTTGTGGTGAATAACAAAACAGAGGAGATTGTATATGGGAAATCATGAACGAAGTAACCGCAGTACATTAAGAGGAAAACGGGTGGTTCTGCTCGGAGGAACGTCTGGTGTCGGATTTGCGGCAGCCGAAGCTGCTGCGAAGGAAGAGGCATCCGTCGTTGTTGCATCCAGCCGTAAAGAGCGGGTTGACCATGCCGTTTCACGCTTACCGCAAGGAGCGGAAGGGCATGTCGTTGATTTATCAAACGAGACAGAGGTTCGTGCATTTTTCAGCCATATTGGCGAATTCGATCACTTGGTCTTTTCTGCCGGCGAACCGTTGCAGTTTGAAAGCCTCAACGAAATAAACATCGATGCAGCGCGCCGATTGTATGACCTTCGATACTGGGGAGCGTTAATGGCTGCCAAATACGGCAGCCCGAACATGAGAACGGGCGGGTCTATCACGTTGGTATCAGGCGTTGCCGGAACCAGGCCCCCCAAAGGTTTGATCGTTCCATCTAGCATATGTGGAGCGGTTGAGGCACTGACTCGGGCGCTCGCCATTGAGCTTCGTCCGATTCGTGTCAACGCGGTTGCTTTTGGACTTATGCGCACGGAAATGTACAACGGCATTCCTGAGGAAGACCGTAATGCGATGTATAAAGCTATCGGGGACTCTCTCCCAGTAGGTCATGTAGGCGAACCCGAGGATGCGGCTGAAGCGTTTCTTTATTTAATGCGTGAACAATATTCCACGGGTCAAGTGATTATCGTGGATGGTGGTTCGACGCTAGTGTGAATCAGCATGATTTCGCGAATGGCTTCATTAAATCCACGATTCGACATATTGAAGAAAGGTCTGCTTCTGTAATCGAAGCAGACCTTTCTTCAATTTTGTCCGGCTGTTGCTAAGCGATCCGGCAAAGTAGTCAGCTGCGGGTGTAGCTTGTCCATTTCGCCGTATCGACTCCGTTGATAGAATGCAAAAATCGTTGCTGAGCGTAGTAGTTTCCCATGTCGAAAAACCTTAAGATATGGTTAATTAGGAGGTTAGTAATCATGAAATGTACGAATCTCGGTCGAAGCACTTTGAATTTTAACAAGCAATGGAAGTTTCTTCTTGGGGATATCTCGGGAGCCGAGGAGAGGCTAACACCCGACGTTGAGTGGGAATGCGTCAACTTGCCGCATACGCCTAAAATCGAATCCCTTCATGTAGATTTGCACTATCAAGGTTTTTGCTGGTATCGTAAGCGCTTTCTTGTAGACGAGACTTATCAAGGAATGAAGCTCTTCATTGAATTCGAAGCGGCCATGCATGAAGCCTATGTATGGATCAACGGGAAGTTCAAGCTGATCCATAAAGGTGGTTACTTGCCGTTTATGATTGATATCACCGAAGATGTTGAATTCGGCGTGGAGAATGTGATAGCTGTTCGGCTCGATAATCGTAACAACGGTTCAATACCGCCCGGTAAACCGCTGGAGAGTCTAGATTTTTCATATTTCGGTGGATTGTATCGCAACGTGAAGCTCCATATCATGGACAAACTCCATGTTACTGATGCGGTGTATGCGGGGAAGCAAGCGGGAGGTGGGGTTTTTGTCAAATATTCCGACGTCTCGCAAGCAGCTGCAACAGTCGAGGTGCAAACGCATGTGTTGAATGAACACGATCATGACAAGGATGTCAAAATCGTAACATCGATCCTGGATAACGAAGGCAGATGCGTTGGATCTTCAGAAAGCTTGGTCGAGACTGTTACAGCTGGCGGGGATCACACATTCAAACAATTAATCTCACTTACATATCCTCAACTTTGGCACCCGGATACACCTTATTTATATACGCTGTTGACGGAAATTATTGATGGTGATGGTCGGTTGACGGATGAGATGCTCACCCGCATTGGAATCCGCACAATTTCGTTCAGCAAGACCAATGGTTTTATGATCAACGGAGAACGATTGGTCATCCGCGGGACGAACCGCCATCAACAATATCCATATATCGGTAATGCAGCTTCGAACAACGCCCAATACCGCGATGCGATGAAGGTAAAAGAAGGTGGGTTCAACTTCGTACGGCTTGGCCATTATCCGCAGTCACCGGCTTTCCTGGACGCTTGTGACGAGCTCGGACTGATGACCGTTGAGCCGGTTCCTGGTTGGCAGTACTGCGAGGTTGGGGAATTTCAGGAAATCGTCAAGCAAAACATTCGGGATATGATCCGCCGTGACCGGAATCATCCATGTATGATCATGTGGGAGGTTAGCTTGAATGAGACCTATAACAAACGACAAGGTGCTACGGATGAATTTTTCCATGAATGCCATTTGATCGCCCATGAAGAATATCCCGGAGACCAAATGAACACTTCGGGAGATACGATTGGTAGGATAGACCCTGCCTACGTCAATTATGATGTGCCGTACACCATGTGGGAAGATCGTGACTTGACCCGTCCACTGGAGGAATCACTGCCTAATAAGGGGGGCTTTGACAGAGAATACGGGGATTATGAATTCGGCGGTCAGGAGAGTACTAGCCGTGTACCGCGCGGTGCCGGAGAAGAGAAGTTGCTGCTGCAAGCGTGGAATTATCAATGGTCGCTGAATCGTAACCGAAGCAACCGTTGGTCGCTAGGCGACGCTTCGTGGGTTGGCATTGACCATAACCGGGGCTGCTATCCGCGGGTTGCGGAATGCGGAGCGTTAGATACCTTCCGGCTGCCGAAATACGTGTATTACTTCTATCAGAGTCAGAGAGAGCCGGATGTGATACACGCACAAATCGATAGCGGACCGATGGTGTTCATTGCAAACACATGGACAGAACGTGTCTCGCGGGCCAAAGTTGTCGTGTATTCGAACTGTGATGAAATTGAACTGTTTGTTAACGGGAAATCGGTAGGTGTACAAAAACCTGACCAAGGGCCCGACACGGAATACGGAGAACGCGTAACAGGCTATGAAGTCGATTATTGGCTGACCGACGAGGAGCAGCATAAGTGGAAAGAGGGCAGCGTGGAGTCTAAGGACGATACAGGCATTGTGATGGTAAACAGGCATGATGGAGGGAATTGCCGCCATCTGGAGAGAGCGCCATTTACGTTCGAAGGCGTGGCTTATGAGCCCGGCGAACTCAAAGCCATTGGACGAATTGAAGGCAAGGATCAGGCCGAACATATTGTACGTACGCCGCTTGAACCTGAAAGGCTCTCCATTCGCATCGACACCAGCGGCAAGGAACTCGCGGCAGATGGATCTGATTTTGTCTTCGCCTATGCCGAGATTCTGGATGCGAATGGAACTGTCGTACCATCTGCCAACCATGCAGTAACTTTCGAAGTCGAAGGTCCCGCTGTCATCGTTGGTGAGAATCCGATGCAGGCCGAGGCGGGCATCGCGACGGTACTGCTGCAATCGCAACCAGTACCTGGCGAAGTGATCGTGACGGCCCATGCGAAAGGGTTATCCTCTGCTGTCACTCGTTTCACGATCGCATAGGACTTTTTTGATCCAATAAGAAACTTCACAGAATAGCAGGAGGTGAGTCGTTTGAATCGACGGTTTATACGGCAGTGGGACCTGCAAATTATGGTCATCCCTGCGATCATCATGATTATTATTTTCTCCTACATCCCGATGTGGGGTGTCCTTACCGCATTTCAGGACTACAGTCCGGCGAAAGGATTTTTTGGGAGCGAATGGGTCGGCTTCAAACATTTCAGGATGTTCTTTAACGCGCCAGAGTTCTGGCAGATCATGCGGAATACGATTGTGATTAGCATGTTGAAGCTGTTCATCGCATTCCCTGCGCCGATCGTTTTTGCGCTGATGCTGAATGAAGTGAAGAACGCATTTTTCAAGCGATTCGTACAGACGGTTAGTTACTTGCCGCATTTTATTTCGTGGGTCATCGTGTCCGGCTTCGTCATCTCCTTGTTGTCGGTTGACAACGGCAGTGTCAACATGCTGCTGCAGAAGCTGAACATCATCGACGAACCCGTCCATTGGCTCTCCATCCCTGAGTACTTCTGGAGTATTCTGATCACGTCGGGGATTTGGAAAGAAATCGGTTTCGGCGCCATCGTCTATTTGGCGGCCATTACGGGAATCGATCCCCATATGTACGAGGCGGCATCGATTGACGGCGCCGGCCGGATGCGGCAGCTGGTATCCATTACGATTCCGTCCATCGCACCTGTCATTATTATCTTTCTCATTTTGCAGGTTGGGCAAATTCTGAACGCGGGCTTTGAAGAAATATTGCTGCTTACCAATCAGGGGCAAAACGTCGTATTGCGACCGGTGTCAGAAACGATTGATACGTATGTCTATCGCGTCGGGATCGAGAATTATCGCTTCTCCTATGCGACGGCGGCTGGCTTGTTCAAAGGCGTAATCAGCGTCGGTCTGCTTGTCATCGCGAACTGGATTGCCAGAAGGTTAGGGAACTCAAGCTTATGGTAATGGCATCGAAGAAAGGAGGCGCCTTGTGAAACGTTCACTCGAAGATCATATGATCGATGTTGTGGTATATGTAATTTTATTGTTGCTCGCCGTTGTTACGTTGTATCCGTTCTGGAACTCCTTGGTTATTTCCTTTAATGCAGGTAATGATACAGCGGCTGGGGGCGTTACCATCTGGCCGAGAGCATTCACGCTGGAGAACTATAAATATGTTTTTAAGGATGCAAGGTTAATCAACGCATTTTGGATCACGGTGGCAAGAACCGTTACAGGAACCTTCCTGTCGATTTTGTTTACCTCCATGTTCGCGTATGCCATGTCTAAGCGCGGATTGATCGGCAAAAAGTTCTATATGATCCTCTGCGTTATCACAATGTATTTCAGCGGAGGTCTCATTCCGAGTTATCTGCTTATTAAGGACTTGCATTTGATGAACACTTTCTGGGTTCTCATTATCCCTGGGATCATCAGTGTCTGGAATATGATTATCTTCCGTACCTTTTTCTTGGGACTCCCTGACGGGCTTGAGGAATCGGCCCGAATCGATGGATGTAATCACATCGATACGTTTTTCCGAATTGTCTTGCCGGTATCGGGACCGGTTATCGCGACATTATCGTTGTTCACTGCCGTAGGCCACTGGAACGCTTGGTTTGACGCTTCGATTTATATTTCGAATCAGAAGCTGCTGCCATTACAGGTGATTCTGAACCAAACGATACAATCGATTTTATCATTTGAATCCTCAACGGTGATCAGTGCGACCAAGCAGGAATTCTTGCAGAACGCACAGAGCGTCACGCATAAATCGATCGTGATGGCAACGACGATGGTAGCAACCATACCGATTGTTATGGTGTATCCATTCGTGCAGAAGTATTTTGTCAAAGGGGTACTTGTCGGGTCATTGAAAGAATAGGTAGATGTTATGCGCCAGAAGGCGATAACATAGAAGAGATGATAAGAGAGGGGCAATCGTAGCAATGAACAAGAAAAAATGGCTGACCTGTATGTTGGCCGCGGTTCTAACTTGCAGTACCATGCTAGCTGGCTGCGGAAGCGACGAAGATGAGAGCAAAGCTGCGACTGAGAATGGAAAGGCCGGAGAAACAGCAAGCCAAGATCAACCGCTAACGTTTTCAATGTATACGTTTGATGACGGATGGCAGCCTGCTCCATGGGGAGAGACGGTGACCACGAAGTGGATTCTGGAAAATAAGAAAGTATCCATTAATTATCTGCCGACGAATGGCAACGCCAAACAAAGATTCAACGCCATGTATGCCAGCGGTGAATTGCCTGATGTGATTTCGCTATCGCCAGGACCTGAGTTGGATCGGTTGATCAGTGAAGGCCAATTGGTTGAGCTAGATCCGTATCTTGACAAGTATCCGAACCTGAAGCAGTCTGCCGGAGACCAAATCATCAATATCAATCGTTCAGAAGACGGCAAGTTGTATGTTTTCCCGGAATGGTATGTCGGTGGCAATCATATGAACGGTAACGGCGGTTGGGGGATCAACCGAAAAATCTATAAAGAAATGGGTTCGCCGAAGCTAGAGACGTTGACTGAACTCGAGAGCTATCTGCGATCGGTGAAAGAAAAATATCCGAACGTGATTCCGCTAGAAGTGGGTGGTCCGTACGATATCAAAATGATGTATTCCGCGTTCAAAGAAAACAGCACACCATATTTTGTGAGCAGAATGTTCTATCCGGATGGCAATACGCTCAAGCCGATTACAGAAGATCCGGCATTTAAGGAATTCATGCTGTTTGCGAGCCGATTGTATCGCGATAAACTCTTAACTCAGGACGTGTTTACGCAAAAGGCCGATCAAATGATCGAGAAGCTGAGCCAAGGAAGAGTAGCAGTTTCGATCAATTCGAACTTATCGGGTAGAGCCCGCGTTCCGAACTCGACGCTCCGCGCGCAAGACCCAGAAGGCGGGTACGAATTTATTTGGCCGATCCACAAAGAGGGCTTGGACAAGAACAAAATTTATCTGAACTATACCGGCCGAGAAGGTGGCGGCAAACTCGTCATTACGAAAAATGCGAAGGATCCTGAACGTATCTTCGCTTACCTGGATTGGGTTACAAGCAGCGAAGGGCAGTCGGTTCTCTGGTTCGGACCTCAGGGATTCCTTTGGGATGAGAGAGACGAGAACGGCATTCCAATCCCGAACGATAAATATAAGACGATGGACAAAGCTGAACTCGACAAGCTGCACGTATCTGATAATATGATGGCCGGCAATGCAACATGGGTTGATCTAGCTAAAGTAGCTAGAGAGAGTCTTCTTCCTGAGGAGCAGCGGGATTTCCAGACGACGCAGCAGGTGAACGTCGCTTGGAAGACGTCGATGGACATTACGGCTTTTGCGAATACCGATCCGCAAGGGGATTCGGAAGAAGGCATTATTCTGCAGTCGGTAACGGATATGTTTGATCAAGCATTCTCCACCATGATTTATGCAAAGAGTGATGCGGAAGTCGAGTCCATCCTGAATAAGGCGAACGAAGAAATGCAAAAGCTTGACTTCCCTAAAGTGCTCGATTACGTCCAGAAAAAATGGCAGGAAAATCTAAATAAAATGAACGGTCAATAATTTCAGTTTGTCGAACGTAAGAGTATACACTTCTGTATACTCTTACATTTATATCAGAAGGAATGATAGGAGGCACTTGGAACAATGAGCATACAAACTTCAGATCATTTAATACCTAGAAATGTAGGATGGACCGCTGATAATGGAAACGGCACCTACACGAATCCGATCCTGTGGGGGGACTATCCGGATAATGATGTGATTCGAGTCGGCGACACCTATTATATGTCTTCTACGAGCATGCATTTATTTCCCGGATGTCCGATTATGCGTTCGCAAGATTTAGTGAATTGGGAATACGCAAGTTATGCGGTTGAGCGAATGGAAGGCGATCCATACGACTTGATCGGCGGCGATGTGTATGATGAAGGGCCATGGGCTACGAGTTTAAGGTATCATCAAGGCAAATTCTACCTAATGTTCAATATCAATCATGACGCTGCTTATGTCAGTATTGCAGATCGCGCCGAAGGGCCTTGGACATTGTATAAACTGGAGGATGAGCTCTACGATCCTGGTTTGTTTTTTGACGAGGATGGGAAAATCTATGTCGTGCATGGACAAGGAGAGCTCTATCTAAGCGAGCTTGCGATCGTCAATGAAGCAACAGGTCAATTATCGATCCGATCCAAGAGAGAACCCGGTGCGAGAAGAAACGGGAAGAAGATTTATTCCTACCCATGCCCAGGTCATCGTTATCATGGCTACAATGAGGGTGCGCATGTCTATAAAATCAATGGTCTCTACTATATTCTTACGACGCCGATTTGGAAGCATGGCTCTAAGAAAGAAGTGGCCATTCGGACCAAGGATTTAGCCCATGGGCCTTATGAAGTCGAGGATATTATGACAAGCTTCATGAACTTCTGGGGGAATGGCATTCATCAAGGGGGGATTGTCGATGTAC
Source organism: Paenibacillus guangzhouensis (assembly GCF_009363075.1). Classification (NCBI taxonomy): domain Bacteria; kingdom Bacillati; phylum Bacillota; class Bacilli; order Caryophanales; family Paenibacillaceae; genus Paenibacillus; species Paenibacillus guangzhouensis. The sequence goes on along the minus strand of NZ_CP045293.1, from coordinate 3,675,452 downwards.
CTCAAGAAGACGGTACTTCCGAATGGTGGGCAATCATTTTCCAGGACCGATCGAAGCTTGGCAGGGTCCCTACGCTGCAGCCTGTCGAGTGGAAGAATGGCTGGCCATACATGGGGCAAGTCGATGGAGAAAAAGCTGTCGTTACGCATCCCAAGCCAAACATCCCGAATGTAGGGTATATTGCGCCCAAAGCGCTTCCGACTTCGGATGATTTTAGAGCGAATACGTTAGGGTTGCAGTGGCAGTGGAATCACAATCCGGATAACAGCAAATGGAGTCTTGAAGAAAGACCAGGATATATGAGACTTCATACATCAAGTGTAACAGAGAACTTATCCTATGCTAGAAATACACTCACACAACGCGTCGTTGGGCCGGATTGTGTAGGAACCGTGAAGCTCGATGTGAGCCATATGGCGAATGGTGATGTGGCGGGTCTATGTTTGATGCAAAAAGAATTTACTTATATCGGGATTAAATATGATGAAGGTCGTCAGTCGATTGTGATAAACGATAATTCGATTGAACATGCAGCCGTGACCTTACCGGACAGTATTCAAGAAGTGTGGTTCAGAGCCGAGATGCCAAGACATGAATATCGTATGGAGTTTTTCTATAGTACGGACGGGATCACGTTTACAAGGCTTGGCGGAAGATACGATATGCGCTATGGAACTTATGTTGGCATGCGATTCGGTATTTTCAACTATGCAACAACGAAGCTTGGCGGGTATGTAGATGTCGATTCTTTTGTATTAACAACGACAGAAAATCAAGGGAACCTCTTTGGTATGAATCGACAAATTGACGCTGGGCGCTATGACGATCAGAAATTTGTCTCCGATAAGGAACTGCTCATCAACGCCAGAACGGAGTGGATTAGTGAAGATGCTAACCGCGAATATGATCTATGTATATCGAATCTGAAAGATGGAGATTGGCTGCAGTACGACCAGGTCGACTTTGGTGCAGGTGAAGCGTCATGGTTCAATGCTCGCGTAGCAAGTTCATTGACCGGGGGTTCGATGGAGGTCAGACTGGGCAGCATCGATGGTCAGATCATTAGCACGCTCTCGATTCCGAATACAGGGGATATGGATCAATATGTTCAGGTGAAGAGCGACCTGACCGTGGAACTGACTGGAATTCATAGCATTGTTCTTGTGTTTCATGGTGCGAGCCAATCCATGTGCAAACTGAACTGGTTTATGTTTGGATCTGGAGTATTTCCTCAAATCCCTCCCATCCCGACAAATGTGACGGTTGTGGCGGAAAATGAATCCATGCTCAATATGAAATGGGATGCGTCACCTGGAGCGCTGCAATATGATTTGATGCTTGATGACCTTGTGATTAGCAACGTAACGAGCGATTTCTCACAAACGGGCCTCGCCCCAAGCTCTCGCCATACAGTTAAGGTAAGGGCGAAAAACATAGCTGGTTATAGTGCGTGGAGTGACGGAGTACAGGCTACGACTTTTAACTGACATCAATCGACACGATCTTTAGATTTGACGAATGGGAAGGTATACTATGAAATACGTACGCATTGATTGATATAAGGACTGATTCTATGAATAAAGTATTACTAGTGGACGATGAACAGTTGGATTTGGAAGTCTTACAGCGATTTACGCCGTGGGAACAGCTGGACATGACCATTGTTGGCGCTGTACACGGGGGAGGGGCCGCTCTAAATCTGCTGCGGGAACAGCATGTCGATATCTTAATTACCGACATCCAAATGCCGATCATGTCTGGTTTGGAGCTGGCCGAACAAGCCAAAAGCTTGCTGCCCCATTTGAAAATCATTTTTATTAGCGGTCATGATGATTTCCAATATGCCAAACGAGCGATTTCGATGAATGCCAGTTCCTATATTTTAAAACCTGTGGATGATCAAGAGCTGGTGAACACGCTGCAGCTTGTTAGCGAGCAATTGAAATATGAACGGGAACAAATGAAAAGGGAAGAACAGATAGATTCTTCGATTCCGCTCTTGCAGAATGAAATGATGTATCAGTGGCTGCGCGGAACGATCGATTACCGCACCTTCTTCACGTTATATGAAAGAGGCGGCCTCCCTTGGCAGGACGGTCCCTGCTGCGTGGCTCTGATCGAGATGGATGACATGGCTTGGAAATTGAAGACGTTTTCAGAAGAGCAGAGGAGAATCGCCATCGAACATGGATTTCGGTTAATCATCGATGATCTGCAAGCGAGTCGACTCGGGATCTATTGCAGAACAGGGGATGACAAGGTTGTCGTCGTCATTCAATCCATGGGGTTTCAGGCTGATGTCATGATGCAATCTCTCGTTGAGCATGTCCAGAACCATTCGAACTTGACGATCACGGTTGGACTCGGCTCGGAGGTCATCTCCCTAGAAAAGGCGCCAAGCTCCTATCTGCAAGCCTGCGAGGCGCTCGCGACCAAAATGTTTATCGGCAAATGCCGGGTAATTACGTCGGATCAGCCGGCCGGTGAGATCGTTCAAACAACGCTAGATCTCGAGCAGATGATGGAACGGATGTTTACAGCGACCGTCAATTACGAACTTGTACTTATTCATGATACCTTAGAGCAGTTATTTAAGTTAGTGCATCATCTGAAGGACAAGTTGTCGGTCTATAACTTTGCGCTGTACGTCGTTTCGAAAACGGATTTTTTCCTGCAATCGCTGAACGTCAATCTGTCTGATCTCTTAAGCATCGATCTGAAAAATTTAAACGTCCTTTACGATTTTGAGACGATTCACGATATAAAGTCCTGGCTGCGCAAGCAATTGTTCGAGGTATCTGAGCATCTGCACAACAAGAAGAAAAACCCGAACCGGAAGTTGATTGACGAAATTGAAAGATATGTGGAAGCGAATCTATTAGAATCGCTGCAGCTGCGGCACGTTGCGAAACTATTCGGTTTTTCGCCGAATTATTTGGGTTATTTGTTTAAAGAGGTAACCGATGAACATTTCAGTGATTTCGTCACGAAGAAGCGGATGGAGAAAGCACGGGAGCTGCTGCAGGACCCGAAGCTCAAAATATTTGAGGCGGCTAACCAAGTCGGTTATCAGAATCTGACGATGTTCAGCAGGCATTTCAAACAAAGTTTTGGTCTTCCGCCGGTCGATTACCGTAAGCAAGGCCGTGGACAATCATGAAACAGCTTCCTTTCAAATACAAACTGCTGGCATCTTATATGCTGCTCGTGATCGTACCTGTTATTACGATTGGTTATTACGCTTATTATACATCCGTGCAATATGTGAAGGAGCAGACGATTCAGAATGTGAAAAGCACCTTAGTGCAGGCTGTTGATAATATCGAGGGAAGAATGAAAACGGTGGAGCTGGTGGATAATCAGCTCTATCTAGACCAGTCGTTGCAGCGGGCATTAAATAAGCGATATGAGCCCTTGGACAGTTATCAGACGGTGACGCAAAAGATTCTCCCCAAGCTGGACTCGGCGATGAATTTGGCACCGCAAAATGTCGTCATTAATTTGTTTTTGCATAACACGACCCTGCCTGAAATCTATGATATAGAGACCGAAGAAGATCCGCTCTCCCGAGGAAAACGGTATAATCTGATTCATTATCAGCACATAGAGCAGCTCAATTGGGTGAAAAGATTCGATGACATGCATGTCGATTCCCAATGGATGCAGGTGGGTTCGGATGTGAAGTTCGGCAATGTATCTTGGCTTCGTAAGATGATGGATTTTGAGACGATTAAGGCGATTGGGACTATGCAGATTACAGTCAAAAAAGACGAGTTGTTCGGAAATTTGAATTACAGCAGTAGTCAAGACGGCATCCCCGGTTATTTCGCTGTCATCAATAATCATAACGAGACGGTGTACGAGAACAGTAGCAACCCGCTTCCTCCGCATTGGCTGGCAGACACGAGAGCTTATATGCAGATCTACGAGCCCATCGAGGGAACCAAATACCGCGCTGTGGCGCTCGTACCGCTGCAAGAACTCGAACATGCCGCTCAGAAAGTCAAAAATGTGACACTGCTTATTTGCTTGGCCAGTTTTTTGGTGCTCATGGCGATCGGTGCCATTGTGTCCAATACATTCTCGAAGCAGATCAACAGGATTGTTCGATCTCTCCGCGCATTTCAGGAAGGGAATTTTACGAAACGGATTCCATCGGTCGGCTCCGATGAGTTTGCGCAAATTGCGATTGCATTTAATGAGATGGCGGTGAATATTGAGGACCTTGTTCAGGAGGTCTATATCAGCAACTTGCAGAAGAAGGAAGCCGAGCTGGATGCGCTTCAAGCTCAAATTAAACCGCATTTTCTGTATAATACCTTATCTTCAATTAGCAGGCTGGCTCGTTTGGGCGAAACGGAAAAGCTGCACCAGATGGTCACACAGCTGGCAACGTTCTATCGCCTGACCTTGAATCGAGGAAGATCGATTATCCCGATTCGTGAGGAAATCCAACAGGTCCAATCTTATGTTGTCATCCAAAAGATTAAGCATGTCGACAGGCTGGATGTCAGCTATGACATTCAATTCTCCGTCATGGAATACGATACCGTGAAGCTGATCTTGCAGCCGTTTGTTGAAAATGCGGTCAAGCATGCCATGTCTGAAGAGCCCCTTCATATCCGGATTGCCGCTTATCAGGAAGAAGGCACCATCGTCATGAAAGTGAGCGATAACGGTGTCGGGATGCGTGAGGAAACGATGAGACAAATATTTGAATATCAAGAACAAAGTATTGGTTATGGCATCCGAAATGTGAATGAGCGGATCAAGCTGCAATTCGGAGAATCATTCGGCGTAACGATAGAGAGCGAATGGGGTGCAGGGACGACGGTTCGTATCGTCATTCCTTTGTACCGGGAATTGCATGATTGTAGTTAAATGTTAAGGTAACTTCCTTTCGACGGAGTTACCTTTTTTCATTTCCTGCAAATTGATGAGAATTTTGATAGAACTTATGAGGAATTTGGATTTAATTGTGATGGAAGTGAGCGTAATAATGGTATTGTAAGCAAGCAGCAAGAATATAGTGGAGGACGGCATTCATTATCTGAGAAGGAGGCTATGTAACGTTGATGAAAAAAAGATTGTCTTTACTGCTCATGCTGCTCATGGTAGCGAATTCATTCTGGGGATTAACTGCGGGGGCTGCACCTGCGAATGGCTACCCCGAATGGAATAACAACCCGACCGTTTTTCAGGTGAACCGGGAACCAGCCCACGCATCTTTTATTTCCTATGGGGATGTTGAGTCGGCATTGAAAGGCGCAGATATGATCTCAGCGATGACCGAACATCCGTCGCCTTATTATCGTTCATTGAACGGTGAATGGAAATTCAATCTGGCGAATAACCCAGCTTCACGCCCAGTGGATTTCTACCAGGATACATATGATACGAGTGGTTGGAAGAACATTAAAGTGCCAGGGGAATGGCAGATGCAAGGGTATGATTTTCCGATCTACACCAATGTCACATACCCGTTCTGGGGCAATGGTAATTCGACGAATGTTCAGCCGCCATTTGCGCCAACACAGTATAATCCGGTCGGGTCTTACAAGCGTACCTTCACGATTCCAGCGGCATGGAAGGATCGGCAGACATTCATTTCGTTCCAAGGTGTTGAAAGCGCATTCTATCTTTGGGTGAACGGCCAGCAGGTCGGATACGCAGAAGACAGCTATACGGCTAAGGATTTCAATATTACGCCGTATTTAAGAGAAGGCGAGAATTCCCTCGCCGTAGAAGTCTATCGTTGGTCAGACGGCAGTTGGCTGGAAGACCAGGATTTCTTGCGCGTTAGCGGCATTCAACGCGATGTGTTCTTGTACAGTACGCCGTCGGTTCATATCCGGGATTTCACGATCGTGACGGACTTGGACGCGAACTATAAGGATGCAGAGCTGCAATTGAAGGTGAACGTGAAAAAGGACGGTGCGAGCACATCAGAGGACAAACATACGGTGGAAGCGATGCTCTATGACGCGAGCAATCAACCTGTGTTGACGGAGCCAGTCATAATGAAGGCAGATCTGAACAGTCAAGCTGAAGTTCAGGTTAGCAGTTCTAAGCTCATCGCGAATCCGCTCAAATGGTCTGCCGAGACACCGAATTTGTATACCCTCGTATTTAGCCTCAAAGATGCAACGGGGAAGGTCATGGAAACAGCTGGTACACGCGTCGGCTTCCGTGAATTCGAAGTGAAGGTGATGGCGGGCGACAGCGGCAAGCAACAAATGCTGCTCAATGGGAAGCCGATTATGTTGAAGGGGGCCAATCGGCATGAGAGCAGTCCAGATACGGGTCATGCAGTTGATCTGGACCTGATGATTCAAGACATGAAGTTGATGAAGCAGTTTAACATTAATGCGGTTCGTACCTCACACTACCCGAATCATCCATTCTGGTACGATCTTGCGAATCAATACGGGATTTATCTTTTGGATGAGGTGAATTTGGAGACGCACGGCGTTAACGGGTCTGTCCCGACGAACAAAGCGGAGTGGACCGAGAACATTAAGGACAGGGCCCGCAGCATGGTTGAGCGAGATAAGAACCACCCGTCTGTCCTCATCTGGTCGCTCGGCAATGAAGCTGGCCAAGGGACAAATTTCAAGACGGAGTCGGACTATATCCGCAGTCTGGATCCGACACGCCCGATTCATTATGAAGGCTATAATGACGCGAAGGTCACGGACATGGTCAGCCACATGTATCCAGCGGTATCGACGCTTGAGACGTATGCGAAGAGCAGTGATCCACGACCATACATCATGTGTGAATATGCGCATTCGATGGGGAACAGTACGGGGAATCTTCAGGAATACTGGGATATGATCAAGAAGTATCCGAATTTGCAAGGCGGGTTCATCTGGGATTGGGTAGATCAAGCGGTGCGTATGAAGACGCCATCGGAGCGGCTGTATCTGACGGATGCAAATCAATCATTTCAAGCAGATTATACGGGAAGTGTCGTGGAACAGGCTGATGGCGCAACTGGCGTGTTGCAGGCGAAAGATCGGGCTTCTGCTTCCGTAACGATGCCTAATGATGCCAAATATAGCCTAACGGGTCCGCTGACCGTCGAAGCTTGGGTGAAACCGATCTCGAGCATCGCCAATAGTCCCATTATCGCCAAAGGCGACACGCAATTCGCATTGAAAATGAATGGCATGGATAAATTGGAGTTCTTTGTCTACAAAGGTGGCGTCTGGACCGCGGCGACAGCGAACTTACCTGCCAATTGGCTTAACAATTGGCATCATGTAGCCGGTGTTTATGATGGTGCGAGTGTGAGTCTTTACCTAGACGGACAGATTGTCGCTACAAAAACGTATTCAGGCAGCTTCGCTTCGAATGCGTACGCGCTTACGATCGGGAAAGATGCAGAGAAAGGCCGTACGTCCAACATGAGCTTTGACAAAATTCGTGTATACAATCGAGGATTATCATTAACGGAGTTAAATAATTCAGACCGCACACCAGATGCGAATACGGTGCTATGGATGGATTTCAATGTATCGGATGCCAAGTCCATCCCGCTGGAATCGCATGAATATCTCGCTTACGGCGGCGATTTCGGTGACAATCCGAACGACGGCAACTTTATGGCCAATGGCTTGATCTCGGCTGATCGCACGGTACAGCCTGAGTTGTGGGAAGTCAAGCAAGTTTACCAGAACATCAACGTGAAGGACGTTGATCTATCGAAAGGGCTCGTCGAGATTAAGAATGAATTTTTATTCAGCAATGTAAACCAATACGATGCTACCTGGGAACTGAAAGCAGATCATGAAGTGATCCAGTATGGAACGCTCACCGGATTGGATATCCCTGCGCTAACATCCAAGCAAGTTACAATTCCATATGTGTGGCCGAAGGAGCAGCCTGGCGTCGAGTATTGGCTCAATATTAGCTTCACGTTGAAGAACGATACGTTATGGGCGTCTAAGGGCCATGTGGTGGCGAAGCAGCAATTCAGATTACCGGTGAATGCCGCAGCACAGACCGCACTTGATCTGTCGAAGATGCCGAATCTGACGACAGAAGAGAAGGAGACGCAAGTGAAGATCCAGAATGATGACTTGGATTTGACCTTCGATAAAGCGTCGGGAACAATTCAGAGCTTCAGTTATAAAGGAAAATCGCTCATCAAAAACGGGCCGATACCGAATTACTGGCGTGCCCCAATTGATAATGACAAAGGTAACGGCGGTCCATCGCGGATGGCGACTTGGAAGAACGCAGGCAAGAATCGAAGCATCAGCAAGGTGAATGTGACGAAAATCGGCGAGAAAATCGTGCGGATTGATGTGGAGGGAACGCTGCCAACGACGACCGTCTCCTCGTATAAGACGTCTTACACAGTCTTTGGCAATGGCGACATTACAGTCGCGAACAGCTTGAAACCGGGTGCAAGCACGCTTCCCGAAATACCTGAAGTAGGAAGCCTCATGACGGTCCCACAGGAATTCGAGCAAATGACATGGTATGGCCGTGGACCTTATGAGAATTATCAGGATCGCAATACGGGATCGGATGTCGGGTTATATAGCGGTACGGTAGAGGAGCAGTTCTTCCCTTACATCGAGCCGTCGGAGACAGGGAACAAGACCGATGTGCGATTCGTAGCGTTAACCAATTCAGAAGGCGCGGGCATTATGGCTATTGGCGCACCGACAATCGAGGCGAATGCGCTGCATTACACGCCTGACGATCTGGATGGACCGCTCCATCCTCATCAAGTTACGCATCGCGATGATATTACATTGCGCGTAAATTACAAGCAAATGGGCGTCGGCGGCGACGACAGTTGGGGAGCTAGGCCGCATCCTGCCTACCTGCTGCTGCCAAGCAAAGAGTACAGCTATAGCTACACGCTGCGTCCGATTCCAGCAGGTACATCGAATTTAATGGAGCTGAGCAAATCGATCTCTACCGTCCATTTGATCAGTTTGATTCAAGTGAATGGGAAGGCGCTGGCAGGGTTTGATCCAGAGAAAACGAGTTACACTTACAATGTTCTTCGCGGCACATCAAAAGTGCCTGCGGTTGAAGCCATTGCGACGAGCAAAGATGTGCGGATTACCGTAACACCGGCTGCAGATCTGTCCGGTAAGACGATGGTTACAGCAAGCTCTTCGGATGGGCTGCTCTCGAAGACGTATGAAATTCAATTTAAGGTGACGGATCAGTACTTAAGCGATTTGGAATGGGTTCAGGCTACAACAGGATGGCTTACGGTGAAGAAGGATCAGAGTGTGGAAGGCAATCCAATCCGGCTACGCGGGCCTTCGGGAACAGTAACGTATGACAAAGGGATCGGTACGCATGCCAATTCGGAAATAATATACGATCTGACGGGACGCAGCTATGACATGTTTAAGGCGGTTATCGGCGTAGATCAGGAAATCGGCAGCACAAGATCGGATCATAATACGATTGTTTTCCAAGTCTTCTTGGACGGCGAGAAGGTTTACGACAGCGGCTTAATGCGGGCGGCGACGGTGGCGAAAGCGATCGAAGTGCCTGTCAAAGGCGCCAAGGAGTTGAAGCTCATCGTCACGGATTACGGCGACGGCAATTCGGAAGACCATGGCGATTGGGCAGATGCCGTGCTTGTTCCTAACAGCAAGCTTGAACCTGAAGTATCCTTAACCGGACCTGCGACAACGGCTCAAGGTCAATCCTTTGATCTATTCTACCGGCTGAACAATGTAACGCAGAACGTATACGCCCAAGATGTAACATTCAACTATGATGCGAAATTGCTGGAATTCATCGACGTCAGCAGCTTGGACGAGAAGACGTTCATTGTCGAGAAGAAAGCATCAGAAGGGAAAATTCGGCTCATCTTGGCGAATACCTCCGGAACGCTCGTTAAGAGCGATGTATTGAAACTGCGGTTCACTGCCAAATCGATTGGCGAAGCCACGGTTGCACTATCGGATCTTGTGCTGGCAGATGGCGAAGGCAAGGAAATGCCATTCCCAGGTTCGACGTATAAAATAATCATTCAAGAAGGAGTCGACAAAGGTGTTCTTCTTACAGCGATTGGAGAGGCCCAGCGCATCCATGATGCAGCTGTGGAAGGCTCGAGCGCTGGACAGTATCCAGTAGGCTCCAAAGCGATACTTCAAGCGGCGATCGATCAAGCCAAAGCCGTGGCGAATCTAAGCGATGCGAGCAAGGAGCAGGTTGAGCAAGCGGTATCGGCATTGACAGCTGCGCTGAAGGCCTTTACCGACAGCATGATCCAAGGGAAACCGGGTGATCTGAACGGCGACGGCAAATATTCAATCGGTGATCTTGCGATCGTCGCAGCAGCTTATGGTAAGACATCAGCAGATCCAGATTGGGCGAAATATAAGCCTGCCGACTTGAATAACGATGGCCAAGTGGACATTAAAGACCTAGCAATCCTGGCACAGAAGATAATGGAGTAAAGGAATCTCAATTAAAAAAGGAGCAGGCATGATTTTGCCTTCTCCTTTTTTCTTGTAGACTTCTCTATAAATCCAAGGATGATTTTATCCTAAAATAGCACTATCGCGAAGGGTTACGACCGGCTCTTCAGCACCATGCAGTTCGAACAGCACGAGCTCGTTCGCTCCTTTGCGCAGAAGCGGGCCTGGGATGTATAACGTTTTTTGCGGACCTACCGTTTCCCAATATCGTCCAAGGTTGAAGCCGTTGATGTAGGCGACGCCTTTGTTCCAGCCCTTCAGCTCGAGGAACGTATCTGCCGTCTCATCCACATGGAACGTGCCTTTGTAGAACGACGGCTTGTCTTCGCATTTCGCTCCTGCGGGCGAATACTCCAGCTTCGACAAATCATCCATAGGAAGCGTATGGATCGTCCAATGATACAGGAACTGCGCTCCGAAGCGAATGCCTTCCGTAATCCCTTTCACATCGCGCAAGTGTGGACCATAGTTGGTTCTGCCCATATTTTCGACGAGCACGCTTAATTGTGCACCTTCTGGCGGGATACTGAATTTGATCGGCTCCGCGTCCTTGTTCCAGCGCTCAACGACGCCCTTGAATTCACCATCGACAAAGATCTGCGCACGATCGTGCACATCCTGCAAATTCAGCTTCGTCTCTGGGCGCGGTCCGGATATCCGTGTTGTATACAGGATAAAGCCGTAGTTTTGTCCGAGCAGCTCCATCGGATCTGGGCAAGTTCTTTGCACCGACGTCGATAGCTTATTGAGTGATTCGAACAGTGAAGCCTGCTGGGACATGTTCACTTCGCCGTAAGCTTTCTTCTGGATCGGCTCAGGCAGCTCGAGCGGTCCGAGGTCGACATATTTGGATACAACCTCGCGTACAGCATAGAACTTATCCGTCACATCACCGGATTCGCTGATCGGTACATCGTAGTCGTAGCTCGTGATCGTCGGCATATATTTCGTGCCGTCGTCGTTGGCGCCGCTCCAGAAACCGAAGTTCGTACCGCCATGGAACATATAGAAGTTGACCGAAGCGTCCATCGCCAGCATTTCGTCGAATACTCTCGCCACATCAGCTGCGTCGCGAGTATGGTGCTGCTCGAACCAATGATCGAACCAGCCGTTCCAATATTCCATACACATGATCGGCCCTTCCGGCTGATAAATGCGAAGTTCATTGAAAGCTTCCTTTGGACGGGAACCAAAATTGACGGTCTCCAGCACGCCCGGCACCATACCGCCTTGCAGCATGAAATCTCCTGGTCCATCGGAAGTGAATAGCAATACGTCGATACCGCGCTTGATCTTGCTCTCTCTTAAATATTCTAGATACTGCGTGTCGTTGCCGTAACTGCCGTATTCGTTCTCGATTTGCATCGCGATGATCGGCCCGCCATTCGTGCAGAGCAGAGGCACAAACTTCGGCAGCAAGACGTCATAATAGGCGTCAATTTTATCTAGGAACGGTTGGTGGAAACAGCGCAGCTGCATGCCAGGATCAGCCAGAAGCCATGCCGGCATTCCGCCAAATTCCCATTCTGCGCAAATATACGGACTTGGTCGAATGATAACATAAAGACCCAATTCGCCAGCTATCTCGATAAACTTGACGATATCGGCGATGCCCTCAAAGTTGAATTGTCCTTCCTTTGGCTCGTGCAAGTTCCACGGTACATAGGTTTCTACCGTGTTGAAGCCGCACGCCTTCAGTTTCATCAGACGATCCCGCCAATATTCGGGAACGACGCGGAAATAATGGATTGCACCTGAAATAAGCCTGACAGGCTGGCCATCAAAAACAAATTGGTTACCTTCCACAGCAAAAATAGACACAGGATTACCCTCCGTTCATTTATTATGTAGAATCATGTATTACTATATTTTATCGTGTCTCGATAGGTATAACTACGTTACGCATCAACGATTTCTGCATTCTATCAACGAAATCGATACGATATAATGAAACGATGGAGAGTCATCAACAAGGAGGAGACATGGATCGCATTCAATATTTGTCACAATTCAATTTACTTCACTCCTTATCTAGAGAAGATCTAGTCGAAATGGATGAATTAACGTCGATCACGATTTTTCCGAAACATACATATATTCAAACCCCTGATTCCTTCAAAGAAGGCTTATATTTTATCAAGCAGGGAAAGGTGCGGTTGTTCAAGCTGAATAGCGATGGGAAACAATTTACATCAGATATTCTGTGCGAAGGCAACGTATTCGGCGAGATGAAATTTATCGCGCTCGGCACGAGGGATCATTATATTGAGACGATCGAAGAAAGCCATATTTGCTTAATGAATAAAGATCGATTCGAGAACTATCTGATGGAACGACCTCGATTTATGATGAATATGATTCAAGTCCTCAGCGATCGTATCGCTCAGATGAGTCATTTAACGCAAAATCTAGCACTAGGGAATCTACATGACAAAATTCTGTATATCATCAAGAGGTTGGCGAATCAATTCGGATATTCGGCGCATGACGCGAAGTATGTGAGAATAGCGTACGCTTTGTCGCATCAGGAAATTGCGAATCTTGTTGGCGCGACGAGAGAAGCAGTCACGACTGCATTGCAAGAATTAGTCAAAGACGGCATGATTCAGACAGGGTTCAAAACAATCTATCTTCATCGCTCTCAGCTGGACAAGTTGTAATCTACACTACATCCTTTCTCGCTTGGAGGAAGGTATGCTATATGAAAATATGAAACGATGGAGTGGAGAATATGCAGCCGAAGGAAGAAATCGATTATCTCGCGCGAAAAGGTGCTAGGAAACTAACGGATATCCCTAGCGATGTCTTGGAGCTGCTGCAAACAGGAGCACTTCAATCGGTGAATTTGACCGAATGGCTGGCAGTGGATCATCTCACTTTACTGCACCATGTGCTGCTGGAGCTTGGACTGGAGCAAGAGACGCATGCAATGATAGAGAGGCTTCGCTGCACGAAGGAAACGAAAATCATGAAGATCATTCCGGCGATTGCGGTAGAATGGCTCGGTCTGTTCGCGCAAATGCCAGAGCAGGACAGCTCACGAATCTTCCACTCGCTGGCTTCCCATCTCTCGGATAGTGTGCGCTGCTGGGCCGCTTATATCATTGGCTTGGATCAAAGGTTAAGCTTGGAAGAGCGGCTAGCCACCATTCGTCCTTTTGCAGCGGATACGCATTTTGGTGTCCGCGAGATTGCTTGGATGGCTGTCAGGGAGCCGATCATGAGGGATTTAGAGAGGGCGCTCGCGCTGCTCGCTGTATGGGTGATGGATCCGGATGCGAATATCCGGCGATTCGCGGTCGAATCGATTCGCCCCATTGGAGTCTGGGCCAAGCATATTCAACCGCTGAAGGAAAACCCGGCCTTGGCCCTATCCTTACTAGAGAGGGTGAAGGCGGATCCAGTCAAATACGTACAGGACTCCGTCGGCAATTGGTTAAATGATGCCAGTAAGACCCGCCCGGAATGGGTTGTCGAGGTATGTAATCAGTGGCTTGACTTATCGGATACGAAGGAGACGCGAAGAATCGTGACGAAGGCTAAGCGAAGTGTAGAGAAAATGAAATAGCTTTGAGAAGATTCATATATGCATCAAAAAAGTGCACGCCCTATTATCATGGGGCGTGCACTTTTCATATCCATGTACTGCTATGATCGATTTACCGCGTATGAACCTTCTCGCCCTGCACCCACACCTCGCGGATATTTTCGGGACGTGCCAGGTACATGATTTTCTGGAACACATCGTTTAAGTTCTCATCCGCCGAATAGATCGGTAATCGAGCCGTCGCTAACGTCGTGTCGATGATCTGTGCATCCCATGCGTAGCCGGCTTCCAGCCGTCCGATCGGCAAGCTCAAGCTCTCGCCGCCGCCGGCAGTAGCCAGATAGAACGCTTCGTTAATGGTGATGCGCGAATTTGGTACACCGCGTTCTGCGGCAGGAAGCGCCGGGTTCACGCCGTCTTCGAGCATGCGTGAGGAGATAACAGCTTGTCTGGCGTTGTCGAAGAGACTTGGGGAGAACCCGCCCGAAATATCCGAGCCTAGCCCAATTTCCACGCCTTTCGCTTGCAAATGTGCAATCGGAATGACGCTGTTCGCGAAATAGCTGTTCGAGACGGGACAATGGCAGATGGCTGTTCCTTTCTCGGCGAATAAATCCGCATCCTCGTCGCTCAGGAAGTTGCAGTGTGCCATGACGGACTTCTCGCGCAGCAAGCCGAAATCATTCAACGCGAACGCGTCGTTCTTCTTATGGCGCTCCTGCACGTAACCATGTGCCCAATCGCTCTCGCTGCAGTGCGACTGTACATAGGCATCGTACTTGGCAGCGAGCTCGCCGAGCCCCTGCAAGCCCTCGTCCGTACAGCTTGGAATGAACCGCGGCGTTACAACAGGATAGACGCCCTGCTTCGCCGATTTCGCTAGTTCTTGAACCGCGAGAATGAATTCTTCTGTATCCGCAAGCGCGGATGCCGTATCCTTGTCCCGGTAATAATCCGGGTTATTCTCCGGATGATCCATGACGACTTTACCGACCAAGCCGCGCTGGCCTTGCTTCGCGCAGATCTCGGCAAGTCGGATGCTCGCCTCTTTGTGTACGGTGGCGAAGTAGAGTGCCGTCGTCGTGCCGTTCGCCAGCAGCGTGTTGACTACGTCGGTATAGACTTGATCGGCGAAATCGAGATCGGCGAATTTCGATTCGAGTGGGAACGTATACGTGTTCAACCAGTCATAGAGCGGAATATCGAGTGCTGTGCCCGACTGCGCCCATTGCGGCGCATGCACGTGCAGGTCGATGAAGCCGGGCAGGATATACTGCCCATCCGCAAGGCGATGGAAGTTCGCTTGATCTTGATACGTATCTATTAACGGTTGATAGTCATTGTCTTCGGGAGAGACGACGCGCTCGATCAACCCGTTCGAGTTAATGCAGAACAGATAATCCTTGAGAATTTGCACTTCTTTGGGAGTTGTAGACGAAAAAGCAGTACCTTGAAAAATTTGCGAATATTTAGTCATGTTATACACCTTAATGTTCGTATTTTTGTTGACAATAGCTCTATTATAGGCGATTAATCCTGCAAAGTCTATGATTTCGCTATCCATTCAACCGGACCATAAGCTTATAGAGCACCCAGCCGAATGTGGTATTCGACGGTAAGGCGATCTTTTATTGCGATCGCGGGACCTGAGGTAACTAAATTTGCTCACTTCCTCATATATATAGAGCCAGAAGAAGGAGGGGGTTCGGACATGTGGATCGTCTTGCTGATGGTCGCCGGATGTCTCTGTGGATTGTTACTGTTCAGAAAAAATATCGTACCTCCTGCATATGAGCCCTACCGCGGGCCATATAAACTCTCGGTCATTATCCCTGCTCGCAATGAGGCGTGCAATCTGCCTTATCTTCTCGATTCGCTTATGTCACAGACCACCGCACCTTACGAGATTATCGTGGTGGATGATTTCTCTGATGATGGGACGAGAGAAATTGCAGAACGGTATACCGGTGTGAAAGTGATTGCAGGTACGCCGCTACCGGACGGGTGGACGGGAAAGAGTTGGGCCGTATGGAATGGATACTTGCACGCGACGGGGGATATGTTTGTTTTCCTAGATGCAGATATTCGAATGGCGCCACATGCGTTAGGTTCTTTAATGAAAGCCCGCGATCGTTCGCAAGGGGTTATTTCGGTCGTCCCGTTTCATCACACGGAGAAGTTCTATGAGAAGCTCGCGCTCGTCATGAATATGCTGGGTATTTTTACGTTTACGTCGATCTTTGAACGGCAAAATCCGAAGCAGGGCCTCTATGGATCATGTATTCTAGCCCTTCGCGAGGATTATGAGAAAATTAAAGGTCATGAGAGCGTCAAATCCGAGGTGCTCGACGATCTGCTCATTGGATCCAAATTCGTCGAAGCTGGCATTCCAGTAACGAATTTTATCGGCTATGACATGGTCTCCTTCCGAATGTATCCCCAAGGGATTCGAAGCCAGATCGAAGGCTTTAGCAAAGGGGCTATATTGAGCACGTCGACCCTCAGTCCATGGACGATTGTGCCGATCGCGATCTGGGTCATCGGACTATTGGTGTCGGGTGCAGCATGGGTATTCATCAATACGTCATGGGCCTGGCCCTTACTAACTGGGTATATTCTCTATATGGCGCAGATCTTTTATTTCATCCGGTATGTCGGTGTATTCGGATTCCTCGTTCCGGTGGTGCATGTGCTGGCTTCGCTATTTTTTGTATTCATCATGCTCTATTCGATGTTTCAGGTCGTTGTTCGGGGAGAGGTAAGATGGAAAGGCAGGCTCGTCCAAGTGAGGGGCAGGCGAGATCCATGATCGTATTGTGGATTGTATGCGCATTTCTATCGGGCTCATTCATGTTCTCGTATTGGCTTGGTTTAGCGGGACGTAAAAATTTGAAAGCGATAGGCGATGGCAACCCTGGTGCAATGAATTTATGGAAGGCTCAAGGCTATAAAGCCGGTTTTCTCGGCGTCATCTTGGATTTTGCCAAAGGGTACGTACCTCTGGTTTGGATCGTCCATAGTGGTTATGCTGCGGGTTATGGTTATTTCCTCATTCCTCTCGCTTTGGCGCCGATTGCGGGCCATGCCTTTTCGCCGTTTCTCAAAGGTAAAGGAGGGAAAGCGATCGCGGTAACTTTTGGCGTCTGGAGTGCAATTTCGAGCTTTGAGGTTTCACTGGTGTATGCCGCGATATTGGCAGCGATGAAGGTAGGGGGCTACTGGATGAATAGGCAAAAATCCACGACCGTGGAGTCTGATGGTATGCAGGTTGTCTGCGGGATGTTCCTTCTTGCGATATACTTGGTCCTAGCGAAGTTCCCGACGGCGATTTTGCTTGTGTGGCTTGGCAATCTTATCATCCTTGTCTATACCCATCGTATGGAATTAGTGTCATGGTTGAAAAAGTATGCCGACTAGAGATGCCCGATACGATCGTTTAGGGGCAGACTCATTTTATACAAGGCGACACGAAGTTTACCTTACCGCCGGGATAAGGCGTATTTATTCGAGGGAGACAACCCATTTCAATCACACTATGCGTTTAGCCCGCGTTATCCACTAACATTGTTCGATGAGACGGTATCGGATGAAAATTTGGAGAAAATCATGGAGCTAGAGCCCGATCTCATTATCGCTGGTTCATGGATGAAGAATTTGGATAAGATGAGCCAAATTGCTCCGACCATTGTCTACACCTGGGGAAAGCTTGACTATCTGAAGCAGCAGCTGGAGATCGGCAAGGTGTTGAACATGGAGAAGGAAGCACAAACATGGATCGACGATTTCTCGGCACGTGCCAAAACGGCTGGGGAAGAAATCAAAGCCAAGATTGGTGATCTAGCAACCGTGTCCGTCTTCGAATATGATGCGAAGGATTTCTATGTGTTCGGCAATAATTGAGATTGATACCGAAGCATCAACGTACAGCGACCCAACGTCGCTCGAATATCTGTTGGATATCTTCAAGAAGGGCATAATACTTTTAAGCGTCTTTTTTTATTATCGTTTTGAATTCTCTAGGAACACCAATAATCATTCATCAACCCATCCATTCACAATTTGAAGACACAAAAATATTAACGCAGCACCAATATAGAATAAATGTGATACCGTGTCAAAATGGGCGAAGCGTTTAGAGGTAGAGGGCGTCCGTATACATGGTCGTAATCGTGTTTGCGATTTCTTCGAGTGTAGCCTCGTGGCGATGATGAACAATCTCCCATTGGTACATTTCATTCGCATAGAACCACTGGCGCGCTACAAGTCCAACATTCAAGTCTTTACGAGCGAGACCTTTTTGCTGCGAATAAGTGATATCGTTCATAATGGTCTGAATGAACTGATGGCGAATTTCTTCCCATTTCGTCTTGATGGCCGTGGAGAGACCGATTGCTTCCGCGAATACTTTCAAGATGTCACGCTCAGATTCGGCAATCTGGAAGAAGGTGAGCACCTGCCCGACAATGATCTTTTTGGCCTCTTCTTTGGATGCCGGCAGGAAGGTGAAGCGGGCAATCTCGAAGAAGCGCTGCATCACATCTTCAATTAATACGATCAACAGTTCATCTTTACCGGCAAAATGGGTGTAGGCTGTACCGTATCCTGTATTTGCTAGCTTAATAATTTGATTGATGGTCGCATGTTGGAATCCTTCTTTTAAGAAGACGTCGCGTGCCGCTTTTAGTAGTTTTTGTCTTGTCTTCTTGGATCGTAAATGCCGGCCATCGGTGTCCTTGATTTCTTTTTCCATTACATCTCAACCTTTCAGTAAACAGATGATCGTATTTTATCTGACAACCAAATAGTAACCGTATTCATAGATTTTAAAGTAAAATCCATTTTTATACAATTCGCATTGACATCGAAGCCCGTGGAAGACCGAGGTCAGCTTGTTTGGCATGCGAACGCATCATTGCAGAAATGTCACGCTCTTGTAAGTTAATCAGATAGGTTCATTTTGCATGACCAATTACACTAAGGAAGGGGTTGTAAATGAAAGAAAGGATGAGGTTAGCATGCGCTTGAATGCTTTTCAATTGAAATTAATCGCTATGATATTTATGGTATTGGATCATATCGCGACGTTTATCCCTGGGGACATCCCGCAGTGGTTTCATTGGGTAGGGAGGATTGTAAGTCCGATCTTCTTCTATTTTGTAGTTGAAGGTTTCTATCATACGCGGAATCGGATTCAGTATATGCTGCGGCTATTTAGCTGGGCATTTGTGATGTGGGGAGGTTCATTGCTGATTCAACTCATTTCAGGGCAGGAACACGAAATTCATAACAATATTTTCTTGTCGCTTGCCATGGCAGTTGTGATGATGTACGGATTAGAAATGGCTCGCAAAGGGCGCGAAAAGACGGCCATCGGCATATTGATTGCTCTTGTCGCGGCAGCGGGGGGCATGTTCACCGAAGCCTCCTTTTACGGTGTCCTGATGACGCTCATCTTCTACTACTGTAGAAACTGGAAGTGGCTTATGGGATTGCTCTATGCCATCGTTTTCTTAGGGATGAATCTATTCATGGGACAACAATTCTCGTATGATCAGATGTTCCTAGCAGACCCGCAATGGATGATGGTATTCGCATTGCCGTTTATCCTGCTCTACAATGGGGAACGCGGATTGAACAATAAATTCACGAAGTATATGTTTTATGCCTTTTATCCCGTGCATATTTGGATCATTTATATCGTTGCAGGTTTGATGAAATAGCTTGCACAGCAAACAGCAGCCCGGATCTCAGTAGGAGGCACGAGCTGCTGTTTGCTATAAGTATAAGGTTACGCGATAACCCTACGTTGGGCATCGAAAGATTTGAATTGCTTCTCTACGATGATGCTCTAGAAAAGCGCTGTGTGCCCGAAATAACTGCCAAAATGCAGTTAATTGTGCGGGAAAGCGTTGCGCGCCCGGAATAACTGCCAAAAAGCAGTTAATTGAGTGGAAAAATCGCCACGCGCCCAAAATAACTGCCAAAAAGCAGTTAATTGTACGGGAAAATCGCAAAGCGCCCGGAATAACTGCAAAAAAGCAGTTAATTGTGCGGGAGAAACGATGTGTGCCTGAAATAACTGCCAAAAAGCAGTTAATTGAGTGGAAAAAGCGCCGCGTGCCCGAAATAACTGCAAAAAAGCAGTTAATTGAGTAGAAAAAGCGTCACATGCTCGAAATAACTGCCAAAAAGCAGTTAATTGTGCAGGAAAAGCGTCGCATGCCCGAAATAACTGCCAAAAAGCAGTTAAATTGTGCAGCCAAAGCGCCACACCCCTGAATAGCTACAAAGAAGTAATCAGTTACTATGAATTGATTATGAGTCATATTGATGTTAATCCCTAAATATCAATCCTATTAAGCTTTAATTTCGGTATATAATATATCATTTATGGTTATATGACCCAAATTATAGTACATACTATATGCAATTAATACGAATATATATTGTGTATTATTTATGAATGTGATACATTGATTCCGTGAGATGGGAATGGAAATCATGACAGGGAGATGATCTAACTCATGTTGATCGGAATTAACGGTATGGGAAGAATCGGACGGTTATTAGTTCGCCGCGCATTCGAACATCCTCAGAAGTCGTGGCAGCTGCGCGCAATCAACTGTCTATATCCAGCATCGACGATTGCTCATTTGCTGACATATGACACCGTGCATAGCAAATGGGATCGAGACATATCGGTGGAGCCGAACGCGCTTATCATTGAAGGACAGCGAATTGAAGTGTTAAGTGAACCGGATCCTGCCCGCCTGCCTTGGGAGCAACTTGGCATTCATACGGTCATTGATGCAACGGGGAAATTTACTGACCGATCACAAGCGGCACAGCATTTGGAGGCGGGCGCAAAGAAAGTTATCATTACTTCACCTGGCAAAGGGTTGGACCTCACGGTCGTCATGGGCGTCAATGAGAACAAATATGATCCAGATCGACATGCGATTGTATCAGCAGCATCGTGTACGACGAATTGTCTAGCACCGGTACTTCATATTCTGGACGATGCTTTTCAAGTTCTAACCGGTTGGATGACGACAATACATTCGTATACAAATGATCAGAAGCATCTGGATAATCCACATCGCGATCTGCGTAGAGCAAGAGCTTGTACGCAATCCATTGTGCCAACCTCAACAGGCGTCGGCAAAGCGCTTGGCGAAGTGATTCCGCATCTGGCACCCGTGATTCAAGGCATCTCAATTCGTGTGCCGACGCCGAATGTCTCTCTCATCGATTTGACCGTGGAGACATACCACGAAGTGACGCAGGAACAAGTTCGCAACGTTTTTAAGCAAGCGGTCATTGGTAGATACGCCTCCATTGTCCAATTATGCGAAGAGCCGCTCGTCTCGACGGATTTCATCGGCAACGATAAATCGTCGGTGATCGACGGATTGTCGATGATGACGCAAGGCAGTCAAGTGAAGGTGCTCGCGTGGTATGACAACGAGTGGGCCTATGCATGTCGCGTGATCGACTTAGCCCAGTACATGGTCAGCCAAGAAGTGAACGTGTCTGAGCCTGAGACCGTTACCATATAAAACCGTTACAGATCACATAAGAGTAGAGCCTCCATCCCATTCAAGGGTGAAGGCTCTTTATTGATTCTACTATTTTGTTGTCATCGACACCTCTGGCTTGCCTGATCTACGTGTATAAAACGCGAAAAACAGAATGCTCCCTCCAATGATCGCGATGATGAAGAGCAGCATCATATTGCTGTATAAGAATGCTGCCGTATCCGTAATTGAAGGTAAGAAGGGGACGGATAACCATCCCTTCGTAAGCAATCCGCCGACGATCGCCACACCAATCCCTTCGGCCAGGAAGCATGCGAAGTTCAGGAATCCCATCCCAGACCCGGATTCATCGGAACGAAGCGATCCCGCAACACTCGTAGAGATGACGGTCTTTACGAACGAGAGTCCGCCGAATGTGAGCACCATCGCACAGGTGATCAGCCATGGGGTTCGATCAGGGATCCATGCCACGCTCAAGAAACTGATCGTAATCAATCCAACACCAATGCCCATGGTCATGATGGGCCCGCGTCGATCGACGCAGATGCCGCCGAGATAACCGAACAGGATGACGCTGACAGTGCCAGGGAATAGGATGCCGGCACCGATCAGACTGGTTGGCATTTGATAGACAGCCTTCATCAGATAGGGAACCATTGCGATAAAACCTGCTACCGTGCCCAGCAACAGACTACCAGTGATAACGCCGACGATGAACGTCTTTCTGTGGAACAACGAAGGCTCAATAAAAGGCTGCTCCGCTTGGCGTATACGCCAAGCAAATCCAATGAATAGGATGAGACAAATCCCAAGGAAGAACCATTGGAACATCGTGGTGTAGAGCGTAAACGCTACAATGCCTAGAGACAACAACGTTGCCCCGAGGATATCGGTCTTCCCTTCTCTAGCCGGTTCACTAGGTAGTGTCTGAAGGAAGAACGGAAGCGTTAGAAGCGTCAACATCGGCAGGATGAACAAGTAGGACCAATGCAAATGGTTCGTAATCATGCCGCCGATGACCGGCCCAATCGCTTCGCCGAAGGCGACCATGGAGCCGATGAGACCAAAGGCTCTACCTTGTTGACTTGGCTCGATGCAACGCGCCACGATAACCATCATCAATGCAGGAACCGCTCCGATTCCTGCGCCTTGCATAAATCTTGCGACGATCACGCCGGGATAAGAGGCATGAAGTATCAGGCCCAAAACCGATCCAGCGCCGTACAGTAACAGTCCGATCACTAGCAATTTCTTGATGCCGTAAATGTCGGATAACTTCCCATACAAGGCTGTTCCGATGGCGAATGTCAGCATGAAGCTCGTATTGACCCAATTCGCTGCAGCGGGAGAGATGCCGTATTGTGCTGCGATATCAGGCAGAGATACGTTAAATACCGTCTCATTAAGAACACTACAAAAGGCTAAAAAGCTAAGCCAGATCATTGATTTTAGATAATTCAAAGAAATAACCCCTTTGTTCATCAAGGGGAATTGCGCAGTTTATAGGGTCAATGATGCGACTTCCCCTAATTTGTGTACCCGATGGAATAGTGTTGTTTGCCGCATGAATAAATGCCTCCTAAGTAAATTAGAGTTAGAAGTAAGGCTACTTCATTATTCATTATACCTTTTCGGAACGTGTTATTTGTATATTTTTGTTAAAACTATTTACAAACCGCTGGTCGGTTTTTATGATGATAATAATTAAATGTTAAATATTGGGTTAAAAGTAAGTTGAGGAGGAGGATCTCATTGAAACAGGAAGAACGCAGAGAACAGACGATTCGCCAGCTGCTTCAGGCGACCAAGGAACTCTTGCAACAGCGCGGCTGTCATGCGATAACTTTGAAGGATATCATGGAGCAATCCGAATTATCCAAAGGCGCTATTTTCCATTATGTAAAACGTAAAGACGAAATTTTTGCTTGGGTGCTGCAGGATCGGCTTGAGGAGACGAATCGACGATTTATGGAGGATGTCCAGGCGTCACCCGTGAATTTCGATGGACCGATGGACGTTATCGCTCGTAATCTGTCTGCGCTGGAGGACTCAGAGGATATCACCAATAAAGTCTTAATGTATTTGCTGGGGAAGGAAGATGAGCCGGCCATCGCCGAGGTGCTCCATCACTATTATGAACGGTCGGTAGACTTCTCGAAGCAATGGATCGTAAGTGGGCAGCAGCATGGTGTCATCGACACATCCGTGGATGCGGATAAAACGGCGGAGATGTTCGTCATGTTGACGCTAGGATTACGAGTACGCACCTCGCTTCCGCACCAGCAGTTCACGTGTACCGCCGAAGATTTATCAGCTTTCATGGGCAATATTCTGAAATTGAAATCTTAGGGAGGAAATTTGCAATGGCGCCGTTTATCGTATTGGTTGCATCGTTTCTATTATTTCGTGGACTTGGATTTGTCGGTCTCTCCTACTTCGCCGATTGGCAGGCATCATTGCAAGCGGCCGTAGCACTGATGCTGTTGTTAACGGCTTCGGCGCATTGGGGGAAGCGATGTGGCGATCTAATTCAGATGGTTCCACCGACTTTGCCGAAGCGAGAATGGATCGTCTCAGCGACAGGTATCTTAGAAATCGCCGGCGCGATTCTCATCGTGTTGCCGTTCACTTCGGGCGCGGCGGCTATTGGCTTAGTTGTCCTGCTTATCGCGATGTTCCCCGCAAACATTCGAGCTGCGCGCGAGCGTTTAACTATCGGCGGTAAGCCCGTCCCCCCGCTTGGGGTGAGAATCGTCCTTCAGTTAATCTTTATTGCGGCGATTCTAGGGGCGTCGCCCCTATTCTACTGAGTCGTCGGTCCGAACACAGGTGCGAGTCTGGACGTGGAGAGCTGATGATCAAGTCCGAAATATTCGCAGAAATTCATAATCATCGGCTTCCATTTGGCGGGGTCGATGTAATGGGGATGTCCCTCCTTTTGCAAATGTTCTTCGATATGGACTTTCTGTATTCGAACTTCAAGCGCAACTAAGGAACTGGGTTCTTCGACAGGGTGTATATTCACGAGCGTCGCCTCAAGGTGGACGGGGCATTCCAATACGCGCGGCGCGCGAACTTGATCGGATGGCATTGGCGTAAGTCCGGCAATACCGAATTTATCCGCTTCATATTGATAGCCGCGCTGTGCCTTGGATGTCGGAACCGGGTTGCGGCCCGTTAGTAGTGTTAACAGCTCAATGGCGGGCACCAAATTTGTAGAGGGCAGATTTAATACGCATTCGCGTTCGCGCATAATATTCTGTACAGTCTGCGATTTGCTGCTCAGTCCCAGCATACATGTCTTATTGAGCCACCAAGCCGAGGACATCGGGGCCAAATTAGGCGTACCGTCTTCGTTCCGGGTGCTAATCAGAACAACGGATGTGCCAAAATAAAGGATTTTCGGATCGATCGTAACATGCATAACGGCTTCACATCTCCTATCTATCGATGAATTATTGACGAGTATAGCACAATCCTGCTCAATTGCAGCGGGTTTACGAATAAGACAGCAAGATAACGAAAGTTGTGGAATATTTCATGTCGGATGCGGTTGTTGTGTCTGCGGAATGTGTTCAATCTATGAAAGCGGACCCATCATTGGCGCGCTGGGAGACAAGGATCGTCAGCAAAAATTACCAAATTTGCACGAGCCCCCTTGGTTGAGCGATTTCGCTCAGGACTCTGCAGAAGCTGCCTTGACTTCATTTTCTTCTGCATGTAGAATCTGTCATTGGCATGGCAATGGCAAGTAGATTTACAGTGAATCATCCTTAATTGAGTGTTTAAAAGCTCTATGCATGCGTAGGGCTTTTTGTTTTTTTTACGAGTTGAAAAGGTTTGGTTTACGAGGGTCTGAGGATGATACATAGCGAACAAAGTTCGTACGGTAATCTACCAGTGAGGGATAGGAAATGTGATCAAGAGAGGGAGGAATGTGGAGTGAAGAGCAGATATATGGCGCCCCTCCTTATTGTCATTGGCCTATTTATTTTCAGCTATCCCGGTTTATCCGATTGGATGGACAATCGGCAGCAGCAGCGCTTGCTCGCGGAATGGCAGACAAGTCTTATGAATCTGGATTCCAGTACGGCAGGAATCAACACAGTGGATCGGTCCGTGGCGGGGGATACCGTACAAGAGAATGCGAATCAGCAAACGACTAGCGATTCTGACGTGCAAGGTATTCTGAGAATCGATAAGATCAATTTGAATCTACCGATTTTGTATGGGGCCACAAGCCAACATATGAAAACCACTGTTGCTCAAATCGAGAAAACAGGCAAAGTAGGCGAGGTCGGCAACGTGGCGATTGCTGGTCACCGCAGCCGAACCTACGGGAGAAATTTCAATCGACTCGCCGAAATGGAATCTGGCGATATCATTGAAGTGGAGACGAAGCATCAACATTATCAATATGTTGTTACGCAGAAAATGACCGTTAAGCCAGATGAAGTGTGGGTGTTGGAGCCGGAGGGTACGGAGAGAGAAATCACGCTTGTGACTTGCGAACCGATGGTGAATCCGACACATCGACTAATTATTAAAGGAAAAATGGTAGATGAGGAGCCGCGAAATCTCAATTGAGAGCTGTCACGGTTTTATTCGCTTGCCGTTATCATTTGATTGGGAGAGATGAAAGGATTGAAAATGAGGAAAACGAGGAAATGGCTATCTATCTATGTAGTTATTGCAATAGTACTGAACATGATGATTCCGATGGCTTATGCTGCGGATTTGCCTGAGAATGGTCTGCAAATCGGCGCAAAGGGAAGCAGTGTAACGGATGCCGTCTATGAGATTTCAGAGAATATCATTACTAGGGTCAGGCTAACGGTCGGAGAAGACGGACACGAGCAGGATGTCTCCGAGGTCAGACTGGATCCGGGGCAACGCGTGAAGATTTATTTGGACTGGGCGCTGCCGGCGAATCATGGGTATAAGGCGAACTCCACCTTCACATTTGATCTGCCGGATAAATTTACGCTTAGTCAGACGTTAACCGGGGATCTGTCAGGTGGTGTTGGATCGTACACCGTAACGCCGGAAGGCGAGGTAACGCTGCTGTTCAACGACACCATTGAGAATAATCAGGAAATGCACGGTTATTTCTATGTATGGCGCAAGCTGGATGCATCGAAGTTAGAGGACGGTACGGAGCAGAAAGTGCTGTTCCCGTTCAAAGATGAGATCAAAGATGTATCATTGCATTTCAAGCAAAAAGGCACGTCAATGGATAAAACAGGCGTCGCAGACAAGGGGTTTAATCCCAGCTCCATTCATTGGATCGTCGATTTGAACAAGGATGAGCGCATTATTCGCGAACCTCGCTTAGAAGATGTGATCCCTGCGGGACTTGATCTTGACGAAGCATCCATCAAGGTAGAGCGGCTGCAGGTTCACCTGGATGGGACGGTCAGCGTAACGAATGATGTCTATCGTCATTATTCGCATCAAGTAACTGACGAGATGACAGCGGAGGGGAAGAAGCAGCAGCGGTTAAAGCTAACCTTCGATAATCCGATCGATCATGCATACCGCGTAACCTATACGACGTGCATTCGTACGACAGAACAAGCGACGTATAGCAATCACGCGATGCTGTATGAGGGATACGATGATCAGGGCCAGAAGCCGCTGATGGAGCGTACGGGTAACGTCAGCGTGAAGTTTAGCCAATCGCTATCCAAAAAAGCAGGAGCCTATGACCCCGTGACGCAGACGGTGAATTGGGCGATTGAATACAATTACAATGAGCAGCGAATCCCGAAGGATCAAGCTTATCTGGTCGATACGTACAATCGTCCGGCGCAGGAACTCGTCGAGAACTCGCTTGAGGTCTATCGCGTCAAGATCAACCCGGATGGACGAGCGGCACTAGATCCTGCGCCGCTTGCGCAAGATGTGGATTATACATTGGATGAACAAAAGTCCGCATCGCAGTTCAAACTAAGCTTCAAACAAGATATTCAAGAAGGTTACTATATTCGTTATCAGACGAAAGTAAAGGACCGTGTCTTCCAGGATGGGCAAGCATCCAATGTCGTCGTGATGCATGACGGTAAGGAAAGCCAGGATTCGAAGCCGATTCGGGAAGTCATCCTATCGAAGAGCGGACGAATTACAAGCTATAAAGACAAAGAGATTCAGTGGACGCTGCAGGTGAATCGAGATCGACAGACCATGAACAACGTCGTCATTCGAGATTCGTTCGCGGATCAAGGATTAACATTTCTCGAGAGTAGTCTACGCATCACAGGGCTCGAGCCTGATCAGCAATATATCGTCGCGCCGGATCCCGATTATACGCGAGGATTCCAGATCAAGTTCATAAAGCCTGTGACGAAGGACTACATCATCACGTACACGACCCAATTTGATTCAGCTGCTTATGATAAGCAGAAGGTGAAGACGTATAAGAACCGGGCGGATATGACTTGGGAGGATTCTTCAGGAGCTATCCAATCCATTGGTAAGACGGCTGATGTCACACCGATCGAGAACATGCAGCATAATGGGAACAAGACAGGTGTCTATAACGCTGAAGACAAATCGATTTCATGGACGATCGATATCAATTACAACCAACATCATATTCCGAATGCGGTTGTAACTGATCAATTGACGGGTGAGCAGACATTATTAGAAGGTTCGCTCATGGTCAACAAAACGTCGATTGATGCCAAAGGTCAGATTATTGTCGGAGAACGATTCGATGCATACGACGTAGAATGGACGAAATCGCAGGGCGATGCCGTTGATGGATTCCAAATTACGTTCCGGGATCCGATTGATTCATCGTATCGAATAACGTATACGACAAGTTTGAAGTCCTTGTCCGTAGATCGCGAATATGCGAATCATGCAACGCTCTATGACAATACTGGTGGTGCGGGTACGAAGCTGTTCGAACAATCCAAGACAATCGCTCCAGTGTATGGTGGGGAGTCGATTGATAAGAAGGGGCGTCAAGGCACAGCGGTGAACGACATGGATCATGCGTATTGGACGATTCATATCAACCGCAGCCAATCCTATATTGCCGAGAACGCGGTCTTGGAAGATACAATGTCACCGAATCAGATTCCGTTAAAGGATACATTCAGACTCTATCAACTGAAAGCCGATGCGAATGGGCGATTGAGCAAAGTAGGCGAGGTTGATCCGCAGCACTATACGCTTGAGTTCCATGAGAACGCAGCGGCAGACAGCCCAACCTTTACGATAACGTTCCATCAGGCGCTTGAGAGCGCATATGTATTGGAATATCAGACCTACATGAATGCCGTGCATCTCGAGAAAGTGACGAATAGCGTATCTTTCGCCGGGAAGACCGCTCAAGAAATCGGAGATTCTGCGAATCAGGAGATTGTCGCTGACTTTGCCGGTGCAGGCGGTGGCGCGATTCATGCGGTAAAAGGAAATATAACCGTTGTTAAAGTAGATGCCGCTGATCCGAATCACAAGCTGTCAGGCGCCAAGTTCGAACTCTATAATGCAGCTGGCGACAAGCTGCTCGCCACATCCGACGCGACGGATCATGAAGGTAAGGCACAATTTATCAACTTCAAATCGGGCGATTATCAAATCAAGGAAATCATCGCTCCATCAGGGTATGTGGCGGATACACAATGGATAAAAGTGAAGTTTGA
This sequence comes from Paenibacillus guangzhouensis, assembly GCF_009363075.1. Lineage (NCBI taxonomy): Bacteria > Bacillati > Bacillota > Bacilli > Caryophanales > Paenibacillaceae > Paenibacillus > Paenibacillus guangzhouensis. The sequence goes on along the minus strand of NZ_CP045293.1, from coordinate 3,646,249 downwards.
CGCCAATAACACGACACAGACATTCGTGGTGAAGAACAAGAAGATTCAGCAAGCATTCGTGCTGACGAAGGTGGATCAAGATGATACCACGCGAACATTAGCAGGCGCCGTCTTCCGATTGGAGAAGAAGGTTGCAGGTGGGATGCAGATTGTAAGCGGGAAGGAAGCTCTAACAACAGATCATCAAGGACAAGTGGTCTTGGCGAATCTGGAGCCAGGTGACTATCAGTTGATCGAACTCAAGGCGCCGAAGGGATATAAGCTGGATCCTGCGCCGATCTCGTTCACGATTGATCCGAATCAGACCGTCATCAAGGAATATACGATGACGAACCGCGTGATCGATAACGGCTCGGTTGAATTGACGAAGGTCGATGGGTTCAATGGCGCTCCGCTTGAAGGTGTCTTGTTCGAGTTGCAAGATGCGTATGGCCATCCGGTTAGATCGCAACTGAAGACTGATGCCGATGGCAAGATCATGGTCGATGGTCTCGCGGCAGGGCGCTACCAATTCGTCGAGGTTGCTCCGCTAAGGGATTATGATGCGCTAGCAGAGCCGCTCCCGTTCGACATTGCAAACGAAGACCAGGTGAAGCTCCGAGCAGAGAATCACCTCACACCAGGGTCTGTGAAGCTGACAAAGGTGGAAGCGGAACAGCCGATGCTGCGATTGCAAGGGGCTGTGTTCAAGCTGCTCGATGCAGATAAACGGCCTGTGCAAGACCGTGAAGGCAACGAGCTAGAGCTATTCGTGACAGACAAGCATGGAGAAATGAGTCTCTCGGACCTTCGGCCAGGCATCTACTATGTCGAGGAGGTCCAAGCGCCGGTGGGTTATCGAGTGGATAACCGCTATACCAAAATCGAGGTGGTAAAAGGAAAAGAAGTCGCGGTTATCGTGAAAAATGCTCGCGACACCATCGGTGGGCGAGACGGGGAAAACCCAGTTACGGAACCACCTATCCCCCCTGATCCGAATAAACCGATCGGACCAACAGATCCTGTAGATCCTTCCGAACCGGGAACAGGAACGCCAGACGAACCGTCGGGCGGCGGAGAAGATGGCGCTTCACCTTCAGATGGTGATGCTGATGGGGGGACGTCAGAGCAAGGCGGCGGTAAAGATCAACAACCACCTGCGATCAATGAAGAGAAAGGCCGTCGTCCGAACGCAGAAGGCAGCGAAGGCGGCAATAACGGGAAAGGCAAATTCCTGCCGAAGACAGGGGAGGATAGTCCTCTTCCGATACAACTCGCAGGACTAAGCATCATGCTGCTCGGTATCGTTATATTTGCATATCAGCGCAATCGCAGTCATCATTCATAAACATTGGTTAGACCCCTTAGAAGGACGGTGGGAACTTTCGAGTTGCCCGCATCCATCTAAGGGGTTTTTGTTATCCGAATCACGCAGATTAATTACTTCATCCGATGTGTCACATCTAGAATCGCTCGCCCGTCATACGGGTATCAAGTTGAGAGGAATGATTCGGATGCTGAATAAGGATATTGTAATCGTAGGTGGGGGCATTGCTGGGTTAACCGCAGCTATCTTTGCAGCAAGGGCAGGCAAGCGGACAGTACTCATTGAGAAGCAAGAGCGTTTAGGTGGTCGGGGTATGACGAACAAGAAGAATGGAACGTATTTTAATTTAGGCGGTCACGCCTTATATCAAGGCGATGCATACGAGACGTTCCGGGAAATAGGTCTCCGTCTGCAAGGGGGTCAGCCTTCCATTGATGCATACGGCATTTGGAAGGATAAGCTTCAGGTAATGCCGACAGGACTAGGCTCCCTCATCAAGACGCCGCTGCTCACTTGGCGAGGGAAAATGGAGTTTGCAGGTTGGCTCACGAAATTCGGCAAGCTGGAGACCCATACCTATGACAAGATGAGTCTTCGGGAATGGGTTGAGACACATGTTCAGGACCCTATGGTTCGACATATGTTCTATTCCCTGCTTCGTACGGCAAGTTATGTCATGGCTCCAGATCTTCAAGCAGCGGGACCTGTATTGCGCCAATTCATTAGTGCCCTTCGTGGTGTACTGTACATTGATCGCGGCTGGGGCTCGATCGTTGAGGAGATGCGAGAGGTTGCTTCTAAACTCGGTGTACACATCATGACGAAGAGCAAAGTCGTCTCGATTGAGCATCGTGAAGGGCGTGTGGCGCATGTCTTATGTGAGGATGCCACGACGATTGAAGCAGCGAATGTGATCGTCACGGCGCCGCCTGCTGTTCTGCATCAATTGGTGCCGCATGCGGAAGCGACGGCGATTCAGATCTGGAAAGAACAGGCAATTGAGGTTACCGGAGCATGCCTGGATGTCGTGCTGCGTCGCTTGCCACAACCGAAGCATCAGTTCGTCTATGGACTAGATCAGCCGATCTTCCTCAGCAATCAGTCGCGTGCAGCGATGATGAATGAAGACCATGCGCAAGTCGTATCCCTTATTAAATATCAAGGAACAGAGAAGGACCCGAAGAAGGATCTGCTAGATTTGGAGCGCGCTTTAGACTTAATACAGCCAGGTTGGCGCAATGAACTCATCGACAAGCAGTATCTTCCAAAAATTCCGGTATGCTATGATTTTGCACATGTGAAGCGTCAAGCCGAACCGGGTCCTGCCGTACCTGAAATCACAGGCTTGTATGTGGCAGGGGATTGGGCCACCCATGGCGAATTATTGGTCGATGCGGCGACAGCGAGTGCCAAAAGAGCGGTTCAACATATCCTCACGCATGAGGGAATGGAGAGGGTACAACGTGACATCCACAGAATCATTATATAAATCCTATCGTAAGCCTCTATTCTCCTTGGCTTACCGTATGCTAGGCAGTGTCATGGATGCGGAAGATATCGTGCAAGAAGCTTTTATTGCTTATAATCAAGTGCCGAATAGAGAAGAGATTCAGAACGTAAGGGCGTTTCTCTACAAGATCGTAACGAATCGCTGCCTAGATCTATTGCGCTCTTCTGTTAAGAAGAGAGAGCTCTATGTTGGGCCATGGCTTCCTGAGCCCTTAGTTGGCCTTTGCAACCAAGAAGAAGATCCTTCGGATATTTATTTGCAGCATGAATCGATATCGACGGCCTATCTGCTGCTATTGCAGCAGCTGAATGCGGTAGAGCGTGCGATTTTTCTGCTGCGCGAAATTTTTCATTACTCGTATGATGAGATTGCGGAGATGGTTGGCAAGACAAGCGCGAATTGCCGCCAAATTTTCCATCGTGCCCAGCGAAGCATTCATTTTGATCCCGATCAGATCCCATCGATCACTGTCGCCGAAGGGCTGGTCAACGACTTCGTGACTTCGCTCACGCAGGGGAACAAGGATCGGCTGCTCGAGCTGCTGAGCGATAATGTCGTGTTGTACGCCGATGGCGGCGGCAAGGTGCGTGCGGGACTGATTCCGGTAGCCGGGGCACATCAGGTGGCTGGCTTATTGCAGAATCTGCTTCGGATGTACAGCGGGAAGTTCGATATGACGTACATTATGGTCAATGGGATGCCGGGTCTTCAGCTTACGTTGGATAGCGGTCTTCGATATGTGTATTCGTTCGAGTTCTTCGAGGGCCATATCCATGAAATCTATATCGTTGCGAACCCGGATAAGTTGAAGCATATACAGTGATATGAAGCCGAAATTGGTAATCTTGCTTGGCATGATCGTAGACAATCCCCCGAAGGGAGCAAGGCGCTCTCCAGGCCGTCTCGCTTGACGCGATGACGCATTTTATTTCGGGGGCATTGAATGAGACGGCGTTGTGGCTTGCACATGAATCCGTGCGCAAGGCAGCACTGGAGGATACGATGAAGGTGATCGCCATGTTCCTAGGTGGGGTCAGATCTCTGAAATGAAATGTGGCAGGAAAGGCAGCCGTAAGGCTGCTTTTTCCATTAGTGCGGACTGCTGAAGCGATTCGAATGCCCTAGACAAGATAGAATCGAATTAATCCTAAGATGGCAAATGCGAATAACACTGCGCCCGAACCGATGCCCGTAATCGCACTATTCGCGACGTTCAGCTTCGGAGCGAGGAATACCGAAATAACCGAGACAATGACGAGCAGGGCAGCAAGAACGTACAGACTGGCATCGTTAAATACGGGTTTCAGACCGATAAAATGGAGCCCGACGATGAAGGCAATCCAAGGTGCAACATAATCTTTGCGCTTCCATCGGATCAAGGCGAAAGCTCCAGCGGCAGCGAGGAAAAATTCAACATAGACAGTGATCAAATAGTTTCTGTAAGACGTCTTATCGTTCAATGCTGACGGGGCGTCCCAATGCGTTACGCTGAGATAGACACCGTATAAGCAGACGAGTAGCGCGATGCCCGATGCGATGCCAAGATAGAGACGCCAGCTTGCTCGCGGTCTCTCCTGCGCCCAGCCGAACCAACTAAAGCTAAACATGCCAAAAATAGCTGCGTACATGACGTAATCACGAATATAGTCCATCAAATCCCTCCTGAACCAAATGGTAAAAATTATAAATTAAAGTTTACTATATCATGAATGTGCAGGCTGGAAGACAGAAGTTTCCATATTCTCATGGAATGCCGCTATCGTGAACTTCTATATTTACTCTGGTAGTGACCTAACGTGAGTAGAGGCCAGATCGTGCGATAGCTGTGGTAATGGACGTAGAAAAAGTCCGGCAAACCGGCACCTGTCGGATAAGTGCTCGCCCAGTTTGTCTCGTGGAGTAAGGTAATTAAGCGATGCATGCCGCGGTCGATGGCAGGCGTCGGCTGCGCATGTGTCGCGATCAGCGCATCGATCGCCCATGCGGTCTGTGACGGTGTGCTCGCTTCAAGCGGCACATAACGGCGGAGCAGGTCGCTCTTGCAAGATTCGCCCCAGCCGCCGTCCTCATTTTGAATCGTCAGCAGCCATTTGACCGCCTTCTGGATGGTAGTATGATCTGGCGAGACACCCGTCGCAACCAGTCCTGTGAGTGCCGCCCACGTGCCGTAAATGTAACAAATCCCCCACCGTCCATACCAGGAACCATCTTCCCCTTGGTTCTCGATGAGCCACCGGGTGCCCCGGTGAATGAAGTCGTGCTTGGTGCCCAGTGCCGCGAAGTTGCCCAAGTACTCCAGTGTCCGACCTGTCAGGTCTGCTTCAGATGGATCGATCGCTGCGGATTTGGCTCCGGGAATCGCAAGCCAAGTCAGCATTTCTTTGTCGGTATTCTTCTCGAAAGCGGGCCACCCCCCATCATCGTTCTGCATAGATATGACCCATTGGATGCCACGGTTCCATGCGTCTAGGTACGCAGGATCTTGATGCGATAATCGCTGGATGGCACGTAACGCCGCTGTGCTGTCATCGACATCGGGGATAAATGTATTCGTCTCCGAGAAGCCCCAGCCGCCAGGAAGTGCATGCGGATTACGAATCTGCCAATCACCTGACTTGTGCTGCTGCATCTTGCGCAGGTAGCTAGCGGCATGTTGGATGGTCTTATGCTCTTCCGACATGCCGGCCTGTTGCAGGGCATAGGCGAGCAGCGCGGTGTCCCAGACGGTGGATGGAGAGTTCTGAATGGTCGTTCGTCCATCCGTAAGGCATTGCATCGCGATCAGCCCTTGTACGGCATGCGTGATCAGCGGGTGCTTCGTATCGTAGCCGAGGGCCAGGAGCGCGAAGACCATCAGGAGTGAGCAGCTGGCATAGCTGTATAGCGTGCCGTCGGCTTCGATCCGCTGTACCATGAACTGCTCGGCCTTCCTGGTCGCTGCCTCATGCAAGGAACGAGGCGTACCTATCAACTGGCTTAGGCCGGATTGGATGCTTGCGAGCAACTCTTGAAAAACTCTAGTCATGGGTTCCTCGTCTTCTTCTGTCGAACCGACATAGAGGTCAGAGAGATCCGGGGCCGCAACTGTCTTCTTGGAGAATTTCCGATCAGCCATCAACAGCAAGGGGACGAGATGGACTCTCGAATAGCCTGAGAAGTCATAGAGACTGATCGGCAACGAAGCAGGGAGCAGCATGATCTCAAGCGGGATGGAAGTAATCGATCTTGGCCATGGGCGCTGACCGGTGATGGCGAGGAACGCTTTGGTCAGAATGCTCGTGGCTCTCGCAAGTCCCCCCTTCGATAAGATGTAACGCTTCGCCCGCTGCATTGGCACATCGTGTACCTGGCTGTATCCGGAGTAGAGTAGGGCTTGATAAGCATCGACGGAGAGTGATAAGTTCCCCCCTTCCTCATCGGTATACCATCGCCATCCCCCATTCGGTTGTTGTTCCGCCAGAATGCGTTCATGCAGCCGCCGGATGAGCTCCTCGTTAGGAACGTTCAAGGAGCGAAGGAGAATAATGAGATAGGCATCGATGACAATGCCGTTCTCGAAGCAATAGTGCCAGCTTCCATCCTGCTTCTGTTCTTGGATTAAGCCGTAGGTTATCCGCTGGATTTCTTGATCGATTTGACTATGTAGCTCGTGCATGGGATCGTCATACCTCCAAAAGTCATTTTCCATCAATATATGACCAGGAGAACAGATAAAGATGTGAAATTGAATCTACTTCTTATTTGTTACAGTCTAATGAACCCGTGAACGATTCGGGCATCGGGCTTGTGATTTCGTTTCTTTTTTCACATAATAGAGGTTGGACTTGTTGTCCTCGTCATCTTGTTCTATATTACGAGAGATTGGAGTTATCCCATGAGATATCGCAATTTGGAAGAATGTATTATTGATCTGGAGAAACATGGCCATTTGGTTCGGATTCGCGAAGAGGTGGATCCGCATCTGGAGATGGCTGCGATACATATGAAAGTCTATGAAGCCGGGGGTCCGGCTCTATTATTCGAGAATGTCAAAGGTTCGACATATCGCGCCGTCTCTAACCTGTTCGGAACGATGGAGCGCAGCAAGTTTATTTTCCGCGATACCTGGCATTCGACGCAGAACGTGATTGGACTTCGCAACGACCCGGTGAAGGCGCTCAAAAATCCGTTCAAATATATCGGTACAGGGGTGGCAGCGAGAAAAGCATTGCCATTCAAGAAAAGCGGCGGTCCGGCAGGATTCAAAGAGATTCAAATCTCGGATATGCCGCTAATTAAACATTGGCAAGGCGACGGCGGGGCATTCGTGACGCTGCCGCAGGTCTATTCGGAGGACCCAGAGAAACCAGGCATCATGAATTCCAATCTGGGGATGTACCGTGTACAGCTGACGGGTAATGACTACAAGGTGAACCGGGAGGTCGGCATCCATTACCAAATTCACCGTGGCATCGGGGTTCACCAGCATAAGGCGAATAAGAGGGGAGAGCCGCTTAAGGTCAGCGTGTTTATTGGCGGACCGCCGGCGCATACGTTGTCAGCGATTATGCCGTTACCGGAAGGCATGAGCGAATTAACCTTTGCGGGCCTCTTGTCGGGACGACATTTCCGATACACCTATGTCGACGGCTATTGCATCAGTCTGGACGCCGATTTCGTCATTACAGGAGAAATTCATCCGGAGGACACGAAGCCCGAAGGGCCGTTTGGCGATCATTTGGGGTATTACAGTTTAATTCATCCTTTTCCGGTGATGAAAGTGCATAAGGTCTATGCGCGCGAAAATGCGATCTACCCGTTCACGGTCGTGGGACGGCCGCCGCAGGAGGATACGTCGTTCGGGGATCTGATTCATCAGTTGACGGGCGGTGCGATTCAGAACGAAATTCGCGGCGTGAAGGAGGTCCATGCCGTCGATGCGGCCGGTGTGCATCCATTGTTATTCGCGATCGGCAGCGAGCGGTATACGCCGTACCAACAGGTGAAGCAGCCAGCTGAGATTCTGACACAAGCGAATCGGATTCTAGGAACCGGGCAGCTAAGCCTCGCGAAGTTCCTGTTCATGACGGCGGAGGAGAAGGGGCGGAACGTCAGCACCCATGAGATGGAGGATTTCTTAGGCTACATCTTGGAGCGAATCGATCTGCACCGAGATATCCATTTCCAGACGAATACGACGATCGATACGCTCGACTATTCAGGAACGGGATTGAATACGGGCAGTAAGGTTATTTTCGCTGCGGTGGGCGATAAGAAGCGGGAGCTGTGCACGGACGTTCCCGAACTCATGCAAGGACTTCCAGGCTTCGAGCAAGTCAACTTCGTGATGCCGGGGATTGTCGCCGTTCGTGGACCGCAGTTCACGAGTTATCCGGAAGCGGAGCAGCAGGTGAACGATTTATGCGATGCGATCCGTGCGAGAGGGCCGCTGACCACATGCCCGATGATCATTTTTTGTGACGACCCAGCTTATCTGAGCGCGGAGCTGAACAATTTCCTCTGGGTGACGTTCACGCGGAGCAATCCGTCGCATGATATCTATGGGGTGAACAGCTTCTATGACTTCAAGCATTGGGGCTGCGATAATGTCATCATCGACGCGCGGTCGAAGCCGCATCAGGCGCCGCCGCTCATTCAAGATCCCGAGGTGGAGGAGCGCATCAAGCGCGTGTTCGCGAAGGGTGCAAGTCTTAGTGGGGTAGGAATGAAGTAATTGCAGAATCCGTTGAAATGGTAGATAAGAGGGCTTAAGCGCAGTAGTGTGCTTGAGTCCTTTTTTATTAGCAGGAGGTTACGCTAACGAATCTGAATGTCCTTATTTCTGCGAAAATGCTGCTTCCGTACCGCTAACGAATCGTATCGGCGTTATAACGCTGATTTTTGCTGAAATTACCACCTTTTTCGATAAATAGCGTTAATGCGGTTCGTTATAGATGAAATTAGCTATTTCAAGATCAAATAAGGTTGCCTGGATTCGTTAGGATCAATGAACGACAGAATCTGTCCCTTCTTCACAAGTCTGACGCTGGAATTCACGCTATAGGTTAAATATGCTATGATGAAATCATTGAAATGTTTTCCATTATTTTCATGAGGAGGATATTATGTGAATTCGAATCAACCAATCTCGCCAGTGACTTCACAGCAGACCCCTATGCGATGGGTTACATGGTTCAGGCGTATAAGTATCTTCGTGTTGATCGCAGCTTCCGTATTTGTTGGCATGTTGCAAATTCAGGCACCGAAGTCGGTTGGGATCGATGCGCCTGCAGATCAATTCTCGGCGGAGCGGGCCCTTGAGAAGTTGAAGGTCATCGCGAAGAACCCGCATCCGATCGAAAGCGCCAGTCATGCGGAGGTTCGGGATTATCTGATTTCTGAACTTCGTCTGCTCGGTTACCAACCCGAAATACAAAAGGCTACGGTGAGTTCGCACGCCACGGAAACATACGATTTATCAGGGAATATTGAGAATATTGTTACGCGCATACCGGGTACGGATTCCAGCAAGGCATTAATGATTGCTGCACATTACGATTCGGTACCCGAGGGTCCTGGAGCAGGAGATGATGGCGCTGGGATTGCAGCGATGCTGGAGACGGTCCGAGCGATTCAAGCAGGGCAGCCTTTAAAGAATGATCTCATTCTGCTCATGACGGATGGGGAGGAAATGGGGATGCTCGGGGCCAAAGCATTTATTCAGGATCATCCATGGGTTCAAGATGTCGGATTGGTACTCAATTTTGAGGCACGGGGAAATAAAGGCCCCGTCTTTATGTTCGAGACGAGTGAGCAGAACGGGTGGATCATCCAAGAATTCATGAAAGCCGCGCAGCAGCCTATTGCGTATTCGCTCATATATAACGTATATAAGCTAATGCCCAATGACACCGACCTTACGATATTTAAGCAGGGCGGACTGCCTGGCATGAATTTTGCCTTCGGGATGGGGTTAGACGCGTACCACAGTCCTACGGATACGCCCGAGAACTTGGATCGGAGCAGCCTTCAGCATCATGGGGAATACATGTTGAGCTTATCACGTCACTTCGGCCAACTTGATTTAAACGAGGTGCGGCAAGAAGATCGGATTTATTTTAATGTGTTCGGTTGGCATATGGTCAGCTATCCTCAGTCTTGGGCAATTGGATTCATTGCGCTTGGTGCCTTGTTGTTTGTGCTCACTTTATGGCACGGGTTCCGACAACATCGATTAACGGTTCGGGGGATGATGGGCGGTATCCTGATTCCAATAGGCAGTCTGGGCTTCGTGTATGGGGTCATTCCTTTGCTGTGGCGTTTCATTCCGTCGAATGTGTCGAGCGAACGATATACGGATATTCTAACGAAATCTCATATTAGTGTGTATTATCTGATCGGGTTGCTCGCGATAACTGCGTTGATCACCATCGGCTTGTATCGTTGGCTCTCGCGTTATGTCCGTACGGAGAATGTATGGGCGAGTATTTTGTTCTTGTGGTTACTGTTTGGCGTGGCGGCGGCATTCCTGCTGCCGGGTGGAAGCTATCTCATGTTCTGGCCTTTCGTGTTCAGTCTCATCGGGATCAATATTTCATTCCGGTGCAGAGAAGAACGATGGACGTGGCTTGCAGCGTTATTTGCTGTACCGGGATTGGTATTAATCACCCCGATCTTCTATCTCGTGTACACGATGATGACGTTGGATATGGCAGGCGCATTGATGACGGTGGTGGCGCTTGTGTCTACCTTAATCTATCCTGTGTTCAGCAAGCGGCTAAGTACAAGGAAGTATTCCTAAGACTCCGTTGAAAAAAAGGCCCATCCCCTTATTGTGCTAGGGATGGGCCTTCATCTATCTTAACGCAAAGTCTTCAATGCACCGCTCCATGCAAGTACTTGATCAAGCATACCATTGACATTCGTTAAATGCAGGTCAGCTGGTTTGAAGACAGATCCATTCTCGAAATCTGTGAACAGGGATAAGGCTGGGTGAACGCGAACGTCTGCGACAGACAATTCGCCGAGGATGCCGCGCAAATGCTCAGCTGCACGAGCACCGCCTACAGAACCGTAACTAACGATCCCTGCTGCTTTGTTATTCCAAGCTTCGCGTGCATAATCGAGTGCGTTCTTAAGTGCGCCTGTAATACTGTGGTTATATTCCTGAACGATAAATACAAAGCCGTCTAACGTAGATAACTTCTCATTCCAAGCTGTTGCTTGTTCTGTTGCATCTACTTCTCCGAGTAGTGGCAGTTTATAGTCTGCGATATCTACGATCTCATAATTCGCATCTCCGCGTCCATCTGCAATTTTCTTAATCCATTCACCAACTTGTGGGCTTAATCGACCTTGGCGTGTGCTTCCTAGAATAATTCCGATGTTTAATTTGGACATGACGAATGACCTCCTCAGGTTTTGTTTCCCAAATCACGTTACTAGAATACCCAATTATGACTGCACTAACCGTAAAAATCTTAGCTGACATTAGTAACAATATCATATTAAATAAATAAAAGCAATGTACTTTAATTTGGTTAGCATGATTCGACATGACTAGCCAAATCATCGGACAAGCTTGTCGAAGAAAAGGATTGACACCATGGCGTTACTTCATTAGAATATGGTCATAAAATATAAACGTTTATAATAAAATTATAAATAAATCCTTGTAAAAGGTTCTTCGGTGAATGCTGAATCATTTGGTTTGAAATAAAGAGTGAGACACTCTTTATTTTTTGAAATTTAATTATAAACGTTTATAATTATTTGAATATTTTATCAGGATGGGAGAGACAGGTGTGGGATATTACCTAGGTGTAGATGCCGGTGGCAGTAAGACACTTGCCGTCATCACGGATTCAGAAGGGCGAATGATCGCGAGCGGTCACAGCGGACCTGGTAACCATCAGATTCAAGAGGAGATGGCCAGGCGGAATATTCAAGAAGCGACGAGTCTAGCACTGCAAGAAGCGGGGCTCGCACCGGAACACATTCGTTACGCAGGGTTCGGCTTAGCAGGGGCAGATCGAGAGGCGGATTTTCAGATCTTGAGACCCATGATCAAGTCGCTGGGCTTCCCGAGGTATGAGATTGTATGCGATACGATCAGTGCGCTGAGAGCTGGGACGATGAGGCCGTATGGTGTTGTGGTCATCTGCGGTACAGGCATGAATTGTGCGGGGATTAATCCGCAGGGCGCAATGCTGCAATGCGGAGGGTTCGGGTACCCCTACGGCGATTTTGGCGGAGGCAGAGAGCTTGCGATCGAAGCGTTCCGTTCCGTCATTCGCTCTTGGGAAGGCCGAAGCGAAGCGACAGTGTTGACGCCGCTCATATTAGATCAGCTGGGCTATGATTCGGTAGAGCAGATGTTCCATAACTTTTTAGACCATGGCATGGAGGCGCCTTCGGCACTTGCCCCGTTATTATTCTCGGCTGCGGCGGTCGGCGATGAGATCGCGTTAAGCATTCTACGCGTGCAAGGCACGGAACTAGGATTGTCGGCGAAGGCGGTCATTGAGAAGCTCGGTATGCAGCAGGAAACGTTCGATCTTGTGCTGGCAGGCAGTATTATTACTAAAGGGGATGCGCAATTTATCCATCCTTACATTCTCGAAGAGGTACGCAAGGCGGCTCCGAATTGTCAGCTGCGGACACTGGACATGGAACCCGTCGTTGGAGCTGTCCTGCTCGCGATGGATTGGGACGGACTTACGATAACCGATGACATCTATATGCAGCTTCGATTCATCAAACATCTTAAAGGAGTGGTTCACGTTGACTAGACGATTGAAAGTAGCGGTCATGGGTGGCGGTTCATCCTACACGCCGGAGTTAATCGAAGGCTTCATACTAAACTACAAAGAATTCCCTGTGACGGAGGTGTGGCTCGTTGATATTCCGGAAGGCAAGCATAAGCTCGACATCGTCGGGAAGCTCGCCCAGCGAATGGTCGAGCGAGCGAATCTTCCGATCGCTGTGCATCTCACGCTGGACCGCCGTGAAGCGCTCAAGGGGGCAGATTTCGTATCGACGCAAATGCGTGTCGGACTGCTGCAAGCCCGGATCTGGGATGAGACGATTCCGCTCAAATACGGTGTGATTGGGCAAGAAACGACGGGACCAGGTGGGATGATGAAGGCGCTGCGGACGATCCCGGCATTGCTTGATATCTGTAAGGATATGGAAGAGATCTGCCCAGATGCATGGATGCTCAATTTCACGAATCCTGCGGGGATGGTCACAGAGGCGATTAACAAGCATTCGAAGATTCGAGCAATTGGCCTATGCAATGCGCCAACAGGCATCTACAAATGGTTAATGGATTTGTATGATGTACCAGCTGAACATATCTATGCAGAGTTCGTGGGGCTGAACCACTTGCACTGGGTGACTCAAGTCCGAATTGACGGCGAATCGAAGCTCGAAGGGATGCTCGGCGAGCATGAGGGCTATACCGGCAAGAATGTTCCACAATCGTCTTGGAATAAGGATTTGATTCGAGCGCTGGGCGCCATCCCGTCGTATTATTTGAAATATTTCTATTTGCAAAAAGAGATGCTCGAAGATCAGATCGAGACGTCGGCTAGAGAAGGTACGCGTGCAGAAGTGGTGAAACGACTTGAGGATGAACTCTTCACATTATATCAGGACCCAAATCTATCGGAAAAGCCGAAGCAGCTGGAGCAGCGCGGAGGGGCCTATTACTCGGAAGCGGCGGTACGACTCATGAAATCCTTGTACAATGACACACGCGATATTCAGACGTTGAATGTGCTGAATGGGAACATTCTTGACTTCTTGCCACCGGATGCTTGCATTGAAGTCAATTGTGTCGTAACGAAGCAGGGGCCAATTCCGCTGCCGGTATCGAATGTGCCACTTGCGGTGAAGGGGCTCATTCATGCGGTGAAGACGTATGAGCAGCTCGCCATCGAAGCGGCTGTGCATGGGGATCGCAGTCTTGCTCTGCTCGCATTGTCCCACCACCCGCTCGTGCCTTCAGCGAATATTGCAGAGCCGATGCTGGATGAGATGCTCGCTCAGAACAAACACTTTTTGCCTCGGTTCTTTTCCTAAAGGCGAGCGACGTGAGAGGGGCATGAAGGATGAACAACAGAGGGACTACGAGACGGTTTTTTAGACAATGGGATCTTCAGATTATGGTTGTTCCAGCTATTCTGTTTATTTTCATATTCAGCTACATTCCGATGTATGGCGTGCTCATGGCCTTTCAGGACTATAGCATTTTCAAGGGCTTCTTTGATAGCTCCTGGGTTGGATTTCGTCATTTTGAGATGTTCTTTAACGCGCCAGAGTTCGGTCAGATTATGCGTAATACGATCGTCATCGGTCTATTGAAGTTATGTATTGGGTTTCCGGCCCCGATTCTCCTCGCCTTACTGCTGAATGAAGTACGGAAAATGGCATTCAAGCGAATTGTTCAGACGATCAGTTATTTGCCGCACTTTCTATCGTGGGTGATCGTATCGGGGTTTGCGATGTCGCTCCTGTCCGTAGATAACGGCAGCATCAATATGCTGCTGCAGAAGCTGCATCTCACTGATAGTGCAATCAATTTCCTATCCCTGCCGAAGTATTTCTGGTCGATCTTAATTACGACGAACGTGTGGAAAGAAATCGGGTTTGGATCAATCGTCTATTTGGCAGCGATTACAGGCATTGATCCTCATTTGTACGAGGCGGCTTCGATCGATGGCGCAAGCCGATTTAGACAGATTTATTTGATTACGCTGCCCATGATCACACCTGTCGTTATTATTTTCATGATTCTAGCGATCGGAGATTTCCTGAATGCAGGGTTTGAAGATATCTTGCTGCTCGCTCCGAATCCGTCGCTCAGAGATGTGTCGGATGTGCTCGATACGTATGTGTATCGCATTGGGATTCAGAACAATCGATTCTCCTACGCCACGGCGGCAGGTTTGTTCAAAGCGGTCATTAGTATTGGATTATTGACAACGGCCAATTTTATCGCACGCAAATCGAATAACAGCTTATGGTAGACATCCGATTTTGGAGTAAAGGTTGATGTGATGATGCATAGTGGTAGCTTTAGAGACAAGACGTTTTCTTTCTTCGTATATTTTACGCTGTCTATTTTGGGCTTTGCGACATTCTATCCGTTCTGGAATGCGGCAGTGATTTCGTTCAATTCGGGCACAGACACCGTGCTCGGAGGCATAACATTCTGGCCAAGGGATTTTACGCTTGCGAACTATCAGGTGGTCTTTGAAGATCGTCGATTAGTAAGCGCATTCATCATTACCGTGCTGCGTACCGCGATCGGAACGAGTCTGTCGATTCTAGCTACAGCGATTTTCGCTTACGGCATGTCCCGCAAGGAGCTTGTCGGAAGGAAGTTCTACATGGTCTTCTGCGTCATCACCATGTACTTCAGCGGCGGATTGATTCCTTACTTCCTTCTGATTCGTGAATTGGGCATGATGAATACGTTCTGGGTGATGGTGATCCCAGGGCTCATCAGCGTCTGGAATATGATCATCTTCCGCACCTTCTTCCTGGGGCTGCCTGCCGGCCTATCGGAGTCGGCAACGATTGATGGATGTTCGAACTTTGGGATCTTATTTCGCATTGTGCTCCCGCTGTCCGGTCCGGTCATCGCGACGCTCTCGCTATTCACGGCGATCAATCATTGGAATGATTGGTTTGCGCCAGGTATCTTCATCTCCAATGCTGATTTGCTGCCGATCCAGACCAAGCTTCAGCAAATATTGAATTCCAACATCATGTCTCAACAAATGTCGCAGATGGATTCGGCGGCAGCTGGGCATTTGCAGAATATGAAAACGGTAACAACCAAATCCTTGACGATGGCTACGATGATGGTGGCAACGGCGCCGATCATCATGGTCTATCCTTTTATACAGAAATATTTCGTTAAGGGCGTCTTGATTGGTTCAATTAAAGAATAATTGATTCGATCTCAATGAGAGGGGTATTAGCGAATGCGAGAGCGTAAGAAGAACAGAATATCGTTGCTTCTGACGATAATTATGGTATGGGTGATGTTCGCGATGACAGGATGCAGCAAAGAGGACACGGATGCGTCCGAGCTGAAGACAAGCGCGGCGGAGAAGAGCGAGAGCGAAGGGAAGGCTTTTGTACTAGGCAGTGAGCCGTTATCTTTCAGCTTCTATGGGAATTACGACTGGTATACGATGCCGCAATGGGGGGCAGACCAAGCGTCCAAATGGATCAAAGAGAACAAGAAGGTCGATGTCACCGCGATAAATTCCGGCGGGGCAGCCAAAACAAAACTAAGCACGATGATCGTGTCGAATGAATTGCCGGATGTGATCTGGACCGAGCGCGACTCCGAGATCGAGAAGCTGCGTACTGCTGGTCTGCTCGTCCCATTAGATGATTACCTCGACAAGTATCCGAACTTGAAGAAATGGGCTGGCGAAGAGACGCTCAACATGCTGCGTTCTCCCGATGGCATGCTGTATCAATTTCCGAATTGGTATACGAGTACGCCACAGGGAAATGCAGGTTATGTCGTGAACAGCAAAATCTATAAAGAACTGGGCTCGCCAAAGCTAGAGACAACAGATGATCTCTATGCCTATTTGAAACAAGTGAAGGACAAATACCCAGATGTTGTGCCTTTTGAGTCGGGTGAGGGTGCAGCAGGTGTCGATACGATGTACTCCGCCTTTGGTGAAGGCCGGACCGCTTACTTCACAGGTATGATCGCCGTTCCGGAAGGCAATGAGATGAAAAGTTTATTTTTAGACCCCGCTTATCGTGAATCCGTACAATTCGCCAGCCGATTGTATCGTGAGAAGTTGATGACACAAGATGCATTTACCGAAAACATGGATCAGGTTTCTGAGAAGTTGACGACAGGCCGCGTCGCTGTCTATGCTTCCCCAAGCCCAACGCAGCTCGGATCACGTGCGGACACAGCGCTTCGCGCAAAAGATCCCGAAGCAGGTTATTTCATGATCTGGCCGATTCATAAAGCAGGTTTAGACAAGAACAAGATCTATCCAGGCAACTACAATCAACTTGGGTGGAATGTCAGCGTCATCACGAAAGCAGCTGAAAATCCGGAAGGCATCTTCGCTTTTCTCGATTGGTCAACGGGGCCAGAAGGCCAGAGCACGATTATCTGGGGGCCTGAAGGGTTGTATTGGAAAGGGTTCGATGCGGAAGGATCACCGATCTTTACCGATAAATTCACGAGCGATCCAGTCGGGCGCAACGAACTCATGGATTCAACAGCAGATCTTCAATGGAACAGTAATACATCGTTCATCGATACGTCGAAGATGAAATTCGAGAAGACATTAAAGCCGGAAGAGCAGAACTGGGAGACGCGTTGGCAGTCCGAAATTACATGGAAGACGCAATTGAACAGTACGCAATTCGTTAATCTGGACCCAACGGTCGAATCGGAAGAAGGAATTATCGCGCAGAGTGTGCAAGAAATTTATTCCAAGGCACGAGCCATGTCCATTCAGAATGCGAAAAGCGATGAAGAGGTTGCAGCGATCTTCGATCAGGCCGAGCAAGATGCGCAGAAAGTGGGATACGCCAAGCTCTTGAAGTTTAAGCAGGACAGATGGCTGGAGAATGTAAAAAAGTTGAAGTAGGGGAGAGGAAGAATGCAATGAAAAAATCATTAGCCTTGTTCGGATTAATCGTGACCCTGTTGTCGAGTAATATGTCCTTCGGAGGAGGGATAGCCAAGGCCGCATCTGCGCCCCCTATTGTATTAGGTTATTACACAGTCGATACGGGTAATGATCTAAATGCATTTGGCAGCAATCTCACACATCTCTCGACCGATACGTTTAATACAGACATGAACGGGAACTTGATCGGTAATGTGCCGACAGATGCGGTGAATTATGCGAATCAGCATGGCATTGTCTCTTATGCACTCGTCTCTAACTATAATGATGCTACCTATGATTGGGACAGCGCATTAGCGCATACCGTTTTGACGAATCCATCGGCAAGAAGCAATCTGATTAATAATATGCTGAAGCTTGTCAAAGACAATCATTATAAAGGCATCAATATCGATTTTGAAGGCATGCTCGCGACGGAAGGCCCGAACTTTACGAGTTTTGTGCATGATGTAGCTACGGTGATGAAGCAGAACAATTTCTACACGATGGTCTCTGTGCCTGCTAAGACAGAAGACAATCCGAATGATAGCTGGACTTATCCGTTCGATTTCACGGCGCTTGGTCAAGATGCAGATCTGCTGCAAATGATGACCTATGACGAATATGGGGTATGGAGCGATTCAGGTCCGGTATCGAGTAAGTCATTCATTACGAATGCGCTGGATTATGCCGTACAGCATGTATCCCCTAGCAAGCTGCTCATGGGCATACCTGCTTACGGGAACGATTGGAATCTATCCGATCCAACGAACAGCAGCAATGTGCTCATGTATTCGAAGGATATTCCGAATCTGATGAGCACGTATCGCGCGACGCCGACAAGAGACGCTGCGACAGGCTCGATGTATTTCAAGTACAAGACGAACGGTCAGAACCATATCGTATGGTATGAAGATGCGCTCAGTATTGCTCAGAAAACGAACTATACGGTTCAGTATGGTCTGGCGGGTGTCTCGATCTATAGCTTAGGGGAAGAGGACGCAACCTTCTGGGAAGCTATTCGTAACGGACTAAGCTCGGGGGCAACGGCAGCGGCGATTCCAGGGAAAATTGAAGCCGAGAACTATCAAGCGACGGCGAACACATCGCTAGAGAATACGTCTGATGTGGGCGGAGGCAAGAATGTTGGATGGAATGGCCAAGGCGGCTGGTTGGATTATGTCGTCTACGTTCAGAGCGCGGGGGTCTACAATGTCGATTTCCGTGTCGCAAGTCCGGTGACCGGGGGCGTCTTCCAAATTCGAGACAGCTACGGTACGCTGTTAGGCTCTATTAACATTCCGAAGACTGGCGGATATCAGACGTGGAAAACGGCCACCACGACGATTGCGCTGCCAGCAGGTCTTCAGTCTATTCGCATCTCGATGCCAAAAGGCGATCCGAACCTGAATTGGCTGAACTTCACGAAACAGCCGTAATGTCAAAGACCGTCACCCGATCATTGATCGGTGTGACGGTCTTTCGTTTACTACAATAGAATCTGAAAACAGCTTTCTCATTGGAGAATATGATCAATGACTTGCAGTTCTTCTTCGGTGAAGGAGAGGTTCTGGAGCGCTCCGACATTTTCTTCAATTTGACTGACTTTGCTAGCACCAACCAGCGCGGAAGTAACATGACCGCCACGCAGCACCCATGCGATGGCCATTTGCGCTAAAGACTGGCCTCTAGCCTGGGCAATTTCATGGAGTCGTGATGTCTTCGAAATAATCTCATCCGTAATATGTGATGGCTGCAGGAACCGCATGCCGCGGGCTGCTCTCGAATCGGCCGGGATGCCAGTGACATATTTATTCGTCAGTATGCCTTGGGCGAGCGGGAAGAAGGCGATGCTGCCGACACCTTGTTGGTCTAGCAGGTCAAGTAACCCGTCCTCTACTGTGCGATCCAGCATGGAATAGGCAGGTTGATGAATTAGACACGGTGTGCCCAGCTTCTGCAGCGCAGCGAAGGCTGCGCGGGATTCTTCTACGTTATAGGAGGAGATCCCGATATATAATGCTTTGCCTTGGCGAACGAGCAGATCTAGCGCTCCCATCGTCTCTTCGATCGGTGTATTCGGATCTGGTCGGTGATGGTAATAAATATCGACGTAATCAAGCCCAAGCCGTCTGAGGCTCTGATCGAGGCTTGCGACAAGGTACTTCTTCGATCCTTCATCGCCGTAAGGTCCAGGCCACATATCCCACCCGGCTTTGGTCGAGATAACCAGCTCATCGCGATGGGAAGCGAAGTCAAGCTTCAAGACTTTACCAAGCGTCTCTTCCGAGGATCCTCCCGGCCATCCGTAATTGTTGGCGAGATCAAAATGTGTAATGCCAAGGTCGAATGCGCGCTGGATCATTTGACGACAATGGTTAAAGACAAATCCATCTCCGAAGTTATGCCAGAGACCTAAGGAGATTGCAGGAAGTTTGAGACCACTGTTCCCACAACGGTTGTACAGCATGTTATCATACCTTTGACTGTTCGGTTGATAATTCAAGGGAATGCCTCCTAAACGATGGGATGATAAATTAGTTATAAACGTTTATAATTACAAGTAATATAATAATCCTTCGATTTCCGGATTGTCAAATATATACTTAAAGGTTGACGGTAGGGTATAATGGAACTATGATGATATCATAAATATATATAAACGTTTATATAATTTGGAGGAGTCCAACCGGGATGAAAAAAGTAAGTATCTTAGATGTTGTTGCTAAATCAGGCGTCTCGCTCGCCACAGTATCTAAAGTATTGAACAATGTTCCTTCTGTTCGGGACAGTAATCGCCAGAAGGTTCTTCAAGCGATTAAGGAGCTGGATTACCGGCCGAATTCGGCAGCGCGAAGCTTGGCAAGGGGTTCGACAGGTGTAATTGGTCTTACATTAATTACGCTGCAGGATACCGTCTTCGAGACGATTGTCCAATCCGTGAATGAATGCTTGGAAGAGCAGGGCTATTTCCTGGCATTGTCCATATTTAATCCGACGAAGAAGGATGCGAGGGAGCATAATATTTTATTCCAAGAGGATCGTGTCGATGGGATTATCGTGCTCTCGCCGTTAAATGAAGAGAATGATATAACGGAGCTGAAGCGTAAGGGAATTCCGTTTGTTATCATCGATAATCATGTGGAAAATTCGAGAGCGTTAACGGTGAACGTGGATAATACGAAAGGTGGCTACGACGCGGCCCGTCATTTGTTGGAGCTCGGTCATACGAAGATTGCGCATCTAAGCGGCCCCGAGCATTTTTTAAGTGTACGTCAGCGGAGACAAGGATTCGAACAAGCGCTGCAGGAAGCGGGGCTAACGCCACTCGTCATCTCGAATACAACCTTCGGCATCCGCACCGGCTTTGAAGCCGCCCAAGCGTGGATTGCGCAAGGGCTTATTCCTACAGCGGTGTTCGCTGGGGATGATGGTCTGGCACTTGGAGTAATGGAAGCGTTCCAGAGCGCAGGGTATCGAGTACCGCAGGATATATCGGTAATCGGCTATGATGATCAGGCCTTCGCTTCGGAGATTCATCCGCGTCTAACCACGGTCCGCCAGCCGGGTGAACAGATGGGTCAGCAAGCGGCTCGCCTGCTCTTGAAGCTGATTCAGGGCTCCAAACGGAATACATCGATCATGCTGCAACCAGAAATAATTGTGCGGGAATCGACGGCACCTTATCGATTGCATGTGTGAGATGAACAGTCCACTCCTCGGGAGGGGCTGTTTTTTTTAATAAGTAGTAGGTTGGCGGCGAGTGCGGCAGCGTTTGAGCAGCTATCGTGGATATTTGCAGGAAAAGGTGGGAGGAGACGTGTCTTAGCTGAGCTATCATGGAGATCTGCACGATAATAGGAGCATATCGATCTATCTCCACGCTGATATGAGAAAGTTCCTGCAATGATCCAATATAGAGCGGATTTAATGTGGCGTTCTGCTGTTTCTTCCTGCAATGATCCAGGATAGAGCAGCAGGTCCCATAACACAACCTGATATGACACCTCCCTAATATTTCCAACATCTGATAAAATACATCATGAATGAGACAAATCGGATATCAATCGGAGGTGTGTGTGGTGAACATCCAATTTCGCCATATTGCTCGAGCGGTGATTGTGCATGAAAACAAGCTTTTAGTAGCGAGGTTGAAGGGGCACATGTGTTCTTACCTGGCGGCGGCATTGAGCTGGGTGAAGGGGCGCAGGATGCGCTGCGGAGAGAGCTGTATGAGGAGCTAGGTGTAGCGTGTCACATCACCCGTTTTCTAGGTGTCCTTGAGACGCATCGGTACGATGAGCAAGGTGTGATGCACCATGAAATTAGCCATTTGTTCGAAGTGAAATCGGACATGCTGCACGCGCATCATATCCCTGATTCCCAAGAAGGTCATCTTACGTTCCAATGGATCGAGCTTGAGACGGCGTCGCTTAAGCAGCATAACGTGCTGCCGCCCGTTCTGCAAGATCGTCTTGTTGATCTTATCCATCACCCGGCTGGTTCGTGGATCACAACGTTCGGGGCAATGAATGAAGTATAATGGGAAGCGTTATTGATCATGATGCATATGAAATAAAGGAATCAAGGGGTGCAGTAATATGAAACAAAATAAATACGATGATCCACAATTTTTCGATAAATACAGCCAGATGCCACGCTCCACGGGCGGGCTGAAGGAAGCAGGGGAGTGGCCGGCATTACGTGCAATGCTCCCTGATATGCGGGGGAAGCGCGTGCTAGATCTTGGCTGCGGTTTTGGCTGGCATTGCCGTTATGCACGCGAGCAGGGGGCTAGCACGGTGCTGGGCCTTGATATCTCTGAGAAGATGCTGGAACGTGCCAGAGCATTGTCGGATGATCCCGCCATATCTTATCGCTGTCTTGCCATGGAGGATATTGATTTCGCGGCAGAAGAATTCGACGTTGTGATTAGCTCGTTAGCGTTCCACTATATTCAGGATCTGGAAGAAGTGTATCGCCAAATCCACCATAGTCTCGTGCCAGGCGGGGCGTTCATCTTGTCGTTCGAACATCCAATTTTTACGGCGCGGTCAGCCCAAGATTGGCATTACGGTGCAGCGGGCGAACGTCTGCACTGGCCAGTGGATGATTACCAGAGCGAAGGCCCGCGGGTTGCGAACTTCTTGGAGACCGAGGTTGTCAAATACCACCGTACTGTCGCGACGCATCTGAATTTGCTCATCGGTGCCGGGTTTACGATCAAAGAACTAAGCGAACCGCAGCCTGCTATCGAGTTGCTCGACAAATATGACGGAATGCGGGATGAGCTGCGCCGTCCGATGTTCTTAATTATTTCCGCGGTGAAATGATAGGCATCCTTCCAATGATCATGAAATGTTCGAACGATGCCCTAAATTATGGTATACTGTGTATATAATATACACTTTATCGGGTGAATGAATGGGGGCTTTTCCGATATGCAGGACAACCGACCTGAAGATCAAGATGTGTTGAACGCGCTGCCGAACGGTGCGAAGCTCAGCTGGGGATTGAACAAACCACCGACGAGAGGGCCTAAAGGCGAACTGAGCATTCCGAAAATCGTCGAAGCCGCTATTGCTATCGCCGACAAAGACGGACTCGCAGCTGTATCGATGAGTCGCGTGGCTGGCTCGCTTGGGTTTACGACGATGTCTCTCTATCGTTATATATCGAGCAAGGATGATCTGCTATATCTTATGCAGGATGCTGTATGCAATATTCAGATACCCGACGTTGCGGAGGAATCAATGGATTGGCGGGAGAATTTGCGTACATTTGTGAGGGCGTGTATGCAAGTGTTCCGTGACCACCCGTGGTACATCGATATTCCGATTATGGGGATTCCGCTTGCGCCGTACAATCTGAAGGTCATTGATTGGGCACTGCGTTCCATGCGCCAACTGCCATTGAATCATTTCGAGAAAATGTCGTTCATTCTCCTCCTGAGCAGCTATTCCAGATCCGGCGGCATGCTCCTTCGGGATATCGACCGTGCTGTGGAAGCGGGTTCTTCGGTGGCGAGTTTCAGCGGAGTGAATTATGGATCTGCGCTTCAAATGCTGGTCAAGCCGGAGCAGTATCCAGATCTCTACCCTGTGATTGCGTCGGGGGCATATACGGGAGAGAATGAGCAGGACAACAACGTCGGTGATGATTTCGAGTTCGGGTTGGAGAGAATTCTGGACAGCATTGAGCACTATTTGACGATAAAGGAATTGAACCAATCGGGATCGAAGTAAAGTATTGATGACAAACCAAAAGAACAGCGATTCGATGAAGATCGAGCCGCTGTTCTTTATTTATTATTGAATAAATGTCTTATCGTTGACCAGCCCGTCTACGGAAGGACAGCATACTCCATAGGAAGGCGATGAGGAGAATCCCTACACACCAGGCGACAGCGATCCAGCCTTGTTGCTGCAGCGGCGTTCCGGTGAGCAGTCCGCGAATGGTCTCGATGACGGGTGTGATTGGCTGATGATTTGCAATCCCTTGCAGCCAAGAAGGCATGGTATCGGTAGGGACGAAGGCGCTGGAAAGGTACGGTAGGAATAGCAGGATGAACCCGTATCCAGATGCAGCAGAAGGGCTGCCAGCGACGATTCCGATGGCTGCGAACAGCCACGTGAATGTGAGAATGAAGAGTAGAATGACGCCAAGTGCGGCAAGCCATTCCACTGCATTCGCTGTGGGACGGAACCCCACGAGCAAGGCAACGGCGATCACGACACCTGTCGCCATCATATTGCGAATGAGGCTCGCGACTACATGGCCGGTAATGACACCAATCGCTTGAATGGGCATGGTACGGAACCGTTCAATGATTCCATTGGTCATGTCGTTGGAGACATCCACAGCGGTACTGGATGAACCGAAGCCCGCACAGAGCAGGATAATACCGGGAACGACGTAGTTCACATAATTACCACTAGGTTCAATCGCGCCGCCGAAGACGTAAGTGAATAAGAGCATGAGCATGACGGGCAGCATGATAGCCATAATCAAAGCTTCGGTATTTCTGATGCTGTGGCGGAGACTACGTCCAATAAAGACGCGATTTGTAACCCAGATGGAAGCCGGTTGAACCGTCGTTTGAGATGTGATCATGAGATAGCTCCTTTCATTTCAGATGAAGTCGTAAGCGCAACGAAGACATCATCTAGACTTGGTTTGCGTATGCTTACTTGTGTATCCTTCGGTAGGGTGTGAGAGAGTTCGTGGAGTATTCGGCTGACATCATGAATATCGCCGAACGTAGGGATGGTGCGAATGACTTGATCCTTCGCGTTGGTCAGCTCGATGACTTCACCGCCGATGCGTGATTTAAGCTCTGATGGTGTTCCGGATGCGACGACACGACCACCATGGATCACCGCAATCGTATCGGCTAATTGATCAGCCTCTTCTAGATACTGAGTCGTGAGGAAAATCGTGATACCTTCACTGCTTAAGCCCAGAATGATATCCCACAAGGCTCGTCGACTGATGGTATCAAGACCCGTCGTTGGTTCATCAAGAAAGACAATCGATCGATTGACGACGAGACTGGTCGCAAGGTCTAAGCGCCGACGCATTCCGCCAGAGAAGGTCTTGACTTGTTTGTTCGCCGATGCCGTAAGGTCAAATTGTCTGAGCAGATGCTGGCTTCGAACATGGGACTGTTCCTTGGTAAGTCCCGACAGTCGGCAGATCATACGTAGATTCTCCTCCGCCGTCAGTACATCATCGACAGCAGCAAATTGGCCGGTCAAGCTGATGGACCGTTTGACGCGCTGCTTCTCCTTCACCACATCAAAGCCTGCGACACGCACAGAGCCTTCATCCGGTGCAACCAAGGTGGATAAAATGTTGATCAACGTTGTTTTGCCGGCGCCATTAGGTCCAAGCAAAGCATAGATTGATCCGGCTGGGACAGTTAAATCGAGTCCATGGAGTACGGTCTGGCTTCCGAACGTCTTGCGTAGTCCTTTGACTTCAATTGCGTTGTTGTACATGGGGATGCTCCCTTCAATTAACTGTGTATTATGTAATCAGTATATATTATACACAATTATTTGTGCAACCATTTTTTTGAAATCAGGTGATTATCCAGCAGGAAGATGAACGGCTTGCACGAATGAAATGATTAGTAAGGCAATCATGATCTTAATTCGTAAAATGGAAGAGGAGGAGATGTATTGATGAGTCAATCGAATCAACAAACCTACCAAAATCATAAGAAAGTAGATCCGATGTATCATTTTGTGCTGACTCTAATTGTGTTAATTGTGTTGGTCGCGTCTGTTGTGTACGTGATTAGAGAGGCATTCAGCTACGCATCGGTCTTACTCTTCGGCATGGCGATTGTAATCGTGCTGCTTGCTGCGCTGCTACGGCTGTACAGTACCAAGCTTCAAGACCGGATCATTCGTCAGGAGGAGAATTTCAGGTATTACCGCTTAACCGGGAAGCTATTAGATCCAAGGCTGAACGTGAAGCAGATCATTGCGCTTCGGTTCGCAGCAGATGAGGAGTTCCCAGCACTTTGTTCCAAAGCTGCGGAGACAGGGATGCAGCCTGATGCCATTAAGCAAGCGATCACGAAATGGAGAGCGGACCATTTGAGAGTGTAAGTCTCATACATGTATTCCATGATTTGGTCGTCTACCTTTCATGCCTTTTTTTGATAGGATAGAAGTTATGGGTTATGAATCTATTCTATGAAAATCAAAAAGCGAGGCATTTGTTTTGAAAATACGTAATAAAGTTGTAGTTGTATGGCTGGCGACGGCCGTGGCGTTCGGCGCTTATACCAACGCAGCGGCTGCGTCTACCTCTGTGCCGTTTGACGATATTGCAGGCAGTTTTGCCAAGAACGAAATCATAGAACTTGTGAAGGAAGGCGTCGTAAACGGCGCGGGTAATCGGAAATTTGAACCGAAAAAAAACGTGACACGCGCCGAATTTGTGACTATGACCGACCGTTTGCTGAGGCTTGCGCCTGTGGATGCCGATATCCCGACGTTTAGTGATGTTTCTGCGAAAAGTTGGTATTACGGCTGGATTGAAGCTGCGGTTCAACTCGGTATCGCTGAAGGTAAAAGCAAGCGTACATTCGAGCCGTCGTCCCAAATTACGAGACAGGAAGCCGCCGTTCTGATCGTCAAGGCACTGAAAGTTAATCCCGGTAACGATGCTGGTAGCGATCTTTCGTATAACGATGCGGACCAAATCGCCCCTTGGGCGGCTCCTTATGTGCAAGCTGCGCATACGCTTGGCCTGATGGATGGGGCAAACGGGACGTTTCGTCCGTCCGAGGCTATGACCCGCGAGGAAACGGCTGCGGTACTCGCCAGGATTCTGAAGGATAAGGTGTGGGCGAGTGCGATCCACAAGACGCCGAAGGAAGGCATCCAGCTGGGCTGGCAAAACGGATTAACGACCTCCCAGTTTAAGGAGCAGGTGAAGAAGAGTCACGTTAATACGCTCGTACCAAGGTGGTTTTTCCTAGAAAAGGGATCCAAACCTCTTTCGAACTATGCGGATGCCAGCCTTACCACTTGGGCCAAGCAGAACAATAAAAAGGTGTGGGCGATGCTCGGCAATCATTCGGATTCGGAATTGACGCATCAGATTCTGTCGGACGAGAAGAAGAGGGCTTCTGTTATTCAGACTCTTGCCGGATATGTGAAGACATACGGATTATCTGGCATTAATGTGGACTTCGAGAACGTAAGTCCAGGGGACCGGCTCTCGTTAACGGCATTCATTTCCGAACTCGGGACGAGCTTGCGGGCGGCAGGCGCGGTGCTGTCCATTGACGTGTCACCGGACCTGGGTACAGATTGGACTGAAGCCTTTGACTATGAAGCGCTCGGAAGATATACGGATTATATCGTATTGATGGGGTATGATGAGCATTGGGACGGCGATCCTGTCGCAGGTTCCGTATCCTCACTCCCATGGGTTCAATCGGCCTTAGACCGACTGCTCTCTGTCGTTCCGTCATCCAAGACCGTTCTAGCGCTTCCGTATTACACAAGAGATTGGACGCTGCAGCCAGGCGGGGCGTCGTCTGAAGAGCTGACTTTGATTCAACAGGGTTACCGCATGCGCTCCGTAGCCTATAACCGTTCATGGGATTCGGAACTGGGGCAGTATGTCGTCAGTTACATTCGTCAAGGGAGTCAGCACCGGATTTGGGTGGAAGACGGACGTTCACTCGGACTCAAGACGATGATGGCGGCGAAGCGAGGGGTAGCGGGTTTCGCGTTCTGGTATATGGGGGCGGAGACCGACGATATTTGGACAAGTCTGCGAAATAGCATTCGTTATGCATCGTACTAAGAGAATCCACGTGAAATCATAAAGTATTTATTGGCCATGTCCAGTTCGGATATGGCCTTTTTATGGTTCTGTTTCTCTCCTTTTATGTGGAAAAAGAGCTTCGATCGCATGCGAAAATATTGCGCAGCATATCAAATTATGTTGCTTGCCTACCTGAAACCCTAACCGGTATCATGAAGCCGAGAATGAATGGAAGTGCTTACAAAATGATATGCGCCAGATTCCGTGAAAGGGGGGATTCCCATTAAGCATTCACCCGGGAACAGGTAAATGGGTTGGAAGGATTTAGGTGCTTTGCGTGAAACGAGAAAAAAAGGAGCTGGCCTTGATGAATTCGTATAAAAAATGGGGATCCCTCCTCATGGCAGCCGTCATGCTGATGGCCCCGATTTCTGTGGTGCAGGCGAAATCGTCTGTTCCGGCTGTAACGATCGCACAAGCAGATGAGGCTGCAACACCACCGATCCCGGATAAAGTGAAATTCCACAATCTCGCGGCAGGCCTTTCCTATGAATGGTCCGAAGCGCCAGAAGCGTCGCATCCCGACAACGGACATAAGCTGACGGATGGCAAATACGGCAAGCTAGATATGAATGACCCGGCATGGGTAGGACATCTCCGCGGAAAATCGCGTGAAGTGGTGTTCGATTTGGGTCAGGAGAAGACCATCGGAAAAATATCAGCTCATTTCTTCCAAGATTATCCGAAGAACTCCATCCTCGTGCCGCTGACGGTATCGATGTATGTCTCCGACGATAAGAAGAATTGGGGCCTGTTATCCCATAACGCCACCCAGCTCCTCTGGGGAGATGGGCCGCCTAGACAGGAGACCTTTGTATGGGACGGCAGCCGGGACGGAATCAAGGGCGGGAATACGGATGGCAAGATGGCGTATGCGCGTTATGTGAAAGTCATCTTTACCATGCATCAATCGCTATGGGAATACATTGATGAAATTGAAATTATGGGTACGGACGATGAACTCAATGGAGCTGTGAAGGTTCCTGCCGAGCCGCCTCACTTCTTGGCGCCGGGGGAAGCTACGGCCGGGATCCGAAACCTGAATCTGCTATATAACGGACAGTATGATAATGGTCTGGGGGATTGGAAGAAGGAGCGAATTATCCCGAATATCAGTTACGTGGACAAAAATGGCGAGCCAACCGATTGGCTGTTCGACGGCGTGTTATATCTCGGGCTGGCGTCGCCCGCCGGCCGGGACTTCGGTGTTGGGCAGACGATTCTGGACGACTGGAAATGGTACTTGAATAAAACCTTTGCAGCCAAGGGGGATATGCAGCAGCTGAATGAGGCTACTGTGGAAGTTGGAACCAAGCTGAACCAGCCTGATCATAAAATGAAGGTTGTGTTAATGATTCCGAATCCAGGCGAGTACTTGAAAAATTTTGGCGACGTTGACGGTGACGGCGTATCCGAAAACTTTAATGGTTCCGATGTAGGTGAAGCAAGAGCACTCGAAAACAGGCAAAAAGCGGTCCAGTGGTGGCTGGATCAGGTCCGCCAAAGATGGCAGGCTGAACATTATTCCAATTTGGAACTTGTCGGCATGTACTGGCTGGAAGAGCAAATCAGCACAAGTTCGACGGGACCTGATTTGGTAAAAGCCGTAAGCAGCAAGGTCCATGACATGAACCTGAAATTTTTCTGGATTCCTCACTCTTTGGCTTACAAAAGCTACATGTGGAAAGATGTAGGGTTTGATGCTGTTGCCTACCAACCGAACTATTTCTTCGGCGGAATGGATGTTGACCGTCTGGAAGATGCGGCGAATAATGCGAAACGGTACGGGATGGGGATCGAAGTCGAGTTTGATGACCGGATGCTGACGGATGGCGTATTCCTCGAGCGTTACATTGACTACTTGAACAGCGGTGTCACCACCGGCTTGATGCAGCAGGGTTTTAGAGCATATTACCAGGGCAATAATGCCGTGTACAACTTAGGGGTAAGCAAGGATCCGACGCTGCGATTAATGTATGACTGGCTGTATCAATATTTAAACGGAACGTATGTCATCAACAATAACCCGCCGCCGGAAGCCGAAGTATTTATCAACGGGAAAACGTTGCATGACGATATGGTCGTACCGAATACAGAGACGGTTCAGTTTACATGGGAAGTCAAAGATGACGACGGAAGCGGGCTAACGAAGGTGACGGCGATGTTTGACGGTAAGCCGTACACCAAAGGGACGCCGGTTGATCTCGCAGGTAAACCGGGCAACCATGAGCTGGTGATCACGGTATCCGCTGCCAAATCCAAGACCACGACGTATATCATCAAAGCAGGGTCGAGTGTAGAGGCTCTGAAAACACTTGTTGACCGGTTCACCGAACAGGGACAGTTCACGAATGCGGAAGCCCCTCGTTCGCTGAACAATGTTCTGGAACTGATGAAACGTTCGAAAGGAACGGATGCAGCGCAATTTGATAAGTACTTAAAAGGTTTTAATGTAAAGCTCGAACAATTGGCTAAAGATCATATCATCTCGGACACGGCATACGCCGCGCTGAAAGAAGAGGTGTATAATCTTGCCGGGAACTTGGCGGAAAACAAGGCGGTGACGGCTTCCTCCGTTGAGGTGGATGGTCCAAGATTAGCGCCGGAAAAAGCGGTGGACGGATTCTCTTGGACGAGATGGGCGAGCTACTACGAAGATGACAGCTGGTATCAAGTCGATCTTGGTGAAGCCAAAACGTTCGATACGGTCCGAATCGATTGGGAACTCGCCCGCGCGAAAACATACAAAATCCTAGTGTCGAGTGATAATCAGAACTGGACCAGCGTGATCAAGGACAACAACGGGATCATCACGGCCCGTGCAGGAAAAGAAACGGTCCGTTTTGAGCCGGTCACAGCGAGATATGTTAAATTCCAAGGCGTTGAAAGAAACACGGAATACGGATACTCCTTCTATGAGTTTGGCGTATATAACCTTTCGGGAGACAGTGACATAACGCTAATCGACGGTGCAAGAGCTGTGGTGGATGCCGATGCGAAGAAAGTGATGATCGACGGCCTTGTCATGAACGGCAGCTTGTCCAAAGTGAATATCAAAGTGCTCGATTCGGAAGGGAAAGTTCGCTACGAAGGCCAGACGACAAGCACAGAAGCGGGAAGTTTCCAATTCACGATCAGCCTTACCGGTGATCTAAAGGGGAAACTCGATGCTTATCTCTCGATGGATGGAATGTCGCAACCTGTTAAGGTATCCTTCGAATACAACAAGCCTGATGCACCAACGACGACGTTAACGGGTGAAAGTACGGTTGCTGCAGGAGAAGCGTTCACGGTTACGCTCGGGCTCGATCAAGTGAGCGGCTCCGTCTACGCACAAGATTTATCCTTGCAGTATGATGCGGCTGCGATGACGTATGTCAGTGCAGAATCTATCTTGCCAGGCGTGAGCATCGTGGAGAAAACAATAACGCCAGAGGGCAAGCTTCGGTTCATCGTCGCGAGTGAAGGAGCAGCGCATGGTGTTCTCGGTAAAGCGAACGTACTGAAGCTGACATTCCGGGCCAAGGATGTGACGGCGCCGATGACGGGGACGGTTGCCGTGACGAAGGCGCTTGTCGCAGACGATCAAGGTGTGGAAACAAGCATCGGTGCTGCATCGCTGACCATTCAAGTAACGGTCGTTACGCCGGGCATTCCTGGCGATGTGAACGGTGACGGCAAGGTCAGCATCGGCGACTTGGCCATCGCGGCGGCCAATTATGGACGGACCAGCCAAGATCCGAATTGGGCTGTGATTAAGGCTGGCGATCTCAATGGCGACGGCAAGATTGATATCGCGGACTTGGCGGCTATCGCGAAGCAGATTGTGAAGTAACAGGGATTGAAGGAAGCGAGGCACCCATTTGGGAGAAATGGGTGCCTTTTTTTCATGACTTGACTCTGACCTAAGAGGAGACTTTACACTAAGTGAAGGAGGTGCATGACATCATGCTATATACGGTTAAGGAAGTATCGACGATGTCTGGCGTCACGATTAAAACGCTTCATCATTATCATAAAATCGGTCTGCTCATCCCACATGAGATCAGCGAAGCAGGGTACCGGTACTATGGAACGAAGGAGCTGGAGCGTCTGCAGCAAATTCTGTTCTATCGTGAATTGGAGTTCCCGCTGGAGCAAATCAATCAATTGCTTGAAGGCGAACCCGATCGCATTCAAATTCTGATTGAGCAGGAGAAGCTGCTTGAGATGCGTCAGCAAAGGCTGGAACGTATTCTAGAGACGCTTCGCAACTCGAAGGCCGGGACACGCATGGATGTGCAAGAATTATTCCAGGGGTTTGAGAGCGATGAAGCTTGGCGAGAAGCGCTGGATGCTCAGAGGCAGCACTTGAAGGAAACCTATGATTATAATCTTGCTGAAGCGGAACCAATCGATGTGCCAGAGATGAATGAACAAGCCAAGGAAGCCATGGCGTTTATGGGGGGCATGGCTGAATCGCTTCGGAATGGCGTGAAGCATCACGACGAGAAGATAAGGCAGCGGATCGGCATTCATCTTGATTTTCTGAACGCACACGGGCATTCGACCACGCCGACTTCGTTCGCTGCACAGACCCAGTTTTTCTTGACGGATGACTTCCATCTTCAAATGCTTGAGAGCCAGCAGACTGGGCTAGCTTACTATCTTGCAGCAGCTGCAGCTTCTTATGTAACAACGGAATAATCGCTCCCGCATCCCTATGATCTGAGTTGCATAATCAGCAGGAATGGCATATAATAACAATTAATTGATCAATTGATCAGAAATTTGATTATTCAATCAGAGATGAGGAATACAGGTGTCGAACCATCCGGAAGAGAAGACGAGTTTTATCGCTGAGGCGAGGCGTGAGCAGATTATGAACGGTGCGATTGCGACGCTGGATGAGATCGGGTATGCCCAGTCCAGCTTGTCGCAAATTGCGAAGCGGGCAGGGGTGAGCACAGCGCTGATCTCCTACCATTTCGCGGATAAGAGTGATCTAATGAACCATTTGCTCATGAAGCTGATGGAACGCTCGGCGACATATATTATGGATCGCGTAGCAGGAGCTGCGACGGCACGCGAGAAGTTGGATACCTTCATCGAAGCGGGTCTAGCCTATCAAGGTACGAATCCCGCACATTATATTGCACTTCTGGAAATCGTCTTTCATGCGCGTACACCGGACAACATTTCCTATTACCGTGTTGAGGATGATGAAGATGTCATTCAGCTTGCGCTTCAGAAGATTCTGCGGGAGGGTCAAGCAACCGGGGAATTCGGTTCATTCCACGTCGAAGTGCTGGCTTCGATGATCCAAGGCGCGATCGGGGAATATATGGCGAGTGCCGCGATTACGAGACAAGTGGATCTTGAAACCTACGGCCAAGAGCTGATAAGGATGGTACGTACGATTACAACACGAACGGAGGGAGTCTCATGAACATGGCTTATACTTCCAATGCCAAGACGGTCGTCGGCTACTCAACGTCTACCAAAGTTATGCTGTATGGCGGATTTGGATTGATCGGTTTGGCCGTCGGTTACTTTCTTCCTCGTATTGCGGAATGGGCGCTCAAGTTACCATGGAGCCCTTTTGAAGGACCGCTAAAACTGCTTCATTCCTGGCAAGGGGTATGGCTGGATGCGGGACTAACTCTTCTAGGTTTCATCGCTGGACTCGTTATCGCCTATCTTGCGATTCAGGAGAGTCTTGTTATTGCGTGCAGCGACCAGGAAGTGACATTGCGTATTGATGAGCGTGAGTGTACGATTGCCCGCGGCGATGTTGGTAGGGTATTCGTAGACCGGGGGCATCTTGTCATCCTTGGATCTTCGGGGCACGAACTGGCGCGAGAGAAGAGCGATTCCAAAGAAGAGCAAATCGGCAGAGCGTTTACCGAGCACGGTTATCCCTACACGCCGGGGGGAGATCCGTATGAGGCGGAATACCGGCGATGGGTGCCGGATACGCCAGATCTGGATGCTGCGGCGAATGCCATCTTGAAGGCTCGGGAAATGGCACTGAAGGAAGAAGAGAAAATCGATGTTCGAGACCTGCGCCAAGAGCTGGGCAAAATGGGCATTATCGTCCGTGATGTCGAGAAACGCCAATACTGGCGCTTCGTCAAATGATTGACAAGCCAGCGCGATTCTCCTTATAATAGTCCGATTAATAACCATGACAATGATTATAGGTGATTATGATGTCCCCTCGTACAAAAGAACAGAATGAAGAGATTCGCAAACAGCGCAAGCAAGAGATTCTTCAGGCGGCGATGCATGTCTATGTGGAGAAGGGTTATGCCGCCTCTGAAGTAGGAGCGATTGCGGATCGGGCGGGTCTCGCGCATGGATTGGTCTTCTACTATTTCAAAAATAAAAAAACGCTGTTTCGCGAGCTCTATGAAATGTTAATGGAAGAGTCGAGACGATTTACGCAGACGTACTTCGAACAGGAAGGCCCTGTTCTAGAGTTATTCCAGCATTATGCCCGAATCGTCTGTGAGCAGGTGCTAGATCGGCCAGCCGTCTCTCGATTTTTCGGTCGGATTAGTCTGGATCTGCATCATCTGTATACGCCGGATGAAATATCACCTTTTGATTGGGTGAAAAATTTCATGCGCCCGATGACACGCATGCTTGTGATGGGAATGGAGCAGGGGATGGTACCAGCAGGTGACGCGAATTTGATGGCCATGCAATTCTGGGGCTCCGTATCCCAAGGAATGAACTATCTGGATCAGGTGCAGCAAGAACTTACAGCGGAGGATCTTTCTGAAGAGGAACGTAAGGAGCAGCTGAAGAAAGTTCTAGATCAGATCGTGGAATCGTCCGTTGCGTTATTGAAGGGTTAAGCGATAGGGATGAATTTATTGCTGCGTTGAGGGCAATAAATTTTTTTGTTTTTATATTGACTTATAAATCAATCAAAAATAAAATGGAAAAAGGAGGGTGATACAATTGGTGATTGAAATGGAAAAAATGATGTTCGACCGTTTAGGGGATATGGAGCTGATCTCCGCTTGCATTGAACCGACGATTTTACAAATTCGTGGACGAGAGTTGTCCGTGAAGGCAGAGAAAATTGCTGAACTCCACCCTGGACAGCAGGCGCTATGCATGTTCCGACTATTATTTCCTGCGCAAGGCTCAGCGGATGGATATGCTTCGTGGGTATCTTACTTACACGAGCAGCCAGGTTACTGGCAAGGTATCATGGGCGGTTTGCGGTTTTTTGGCGACACGTCAATGATTGCGCTGCTGGAAGAGACAGCTGAGACCCTTGGCTTACGAACCACAGCAGATCGAACTGCTGTAGATGTACAATCGTCATTACCTCCTTTATTTGAGCAGTTTCAGGTTTGTTTTGCAGATAGCTTGCAGCTTATCAGCGCTTACATTCGTTCCAACCCAGACGCCTTTGTAACATGGACGTCCTAGAGAGACATCAAGAGCCCCGCGAATTCGCGGAGCTCTTTTTTTTGGAAATTGAAAACAACCGCACTTAAGCATCACATTTCAGCAGCTTATCGATCGTCTGCATCATCAACCGGATTCCTTTTTGATGATAGCGGAATTGATTCAGACTCCCGATGAAGTATGCATCAGTGGCAGGGTGATAGAACATGAAAGAACCGGTGGAGCCGGCATTTCCCCACGCCTGATAACGTGCTGGCATAAGAAGGGGGATGGCGCGGAAACGCATAACCCCATATCCGTAATCAATCCCCGGAAAGAACCTCGCCCAGTCCCCAAGCATCGTGTCGATGGTCTCAGATCGAATCAGCTCATGATGGACCAGGGCACGCATGAATCGCAGCAAATCCTCCGTCGTAGACACGATCCCGCCTCCGGCAAACATGAAACTCAGACTGTCATAATCCGTTACATCGATATCTCGAATAAATAAACGGGCTATCGGGTGTTCATTCTGGCTACTCGGCTGGCCGGGTGCAACATAAGAGTGGAGCATGCGAAGCGGCGTAAAAATATAGATATGTATAACATCGTGAAAAGGCAATTTCATCACGTTCTCGATGATCAATCCTAAGAGATGATAACCTGTATCGGAATAGTGAAACCCTTGGCCGGGTCGGAAATGCCCATGGAGATGCGATTTACCCCACTGTAATGTTTCCAGCGGCGTCCATGTTCGCTCGGGTTCATCGACAATCATGTCAATCATCGATTTCACGCGTTTTGGCCGATCTTCGAAGAAGCAATGGAGCCCAGATGTATGATTTAACAAATGTCTGATCAGAATTTCATGTGTGTAATCCTTGCCTCGAACCAGATGGAGTTGATGCAGCAGATCCTTGTCCAAATATCGTGAGATAGGTTCATCGTAGGCGAGGAGTCCTTTTTCGACGAGCATACCGATGAGCACGGAGGTGAATAGTTTGCTGATGCTCGCAATATAGAAGGGTTGATCCGCATGGATCTCGAACGCTGCGGATCGTCCTTCAGCCAAATTCAAATGAATGCCGAGCCGATCGGAGTGGACAAGGAGGGACGCATGGTAAATCTTATTGTCCTTGCGAATTTTTTTGCGGAAATGTTCCGTAATCGCGGCTTCGGTCTGTTCTTTGTTCATCATCTGTCATTCCTTTCGAAATTGGGATGCTTCGTGCTTCCTTGTGCAGGAAATGGCGTTCTGTGTAACCTATTCGATTTTTATGGGAGCCTTTGTCGATTCTATTGCTAATCACGTGCGAATCTTCTACCTTATGGTTAGGACGAACATAGTTGTTCTTCGTATAACGAATTAGCGTGTAACTAGCGAAATGCTGGGCATGAGCTTAGGAGAGTTATCTCTTTAGGCGCATGCCTTTTTGCATTTATAGAAAGCTCAGGCGAATAGGGGGGGATGCGATGCGCGTGTCTACATAATGACCGATACTCATGATGGATGAATGCATAGGTTCTATAAGGAGGTAAGGATTGTGAGAAGGATGATGTCTAGAGTGTTCGCGCTAAGTCTATCCGTGCTCATCTTCATCTCAGGGATACCGGCGGTGATGGCTGCTCCTGCGAGTGCGACGGCAGCTGCAGGAATCGGTCAGAAGGCAGAAGCTGAAGATGCAGTTCTCTCTGGCGGCGCTAAGAAAGGCTCAAGTCAGTCAGGCTACTCGGGCACAGGTTATGTTGAAGGACTAGCGTCAGCAGGCGCAGCGGTGAAGTTCACGGCAAGCGTGTCGGCGACGCTGAATTACGAAGTTACGCTGCGCTATGCAAATCGCTCGACTTCGGATAGTACTTTGGGTGTCTACATCAATGGCGTGAAGCGCGGGACGGCGACGTTCCCTGGATCTGCCTCTGGTGCATGGGCTGATAAGAAGGAAATGTTCGTGCTGGATGCCGGCGACAATACGATCGAATATCGATTCGATGCTGGCGATCAAGGCACCGTCTATATCGATTATATGATCGTGAACCATTATAATCCAAATCCGGATCCCGATCAGCAGAATTTGATTGTGAATCCAGGCTTTGAGCAGGGGGATTTCACAGGCTGGAGAGGCGCAGGCGATCGGATGATCGTGAATTCGAATGCGCATACAGGCAATTATGCAGGCAGAATGGGTGCGCCGGGCGCAAGCATCAATCAAGACCTGACGAATCTTAAACCGAATACAACGTATACGTTAAAAGCGTGGGCCAACCCGGTTCAAGCTACAGACAAAGATAAATTGTATCTCGCAGCAATTAAATTCGACGGTCCGAGCGCCAAGAAAGAAGTGACGACAACGACGATGGGCTATCAGCAGCTCAGCGTAACCTTTAAGACAGGCAGCTCGAATACAACGGCAGAGATTTATGTGTGGAAAGACACAACAGCCGGCGTCTTCTATGTAGACGATTTCGAGCTGCGCGAAGGAGAAGGTACGGATCCGAATCCGGACCCGGAGCTTCCACCGTATACAGCGCCAGCCCCGAATACAAATCTAGCGTATCAGCATACCGCGTACGTCTCCTCCGCAGCTTCCGGCAATAGCGGAGAGAAAGCGCTCGATCAGACGATTGCGTCGAAATGGCAGAGCGACCCTGCGGATCCGCAGTGGCTTATTGCGGATCTGAAAGGCAGCTATCAGATGAACCGCGTCAAAATGTATTGGGGCGGTACGTATGCCAAAGCCTATCAGCTGCAAGTCTCGGACGACATGATCACCTGGAAGACGGTCTACGCGACGCAGGTGGGTGCAGGCGGTGCGGAAGACGTGCAATTTACTGGCGCAGATGGCAAGTTCATTCGGATTTATGCGACGGGAAGGAGCAATAAGAATGGTTATGCCCTGCATGAATTTGAGGTGTACGGCACGAAAAATGATGAGACGCCGCCTGAGCCTGGTTATGTCGCACCTCCATTTCCGCATCTGCCGATTCCAACGGCGAAGCAATTGGCATATCAGAAGATGGAGACCATCGCCTTCGTCCATTTTGGTATGAATACGTTTACAGGCAAGGAGTGGGGCACGGGTAAGGAGAGCCCTTCTCAATTCAATCCGACGAATTTCGATGCGAAGCAGTGGATGGCTGCGCTGAAAAATGCGGGGCTCAAGATGGTCATTCTGACCGTGAAGCATCATGATGGATTCGTGCTCTATCCGAGCCAATACACGGAGCATAGCGTCAAGAACAGCCCATGGAAAGGCGGCAAAGGCGACATCGTGAAGGAGGTATCCGATGCAGCGCGTGAAACGGGCATTAAATTCGGGATATATCTCTCACCATGGGATATGAATGCGCCAAGTTATGGCAAGGGGCAGGCTTACAATGATTACTACATGAACCAGCTTCGCGAGCTGCTCACTAATTACGGCGAAATCTCGGAAATCTGGATGGATGGCGCCAAAGGCGATAACGTACAGCAGGATTATGACTTTGATGCATGGGCGAAATTGATTTACGAGCTCCAGCCAAAAGCATTGATCTGGGGTCCTCCGCTCGGCGACGTTCGTTGGAACGGGAATGAGACCGGGTTCGTCGACGATACGCATTGGGCCAAAGTCGTACCGAATTTGCCGCAGAATCCGCCATGGGCATATGTCCCGCCAGCTTACGATAATCGGGATTATTTGAAGGGCCACGCGAACGG
Source organism: Paenibacillus guangzhouensis (assembly GCF_009363075.1). Lineage (NCBI taxonomy): Bacteria > Bacillati > Bacillota > Bacilli > Caryophanales > Paenibacillaceae > Paenibacillus > Paenibacillus guangzhouensis. The sequence continues at coordinate 3,607,349 of NZ_CP045293.1, read as the reverse complement.
GACGATCTATCAACCGGCAGAGTCCGATGTGAAGCAGCGCTCGGGATGGTTCTGGAGTCCAGGTTCTTCGTCGAAGAGCTTGAATCAGCTGGTCGACATCTATCAGACGACCGTCGGCCGAGGCGCGACGCTGCTGCTCAATGTATCGCCGGATACGACCGGGCAGATTCCAGCCTCCGATGTCGCGAATCTGCAAGCATGGAAGACGCAAGTCATGGCGATGTATGCGAACGATCTTGCAGCGAAGGGCTCGGCTACGGCAAGTGAGACGCGAGGCAACGCTTCGAAATACGGTGCGCAGAACGTGCTGGACGACAGCTATGATACGTATTGGACGGTTGATGACGGCGTGAAGGCTGGTATTGTGGAGATTGCGCTGGATAAGGAACGTTATATCGATAGCGTGCTGCTTCAAGAATATGTCCCACTCGGGCAGCGGATTTCTAAATTTACAATCGAGACATGGTTGGACGGCAAATGGAGTCAAATCGCGCAGGGCGCAACGGTCGGATACAAGAAGATCGTATCGTTTCCTGCCGTGAAGACAACGAAAATACGCATTAACATTACGGAGTCTCAGGCTTCGCCGATCTTGAACCGTGTTGGCGTGTATCTCACAAAGCCAGTCGGGTCTGAAAACTTGGCGCTGAAAAAGCCAGCGGCAGCAAGCAACGTCCATTCGAATAATCCGACATATGCCGCCTCCCAAGCCGTTGATGGCAGCTCTTTGACCCGTTGGGCGACCGAAGACAATAATCCACAAGCATGGCTTGAGGTCGATCTCGGCGGTAATAAGACATTCGATAAGGTCGTGATCAACGAATTCCAGTCTCGCATCTCGTCGTATGCGATCCAGTATTGGAACGGTTCGGCGTGGCTCGATGCTTATACAGGGACCACGATTGGCGCGGATAAGACGATAACCTTTACACCGGTGACGGGCTCGAAGGTTCGATTGAACATGAAATCCGTCAACGTCTCCCAAGGTCCGAGCATATGGGAATTCCAAGTGTACAATACGCAGCCTGTAGAGGAAGAAGACCTGGTCTCGCCGGGGAATACCACCTACTATGTCGATGATATGAGCGGTGCGGACACGAACAGCGGTACCGGGCAAGATCAAGCTTGGAAATCACTTGCGCAGGTCAATAAGATGACTTACAAACCGGGCGATAAAATCCTGTTCCGCGCAGGCGGCAAATGGAGCGGTTCGCTGCAGCCGAAAGGGTCGGGTGCTGCAGGCAATCCGATTGCGATCGGCCGATACGGCGAAGGCAATAAGCCGCTCATCGAAGGGCAGGGTCTAGTCGAGAATACCGTGATGATCTACAACCAAGAGCACTGGGAGATCAGCCATCTGGAGATTACGAATAAAGGCGTCCAAGCTGCTACATCGCCGCGCCGCGGTGTGCTGGTGATGGGCGAGGACTATAAGAAGGGCAGTCAGACGAATGTGACCGATGTCCAGGTGCTGCACGGTATTTATATCCACGACCTTTACGTTCATGACGTAAACGGTGAAGACAAGAAAGATATGAACGGCAGCGCGGGTATTCAAGTCGGCGTCCGGATTCAAGGCGTTGTGAACAATGTGCCGGATCCGAATCGGGTGATCCAAAGGACGACATTTGATGACATCAAAATTATCAATAATGAAGTACGTAATGTCGCTCGTTCAGGGATTGTCACTTGGAATGATTGGAAGAGCAGAGATCTGCTGGGGAGTGCATATGGCAGCAGTGATCGAACGCCATGGACCCCGATTACGAATGTGGTTATCCGCGGCAACAAGCTCTATGATGTTGGCGGCGATGGCATCGTTCCACATATGACCGACGGAGCGCTCGTCGAATACAACTTCTTGGACGGCTACAACCGGACATCCTCCGGTTACAATGCCGGTATGTGGACGTGGGACGGCGATAACACGCTCTATCAATTCAATGAGGTGACGCGCGGGTACTCGACGCGCGATGGGCAGCCGTTCGATTTTGACCATGGGACGCAAGGTATCATCTATCAATTTAACTACAGTTATAACAACGACGGCGGCAATCTGCTGATCTGCTCGGACGGCAGCGGCGGCGAAGTGAGAAACGGCATCTATCGGTATAACATCAGCCAGAATGACAAATACCAGATCTTCACGATCTGTGGCGCGAACAACGTGAAAAATATTCAAGTGTATAACAACGTTTTCTATGTCAAAGAAGGCATGAATACGAATCTGCTCGTCAGCCAAGGCGGTGCCGTGGATGTAAGTTTGTACAATAACATCTTCATCAACAACGGTACGGGCGGATATACGGCCAAGCCGAGCTGGAAGTATAACAATAATGCATTCTATGGCAACCGTGTTCCAACGGTGGACCGGATTCCAGATCCATTCATGATCACGGGCGATCCGAAGCTGGTAGATCCAGGCAAGGCAGGCACCGTGCTGGGGGGAGCAGGTCCAATCGTACCAGAGCAAGTGAAGTGGGATGCGTTAAACGGGTATAAGCTGCAGGATGATTCGCCGCTCATCAACGCCGGGCGCTTCATCGGTGTAACGCATAATCCGGGGCCGCGAGACTATTTCGGCAATCCGATCTATAACGGCATGCCGGATGTCGGAGCTCATGAATATGCAGGTCAGACGTATCCGCACGTCGACCCGTTCGAGCCGGTTATTCCGAAGCCGCCTGCTGTGATTAAGAATGGAGATTTCGAGAATACGGCGCAGCATGGACCTCGGGATCCGTGGGATTATCAATGGAATAACGGCGCGGGAATCGTAAGCGACGGGAATGCGCATGGCGGAAGCTATGCAGGGATCATTAAGAAAATTACGGCGGAGACCACGCTGGAGCAGACGTTCACGGTTCAGCCGGATACGACGTATCGGATTAGCGCCTATGCCAAGGTGCTGGACCCGCAGCTCGAGATCATGTTCGGCGTGAAGGGAACGGGCATCGACAAGAGCGTACGCGTAACCTCATCGGACTATACACTGCAGACGCTGGAGTTCACGACGGGCAGCAGTACCAACTCCGCAATCGTCTACTTCTACAAAAAGTCTGGTCCCGCAGCAAATGCTTATATCGATGATATCAAGATTGAGGAAGTGGTGCAGGTTCCGATCGATAAGAGCAAGCTGCAAGCGGAAATCGATCAGGCGAAGAAGCTTTATGTCGAGACAGCGGTAGGAACATCGCCGGGTCAAGTGTCCGAAGCGGCCAAAGGGAAGCTTGGCGCAGCCATTACGGCAGCACAAGGCGTGTACGACAACAGCGCAGCGAAGCAAGCAGATATTGATGCTGCTGCCGCCACACTCCGAGAAGCGGTGCAGGCGTTCAAGAATGCTATCGTGCCGACGCAGCCGGATGGGCCGACAACGACGCTGGCAGGCGTGGGCAAAGTGCAAGCGGGCAGCACGTTCACGGTGACGTTTGGCCTTGATAAGCTTCGCGGTGCTGTCTATGCCCAAGACTTTTCACTGACTTACGATAGCGATGTATTGGAATATGTCGGTGCAGAACCTATTCGTACAGGCGTCAATATCGTAGACAAAATGACATCGACTGCCGGCGAGCTCCGATTCATCATCGCGAGCGAAGGTGCGGCGCATGCTGTACAAGGCAAAGGTGATGTGCTCCAGCTGACATTCCGCGCGAAGCCGGTAACCCAGCCCGCCTCGGGAACAGTGACGGTATCGCATGCACTTGTCGCAGATGATCAGGGGGCGGAGACGAGCATCGAATCCGCTTCGTACTTGATCAAAGTATCTGTCGTCACGCCGGGGATTCCAGGGGATACGAACGGTGACGGCAAGGTCAGCATCGGCGATTTGGCGATTGCCGCAGCGAACTATGGCCGTACCAGCCAAGACCCGAACTGGGCGAATATCAAGGCATCCGACTTCAATGGTGACGGGAAGATCGATATTGAGGATTTGGCTGAGATTGCGAAGAGGATTGTATTGTAGAGGTGAGCTGCAGAAGTAGAAGGGAAGAGGACACCCATTCCAGCGGGGATGGGTGTCCTTTTTTTGGAGAAAGTCCAGGTATCTGTATGGTCATATAAGGATCGTACTGTGCTTGATGTCCCGAAATTATAAAAACATGACTTGTTCTCATAAATACTTCCGTGCCTATCATCGTTACAATGGTGGCATCACCTCAGAATTAAAGGAGCGATCTCATTGAAGAAGCCTTGGAAAATTTGTGTCATTCATCACTCTCATACCGATATTGGATATACCGACCGACAAGAGAAAATCGAACAATACCACGTCGGATTTATTCGTCAAGCCTTGCAGATTCTCCGTGATGCTGCGTCAGGACAGCAGCCATCGTGGCAGGGATTCAAATGGACCTGCGAGACGTTCTGGGCGGTAGAGCGCTTCTTGGAACAGGCGACGCCGCAGGAGCAATCAGACTTTGCCGAGGCCGTTGTCAAAGGCGATATCGAGTTATCCGGGACCTACCTGAACATGACCGAATTGGCGGATGAACACCTGCTTCGCAGTATGCTTGGCAAGGCAGCCGCATACGGCCGTAGTATCGGACATGTCGTCGATTCAGCGATGACGGCGGATATTAATGGCTACAGCTGGGGTTATGCGCAGCAGTTGCTGGATGCAGGGACGAAGCATTTGTTCTCCTGCGTGCATACGCACCATGGCATGTTCCCGTTAGGCCGCAAACAGACGCCTTTCTGGTGGGAGACGCGCGGCGGTGATCAGCTGCTTGTCTGGAACGGTGACCACTATATGCTCGGCAATGAGTTGGCGCTCTGTCCCGATGCGGTCGGCAAATATATGATTCGTGACGAGTTCGACACGCCTGCGATCGTCGACAACCAGATGGAGATTGCCGAGATTCGGATCGAGCGGTATTTGGCGCAACTGGAGGAGGAGGGTTATCCGTATGATTTCGTGCCTGTCATGATCTCAGGCTTGGCGACGGATAACGGCGCTCCGAACGGCGATCTCATGGCGTTCATCCACGAATGGAATGCGAAGCACGGGGAGAGCGTTCACATCGAGATGACGACGTTAAGCCAATTCTTCGCGACAGTCAAGCAGACGGATATCGAGATTCCTGTCTATCGCGGCGATTGGCCGGATTGGTGGTCGGACGGCGTCAACTCGACAGCGCTGCACACGCAGATGTTTCGGGACGCGCAGCGGACATTGCGGAAAATTCGGCAGCTGGACCCGAATCAGGAGGTCATTACGCGCCAAGAGATGGAAGCCATCGAGCAGCCGCTGATTATGTATGCGGAACATACGTGGGGATTTCATTCATCCATCTATGAACCGTGGCATGCACAAGTCACGAGACTGGGCATCCGGAAGGAAGCCTATGCTTCCCAAGGAAGTACGCTCGCATACCGGGCTTGGGATAAGCTGATGCACAGCAAAGGGGAAGCGCTCTTGTACCCGAACCGTCCATTCCGTTATCGGGTGCTTAACACGAATTCCACACTTGCTAGCGGACTCGCTGAAATGAATCTGGAAGGCTATGAAGTCGTTCGATTTAAGGATGGGTTGGAAGTTGTCGACGCGGCAACGGGTTCAGTCGTTCCGCATCAGAAGAGCGGATATCAGAGCTATACGGTGAAGGTTGCATTGGAGCCGCTTGCTCATCAGGAATTCTATCTGCGGCCTGTGAAGCATGTTGAATCAAGAACAACAACGAACAATGTGCAATTGATTGGGGCCGATCAAGTCTATGATATCGCAGACATGTATCCGGGTGGAGGCGATCAGCAAGGCATCAAGGTCAGCCGTCACGCGATTGAATCGGATTACGTGCGAATTCGTTGGACGGATGAAGGAATCGTGAGCTGGCTCAACAAGGAAACGGGCGAAGAACTGCTGCGGACGGATCGTGATCATCATGCGTTCACGCCGGTCTACGAGGTGACTCCGGCCGCCGATGCGAAGGATGGCGGAAGTCAGTGCGCAGTTCGCAGACAGATGGGCCGCAATCGCAAAGGTTTGAATGCTCAGCGCTCTATCGGGCGTATCGTGCAGATGAAGGAAGGTATCAAAGGGCCATTGTTCGCAACGGTTGAGCTGCATTATGAAGTAGCGGGCATGTCTTATTACTCGGTTCATCTGAAGGTATATGCCGATACGAATCGTGTGGATGTATCCGTACGCCTCCACAAGGATAGTGTATGGCATCCGGAGAATCTCTATATTGCGATGCCGTTCACGCTTGGGCGGGTTGGAGAGACGCTCTGGCTCGACAAAGCAGGGGCGCCAATGTGTCCGGGCATTGATCAATTGCCTGGCACCTGTCTGGATTATTACTGCATTCAGGAAGGTCTTAGTCTGATGAATCAACAGAACGGACGTCAGGAAGCGCTGCTCGTAGCGACGCCGGATACGCCGCTTGTTCAATTGGGTTCTCTTGCTCATGGTACGCGCCTCGTTCATTCACAGCAAACAGGTGACGAACCAAACCATTTATACGTGTGGGCATTAAGCAATTATTGGGAGACCAATTTCAAAGCGACGGTGGGCGGATTCTACGAATTCCACTATCGTGTTCAGTATGACGCGGATTGTCCGACGCCAGAAGCAGCCATTGATCGTGTGCGATCACTCGCTTCGGGCTTCACGGTAGCTCGCGTAGATCGTTAATCATAGCTAAGAAAGGCAAGCTCTTCCTCACCTGAGGTGGTATTATCCCCTTACGGTAGACAGTAAAAAAAAGAGTTCATGTTATGATGAATTCAACACTGTTGACCGGAGGGGATTTTTTCATGGCGAAAAAGGGACAGACATTCAATCGTTATGACGAAACAACTAAGCAGGAGGCTGTTAGACTACGTCTTGAGGAACACTGGAGTTATTCCATGATTATGAATAAGCTGAGTATCAAGAGTAAGAGTCAAATTCAGAATTGGGTAAAGAAATCTGAGCGTGGGGAAACGTTTAAGGATCTTCGAGGGAGATGGAGTAAGAAGCGCTTCAGATCAGTTGAAGAAGAGATTAGTTATTTGAAAGCACAGGTGGAATATCTAAAAAAGCTCAATCCAAATCTACATGGGGAGGAAAGTTGGATAAGCAAGTCCGGTTCGAGTCCATTCGAGAAATGAAAACTGATTTTCCTATTAAATTACTGTGTAAGATTGCTGAGGTTTCCCGTTCTGGCTACTATAAATGGTTAGCCACTTACGAGTCCCGGAAAACACGTATGGATGAGAATACGGTAATTAAAGAGCATATTCTAGCGATTCACCGTATTCGGCCTTACTACGGTTATTTTCGCATGCGCACAGCACTACGAAAGGAAGGGCTATATGTTAACCACAAGAAGGTGCGACGACTCATGCGAGAATTAGGAATCCAGTCTGTCATACGTAAGAAACGGCCTTTCGCAGGCAGAAAGCCTTCTGTGTTGTTCCAGAATGTATTAAACCGGGAATTCACTTCAGCCGCAGCTAAGCTCAAACTAGTAACCGACATAACCTATGTTCGCGTTGGACATGGATTCCTCTATCTTTCAGTTGTTTTAGACCTCTACAACAATGAGATTTTGACTTGGAGGTTGGGAGAACGAAATGACCTAGAACTTGTTCTGGACACCGTAAAACAACTGAATACACCAAAAGCGATCCTGCACTCTGATCAAGGGTTTCAATACACGACAAAGACGTATGCAAAGCTCCTTGCAGATCGGAAGCTTGTTGGCAGCCATTCTAGACGTGGGAACTGCTTTGATAATGCGTGCGTTGAGTCGTTCTTCTCGCATCTAAAGGCAGAAAAGCTTCATTTGGTGAAGCCAAACGGTGCCTCTGAAGCTGAACGTTTGATCACTGAATATATTGCTTATTACAACCATGAGCGGTTTCAGAAAAAATTAGGCGACCTCTCCCCTGTTGAATACAGGAAAGCGATCGCCGCTTAATTTATGGCTTTTTTAGCTGTCTACTTGACGGGGATATGACCAGAGGAGGCTTGCCTTTTCTATTGGAACCGGGAGACAAATTGCCATGTAAGCGCGGTCTCATGGCGAAACAGCGTCAAAAACCCCCAGCATACGCCGTCATATCGTAGTGCTGCCCGAAGCTCATCCCCAAATCCCCCGGGTCCTAACACATCGCGATACCGTGGACTTCGATTCAGATTGCTATGTGTAGCCTGATTTAACGTCGCGACAGGATCAGGGGAAAGGGCAAGCTGGTCATAGGGATTGAAATCCGTTCGTTGGTACTCATATTCGAATAGCCTGGCGTGGATCTGCTCGACTTCTTCATCCGTGACGGCCCCGGTAGAGAGCCGCGTTTGCGGATCGACCGTCGTGCAGCATGCCGCAGCGAACGGGACAAGGTCCTACAGCAGCTTGAACAACCCAAGGCGATAATCGTGTGAAGTCTCGGAGCGTTCAGCCAGTCGTCTGATCTGGTGTTTGGTTAGTTCGATTCGCGCTTGCATTGGTGCCCCCTAAGCTCTTGACGTGATCGCGAGAATCCCACATTTCTGGGATGGTACATCGGATTCATATCTTTATAATTGAGAATGATTCTTAATTAGTGTATAAGATATGGGCGAAAATGAAAAGAAGCGACCGCTTATGTCGATCAGAATAGGAGTGATGGAGATAAAAGATAACATTCTCGTCATTGGGGGCTACGGGCATGTCGGTCGAATCCTGTGCCAAGAGCTAGGTAAGAAGTATCCAGGCAAAGTGTACGCTGCAGGAAGAACTATGGCGAAGGCTGAACAGTTCAGTCGTGAAACGGAGGGGATAGTGAGACCTCTGTGCATGAATATCCATGAACCGATCCATCCGCATCAATTAGAGCATGTAAAGCTGGTCATCATGTGTCTAGATCAGACGGATTCGACATTTGTGCGAACTTGTATCCAGAGCGGAGTGCATTACATGGATGTCACTGCGAATGGCTCTTTCCTAACTGCGGTGGAACATGGGGGTGCTGAGGCGGAGGCACAAGGCGCGACGGCCATCACAATGGATATTATTGACAGGCACAATGCAATGTATTATGCTATCACCACTAAGTGTTAGTTAGTACTAACAAACATTGAATGAAGGGTGGGATGACGTGGAGAAGCAAGAGATCAAGGACAACAAAGATAAACTGCTGCTGGCAGCAATAGATCTCATGGCGGACAAGGGATACAAAGGCGTATCGACCAAGGAAATAGCGGCTGCTGCCGGTGTGAGCGAGATGACCTTGTTCCGGCAGTTTGGGAGCAAGCAGCATTTACTGGAAAAAGCGGTTGACCGTTATTATTACACAGTCGAAATGACGAAGATTTTCGAAACACAGGTCGTCTGGGAACTGCGAACGGATTTGATGCTCATTAGCCGAATGTATCACGAGAGCATGAATCGCAATCGCAAGATGATCCGAATCGTATTGAAGGAAGATGAACTGTCCGAGATTCGGACCAAGGCACAGAAGCATCCGCGAATGCTGCTTGAGTTATTAACGAAATATTTCTTGGAGATGCAGAAGCGCGGCAACCTCATTCCAACCGATGCGGAAGCACAGGCGATGTCGTTCTTATGGATGAATTATGGTGCCTTTATGTCTCATCTGCATGGGGCAGAAGGCATGACAAATGTGACGATGGAGCGTTTTATTGCGTCTAGTATCGAGTTGTTCACAAGGGGCTTGACGCCTTAACCAATCGAAGCTGAGAGGTGGAACTAATGAATCGTAAAGTCGCAATGAATTCAGAGAAAATGGTTGGACAGACGGCAGGCGTTGGATTTCAAATTGGTGTTAGACGGACCTTGCCGATCACGAGAGAGCAAGCATGGGCATACCTCGTCTCCTCGGAAGGGTTGTCCCTCTGGCTTGGAGAAGGGAACACCCTGGAACAGCTGGAAGTTGGGGAAACCTTCGAATCACGGGAGGGCATTTCTGGGCAAGTGCGCGTATTGAAGCCGTTCCATCAGATACGAATGGCATGGCGCGCGAAGGCATGGGAACATTCATCTACGCTGCAAATTCGACTGCTTCAAGTCAAGTCGGACCGAACTACGATCAGCTTCCATCAGGAGAAGCTTGCGGATGCCCATACGCGCGAGCAGATGAAACTGCATTGGGAACAAGTATTAGCGACGATGACAGCTCGGACGAACTCACAAACGCATGAGGATAAATGAGAAGGATATGCGGGAGCAGCTTTACAATTAGCTTTTGGGATGATACGATTTGTCAACCGTCTGCCGATAGAGCGGACGAATGAATGATCATGGAGGACGTAGTCGAATGAGTCAACGATATCGCATTACAAGAGCTTTTCAGGAGAACGATCATGGCGAGAGCACCATTTCATTGGAAGAGTGCCAGGCGTATTTCGCTTCCCAACCTGACTTCATGTATACATCGGTTTATAAGGTAACAAATGAGACAGGCAGTATGTCCATTGAAGGCGATTTTTTCATGTGGAGCTATCAGGATATTCAGATTCCATTCCGATATTATCAAGGCGATATCTACGTATCCGGGATGAATCAAGCCGTTGTTCCTAGGATGCTCGAAGTTGCCGGGGAATTGCGGGCGGATGTGGCGGAAGGATAATTGACAATATCAAGGAAAGAGGTGCGTTCATACGCATCTCTTTTTGCATTTGAACAGGATTTTCATGCCAAGTGCACCTTCTTTTCCAATAAATAAACATTGATTCCGGTGAGCAACAGACATAATGCGAGTATCGTGAGGAACGAAGGAAAGAATGCAAATACAGTCAGACCTACAAGCAATCCCGCCACAAAACTGATAAAGGTCAATAGAAGAGGAAGTTTGCCGATCCAGTGACCCATGAATAGACTCATGGTGCATAAGAGAATCAGAGAGACGGCTGTCATGACAATGCTGATAATAAATAATAATTTGGGTCCATTGATCGTGGTTAGCGGCTCTGCTCGGAAGAGATGACCGTCACTAACAACGTACTGAATCCATAGGGAAATAACGGTTATTGCGAAGATCATTCCGGCTTCTAGAAGAATCACGAGTGATTTCGTCAGGAGGAGATAGGATCGCGGAACGGGCAAAGCAAATAGTTGATAGATAGCTTGTTGTTTCCATTCATCCCGCCAAATGGAGAAGCAGCGAAGAAAAGGAAGGATCAGCATGACACTAAGCAGCGTCATATTCAGGGGAATCAGATAAGAGAGCTGGGCTGTTGACGTATTCGCTGTAAGGAAGATGATAGGGATATTGAGGAGCATGTGGGAACTCATGATGACCCATAACACATTTCTCCGATTGCGAATTTCGGTTAGCAGTAGACGTCTAAACGCGTGCATGGTCATAAGCCTCCTTCAGAATATCAAATAGGGATTGATGCCGATCTTGCTTGAACGTCTCCATCTGACCTGTGAGCAGCAGTTGCCCTTCATGTAAAAACAAAACTTCATCCAGCCAATGCTCTACTTCGGAGATTTCTTGTGTGGTGAGGAGAATGGTCTGCCCTTCATCGATGAAGTCGTCAATGATGGCTTGCGCAATACGTTCCCTTGCGAAGGGGTCGATGCCTGAGAATGGTTCATCCATCAGAACATACCGCGCTTGACGACTCAAGGCAAGCAGGAGCCTCATCTTGGCTTGTGTGCCTTTGGAGGCATGTTGTATGGAGGAGGAGGGGGTTAACTCTAAGAAATCCAATAAATGACGAGCTTTATCTTGATCCCAATCCCAGTAGAAATCCTGCATGTATTTCATGGCATCGCTAAGCTTCATCCAAGGGTACCAGACATTCACATCGGGAAGGTAAGCTGTCGAAGCACGTGTGGAAAGGCTTGGCGGTGTTCCATTGAAAAGAATAGTACCTTGATCGAGCTTCAGTAATCCTGCCATCGCTTTAAGTAAGGTTGATTTTCCAGCGCCATTGGTTCCGAGCAGCCCGATGATTTGTCCTTCTTCGATGGCGAAAGATACCTGATGAAGCGCGATTCTGTTCCCAAATTTCTTGCCAGCATTAGATACTTGAATCATTTCGATGGCCCCTCTCGAGATAGGATTGAATAAGCGCAAGAATCTCTGTATCGGATTTACCGAAGGATCGCAGGAGCTCCATGCTCTGATGGATGGATTCGTGCAAGGCTTCCTCTCGGAGAGAAGCGAGCACGGAAGCGTCGCTCGTGATGAAACTCCCTTGTCCGCGATAGGTTACAATGAGATTCATATCCTCCATTTCTTTGTAAGCCCTCTGGATCGTATTGGGATTGACGCCTAACGTCTTGGCAAGCTCACGGCGGGAGGGAATCTCTTGACCGAGCGAATACGTGCCATTGAACAGTTTGCGTCGAATGTCTTGAATGATTTGAGCGTATATCGGTTCGATTTTATTGAACTCCATGATCGCCTCCAAGCCGGATAACTATACCACTGTCTTAATTGATTAATACAGTAATACAATGCAGATTGGAAGTCAATGAGAAATAACCTAGATATCGTAAAAAGACCAGGGATACATCCCTGGTCTTTCGTAAGTACTGTCTTATCGAATAGCCTTACCTGTAATTCAGTCCGTTGCCAATAACTTGCCTTGTTGGAGGCGGCGTATTAGAGCTCATCGGCGGTGTGACGATGTTAGCTGCTTGTGTCTGGGTTGGTTGTGGCTGCGGTTGTTTGCAATCACTCGGAGGTCCGATCACGACTGTCTTCGTAATCGGCGCGAACGTTTCTTTGACTTTCGCTTCGTCCAGGCAATACGTGTCCGCCCAGATATTTGCTGGCGTTAAACGGAGAATATCTGAACCTGCGATGAATTCAGGCACAGGCGCATCGAAGATCGCGAGTAGGTGAGTATTATCGGATGTTGCAATTTCGTAATGCCACCATCCTTGCGGTACATTCGCGACTTGGCCCGGTTGGATAGGATAATTGCGTAATTCCTTGGTGAACGGATTGAGAATTGAAACGGTGGCGGAACCCGATATGACGTAGACCAATTCGCTCGCATTCTGATGGTAGTGGGGTTCGACGATATTCCCGTTGCTGAGGAAAATGTCAAGCATGGAGACATTTCCTAATGTATTGAGCTGATTGACGGATAGATCAAGGATATAGTTGTTTTCGTCTTTTTTGAAAAATGGGTTATTTTTCAAATCATAAGTAAATTGAACGTTGGGGGACGTGAAGTCCATGTAAGATACTGCCAATGTGTTCCCTGCCCTTCGCGTGTGGAGTAGACTAATGCCCGATGGAATAGGTTATGTCGGGCGGTCTCATTTTGCGCTTATTATTTTCATCGTCCAGGCCGACTGGAACGAATTTGTAAGAACCGGTTGACAAACGAAGAAGTGATCCATATAATAACAAATAATTGAATGACAACGTAAATGTATTGATTAGAAATAGTAGAAGTGTGTTGACTTTCCAGAGAGCCGCTGGGTGGTGTGAAGCGGTAATGTTGAGCATTTCGAACTCGTCTATGAACAGCTGCCTGAATCATGTAGGGTAAGCCGGAATTCCACCGTTACAAGGATAGATGGTGATGGCCATCGAATGAGATCATTTCTGTCACGGAAATGAATTAGAGTGGTACCGCGGGTTCAACCTCGTCTCTATACGTAGAGACGGGGTTTTTTTGTTGGTTAAATTCCGGGTTTAACCAACAAACCTTAACATAGAGAATATCCATGACTTCAATAATGAACGAAAATAGAGGAGGAAATCATATGAGTCGCAATATTATCGTATTCGATACAACATTACGAGATGGAGAGCAGGTCCCAGGTGCAAAGCTGAATTTGCATCAAAAAATCGAGATTGCCCAGCAGCTGAAACGTCTGCAGGTCGACATTATCGAAGCAGGATTCCCTGCCTCTTCCCTTGGCGATTTCCAAGCGGTGCAAGAGATTGCCCGCAGCGTAGGGGACACCGTCTCGATTACCGCGCTGGCGCGCGCCGTGAAAGGCGATATCGATGCGGTCTATGAGAGCATCAAGCTGGCACAGAATCCACTGATTCATATTGTCCTTGGGACATCCAACATCCACGTTGAGAAGAAGTTCAATCGTTCGAAGGATGCTGTTATGCAGATGGGCGTCGATGCGGTGAAGTATGCGAAGACACTGCTGCCACATGTGCAATATTCGACCGAAGATGCCTCGAGATCGGATTTCGAATATTTGTGGAGCACCATTGAAGCTGTCGTGAAGGCTGGCGCGACGATGATTAACGTACCGGATACGGTAGGCTTCGCTGTTCCTGAGGAATTCGGGCATTTGATCTATCGCATCAATGACCGGTTGAAGAATTTGAATCCGGACGTCATTCTAAGCGTCCACTGCCACAATGATCTTGGCATGGCGACGGCGAATACGCTCAGCGCGATCAAGAACGGCGCACAGAAAATCGAGGTTACGATTAACGGCCTTGGTGAGCGCGCAGGTAACGCATCGCTCGAAGAAGTCGTCATGGGCATGAAGGTCAGAGAGAATTTCTATGGCTGCACGACGAATATTAATACCAAGGAGCTTGTCAGAACGTCGCGCCTGGTTAGCCATTTGACGGGACTAGATGTGCAGGTGAACAAGGCCATAACAGGAGAGAATGCATTTGCGCACTCTTCAGGCATCCATCAGGACGGATTGTTGAAGGATAAGCAGGTTTACGAGATTATGACGCCGGAAGAAGTCGGCGCTGAGAGCATGGAACTGATCTTGACCGCGCGTTCGGGTCGGCATGCGTTCAAGAACGCGGTCGAGAAGATGGGATTCGATACGAGCGACACAGCGGATTTCGAGCAATTGTTCAACAAGTTCTTAACACTGGCTGATGCCAAAAAAGAAGTATATGACCACGATGTGTTCTATTTGGTGACGAATCACCGGACGTTGGCGCAAGGCGAACATCAGTTGTATGAGCTGGATTCGTTCCAAGTGGTGAGCAATGAGCTGCACCCGACGGCAACGGTACGGCTGCGTAAAGGGGAAGAGATTCTGACCGACAGCAGTGTCGGAGATGGGCCAATCGATGCGTTGTACAGCGTCATTAAGACGCTGGTAGGACTTGATGTGGAACTTAAAGATTATAAGATCAACAGTCTTTCACGCGGCAAAGATGCCGTGGGACGGGTCAACATTCGCGTTGTCTATCAAGATAAGGTCTATACAGGACGCGCGATGGACACGGACATCATTAAGGCGAGCGCAATTGCTTTCCTGAATGGAATCAACGCGATTCTGTTGGATGCGACAGTAAGCTAATTACAACATACGTAAGAGCCCTCGGAGGATCCGGGGGCTTTTTTTGCTGCTGTACGACGTGTTACTCGGAGTGATTCACTTCGCGATAGGCCGTCGGCGAACGGCCAGTCTGCGCTTTAAAGGCGCGAGAGAACATATATAAGTCTGGATATCCAACGGATAATGCGATTTCTCCGATCGATAAGCTGGTGCTGCATAGCAGTTCTTTCGCGCGATCCAGTCGAAGTTGCTGGAGATATTGCTGTGGTGATTGCTCCGTCTTCTGCTTGAAATGCTGTGTGAAATAAGATCGATGAAAGCCGAAGCGATGCGCAATGGCTTCAATTCGCAAGGGCTCCGCATAATGCAGCTGAAGGAAATGAAGCACCTCTTGAATCCAAGGGGTGTTCGGTTGTCCTTTCTCAGTACCTCGATCTTCCGCGTCTACCTCCAAATGCTCGAATAGACGAAGCAGCGCAGTGAGGAGGGGAAGAAGACGAGGCTGTTCTGGTGTTTCACTCCAAATCATCTGCTCTATGTGCAGCAAGTAGCGAAATCCTGGGCGATGCATGGCAGAGACACGGTATGGCTGTTGAACGGTGAGTCCGATCGTCCGCATCAATTCGCGCATTTGGGGACCCTCCATGGTGAGCCAGACCATGCGCAGCGGTTCAGGCGAAGCAATGCGATATTCATACGTCATATGCGGAAAGAGACAGAATAGGTCGCCTGCATGCAGGGTTATGACTTCATTCTGGTGTATGAGCTGAAGATCCCCGCTCACGATCACATGCCATCCATAGCAATCAATCTGCTTCGGACCCACATGATAATGGGGTTTGGCGAGATTGCGTCCTGCCCTGACAAGCCAGAATCCCCCGGTACGCTCGAGTTTCGAGGGCATGTGATGCCATAGATCCGCGAATTCAACGGCATGTTCTTTCATGCGCTACCTCCAATATACCTAACATTATGCTAAATACATTATGACATTTCCATCCAGGATGAGACAAGATAAGCTTCTTAGTAACGATAAAAATATGTTGATGAAGGAGTAGATTGGATGAACAGACCGAACATTTTGTTGATCACGAGTGATCAGCAGCATTGGAATACGATCGGTGCATTTAACCCTGAGATCGATACGCCTAATCTGGACCGATTGGTAAGAGAAGGGACGACGTTCACACGTGCCTATTGCCCGAATCCGACATGTACCCCGACGCGTGCCTCGATCATTACAGGGATGTACCCGAGTCAGCATGGCGCATGGACGCTCGGGACGAAGCTGCTTGAGGATCGGAGAACGGTTGGCGATGAGTTCCGTGCCGCAGGGTATACGACGGCATTGATTGGAAAAGCTCACTTCCAACCGCTTCACGGAACGGAGCAATATCCGTCGCTCGAATCTTATCCAATCTTACAGGACTTGGCGTTCTGGCGGTCATATGAGGGACCGTTCTATGGATTCGATCATGTGGCATTAACGCGCAACCATACGAACGAAGCGCACGTTGGCCAGCATTATGCATTATGGCTGGAGGAAAAAGGATGTACGAACTGGCGGGATTATTTTGTCGCGCCTACGGGGACGATGGATCGTGCGATTAAGCATACGTGGCCGATCCCAGAGGAATTCCATTACAATACGTGGATTGCGGAGCGAAGCAATGCGGTGCTCGAGCAATCTAAGGCGGAAGATAAGCCATTTTTCTTGTGGTCCAGCTTCTTCGATCCGCACCCGGATTATCTCGTCCCCGCGCCTTGGGATAGGATGTATGATCCGAATGGACTGACGATTCCGGAGATGTCACCGGGGGAGCATGACCGGAATCCGCCGCATTTCGCGATGACGCAGGAGGAACAACCGGATTTCAGTCACTTGCGCGAGACGGGCAATGGGATTCATGGGTATCACTCACATTTGACCTCGAAAGCAGAACGGAAGCAGCTTGTCGCGACTTATTACGGCATGATCAGCTTGATGGACAAATATATCGGACGGATTCTAGATAAGCTCGATGAGCTGGATTTGGCGAAGAATACAATCGTCGTGTTCACGACGGATCATGGCCATTTCTTCGGACAGCACGGTCTCCAGCATAAAGGCGGATTCCATTACGAGGATTTGATCAAGCTGCCATTCCTTGTGCGTTATCCCGGTCATGTGCCTAGCGGAGCACAATCTTCAGCGATACAATCCCTTGTTGATCTTGCACCGACGTTCCTCCGTTTCAGCGATATTGCTATTCCACCGATCATGACAGGAGTTGACCAGCGAGATGTATGGTGCGGCTCAAGCACGCATGCACGCGATCATGCCATCTGTGAGTTCCATCATGAGCCGACGACGATTCATCAGAAGACGTACGTCGATGCACGATATAAAATCACCGTCTATTACAACCAGACCTATGGAGAAATGTTCGATCTGGAGCGGGATCCCGGTGAGCTTCATAATCTGTGGGATGATCCTAGTGCTCAAACTTTAAAACAAGAACTGCTGTTGAAATATATCTGGGCCGAGCTCGGTAAAGAGCCGATGCCGATGCCTCGGATTTGGCATGCTTAATGCATAGCGCCACGCGTAGAGATACGGGTGGCGTTATTCCGAATGGAGACGATTGGATTGACGTAAGTTGTGGTCTAAAGGGATGAATCATGGCGGAACGGAGGGGCTCTTTTTTGTCGATATTCCATCGAAATGTGGTTCTATTCCCATGGAATAATGTTATTTAACTGTGCTATGAAAACGTGTACAATGATCGTGAATGCAGTAATAAATTTCCATAGTCGAATATTTCTAGGCGCTGATCTTCGCGAACGAACCGGAGCCTCATACATTAGCCCTTGCACAACAGAACTAGTCGGGGGAAGCCTGTCTGATTCTTCTGTTACTAACGTGACAGAGCGTGTCTAGCGTGTATGAAGATCTCGGAATTCGCGCGGGGTAATGCCCTCGTATTCCATGAATTTTTTGTTGAAGTAGCTCGTGCTCGGGTAACCCGATTGTAAGGCGACGTCCTTGATGGGTAGCGTTGGGTCTTCGAGCAGCATTTGCTTGCATTTCTGCATCCGGCATTTCGTGACGTAGGTGACAGGCGTCATGTTGGTCGTCTTCTTGAACAAGCTGCAAAAATAGTTCGGCGTTAATCCTACGCGTTCGGCCCACGTCTCAAGAATAAATGGCAAATGGGCTTCCTGCTGCATTAACGGAAGAATGTTGGTGATTTGATCATAGTTATGGTTATGTTTGAGATTCGCATAGGGCAAGGCATTGCAGATAAATTCATTAAGCGTAGCAAAGGTAAGGGAAGAGATGCGTGATGGGCGCATGAAGTTGTTCGATTCAATTTCCTTGAGCAGTTCTTCGAATGCAGTAAGGAGAAGTGCATATTGTTTTAAGGACCAGATAGAGGATTTAACAAACCCTTTCTCAAACAAGAAATCTCGAACACGGTGTCCATAAAATTGAATCCAATAGGTTTTCCAGCGATCATCCTCTGAGGTGTAATAGCGCATCTTCTTATTCGGGAAGTGGAGAAAGGCATCGCCTTGTTTCAAGGGATAGACAACATCATCGAGCTCGATCCACCCTTTGCCATGCATAACGACGTGAAGGCTGTAGTCTTTGACGCCGGTCTCCCGATTGACGTTGTGATTAAAGGGCTTCGAATAGAAGCCAACGGAATGAGGGAAGCAGAAGAATTGCATATCTGAGAAATCAGGCAAGTAACATTCACGGTACATGAGCGGAATCCACCTCTATACGAATCATAATATTGTTCTATAAATCGGAGTATCGTGTTATTTCTATCTTATCGTTACCAATATATCATTTCAATGTATTCGTGAATACCGATGCAAGAACAACGAGAACGGTGCCGATGGAGATCACGTTGGACGACAAAACTTAAGGAGAGTCATGAGATGCAAAAAGCTGCGAAATTGTGGTACAAGCAACCGGCTGTACAATGGACGGAAGCACTTCCTTTAGGAAATGGCAGGATGGGAGCCATGGTCTTTGGGGGCGTGGAACGTGATCGGCTGCAAATGAATGAAGATACATTATGGGCGGGTTATCCTCGGGAGGAGCACAATCCAAATGCCTTGACCTATCTAGCCGCTGCAAGAGACTATATTGCAGCGAAGCAGTACGCGGAAGCAGAGGCGCTCGTGGAGAATCATATGCTCGGAACAGATGGGCATGGGGTGCAGCCCTATCAGCCATTAGGCAACGTCTATTTAGACTTTGAGGGAATTGCGAAAGAAGAGGCTTATACACGGGAGCTGGATTTGCACACCGCCATCGCGACAACGAAGATCGGTTCAGGCGATGAGCAGCATATACGTAAAGTGTTCATTTCAGCTGTCGATCAAGTGATGGCGGTACGGCTTGAAGCCGCCCAGGCTAATAGATTCGATGTTACGATCGCTATGGATTCCTTGCTTCGTTATCAAGTCTCGGTTGATGGACAGGGGCTGTTGCTGATGGGAACAGCACCGACGAAGGTTCAGAACCACAATAATAGGATTGAGCCAGCGGTTGTCTACGATGACGAAGGGCGATCCATGCGGTTCGCCGCAATGATCAAGATTGCAGAGACGGATGGGAACGCGGAGCTTGAATCTGACGGGATTTATTTGAAGGGGGCTACATACGCCACATTATTGTATACAAGTGCGACGAGTTATTCACGATTTGACGAGATGCCTGGTCAGACGTCGATTGATCCCGCAGTGGTATGCAGGGATACGCTTCAGCAGGCAGGGAAGAAGTGTTATGTCGAGCTGGAAGCGGATCATGTTACTGACTATCAACGATTGCATCAGCGGGTAGACTTCGAACTACATGATCCTGAGCATGAATATACTCAGTCATGGCCGACGGACGAGAGGCTGAAGCGAATGGCACAAGGCAAGACAGATTTAGATATGTCTCGTCTACTGTTCCAATACGGACGTTACCTCTTGATCTCGAGCTCGCGGCCGGGGACGCAGCCGGCGAACCTGCAAGGCATATGGAATGACATGGTGCAGCCGCCATGGAATGCTGATTTCCATCTGAATATCAATTTGCAAATGAATTATTGGTTAGCCGAGAGCTGCCATTTATCAGAATGCCATGAACCTCTCTTCCAATTGATTGAGGAACAGGCCGTCACGGGAGCGAAGACCGCTCGAATCCATTACGGCTGTGACGGATGGACTGCGCATACGATGTCCGATATATGGCGAACGAACAATGTAGGTCCGACCGGGGAAGCGACTTGGGCGTATTGGCCGATGGGTGGCGCATGGCTCTGCCAGCATTTATGGGAGCATTACTTGTTCAATCAGGACATAAGCTTTCTAAGAGAAAAGGCGTGGCCATTAATGAGAGGCGCAGCGGAGTTCATGCTAGATTGGTTGATCGAGAATGAGGAGGGGCAATGGATAACGAGTCCTTCGACTTCGCCGGAGAATCATTTCTATGATCCGGTAACCCGGCAGCCGCGATCCGTGACCGAAGCATCGGCGATGGATTTATCTATTGCCTGGGAAATGTTGTCGATTACTGAGCAAGCGGGTCGATTATTAGGTGTGGATGAGACATTCACGAACCGGTGCGAAGACGTATTAATCAAGCTGAAGCCGCTACAAATCAGCAGTCAAGGGTACTTAGTGGAATGGAACGAGGACTTTGAGGAAGTTGATCCGCAGCATCGACACTTCTCGCATTTGTTCGGTCTGTATCCAGGTCGGCAATTCACGATGGAGCATACGCCAGCCTATTGTGAAGCGATGCGGAATACGATGGAACGGCGGGGCGATGAGGGGACAGGCTGGAGCATGGGCTGGAAGGTTGCCGTGTGGGCGCGGCTTCGTGACGGGGATCGTGCACTGCGCTTATTAGACAATTTTATGCAGGTCGGTACGGACCAAGCCTTTAACTATCGTAAAGGCGGGATATACCCGAATTTATTCTGTGCGCATCCTCCGTTCCAGATCGACGGGAACTTCGGCGCAGCTGCAGGGATCGCTGAAATGCTCCTGCAGAGCCATCTCATGGATATTCATCTCCTTCCAGCGCTGCCCGCCAAGTGGCAGGATGGGTATATCCATGGGCTTCGGGCAAGGGGAGGCTATACGGTAAGTATGGTATGGTTGCATGGAAAGCTGACGCAGGCCACTATCATTGCCGATCGAGACAGCACCTGCCAAGTTCGTTATCAAGGGGCGATGATGGAGATCGTCTGCAAGGCAGGTGTTGCGGTTCAATTGACATGGGCGGAAGAGGAACTAACCTGCACATAAATGAAGAGTGAGGTGCTTGCGATGAAAGTCTCATTATCAACATTATATTTGGAAGGGACACCGGTAACAGGTGAGAATCCGCTTCCGATGTTCAGGAATCGTCATTATCATATCGACGTAGCAGAGAACGGAACGTTCACGGCCGAACAACACGAATATTTGGGATATGAGACCGGGGAGCGGTATTTGCCTTACCGGATGCAGGATCGCTATACTCGAGAACGCAACACGATCGGACTGAAGGTTATCATCCTTGAAAATGACATCTTGAAGGCAACGTTCCTGCCGGAATATGGCGGTCGTCTGTACGCTTTGAGAGATAAACGAACGGATCGTGAGATTCTGTATCGTAATCCTGTCCTTCAGCCGGCCAATCTATCGATTCTGAATGCGTGGTTCTCGGGCGGCATCGAATGGAATATTGGACAAGTCGGTCATACCTTTACGACATGCTCGCCGCTGCATGCTGCTGCGTTGAAGGATGAGGAGGGCAACGAATTTCTGCGACTCTATGAATATGAACGGTGTAAAAATATATTCTGGCATATCGACTGCCATCTTCCGCCAGGCGCCGAACAGTTGGCGGTCTATGTCCGGATGGTGAATGATAGCGACAAGCCGGTTCCGATGTATTGGTGGACGAACATCGCGGTAGAAGAGACGCAGGGTGCGCGCGTTTTCTCTTCGACGAGTAAGGTCATTTATTTGGATCCGGAGATCAAGGGGTTTGGATTGGACGATTTGCCGCATCTGCCGTCTGCGCCGCAAGTAGACGCATCTTACCCGATGCGGATCCCTTTCTCGAACGAATACTTCTTCCAGACGGATGCCGATCATCGTTCGCCATGGGAGGCTGTAGCTTATGAAGACGGCCGCTTGTTCTATGAACGGTCAACGCCATTGCTGCGCTATCGTAAAATGTTCTGCTGGGGGAATCACCGAGGGGGGAGACGATGGTGTGATTTTCTTGCGAAGCCGGGGGAAGGCAATTATATCGAGGTTCAAGGCGGACTTGCGCCAACTCAGCGTCATGGAATCGATATGCCAGCCCATACGGTCTGGGACTTTACGCAGATGTTCGGCGTCACCCAGGTGCAGGCGGCACAATCGTTAGAGACCCCTTGGCGTGAAGCCAAATCATACATTCAAGGGCAAGTGGATTCCGTCTTAAGCGAAGATGAAGTACATCGGACACATCTGAAGCTGCAAGGATTGGCAGAGAAACAGCCGGCACGTCTGTTATCCAGAGGGTCTGGCTGGGGCGCATTGGAACGGGTGCGTCGCGAAAGGCAGGGCGAACAAGCGATTCCGCTCGGATTCGTATTCGAAGACATCACATTGGATGCGCCGCAATATCCTTGGCTCGCATTGCTAGAAGAGGGTTGGCTGCCGGATCAAGATGTTCGCAGCATCCCGGCTTCTTGGATGATTCAAGCAGAGTGGTTCAAGCTGCTGGAAGCGAGTATTTCGCGAACAGAACAGCCTTCCTGGGTGTCTCTTCTGCATTACGGCGTTATGTTATATGAAGAGGGGCGCGAGGAAGAAGCCGTGGAAGCATGGGAAAAATCTCTCTGCATGACCCCGTCGGCTTGGGTCTATCGCAACTTAGCGGTTGTGAAACAGCAGCAAGGCGATACGGCTGCCGCGCTCACCTGTTATGAACAGGCATATGCGCTGGCGAACGGCTTCCCTGATCGCGCGTTTGTTGAAGAGTACTTGAATCTATTAATTGCAAGTAAGGCGTACCAGCAAGCTTGGGATGTCTATGAAGCGTTGCCTGCGGCTGATGCAGCAAGCGATCGGATTCAGATTATGATGGGAACGGCTGCGCTGGAGCTGGATAAACATACATTTATCGAGAATCTATTCCGTAAGGAGTTCGCCGTGATTCGCGAAGGTGAAGTGCGGATTGTGGACATCTGGTATCATTATCATGCGAAGCAGCTGGCAAATGCGAGACATACAAAGGTCACGCCGGAGATCTTGGAGGAAGCGATGGCGAATTGCCCGCCGCCGGTTCATATTGATTTCCGCTTAATCAGCCCGTAAGATGATAGCGAGCATTGACGACGGGACAAGGGTTTACTATACTCTATACGAAAGTGGAAAAATGAACCAATCGTGTTCGAGACGGTCATTGATCGGAAGTATCCACACGCAATCAAGGGTAGGCATACGAAGGCCCAGACTTCAGGCGCTTGAGCGATCAAGCGCCTTTTTGTGACATGATCATGGAAGGAGCGTGACTGTAAGATGAAATGGTGGGCTGATCTATTGGCATTCTTTCGCATTCGCGGTGCGAAACCGTTAATTATCGGAATGTTCGCCTACGGTATTGGCATGGGGATTCTTGCACCAATGAATGCGGTCTATATGCGGGATGGCATTGGTCTTAGTAAATGGGAGATTACCTCTATTTTCTCGATCGCACTTGTACTTAATATGATTACGACCATTGCGGTAGGATTGATTAGTGATCGGATGAAGCGGAAGAAGACGCTGCCCGTTATCGCGAGTATGCTATGTATTGTTGGACTTACGATTTATATGCAAGCCGCGGATTATAGCTGGGCTTTGGCTGGTATGATCTTTATTGTCGCGCCTTCGGGACTCATTATGGGTCAGCTCTTTGCAATGGCACGGAATCACTTCATGAAGCATGCGGCTGATTTTTTTGAGATGGCTCAGATTTGGCTTCGGACGACATATAGTGTAGGGTTCTTTACGGGTCTGCTCGTCGGAGCGAATGTCTATTTATTCGCTGATTTTATAGGAATCCTATGGGGGAATTTACTCGGTTATGTCTTATTATTAGCCTTGCTGCTCCTGTTCCGAGAAGAAGATGTGGGTTCGACTTCCCAGAAGAGTACGGGGGAACCGCTCTCGATCATCATGCTAATTGCGCTCTTGCTGCTCTCTTGCGGGGATGCGCTGCGCGGACTATATTTACCGCTCGTTGTCGTTCAGAAATTCAAGGAGCCGCAGTTAATGTCTTATCTATGGAGTGCGCAGGCGATATTCGAGCTGCTATTCATGACATTAGCAGGATATTGGGCAGCGAGATATGGCAGCAAAAAGGTGATATTTATCGCCAGTTTGTGCGCGCTTATCGTATATACGACGTATGCGCTATCTCCCTCGCTTGTCATTTTCTTTATGGTCCAGCCGTTATATTCCTTCTTTGTGTCTGTCTTATACGGCGTGGCGATGGGTTATGTCCAGCGGATGTTCCATACGCGAGTCGGCTTTGGATCCAGTCTGTATGTTTTCTTATCGCAGACGGCATCCTTAGTTGGTTATATTTTGCCTTTTCTTGTTCCGGGCTACCAACCTGCGATATTCATGATTCCAGCAGCACTTGTGGTTACCTCGCTCATACTGATGTCGATCATCTTGCTGCGTGAGAAGCAGATCATAAGTAAAAGCCCCCTGAAGCACCAGAGTTAGGTGCTTCAAGGGGCTAATGATTGGTTGTTACTGAATGACAGCACAGCCAATCCGATCGCCGGAGTTGCCGGCAGGATTCGTATGCATGTCATCGGGATCTGTGTGGATGACAAGTGAGGTTCCGCCGTCCTTGAGCAAGGAGTTCGGTTCGCCTTTCCGCAGCGTCACCGATGTATTCACGAACTGCACTTCGCCTTTGCCGTGCGAACCGACCACGAGGTTCGCCAGATCTCCAGCGTGCTCCCCATTCGGATTGTTGAAGCCATGCTCTCTGCTCGTTGGGTTAAAATGCCCGCCGGCTGTCTTGAAGTCCGGCGCTTCGCATTTACCCATTTCGTGAATATGGATGCCATGCAACCCTTTTTTGAGTCCGGATGCAGATACATCAATTTGCACCCCTTTGGCCAGCTGCGTGAATGTCGCCGTCCCGATTTTTTTACCTTTGCTATTCACAATATCGGATGTGACAGGTTGTACATTCATTGAGGGATCATGGGCTGTCGAAGCAAGGATTGCGGTTGGCTGTGTATCACAGCCCGTAAGTGCAAGGACCATCCCTCCAGCAAGCCATACCCAAGATATGTTACGCCATTTCAATGTCAAACGCCTCCAATTGATCACTCTTATGCACGAAGCATTCATCTATTTTTCCCATTTACGGCAAAAGCAAACCTGCCGGGAAAGAATGGATGAATGCTTCTTTTCGCGATAATTGGAGAGGTGTTTCTTATTATTGATAGATTCCCCTATTCTTTGACGGCCCCAATCACGATCCCCTTGACGAAATAGCGCTGCAGGAATGGATAGACCAGCAAGATCGGTAACGCGCCGATAAAGATCTGGGAAGCCCGAATCGTACGCTGCGACAAGTTCTGGACGACCGTTGGGTCGAACTTGGTCATGTCTGCTTGCACGATGATCGTCTGCATGAAGCTCGCAAGAGGCAGCTTCTCGGATTCTTTAATGTAGATGAGTCCATCAAAATAAGCATTCCAATGACCTACCATGATGAACAACGAGACGGTTGCAATGGCTGGAAGCGAGATAGGAAGATAGACGGAAATGAACGTCCGTAAATAACCAGCGCCATCGATAAATGCAGCTTCTTCCAGATCTTTCGGGACATTGCGGAAGAAATTCAGCAGCAGGATAATGTTATAGACCGTTACGAGACCTGGAAGAATGAGCGCTGCTAGTGTATTCATAAGTCCAAGTTTCAGGATTAAGATATAACCTGGAATAAGACCGCCGCTGAACAACATCGTAACGACGAAATACCAGAGGTAGATATTGCGTGCGCGGAACGTACGCGATTCTTTGGACAAGGCATAAGCAGCCGCCGTATTAACGACCATCGCAAGTGCCGTTCCAAGCACGGTACGTTCAACGGACACCCATAAGGATGACAAGAAGTTGGCATTATCGAACGTTTTGGCATACGCTTCGAGCGTGAACCCGATCGGCCAGAACTTGACGAGACCAGCGTTGGCTGGCGCTTGCGAGCTGAAGGATACCATTAACAAGTGAAGCATCGGAAGCAAGCAGAGAATGGCGACAATAGCCAAGAAAGTATAATTAATGATGGAGAAGATTCGGTAAGGCAGCGTTTTGTGATACATTGGATGTCACCCTTTCTAGAAAATCCGATACCCTGCGAATTTATAAGCAAGTCGATACGAGATCACGATTAAGACTAAACTAATGACGGATTTGAACAAACTGACGGCGGTTGCGAAGCTGAATTGCCCTGTCAGCAGACCCTCACGATAGACGAACGTATCGATAATATCGCCTTGTTGGTAGATCAGCGGGTTATATAGGTTGAAGATCTGGTCGAAGTTGGCGTTCAAAACATTGCCGAGCGCGAGTGTCGCAACGACGATCGTAATCGGAATAAGCGAAGGGATCGTAATGTACAACGTTTGCTTAAATCGCCCAGCCCCATCGACCTCAGCCGCCTCGTACAGTGCAGGATTAATGCCTGCGAGCGCCGCCAGGAAGATAATCGTGTTGAAGCCGAATTCTTTCCATACGTCACTGAAAATGATTGTGAACCGGAACCAGTTGCCGTCACCAAGGAAGAAAATCGGCTTGATTCCGAAGACGGATGTTAAGAACTGATTGATGATCCCGGTTTGCGCGAGCATGTCGATCAGAATCCCGCCGAGCGTGACCCAGGACAAGAAGTGAGGCAGGTAGACAAAAGTCTGGATGGACCGTTTGAATCCCATATGACGCACTTCGTTAAGCAGCAAGGCGAATATAAACGGGATAACCAAGTTCATGATGATTTTGGAACAGGCGAAGAATAGCGTATTCCATGTAATCTGCAAGAAATATTCGTTCTGGAACATGTACTGGAAGTGCTTGAGTCCTACCCATGGGGAGCCTGTAATGCCCAGGGCGGCTTTATAATCTTGAAATGCCATAATAATGCCCGACATTGGAAGATAAGAGAAGATAAAAGCGAGAATGACCGCAGGCAAGACCATGAGATGCAGGATCCAAGTGGACTTGTTGCGGCTTTTTGTCAATCTTTGACTGCCGGTGTTCAGGGTTCTTTGTTGCGTCGTATTCATTTCCATGGCGCTCTCCCGTTTCGTAATTTCGTATTTAAAGAGTTGAGACCTATAAAAAAATAAAATTGTGCAAAAAGTAGATCTCTGCTATTAATAGTAGCAAGCGGCGATGTCGCGAGACTATATGACAATGTTAGGCTCGATAGGGTTTTGTTAGCATGATGAGCGAAGACTAAAGATTCAGCGCACTACGGGATAATGAATAAGGGGGATTCAAGCATGGATCTGCGTGTGGGATGGCATAGAGGGATAGATTTCATCAGGAGAAGGTTGTTCGGCACGAGGAAGAGCTTGTTCGCGAAAATGAACTTGTTGCTATTGATTCTGTTCATCCCGATTATTCTGATGTATTCGTATTCGAATGATGTGGCGCTGAATGTCGTGAGTAAGGAACTCCAAATGTCGAATACAAGGCAGCTTACCTTCCTATCAGGCCAGATCGAATCGCGTGTGAAGCAAATGATGGATTTCACCGTCTCCTTCTCGAAGGATCCTAACGTGAAGACATTTAATGGGCTGCAGATCTGGGGAGATCGGTATGACCGCATGCAGACGCGGTATACCGTGCAGGAGAAAATGGTGCTGCAGTCGGGGCTCATCAATATTTGGCCGGCGAGATATACCGTTTATTCGCAGCAGAACCAAGATTTAATCTCGAACTTCAGCAATAATAACAAATATGACAATGCATATCTCTTGGAGAATGTGAGCAACAATTGGGAATATCGACACGGACAGTCACCCGAAGCGGGTGATCCCAAAGCGTTCTATTGGCTCTATACTGACAATTTCGGTCAGCAAGGCGTCATACGCGGCAGCAGCCTGGTCATCGAGGCGAGCTTCAGCAATGAGAACATTCAAAATATGCTAGATTCTTATAAAGCTGGCGGGCAGCGTGAGACTTTGTTCTACCATAAAGGTGAAGCACCAATCTTGAACCGGACAGCAAATCATAAGATGATTCAAGAGCTCATCCCGGTCTTGGACGAGATGACGCTTGAGGATACAGATCAACAAGTGATCCAGCTCGACGGCAAATCCTATCTACTGAATTCGATTAGGTCGCCCAATCTCAACTGGCATCTGGTTGATGTCGTGGCGCTTGAACAGGTGCTTGGTCCCATTTCGTATAGTCGTAATCTATTCTACCTGACGATGGTACTGTTATTTGTTGTGGGGATTACGGCCTCCATTCTGCTATACCGCAATGTGCAGCGTCCGATCAAGCAGCTGATTGGTGGATTGCAGCGTGTAAAGCGGGGGGATTTCACGGTGCGCATCTACTCGAAGGAGAGCAATGAATTCTCTTTCTTGTTCCATCGATTTAATGAGATGTCGCGTCAAATTCAAGATTTAATCGAAAATGTGCTGAACGAGAAGCTGCGAGCCCGGGAAGCGACGCTCAAGCAGCTGCAAGCGCAGATTAACCCGCATTTTCTCTATAATTGTCTAGGCTATATTATTAATATGGCTCAAATGAAAGAAGAGGAAGCCGTCGTATCGATGGCGCACAACCTTAGTGCCTATTATCGATATACGACCCGGATGGAGAAGGAGACGGCGACGCTGAGCGAAGAAGTGAAGCTGCTCGTGAACTATTTGGACATTCAGAAGCTAAGGAATGGGCGAATCGATTATCAAATCGAGCTTCCCGAACCGATGCTTACACAGCAGGTTCCGCGTCTGCTATTGCAACCGATCGTGGAGAACGCCGTTATTCACGGCATCGGCAAAACCTACTCTTCCGGTGCCATTCGAATCACAGGCGAATTCACGGCGCAATATTGCACCATCTATGTGGATGATGACGGGCCAGGCATGACGCCGGAAGCGGAGGAAGCCTTGAATCGTAAAATGATGGAGCCGCTCCAAGAGGAGATGGGCTGCGGATTATGGAACACCAATCAGCGGATCATCCATCAATTTGGCGGATCGTCATTCTTGCATTTTACCAAATCCCCTCTTGGAGGGTTTCGAACGGTGATACAATGGGAGCTGCCTCCAGATGAACAGCAACGTCTGAGGATAGCCGATAAAGGAGATAACTAGCATGCAGATGATCATTGTAGACGATGAAGCGCATTGGGTAGATAATTTATCCATGTTCAAACCTTGGCATACGCTGGGCATTGAGCAAGTCCATCGAGCGTATTCCGCTCAAGAAGCGTTGCAGATTATAGAGACAAATCCCATCGATATCGTCATATCAGACATTATTATGCCGGAGATGACGGGGCTCGAACTGATCGAGCGTGTCCGAACCGTGGATCGGCGGATCAAGTGTATAATTCTATCCGGTCACTCGGACTTTGAATTTACGAAGAAGGCACTCCAGAATCAAGCGATCGATTATCTGCTCAAACCGCCCACAGACGAGGAATTATTCGGCGCTGTGCGGATTGCGATTGATCAGCTGAACCGGGAATGGGAGCAGATTAGCTCCATTGAGCGGACGGTGCATACGATCCGCGAGAACCTGCCGCTGCTGCAAGGACAGCTGCTACTCGATGCATTTCGAGGTCAACCGATGGCAGATGAGGAATGGGAGCGCAAACTGGAGAATTACCTGCTGCCTTTTCATGAAGGCGAGGCGGTGTTGTTACTTGTTCGTATTGAAGAGGCATCTGATTTCACCAAGAAGATGGGGCTGCAGTTGTTAGAATATGCCATGATGAATATGACGCAGGAGATCCTCGGCGAATCTTGCGAGGTGTGGGGCGTGAAGGAGGAGCACGGTTACCTTGCTTTTGTACTTCAGTTTAAAGGCAATACCGTTGTGTCGGGGCGCGGGTCGAAGCTCGAGAAGCTCGCCATGCAGCTGCAAAATAAAGTCAAACAGTTCCTGAGAGCATCGATTTCGATCGTCATGACCGAAGGATTCCAGTTTCCGCAGCAGCTGCCTGAGCGATATTTGCAGGCAACGTCCTATTTCCGGCAAATCGTTGGGGATGAACGTGAATTCGTCACACGCGCTGGGGATGTCGATCAGAGTCTCTCCCAACGGCCGTTAGATGCGCTCTACATGCCCCCCTCTTTCATGAATTTGTTGGAAGCGGGGCGATGGGAAGCTGCAAGAGAGAAGATCGGCGCAGTATGTGCGGAGCTGGACCGTAACTGGGCGGAATCGCTGGAGCACTGTATGGAAGCAGGATTCGTCATCGGGTCCTCCTTCACGTACTTGGCGCACCGGAACGGACAGAGCTTGACGCGGCTCATTGGGGCGGACATGGAGTCGATGCAGAACGGCGAGGCGTTCTCGACGATCAGCAAGCTGCGCAATTGGTCGCTTCGGGTGCTTGCGAAGCTTCAGGAAGCGAATTCCGACCATGCATCGGACAGTCGGTCGACATATGTGTCGAAGCTGCAAGCTTTTGCGGAGAAAAATCTGCATCTAGACGTCTCCCTTCGTGCGCTTGCGGATCACGTGAACCTGCATCCGACGCATTTGTCCAAAATTTATAAAATGGAGACCGGGGAAGGCATTAGTGATTATGTATCAAGACTTCGGATGGAACGGGCGTGTCACAAGTTAAAAACAACGGATAAGAAAATCTATGAAATCAGCCAGGAAATCGGTTATTTGGATCCGGCGTATTTCATTAAAGTGTTCAAGCGTCAGTTCGGTGTGACACCGCAGGAATATCGGGACGGTCATGAAACACATGATAGAGTCCTATGAAAACTAACAAAGTCATATAGATGTCCTCCTGGTCCGTTGGTAAAGTTACAGATGTAGCTATCTTACACAGTAGGGGGAATACAGAATGGGAAAATTCAGAAAATCATTGCTGCTTCTTACGGTTTCATCGCTGCTCGTGATCGCGGCTTGCGGCGGCAAATCTGACACCGGCAGTACGGAGAAGGCAGCAGAGAAGCCAGCCGACACAACAACCGTCTCCGCCGCAGATGAAGCATTTGCAAAAGGGAAATATGATCCACCGATTGAGATCAGTACGAGCTTAATGCCGAAAACCTATACAAAAGGCGACACGAAAGAGAACAACGTACACGATCGCTGGATGCTTGAGACTTTCGGTATTAAATATAAAGATACATGGTATCCTGCTGGCGACGCGCAATACCGTCAGAAGCTGCAGCTAGCAATCACTTCCGGTGAGAAGCTGCCGGATTTCGTCCCTGTTCCGACAGACCCAGTCTTAACGAACCAATTGATCGATTCCGGGCAATTCATTGCAATCGATGAGCTGTTCGATAAATATGCGAATAAGACTTGGAAAGAACATACGGAGCAGAATCCAGAATTATGGTACCCATTCAC
Organism: Paenibacillus guangzhouensis; assembly: GCF_009363075.1. Lineage (NCBI taxonomy): Bacteria > Bacillati > Bacillota > Bacilli > Caryophanales > Paenibacillaceae > Paenibacillus > Paenibacillus guangzhouensis. Next base: position 3,575,571 of record NZ_CP045293.1, on the reverse strand, counting down.
ACGAGACGGCAAGAAGTACAACCTGCCAATCATGGAATATACCGATAATGATGATACGATCTTATGGCTCCGCGAAGACTGGATGGAGAAGCTGAATCTGCAAGCGCCGAAGACGATCGCGGACCTTGAGAACATTATGGATAAGTTCAAGAATCAGAACCCAGACGGCTTGCCTGCGAAGGATGTCTATCCACTCGCTGTGTCGCTCAAGAATAACACAAACACATGGATGGGCTCCCTGGACTGGCTATTCGGGGCATACGGTACGATTGAAGAGCAGTGGAATAAAGATGCGGACGGTAATTTGGTCTACGGATCGATTCACCCAGGTGCGAAGCAAGCACTCGCGAAACTAAAAGAATGGATGGATAAAGGATATATCCACGTCGATGCGGCATTATGGGATGAAGGTAAATCCGCTGAAATCTGGACGAAAGGCGCAGCGGGCATCTTGCCAGGCGCGAACTGGGTTCCAGACTGGCCGGCTCCAGACTTACTTAAGAACGTGAAGGGTTCGAAATTCAAAGCTTATCCTGTACCTGCCGGTCCAGATGGATTGATGGGAACGAAATGGCAGAACTCCGGCGTGAACAGCAGTATCATGATCAACAAAGATGCGAAGCATCCAGAAGCGATCATTCTCTACTACAACTATTTGCTTGATAACCTTGCGAATCCGAAGGCTGGCAGCCCGTATGAGTACGGTTTTGCCAAAGGCTATGACTGGGATGTCGTCGATGGTCAACCAACGAGCAGCAAAGATAAAATCAAGGATTTCAACAACAGCTTCCCATTCATTACAGGCCCTGCACGCATTCCGGATCTATACATGAAGACACTCGTGAAGCTCGCAGACGGCCAGAAGCCTGAGACACCTTACGAGAAGCAGACAGCTGAATTCCGTAAGCCAGAGAACTGGTATGCAGCGAAAGTTGTTATGTCGCAAATGGATATCCGCAAGCAGAACTATTTCACAGGTGCAGCAACACCTACAATGATCTCGAAGTGGAACCTGCTGCGTCAATCCGAGATGGAGACGTTCAATAAAATTATCTACGGTAAATTGCCAGTCGATGCATTTGATCAATTCGTTACGAGCTGGAAGGCGAATGGCGGCGATCAAATCACAAAAGAAGTCAACGATTGGTACAAATCCGTATCGGCTAAATAATAAGGCGATTGCCTAAGAAGGCTGGCTTGCCAGATCGTTGCGATCTGTGTGAGTCAGTCTTTTTTGTCGGTTTAACATTGACAACAGTAAATTACTATAATACACTTACTTACTATAAGTAATCAAATGATGTGATTGTGAAAAAATGGCGCATGATGCCGGACGAAGCGTACAGGAAAAGCAAGGTCTTGTGAGCATACTGTAACTATCGGAGTGTACGAGCTTAACGGCATATTTTACTGCGTTCATGGATCTTAACAAGCGTATAGGATTCATGTCATCTAGGGAGGGAACCATGAATATGAAAGATAATGGAGTAGAGCCAACGTTTGAATTCGGCCTTTATACATTAGGCGATTTATCGCCAGATATACAGACAGGCAAGCCCATTCATCCGGCACAACGACTGCGGGACATCGTAGAGGCAGCGAAGCTTGCGGATGAAGCGGGGATCGATGTGTTCGGCGTCGGCGAGCATCACCGATTGGATTTTGCCTTATCATCGCCGCCTGTCGTCCTCGCAGCTATTGCGCAAGCGACGAAGCATATCCGATTAACTAGCGCAACGACGGTACTTAGTACGGCGGACCCGGTCCGTGTCTTCGAAGATTTCGCAACGCTTGATTTGCTCTCGAACGGCCGTGCCGAGATTATCTCGGGCCGTGGAGCGTTCTTGGAATCATTCCCATTATTCGGTTATGCACGAGAGGATTACCATGCCTTATTCCAGGAAAACCTAACCTTGCTGCAGGAGCTAAATCGTCAGGCCAAAGTCACTTGGAAGGGGGCGTTCCGCAGCGATCTTGAAGGCGCTGAAATCGCACCAAGACCCGTACAGCCAGAGATTCCGCTATGGATCGGCGTCGGCGGTACACCGGCGAGCGCTGCGCTTGCAGGAACGTATGGTACGGGCATGGCTCTTGCGATTCTCGGAGGAGACCCGTCCAAGCTGCAGCATATCGTTGAGACCTATCGTCAAGCGGGGGAGAAGGCGGGACATGACCCACGACATTTGCAAGTGGGAATTACCAGTCACGGTTATATTGCTAAGACGACGGAGCAAGCCATGAGCGAATTTTACCCGTATTACGCGAATTACACCGCCCAGTTCAACGGGAATCGATTAGAGTCTACCACATTAACGCGAGAGGCATTCGAACAGCTTGCAGGTCCAGAGACGGCGCTAGCCGTGGGCAGTCCAGAGCGTATTGCGGAGAAGATTCTCACTCAACATCAATTATTCGGGCATACCCGTTACATGATGCAAATGGACATCGGCGGCGTTCCGTTCAATCGTGTTGCCAAAGCGATAGAATTGTTGGCAACCGAAGTGGCTCCCATCGTGCGACGCGAGCTACGCAAGCAATCGCAAACGGTGAATGCAAAGGCATAATATCTCATACTAGACTGGCATCCTTCGATTTCACAGCGGGTGTCAGTTTTTTTTATAAGTTTTACGAATAAACTGTTCTTATATTTCTCGAAGATACGCTTATCGTCCGTTAACGGACGATGAAGTCGGTTCTTCTTGTGTATTGACAAATGACGTGAAACGATATATCTTTAAATCAAGATAATTATCTTAAGTTCAAGAAATCGGTGAATAGAGGGAATAATGATGGCGGATCCTACACAAAAAGAAGAGCTTACATCGCTGAAACTACTCGTCGTTCTCTCCAAGGCTTATAAGAACGTGATGGATAGCGTATCGAAGGATATTCGGAGCTACGATCTATCGCCTTCCGAATTCGGCATCTTGGAGGTGCTTCATTCGAAGGGGAGAATTCCGCTGCAGCAGATCGGGGAGAAAATTCTCATCACCAGCGGGACCATGACCTATAACATTGATAAACTGTGCAAGAAGGGCTGGATTGCGCGAATTCCTTCGCAGGAGGATCGGCGGGTTATTTTTGCAGAGTTGACAGAGCAAGGTCAAACGTTCTTCGGGCAAATTTTCCCACAGCATGCGAATCGAATCCATGACTTGATGGGCGGGCTAACCCAAGCGCAGAAGGAAGAGGCGATTGAACTGTTGAAGTTGTTAGGTAAAGGGGCTAATGGCGTGTAGCCCATTTTCTTCGCTATATATCTTTAATTGAAGAATATTTATATAAAATAATTTAACTGAATGAGAACCATAACAAAGGAGTGGAATGGCAATGTCAAACTTTCGTCCGATCGAAGGAATTTTTAGAGGGGCACCTTTTCAAATGGTGGGTGACGGCTTTCGCGTATCGAATTATTTCCCGCACGGCAATCCTTTCTTGGAACGGCTAAGTCCATTTGTTCTGCTCGACTACAATTCACCGCATGAATTCCCGCCAGCCGAAACGGCAAGAGGGGTTGGAGCGCACCCGCACCGTGGATTCGAGACCGTAACGATCGCCTATGACGGGTACGTCGAGCATCATGATAATGCAGGCAACCATGGAATTATTGGACCGGGAGATGTGCAATGGATGACAGCAGGTTCCGGTGTATTGCATAAGGAGTACCAGGAGCAATCATTCGCAAAGCGTGGCGGGATCATGCATATGATTCAGCTGTGGGTGAATCTGCCGCAAGCGAGCAAGATGAGTAAGCCCAAATACCAAGAGCTGCTTAAAGATCAGATGGCGTATGTAGCATTGCCCGATCAAGCAGGTACTGTACGTATTATTGCAGGGGAGTATGAAGGTGTAAAGGGTCCAGCCGAGACTTTCACGCCGGTTCATCTTTTCGATATCAGCTTAAAGAAACACGGGCAAGCCAGATTCACGCTTCCCCAGGGCTATAATACGGCGGTGCTCGTTCTTCGAGGTCAAGTAAGGATCAATGGTGAATCCGATGCTGTGTCGTCTGATCTTGTCCTATTTAAGAACGAACCGGGCGAAATGCTGATCGAAGCTCTGACAGAGGATGCGCTTGTCATCGTGTTAAGCGGCGAGCCAATCGATGAGCCGATCATACAGCATGGTCCGTTCGTGATGAATACGGAGCGTGAGATCGTTGAAGCTTTCCGGGATTTGCGGATAGGCAAGTTCGGGGATCCAAATTTCTAATCAGCCGTGTACGATCAAATCGAGGCGATGGCTTCTCGGAGGATGGGAACCGAGAGCTATCGCCTTTTCCGTCTCATATGGATTTCAATCGGACGGGCTTCAACGTCTCATCTAATTTATTCAGACGATAGCCGTGTTCGTAAAGATATGCAATGATATCCTTGAGCAGCTCTGCCGTCTCGGGGCGATCGTGCATCAGAATCACAGGATCCTTGCCGCTCCGGCGAAGTGCTCGAACACGTCTCTTCACAGCCCGAACGGAACGATCATCACGATATTTCCAGTCTCGACTATCGACATTCCAGTCCCATAGCAGGTAGCCCCAGCGCTCCACCTCATCGAAGTAGGAAGGCTTCATATGTAGGATGCTGCCGTAGGGCGTGCGTACGAGCTGCGTGTCTTTGCCGGTTACCGCACGAAGCGTGTACCGCGTGTCATTAAATTCTTCAATGACGGATTCCTTCGATGCATAGAAGAGCTCCGCTCGATGGGTCACGCCATGCAGCCCTACCGCATGCCCTTCACGAACGATGCGCATAGCCGTGTTCGCATGTTGAAGGATATGAGGCTTGAGCATGAAGAAGGTGGCGCTCGCATCATAGGCCTTCAATACATCAAGAATTTGTTCGGTGTATTCATTCGGGCCATCATCAAAGGTAAGATAGGCGATTCTAGGATTACTGCTAGAACGGATTGCCGATGGTTTATGGCGTTGTATCCGCTTGATCCCTGGTTTTATCTGGCTCCTTACGTTCATTAGTGCGGTACCTCTCCCTCCGAGCGGGTTCACATGCCTTCATTTCCGCGAAACAACCAGTCGATTCGCCGTCTTTATTTTATATACATTTCATACAAATATAGTGACTCCTCGAAAGAAAAAAGACGCATTTCCATTACCCTGGAGGGAGGACCGCCAAGTGACAACCCGAAGTGGTTATCGGTACAAAAAGAAGGGCATTTCTATTATTACTTGTACCAAACGCCCCCACCACCTGAAGAACATATTCAAAAATTTCAATAGACAGCGTTGGGTGAATAAAGAACTCATCATTATTCTGAATAATGACAAATTGGACATTAAAGCGTATCGGAAAATGGCTCAAGGCTATAGCAACGTATCTGTATATCAATTGTCTGAGAACACCTCGTTAGGCGCTTGCTTGAACTATGCGGTCCGTCAATCGAAATATCGGACGATCGCGAAGTTCGATGATGACGATTATTATGCGCCAAGCTACCTAACCGGTTCGATGCTGGCGATGAAGAAGAGCGGAGCTGACATCGTAGGCAAACGCGCATGCTATACGTGGCTCAAAGGGAATCGGAAGCTGATTCTTCGTTTTCCGAGCTATGAACGCAGATACGTATCGATCCTACCGGGTGCGACGTTGGTCTTTAAGAAGAAGGTATTCAAGAAGGTGAAATTCCCGAATCGCAGCATCGGGGAGGATGATAAATTCTGTCAAGACAGCAGAGCAAGGGGGTACCGCGTCTACTCTGCGAGCAAATATAATTTTGCAGCGATCCGAGAGAAAAATTCATTGGGACATACATGGGTGATTAGTGACCGACAGTTATTATCTGCGGATGTCAAAGTGATTCGCGGCGTACGCAACTATAAGAAATACGTCACCCGTCACATGAGTAAGGCTACACTATCGTCTCATGGTACTCGCTTGTATGAATGACGATCGGTGCATTTAAGTTATAATTATTGCTCGCTGCAATGGATTTGAAGACATCGACGCGACCTACGGATTGGGCCCATTCTTGCTGCGTTGAGCGGTTGGATGGGTTCTTCAGGTCTGCGCGGCGTACATCGAGAAATTTGGCGAGCCATATCTTCTCATCCACGCCTTGCCGAGGTGTCCCTCCGACTGCTGCATTGGTGCGCTTTATTAGCGCGGACAAGCTATCCGGGTCGCTCCCTCCTCCATGCTGGATAATGGTATCGTAGAGCACGGCCATGGAGAGCGGGAGCTTCAGTCCTGCTGTACTCGCATAGGATGCGGAAGGACGATAGTACCATTCATCAACCACTTCATCTTGTACGGCGCGGAATGTGGCATCTCTGCCGAGAGATTTCCATGCTCGATCGAATCCGGCCAATCGAGATACGTCCGCTTTATTCCGAGCGCTGTTTAACCGTTTCAATTCAGGCAAATAGGATGCTAGTTTATTCGATGGAACGCGCTTTGTATATCGATTGATCACCTCATACGCATCGCCTGTACCTGTCGTGAACCCAGCGCGGCCGCATGTGAAGCCACGGCCATCATGCAGGTTCTTGGCATAGCCGTATTGGATCGTGGTAACACCGTTTTCGAATAGGCTGATCAGTTTCTCGGCGCGTAATTTCTGTGCGGAGGATAGCGTTGCTGAGATGGAGGCGTCGCTATATATTTTTACTTTGGAGGGTGCTTCTTTGGGCGTTGTGTAAGCTGTACATCCCGTCATTAGCATGACGATCATCGCTGTGGTTAGCATTCGATTCATCCTTTGTACTCCTTCGTCATCGTTCGATTCATTCTGGGTTAGTATGCCATTATCCCTAACAAATCATGAGAGAACGCCGCATGAGCATCAATAGTGTATCTGAAGACCTGTATCTAAAGTCGTTCGATGAGCTGGATGTCAAGCCACCTTATAACCTGCTCCAAGGTTACGGGGTTGGCTTTTTTGCTTTCCTATGGAATGATATGGGGTGTGTCAAAAGGTGTATACGAAAGTAAAGACTAGTATATAGAAGATAGGCTGTCATCTTCCTATACTAAAAGTAAGAAGAGAGCATTGAGCTGATCCATCAGCCAATCATCACTTTTCGAGATCACTAGGGAGGGTTCATATGAGAAGAAAAAGCAAAGCACTCTTGATCTTATTGTTCGTCCTCAGTATGGCATTAACAGCATGCGGCGGTACGAAAGAAGAAGCGCAGAAGCCGGCGGAACCGACAAAGGAACAGACGCAAACAACGGAAACGCCGAAAGAAAATGAAGTGATCGAAGTATCTACCGTATCACAGAGTGACCCGTATTTGAAATTCGACGAAGGCGAGAGCTTCGACAAGAACGCCGTCTATGATCAGTACGAAAAAGACCTAGGCGTAAAAATCACGAATAAATGGGTAGCAGACGTCACGCAATTCAAAGAAAAATTGAAAATGACGATCGCATCCAACGATATTCCGGATCTCATGCTCGTGAGCGCGACACAGCTCAAAGAGCTGACAGAAGCAGACATGATCATGGATATCACGGATGTATACGACAAGAACGCAACGGACAATACGAAGAAGTTCCTGACGATGGACGGCGGCATGCAGATGAAGACCGCGACGATCGACGGAAAATTGATGGGAATTCCGAGCTCCTACAATCCGTACAATTTCCAATACTTGTACGTACGCACAGACTGGCTGAAGAAGTTGAATCTGCCAGAGCCGAAGACGATGCAAGACGTGCTTACGATCGCTGAAGCCTTCAAGACGAAAGACCCAGGCGGCACTGGCAAGCCTTACGGTATCGCCGTCAGCAAGGAACCATTCAAAATCGATACAGGTGTAACGGGTCTTCGCGCATTCCTTAACGGTTACCACGCTTATGAAAATCTATGGATGGAAGATGCGAGCGGCAATCTCGTGAACAGTGACATCCAGCCGCAAGTGAAGGATGCGCTCAAAGCGCTTCAAGATATGTTCAAGAAAGGTTTAATCGATCCTGAATTCGCCGTTAAAGATACCGAAAAAGAAGCAGAGCTTCTTTACAACAACAATGTAGGTCTTGTATTTGGTGCATCCTGGACGCCTGCACAGCTGGTGAAGGGCGCGGTCAAAGATGGTAAAGTCGTGCAAGAGTGGGGCGCATACCCTATTCCTTCCATCGATGGCAGCCCAACATTGAACCAAATCGGTATTGGTGTAGATGATTATTATGTTATTTCCAAACAAGCAAAGCATCCGGAAGGCGTAATCAGATTGCTGAACCAATGGATTGTCGTGGATAATACGATGACTCCGACAGATGAGCAAAAAATCTATTTGTATGGTAAAGACAAGAAAGAAAAAGGCAATAACTACTGGCTGCTTAGCCCACTTCGCGTTGGTAAACAGCTGGATAACAACGGCGAGATTCTGCCGAAAGCGATTGAGACGAAAGATCCTAGCATTCTTCAAACTGCAGATCAGAAGGGTCGTTATGAACGTGCGATGAAATTTATCGATGGCAGCGATATCAATATGTGGTGGGAACCTCTGATTTCGGGTCCGAACGGCGCAGTATCGCATAACCCGAAAATCCTGCAAAACAAAGAGTACCTGCAAAACAAATTCTACGGTGCACCTACGCCTACGATGGCGGATCGCCAAGAAATTTTGCTCAAGAAACGTGATGAAATCTACTTCAAAATCATTATGAACCAAGTGTCCGTTGATGAATTCGATAAGTTCGTCGGCGAATGGAAGAAGCTTGGCGGCGATGACATTACCAAAGAAGTGAACGAGTGGTACGCAAGCCACAAATAATCGCATGAAGGATGGGCTGAGGGGTTGAATCATAACAACCCCTCTTTTAATACAGCGAGGTGAAATTCATGAATGTATTGACACGAATGTGGAAGCGGGAGTGGCCACTTCATATGATGCTGCTTCCAGGATTAATTTTGGTATTGATCTTCTGCTATTATCCGATGGCTGGCATTATGATGGCTTTTCAAAAGTATATCCCGAATAAAGGTTTGCTCGGATCACCCTTTATTGGGATGAAAAATTTTCAGTTGTTAATCGATTACCCCGACATCGGGCGGGTCTTTCTGAACACGATTTACATTGCGGTTATGAAAATTATTGCCGGATTGATTGTGCCTATCACGATAGCGATTCTGCTCAATGAGCTGCGGAAAGAATGGGTCAAGCGGACGTTCCAGACGCTCGTATACTTGCCACACTTTCTATCTTGGGTTCTATTAAGCGGTATTTTGGTTGATATTCTTTCTCCATCCGCCGGGATCCTGAATCAATTTCTCAGCATATTTGGAATCAAGCCGATCTTCTTCTTAGGCGATAATGCCTGGTTTCCTTATGTGATGGTCATATCGGATGTATGGAAGGAGTTCGGGTTCGGGACGATCGTCTATCTGGCTGCATTGACCGGAATTAACCCATCGCTGTATGAAGCAGCTGAGATTGATGGGGCTGGGCGATTCAAGCAGATATTGAACGTCACTCTGCCAGGGATGATGCCAATCATTATCCTGATGCTCACACTCAATATCGGTAATGTATTGAATGCTGGCTTTGAGCAAATCTTCAATCTGTACAGCCCGCCGGTCTATGAAAGTGCGGATATTATCGATACATTCGTCTACCGTATGGGGGTCCAACAAGCACAGTTTGGATTCGCGACAGCGGTTGGGCTGCTTAAATCCATCGTATCCTTTATTTTCATTTCGGTTTCTTATGTCTTAGCCTATCGGATAGCGAATTACCGCATCTTCTAAGACACACGCCCGGTAATTCAGAAGGGAGAGACACATCGTGCATCGTAACAAATCATGGTCCAGAAAGTTGTTCCTAGTATGCAACTTTTTCTTTTTGGCACTCATATCCTTTTTATGTCTTATGCCTATTATTCATATTCTAGCGATCTCATTCAGCTCCGGACAGGCGGCATCAGCCGGAAAAGTCCTGCTCTGGCCGGTTGAATTTACAACCGCTGCTTACGAGAACGTATTCGGCAAGCCGGAATATCTTCGTGCATTTTGGATCTCGATTCAACGTGTTGTTCTAGGGACAACAATCAGTATGGCGCTGACGATTATTACAGCGTATCCATTGTCCAAAGATTCCAGGCAGTTCCGGCTGCGTACATTCTACGCATGGGTATTCGTATTTACGATTCTATTCAGCGGAGGACTCATTCCGACGTATACGACGATTAAGTCTCTCGGCATGATCGATACGATCTGGGCGCTGGTTCTACCAGGAGCTGTCGCCGTATTCAACGTCATTTTGCTTCTCAATTTCTACCGCAGTCTGCCGAAGGAACTTGAGGAATCTTCGCGAATTGACGGCGCAGGACATTTCAAGACGTTATGGAAAATCTATGTCCCGTTGTCCTTACCTGCACTCGCAACGACAGGTTTGTTCACGATGGTAGGGCATTGGAATAGCTGGTTCGACGGGATGCTCTACATGAATCATACGGATAATTATCCGTTGCAGACCTTCTTGCAGACGGTTATTGTTAAATTAGATTTCCGTTTCATCAAAGCGGAAAATATCGAATTGGCACTCAAAGTGTCAGATCGTACGAGCCGGGCAGCACAGATTTTCGTCGCAGCATTCCCGATTCTCATCGTATATCCGTTCATGCAGAGGTTCTTCATTAAAGGAATTGTAATGGGGAGTGTCAAAGAATAGTATTGCAGAATATTTTCGCTACGATACTATTAGAGGAGAGAACAGATGTTGAAGAGCAAATTTATGTTACAGGACTCCTCCATATTCAAGAAAATGTTGGCTGCCTTTTTGGCAGCCTTGTTGCCTCTTATGCTCATTACGTGGATGATCAATGACCGGGGCTCGGACAATATTCGGACCGAGATCTCATCCTCGATTCTAAATACGACCCGGTTCTATATGGATTCGTTAGATAAGGAGGCAGATCGCATTAGTCGATATTTGCCGAATTATGTCATGGACAAAGATTTGATGGAAATTGCGACAACAGGCACAGCGATGAGTTATTATGAACGGGCTAAGATGGTGCTTGATATTCAGCGTCGCTTGGATCTGATGAAAAATTCGAGTCCTTTCATTCGTGAAGCGAGAGCTTATGTCCCATTAATTGACCGTACGATATTAAGTTTGAATTTCGAGACGGCTATGGATCAACAGGAATACAAGGCGATGCAGCAAAGCGCGAAGAAGTATGAGGAGCCGTTCATCTATTGGCAGGAACGATTGTTTATCACGATGCAGTACCCGAGCAGCTTCGCAAAGAATCCGATCTATCTCGTCGGGGTGGAGTTGTCGACGAACAAGATCCGTGAGACGCTCGAGCAGATTGGGGACTCGCGAGGCGGACAGACGGTGCTGCTGAATTTAGATCGCGGTTGGGAAATTTCCGGGGCACATGATCCGAAGCTGCTTGCCGAGATGAGGGCATACGCCAAAGAACTAGAGCGTTCGAAAGCACAAGAAGGTTATGTGACTTTGCATGTCGATGGGGAACGCTATTTAACCGTCTATAAGTATTCAGAGCTCTGGCATTCGTATTCCATTACGAGCATTCCGGAAGAGAATGTGCTAGGCCCTTTGCAGAAGTACCGATTGTTGTTTTGGGGTGCTTGTGTGCTCGCCGTATGTATTGTGTTCTTCTTTTCTTATTTTTTATTAAGACTTATCTATCGGCCATTAATGAAGTTGGTCCAATCCTTCCGACGCGTGCAGCAGAACAGGCTGGAGCCCATTCCGATTGATCGCGGGCAGGATGAGTTCGGCTATTTGTACCAAGCCTTTAATGATACGGTACAATCCCTCAAGACATTAATCGAGGAGAACTATGAGCAGCAAATTCGCAATCAACGCTCCGAGCTGAAACGATTGCAATCGCAGATCAATCCTCATTTCTTATATAATTGTTTCTTCGTCTTATGCCGACTAATCAAGTCCGAGCATCAGAAAGAGAAAGCTTATCAATTCTGTCTTTATATTGGGCAGTATTTTCAATTTATTACACGTAATGACGAGGACGAAATTCCGCTGGAGCTGGAAGTGAACCATTCGCGCACCTATGTCGATATGCAGACCATTTGTTACGGTGAGCGCATCCAGGTCCTCTTCGAAGGGGATACACCGAATATCTTCGTGCCGCGGCTCATTCTGCAGCCGATTATCGAGAATGCCTATAAACATGCGCTCGGCAATATGGTCGAGCGGGGAGAATTATGGGTTCATATGGAGCAAAAAGAACATGACTTTACGATGTATGTCGAAGATAACGGAACGGGTATTTCCGATGAGGAGATTGAACGGCTAAATCAACGGCTTCGGCAATCTTCGATTCGTATGGAAGAGACAACAGGTCTAATGAATGTTCATCGAAGAATTCAATTGCGTTATGGGGCGGAGTATGGCATTACGATGTCGCGTTCTGAGCTAGGCGGACTGCAAGTCAAAATCAATCTGAGTGTAGACTAGAGGGGGAACTCGCATGTACCGATTGCTAATCGTGGATGATCTTCCGATCATTGTGGATGGATTGCTCGAATTATTCGAACAGACGGATCACTTGAAGCTTGAGCTGCTTAAGGCCTATTCCGGTGAAGAAGCGCTGAGCGTCATGCGGGAGCAGCGCGTCGATATCGTGATCTCAGATATTAAGATGCCAGGGCTGGAAGGGATCGAGCTGCTGCAGGAGATTAAAAAGGAGTGGCCGGCCTGCAAAGTCATTTTTCTCACGGGTTACAATGATTTTCACTATGCGCGGAGCGCCATTACGTATGGCGGCTTCGAGTATATTCTGAAAGTAGAGAGCGATGAGAAAATTATCGAATCAGTCGAGCGAGCCATAACGACGCTGGAGGCGGAGTATAGTCAGCAGCAAATTATAGCTAGAGCACAGACGAAGATGCGACAAGCACTGCCATCTCTCCAGAAAGATTATTTGTGGGGGCTCTTCCAGGGCAAACAGGTCACACAGAGTCAATTAGAACGTACATTCAAGGAGATCGATATTCCACTTGATGCGAATTTGCCTGTCTTTATCCTGATAGGTAGAGTAGATGCATGGCGAGAACTGTTCACGACACCGGATAAAGCGCTGCTAACGTACGCATTCCAGAATGTATGTGATGAATATCTATCTGCGCAAGTGCGAAGCTTCTCCTTCGTATATGATCTGACGCGAATCGTGTGGCTCATTCAACCGCTGCCTTCTGAACCGAATGCCAACCATTCCCACACATTGGATTGGGGGCGTGTATATCGATATACGAGCGGGATTCTCGAGACGGTTCAAGGAACTTGTAAGCGATTGCTGAGTCTGCCAGTATCTTTCGTACTGGGCAGCGAGCCAACGTTATGGGAGCATGTCTCTGATCGGTTTCATTCGATCAAGTTCGGTCTCGCGCACGGTCATGGCTTATCCAACGAAGTCATCTTGACGGATATTGATATGCAGTCCGAGGATGAAGACGATAAAGCAGGAGCTTATCATGATTGCTTCTACCATTCTCGTATTCAATTGCTCATGACCTGCATTGAGAATAATCATCGTGAACCGTTCAATAAGTTATATGTCGAATTGACTTCGATCTGGAATGATCCGAAGACGCCGAATGAGCGGAAGACAGAGCTGTACCATTCCCTATCAGCCGTGTTCTTGTTCTATATTCATAAGAATCGGGATTTCCGCGACTATGTGAACACGCAGCTGGATTTGGATCGACTGTTCCAGCCTAAGGATGCGTCTTCCTGGCCGGATATGATTCAATATTTCTGGCAGCTCGCTGACTATCTATTCGAATGGAATACGATGCGTGGCACGCAATTGCCGACGGAGGTCGTGAATAAGGTTCATCGATACATCGAAGAAAATATCGCAACCGATATTTCGCTGAATGCGCTTGCAGATTACGTCGGCTTGAATCCGTCCTACCTCTCCAGACTGTATAAGCAAATGACGGGGATCGGCCTCTCTAAATATATTAACGATTACCGGAACTTAATCGCGCAGGAAATGCTGTTGAAATCGTCGATGAAAGTAGGCGAAATCGCGACCGCGCTTGGTTATAACTCAGCTCTCGCCTTTATCCGCTTCTTCAAGAAGCAGAATGACATCACGCCGCAGGAGTACCGCATCGTCCGTTCCGGAACATAGGCCAGGTCAATAAATGTATATGAAATGTAAGCAACGATCTCTTTCGTGTACCTAGCTCTGCCTTTACTATAGAAGTCAGAGGGTGAACATGAGGGGGAAATGACGTGAGAACACTAACCGCGGTACTACTTGGTGCAGGCAGCAGAGGTCGATACATCTATGGGCCTTATGCGGAAAAATATCCGAATGAAATGAAGATCGTTGCGGTCGCAGAACCAGATGATGAGCGCAGGAATAATTTCGCGGCAATTCATCAGATTGCTCCGGATCAAGTATACGATTCATGGGAAAAAGCATTTGAGAAAGGCAAGATTGCGGACGTAATGATCATTAGTACACTCGATCGGATGCATTACGTTCCAGCAATGATGGCGATGGAACTCGGCTATCACGTGTTGCTCGAGAAGCCGATGTCGCCTTCGCAGGAGGAGTGCATTGCGCTCGAGCAGGCGTCGCTTAAGCATGAGCGTCTGTTGATCGTGAGCCATGTGCTTCGCTATACACCGTTCTGGACAGGAATCAAGAAATGCATCGAGCAAGGCGAGCTTGGAACCGTCGCGACGATCCAATTGACGGAGAATGTTGGTTACCGTCATATGACGCATAGTTATGTTCGCGGGAACTGGCGGAATTCCGAAGAGACGAGCCCGATGATTCTCGCGAAATCATGCCATGACCTCGATATTATCTCTTGGTTGATGGGGCAAGAATGCACTAACGTGAGCTCCTTCGGCTCGCTTCTGCATTTCCGGCCGGAGAATGCGCCGGAAGGCTCGGCGGACCGCTGCATCGACGGCTGCGAAGTGGAGAAAGAGTGCGCGTTCTCGGCGCTCAAGATGTATATCGACCCGCCTCATCATCCATGGGCACGTTATATGACCAGCGACCTCTCGCAGGAAGGCATTCTGAATGCGCTTCATGAAGGGCCGTTCGGACGCTGCGTGTATCGCTGCGATAACAATGTGGTAGACCATCAGATCGTGAATATGGAGTTCACGAACGGGGCGAACGCTTCCTTTATCATGTCGGGACTTACCGAGAGCGGTGCCCGCAGAGTACAGATTATGGGGACGAAGGCTGAGATCATCGGCGACATGGATACCGGCATCTATACGCTGTATCGTTATCTGACTGGGGAGAAGCTGGAGATCAATTGTAACACGAGCGGCGACGGACACGGCGGCGGCGACGAGCGCATGGTCAGCTCCTTCCTGCGCGAAGTGAGACGCTTCGACCAGAATCCATCGTATGGATTGACGTCCGCGACAGCCTCGTTGCAGAGCCATCTGATAGCCTTTGCATCTGAGCAGTCCAGATTGAAAGGCGGCCAGGCTGTTAAGCTTGCCGATATGATCGCGAATCAACCGGTCGCGGTTCAAGGATAGACGAAGTAAAAGGCTGTTCCCCTGTGGTATTATCCCCTTACGGTAGACAGTAAAAAAAGAGTTCATGTTATGATGAATTCAACACTGTTGACCGGAGGGGATTTTTTCATGGCGAAAAAGGGACAGACATTCAATCGTTATGACGAAACAACTAAGCAGGAGGCTGTTAGACTACGTCTTGAGGAACACTGGAGTTATTCCATGATTATGAATAAGCTGAGTATCAAGAGTAAGAGTCAAATTCAGAATTGGGTAAAGAAATCTGAGCGTGGGGAAACGTTTAAGGATCTTCGAGGGAGATGGAGTAAGAAGCGCTTCAGATCAGTTGAAGAAGAGATTAGTTATTTGAAAGCACAGGTGGAATATCTAAAAAAGCTCAATCCAAATCTACATGGGGAGGAAAGTTGGATAAGCAAGTCCGATTCGAGTCCATTCGAGAAATGAAAACCGATTTTCCTATTAAATTACTGTGTAAGATTGCTGAGGTTTCCCGTTCTGGCTACTATAAATGGTTAGCCACTTACGAGTCCCGGAAAACACGTATGGATGAGAATACGGTAATTAAAGAGCATATTCTAGCGATTCACCGTATTCGGCCTTACTACGGTTATTTTCGCATGCGCACAGCACTACGAAAGGAAGGGCTATATGTTAACCACAAGAAGGTGCGACGACTCATGCGAGAATTAGGAATCCAGTCTGTCATACGTAAGAAACGGCCTTTCGCAGGCAGAAAGCCTTCTGTGTTGTTCCAGAATGTATTAAACCGGGAATTCACTTCAGCCGCAGCTAAGCTCAAACTAGTAACCGACATAACCTATGTTCGCGTTGGACATGGCTTCCTCTATCTTTCAGTTGTTTTAGACCTCTACAACAATGAGATTTTGACTTGGAGGTTGGGAGAACGAAATGACCTAGAACTTGTTCTGGACACCGTAAAACAACTGAATACACCAAAAGCGATCCTGCACTCTGATCAAGGGTTTCAATACACGACAAAGACGTATGCAAAGCTCCTTGCAGATCAGAAGCTTGTTGGCAGCCATTCTAGACGTGGGAACTGCTTTGATAATGCGTGCGTTGAGTCGTTCTTCTCGCATCTAAAGGCAGAAAAGCTTCATTTGGTGAAGCCAAACGGTGCCTCTGAAGCTGAACGTTTGATCACTGAATATATTGCTTATTACAACCATGAGCGGTTTCAGAAAAAATTAGGCGACCTCTCCCCTGTTGAATACAGGAAAGCGATCGCCGCTTAATTTATGGCTTTTTTAGCTGTCTACTTGACGGGGATATGACCACCTGGGAACAGCCTTTTTGATGTTAGAGCGAGCTGCGTTCCATAATGCTATGCGTTACTATGGTGCGTGAAGGAACGACCTCGCCTTGAATACGGCGGATGAGCGAGTCTGCTAGGCGTCTGCCGATGTCCTCGACTTGGTAGTCCACGGTTGTGAGCGGCGGATCGATATAGTTCAGCATATCGATATTATCGAACCCCATGACGCCGACTTCGTGAGGGACATCCATGCCTGCATCTTTTAACGATTTCAATACTTCGAGCGCGAAAATATCGCTTGTACATAAAATCGCAGTGCGTCGGAATGACTTCTGCAGCTCTGCATGGATGGCGTCCACATAATCTTTTGAGGTGATCACGGTATGGCTGATATCAGGGTGTTGTTGAAGAGCCGACTGAAGCCCTGCATACCGCTGTTCGGGAACGTGGATATTCTCTCGCCCTTTAAATCGGAGCGGCGGACTGACATACAGGATATGTTGATAGCCTTTCACTGCAATATGGTTGACGGCGTCTTGAATGGCAGCTTGATCGTCGATCCAGATGTGAGGGAAATGAGCAGAGAGTTCATTTCCAAAAGTCAGAATGGGGGTTCGCGTCTTCTGGAGCAGGGATTCGAAGGCTGCCCCTTCATTGATCGGATTGAGCGCAATTCCGTCGACACGACGATCGATTAGATTATGTATATATTCAATCTCTACGGCTTGGTCTTTATGGGATAAGACAAGATAGACGAAGTATCCATGTGATCTTGCGACTTCTTCAAACGCATGGAATAGTTGGGCGAAAATCCGGTTATGAACATCGAACATCACAATCCCGAGGGTTCGGGTCTCGCCTCGAACGAGACTCTGACCTAGATAATCCGGACGGTATCCGAGCTCTTCGGCTGCTTTTAAGATTTTCTCACGCGTCGCAGGCTTAATGCCAGGGCGGTTGTTCAGTGCACGGTCGACGGTACCGCGTGTGACCCCGCATATTTCTGCAATATGTTTACTCGTAATCTTCTGCATCGCGTATTTCCGGTCCTCTCCTTAAGATAGATTTATCGTATCTCAAAACAGTCGTCTGGTCAATTTGTGCACGTGAACGGATTGAATAAATGAATTGTATGCGAATTTTCTCTAGGTGGTTTACAACCGAAAAAAGGACTGCTACAATAAACCCGTGCACGTGAACGTAAATGCAGTAGGATATGTAAATTTCGATAAATGGAAGATTTGGATTCAATCGACAAAGGAGATCGAACCTATGAGCAGATTCACCTATCAAGGCGAACAAGCAAAGGAAATATCGTTCCCGCTCGGCGGTATTGGATCGGGAAGTCTAGGGTTGTCAGGCAGCGGACGATTGATCGATTGGGAGCTTTATAACCGTCCGAACAAGCAGAGCGATAATTACTTCAGCCATTTTGCTATCAAGACAGAGGCAGACGGGGAGCTGCTAGACGCGCGCGTTCTGCACGGCGATCTGCCGCCAGGTCATATGGGTAACATTCGATATCGCCATCACGGCGGCTACGGATTCGGGCCGAATCGCTCGACATTAGCCGGCGTACCGCATTTCGAATCGCTCAAGTTTACGGGTGAATTCCCAATCGCGAAGCTGGACTTCGCAGATGCGAAGTTCCCTGGTCTCATCCAGATGACCGCGTTCAACCCGTTCATTCCGCTGAATGATCGGGATTCAAGCATTCCAAGTGCCTTCTTCGATATTGAGATTACGAATACGACAGCTCGTACTCTGGATTATACTCTGTGCTTCACAGTCTCGAATCCGTTCATGGATGAACAACGGGTGAGCCAGTATACACAGGTACAGAACAGCCATATGATCAAGCTGTCATCAACAGGGTATGCCACCCATGATCCGAAATATGGGGATTTGACGATCGCAACGGATAGCGAAGATATTAGCTATCAGGAATATTGGTATCGCGGCGATTGGTTCGACAATCTTGAGATGTATTGGAATGATCTCACGACCGCGGGGAAATTCAAGAATCGCTCCTACGAGACCGCACAATCGAAAGCGGTTCCAGAGCATACGGATCATAGCACGCTTGCGGCGCATATACACTTAGGTCCAGGGGAGAAGCGTAGCGTGCGGTTTGTGCTCAGCTGGAGCTTCCCGAATGTCGTGAATGATTGGAACCCGCAGTCGTGTTCTTGTGAAGGCGGCAATTGCGATCCACTGGTTCATAATTCATGGACAAATTATTATGCGACAATATTCCCGAACTCTACGGCAAGTGCAGCCTATGCTCTACAGCACTGGGATCGGTTGTACCAGGAGACGTTAATGTTCAAGGAAGCCTTGTTCTCCTCGACGCTGCCGCCAGCGGTGCTCGATGCCGTCTCTGCGAATATCTCCATATTGAAGTCGCCGACATGTCTGCGATTGACCGATGGATCGTTCTACGGCTGGGAAGGCTGTCTTCCTGACCAAGGATCTTGCGAAGGCTCTTGTACGCATGTCTGGAACTATGCTTATGCGCTTCCATTCTTGTTCCCTGCGTTAGAACGTTCGATGCGGGATTTAGATTTCCATTATAACCAGCGGGAAGATGGAAGGATGTCCTTCCGACTGCAGCTGCCAGTAGGTCGGGCGGCGAATAATTATCGGGCATGCGCGGATGGGCAATTCGGCGGCGTCATGAAGACGTATCGGGATTGGAAAATATGCGGTGACACGGCGTGGCTGAAGCAGCATTGGTCAGCGGTGAAGCAATCGATCGAATATGCATGGTCAGCGACGAACGAAGACCGCTGGGATGCGGATAAAGACGGTGTACTCGAGGGAAGACAGCACCATACGTTAGATATGGAGCTGTTCGGGCCGAATGCGTGGCTGAATGGATTCTACCTGGGGGCGCTCAAGGCTGGCGCCGAAATGGCGGAGGCACTAGGCGAGCAGGAGACAGCTGGCGAATACCGCGCGTTATTCAATCGAGGAAAAGCATGGACGGATGAGCATTTATTCAACGGTTCTTATTATCATCAAATTGTGGACGTTAAAGATCAATCCCTTCTCTTATCTTATGACGCAAGCGCCATGAAGCATTATTGGAATGCTGAGAAACAGGAGATGAAGTATCAAATCGTGGACGGATGCGGCGTGGATCAAGTTGTAGCCCAGTGGCATGCGAACATAAGCGGCTTAGGGGAGATATTCAATCCGGCACAGACGAAATCCGCGCTTCAAGCCATTTATGAGCATAACTTTAAGAAGAGTATGCAGGATGTATTCAACCCATGCCGAATCTACAGCTTGAATGATGAAGCAGGCGTTATGATCTGCGTCTGGCCGGAAGGGACACAGAAGCCAGCCGTTCCGCTCACCTATGCGCAGGAGACGATGAACGGGTTCGAATATCAAGCAGCGATTCATATGATTCAGGAAGGGCTTGTGACCGAAGGGTTAGAGATCGTGGAAGCCATTCGAGACCGCTATGACGGGTACAGACGCAACCCATGGAACGAATATGAGTGCGGAAGCAATTATGCAAGGTCGATGGCTAGCTATGCGTTGATCCCGACATTAAGCGGGTTCGAATTCGATATGGTGCAGGGGATGATCGGGTTCAATCCGGTCCTGCAGGAAGGCGATTTCCAATGCTTCTGGTCGCTGGATTCCGGTTGGGGCGTATTGACCAAATCGGAACATGCCGTATCGGTATGCGTCCTGTATGGAACCTTGACGTTGTCCACACTACAGTTGCCTTTCCTCGCCGGGCAGCAGATTGAATCTATTGTGCTTGAAGATAAGGCTATAAGCTATTCGGCCATGTCCGGCACGATCTCGTTCACGAGTCCCGTGACGGTTGAATCCGGAGGAGCTGTCCAAGTACAAGTGAGAAGGGGATAAAACACAAAAAAACCTCTAGTAAGCAGTCGCTCCTATGGAGCTTGCTTATCCCAGAGGTTTTTTGTATTTTGAAGCGGGCAACGGGTGGATACGGATGAATTGCCAACCAGTGGACAGAATAAGGGTGATCAGAGGATGGGAGCTCTTGACGCCATAGCGAAAGGAAGGATGCAAAGTGAAGGAAGAAGAAAAAGACATGATGGACAAGCGTTACTACGCACAGATGAAGAAAAATCCATGGTTTTTCAATCGCGTCTATATCCCTTATCTCGTCCTGATTGCCGTATTCGCGGCGGCTTGCATATATTATTCCCTGAAGTCATAGGCAGGAATGGAGGAGGTGATTCGATGGAAAAGCATAAATATTATGTATCCGTACAATCGAACTCGATTGTAAGTGAACAGGGCGCAACCCCTTATGAATTTGAGATCTACGCAACGCAGGAGGAAGTAGATCAATTGCAACATTTGCTGGAGATGAAGATGAACTCGGATGACCGAACGTATTTCCGATCTCATCTTCCTGCTTTTCCGTACCATGTAGACCCAGAGAATGACGCCTATGACCATTATTTAACGCAGGTGTACAAGCAAATATATCAATGCGGAACCGATGAGACGAAGCACGCGATGCAAGAAATGCGGATATTCGATCATCTACAAGATCTTGGAGATACGTAATAGGTTAGCTATTGAATGTCATAGGGAGTAGTTGTAAAATTGGGTTAGTCTGGAATAATTCGGATGAAATGAGATTACATTCCTGACCATTATTCATTCGAGAGGGGATTTCAAGTGTGTCCTGAGCAAGTTCATTCGCATGGTGTCGCATATGAGCAAGCGGTTGTTGGGATGGCTTATGTATCGGAGAAAGGTGAGATCCTCCATGCGAATTTCGCTTTATGCAGCATGCTGGGTTACGAGCCTGATGAATTACGAAGTTTAACAGCCCAAGAGATTACATACCCGGAAGATCGTAGTGAAGTCTTCATGCTGATGCAAGCCATGTTGATGGAGGAAGCATTTGAGCGGAGAGAGCTCCGGATACGTCTCCAGCATCAGCAGGAACACATTCTCGATGTGCATTTCCATATTTCTCACCTTCGCGAGAAGCAGGGTGAGGAGGCTTTTCTCATCCAAGTGCTTCCGCGGACGGGAGAGCAGATACGCCCACACGATATGCACGATCTTGAAGAAGAATTGGATCAGCTGCTGGAGGATCTCCCGTTCACTGTTCTTATTACCCGTGGCGGTGTGATTCAGTA
Source organism: Paenibacillus guangzhouensis (assembly GCF_009363075.1). Lineage (NCBI taxonomy): Bacteria > Bacillati > Bacillota > Bacilli > Caryophanales > Paenibacillaceae > Paenibacillus > Paenibacillus guangzhouensis. Next base: position 3,553,667 of record NZ_CP045293.1, on the reverse strand, counting down.
TGCGAACCCGGCGGGGCTTCGACTGATTGGCGCATCGCATCTGGAAGAAGTCTTGGGGTTATCGACAAATCAACTCGTAGATGCGTCTTATCATCAACAGCTTGAATTGCGAAGAAGACGTTATCGGAATTATCAACGAATCGGTCCGACCCGGTATCGTGTGCACTGTCTGACAGGCGAACTGAAAGATGTTGAAGGCGTCTCTTTATCCTTCCAATACCGAGGTAATCGAGCTGCGCTAGGAATTTATGCTGACATTACGGAACGTAAGAGGGAAGAAGAGCAGCTGGTGCAATCAGAGAAGCTTGCTGTTGTCGGACAGCTCGCAGCGGGCATTGCGCATGAAATTCGTAATCCCTTAACCTCGATTAATGGGTTCATGAAGTTGTTCCAGACAGGTCGTACAAGAGATGTACGCTATTTCGAGATTATAGAATCGGAATTGAAACGGATTGAGAGTATCGTTAATGAGCTTCTGATCTTGGCACGGCCTCATCAAGCGCACCTTCAGCATTTGGATATTGTAGCGATTCTGGACCATGTGATGTCCCTCATGAGTGTACAAGCGATTCTCAAGAAGGTAGAGATCCATGGCAATATGAATCAGTACCCGATCTGGGTGTCTGGCGATTCGAATCAATTGAAGCAGGTGTTGATTAATCTGCTCAAGAATGCGATAGATGCCATGCAGGGCGGGGGAAATGTGTATGTGACCACCGGGGTCTGCGGACAGGAGGTACGCATCGTGATTCGCGATGAAGGATGCGGGATGACGCCAGAACAGCTCGAACAGATTGGTCAACCGTTCTACTCTACGAAGGAAACGGGCACGGGTCTCGGACTTATGATTAGTTATAATATTATTGTGAATCATGGCGGTATCATTACGGCATCAAGCGAAGTTAATCAAGGAACGTCCTTTGAGATTGTTCTCCCCTTGGTGTTCGAAGCGTAAAAACCAATCGCATCGCTAATGCGGTTGGTTTTTTTTCACGAATCCGCCCAGTATGCGATAGGGGACATAGAGGCCTAAGTAAGCACCAGGGTACAACAACCAAGGATTCAATAAGATAGCATGGACATCCGTCGTAAATGTTGTATCGTGCTGTACCGTACGATAGACCGCGATCGCGACGACAGAGCCAGCGCAATAGAAACTGAGCAGAGCAAGGGCATGCAAGACGTTACGAATCGGTCGACTATAATAAGCGAGAGCCAGCATCAACATCGGGACGATGATGAGCGCGGCGAGCATGAACCATTCCAATGGGAAACACCTCCTCTTCATACCTTCACCTAATGCGATACGACCTATACCATTTGGCAGAAATTATCGTTGTAACTTGCTCCTATTTATACGATACTGATAGAGGTATAAAATGAGCCGTGTTCGGCTATCATTCTATTTTTACATCAAGTGAAGTTCTTTTGAAGGAATGATGAGCATGACAAATGAAGCGATATCGATGCGGAAATTGCGACAATGGCGTCGCATGCAGGGGGTATGTGCACAGTGCGGCGAACATCCGAGTGAACGATATTTATGCAAGCGCTGTGAAGAGCGCAGGAATAAGAATCGCCAGGTGATCGAAGCACAGCGAGCTAGACTTGGGCAATGTACGAAGTGCGGCCGCCCCATGCAGGGATGTGAGAGCTGCGAATTCTGTTACAAGAAGTATCCGCTGCGTAAGTTGAAGCGGTGGCAGATCGGGAATGAGCGACTGTATCTCGCGATCGAGGCATCGAAGATTTCCATACCTGAGCTTGCCCAGGCGCTGGATCTGAAGACGAGAACCGTTGAGCGCTGGGTATTCGAGGGGATTACCCCAAAGCGTGAGAATGCGGATAAGGTTGCGAAATATTTCAATCAACCCGTCAGCCGTTTCTTTCGAGATTATACAGAGCAATAAATAGAGTCATACCAATATCATAGATATAGAGAGATGAGAGCGATGATTCAAGGACAAACTTCCGTACTCCATTGGGGTGATTTGCTCCAACAATACAGAACATTGATTTATATTTTATTGGAGAAAAAGAACGAAGCACATATCAGCACGGTTACGGTGACGGAGTTAAGTAAGGTACTTCGCCTGTCGCATGCGGATATTGCTTCACGAATTAAGAAGTGTATTGGTTTTGGAATTCTAGAGGCCGTTGAGCCGACGGGGTTCCGGGTGCTTCAATCTGATCTTACGTATACGCCGATTGGATACATGGCGCAGCTGCTCCAAGTGATCAAACAGCTGCCGGAATCGTCCTTCGAACAGCAGGCGGATGCAATGCAGATTTCGGTCAAGGAATTGGAATCGGTGTACGGCTATTTTCTCTATTTACTTCTGTAATTCTATACAAGAACACCAAAAAAGCTATGATGTCAACCAACGTTGAGATTCATAGCTTTTTGTCATAACTAAGCGTATATTCTATTTCTTGAAAATATGGAACGGTTGTCCAACCGGCAAAAATGTGCGACCGAAATGCACATTAAGCACGGCAGCGGCAGAACCGTAGAAGGAGAAAATCGCAATGCAGAACTCAGCGATGGCAGCGACCTTGTGCATGACATGCGACATGATGCCGAATGCATCGAAGGTGAGTCCGAGGAACAAGAAGTCAATGAGGACGAAGATGATAAAGAGTACTTTGTGCGTCTCCATTGCACCGATGGTCATGTAGAGTGAGAAGATCAGATAGCCTAGAAAAGCAAATCCAAGTTGTTTGCCATCTGCTTGCGAGGCAATGATCTCACCGAATGCGCCCATTTTGAACAGCCAAGCGAGTGCAACCGAGAACCAGAAGAATGCGAATCCGCCAAATGCGGTTGCGCCAAATGTATTGTTCTTCTTGGCATCATGGATGCAGGCGAAGAGCTGTGCGAAGGCCCCGAGGAAAATCGCCCACGGAATGATGAGTGACAGACCGTCGGTCCATCCGAGTTTTTGGCTGGATGCGACAAGCGTAACCATCGCTAGGCCAAAAAGTCCGAGTGCGCTCGGATCCGCTGTAGTCATTTTGACTTGTTGTGTTTGCATGATGAATCGAAATGCTCCTTTATTTAGGGAATAGTATGGGTTGTCCGACGACAGTCCGTCGGCACGACCTTTCTATTTTACATGAATTGGTCAAAAAGGGAAGTTGAAAATGTATCAAATGGATGGATGTAGATAATGGAAATCATTGTGCATGAAATATGATATACTCAGAAGTAGTGATGGCGAATGTGCGAATGTTTCATAGATCGAAAGAGAGGACAGACGGCTTATGCACAAAATTCAATCTTCCATACCGAGCGATACGATCGACCTCCCGCCGTCGTTTCCGATTCTCATCTCGCAAAGTCAGGGCATCTCGCCGTTATTCCAACGACTACACCTGCACAATGAACTCGAGATTAATCTCATCGTACGCGGTTCAGGGTATTACATTATCGATGGGAACAAATATACCTTTTCGCAAGGTGACATCATTCTGATCAATTCCAATGAATTGCATCGCGCTTTTGAGACGGAGGAGCTGACGATGATGGTCGTCATGTTCGACCCTTCCTGGCTCGCGATTGAACAGCGTTATGATCCGGAGCTGCTCGCTCCATTCCGAGAGATCGGAACGCGGTTCTCGAATGTGCTCGATGCGAATAACCCGGTTATTGAAGAACTCAGACGAATGCTCTACGGCATGGAGGAAGAGTTCGATCGGAAGCTCCCTTCCTATGTATCCATCATACGTGCCCATCTGATTCGGTTCCTCGCTTCGATACATCGATCCTTCGCGCTGCAGGAGCTGCCAAAGCATGCGGCCAAATTGCAGGGGATCGAGAACATTCGGAAGGTGGTTGAACAGATGGAGCAGCATATTGCCGAGCCCTGGTGCTTGCAGCAGCTAGCCGATCTGGCTCACCTGAGTCCATCTCGTTTCAGCTTTTTGTTCAGTCAGATTGTAGGCACTTCGCCGATGGATTACTTAATCCAGCTTCGCCTAGGAGCAGCCGTGCATCTCTTGGAGACATCCGATTACAAAATCATTGATATTTGTACCCAGTGCGGCTTCCGTAATTTATCGAATTTCAATCGGTTATTTCGTCATTATATGGGTAGATCGCCATCGGAGCTGCGAAAGTAGCTCCGTTTTTTTGTGTTTATCGTTTTGAGATGAATGACAGTAAGATAGTATTAGTCGATAATCAGTTTGCAGTAGCTGGCATGCACGAAAATCGTGTACTTTTACAGTATAGAATGATAAAGCAGCAGTTCAGTCATGAATGTCAGGAGGGCGCTGGAGTGAGTAGATTTCTAGGCGTAGATGCGGGCGGGACCAAGGTTCACGCACTCATCGTCGATGAGCAAGGACAAGTGCTCGGGCAAGGGATTGTATTCGGAAATGGGAATCATCAGACTGGCAAGGAAGAAGCGGAGAATAATATTCGTTCTGCATGTGAACAAGCTCTAGCCTCAGCGGGGTTACAGAAAGATGATATTGCGTTTGCGTTCTTCGGGCTTGCAGGTGCGGACCGGGGGCCAGACTTCGAAATTCTAAATCCGATGATTGCTGCCCTAAAGTTTAAGCGCTATAAGATTGTATGTGATACGATGATCGCCATGCGTGCGGGTACAAGAGATGCATCAGGCGTTGTCATTATTAGTGGAACAGGGTCCAATTGCGCAGCACGAAATAAAAAAGGCGAAGAGCTCGATTATGGCGGTTTTGGCTATATGTTCGGCGATGGACACGGGTCAGGTACGGATCTTGCGATTCACGCTTTCCGCTCTGTTGTGCGGGCTTGGGATGAACGCGGACCTGCTACGTTGCTGACAGATCTGGTCTTGAAACATACAGACAGCATGAGTGTTGAGGAGTTGTTCGATGATATTCTGTATGGACGCAAGTCATTGCCGCTCGATATGGGGAAGCTTGTCTTCGAAGCGGCAGCGAAGGGTGATACCTTAAGCATCCAGATTCTCGAGCAAGAAGGTACAGAGTTCGGCAATGCGGCGAATGCCTTAATTCGAAGATTGAACATGCAGGAGGATGCGTTCGATGTCGTGCTCGGCGGCAGCGTATTCTCGAAGAGCACAAGCCGGCATATGATTGATGCGATTGCGCAGGAAGTGCAGAGTCTTGCACCGCATGCACGCTTCGTACGCGTCGAGATGGATCCTGTTGTAGGGGCCGTGATGAGCGCAATGGACGGTGCGGGTCATTCGATCAATGATGCAGTCTATAACCAATTACATCAGATTAAATTTCTATAAATTAATCAAGCGGATGCGCGAAGGAGGACAATGGTCATGAGTAATCCAAATGCAGGCTTAAAAGTAGCAGTCATCGGTGGAGGTTCTTCGTATACACCGGAAATCGTCGAAGGTTTTATTCAGAAGTACAATGAGATGCCGATTCGGGAATTGTGGCTCGTGGATATTGAGGAAGGCAAGCATAAGCTCGAAATCGTAGGCGAGCTCGCGAAGCGTATGGTGAAGAAGGCGGGTATCCCGACAGAGGTTCATTTAACGCTGGATCGCCGCGCTGCAATCAAGGACGCCGATTTCGTCACGACGCAGATTCGTGTTGGCCTGCTTGAAGCGCGTAAACGCGATGAGCATATTCCAATCAAGTATGGTGTGATCGGACAAGAGACGACGGGCCCAGGGGGCATGATGAAGGCTCTCCGCACGGTTCCTGTCATTCTAGATATTTGCCGCGATATTGAAGAGCTGGCACCAAATGCATGGATGCTCAATTTCACGAATCCCGCAGGGATCGTAACCGAAGCGGTAGCGAAATATTCAAAGGTGAAATCGATTGGATTATGCAATTCGCCGATCAACTTCCAGAAGTTCCTCGCGAAACAGTATGGTGTGAAGCAGAGTGAGACGATGCCTGAATTCGTAGGGATCAATCACTTGCACTGGGTAACGGCGGCTTACGTCAACGGGGAAGACAAGCTGGATGAGCTCATTGACGGCGGCAAGGAATATACGGCATCGAACGTTACCGCGATGGATTGGGATTATGATTTCTTAAGCTCCTTGCGCGCGATCCCAACCTACTATCTTCGTTATTTCTATATGATGAACGAAATGTTCGCTGATATGAAGGCGTCGCTTGAGAAGAACGGTACCCGCGCCGAAGTGGTTAGTCGTGTGGAGGCTGAATTGTTCGAGTTGTACAAAGATGAGCATTTGCAAGAAAAACCGAAGCAGTTGGAACAGCGTGGAGGCGCCTACTACTCGGAGGCAGCGGTGAACCTCATGTATTCCCTGCACAACAATATACAGGATATCCAGACGGTCAATGTGCTGAACGGCAATATTTATGATTTCTTGCCAGCAGATGCAAGTATTGAGGTGAACTGTGTGATTACGGGTCATGGACCAATACCATTGCCACCACAGCGTGTGCCAAGTCATGTCAAAGGCTTGCTTAAAGCCGTGAAGACGTATGAAGAGCTAACGATTGAAGCGGCGATTACCGGGGACCGTGGTCTCGCGCTGCAAGCTCTTGTACATCACCCGCTCGTGCCTTCCGTATCCGTTGCGAAAGACATGCTGAACGAAATGCTCGAAGCAAACCGCAAATATTTGCCGAACTTCTTCAGAGAAGACGTGTAAAGAAGGATTGATAGAAATACTAGAGAAGCCTCTGCCTCGTGCTGAGGCTTTTTTGGGAATCTGTATAAGTTTGCGAGGTTAATAGGAAATGTGCACGTGGGATCTAGGCACTATCACTCTCATTTTGATCGATAGGATCATATGATATCGTAGCACACCAGAGTAAAGGGGACGATGCTATTGAACCAAATCGCTCTGAATACGATGACCGGCATTGTTGGTTCCGTCGTGACTTTTGCTTTTGGGGAGTGGAGCCAATTGCTCACATTTTTTCTAGTCGCCATTACCATAGATTATATTACCGGCATTGCAGCTTCGCTGCTTGAGGGACAAGGGTTAAATAGTAATACGGGATTCTGGGGGATCGCACGCAAAGTATTCATGCTCTTCATTATTATGTTAGGGCATCAGATGGACCTGCTGTTAGGGACTGAAATCATAATGTCAGGTGCGATATATTTTTACTTAGCGAACGAGTTGATCTCAATCACGGAGAATTATGGACGATTAGGGCTTCCGCTGCCTCAGAAGATTCGCGACATGATTCAAATTCTGAAACAGAGGGACAAATGATGCGTATGCGGAGTGAGCTGCTTGATGATCATTCAAGCGCTCATTTTTTTGTTCCCGGGGTTCCTCCGTGGACCTGAATTGACCTCGAAGCCAACTCCCTCCTGTGTGGGGTTATTTTATGCGTGTTTCTGGAAAATGATTGGTGTATAATAGGTAAGATTCCACAGTTTGTAGCAGGTAAAGGAGCGATTGGCTATGATTCGACATATTGTGTTATTTAAACTAAAAGACCGTTCACCGGAGAGCGTGGAGCGGACTGCGAGTGTACTTCGAGCAATGGAAGGTCAGATCCCCGAACTTAAGAGCATCGAAGTAGGGAAAGATGTCATGCATTCCGATCGTTCTTATGATATCGCTCTGGTGACGACTTTTGATTCGCTTGAGTCGCTTGCGGCATATAATGTCCATCCGGAACATCAGAAAGTTATCGCCCATATGGCTGAAGCGCGTGAGAGCTCCATCAGCCTGGATTATGAAGTATAGGAAAGTAGGGACCGCAGTATGAGTGATTTGAAAGATGTTATGGAAGCCTTTGCAGTCGTTCTTGAGATTGTTATTGGCTTCCTCGTAATCTTCTTCTGGTTGAAGTGGAAGGGCAAGCGGAAGAAGCAATCCTAAGCTAGAGAATGGGAGGCACTTGCCGTGTACTATGTGAATCGTGAGCAACTTGAATTACGGCTGCAATGTATTCCTTCGATTGCGGAAGCGATGCGTGAGATTGGAGCCGGTTGGAATGGCAGCAAGGTGGAAGGGCTAGCGCAAGAGCGGGCGCTGCATCTTGCGATTGAGACTGTCACGGATGTCGGCAGTTATCTTATCGATGGATTTATTATGCGTGATGCCAGCAGTTATGAGGACATCATTGAGATTAATGCGGAAGAGCAAGTATTCCCGCGCGAACTCACCCCTGTACTGATTGAGCTTGTGCGGCTGCGCAAACCGTTAGTGCAGGAATATTATGCGTGGCCAAGCCAGGAGCGCCATCCATTTCTAGCCGTATTACCGGATGTGCTGGAGACTTTTGCATCATCCGTACGTCAGTATGTTGAACGAGAATTAGGTGCGTTTCATACGTAATAGCAGAATACAGTGAACGCGTATTTTTGATACATAATTGTTTACTAATTTACTTATGTACCAAAATACGTTACAATACGCCTGAGGTGGTACGTATGTTAAGAGCGGAGCAGGATACATCAACACGGCGTGTTGTTCTTACATTATTGAAGACGAGGGGCGGACTCCTCGTTAGTGAGCTAGCGAAATCGCTGCAGATCACGGAGATGGCGGTGAGACGCCATTTAAATACATTGGAGCGAGATGGGCTTGTACGAAGTTCGCTCGTTCGGCAATCGATTGGACGTCCGAGCTTGGTCTATGAATTAACAGAGCTCGCAGATAATCATTTTCCGAAGAACTATCAGAATTTGTTACTGGAGCTGCTGCAGGAGCTGGAAGAGAATCATGCTGAGGATCCTGCGGCCGGACAAGCGATGGTGAATCGATTGTTCGAAGGGCGTAAGGCGAAGCTGCTTCGCAAGTATGCGCCTCGTATGGAAGGCAAGAATCTGAATGAACGGCTGATCGAGCTGACGGAAATTCAGAGCACGAATGGGTATATGGCAGAACTTACGCAAGGGGAGCAGGGGGACTATCTGCTGCACGAGCATAATTGTCCGATCACCCAAGTCGCTCATGTCTATCAGCAAGCTTGCCAATGCGAGCTCGCATTGTTCAAGGAATTGCTCGGCACCGAGGTAGAACGAACCGAATGTCTTGCCAAAGGCGGACTAAGATGCACTTATCGCATTCCATCATCCAATTAATGCAAGGAGGTCTCCATGAGGCCTCTTTTTTCATGTCGAACAGCAGCCGAAGCATGGAATCTGTTATAATAGAACGATGAACTGTTCAAAAACGAGGTGAATGAAGATGGCGAAGAAAATGAAGCAGCAGACGCGCCAAGCGCAAACAATGGCTGCTCAAGATAAACCGGCAACGCTCAAGGATCTCCTCGATCCGAAGGTGCTCGAGAAGCTAAAAGCGCAAGCTAATGACATGAAGCAAGAAGAAGAGGCTCGTAAGGCAGCCAAGCGGAAGCAGGAAGAGGAAGCACGGCAAGCAGAGCAGAAGCGCCGAGAGAATGACTTCGAATATTTACTGAATAACACGAAGCAAGATTGGAAGCAATATAAGTAATTGTGAAATTCGCATAAAACGCGATTCAGCGGATTACGGGGAAGATTTCCTCGGTCCGGGGGATCGCGTTTTATGCGATCTACCAAATATAAAAACCCGCTTACCAGTTTATTGCAACATAAACTGGAAGCGAGTTATGAATAAAGCCTTTATTTACTCATTGGTAAGCGTTGTTCCAAATGAAACTTGTACAGGCTCCGACTTATTGCCGTTAAAGTCTTCTAATACGACCTCAAGTACGCCTGAAGCTCCCTTTACTGGAATGGATGTTAAATCATCAATACCTCGAATCGCATACGCTCTTCCATCTTTAAATGGAATCTGTTTGCCATCTTGCGAGACATATAAATGCCACCAGTCATCGGATGTTGGGCCGGATAGTTTCACTTTCGTGCCTTTCAAGGTTGCAACGCCTTCATAAGCATCCGCGTGATCATCTTTTAGTACACCTGTATGATCTGCATAACTAACCACATTACCCTTAGCATCCAACAATGAAATTCTAACGGTATAAGCACTTCCGTCTGCCAATGGAATTTCAACTTTTGCTTCATATGTTCCTTGTGCTACTGTCGTTGAAACCCCTTCTTTATTGGAGTAGTTCAATGTTACGTCTACTTTTGCTTTAGCATACTGAACTGCTGGTGTTTCCCAAGTGACATCAATCGATCCAACCTTTTCAGTTGTATTGATATTTTTCACCGTCTTGGAGAAATCTTTCTTAACAACGGCTGCTTTACTCTCTCTTCCATCTGCACCAACGGCTGTAACTTTGATGTTCACCGTACCTTGCGGGTCATACAAAGACTTAATATAAAATCTGTCGTCATAGGTTCCGCCTAGGAAGATTTCTGTGCCATTCTCATATTCCGCATACACATTGTATCGCTCTACTTTACTGTAATCATCTAAAGTCCATGAAATATACATTTCAGACGTGTCAAAGGACTTATCCATCTTTAAGCCTGTTGGCACGGGAGCCTTTGCAACAGTACCATCTGTAATTTTTATTTCGCCTACGTTAAATTGATAATTTTCAATCGTTCCTTGTTCAGGCGTGAAAGCTAAACCGAAAGATGCTAATGTTCTACCTGCAAACGGAGATAGATCAAGATTTTTCTGAACCCATCCTTTGGTCGTTTTGTTCGCGCCACTTGGAATGTCAATGTACTCCACGTTGGATGGATCATCTTCAAAAATCAAACCAACTTTCACGCTGCTCGCATCTGTAGCTGATGGTTTGTTATACGTCATGTTTAACTTTGAAGAATCTTTAATGTCTAATTTAGTTTTGTACAAGTGGATAAAGTTCGTTGCATCCAGATCACCAAAGATGGCTAGAGAACTTCCGCCATGATATCCGCCAAGCTGCGTATAATCATTTCCTGCGCTATATTTCTTACCATAGTCGAAATCTACTTTTAGACGAGTGCCTTCCGTATCAATCCACCATTGCCATGTCGGAAGAATATCTTGAATGTTGATGTTCGCCCATTGGTTGTTATTCGACACTTCACCGTCAATGTAATACTCCATACCATGTCCGGTATTAAAGTTCGTATAGAAGTTGGAACCGTCGATTACGGATCTTTCGGAAATGTATGCGGCTAGACCTGGCCAAGTTTTATATTGTTGACCTGGGTTTGGCTGTCCACGATCAGGGTCATTCGCTGTTTTCACAGGGTTTGGCGTCGCATTTAATACTGCTTCTTGTAATTGCTCCTGTGTCATACCAGCTGAAGCTAGTGTTCCTTTTCCTTCATTGTATGTAGGAGCATCGGACGCACCTGAGAACCATGTTCTTTCTCTCTGCGAGATATATTTGTAATAGTCCGGGTTGCCGCGTCGATTTTCCGTGTACTTATTCGGTCCTGAATGACCAAAGAGTTGTTCATCCAGGTGATCAAATACTGTTGAAGCCCCTAGCGAAGCGATACCTGTTCTTGGTACTAAATTTTCATCAAGCGTATTATATAATGCGCCGCGTGTTCCGCTAAATCCGGTTTGACCCGCTTCAAGCGTATTAAATACCGTATTTCTAGGATCTAAGCCTAATGCCTTCATGCCTGCAACAGATCCATCTACCTGGGATTTACTTGGGTCTGGATTCATATACAAGGAGTTCGCAGCAATGGACTGATCCTCTGGAGACTTGATCCAGTTGCTAAACAAGGAAGCATCTTTATTATAGTAATCGATTTTTCCCCACTTGCTCTGATTCGTCGGTCCATATAGATTCGAAGCATAGACTTGCACATAAATTCCTTGCGAGGTCATCGCACGAATAAATTCTTGATACAAAGGCATAAAGCTTGCAGGCAACGTTTCCTCTGCATTCACGAAGTACCCGTCAAATCCGTAATATTTCGCCATTTCAACGAGTTTGTCCGCGACTGGGAATCTTCCATTCTCGTCTTTATAAATAAAGTCATCGGTATGTTCTGTTCTTGGGAAGAAAACGCAACCTAACGATTTAACACCGTTTTTGTGAGCGGCATTGGTATACGCCGGGTTTGGAATATTCACCACACCAAACTCATATTCACGCTGCCACCAATCTGCTTCCGGATCGAACAAAGAATCAGGCGTTGGGTTCGTTACTACACCATGCCAAGACGCCGTATAATCCACGTATTGCCAGAAGTTAAACAAATATTGCGCGAATTGATCATTATAGATCGTCGGGTTGAAAAATTCGTTGCCATAATCTCCTGTTAAAAGTAGGCTTTGAACTTCCTGATCCAACATCGGATTGGCCTGCGTTGGTTTGAAAGCTTCATTACGATTCTGAAGCGGCACTTTCGCTCGCATGAAGTCATAATATTCATCGCTCGCAGGTGTCCAATCCACAATATTTTGTTTTCGATACCCATGATAGACAGGTTGGTTTTTCCCCTTAAAACCTTGTTCACCAGGACGCGGTGGCAGTGTGTCGCCGCCGGCCAGTACGTTAGAAGCATTCAGCATCGTACCAACAGTTAATACGGATGCTAAAATAACCACAAAACGTTTTTTCAGTTTACCTTTCATAATCGCATGCTCCTTTTTTGATTGTTTTATATAAAAGCGATAGTCGCTTCTATAGCAAGGAATACGATGAAACGCTTACAAATTGGAAAGGGGAAATACATTCATTTTTGAAGGTGTTTGAGAGATGATCATAAATACTGAAATGGAAGCGCATACAGTTTTCTGTCTAAGTTGCTGACTGACAAGCCATTATATTCTGTTTGAAAATGATCTTCTCAGTTGATCCTGTATTCATGGTGTAGGCTCGTCTTTGGTTAATTATAAAATCCCATAGAAGACATTCACTAGTTACCATTTATTACTTTTGTGTCTTACCTTTACTCATTGGCTTTAACTTGAGATGGAACGGCTAACGAATCGTAGTAGGCTTATCCGCTCAATATTGGAGTTTTTTTTGACCTAACGAATCCTAGCGGCGTTATTGTAATCAGAATCGGCAATATCGCTGCCTTGTGGCGGGAATAGCATTGCTGGGGTTCGTTAGAATCAGAAAACGTGGTAATTCAGCGAAATAAGCATTTCTGAGTTCGCTAGCCATAGCCATGTACGGACACAGAGTGCATCTTTCGCTCAATCTGCATGACGCCCCCTTGCTTATAAGGGCATAAATCGCACGCCGCGTAAGGCTTTTGACGAAAGTTCAATATTTTTGGTTTGTCCGCTGTGTCAAGTCAAGCCCAATCTTCTTATACTGTCATTAGAAAATGGGCATTCGCCCGGGAACAACGTGAATCGAGGTGATCGTGGATGGTTGAATGGAGTGTTGTAAGTATGGCGATTGCATTCATCATACTGGTTGTCGTGGCCATCATCGTACTTATTACGGTAAGAAATACGGTGCTGCAGGCCTATGTCACAATTCTTCAACTGCAGCGAGATACGGCTGCGCTAGGCCAAGAGGTGTCCATCTTCATCCAAGATGCGCAGAAGACAGCGGCGCACGTCAAGCGCCAAGTGGATGCCTTTGAGCCATTCTGTGATTCCATCCGCGATACTGGGGAGACACTGCGCTATGTCACCTCCTCGGTTACCTCCGTCACGGAAGCGTTAACGGCCTCTGCCGTGTCGCATGTGAATCGTGCACACGCCAATAACATTGAGCGCATTGGCGATATGTTCGATTGGATGGATCTAGGCCTTGGATTATGGGAGAAATGGCAAGCCGTTCGCCCAGCGAACGCAGAGTCCCGAGCAGCGAAGCCAAGTGAGAGTAAAGAAGGATCATAATGAGGAGCGATGACAAATGTCGGAGAAAAGAAAAAGTTTTCTATTAGGTGCACTTGTAGGGAGTGTTGTTGGTTCAGTAGCGGCGCTACTGCTTGCACCCAAGTCTGGTCGCGAGCTGCGGCAAGATATCAAAGAAGGAGCGCACCAAGTAACGGAGAAAACGACGAATGTCATTAAACAAGTTGGCGAGCAGACTTCGAGCTGGGTTGAAGCAGCGAAAGATAAAGTGAATAATATCCGCGAGTGGCGCCAAAACCGTCGCCAAGAGGATGATGAAACCTTTGCGCAAATCGCTTCAAGCCAAGAAGAAGAAAAGGAAGAAACGCGCGAATTCGAAGAAGTTCTTAAATAACCGCGTCGCTAAATCGATGACGAAATGTAAAAGAGCAGCAGTTCCCTGTGCATGAAGGGGGACTGCTGCTCTGTGTGTATACGAACGTTATGGCGTGAGGACTTCCGTATATGGCCGGCCCTCCGTATCGAGGAAACAGATGTACTTCGGGTTGTTCTTCAATTTCACATTGCATAATTTCAGAACCTGCTCTTCAATTTCAAGCAGCGACCATGCTTCCGTGGCTAACAATTCCTGTGAAGCGTGGAAGGCAGGAAGCTCAGTAGAGGCAGCTTCCTCATCCTCCCAATATTTCACCCCGTAATAGACCAGATCATAGCCATTACGGAGCAGACACGCATAGATCTGCCCGGTTGCCGTATGGTGGAGTACGTAAGGCATAGAGGACAACTCCTCTCATTCTCGGTGCTGAAATGCTAACTTTTTGAACTCGAACTTATAGATACGGATTCTCATGCTTCGCGAGAAGGATCTTCCATCGGCGCTCGACTTCCCCTTCGAATGCCTTGAGCGTCTCGGCATGCTCTGGCTTGGTAAGATGTCTCGTCTTGCCCATTGTCTTGAGCCAGTCGACGAGCGGAACGCGCTTATCTTTCTCATCCGGGTTGTACGTAATCGTCGTTACGCCATGCTCCACCTCGTAGAGCGGGAAGAAGCAAGAGCCAACAGCGGCATCGATAATTTCCGTGCCAAGTTCATCTTCGGACAACCAGTTGAGCGGACACGTAATTAAGATCTTACCATAGACAAGTCCTTCATTTTGCGCATAATACTGTGCCTTGGCGGCTTTCTTCACGAGATCCTGCGGGAACGCTTCGGAACCGGTGAATACATAAGGAATATGGGTTGCGGCCATAATCTGCGCTGTGTCTTTATGATGGAACACTTTGCCGGCCCGGACGGAACCGACATTGGAAGTCGAGGTCCGGTGTCCCATCGGCGTCGAGTAGGAGAGCTGTGCCCCTGTATTCATGTAGCCTTCGTTATCGTACTCCAGAATGATCATCTTATGATTGCGAAGCGCCGCGCCGATTGCCGGGCCCATGCCGATATCCATACCGCCATCGCCCGTAATCATGACGAAGGTGAAGTCATCCTGCAGATTCAAGTGATCGAGCTCGCCTCTGCGCTTGCGTTCCCAGAACATCTCGACAACCCCGGACAGGGTAGCCGCACCGTTCTGGAACAAGTTGTGAATGTACGTCGCTTTGTGCGACGAGTAAGGATAGCCGGTTGTAACAACCATCGCGCATCCCGTATGGAAGAGCGCTACGATATCGCCTTCGATGCCTTTGAAGAATAACTCAAGGCCGGAGAAAATCCCACAGCCTGGGCAGGCACCGTGACCTGGCGCAATGCGCTTCGGTTTCTTCGTGAGCGAGCGGAGCGGCGGGATCCTTACGCTTAGCTTACCCGTCTCTTCGTCTTTTTTCACCGTGATGAGGCCTGTCTTCAAATCTTCGAATTTCATCGGCTTGAGCACGCGTTTCGGTGCTTTGGCAGGATCGCCAGGTGTATGCCCGTAATAATCGAACGGCTTCTCGACGATTCCTTTATCCATCGCATCGATGGCGAATTGGAACAGGTTATGCCCGTCTTCGGCGTAGAAGTCTTTGCCGCCAAGACCATAGATCCGGCTGATCACGAGCGTATCGCGGTTGCCATGTGTGAAGAGGGCAGCCTTGATCTCATTTACCATATTGCCGCCGTGTCCGCCGTAAGAATCGGCGCGATCACCAACTGTGATCGCTTTAACGTTCTTAAGCGCTTCAGCAATGGCTTTCTGAGGGAACGGACGAATCATATTCGGTGCAATGGAGCCCGCCTTAATCCCTTGCGCACGCAATTGGTCTACGACATCCTTGATGATCTCCGATGCGGAGTTCATGAGGAAGACGGCGACTTCGGCATCCTCCATGCGATACAGATCAAGGATCGGATAGTCGCGGCCTGTCAGGGCAGCGAATTCTTGGCGAACCCGATCATAGACATGCTCGGCATTATACATCGCCATCGATTGCTGGTAACAGTTATTGATGTAATCCGGTTCATTCATATACGGACCGACCGTAATCGGATTGTTGCGGTCCAACGTGTCAGGGTATCCGACTGGCGGCTGCGCGCCAATGAATTGATGCACATCCTCACGATTCGCGAACGTCTGCACTTTACGCTTCTGATGCGATGTAAAATAACCATCGGATGCGACGAGCACAGGCAGACGAACCTCTGCATCTTCTGCCACCTTAAGCGCCATAATATTCATATCGTAGACCGCTTGCGGATCACGACACATCAGAATGGGCCAGCCAGTGTTGAGGGCGTAGTAGAGATCCGAATGATCGCCATGAATATCAAGCGGCCCGGAGACGGAGCGGCAGACAAGGTTCATCACCATAGGGAATCGCGTCCCGGATTGCACCGGCATTTGTTCGATCATGTAGAGATAACCGTTCGCGCTCGTTGCGTTGAACACACGCCCACCTGCGGTGGAAGCACCATAACATACCCCTGCTGAACCGTGTTCGCCGTCAGCCGGGATTAGCACGATATCATGCTGTCCATTGGACTTCATTAAATCTAGAAATTGAGCGACCTCTGTCGATGGCGAGATCGGAAAGTATCCCATAATATGATAATTAATTTGATGCGCCGCGTAAGCAGCCATTTCGTTGCCGGATTCATACACGACACGCTGCTCTACTTGGGCAAGTCCTGCTTGTTCTTTGGACAAATCGATAGACAATGTCGATTCCACCTTTCTGGCATGCAATTTAATGGACTGCTAGGTCAAAATGATGCGGCGTTCGATGCTCATCTGCATAGCCATCTTCTTCTCTTGCGCTGCTGAGCGCATCTGTTGGACAAGCTCTAACGCATTTGAGACAGCCTTTGCAGTATTGATAGTCGATTCCTTGCAGGAACATTTGCGGACGGCCTTTCTTATCCGGTTGTTCTTCCCATACGAAGCAGAAATCAGGGCAGACGTTATCGCAAGCCGCGCAGTGTATACATTTATCGTCGGCGAAATGCGGCATCATTCCTGCGCGCGAGATGCTTAGATCCTTCAGAATGCTGTTCCCTGGATTGGTAATGACGCCGCCCATCGGTTGTGTCTCGTAACCGAGCACAGGTGTATCTTGGCGCACAAAAGCTGGCATTTTCTGCCCTTCTGGCAGTTCGAATGTCTGGAATGTTACTTCTTGATAGCCTCTTTCGAACGTCTTGATTGCGGGAGCTACAGCTTGTGGATACTTCTTCTCGAGGGATTTGCGGATGACCTTTTTCATGGCTTCGGGGTCTAGGAAGTCGCATAGCCGGAAAAGCGCGCCTAACATCGCCATGTTCGTGCGGTTCTTCTCTTCTAGTGAAATGCCTGTTGCATCGACGACAGCAATGGTACCGCCGAGGAGCTTCATTTTCTCTTTTAACTGTTCAGGTGTTTTATTCGAATTTACAAGTACGAGACTGTCCTCATAGATGCCGCTGATGACATTGACTGTTTTGGATAATGATTCGTGAAAAATTCCTACAACATGCGGCCGTTCAACAGGCGACGTATCTCGGATATTCGTATGGTTGTCGCAAAACCGGATGTGTGCTTTGACGGGAGAGCCTTTTTTCTCCGATCCATAGGATGAGAAGCTTACGCCGTTAAGTGAGGCGCCTGTAACTCCGGCCTCCGCCAGCATTTTCCCGGCTAAGTTCGCGCCGAGACCGCCGATGGATTCCAGCCTAATCTCGAAAAATCCTAGTTCATTTAATTTGGGTAAAGTAACCATCCTATTACTCCCTTCTAGAATAAGATTTCAACTCTAATATTACCAGTATTTCTCAAGTGTTCAATAGCTTTTCCACCGTTCTTAACAACCTTTTTTGATCACAAAAATCGAATCAGGCACAAGCTAGAGGTCACCATTAATCTAATATATTAAGGATGATTGCGGATGTTGTCTGTAAATTTTCACATTGACATTTTTAAATTGAGAATAATTAAAGAAGCTGAGCCATACGAGTCAATTGGTTGGCATGAAAAAAACCCATAGGATCGTTCGTCCTATGGGTTCGCATGAATAAATGATGAATAGGAATGATTGCATTACCACTTGGATGGGTCAATTTTATGCGGATCGAGTCCTTCCCAAATATTCGGAATGTCGACCTTCTCCGGATCATTGAAGACGAGGAAGGCAGTCGGCAGATAACGCTCGCCATGCTGGCTGGCAGGAGAGTTCACAATTTCATTATCTTTCACAAGTACGGTCGATGACCCGCCGTCCAGGTTCGCGGCAATGACTGCGCCGTTCTCAAGCATGATATTCTGGCAATCATAGAGATTGGCGCCGATACTATGCGCTTGGCGGCCGTCGATCACGAGGAACAAGATCGTACCATCGGCACGTTGCCCCATGACGGTACGTGGCGCAATGCCCCAACCGTCGGCAGCGTTCTTCACGAGACCTTTGCCGTTGACGATGATGCGGGGCTGGAACGTTACGGCTTCCTTCACGCCCATCTCTTGAAGCTGCGGAATGGTATAATTCCCTGCGACCATTCGTCCGTTCTTATCGAGTCCGACAATCTGGGTTTTCTTGGTCTTCTTAATGCCGCCGTCATAATAGACTTTTCCATCGGCGATGACGAGTCCAATCGGTTGGAATCCATTTCCCTTCCAATTCGGATCGGCAAAGCCTCCGGCGTTCACGCCTGCGATTGCGCCTGTACGTTTCACCATGCTCGTGACTTTCTCACCGCGTCCGACGTGATTCGGAACGCCAATGCGGATTTTGGTTGGATCATTGACAATCATCAGGTAACCGCTGAAGCCTGCCCCGCTGACTGGCTTGATCTCGACCAAGTCTCCGGATTTTTTCCCGTCTGTCGTAATGGTATGGTCGTCTTTCTCATCACCCATGCCTTCGAATCTTTTGTTATATTCGGCAACACGGTTCTTCAGAGCTTCTTCCCCGATAATATATTTCGCCCAGACGCGATGCTGCGTGGTGATGAGTGTATCTGCGATGAGCATACGGACGTTCGTACCCGATGGCGTGAAGAAGAGCCATGCGGCGCCGAGTGATCCGACAATAAATAATGTAATGAAGAGATTCTTTATAAAACGACCAAAGGTCATGCGTTTCTTTTTGCTAGTAAGCTGTTGCTTCCTCGCTCGACGGCTTGGGGCAACAGGCTGCGATTGTCGCTGTGCCGTCTGAGTTTGCTGTCTCAATGGTAAGACTCCTTTCAAATATTGATAGAATATAGATCTATACCATTATGACGTATTTTGGGGTAAAAAGGTTCATTAAAATTTTGTCATTTTATTTGGCAAATATTTTTTGATAGACAGGCGCGATGCGATGAATATGAAAAAATGCCGTCGCTTTGGGCAGATCTGACGCCCGGTAAAGATGCAAAGCAGGCTGATGTGTGTCGACGAAGAGCGGGATGCCGAGCGCTTTTGCTCGCACACAGAAATGGCGATCTTCGCCCCAGAAGGAGAGGTTCGATATTGGGCCGAAGGAGATCCGATCGTACAGCGCATCTCTATGAATTAATGTGCAAGCACCTAGTCCGCCTACTTCGTAGACCCCTGGGACTTGCAGGCGTGCGAGGAATTCCAGCGTTAGCGTCTGAATTTCTTCTTCAGATAGTTCTTCCCCGTAATCGGCGCGATACATTTTATAATGGTCCGTGAGCCAGACTTGTGGGAGCTGGTGTGATCCTGGCGTCCACTCCGTCCAGAAGATCTCGGAGATAATCGGTTTCTTCGCCTCGATGAGCTGGTCCAAGGTGGAAGGTTGGATTAACACATCGGAATCGATAAGAAAGAGGTAATCATACCTGGCTTCCCGCGCATGGCTCAAGATGCGATCTTTGAACCGCGCCACTTTCCAAATAAGCAGATTATTCCATTGATGGGTAACCTCATCCTTCTCATATTGCAAGGATTCACCTGAGGAGAGAACCGTAATCTGACGGTTCGGTGATAGGCTCTTCTCGGTATAGGCAAAACGAAGGAGCAGTTCGCTGGACCAGGGATCCAAGTTATCGTCAATGAATAGATAATCGATAGGATGCGGTGTATGATGATGCAGGTGCTGCAGTGTATCCAAGAAACAAGCTAGAATTTGCGGCGATTGGTGAACCGGGCAACCAATGAGTATACGTTCAGCGGCCATGAGCGCCCCCTTTTCCATTTGACTTGTGGTGATCATGTTCATGATATCCTATTGGCATTTGGTGGAAATGTCACGGCGTTGCTTGAACCTCACTACATTTTGAGCTAATATTTATGGATTCATGTTACGTGGTACATTTCGGCCGATAGATTCATATTCTATGAGAGGGGAATCCCTGTAACTGACATTCTATAAGAAGGAAGCGTGTGTTCGTGCAGCAAGCCATCGCTATACTAGATTCCGGTGTGGGAGGATTAACCGTTGTTAAAGAAGTTATGAGGCAGCTTCCACGGGAGAAGATCATTTATTTTGGAGACACTGCCCGCACACCCTATGGACCGCGTTCGTCGGAAGAAGTGTTGTTATTTACCCAGCAAATTGTCGAGTATCTTATTCAGTTTCAGCCTAAAATGATTGTGATTGCGTGCAATACGGCAACGGCCGTCGCGCTAGAGCAGATTCGAGCGATGGTCAATGTGCCTGTCGTTGGGGTTATCCATCCCGGTGCAAGAGCCGCGATTAATGCGACAGAGACTGGCTTTGTCGGTGTTATCGGTACAGAAGGGACCATTCGGAGCGGTGCCTATGTACAGGCGCTGCGGGAGATTTCACCGCATATTGAAGTGGTTAGCGAAGCTTGTCCGAAGTTCGTGCCCCTGGTAGAGAAAGGCATGTTCCGGGACGAAGTGACGCGGGAGACCGTTCAGGAGTCGCTTGCGCAGCTTCGTTATAAGCCCATCGATTGCCTGATCCTCGGTTGTACGCATTATCCGTTCCTCATGGAACCCATTGCGGAAGTGATGGGGCCGAATGTGAAGCTGATTAGCTCCGCGGACGAGACGGCGCGAGAAATCAGTACGATTTTACATCAATACGGACAGTTAGCCAAAGCCGATGAACTCCCTGTGCATCAATTTTTCTGCAGCGGGGAACCGAGAATATTCCAACAAATTGCCCAAGAATGGTTAAAAGAACATCTGGAGACGGCGCCAGTCGTGTGGCAAGTGCCTAATTTTCTGTGAACATAAAACCGGTAGTGTCGTTCATCCGATCGGAATGAACCCTGCCGGTTTTTTCGTGCGGATTCGTAGGGGAACGAAGACATAATATCTGCAACTCTCTCATATACTTCATGGAATCGAAAGTAGATTTGGATGGAGTAAGGAGGGGAGGGGAACCATGGCGATTCCTTATGTCGTTCAGCAGGGGGATACGTGGCTTCGGATTGCAGCAAGGTATGGCATCCACACGACAGCGCTTCATATGGTGAATCCGCAGCTGCAAGAAGCACCGTATTTAATTCCCGGACAAGTTATGTACATTCCATATCGGCCGGATCATGTCTATCTGATTCAAGAGCGTGACACCTTCTATGAAATTGCTAGACGATTCCAGGTGCCGATACAGCAGCTTTTGAATGCGAATCCTTCGGTCGATCCGCGCCATTTGAAAATAGGTCAAAGCATGATTATTCCGCTCACTAGAAGCGGGGAAATTGTTCGCGTGGATGCGGAATATGGACCTGCGCAATTGATGGAAGACAGCGCGAGCTTGTGCGAGCAGTACCCTTTCATTCGAAGATATATTATTGGATACAGTGTCATGGGCAAGCCGATCATTGCGATGCGGATTGGGACAGGAGATCGGAAGGTTCATGCGAATGGCGCTGTTCACGCCAATGAATGGATTACGACGCCAATCCTCATGAAATATATTGAACAGTACGCCAAAGCCTATCGTGCTGGCGGCACTTGGGGCAGCATGGATCCGCAGGAATGCTATCAGCGCAATTCGCTATGGATCGTCCCGATGGTGAACCCGGACGGCGTAGAGCTATCGCAAGAGGGAATCACCCCGAGCCATCCTTATTATCGTTCGCTGTTGCATTGGAATGGCGGTTCATATCAGTTCATACGCTGGAAAGCCAATATTCGTGGTGTCGATCTGAATGACCAATTCCCGGCGCATTGGGAGGAAGAGCGGGATCGACGCGGAAAGCGGGGACCAGGGCCCAAAGATTACACGGCTGAGGGGCCGCTGATGGAGCCTGAGGCCGTCGCATTGGCGGAGTTCACGAGGGCGCATCAATTCGACATGGTCTTGTCCTTGCATGCGCAAGGGGAAGAGATTTATTGGAATTATCGGGATTATGAACCTGCGGAATCGGAAGCGATCGCGCGAAAATTTGCGCAAGCAAGCAGCTATCGTTCGGTGAAGCTGAGCGGAAGCGATGCAGGGTATAAGGATTGGTTCATTCAGGAGTTCCGTAAGCCGGGCTTCACGATTGAAGTCGGAATGGGGATGAATCCACTCCCGATCCAGCAGTTCCAGAATATCTATCAGGACGTATCCGGTATATTAACAGAGGCGTTATGTTGTTCGTAAAGAACAGCATAACGCCTCTGTCATTATTCGGGGGAGTCGATCACGGTGTCGGTTAATTGCGAAGCCCGATATCCCGAATGAGCACGGTTCCACGCTCCGTTCGATCGAATAGGAAGCGGATGCTAGTTAACAGCTCGGGCTGGAAATTCGGGTTGACCTTCTTCAAATCAGCAAGTTTGATGGTGAAATTCTGGAATATGGGCTCTTTCGTTGGCATCGAGCCCATGAACGGCCATTTGACAATGTTGCCTTCGAACATTGGCAGCAAGCTGCCTGCGCTGCTCAGCGGTAAAGACGCCTTGTTCCCTTGCCGATCTTCTACCTGAATGGAGACATCCACGGGAGCTTCCGTGTTGTCTTCCGTTGGTCCGTCATTCCGGTCCGCCATTGCGAAGACGACCGAGGCATTACCCTGCGTACGGATACCATCAGGAGGGAGAACAACGGTATAACGAGGGACGCCGGATGCTTTCTTGCGGTCCCAGCCAATCCGGACAGCGCTGTATTGCTCCGTTATGAATTTCATCTCGACTTTTTCCTCTTTCCATTCTTCGAGATTTTCTCCGATGAATTTTCCTCCAGGTAATGTTGTCGTGCCAAGATCGATATCTTCATCATAGTTGCTGATGATCGTTGTCTTCGCATCGGCGTAATTGCTGATGTACATCGTGTCAGGCAGCCATGTTCGTGCATAACCGAGATCCTGGAACATGCTTCGGTATTCATTCTTTCCTCGTAAGGTTGCGTCGAGGAAAGAGGAGATGAGCACTTTCGCCGCCTGCAGCTGCTCCTCAATCGGCATGAGCTGGGCTGTATTGAACAGCTTGTTGCCAAGGCCTGCGCCGTCCGTACGTCCCCAAACCGTATTGAATTGCCCGTGATTTGCGCCATAGATGTAGACCGATGCCTTAAAATCATCGCTGCGATCTGAGAATCTGATTCGATGATATTGACTTGCGCCATCGAAAGAGCTGACATCCATATCATGCGCACCTTGGATGGCTAAATAATTGACATCCTGCAATGTTGTAGGCTGCCCTGCAGGTTTATATTGCCCGTCGGTAGGAGCGATGGATATGACGGAACGAATGCCGAAATTGTATTGGAACTTTACGTTTCCGTTCTCTGGCGAAGCGGGCAGCTTGTTGTACGCTGCCGCAACGGTGACGGCTTCTCCGCCGCGCGAATGACCGATGATTGCGATCCGATCCATGTCGACTTGGCCAAAGAACGGATTGCCTTTCGTATGGTTCCATGCCTCCCACGCTTTAAGATGTTCTAGCATCAGCCAGCCCCGCGCAGGATTCTCTTTCTCCAATACATGCAGGATGAACAAGTCATCATATAGCGATGTATTGAGGAAGTTCTCGTCGATGGATGCGACAATATAGCCGCGGCTTGCGAGCAATTTCCCCAAATATTCGTATCCGGGATCAGAATATTCGGTCGCGGTGTGGTTGCCGTGCACGATGAGGACGAGTGGGAACGTACCCTGGCCTACAGGGTACCAGACGAGCCCATTCAGCGGCATCTGATCAGGCCCGAAGCCGAATGTATTCGTGCGGAGGGTCGACCAGTTCTTCACGAATGCGGAGCCATCCACTTGCTTCGTGATGAGTGATCCTTCTGCATTGAATTGCTGCCGATAACTATTCGCGCTGCCGTAGGATAAGGTCTGGACGGCAAATGGACCTTGCTCTGCTGGATTTAACATCGTCTGCAGATAACGCTCGGCCGGCTTTATGGTTTGCAGCCGGTAAGGCTTATCGAGCTCGGGGTTGCCGTTATGAAGCAACCAATAGCTGCCGATGCCGATGATGCCCACCGTCAGGACGAAGGCTATGCCAGCAATGATCTGCGTCACTCGCTTGACCTCGCGGTATCGTCCTGTAATCCACTTGGCTAGCAGCGCGCCGAGTAAGGAGACGCTCACGATGATGGATAAGGTTACGATGAACATGAGCGGTATCGGACCTATGAAGCTGACGAACAGCAAGCAGAAGGAGGCAAGCGCCAGCCAGACATAACGCGATGGCATTCGTCTCGCGAAGGAGAGCAATCCGGCTAGGAGGCCTGTTATGATCCCAATAGCAATCACTGACAGGAAGGTTCCAATCAGGTAGTCTCCGAGTCCACGCGATCCAAGCAGATAATAGGCTTGCACCAGATAAATAGAGCAGGCCGTGATGGCTAAGGCGATCGATGCGCCTTTCCAGCCTGGCGTCAAGGAAGGGATACGGCGCATCGGGTTACGTAAATGCTCAAGTTTTTTTCGAAGGCGTTCAGGGGTTCTGAATTCTGTTTTGGCCATGCATGGATCCTATCCTTTCTGTCATGAAATTTGAGTTTGCACGAAGATGTTGCTTGGTCTCAGTATAAGGAACGATTCTTTCGAAGAACTTTCTCGTTTCTTAAATTAACCTTACAAGGGAGGAAATGGCAAGGTCTTCTCGAACAATACGAGTGACGAGGAGGGGATCGGATGCGTAAGACGATCATGCTGGTCGATGATGAACAAGATATCGTCGATCTACTGAAGTTGTTTCTAGAACAAGAATTCGACATTATTGAAGCGCGTGACGGCCAAGAGGCGGCAGAGCGATTCTCGCAGCACACGATTGATCTGATTGTCATTGATATCATGATGCCGCGGCTGGATGGCTTACAACTGCTCCAGTGGATTCGTAGACACTCTAAGATTCCGGTCATTATCGTGTCTGCCAAAAATCAAGATACAGATAAAATATCGGGGCTTGGCCTTGGCGCTGATGACTTCATTACGAAGCCATTCAGTCCGCTGGAGGTCGTGGCACGCATCCAAGCGCAGCTCCGCAGAACGTATGAGTTCTATGATCCTTCGTTCGTACGAGCGGAACCGACCTTGACGGAGACGCGGATTGGCGATCTGGCCTTGGATCATGAAGCCTGCATGTTGTATAAACGAGGGGAGCAGATCACGCTGAGCGCGATCGAATATAAGCTGTTGAAGCTGTTCATGAGCAAGCCGGGACGGATTTATACGAAGAAGCAAATTTTCGAAACCGTATGGTCTGAATCCTACATCGCCGACGACAACACAATCATGGTGCAAATTAGCCGGTTAAGGGACAAAATCGAAGATTCGCCGCGAGAGCCAGTCTATCTCAAGACGATCCGTGGGCTTGGCTATCGGTTCGCGAAGAAGGATGAGCTGCATGAACCATAAATTGAAACTATCTGGTATGCTGCTAAGGAATTATATTCTGTTTTCGCTCACGGTTAGCGTCAGCGTGTTCATGCTGCTGCTTTTTTTTGTGATGCGAACGAATGAATGGCTTCCGGCGAAGGATACGTCCATGTGGCAAGCAAGCGGCATGGTGCAGGGGAATACAGCTCATATCAACGAGAACGCGATTAAGGATTTGCATGGCTGGGTCGAAATTCTTGACGAGCGGCTCCGTGTGATTGAAGTGAAGGGCTTGAAGCAGGCGGGGGATACATCGTATACGGAGCATTCGCTGAACATGTTGTTCTACGATACACCTGAGAATCCTTATTACAACTCCATTGCTCCTTATCGAACGGATGAAGGCGCACAACGATACGTTCTTGTTCGTCTGCCGAAGCGGAATGTTCAGATCGATATTGCCCTCGACGAAGAGACGAGCAAGAGTAACCAGGTTATCTTCTGGGGTGCCTTGGCGGAGACTGGGGTGTTGTTCCTCGTGCTGCTGGGAATTAGCGTATTCATATACAGCCATCAGACGGCGGCTAGGCTGACCAGCCCATTAAGCAAAATTGCTGCGGGGATACGCAATATTACAGGGGGGCGGTATTATGATCGTCTTCATTTGGAGTCGAATTATGAGCTGGCGCAAGTCCAGGAGAGCTTCAATGCGATGGCGGAGAAGCTGGATCAGGCGGAGCGCGAGAATCGCTTGCTTGCGGAGAGCAAACAGCGCATGCTCGTTGATATCTCCCACGATTTGAAGACACCGATCACGACGATACAAGGCTACGCTAAGGCGCTGCAGCTGGGTATGATCGAGGAGGAACCGAAGCGGCATCGGGCGATCACGCTGATTCATGACAAGGCGCAGCACGTCGCCGAATTAATCGACGATGTATTCGAACTGTCCAAGCTCGAGAGCCCGGATTATCCTATTGATACAGAGGTGGGTGATGTTGCCGAGTTTATGCGGGAGATGGCCGTCGATTATTACGACCAATTCGAAGAGAAACGGCTTCGATTCGAATGCGAGATTCCTCCCCAGGAGGTTGTGGCACCATTCAACCGGAAGCTGATGTATCGTGCGATATCCAATCTGCTCACGAATGCGCTGAAATATAATCCTTCGGGTACGTTGGTTCAATTGGTGCTGGTGGATTGTCACGATACGGTTCGCATCGAAGTCGCGGACAACGGGGTCGGCATTCCTGACCATCTGCGGGAGCGTGTATTCGAGGCCTTTGTTCGCGGCGATGAGGCAAGACGAAGCGATGGGGGGACGGGGCTTGGATTATCCATCGCGAACCAGATTGCGGCAAAGCATGGTGGACAGCTGGCGCTGGATGTGCTGGAAGGCTGGACACGATTTGAGATTACGTTCCCGAAGTGTATAGGATCGTCATGAAAAAAAAGGGCAACCCGAGTCTACGTGCTGACTTCGAGGTTGCCCTTCCCAAATGCATGATGTTGATCGGATATAACTTATCCTTCTGTTGCTGGTGCTGGTTCTTGCTCTTCCGCTTTCTTCTTGCCGCGCTGCGGCATTTGTTCTCTGGAGATCCGACCGTTGCCGACGAAGCAAGCGGTTAGTACGCCTAATGCAATGAAGATCAACCCTGCCCAGAATACGATAGAGAAAGCTTCAGTCCATACGGTTTTGATCAAATTCAGAACCGTCTCTTTGATGTCGCCTTCGAGCTGCAGCGCTTGAGGCGCGAGCATGATCGTAAATAGATCATCTACCTTCTCAGCCAACTTGCTCATAATGCCGGACAATACCGGATTATTCGTCACTTGATCCGTCTTGAGCGCTTCATCCATTTTGCTAGCCAGCGCATGGTTCATGACCACGTTCAATACGGTAACCCCGATCGTACTACCAATGGAACGGAAGAATGTCGATGCGGATGTAACGGTCCCAAGCTGTTCGCGAGGGAATTGATTCTGCACGGCAATCATTAAGGTTGGCATGACAAGACCCATGCCGAGACCTAGAATGATCATGTACATATTCACAGTAAGCTGTGTCGTATGCGTCCCCATTGTACTCATGAGGAAGAAGCCAAGGCCGCCGATGACCATACCCGCGAACAGCACTGTACGATATTTTATGCGAAGCAGCAGTTGACCACCTACGATACTTGCTGCAATCAGCGAGAGCATCATCGGTGTCATGGTCGAACCTGCTTTAGTCGGACTCACCCCGAGGATGGCTTGCATGAACATCGGCACGAACATAATCGCGCCGAACATCCCCATCCCGACGAGGAATCCGAGAATATTTGTAGTTGCGAATACGCGGTTCTTGAATAAGGAAAGATCGAGAATTGGTTCTTTTACACGCTTCTCAATGATCAGGAAGAGCACGCCAAGGACAATGGCAGCGCCGAAGATCATGAAGCTCTCTGCAGATACCCAATCGAAATCTTTGCCTCCGAATGTAAGGCCGAGGAGCAATAGAACGATCGCAGGGACGAATGTCACGATACCCCACCAATCGATGACGGCTTTGTGTTTGGCTACAAGCTCATGCTTCATGCCGAAGAAAATAAGAATACCGGATAAGAGTCCAACAGGGACGTTAATTAAGAAGATCCAGTGCCATTGCACGTGGTCAACGATAAATCCACCGATAAAAGGTCCGATGACAGAACTAAGTCCGAAAATACCACCAAAAACCCCTTGCCATTTGGCACGCTGCTCTGCGTTGAAGATATCTCCGACGATGGTCTGCGACAGCGGCATGAGCATCCCGCCGCCGATCCCCTGCACGGCACGGTAAAGGACAAGTTGTTCCATCGTCATCGCTGTCGCGCATAAGAAGGAACCTGCAACGAAGATCAGAACACCGAGTAGATAGAACAGTCTTCGACCATACATGTCAGCGAGTTTACCGACAATCGGTACAACCGTCGTAGATGTGATCAAATATGCTGTCGTGACCCATGCGAAGATGGAGAATCCATTCAAATCTTTAATGATCGTTGGCATTGCTGTACCAACAATGGTCTGTTCGAGTGCACTGAAGAGCATCCCGATGATTAAGCCGATGAGCACCATGGTTCGGTTAATCGTTTTTGGTGAGGAATCTTGTATTGCTTCCTGCATAGATGGTTAAACCTCCAATTTCCTAAAAATCTTACGTTCTAATATTTTAGGTCTAAAATAAATCACTTTTGGATTATATGGCATAATAGATGGGGAATCAAGAGTTAATTTGTGAACAAATTGTGAATTTAGAACTTTTTATAGGTTGATTTCAAAGGTTCAATTATTTACAATAAAAGAATATGGATTTGGACATGATGGGAGAGATAATCATGAATTGCAAAATTACACGCAACGCTGCGAAAAAGATAAAGCAAGAGCTAGAACAAGCGAAAGATCAGGAGCTGATGCTTCGTGTTTTCGTTACACATTCTCACGGGAATCATGCGCATTACGGCATGGATTTAGATAAGGTCAAGGATACGGATACGATTGTTGAGACGGATAAAGAAATCTCTGTCCTGCTGCAATCGGACGAGCCAATGCTCGACGGGATCAAAATTGATTATTTATATTTCCCTGAAGAGGGATTTATCATCACGAATCCATCAAAAGGCAATCACGGGGATCACTAGAAAGAGGATGAATTATGGCGAACGACATACGCATATGCGATAAATGCAAGCATGTCAAGATGAAAACATTTTTACCAAAAGTTCAGCAGATGGATCCGGACGCAGAGATTAAGATTGGGTGTAAATCGTACTGTGGTCCTTGCGGGAAGCGGGTATTCATTTTTATTAATGGACGTTATATTTCGGCTCCAACGGAAGACGAAGCGATTGAAAAGGCAAGCAAATACGTGAAATAATAAAGGTTGATCCTACGAGGTGCGGATAGTTCCGCACCTTTTCGTCTATCCTAAGGAGGCAATAATGGCTAAGGGAGGACAGCATATTGACACGTAATGATGATTCGATGCATGAACAGACCCCGATAACACAGGCGCAAAATTCCATTGAGACGCTGCATCATGCCGTTTCTCAGGCGCTCAGTCATCCGTCGGAGCAGTCGGTGGCTCAAGCGAACACGGCATTGAAGCGAGCGAAAAACGCCGTGGATACGGCGGTCAAGAACGAAACAGGACGGAATCAGCAGCCAGTTGAATTCGCACGTGAGCTGCTTGGTGAAGAAATGGAGCGTCTTAATAAATTATCGGCAGATTAATACGAACGTTGTAATTGTAGAGCCACTTAGGAGGGATCGATAGGATTCACCCGGGTGGCTTTGCATTTTGCGCTGTGGAAAATACCTGTGATATGATATTGTTGTCGCTTACTTTATGGAAGCGTATGGAGATATTTTGACTACATATCAAGGGAGGATATTGTATGAAACATATTGCGGATCGCGTTAAATTGAATAATGGTGTGGAGATGCCTTGGCTTGGTCTAGGCGTATGGAAGGTTACTGACGGCCAAGAGGTCTCGAATGCCGTTAAATCCGCGATTGAATTTGGCTATCGCAGCATTGATACTGCAGCGGTATATCAAAATGAGTCAGGTGTTGGTCAAGGAATCAAAGACAGCGGGATCGCGAGAGAAGAGCTGTTCGTGACAACGAAAGTATGGAACTCGGATCAAGGTTACGAGTCGACGCTTCAAGCATTTGAAGAGAGCCGTAAGAAGCTTGGACTTGAATATCTTGACTTGTATCTTGTTCACTGGCCAGTGAAAGAGAAGAAATATATCGATACATGGCGAGCGCTGGAGAAGCTCTATAATGACGGGTTGGTTCGCGCTATCGGGGTAAGCAACTTCCATATCCATCATTTGAAAGATATCTTCGAAGTTAGCGGTATTGTACCCGTTGTGAACCAAGTCGAGTATCATCCTTTGCTGGCGCAGCGCGAGCTTCATGCATTCTGCAGCAGCCACAATATTGTACTCGAAGCGTGGAGCCCATTAATGCAAGGAAAGCTGTTGGACGATAAGACATTAACTGAAATTGCTGCGAAATACGGCAAATCGGTTGCCCAAGTGATTTTACGTTGGGATCTGCAGAACGGTGTGATTACGATTCCGAAATCGGTAAATCCTGCGCGTATCGCAGAGAATGGCGATATCTTCGACTTCGAGCTCTCGCACGAAGATATGGAACGCATTCAATCCATGAACAAAGAACAGCGCGTAGGTCCAGATCCAGATCATATTGATTTTTAAGTGAGGTGTGACGAGCATGGAGCTCCAATTTATCGGTCATTCTTGCTTTATTGCGTCCCATGAGAACTTCAAAGTGATTATTGATCCGTTCATCTCAGGCAACCCGCTCACAACCCTGAGGGTCGAAGACGTCAAAGTCGATGCGGTGCTGCTCACGCACGGGCATTCCGATCATACGGCAGATGCGCTGCAAATTGCACTGCAGAATCAATGCCCGATCATTGCGAATTTTGAGATCTGTAATTATTTTGGAAGTAAAGGCGCAACCGTGTTCGCCATGAATACTGGCGGATGCAATTCATTCCGTTGGGGAAAAGTGAAATATACCCCTGCGATACATAGCTCAAGTCTCGATACCGAGCAAGGCCCAATCTATGGTGGAGTTGCAGGCGGGATTCTGCTTACGATGGGCGACAAAACTTTCTATCACGTTGGGGATACGGCCTTATTCAGTGATATGAAGCTGATTGGCGAATTGCATGATATCCACGCCGCAGCCATTCCAATCGGTGATGTCTTCACGATGGGGCCCTCGGATGCGCTTCTCGCGGCACAGTGGATTGGCGCGAAGACGAATATCCCCGTGCATTACGATACGTTCCCCGCGATCGTTCAAGATGCAGAAGCGTGGGTTGCTGCTGTAAAGGCGAAGCGTCTGCACGCGGTGTGCCTGCATCCGTCCGATCGATATATCGTCGATTAATCTATATCGAATCGCATAGCCAGCGATACCAAGAAACCCCCTTACACATCATGGAATCATTCCATGTGGTGCAAGGGGGTTATTATTTGTAGGAATATTTTAGGCTTTTTCCCGGAATCGGCGGATGAGGTCGTGTGTAATGACTTTGTCCGAGATATCGAGCTGCTTCTTCGCACGGTCAGCGATGGAACGACAGCCTGCAACATCTGCTTTGTCCCCGGTCTTCGCATCATAGCATGTCCCGTTCTCGAAGATGCCGTCTGCCGCAGGAATGTAATAATCGTGCCCGTCAGTCACGGCGCCTGTACGAAGTACGACGAGTTTATCGCCTTCAGTGAATAGATTATTTCCCATCATATAATACGAATCCGTTCGGATGCCGAGCAAATAGAGCAGGGAAGGCGTCATATCTAATTGACCGCCGACGCGATCAACGGTTCCGACATGTTTTCCATCAGGGAAATGGACAATCATTGGCACCTGATTCATGAGCTGCTCAAATTTCAAGTCGCTTATGCTCATGCCAAGGAACTGTTCCATCGCGTTTTTATCACGTATGGAATTATCATGGTCTCCATAGAACGCGATGATCGTATTCTCCCAAAGGCCATCCGCCTTCATCTGTTCGATCATTTGACCGAATGCTTCGTCCACATAATGAACGGATTCAAGATAGTCTCCGAAGATGGTTCCTTTGAACTTCCCGACATCGAGCACTTGCTTGCTAGCTGGCAGCTCATACGGATGATGGCTGGATAACGTGATTAAGAAGGAATAGAAGGGCTCCTTCGTCTGCTTCATATCATCTAAAGACTGCCGGAAGAACGATGCGTCGCCCAGCGACCAGCCTAATGGTTCGTCAATTGTAAAGTCTTTCTTGCTGTAGAACCGGTCATATCCCATTTGATTGTACATATTGTATCGATTCCAGAAGCTCGCATCATAGGCATGGTAGACCCCTGTCGAATACCCATGATCTTTGAGGATCTGCGGCAGGACATCGTAAGTATGGTTCGGATAACGAATGAATACGGAGCCTGTCGGTAAGGGATGTAGAGACATATTGGACGAGAAATCAGCGTCGGATGTGCGGCCTTGACCCGTCTGATGATAATAATTGTTGAAATACATACTCTCCCGAACGAACTGATTCAAGTGAGGCGTAACTTCGACGCCATTAATCTTCTGGTTGATCATGAAGTTCTGGAACGCTTCCGCTTGGATGACAATAATATTCTTGTCTCTGTATGCGCCGAACAGCTCATTAGTGACTTGTGGTTCCTTATGTTTGGCGGCGAACCATTCTTTCACTTCCGCTTCCTCTTCGGCCGAGAGCGTCTGTTTGGAGAACCAATTCTCATTTGCATAACGCTGAATATCGTACCCGTGGAATCCAATCAGACCGGTGACATTGTAGAGGGATACATTCCACCAATTCCCGACGAAGATCCCTTTCGCCCATGTATTCGTCGCGTGCTTGATCGGCAGGAATGTCAGCCCGGCACCGAGTCCGAAGACGACCGCGCTCATCACGACACGAATGATGAATTTCTGCAGTCGATTGCGCCCTTGATGCGCAACACGCATCATAGCCTTATCTTTGCCTAGTACGATCCAAGCTGCAATCGTTAACGGCAGGAGCAGAAGGATATCAATGAAGAACAAGAGGTCCTTCCAGAATAATAGCGAAGCAATGCTATGTCCGAGCGAGCTAACTTGTCCCGCCTGCATCAGGACAGGAATCGAAATAAAGTCTTGGAAATAGCGATAATAGACTAAGTCGGCATAAAATACACTGGTGAGCAGCACATTCAGAATGAATACGCTAATCCATCGCCCCCGAGGCGGGAGAAGCCAGACCCAGAACGAGCAGAGCATGATGGAACCGACACCAATGATATAATCCCATCGATCCATCCGGACGAGGGGGACATCCATAAAACGATCGAATAAGAACAATTTATATAAAATAAGTGCAATGAACAGAATACATTCGACATAACGAATACGAAACAGGGGTTGCAGCAGTACTCTCTTGGCTCGCGGAGCCGTCTGGTACGGTGTATTCAAGTTCGAAACAGCTCCTTTCTTCGAATCATTTGGAAATTCGTAGCGGTGCAAAGACACCTTTACTATTATAAACGTTAAAGATTCGGATTCAACTTCTGTTAACATCTGGATGCTGCTTCTTAAATTAAAAAAACCGCCGCTATCCATTCTTTCCAAAAGGAAGCGAATGAATAACGGCGTATTCGTTTTTTAAGCAAGCGGCTTACGCGGTGGCAGCGGCCCCAAGTACTGATAGAATTGGCATTCGATTCGACCGTTGAATAACTTACGGCGTTTGTCCGCAGGACGGCCGAAGTAGTGCTCGAACTGCTTGTTCGGGCAAATGGAGAAGAAGGACCACGTCGGGAGCTTCTTCGATACAAAGCCAAGATCGCGCATAACTTTCTCGGCTTCATCGCGCTCCCCGAGCCGTTCGCCATAAGGCGGATTCGTTACGATACAGCCGTACTCCCCTTGTGGATCGATCTTGGAGACGGGCAAGGTATGGAACTTAATTTCTTTGCCGAGCCCTGCTGCTTTGGCTGAAGCGTATGCGATATCGACCGCTGCTCGATCGATATCCGAGCCTGCAATCTGCAGTGGAATGTCATCTCTGACAAGATCATAGGCTTCTTCGCGAGCCTGCTCCCAGAGGTCTGCGGGAATGACCGGCCAGCCGCTTGAATTGAAGGATCGACGTAGTCCTGGCGCAATATTCCAGCCGATCATGGCTGCTTCAATCGGAATCGTACCTGATCCGCAGAATGGATCATAGAATGGTCGATTCGGATTCCAGCGGCTGAGCAGCACGAGGGCTGCAGCCATCGTCTCTTTGAGCGGCGCTTCAGTCGCTAGCTTGCGATATCCGCGTTTATGCAATGCAGGACCTGTTGTGTCTAAGGTTAGCAGGGCAATGTCATTAAGCAAGGTTACTTCAATGACGTATCGAGCGCCTGTCTCTTGGAACCATTCGGTTCCGTAGGCCATTTTCATTTTATCGACGACGGCTTTCTTCACAATCCCCTGGCATGCAGGTACACTGCTCAGCTGCGATTTATGTGAACGTCCCTCCACCGGGAATTCCCCGTTCTCCGGAATCCAGTCCGGCCAAGACAGTGCCTTCGTACCTTCGAAGAGTTCATCGAAAGTGGTGGCTTTGAATTCTCCCATCTTGATCAAGACGCGATCGCTTGTCCGAAGCCAGAGGTTCGTCCGGCAGATATCAATCAAATCACCGCGAAAGGTCACGCGGCCATTCTCGACCATCAGATCTTCGTAGCCTAAATCTCTTAATTCACGTGCGACAACAGCTTCAAGACCCATAGGCGCTGTCGCAATTAACTGGTACTGACTCATGTAATCGTTCACACCCTAACAGCATTTTCTGATACAATCCAGTATAGGCGAATTCAACCGACGTTACAAATATAGAAATCAAAGTTATCATGCAGGAGGTTATAACATGTCGCAATCGGATGAACAATATATGGATTCACTATTTGCTGCGGATGAGGTTTTAGAACAGGTCATGGAAGGAACAAGGCAGGCAGAGATGCCCGAAATATCGATCGCGCCGGGATACGGCAGGCTGCTTACGATTCTGGTGAAGACGGCGCGCGCACGGCGCATTTTGGAGATTGGAGCGCTTGGAGGATACAGCGGGATCTGTCTTGCTCGCGGCTTGGATGAGGAAGGGAAGCTGATCTCGCTGGAGCTGAAGCCCGAGTTTGCAGAGGTGGCGAAGCGGCATGTCACAGAAGCAGGACATGGACACCAGGTGGAGTATCGCATCGGCGATGCGATGGAGAGCCTGAAGCAGCTTGAAGCGGAAGGCCAGCGGTTTGATTTCTTCTTCATTGATGCCGATAAAGGGAACTATCTGAATTACCTTGATTATGCCATAACGCTTGCGAACCCCGGGGCGCTTATCGTTGGGGATAATACTTTGCTGCGCGGTAGAACGACAGATCCAACTCGGAATGGCCCAGCTGTTCAAGCCGTTAGACAGTTCAATGAACGAATTGCGCAAGATCCGCGACTCATGAGTACGATGCTGCCTGCCTATGATGGGCTTGCCATTGCCATGGTGAAGTAAGTAGGCGGCGAGTTCATTTGCTAAAATCGATCAATTTCAATACACTATACAAATGACAGGAGGCGCGTGAGATGATTACGATTAAGACAAAAGAACAAATTGCGAACATGAAAGCGGCAGGCGAAATTCTCGCTGCGTGCCATCGTGAGATCGCGAAGATGATCAAGCCTGGGGTTACGACACAGGAAATTGATAAATTTGCAGAGAAATTCATTCTTGAACATGGTGCAACGCCGGAGCAGAAGGGATACAACGGCTATCCTTATGCAACATGCGCTTCGGTAAATGACGTGATCTGCCATGGGTTCCCGAAACCGGAGGCGCTTAAAGACGGGGACATCGTGACGATCGATATGGTCGTGAACTTGAATGGCTGGTTAGCGGATTCTGCTTGGTCTTACCGCGTAGGGAACGTATCCGAGCAAGCCGATCAATTGCTTCGCGTGACGGAAGAGTCCTTGTATAAAGGGATTGAGAAGGCGGTCATTGGCAACCGTCTTGGCGATATTGCGAATGCGATCCAGGTGCATGCGGAGTCGAATAACTTCTCGGTCGTACGCGAATTTATCGGTCACGGCATTGGCCAAGTGATGCATGAAGAACCGCAAGTTCTTCATTACGGGCCTGCGGGCCGCGGTACACGGCTGAAGGAAGGCATGGTCATTACGATTGAGCCGATGCTCAATACGGGAGACTGGCGGAGCAAGCTGGATAGCGATGGATGGACGGCAAGAACGAAGGATGGCGGCTTGTCTGCCCAATACGAGCATACGATTGCGATTACGGCAGAGGGACCCGTTATCCTGACCGCACAATAACTCGCCATAAGTGCATGTTCAAAAAGTCGGCATTTCAGTACCTGAAAGTTTTCTATGAAAACTAGCATCGTAAGCATATGCTGAGGTTGCGAGAACCTGAAGGGTCTATGCTTCCGTAGCGAGTTTTTCTTCGAAAAACTTTCAGAGGAACGGAGTTTAGGCGAAACCTAAATGAGTACCTGAAATGTTTCCGAAGGAAACATGCTTCGTAAGCGCAAACTCTTCGAAGGTGAACGCAAGATTCGATGTCGATTATGGTTCTTGAATGACTTCGTGATCAAATGATGACTTTTTGAACAACCTTATAAGATCATAAAAGGGTTGCCTCGCTGCGATGTTTCATTCATCGCAGGGGCAACCCTTTTGACATGTTCGTGCAGCATGGATATGTTTGGAAAGTAGTTATGTAGTGCCTTTCACGCGAGTGTTGCGATATAAGGTCATCCATACCCACAGCCCGTTACAGAGCAGCAGAATCCCGGAGGAAATGAAAATGCCTTGTATGCCAATATTTCCGGATAATGCGCCGGCAATGATCGGACCGAGCATGTTTCCGAGCGCAAGCGTGCTGCTGTTAAAGCTGTAGGCGCGGCTCTCCATGCCATCCGGTGTATATTTGCGGATGAGTGAATTCACGGAAGGCAATAGACCGCCCATGAACATCCCGAGGATGAACCGACATAAGATCAGCTGCCAGACGCTGCCGACGAAAGCCTGAGGGATCAGGGTGACGGATGCACCGATTAAGCAGAAGAACAGAATCCCATTGGACCCGATGCGGTCGCTTAGCTTGCCAAGCAAGGGGGAAGCGATCATATTGGATATCCCTGTGATGGAGCTGACGAATCCGGCCCAGAAGGCAAGATTAACGCTCGTACCGTGCAGCTCTTGGACATATAGTGGCATGAGCGGCATCGGCCCCATCATCGCGAATTGCAGCAAGAAGGTCACGGCGAATAAGGCCATAAGCGGACGATATTTGGTAAGCTGCATGAATCCGGCGATAACCGAAATGTCGGGCTTCTTCGCGGCCTCCTCACGGTTGAATTTCTCTTTAATTAAGAAGGTAGCGACGAAGGAAGCAGCAAAGATGAGTGCGCCAGTAATGTAGAAAATGGGACGGTAGCCGATCGTATCTGCGAGCAGGCCGCCAATGAACGGTCCTAAGATTGTTCCGGCAACTTGTCCGGATTGCAGCATGCCCATGGCGAATCCCATACGCTGCTTCGGGGTAGAAGATGCGGCAAGCGAAATCGCTGCAGGGTTGAAGCCGGAGATCGTCCCGTTCAATAGACGCAGCAATAAGAGCTGGAATGGCGTCTGTGCGAAGCCCATGAGGACCATGACGATCGCCATGCCGAACCCCGAGCGGAGCAGCATCATTTTCCGTCCATATTTGTCGGCGAACTTGCCCCAGATCGGCTGGAATATGAATGATGTCAAGAAATTCGCGGCGAAGATGAATCCGGCCCATGTGCCGATTTGATGCGGGTCAGAAAGACCGAGATCATGCTGCAGGTAGAGCGACAAGAAGGGAATAATCATCGTCATGCCGGCATTGACGAGGAATTGACCGACCCAGAGAACGACAAGATTGACTTTCCATTGTTGCATGGCAGGGATCACTCCTTTCTAAGATGATAGATAAATCTGTAGACGGGTTTCGAACGATCCTGTATTGGAAATTATAGCATAAGGTGCAGTAATGGACGAATCAGGGGAGGTTACTCGTGCGTGACGATTGTCATTGAATTGTCATAGGGAGTGATTCGAGATAGGTTGAGACACTATATGAAAAAGGGCATAATGAACTTATTGATATTAGGGTAGATTGGAGAATTGACATGATTACGAATGACCGGTTTCTAAGAGCATGCCTGAAGCAAGAGGTCGATCAGCTTCCTGTCTGGTACATGCGACAAGCAGGGCGTTACGACCCGGATTACCGCAAAATCAAAGAGAAATACAGCTTGCTCGAAATTTGCAAACAGCCAGAACTGGCTGCGGAAGTTACATTAATGCCGATCCGCAAGCTCGGAGTGGACGCGGCCATTTTATATTCAGATATTATGAATCCGGTTGCTTCAATTGGAATTGATTTTGATATTGTTGCCAATGTAGGTCCAGTCATACATAATCCGATCCGTACGGCTGAGGATGTAGCGAAGCTGCGTCCCATTGATGTGGAAGGCGATCTCTCGCATGTTCTCGAGACGATTCGAATTCTTGATCGCGAACTCGAAGTGCCGCTTATCACGTTCGCAGGGGCGCCATTTACGATCGCGAGCTATCTCATTGAAGGCCGACCTTCACGGAATTACCGTTTAACGAAGCAAATGATGTATAGTGCGCCAGAGGTTTGGTTTGCCTTAATGGATAAGCTAGGAGATATGGTTATTGCTTATCTCAAAGCGCATGTCGCGAACGGGGCGAAAGCCGTTCAATTGTTCGATAGCTGGGTAGGGGCGCTTGCGCCACAGGATTTCGAACATTATGTTTTGCCTACGATTAAGCGGATTTTCGCTTCGCTAAGCGAAGTGGATGTGCCGAAAATCTACTTCCCAGGGGTGAGCTCCGGGGAATTGCTGCCGACATTGCGTGATTTAGAAGCGAATGTGATCGGATTGGATTGGCGTGTATCCCTTACGGAAGGGAGAGCACGCGTGGGTTCGAAATTTGCCATTCAAGGGAATTTGGATCCATTCTTACTCACCGCCCCGATCCATGTGCTCGAAGAACGCGCAAGACAGTTGATTGATGAAGGGATTCAGCAGCCAGGTTATATTTTCAATCTGGGCCATGGATTGTTCCCTGAGGCATCACTGGATGCATTGAAACATTTAACGGATTATATCCATGCCTATTCGCGTGAAGCGATTCGCGCAAGAGGCTAAGGCATCCACAGAGGGGGATAAGGAATATGTCACAGAACAAAATTGGTGTATTGGTGATGTCCTATGGCACGCCTGAAAGTCTAGATCAAGTGGAAGCTTATTATACGCATATTCGCCGCGGGCATCCGCCAACGGCAGAGCAGCTAGAAGAGCTTACTAACCGCTATGAGAAAATCGTAGGCGGGTTCTTCCCGCTGCGTGAGAATACGAATCGTCAAGTCGAAGCGTTAGAAGAGATGCTGAATCGCGAATACGGTCGTGACGATGTGACATTCGTCTGCTACCAAGGCTTGAAGCATGCCCACCCATTGATTGAGGAAGGCGTTGAACAGATGGCACAGGACGGCATTCAGCAAGCTGTCGGCATTGTTCTCGCACCGCATTATTCGATCATGAGCGTAGGCGGGTATATTCAACGGGCGAAGGCCCAAGCCGAAGAGAAGGGCATTGCGATGTCGTTCGTCCAAGATTATCATCTGCATCCGCTCCTGCTGGATGCATTGGTTCAGCGTGTTGAAGATGCATTGCGTAAATTCGGGGAGCTGGAGCAAGCGAAACGTGACGTTCGAGTCTTGTTCAGCGCACACAGCCTTCCTGCAAAAATTCTTGAGATGGGCGATCCCTATCCAGATCAGCTCCTAGCGACTTCCCGAGCCATTGCAGATCGCGTAGGACTGACGCAGTGGCAGTTCTCTTGGCAGAGTGCTGGGCAGACGTCTGTTCCATGGCTTGGGCCGGATGTGCTGGATACGCTCCACACCCTGGTGCAAGAGGAACAGGTGAAGCAGGTGCTCGTGGCGCCGATCGGCTTCGTATCCGATCACTTGGAAGTGTTGTATGATTTGGATATAGAGGCGCAGCAAGTGGCTGCGGAGTTAGGCATTCATCTGGAACGTACGGCATCACTCAACACCGATCCGCTCTACATTGCAACACTTGCGGATGTGGTGCATCAACAACTAGAGGGGAAGTGACCGTCCATGGTGAACACAGCGTCTCGTCACGTTGTTGTCATTGGCGGAGGGATAAGCGGACTGAGCTCCGCTTTTTATTTGCATAAATACGGGGTAGAGCAGGGGCTTGATTTGAAAGTAACCCTGATAGAGAAGGAAGCGAGCTTCGGCGGCAAGATTATGACGCTGCATCGGGACGGCTTTGTGATCGAGAAAGGGCCGGACTCTTTCCTTGCGCGGAAATTACCAATGATTGACCTCGCCCGTGAATTAGAG
This sequence comes from Paenibacillus guangzhouensis, assembly GCF_009363075.1. NCBI lineage: Bacteria > Bacillati > Bacillota > Bacilli > Caryophanales > Paenibacillaceae > Paenibacillus > Paenibacillus guangzhouensis. Next base: position 3,512,905 of record NZ_CP045293.1, on the reverse strand, counting down.
CTGGAGGACGAACTCGTCGCGACAAGTCCGGATAAGAAGCAGACGTACATTATGCATCATGGGAAGCTGCACAAGATGCCCCCGGGATTATCGCTCGGGATTCCGACGCAGATTACGCCATTTCTCAAGACCGGACTCATCTCAGTGGCAGGAAAACTTAGAGCCGGAATGGACCTGTTCATTCCGAAGCGCACCGAACAGAGTGATGAGTCCCTAGGTTCGTTCTTATCGCGTCGTCTTGGCTCAGAAGTGCTGGAGAATATCGCCGAACCGCTGCTTGCGGGTATCTACGCTGGGGATACGTTCAAGCTGAGCCTTCAATCAACATTCCCGCAATTCGGAGAAATTGAGCAGAAGCACGGCAGTCTAATTCGCGGTATGAAGTCGAGCGTGTCGTCTTCGAAGCCGTTGAACTTGCCGGGTCAGACCGATGCGGTTCGCAAAAGTATGTTCTTGACGTTCAGGCAAGGGTTGCAGTCCTTGGTTCATGCGCTTGTGCATGATTTGCATACCAAGGCAGAGCTGCTCCCAAATACGGGCGTAACGGCGATTGAACTTGTGGACCATCAGGATCAGACGTCCCCTCGTTATCGCGTCGTATTGGATGAAGGGGAGCCGCTTGTTGCAGATGCGGTGCTGGTTGCGACACCTACCTTCGCGGCTGGACCTCTACTCACGCCTTACGTTGATACGACCATGTTGGATCAATTGGCGTATATCTCGGTTGCGAATGTCGTCATGGCGTTCGATGCAGCCGATATTCCGAATCCGCTGGATGGCTCAGGATTTCTCATTCCGCGCAAGGAGAAACGCAACATTACCGCTTGCACATGGACTTCGAACAAATGGCCCCATTCAACGCCGGAAGGGAAAGTGTTAATCCGTTGTTATGTGGGCCGCGAAGGCGAGGAGCAGAATGTGGACTTGCCGGATGATCAGCTCGCTGCGCTCGTTCGCAAGGATTTAAGAGAGATCATCGGTATCCAAGCAGAGCCGCTCTTCACCGAGATTACGCGATTGAAGAAATCGATGCCGCAGTATCCGGTTGGTCATTTAGATGCGCTTGCAAGCCTTCGGCGTGAACTATCGGACAAGCTTCCAGGCGTGGAGATCGTCGGTTCGGGATATGAGGGCGTCGGGTTGCCTGATTGCATCCGTCAAGGCCGGGATGCAGCTGCGCGTATGGTAGAATGGGTGAAAATCCCTGCCAATTGATGAATAAACTTACATCTTTCTTGAAAAAGTACTATTCTATCCTGGAATATTGATATAATGGGATGAGTAGTGCTTTTTTTGCTGAAAAAATACGTGAGGAGAATCTATGTATATCTCAAGATCAGATGCCCATCGGGCACAAAAATCGAGAAGAAGGCGTAAGATCCGTACCTTGTTGACGCTGAATCTGGTCATGCTGCTGCTTATCGCAGGGTTAGTGGGGGTATACGTCTTTAAGTTCCAAGGCAATCCGCTGGAGGCGGAGGCGGGGAACGATCGCGGCTCGGTGCAGACGCAAGAGCATCTTGTGACAGAGGAACCGAGTGACGGCGTGGAATCCAATGCTGAGGAAGATGCGGATAACGTCGATCCTGCCGCTGGCACGACGGAATCGGATCTTCCATCAGGTGACCAAGTCGGGGATGACGGCGTAGAACAGACGGGCGACGGTCCTGCTGTGGAGCCTGCAGAGGAAGCCAACGCTCAAGTCGTATTGCCTGACCAAGACGGCATTAAGCTATCATTCGTTGGTGATATCCAAATGTCGGGCAAGGTCGCAGAATTGATCAACAAGAACGGTGATGATTATCCATTTCATTATGTGAAGTCGATGTTCGAACAGGATGACTTAACGGTCGCGAACCTGGAGACACCCATTACGTCAGGTGGCACGCCCGCAGAAGACAAACAATTTGTGTTCAAATCGGCGCCGAGCTCAGCGGGAGCTCTTGGCAAGGCAGGCATCGAAATGGTGACGCTTGCGAATAACCATGTACTCGATCATGGCGTGTCAGGTCTTATGGATACGATCAAACATTTGGACGCCGCAGGTATCCGATATTTTGGCGCTGGTAAGGACGAGGAAGAGGCATTCAAGATAGCCTATGTGGAATGCAAAGGAAAACGCATTGCATTATTAGGGTTTTCCCGTGTTCTGCCGAAAACGAGTTGGTTCGCAAAAGGGAAAAACCCTGGGGTGGCTGAGACCTATAATTCAGCTATGGCGCGCGCAAAGATCGCTCAAGCCCGAAAAGAGGCTGATTTCGTCATTGTGACGGTGCATTGGGGGGTTGAGAGAGCAGACAAACCAAACGCCGTACAGAAGCAGCTCGCACGCGAGTATGTTGATGCCGGGGCAGACCTGATTATCGGCAGCCATCCGCACGTGCTTCAAGGGTTCGAGCAGTACAAAGGGAAATGGATTGCATATAGTCTCGGTAATTTCGTATTTACCCGTTCGAGTAATCCGATGACCTGGGAGACAGCCGTTCTGCAAGTTACGCTGAATCGCGATGGCAGCTGCGCGCTGCAAATGTTGCCGTTCCATGCGAATCTCGGTCAGGCTGTACCGATGGATCAATCGGCGGGTTCGAAGCTGTTGAAGCGGATTTCTACGTTGTCTCACCCGTTAGGCGCTGAAGTTCGTCAGGATGGGCGAATTGGTACGATCAGTCGTACGAGGTAAGGAGGAGCATGGCATGTACTTAGGGGGAAATTGTTGTGTCGCACATCGCGGTTGGTCATCCAAAGCACCCGAGAACACGCTAGCGGCGATACAGCTGGCGATGTCTGAACCATACATATCTTGGATTGAATTTGATGTACAGTTAAGCAAGGACGGCGTGCCCGTCTTGATACATGACTATTCGCTAGAGCGTACGACGAACGGCCAAGGGCTCGTGCGGGAAAAAAACTATGCAGAACTTGAACAATTAGATGCAGGTTCGTGGTTCTCTCCAGCTTATGCTGGGGAGAAGATCCCTTCTTTAGAAGAAGTCTTCGATATCGCAGGTGGTCGACTTCGGATGAACATTGAACTGAAGACGCAAGGGAATATGTATCCTGGACTGGAAGAAGCGGTCATTGATTTGATTTATCGCTATACGCTGCAGCATGATGTTGTGTTGACGTCGTTCGAACCCAGCGTTGTTCAACGGGTGAAGCGGCTTGCACCACAATTACGAGTCGGACTGATTACAGAGATGCCGAGTGCGGATTATGCCGCGGTGTGCCGCTCACTGGGAGCGGATTTTCTGTCTTTATATTATCCATTGTTCACCAAGCAGAGCGCTGCTGCACTGGCGCAGCAGGGAATTGGCATGATGGCATGGACATGCAATCATACGAAAGACATTTTACATGTTGCTGAGCTGCATCCGGATGTGATGATTTGTACGAATTATCCGGATCGCTGGGATTCAGCTATTGGAAAAGGGGAAAAGGAATAAGATGCAATCGATGATTCAGAATGTGTACTGTGTAGGTCGGAATTATCGTCTACATGCGGCAGAGCTTGGGAATGAGGTACCAACGAAGCCGATGATCTTCATGAAGCCGACGCATGCGGTTGTCCCAATGAATGGTGAGCATATCACGATGCCGAAGGATCAAGGAGAGCTTCATTATGAGGCAGAACTGGTCATTCGGATCGGCCGCGATTATGAACCGGGCATGTCCATGGATGATCTGATCGATGTCATGGCGCTCGGGATCGATTTTACGCTTCGTGATGTTCAGACCGTATGCAAGCAGAAAGGCCACCCATGGACGGCGGCGAAGGCTTTCCGCAATTCTGCGCCCATTACGCCTTATATCGCTTTCCCAGGCGTCGATGCGCTGCCGGAGCATGATTTTGTATTGCTGAAGAATGGTGTGGAAGTCCAGCGCGGTAATGCGCGAGATATGATTTTTGATGTGAAGACCATTGTGGATTTTGTTGCCATGCATTATGGGATCGGCAAAGGCGACATCATTTTCACGGGTACGCCAGCAGGGGTCGGAGCTGCAGTGGCAGGGGACAAGCTGGAACTCTTCTATGGGGACAACAGACTAGATTCATGTATCATCGCGTAGGAATAAAGGGGAAGATTGAAGCATGTGGAGTTGGGTGATTGGATTCGGTTGCAGTGCGCTCGTTGCTTATTCGGCTTATAAACGAAATTCGTTATCTTCGTCGGGGATGCTCGCAGCTATCCTGATGGGAACGATTTTTTTCGCCATGGGAAGTCCGCTCTGGTATGGGATTCTACTCGCATTTTTTGTCTCTTCGAGTGTGATGTCGCACGTGAAGAAGAGTGCCAAAGAAACCTATGAAGCGGCTTACGAGAAATCAGGGCGTCGGGACGCTGGGCAAGTGTTCGCTAACGGTGGGATCGGCATGCTCCTGTGTATTGCCTTCGCGATCCATCCGGATCCCATCATTGTCGCGGCATTCGTCGGCGTCATGGCCACGGTGACGGCGGATACGTGGGCCACGGAGATCGGCAGCCTAAGCCGTTCACAGCCGCGCTCCATCCTCACGTGGAGACGTATCCCGACGGGGACGTCAGGAGGCGTATCGGCGCTGGGAACAGGCGCTGCCATGTGCGGCGGTCTATTTATTGGTGTATGCGCAGCAGCATTGGACTGGCTGTCTCCTATACAGCAAAGCGTCCCGATCTACCTCTTTTTGCTGATGGGATGGATCGGCGGAACGGCAGGTGCATTCACAGATTCGATCATGGGAGCGACTTGCCAGGTTATGTATCGCTGCCCAAAATGCGGGAAAATGGTCGAACGGAAGGACCATTGCGGTGTGCGAACGAATCGAACACGAGGGCTCTCATGGATGAATAATGATCAAGTGAATTGGATAAGCTCCTGCGCCGGCGGATTGGTCGCTATCATTTTGCTGTTCGTGGCAGGCGTATAGAACAGACAGGCTGTCTTCAAGTCATGTAAATGACGGAAGACAGCCTGTTTTTGTTGATGAGCTAACTATTTTCGGAGATGAATTTTCTGGACCGTATGGCTTGCGCCCTTCTCAAGGATGAGTTTCGCGCGCGCTTTCGTCGGCAGGATGTTCTCTGTCAGATTGAGCTCATTGATGTTACGCCAGACATTCGAAGCCATCTGCAAGGATTCTTCTTCGCTTAGGCTGGCATAACGATGGAAGTATGATTGCGGATTGAGGAAAGCGGTCTTCCTTAACATGCGGAATCGGTCTAGATACCAGCTCTTCAAGTCATGAACGCCTGCATCGACGAAGATTGAATAATCGAAGAAGTCGCTAACGAAGACGGATGCCCCGCGATTCACCTGCAATACGTTAATCCCTTCGATAATGAGAATCGCCGGCTTACGGACGGTCTGCACTTCATCACGCAGAATATCGTAGCTGAGATGCGAATACATGGGAGCGGTCACTTCCGGCTTCCCTGACTTGATATCGGTTAGGAATTGGATGAGCTTGCGAATATCATAGCTTTGCGGGAAGCCCTTCTTGTCCATGATCCCTTTCGCTTCGAGCACATGATTTGGATACAAGAAGCCGTCCGTCGTAACAATATCAATGTTGGCATAACCCTCGTATGTAGATAAGATGGCCTTCAGCAGTCTTGCGGTTGTGCTCTTGCCTGCCGCAACACTGCCTGCAATCCCGATAATATAAGGCGCGTCGGATACCGGCTTTTGCAAGAATTGAGCTTCGGCAGCCTTGACCTGCTTCGCAGCCTCGGCTTGGAGATGGAGAAATGCAGCCAAGGGGAAATAAACCTCTTGCACTTCATCGATGGTGATCTGATCGTTCAACGACCTTAATTGCTCTAAATGTTGTGGGGTGATCACTGGTCGATCTTGCAGCATGAGTTGTGCCCATTCTTGCCGGGATAGCGTGAGATATGGATGGTATTTATGCATGGTTGTACCTCGCTAGCATTGTATTGGGAGTAGTGCATTATGGTTAATATCATAACAGATCTTTGGTGAAATGCAGATCCCTTATGTACCAAGCAATCTCGGTATTTTTATTAATATTCGGAATTTACGAAGTTTATATAGCTTGTATTCATGGGTGATCTTCCTGTTTTCTGAAAAACACGAACAATATTCACGCCATACGCTTGACATATTCGTTGTTGTCCGTTACGATATCCATATCAACATGAATAAATTTGAATCAATTCGTATATCCTCAGTGATATGGACTGAGGGTCTCTACAAGGAGCCGTAAATTCCTGTCTACGAATGGGGCATTTGTCGTACCCCCATTCGTTGGACAGGTTTTTTTGTGTTGTTACCATGAAGCGAAGACAACATGTACTTAGGAGGATGACATGAGTAATCAATATGATGTAATTGTCGTAGGAGCAGGGCCAGCAGGTATTTTTACATGTTATGAATTAACACTGAAGGCGCCGCAGCTTCGCGTATTATTAATCGATAAAGGTCATGACATTTATCGTCGGCGTTGCCCGATTCTCGAGGAGAAAATCCAACTCTGCCCGCCACCAGCAGGGAAGAAGGATTTTGCCGGATGCTTGCCAGCATGTTCGATTACGAGCGGATTCGGTGGAGCGGGTGCGTACAGTGACGGTAAGTTCAACGTAACGACGGAATTCGGCGGTTGGATGACTGATTACTTAAGCCCATCTAAAGTATTGAACTTGATTAAATATGTGGACCAGATCAACCTTGATCATGGTGCAACCGAGTCGATTACGGATCCGACAACGGATATCGTTCGTGATATTGAGCAGCGCGGCTATGCGGCAGGACTTAAGCTGTTGCGCGCACAAGTTAGACACTTGGGTACAGAGCAGAATCTTGAGATTCTGAAATCGATCTTCGAATATTTGAAGGATAAGATCGACATGATGTACAAGACAGAAGTTGATGACATTATTACGGATAAAGAAACGAAGCAAGTGCGCGGTGTTGTATTGAAGAACGGAACAGAGTACAAAGCTGATCATGTCGTTATCGTGCCAGGCCGCGACGGTTCCGCATGGCTCACGGAAGTGCTGAAGAAACGCAAGATCAAAATGTTCAACAACCAAGTTGACGTGGGCGTACGCGTGGAGACATCGGATGTAGTGATGCGCGAGATTAACGAGCACCTCTATGAAGGAAAGTTCATCTATAACACGTCGGTAGGCACACGCGTAAGAACATTCTGCTCGAATCCATCCGGACACGTGGTCGTCGAGAACCACAGCGGTGTCATGGCGGCGAACGGTCACTCATTCAAGGATCCAGCGCTTGGCTCGGCGAATACGAACTTCGCTCTGCTGGTCTCACACCGTTTTACAGATCCATTCGATAAGCCGAATGAATATGCGCGTGAGATTTGTAAACGGGCGAACGATCTATCGAGCGGCGGCGTCATTGTTCAGAAATATGGGGATATTCTGCGCGGCAGACGTTCCACAGAAAATCGGATTCGCGAAGGCTTCTTGGAGCCGACGCTCACGGAAGCCGTACCTGGTGATCTTGGACTAGTGCTTCCATACAACACGATGAAGAGCTTGATCGAAATGGTTGAGGCACTCGACAAAGTGACGCCAGGCCTTGCATCCGAGCACACCTTGTTCTACGGCGTTGAAGCGAAATTCTACTCGGCACGTCCGAAGCTGTCAGAATCGTTCGAGACGGAAATTCCAGGCTTGTATTGCGGCGGAGACGGAGCGGGGATTACGCGCGGGCTTGCACAAGCAGGTGCGGCAGGCGTGTGGATCGCAAGAAACATTATTGGGCAAGCATAATGACAGTTAGGGATGCAACCCTAAGTTCATGAGGAGGCTTCTGTACCGGATGATCCGGTACAGAAGCCTTTTTTGGTACAGACTATGATCTTTTTCACAAGATATGCGTGCGAATGTAGGGATTGTTTCATCATTTTGTGAACAAAATCGATCATTTTCAGTTATGGAATTGCTTTTCATTATAATCAAACGTACAATCTAGATGATATGCGTTAACAATACATAGTCTAACATGATAGCGAATACAGAATAGGAGGGTTTTAACATGGATGTGTTTAATATTTTTTATCAGTCCCATGCTGGTTCGTGGGCAATTCTCGTGCTGTTCTTCGTCATTAGCTGTATCTTCAAACGTCAGAAAGTAACACCGATGATCACACGTCTGTTCTATTTGATTATGCTCATCTCGGGGATTGGCATGCTCGTGAAGTTGAACTTCCCGCTCATGTACATCGTGAAAGGGATCTTGGCGATTGGATTAATCGGCATGATGGAAATGATTATGGGTCGTCTGCGCAGAAACCAACCGACGATGATGTTCTGGATTATCTTGGTTATTCTGCTTGCACTTATTGTGTGCATGGGATACGGTGTCATCTCGTTCTAATGCACGCTTATTCGCTCGCGAGGGGATATACGCATGATTAAGAGAATCTTCTACTTATGCTGGACAACGACGCTTATTGGCGTGTTGACCGGTATCACAACATGGGGAGTGCTCAGATATTTGGATCCAGGGTTTATCTTTATTGACGACGAGTTTAGCGGATATGAATTATCTTCGCTATTGCTCGGGATCTTCTCGATTGCGTTCACGAGTATTATTGGGTTTATCGCCTTCGTATTCGGAAGGTATTATATTCTCGGGATCTTGAAGAATCGCATGAACGTCTGGATTGGGATCCAAGTATTCTTTATACTGCTCACCCTGTTTGATTTATTCTTTATTCGGTTCAAGAAGTTCGCCGGTGAGGGTGACCATGCGTTCGGGTATCTTGGATTGCCGCTGCTTATTCTTGCTGTTGGTGTGATCATTACGATCTGGAAAGTAAAACTGACGAACAAGCATGCGATCGTGCCGACCATGTTCTTCATGATTGTAATTACGGTGCTGGAGCTGCTGCCGTCGCTATCGGTTAATCGGATGGAGTATATCCTCTACATGCTGATCCCGCTCGTGGTATGCAATAGCTGGCAGATCCTATCGCTTCATAAACTTACGGGACCACAAAAGAAGACAACAACCGTTGCGTCATAGGCAAGGAATAAAGTCTCGACGAGCACGATCGTGCTGTGTCGGGACTTTATTATGTTTATGGAAGAAAACATGGTATGGAGGCCATTACTTCTTCATGGGCGTGATTTTGTGGTAGAATACATAGGTACAGAATACGGATAAAGTAGGGACGAGGCATGAATATACTAACGATTGAGAATATATCGAAAAGCTACGGGGAAAAAGTGTTGTTCAAAGACGTGTCCTTCGGCATTTCGGAAGGGGAAAAGATCGGCATCATTGGCGTAAACGGCACAGGAAAGTCGACGTTCCTCAAAGTGATCGCAGGCTTGGAACAACCGGATTCAGGTCAGATCGCCATCGGGAATCGGGTGCGCATTCAATATTTAGCACAGAATCCTGCATTTGACCCGGATGCGACGGTGCTTGAGCAAGTATTCCGCGGGGATTCGCCGGAGATGAAGACCGTATGGTCCTATACCGAGACGATGCAGCAGGTGGAGCTCGCGCCAAACGATGAGGCATTGCAGCAGAAGCTGATTCATTGGAGTCACGAGATGGACCGACTGAATGTATGGCAGCTCGAGAGCGAAGCGAAGATGGTGTTGTCCAAGCTTGGCATCACCGCTTTCGATGCGAAGGTAGGTACCTTATCCGGTGGCCAACGCAAGCGGGTCGCCATGGCGGCGGCATTGATTCAGCCTTGCGATCTATTAATTCTAGATGAGCCGACGAACCATATAGATCATGCTTCAGTGATTTGGTTAGAACAGTATTTGCAGAAGCGCAGAGGGGCTTTGCTCATGATTACCCATGATCGGTATTTCTTAGATCGGGTGGTTGGCCGGATGCTCGAGCTGGATCATGGGCAGCTCTACAGCTATGAAGCGAACTATTCCAGGTTCCTGGAGCTCAAGGCCGAGCGGGAAGAGCGGGAACTCGCATCCGAGCAGAAGCGCCAGAATCTGCTTCGCAATGAGCTGGCATGGATCCGTCGCGGAGCGAAGGCGCGGACAACGAAGCAGAAGGCGCGGATCGATCGCTTCGAGAAGCTGCAGGAGCTAGAGGGGCCTAAACAGAACAGTAAGGTAGATGTCTCCGTGGCATCGTCTCGATTAGGGAAGAAAATTCTCGAAATCGAGCATTTATCGAAACAAATCGAAGGCAAGCAATTGATTCGTGATTTTGAGTATATTGCGGTTCGAGAGGATCGAGTGGGGATTATTGGTCCGAACGGCAGCGGGAAATCGACCTTGCTGAATATGATCGCCGGCCGAATTACGCCCGATGAAGGCAGCATCGTGATGGGGCCGACGGTGAAGCTCGGTTACTTCTCACAAGAGAATCAAGAAATGAATGAATCGATGCGTGTCATTGAATATATTAAGGAGATCGCCGAGGTTGTTCAGACGGCAGACGGCAGTTCGATTACAGCTGCTCAAATGCTGGAGCGATTCCTCTTTACGCCAACCATGCAATGGACACCGATCGCCAAGCTATCTGGTGGCGAGAAGCGCAGGCTGTACCTTCTCAGCGTGCTCATGAGTGCTCCGAATGTATTGCTGCTGGATGAGCCGACGAATGATCTGGATATTCAGACCTTGACTGTCCTGGAGGATTATTTGGACGATTTCTCCGGTGTCGTCTTTGTCGTATCTCATGATCGCTTCTTCCTCGATCGGACGGTCGAGAAGATCATTGCCTTCGAAGGTGATGGGAAGATTCGTCATCATGTCGGCAATTTCACCGAATACGAAGAATATATGGCCAAGTATGGTGAGAGTCCGAGTGCTAGTAGCGGCGGCAGCGGCAACGGAAATTCAGGGACGCGTGAGCAAACGAGCGAACCGAAGCGTGAGAAGCAAGAACGCTTGAAATTCAGCTACAAAGAGCAGAAGGAATATGATGAGATCGACGGTGTCATTGAGAAGACGGAGCAGAAGCTTGCGACGGTCGCAAAGCAGATGGAAGAGGCCTTCAGTGACTCCGCTCGCCTGCAGGAGCTTTTAGAGGAGCAGCGGAAGCTTGAAGAACAGCTTGAGGAGCTCATGGAGCGTTGGACCTACTTGAACGAACTAGCGGATAAAATAGCACAGAGCAAGTCCTAAGGACTTGCTCTGTTTTTTGAACACATCAGAAAGTATAAGTTTTTGAACTGCTAGAACCTAAACTTTCTGATTGGCGATAAACCCCCATCTGATCGCAGTCGCTCATCTTCGAAAGGTTTCGGTAGAGGTTTTCTCAATAGGAGTCTTTAGCCACGCTATTATTCAATGCTTATCATCTGGAGCACTTTGCGTTCATCCCCCGCAAGCTTAGCTTGTTTCGAAGCAAGCTGAGACGAGCCATCCCCGTCTAGGAAGATGCCCTCCTTGAATTGTCCTGGAGCAATCTGTTCCTGAATCGCTTGACGGAGTTGTTCCGCCGTGCAGGGCACTTCGGTAACGATGAGATATAACTGATTCATCTTGTCATAGACAAGTCCACTCCGTAGTCTGGCTTCATGGGCAGCAGGGAGCGCCTGATAATAGATCAGAAGGCCCCAAATATAATCGTTGGCCAGATTCATACTGACGCCGCCCTGTGCCCAATATTGGCTGCGGTCAAAAACATCCAGCTCATCTGCGGATTTAACTGATTGGACGGAGAACTGCTTCAGATAGCCGTCCCAGATCAAGGTGCCGCGATCATATTTCGTATTATACCAACCTGAACCATAAGCGCGAGGTTTGTCCTTCACAGGAAGATGATTTTGCACAGCGATAGACAAGATGTCTTGTCCATAGAAGAAGCCGCCGTTGATCCCGATATGATCCGTTTCGGTTACATTGCTGTCTATCGCTTTTAACTGAATATGATCAGGTGTCGTACGAAGCACATGCAAGGATATCCCGTTCGTTGCGGTCACTTGACTGTACGTGTAATTAGCTTTCGACAGGACGAAGTAATAGAGATTCATCGCTAGAATCAGTATGCATGCCAGGATGAACAGGATCGTGCGAACACGGATCTTGCTCCACTGGAACCGTTTCATAGGGAATTGCACCCGGACACCTCCTGAAGACTTCTACGCCCGCAATCTTATTCCGTCTCGGTTACATAAGCCGCAAGCAATTTGGCTGTATTCATGACGGCTTGAATATGCGTGCGTTCCATACCATGGGAGGCATGAACACCAGGCCCGATGAGCGCAGCCTTAATGTTATTGCCGCCGCGAAGCGCTGCAGATGCATCTGAGCCGTAATAAGGGTAAATATCAACGACGTGCTGGATCTGCTCGCGTTCAGCAAGCCGGATAAATTTGCTCGTCATGCCGTAATCATAAGGGCCGGAGGAGTCTTTGGCACAGATCGATACATCAAGCTCGGTGCATGCAAGATCGTCTCCCATTGCACCCATATCGACCGCAATCAATTCATCGATTTCCGCCGGAATATAGGAACCGCCGTGTCCAATTTCTTCATAATTGGTAATGATCAATTTCAAATTATAAGCAGGCGTCCAGCGGTCGCGGTGGATGGATTCCAGAATGCCGAACAGTGCAGCGACGCTTGCTTTGTCATCCAAATGGCGAGATTTCACATAGCCGTTATCGAGGATGACCGCGCGAGGATCGAACGAGATGTAATCGCCTGTCCGAATGCCGAGATTCAGGACGTCTTCCTTGGTATGGACGAGTTCATCGATTCGCACTTCCATGTTCGCTTCGTCACGTTTGAAGTCACGCGCATCACTGTAGACGTGAACCGATGGATGGGTTGTTAGGATTGTTCCGCTATAGATCCGTCCGTCGCGCGTATGGATGGTGCAGTACTCATTCTCAATCGCGTTCATCATATAACCGCCGACTGGCGTAATGCGGAGTGTTCCACGCGCATTGATGGAACGAACCATAGCGCCGAGCGTATCGACATGGGCGGTCAGCCCGATGGTTCGGGATGGATCATTCCCAGGAACGCTAATGATTCCGCAGCCTTTCTTCGTGCGTTCAAATTCGAAGCCAAGCGCCCGCGCTTCAGCCTCGATGCGTGCCATAATATGGTGCGTGTAGCCCGTTGGACTCGGTGTATTTAGAATTTCTTCAAGAAAATCAAGGACATAGTCTTGGTTAAAGGGTAGGTTCATGATTCGATTTCTCCTCGTCTGGGTTAGATGGATGTGCAGATGATAACGCATCTGGTGATTCTGGATATGTATAGCCGGTTGCATCAATAACATGCTGCAATTCTGCTTTGGTCGCCTTTAGCTTGCGCTGTAGTCGGTATTGCAGATAGATCCCGTAGGAACCGACGATGAGACCGCCTAGTAAAGTACATCCCAAGATGAGCAGAATCAGCGGGACTTGAACGACACCGAATAATAAATTCACTTGGACGGGATCTACATTAATGACAGCAAAGATCGCTGTAATAAGTGCAAATACGAGTCCCAGTATTAATGACCATTGAATCTTCATATGAATCCTCCTAAGCATCAGCGTACCTTATAGTATAAAATCCCTTGCCGCAACGGGCAAGGGATTTTGTTCCAATAGAGTTAATTCGTTTTCGGGTCCAATTAGCTCGTGAGCTTCTCCATATCTTCGATCAATTGCTTGAACACATCCATCGCTTCTCGAATTGGCTGCGGCGAGGACATATCAACCCCAGCGCGCTTCAGAATATTGATGGAATAGTCACTGCCGCCGCTCTTCAGGAAGCCAAGATAGCGTTCAACGGCAGGTGCGCCTTCATCAAGGATCTGTTTCGCAAAGCTTGTTGCGGCAGAGAAGCCTGTCGCGTATTTATAGACGTAGAAGCTGGTGTAGAAATGAGGGATACGTGCCCACTCCATCTCAATATCTTTATCGACAACCATGCCTTTACCATAATACTGCAGGTTCAGATCGTAATAAATCTTGGAGAGTTCCTGCGGTGTTAACGCATCGCCTTGCTCCGCACGCTCGTGAATGATTTTCTCGAACTCCGCGAACATCGTCTGACGGAAGACGGTCGTACGGAATTGATCCGCATAATACGTAAGCAGGTACATTTTCATCTTGGGATCGTTCTCGGCCTTCTTCAGCATGTAGTTCATAAGCAAGGCTTCGTTCAAGGTAGAAGCAACCTCAGCCAAGAAGATCGTATATTGCGCATCGCGATATTCCAAGTTCGTATCGGAATAGAAAGAGTGCAGCGCATGACCCATTTCGTGGGCTAACGTAAACATGCTGTTGAGATTGTCTTTGTGGTTCAAGAGCACATAAGGGTGCGTACCGTAAGCGCCCCAGCTGTATGCGCCGCTGCGTTTGCCTTCATTCTCGTGGACATCGATCCAGCCATCGTTGAATCCATGCTGCAGATTGTTCAGATAATCATCGCCTAATGGCTTTAAGCTTTCCTTGACCATTTCTTTGGCTTGTTCGTAGGTAATATCCATTTTGAACTCTTCGACCAGCGGTGCGAATAAATCATACATATGAAGTTCATCGACTTTCAGCAATTTCTTGCGCAGCTCCATATAGCGGTGCATGAGCGGCAAATGCTCATGGATGGTATCGATGAGATTCGTATACACTTCTTTTGGTATGTTATCACCATAGAGCGACATCTCCAGGACGGATGGATACTTCCGAGCACGTGCGTAGAAGACGTTCTTGCTGACATTGGCATTCAGTGTGGCTGCAATCGTATTTTTTTGCTTGCCATACGTCTCGTAGACCGCTTTGAACGCATTTCTGCGCACCTCTGCATTATCGCTCTCGAGGAACTGGATGTAACTGCCGTGGGTTAATTCACGTTCCACGCCTTTCTCATCCTTGATCTTCGGGAACTTCATATCCGCGTTATTGATCATGCCGTAAATTGTATTCGGTGCTTGCGAAATATTGCCGACTTGTGCGAGCAAGGCTTCCTCTGCTTTGGAGAGAACATGTGCCTTCTGCCGTTTCATTTCTGTGAGTGTAAATTTATATTTGCTGAGATCGGCATTATTAATGAGAAGATCGAGCTGCTCATCAGACAATGATAATATTTCCGGGGTAATAAATGATAGTGCCTCACCGACATCAACGCTAAGTTTCTTGGATTTTTCGGATAATGCTTGGTATGTAGGTTCAGCGGTATCTTCATGATGATGCATGTTCGCATACACATAGAGCCGCTCTGTATGTAGTGAAATCTCGTCTTCTAAGTCGAAGCAACCTTTGACTGCGGTGGCATCCGTTAATTTGCCCTGATAGGAGGATGCTTTGCCGAGCTGTTCTTTCACGAGCTTGTATTCTTGATCCCAAGCCTCTTGTGAAGCGAATAAATCTTCTAACTTCCATTGATCTTCTTTGGGTACATCCTGACGCTTAACGACTTGACTCATTGGAATCCTCCTCGGTTTGATAGAATGGGCGGGCTCAGCAGGAGTGCTGGCCGCGATGGGGATGACAGTCTGTTGCAAGAGACATGTAATGAATAAAAGACAAATTCCTCGTCTCACAAGATCACTCCTGCGCCGTAAAATTTGTCCATAGTATGACCCTGATGCCTGTCGATTATCAATGTTTTAAGCTGAACCTAGATAGAATGCACTGTACACGATTAAGAAAAATGCAAATGCCACGAGAAGAATCGTAATGATAGCCATGACCCGACGCAGCGGCGCAGGAATTGAATCTTTCTTCATAATAAGGATGGCACCCAGCGAGAAGGCTAGAATGATAAAGATGAGAATACTTGTTGAGTCTATGGGGATCACCTCATTTCACAAGCTTAGCTTAGACTTGTCTAAAGTTCGCCATCATGTCATTCCACTCTTCCAAGTTGTCCATATATTCGGATTTGGGAAAACGGTTGTTCACCCAGTTCATGAGGGCAGGACGGCTTAAGAACGTATGCGTTTCTTCGCCCCATTGGTCCGAAATTTCGCGAAGGACAATATACTTGCCTTGGACCTCTACTGTAATCATATTCCACTTGTCTTTTTTGTATATTACATGTTTTTTGATCATGAATAAGCTCCGTTCTTCTGGTAAGTTCTTGTTACGGTGTTTTGTGTAAAATGATAACGTACAGCGCGATATAAAGCAAATGGTAAGTCAAATTTCATCTTGCTCTATTTGGTTGATGATGGTAATTTAGATCCAAGCCAAATGCGGCTGATGAGATGAGTTGAGATGAGTCTGAGGAGAGTGGATGAGATGAGTATTTATCCAGCTTATGAACAGCAAGGGGTAGCCATGACATGTCGTTCGTATGAAGAGTATGTGCGCATGTTCGCTCTGACGGAGCCGGAGCTTGGACAAGGAAGTATTCTGGATGTTGCGGGCGGTGCCTCGTCTTTCACCGCGGAAGCGAATGCCAGAGGGTATAAGACGATCGCTGCAGACCCGCTATTTCATTATGATGCGGAGTATTTGATGCGATATGCAGCAGAAGAGATTGAGACCTCGACCGCGAAGCTGACGAGAATTCAGGAATCCTTCGATTGGAGCTTCTATGGACACCCAGACCAGCACCGCGAAAGACGAATAAAATCAGCGGAGCAATTCATTGCCGATTATCGAAGCAATCCGTTACATTATACCTTTGCGAAATTGCCCGAACTTCCTTTTGAGGACGATTCCTTTCAGCATGTGTTGTGCAGTCATTTTCTTTTCTTATATGCAGATCAATTCGATCAAGCGTTCCACTTGGCAGCCATTCATGAATTATTGCGTGTCTGTGCGAAAGGAGGCAGGGTGCTAATCTATCCGTTGAAATCACTTCAGTGGGCCGATTATCCCGCGATGAAATCCTTCATTCAGTCACTTAGGCAAGAGGGTCACGCCGTGTCCTTCCAAACCAGCCAATTGCCTTTCATACCGGGCTCATCCGAGTTTCTTGAGATCAAAAAGTTTCGTTGAACATTTCCAAAATTTCGGATATAATATAAATAATCGCCATTAAAGGCGGCATATTAGGAGGTTGTTCATTTGAAAGGAACAGTTAAATGGTTTAACGCAGAGAAGGGCTACGGTTTTATTCAAGTGGAAGGCGGCGACGATGTATTCGTTCATTTCTCCGCGATCCAAGGCGAAGGTTTCAAGACTCTAGAAGAAGGCCAATCGGTTGAATTTGAGATTACCCAAGGCAACCGCGGTCCACAAGCGGCTAGCGTAACGAAATTATAATTTATTATTGATTATACATTGCGCCATGCATGTGCATCACACAGATTTCAGTTCATTCTGGGATCTGTTTTTTTGTGCTTGCTACAAAATAAGACCCCTGCGATCAGACGATAACAGGGGTCTTCCCATTGATTTATTCGATGATACGTAAAATGTCTTGTACGTCTTTCCGCGGCAGCTTGCTAGGTTGATCAGCTGGATAGCCAAGTGAGATGACCATGTTGACTTGACGGTCGTCTGGAATCTCGAGCAATTCCTTAAGCTGGTGTTCCGCGAGCAGGACAGGCCCTGTCATCGGACATGTCGCAAGCCCTTTGGCATGCGCTGCGAGCATTAGGTTCTGCGTCGCTAGGCAGCTGCTCTTAATGCCTTCTTCTGCCCATACGTTCTCCGAAGCAAGTTCAATCGGGTCGAAGATTTTCTCACGGAATTTCGAGTTGTATGGCGTTGCGAGGCAGATGATCAAGACAGGCGCATTGGAGAACGCTGTTGCATAAGGTCCGAAAGACTTCACGAGCAAGCGCGCCTCGCGGCTCAACCCTTTCGTCTCCGATACGGCAGCAAGGGCATGCAGTTGATCCCATGTGATCTGCTCAATTTGTTTGATCAGGTCTCTATTCGTAATGGCGATGAACTCCCAAGTCTGTGAATTCGTATCACTTGGAGCATAACGCGCACAATCAATGAGATCTTCGATATCTGCAATCGCGACTGATTGATCGGTGTAATTACGGACGCTTCGACGTCCATGAATAATTGCTTTGAGTTGTTCGAAATCCATGATATTCCCCGCCTTTATTACTTGGTCCTAAATCCTTTTATCATTATAGCCCGATGATTGGAAAAAGCAAGGAATTTCGCATCGATTATTGATCTCTTGCGACCAAATAACGCGTCATAAAGCCAATGGCGCCGATAAATGCGAGACTAGCTCCGGTCATGTATAACGTTTCTTTGCTCATATCGAGCAGAGTTCCGCCAACGGATCCACTGATTAGCCCTGCGATGGAGGACCAAATGATCGTGAAGAACGCAAGGCCTGTCGCACGAAATTCCTCCGGAATAATGTTCGTCACATAGCGCACGGCTGTGAAGAAGTAGATCCCAAAGGTGATGCTGTGCATAAGCTGTATAACAATGACCCATGCCGGATCGGTCACGAAGCTCATGAGCAAGAAGCGAACAGCGTACATGAAGCTTGCGATCGACAAGAGCGGAAGTTCCTTGAATCTCGAGCCGTATTTGCTTAGCAAGAAGAAGACGGGAATCTCGCTGAGCGATGATGCGGATAAGGCCCAGCCGATGATCGTCTCATCGGCACCCATGCCCCGCAAGACAGGAGAGATGAACGCATCATTGAAGCGGTGTGACACCGCGACCATGAGCAGTAATAGGAAGAACCATACGACTTCGCGCTGCTTCAGAATATCTAGCAACCCTCCAAGCTCCATTTTCTTGGCGGCAGCCCCTTGCTGGTCTGTTGCGAAGCAAGCGATGAGCAGGGAACATCCGGTCAAGAGAAGGCATACCCATAATGTAATATGAGCGCCGGTCTGCTTCAGGATGAAGCCAAGCACGAGGGATGCAATCGCAAACCCGAATGAGCCATAAATCCGAATACTCATGAAATTTTTTCCGCGCTTCTGCATCGTCATGATTGCCCATGTATCCGCTAAGGGGTTGATTGGAGAATAAAAGAAATTAAATACGAACATCAGGATGCAAATCACGGCAAATGAGGTAGACTGCGTTAACAGAAGGACCATAAATAGTTGCCCAACAAGCAGAATCAACATAATTTTCTTAATGGTACGGAATTTATCGCTGGCGATTCCCCAGATCAAGTTCGAGAATATCGAGATTAAGGGTCCAATAGAATAAATAAAGCCGATCTGAACATTTGAAAATCCAATGCCGCTGAAATAGAGCGGGAAAAAGGCTGTGATGAGCGACGTGGTCGTATAGAGTGAGAATACGAACATTCGCAGCCAATGAAAATCTTGCATCCGAGGGGATCCGGTTGGTCTGAACATGCTGAGAACTCCAATCTAGAATGGGTATCGAAATAACTATAAGTATAGCACCAGCGGTAGGGTTCTGGAATGCTCTTTTGCAACTGTGCTGAATATTATAGATTTCCGTGGTGGCGAGTGGTACATTTACTATTAGACTCTTTTTTCATGGAGGAGATAGAGATGGAGAATGTCTTTCAATTTGATGAGCGGTTAGGTATCCATGTGCCTGCACTTGCTCTGGCGTGGGAACAATACAGTGTATCTGAGCGAGAAGCGATCCTGGTTCACTGGGAATGGATCCGTGGGAAGATCCCGAATCGGATTATCGAGCGGGAGCGTATCATTAATCGTAAGCAGTCACAATTATTTGAAGAAGAAAATTTCGAGATCAGCTGCCAGCTGAATTCGGAGATCGCAGAGCTTGCGAGTCAAATAAATGATCTGCATTTATGGTATCGCACGAATCAAGAGGTCCGAACAAGAAGGCACGCGTAGTGCAGCGGTTTGTGCATTATGCTTGATCGTACTATAATAGGAATGATTCACATGAAAATGAATGCATTTTTGGAGGCACCCCGTATTGAGTCTAACACAGCAGCGACAATTCACCGCACCACTTAATCCAATACAGCTGATGATCCGCGTGTATCGTGTTATTTTGCCAGGCGTTAAGCAGTCCCTTGGTTATTGGCAGGAGCAAGCGGAGTCGATTACTGATGAAGAGCTTCGTAGACAAGCGCTTGCGAGCATTGCGACCAAGCAGTTCCATTGTCAAGGTGGAGCGGTGTACGCAGCCCTGGATATATCGCAAAAAGATGTACTGATCCCACTTATTGTGGCGTTTCAGACGATCAGCGATTACTTGGATAATCTGTGTGATCGCAGCACCTCGATGGATCCTGTTGATTTTCGGCAGCTTCATCAGTCGATGTTAGATGCGATTAACCCCGAAGCTTCTCTTCAAAATTATTACGAACACCATCCGGAGCACGAAGACGATGGCTACCTGCATGATCTCGTATCAACTTGCCAACACTGCATCAGGCAGCTTCCTTCGTATGGCAAAGTCATGCCTTATCTCGAGGAATTGGTGGGCCTTTATGTTGATTTGCAAGTGTACAAGCATATACGTCACGATCTTAGAGAATCAGAGTTAACCACTTGGTGGGAGAAGCATCGGAATAAATCTCCTCATTTATATTGGAATGAATTCGCTGCGGCGACGGGCTCGACGTTAGGTGTATTCATGTTGTTCGCTGCGGCGACTAGAGCAGATCTTACTGTGCGTGAAGCGAGTGATATTCGAAGAGCTTATTTCCCGCATGTATGCGGCTTGCATATTTTGCTCGATTACTTAATTGATCAAGAAGAGGATCGTTTGGGTGGGGATTTGAACTTCTGCAACTACTACGATGAGCAGGAGACCTTATATGAACGGATGGTTATGGTCGTCGAAGGGGCAAGAGAAGATGTAAAACACTTGCCTGATTCGCAGTTCCATCGTATGGTGATAGAGGGATTGCTTGCGTTATATTTATCAGACCCGAAGGTGTCGAGTCAGCAGCATGTGAAATCCGTCTCCAAACGGCTTATGCGGAAAAGCCCGTTAACACGGTTATTTTTCTGGGTGAACAGTCTTTGGATACGTAAACATAAATCATAGATAGAGACAAGATGGATTTTCTAAGGAGGATAAGGATTATGTCAGCAGTTAAAAAAATTGCAGTTCTTACTAGTGGGGGAGATTCTCAAGGGATGAACGCGGCTGTTCGTGCAGTCGTGCGCAGCGCGTTGTACTACGGTATCGAAGTGTTCGGTATTCAACGCGGTTACCAAGGATTATTGAACAAAGAGATCCGTTCGATGGATTTGCGCAGTGTGGGTGACATTATCCAACGCGGTGGAACGATCCTTCAATCGGCTCGTTGCAAAGAGTTCATGACGGCTGAAGGCCAACAAAAAGGTGCGGATATTCTTCGTGAATATGGCATCGACGGCTTAGTCGTGATCGGTGGAGACGGATCATACCAAGGCGCGAACAAACTTAGCAAATTAGGGATTAAAACGATGTGCTTACCAGGCACTATTGATAATGATATTGCATTTACAGACTTCACCATCGGATTCGATACAGCCGTAGGGATTGTTGTAGATGCTGTAAATAAGCTGCGCGATACAATGAGCTCGCATGAGCGTTCTTCGATCGTTGAGGTCATGGGACGTCATTGCGGAGATATCGCGTTGTATGCTGGGCTTGCAAGCGGCGCTGAGACGATTCTGGTCCCTGAAGTACCATTCAGCATTGATGATGTTGCGAACCGTATGAAAGACAACTTCGAACATGGCAAACGCCACAGTATCGTCATTGTAGCGGAAGGTGTTGGACGCGGTGAAGATATCGCGAAAGGCATTACGGAACGTGTTGACGTGGATGCGCGTGTAACGGTTCTTGGCCATATTCAACGGGGCGGCTGCCCAACACATAATGACCGTGTGCTAGGAAGCCGTCTTGGCGATTATGCGGTACGTATGTTGATGGAAGGCGAGTCCGGCAAATCCTGCGGCGTCATCAAAGGCGAATTGGTTATGACGGATATTGATACGGTTGTAAATACGAAGAAAGCATTCGATATGGAATTGTACGAGCTTGCGCTTCGTCTTTCGAAATAATATGAAGTAATAAGTAAGAGAGGCTGTTCTGATGTCATTCGGAGAATGACAGAGGGGCAGTCTTTTTTGTATGGGCAGATTAAAAAATTTATACAAGCTTTTTGGGAGGTTTTTCAATATAATGAATATAATCCTCATCGGGATAATAAGGATAGGGAGTAGGAAGGGGTATTTTGTCAGATGTACTTGTATCGAATTGAAATTGAGTTGGCAGATCAGCTTGTCTATCTCATTGTCGTCGCAGAGACGGATGAGAAAGCATTTTCTTATGTTGATTCACACATGGATCGCCATTTCTTATCCTCACCAGCACAGATTGAGGTTAGTATTCTAGAGAAGAAAAGATTGGATAAGGGCGCAGGTTACGTCATCGAGACGCATCATAAGTAAGCTGATACGTAGAGAGCCCCGCATACCAGCTGAACGCATAGGGTATACAGGGCTTCACATGGGTATCTTTAAGTTGTCATATTAATACTTCACATCACCGGTATAACGATTGCCTGCATTCCAGAGGAGGAATTCATCGATACCGGTATCCTTCAAGGCGCGAATTTGTTCTTCGACTTCATGCTTGCCATATTTCGTGTAATGGCCTTTGCCCAGCCAGCTTGCTGTGAAGTCTTGGATCCACGGACGGATGATCGGTTTCTTCTCAGCGAGAGGGGCGAGCTTCTTGTGTGTATCCTCCATGGAGCCTTTGATTGTGCGATAAGGCTCGAGATCAGGATTCTTCGCGCCGAACCAACCTGTCGTGTAGTGGCTTGGATAGACCATCGGGCAGATGACGTCCACATGCTCGGATATTTTCACGAAATCTTGTCCGATGCCTTCCGCAGCAGGAACAGATGCCGCATAACCGAAGATATCTACGGATACGCGCACACCAAGTGGGGCGAGCTGCTGCTTCGCATAATCGACGAAATCGGCAACGATCTGCACACGAGATTTATCATTGGTTGTGTATGTAAGTGATTTGGCTTTGTTCTCGAAGCCTTCCGGGAACCGGACATAGTCAAATTGGATTTCACGGAATCCGAGCTTTACGGCTTCCTTCGCGAGTTCGATGTTATAGTCCCAGACTTCTTGTCTGTAAGGGTTGACGAAGCTGTCTTTTTTTCCATTTGCCCATACGGAACCATCGGATTTAACGAATGAGAGCTCTGGATGCTTCTTCGCGAGGACGGTGTCTTTGAAGACAACGATCCGTGCGATAGGATACACCTGATGTTCCTTAAGTGTCTCCATGAACCCATGAATATCTTTGATGAAGGGTTTCGGGGAGCCGAGCTGCGCTAACTTCGCATTGTCCGTCTTATAGGTGATATATCCAGAGTCATCTTTAATGTCAACGACCATCGCGTTAAGCTCCGTCGAGTCAATCAATTGCAGCAATGAATTTAGGCGTTCGCCGCCAGCGCTGTATGCGGTTGCATAGACGCCTTTGACTTTAGGTGCATTCTGCTGTGGATCCAGGGAAGCCAAGGGATTTGACACTTGTCCGCTTGGATAGGCTTCAGCATACATAGATTGCAGTGCAGCTTGCAGCATAGGTGATTTGCTAGAGTCTTGGTGCGGTTGTGACGGGGGGCTAAATGTGCTCAGGGCCATGAGCAATAAGGACCATAGGATGTTCATGAAAGGGACACTCTCCTCTTAGACGCTATTACACTATAACTAGATTATAGCGAAAAAGAGAGATTCGTTATAGGGTAGGATGGAGGATTTTGTAGAAAAAACTCCCCTGCCGACGTGAGACACACCGACAGGGGAGCTGCTTAATGAATATAACCATTTTTTTGATTATCACAGATGCTGTAATGAATAATCTCCATTGCATCTCCCGGGCCTAAGATGTTCATACCGTCCCGTAGTACGATGTTGCGATCCAGCTCGTTCTGACGAAGGAACGGAATCAGATCAGGGTACCATTTTAACACAATCTCGGACAGTTTTACCGTTTCCATTTCCACAGCGATCACCCTTTCATCGAAATCATGATTACGAGTTCGGAAAAGCTGTACATCGTGAAACAAAGGGTAAAAACCTTGAAAACTATGCCAAATGATGATTTCCATTTCAAATCCAATTTTCATTATAACACATGTTTCCGAGAAAAAGTAGCGACACTTATGGTTTTCGTTTGCGGAAAGCGCCCATTACACCAACCGTCTCGACGATATTCACGAAAGCCTTCTTATCGACGGATTTGATGATGTTCTGCAGCTCAGCTAGTTCATATCGCGTCGTTACGGTCATGAGCATATCTTTCTCGACTTCGGAATAAGCGCCTCTCGTCTTGATGACGGTGACACCGCGCGGCAGGCCCAGCAGCTTTTCCAGCATCAACTCGGTCTCATTCGTTATAATGAAGGCTGTAACTTTAATATGGCTTATATGGATCACATCCATTACTTTTCCCGTAATAAAGACGGAGAGCATGGAGTACAAGGCCAGATCCCAGTTATCCTTCATGTAACCGAGGGCGATAATGATAAATCCGTTCAGTCCGACGATCATCATCCCAAGTTGAATGTCGCGGTATCTGGAAATAATGGAAGCAACGATATCAAACCCGCCGGAGGAACCGCCCATTCGGAGGGAAATGCCAGCGCCAAATCCGATGAGACAACCGCCGAACACGGCACCTAAGATGGGGGTGTCATTGAATTGATATACCGGTAATATTTGCATGAACCAGGTGACCGCTATAACGGACACCATACTATTGAAGATAAACCGCTTCCCGAGAATGAACCATCCTGCAATGAGAATCGGAGCGTTGAAGATCAAATATAAGATCCCGATATTCCAATTGGTAAAATAACCTGTTATCATCGCGAGTCCGCTCAAGCCGGTACTCAAAATTTGGTGGGGTATAATGAACATATTCGACCCAACCGCTATAAAAAATGCTCCAATGATCATGGAAGCGATTTCCCATACTCTTTTCAAGTGATATTCACCTCATATGTAGTAATTTGCTAAGTTAGTCGCTGGTATTCTCCATCTAATTTGTGATATAATATATTAGATGTTCTTGAGTAGGGATTATTTTCCAACTGTGACGATGTTTGCAGTTGGATTTGTGCATTATATATGCATAAGAATTGAAATACAGGGGATCGCATACAAAATGTTTTTCGCTACTTAAGGATACAGTTTAGGATGGGGAATGTCCACTACCCCCCAAGATAAAGAAGGAGTATGAACTATATTGACGAACTTTACAGATTTTGGCTTGGACGCGAAGCTGCTTCAGGCAATTACGGAACTTGGATTTGAAGAATCCACACCGATCCAATCGAAATCCATTCCGTTTGCAATGGAAGGAAAAGACTTAATTGGACAGGCACAGACAGGTACAGGTAAGACGGCAGCATTTGGTATTCCACTCATCAACAAAATTCCAGTGACAGAAGATCGCATCGTTGCGTTGATCATGACACCCACACGCGAATTAGCGATTCAAGTATCGGAAGAGATTGCGAAGCTTGCGCGTTTCAAAGGTACTCGCTCCCTACCAATTTACGGTGGACAAGATATCGTTCGCCAAATCCGCGCATTGAAGAAAAAGCCTCAAATCATTATCGGTACACCAGGACGTTTGCTCGACCATATCAATCGTAAGACGATTAAGCTTGATGATGTACAGACCGTGATCTTGGATGAAGCAGATGAAATGCTCGACATGGGGTTTATGGAAGATATTCAATCGATCTTGAAGCTCGTTCCGGATGAACGTCAGACGATGTTGTTCTCGGCGACAATGCCTCCGAACATCCAGAAGCTTGCGCAGCAATTCCTGAAGAACCCAGAGCATGTATCGGTTATTCCTAAGCAAGTCAGCGCTCCGCTTATCGACCAAGCTTATATCGAAGTCCATGAGCGTCAGAAGTTCGAAGCGCTTAGCCGTTTGCTCGATATGGAATCACCAGAGCTTGCGATTGTATTCGGACGTACGAAGCGTCGTGTTGATGAATTGTCCGAAGCGTTGCAGAAGCGTGGTTACTCGGCAGATGGGCTTCATGGTGACTTGTCCCAGAACCAACGCGATACGGTAATGCGTAAATTCCGTGACGGCAGCATTGATGTGCTCGTGGCAACAGACGTTGCAGCGCGTGGACTTGATGTTAGCGGCGTAAGCCACGTTGTGAACTTTGACCTTCCGCAAGATCCTGAGAGCTATGTACACCGTATTGGACGTACAGGCCGTGCAGGTAAAGAAGGTACAGCATGGTCCTTCGTAACACCTCGTGAGATCGATCACTTGCACTTCATCGAGAAAGTGACAAGACATCGCATTCCGAAGAAGCCATTGCCAAGTCTTGCTGAAGCGATCGAAGGTAAACAACGCATTACAGCTGAACGTATTCTTGAAATCGTTCAGAATGAAGATTACAACGAGTTCAAAGCGATCTCGATTCAGTTGCTTGAACAATATGATTCCGTACAATTGCTATCGGCGGCTATTAAATTGCTCACAGGTGAGAAAAAAGATGCTGTGATTGAATTAACGCCAGAGGAGCCGATCCGCGCAAAACGTCGTAAACCAGACATCCGTACAAGCGGACGCAGACCGTCTGGCTATGGCTTCAACCGTCAAGGTGGCGGCAATAGAGAAGGTTCTTCGTACCGTCGTGACGGAGGCCGTGATGGCGGTCGTGATGGTAACCGTTCTGGCGGTTATTCCAAAGGCGGATATGGCAGCCGTGATGGCGGCTATTCCCGTGGTGGAGAAGGCAATGGTTACCGCGGTGGTGACCGTAAGCCACGCACAGGCAGCGAAGGCGAACGCAGACCGCGTACGAACAATGGCGAAGGTCGCAGACCGTCGAACCGTTCGGAGAGCACGAGCGACGTATAGAATGATGCAAAAGACGAAGCGTAGGCTTCGTCTTTTTTTTGAATATAAGAAAGTTAAAGATATGTTACTGTTCTTATATTTCTTGCCTGTACGCCATAGATTTACATCGTTCTTAGATGAAAGCTCGGCTAACAATGACGAGCAGAATGAACAGAACCAAAATTGAACCTACAGATGTAAAACCAAAACCGCCGCAGCCCATACTGTAACCTCCTTTTAAAATCATAATGATGGGGGATTACTGTATATCCTATGGCAATTAGGTGCCAGCCGTTTAGACCACTACCCAAGCCCATGTAAAATAGGCGGTAGCAAATAGTAGGCCATTTGTATTATAGTTATACATATACAAGCATTGATGATTTGCTGAGGAGGTAATTTGTTTGGAATTTAAAGGCGTTATGGGAGGATTATATCGGATCTCGGAATGGATTATGCGCTTATCGGCCATCAATCTACTGTGGATCTTGTGTTCGTCCCCTTTCTTGTTCTTCGCGTTTACGAAATTGTTAGTGGTTCAACAAAACCTAGTGAATGAGTCGATTACAATGAACTGGGCGATGGGGATTGTAGCTCCATTTACGTTCTTCCCTGCAACCGCAGCGATGTTCACTGTCGCACGCAAATGGGTGATGGGCGAGACGGATGTTAAGCTGTTCTCGACATTCTTCAAAGGGTACAAGCAGAACTATGTGCAAGCAATGATCGGTGGGATCTTCTACACCTTACTCGCTGTCATTATGTATGTTGATTTGCAAGTGTATATGACCCAATTGAAAGGCTTCCAATTCGTTGGGATCGTCATGGTCGTATTGCTAATCGTCTTGCTGATCTCGATGTTCAATTTCTTCTCGATGATCGTGCACTATCATATGAAAACGCTACAACTGCTTAAGAATGCTGTTCTGCTGACGGTCATCCGTCCAATTCGTTCCATTACAACTGTACTTGGCGCAGGGATTCTTGGATACTTCAGCTTGAAATATCCGTTCCTGATCATCTTCTTTACCGGAAGTATCGTTGCAACGTTCGCATTCTATAACTTCCATTTGATTTACTTGAAGATGCAGCAGCAGATGGAGAAGGATGCACTGGAGAAGGCTGAGAAGGAAGAGGCTGAAGCGGAAGCTGCGTTAAGCGAGGACAAGCCGGCCACTTAGTTTACTTTTGGACTGCAAGGTACTATAATAGGTGTTACATCCTGCGGTGTTCGTTCGATTTCACGTTGTTTTGAACCAATAACGGTTTCTAGGGAGTTCAAATCGAGTTGCGGCTGACATGCCCTTCACTGGGACTTCAAAGGCAGCTCTGCGGACACCCACCTGCGAGAGTAGGTTCAGAAGCATAAGAAATCGAACGGCATTTGCGGGTTTGTGTACATATAAGGGAGGAAGTTCGTTGTCACTCAAAAGAGCTCTAATCGGCATCTTGCGCAGTTATGAAGCAACTGGCGATCGTGCCAAAGACCCTAAATTGAAATCGCACTATTATAACTTATCCAAAGATCGTGCATGGGAGGAAGTTGTATCCACACTGAAGAAAATTCCAGGGTACAAGCTGCTTCACGAAGTGCATTCTGTTGGTGAAATAACGCTGGAGAAAAGAACGGTTACGGGCAGAACGATGGACATTACCGTGTCTGTTATTTCTGTAGGACCAACGAAATCTGCAGTCGATATTTTCTCGGCATCGCGCGGCGGTATGGGGGATCTCGGATCCAATTATCGTGTCATCATGGAGTTGTTCGCGATTCTTGATAAGAAGTTATCATCTTATAAAACGACAAGCTAATGACGTTTCAGGCTCGGCCTGAATCTTATATAGGAATAGACAAAAAAGCGAGGAAGGGGAACCTTCGCTCGCTTTTTACGTACTACGTATTATCGCTCTTTTTACAGAAGCGCTTGAACCGCTGCGATCGCATTTTCATAGTTCGGATGCTCAGTCATTTCGCCAAGCACTTCTACATATGTAATGGTGTCATTCGCATCGATAACGAATACAGCACGCATATCCAAGCGGAATTCTTTGATCAATACGCCGTAAGCTTCACCGAAGCTGTTGGATTTGTAGTCAGACAATGTAATAACTTTGTCGATACCTGCAGCGCCGCACCAACGAGCTTGTGCGAACGGAAGGTCAGCACTGACCGTAAGGATAGTAACATTGTCGCCAAGTTTGCTCGCTTCTTCATTGAAACGACGCGTCTGAGCATCGCATACACCTGTATCAAGGGAAGGAACAACGCTGATCAGCTTGATTTTGCCTGCATAATCTTGAAGTGATACTTCTTCGAGTAGGTTCTTACTCAATGTGAAGTTAGGAGCTTTGTCGCCTGCTTTAAGTTCTGGACCGATAAGTGTAATCGGGTTTCCTTTGAATGCTACTGTACGTTCTTGTGCCATGGATTTTGCCTCCTTTAGATATCTTCCAAAATTTATTATAGATGTTTTGAGTCGAAATTGTCTAATTGTTTTACAATATATTTAGGGAATGGTGATGAAACATGATTTTTATTCGTTATGAGAATTTCAAGAGTTATTTGCGGTTCTACCCCGTAACATCGGTGCTGCTGCTCGCCAATATTGCGGTATTCATCCTGATGGCATTTGATGGCGGATCTACGAATGCCATGACGTTGCTGAAATATGGAGCGATGCTGAATGATTCACATTATGCTACGGAATATTGGCGTTATTTCACGGCGATGTTCGTTCATATTGGCTTCGACCATTTATTGTTTAATATGTTTGCGTTATTCGTATTCGCTCCGCCGCTCGAACGGTTGCTTGGTTCATGGCAATATGCGTTGTTCTACCTCTTCAGCGGCCTGTTAGGCAATGTAATCAGCGATATGATGGCGAATGGTCCAACGTTGTCTGCAGGCGCCTCAGGCGCGATTTACGGGATTTATGGCGCGTATCTGTTTATTGTCCTGCTGCAGCGTTCGCTTTTGGATCCTCAGTCCAGGCAGACGGTCTATATGCTGCTCGTGATGGGGATCGTCTATTCCGTCATGGTGGCGAGTGTGAATTTGTGGGCGCATCTTGGCGGGCTTGTCGCTGGATTTGTCCTCTACGGCTTCATCCGCAAGCTAAGGCTGTGAAGACGATTACATTTTTTCATTGAAAGCACATGGGCGGCATGGTACAGTAGCTGTATCGACGCCAAGAACGGAGTGTACATCAGTGGAATTAAGGCAGTTGTATTATTTTGTGAAAGTAGCAAAGAAAGAACACGTCACTCAAGCGGCAGAAGAGCTGCATGTGGCGCAATCGGCGGTCAGCCGGCAGATTCATCAGTTAGAGGAGGAGCTTGGCGTAAAGTTATTTATACAGAAGGGGCGTAATCTTCAGTTAACCCCAGTCGGTCAACTTCTGTATAAACGGGTAGAAGCGGTACTGCGCTCGTTAGAGCGAACCGTTCAGGAAGTTCATGAGTTCCATGACCCGAATTGCGGAGAAGTCCGTCTGGGATTTCCGCATAGCTTGGGTATTCATCTCATACCGGAAGTTGTCTCTGAATTTCGAAAGATTCATCCGAATGTGAAATTTCGTCTGAAGCAGGGGAATTACGCATCGCTGATCAAGGATGTCAGTTCAGGAGACACGGATCTGGCCTTCATTTCTCCCTTTCCAGATGAGTCAGAACAGGTTACAGGTCAAATTGTGTTGATGGAGGAATTGTCGGCTATCGTGCCGCCCAATCATCCGCTTGCGGGTGAAGAATCCATTGTATTAGAACAGTTAAAAGACGAGATGTTCGTATTGTTTAGCCAAGGCTACTCCTTGCGGCCGATTGTATGGGATGCTTGCGAGCAGGCTGGGTTCTCGCCGAAGATTAGCTTCGAAGGGGAAGAGACAGATACGATCCGTGGGCTTGTTGCGGCGGGGATGGGCGTGAGTTTGCTTCCGGACATGGCCTTGTTTCAGACACAGAAGCTGGAACCGGCAAGAGTACGCATTCGGGAGCCGAAGGTTGTGCGTCCTATTGGCCTCATCCGTCGAATTGATGATAAATTATCACCCGTAGCGGCAGTGTTCTACGCCTTTTTGATACAATTCTTCGAAAATAAAGAGAACTCCCATTCCGTTCATTAAGGCGGATGGGAGTTTTCTCTATGCCTGCAAAAAAACTTCGTCCAGTATAGGACGAAGTTTCTTGGTATTAGTCGCGGTTGTTCACGAATATTAAGATGTAACGCAGAAGCTCTAGGAGTGATAGAAGTGCAGCAGCGACATAAGTAAGTGCAGCAGCGTTCAATACTTTGGCAACGCCTCGTTCTTCATCATTGGTAATGAAGCCTTCAGAGATCATAATATCACGGGCTCGGTTACTTGCGTTAAACTCTACAGGCAGTGTGACCACTTGGAAAGCTACGGCAGCAGAGAAGAAAATAATCCCGAGACCGACAAGGTTCATGAAGTCGAATAAGAAGCCGGCAAGCAGCAAGAATGGTGCAATACCCGATGCGAAATTCACGAATGGGAACATCCGGTGGCGAAGCACCAGCATCGAATACGATTGTTGGTGTTGGATCGCATGGCCTACTTCGTGACAGGCAACGGATACGGCCGAGATCGAATTCTCATAGTAGACCGGCTCGGAGAGGCGGACGACGCGAGCGATCGGATCGTAATGGTCCGTCAATGCGCCGCGAACAGGTTCGATCGGCACGTCATGCAGCCCGTTGGCATCCAGCATACGTCTTGCAGCTTCATAACCTGTAAGTCCGCTCTGTGTCTGGACTTCAGACCACTTGTTGAATGTTCCTTTGACCCGGAATTGTGCCCATATTGTTAAAATAAAGGCTAGCAAGATCGGAATGTACATAAAGGTTGATAATGTCATTGTTATAGCCCTCCTATTGTCATTACATAATTGAATTTTTGCTGAGCAGCAGCAGTAACGCTTCAATGACTGCGGCGCTTTGCGGTGTCAGGTTCTTGAACAGATTCTTCGCTTGTCGCGGCTTCAGTTGTTCAATGACTGGACTTAGCTCCTTCACCTCGCGTTCTAATTGCGCCATATGCATCTGGAGTGAAGTTAGCCGCTGTGATACTTCTTCTTCGCGCGTCACTTTGCTCCATTCGTTCAAGCTTTGTTTGATCTCGTCAAGCGTATACTTCTCTTGCTTCATCTGATTAATACGCTGTAATCGAATTAAGGTTTCATCGTTATAGAGACGATAGTTGCTGCTAGAGCGTTGCTCAGGTTCGATTAAGCCAAGCTTCGTATAGTAGTCGATCGTACGCAGGCTTACATTTGCTGCTCTTGCTAGTTCGCTGATGCGATACATTTTGATTGTGTCCAATGTTAGGCACCTCGCTTTTTCAGATTGCTATATAATAATCATACTAAACATCAAAGTATACAGTCAAACGTTATGGTTTGATGCGCTTACAATGGAAAACGAGGTGATGAAACTTGACATGTGTGAGAGCTGTTTGTTATGCATACACATATTTTAACAGAAATATGCTTGTTCATCTTCATGTTGTTCGATATAATTCAGCTAAAGTATCTTTTTCGTGTTATGAAATATGACGTCAGATTCTGGTTGGGGGTAGATGGATGGAGCAAATGAGAGATGCGATAGAAGCATTGCGGGCATCAACATCAATTCACACGTTACGCCTGGTTCGTGATCAATGGCAGACATCTTGGAGCCAAACGATGAATTCAAGTGAAGTGCTCGACTGGAATGAACAGTTGAATCGATGGCATGATGCGCTCATGGCGCAAACGGTACGGCAATGCGAAGAACTGCTCGTTCAAGAAGGATGGGGATCTCCTCCTGCTCGTTACGCGTTTGTATTATTCGGGAGTGGTGGAAGAAGCGAACAAGCCCAATGGAGCGACCAGGATCATGGCATGATTCTCGAGGATGCTGCGGATCGTACGGTGTTCGAATATTTCGCGCATCTCTCGGACGTCATCGTAGAGCATTTGCGAATGCTCGGCTTCCCAAGGTGCAAGGGGCAAGTGCTGACGAGCAATGCGTTATGGCGTAAGACGATGAAGCAATGGGAAGAACAGCTCAGCCTATGGCTAGGCGAGTTGACTTGGGAGCATGTCCGCTATTTGCTGATTGCCTCGGATATGCGTCCGGTATATGGCGATTTTGACTTAGCGTCTGAATGGCGTTCTTTATATACCCAGCTGGTCAGAAATACGGATGGCATTGCAGAAGCGATGCTTCGTAACACACTGTATTATAAAGTGTCGATGAATTCGTTCGGTCAGATTATTCGGGAACGGTTCGGAGAATTCGCTGGCGGGTTAAATCTGAAGTATGGGGCGTACATTCCACTCGTCAACGGCATCCGTTACCTTGCAATGACAACGGGGCTGAAGGGAGATGAAGATACACTGCATGCATTACAGACGCCTAACACGTGGCAACGACTCCTCTATTTGAAGCAGAGCGGGTTCAAGGATACTGAACTTCTTGGTTCATGCGAGCAGGCTTTTCGCTCGGTGTTAGCAAGGCGGGCTATGATTCCATTTGTCTTGGAGAATAACGAATATGTGAGCCACGGCTATTTGGATGAATCGGATTTAACGCGAGATGTCGTTAGATCATTGAAGAAGGAGCTGCAGGTTGTCCAGCATTTACAGCGGTATTTGAATCGACAAATCCGAACGCAGATGAGGAATGAACGATGAAGGATCGGGGATCAACGGAGGGCAGCTGGTGGAGTGCGCTAAAAAGAGGGGAAATTTCCTCAGCTTTTTCTTCTATTATAGGTGTGCCTCATGCGAAGGCGGAACAAATCGCATTTATGCGCAACACGTTAAAAGAGCAGCGTAAACCGAATGTATTGCACGTTCCACTGGAAGAGTTATCAGTTGTTGTATTCGATCTGGAGACGACGGGTTTTTTGCCGGATCATGGCGATGAGATTATGTCGATTGGTGCCATACGGGTCAAAGGCGAGACGATCATTTCCGATGCGTCGTTCTATGAGTTGGTTCAAGTGAATCAGACCGTCCCGCCTGAAATTGAACAGTTAACGGGACTCACGAATACAATGCTGCAGGAGGGGCTGCCTCTGGCCACCGCGCTCCAACGATTCATGCAATTTGTCGGATCTGATATCTTGATCGCTCATGCCAGTGGTCATGACAAAGCCTTCATCGTCGCTGCCTTCTGGAAAATATGGCGTGCTCGTTGGTCCCATCGGTTAGTGGATACGATGCTGGTCGCTAAATGGTTGGAAAAGGAGAAGCGAAATTATACGCTGGATGAATTGCTCGTCATGAATCAAATCGAGGTGACAACACGGCACCATGCATTAGAAGATGCCCGAATGACCGCATCATTATGGTCACAGTACGTGGGGAAAATGCGAGAGCGTCATGTCACGACGTTATCGGAGTTGTATGCGTACTTAAGCTCTTCCTAAATCGATGATGTAAGACGAATACACCCCTGATCGGGGTGTATTTTTGTATGCATGAGAATATCCAAAATGTAGAGAATAAGGATTGTTCGTACAAGCGGAGGCGTTGTGAGGGATGGGCTGAAGGCGCTAAACGATCACCGATGATGATATTTTTCTCCTAGCTTGTACATGGAAATCTATTCATTCTGAGCATCTTGCTGGGGATTAGGGGTAGTTTTATGATATAATATTACTGTTGTATAAAATTTTTAGCTTGGAGGTAATGTGAATGAAGCAAATCAGAGATTGCGATCTTCCAGGGATCGGGCACAAATATGTGATCGAAACCCGCAGCGAAGATAAGCTTGTCATCATCATTCATGATGACGGGAGGAGGGAACTGTATCACTTCGACCATGAGGATCCAGATGACAGCATCTCCATGATCACACTGGATGATGATGAGGCAAGACAAATTGCTGGAATCGTCGGAGGGTTGGCATATAAGCCGAAGGCGCTGGAGAAAATTGAGGTTGCGCTTGATGAGCTTATTATTGAATGGTACAAAATTGAGCCGCATGCCGTCTGTGTCGGGAAGACGATTGGGGAGATTAACGTACGCCATCAATCCGGTGCGACAATCATCGCGATGCTCGGCAAAGACAATGAACGGATTATTAATCCAGGACCTGATAGTGTGCTGAAAGCCCACTCAACGCTAGTCGTAGCAGGGGAGCGCCAACAAATTATGAATTTGAAACAAATCTTAATGAACGGAGAGTGATGGGATGGAGCATGTTGTTTTAGAGCTCGGCCTAGCTGTTGCGCTCATTGCGCTTGCTGGTTTGTTATCTACAAAACTCAGGTTCTCGGTCATTCCTTTCTATATTCTTGTAGGAATGGCTGTAGGACCTCACGCACCTAAGTTTGGTAATTTTGATTTTCGGTTTATTCATAGCGCCGAATTAATCGAGCTGCTTGGAAGATTAGGCGTACTGTTCTTATTGTTCTATCTGGGTCTTGAGTTCTCGGTAGGACGTTTGATTAAGGCGGGGAAATCCATTGCGATCGGCGGAACGATCTATATTGTCATTAACTTTACGCTCGGTCTTCTTTTTGGATTCGGTGCGGGATTGCCGCTGCAAGAGGTATTAATTATCGCCGGAATTACGAGTATTTCTTCCAGCGCGATTGTAGCCAAGGTATTGGTTGATTTGAAGCGTACAGCGAATGCAGAGACTGAGATGATTCTAGGAATCATTATGTTCGAGGATATTTTCCTTGCCGTCTATATTTCGGTTCTATCGGGTCTTGTGCTTAGCGGTGCGAGCTCCATCGGCGGTGTATTGTTATCTGCGGCGATTGCGCTCGGATATATGCTGTTATTTATCGTCGTCGGACGCAAAGCTTTGCCTTTACTCAATAAACTATTCAATATTCGCTCGAACGAATTGTTCTTGCTCGCCGTATTCGCCCTTCTATTCATTGTGGCAGGGTTCTCGGAGACGATCCACGTAGCTGAAGCTATCGGAGCACTGCTCGTCGGGTTGGTGCTTGCAGAGACGGAGCATATGAAGCGAATTGAGCATTTGATTTTGCCGTTCCGTGATTTTTTCGGGGCATTATTCTTTTTCAGTTTCGGATTAACGATTGATCCGTTCTCACTGGGTGGCGCAGTCTGGTTATCCCTCGGAGCCGTCGTTATTACGTTAATTGGGAACTACGTGGCAGGGATGCTCGCAGGTCGAAGCGCAGGATTATCACCCAAAGCATCGTCGAACATCGGTCTTACGATCGTATCGCGCGGAGAATTCTCGATTATTATCGCAAACTTGGGGAAAGCAGGGGGATTGCTTCCGATTTTGCAGCCGTTCTCGGCATTGTATGTGTTAATCTTAGCGATCTTAGGACCGCTCTTAACGAAAGAATCGAAGCATGTCTACAATTTCTTGAATCGCATCTTCAAGTTGGATCGCAATTATAAGAAGCAGCTTGCAGCGAAGACTGAAGTGAAGAGGGTAGAAGATCCCTCATAGGAGCTTCATAAATCGAAGTCGTATTGTAATCGGCGATCATTTTAGCGGAGAGGAGGAACAAAAATGAAGCATAAGAGCAAAAAAATCACACTCACCTGTTGGATGAGCATGATTTTGCTGTTGTCTATTTTTATTCCTATCGCGTTCGTTGAAAATGCCAGTGCGCCGATTGGTTCAAATGAATTACTGCTTAAAGGCTCGCAGAAAGACGGGTTTATGACGGCCAAACGCAGCATTAAGCTGCAATTGCTCGCGATCCCTCAGCTGCCTGAGTTGAAGGCCGACTTCACAAAGTTTCAGCAGAATATTCGCTCCATGATGCTTGAAGTGTTCGTAACCTCTTGTTTCATGCTGCTGCTCAGACGAAGACTGCTAAGGTCGATCAAGTATACCTCGAATTACCTATGACTAGGCTGTATCGTATTATTTGACCGTTGCATCGGGCTTAATGAGGAAGAAGCTAAGCCCAAGACCAATCAGCGACAAGGCAGACACGGTAATGAAGATCGTTGCATGTGAGATGCCCATCATCCAGCCGAATAATGGCGGACCGAACGCTACCCCTAGAAATCGCAAACTATTGTAGAGTGAGGTTATCATGCCTCGTTCACCCTTCTCAACGGACCCTGTAATCATAGTATTCAGACAAGGCAATAACAACCCCGTTCCAATGCTGCTGAGCGTAAGCAGCCCAATAAATACATATATATTTTTGTTGAAAAAAATGGCCAGGGCGAGCGATGCCGTCATCACAATAAGGCCAATATTGACGAACCAACGGATAAGAACCCCGCTTTTTTTGATTACACTACCCGAAATGTACGAAGTCGTCACCATGCCAAGAAGTGGAATGGCAAGGACAAGACCTTTCACAACCCCATCGATCTGATACGGTTTTTTCTCCAGAATATTGGACAGATAGAACAAGATTCCGAACAGAATAAATAAGGCGAGTGAGCCGACAAAAAAAGATGTAATGAGCCAACGGCCTTTCTTTTTCAAGATCGATCCGATTTTATGCAAATAGGGTTTTAGTGGCAATGGTTCACTTTTTCTTTTGGGTTCCTTGATGAGAAAAATAACCATCACGAGTGATATGCCGCAGAAAATCGGAAATGCGAAAAAAGCTGCATACCAAACAATTAAAGCAAGAAGCGATCCGAGGATCGGACTTACAACTTTCCCTGCGCCATTCGATGCTTCAATTAATCCGAGCGCTTTGCTCTCCTCCCCGTCTTTAAATAAATCCCCGACCAGTGCCATCGCAATAGGAGCCGTACCGGCTGCGCTTATCCCTTGAATCGCACGTGCGATTATCAGCCACGAATAGGAGCCCCATGCTGCAGCAAATCCAGCAAGAATGCCCGCACCGCCATAAACAATTAGCGCAGGAATCATAATGGCTTTTCGTGAGAAACGATCTGATAAATAACCAACGAGCGGGATAATAAGCGCTGCGGCGATGGAAAAAATAGAAATCACCAGACTGCTCTGAAATTGCGAAATATGCAGTTGGGACTGAAGCTGCGGCAGAATCGGCACAAGCATGGAATTTCCAAGCACCAGAACGAGTGGAATACTGGCTAAAGCGATATATTTCCACACGCTCCCTTTTGCATTTTGGGAAGGGTCTGTTTTGGTTCCGGATGAACCATGCTGATTCGAACTTGATTCAATTTCGCTCTCGAATGAGATGGAAAGAAGCTTTTTGGACTTGGTTTTGGTGGCCATTCTTCCCAACCTTTCTGAAAATTCATTAGTGTTCGGTTCGGGTGATTTGGATGTCATGTGCCATTATTGTTACCGGGTCCACGGTGTCGCATGCAAAAAAAGATTGGTAAGGTTTGAAAATATGAGGAAAAAGAGGGTACAATAGATGGTAAAGATTTTGTACGCAATGAATCTAAATCTGAATCCACAAGAAGGGTAAATGACGGATGAGAAAGAATTTATGGCTATTGGTTGTTATTGTGCTGTTAGTGACCATTGCATTGTATCAGAATGATAACAAAAAAGATCGTCCCGTGAATGGGAAAACTTCGGCTACGTCGACAGAAGTGGCTCCCATGTTGAATAAATTGGCTCCTGCTTTTGAACTCGAAGCATTGGATGGGAAAACGTATTCAGTCGGCGGCAAACGAGATAAAGTAACGATGATTAATTTCTGGGCATCCTGGTGCGAGCCGTGCCAAGAGGAAGCGCCTGACTTAAAGCGGTTAGCTGAGCAATATAAGGAGAAGCTGGATCTCTATTCGGTGAACGTAACGTCGACAGATACGGTTGAGAATGCTAAGGTATTCGTTGCACAATATCAGCTCACGAATCCAATCTTGATGGACATGAAGGGTGATCAATTCAAGCTCTACAAAGGAATTGCGTTCCCGACGAATATTCTCATCGATCGAGACGGCGTTATCCGGGATATTACACTCGGTGTCGTACCTGCCAAAACGTTGGAGGAAAAGATACAGAATGTCATCGCGGATTGACGATGTGTCATATAGACCAAAAAACCCTCGAGCTCGAAGTGAGATTGAGGGTTTCGTATTGTATTGCAACAGATTAGTGGTTCACGAGACCATAGCGCTGCGGTTCGGGAACCGGTATACCTTCCACCTTCGTCTGTCCAAGCAAGGCATAACGTATACTGTCAACAAGCGCCTCCCAGCTGGCTTCGATAATATTGCCGGAGACACCAACGGTATTCCAGCGGTTATTAAAGTCAGTGGATTCGATCAATACGCGTACTTTCGCGGACGTCGCATCCTGGTCGTCCATTACCCGAACTTTATAGTCTGACAAATGCATATCTTTGAGCGTAGGGAAATGTTGAAGTAAGGCTTTGCGCAATGCATTATCAAGCGCATTCACCGGACCATTGCCTTCTGCGACCGTATAAATGCTCTCATCATCAATTCGGATCTTGACGATGGCTTCCGATGCAACCGGATGGTCGGCCGTTTTCTCCACGGTCATTTTGAAGGATTCAAGTGTGAACAGCTCTGTCATCTCGCCATTCGCTTG
Source organism: Paenibacillus guangzhouensis (assembly GCF_009363075.1). NCBI lineage: Bacteria > Bacillati > Bacillota > Bacilli > Caryophanales > Paenibacillaceae > Paenibacillus > Paenibacillus guangzhouensis. Next base: position 3,473,792 of record NZ_CP045293.1, on the reverse strand, counting down.
CCGGAGCAATAATTCAAGGGAGGCATCCGCGCCTTCGAAGGAATAACCTTGGTGTTCCAAGTCTTTGATCTTGTTCATGACATCCTTCGTCGTTGGGTTATTCGAATCCAGCTCGATGCCAAGTTCTTGCGCCCGTGACATGATATTACTCTGTCCTGCGAGCTCGGAGACGAGGACACGCTGCTTGTTCCCGACAGATTCAGGGACAATATGCTCGTATGTGCGTGAATCGCGTAGAATTGCCGAGACGTGAATGCCGCCTTTGTGTGCGAAGGCAGCGTTACCGACATAGGCTTGATTCACAGGCATATGCACGTTGGCAATTTCGCTGACATAACGTGCGACATTCGTTAATTGACTCATTTGCTCTTCTGGAATGCAATTGTACCCCATTTTCAGCTGGAGATTAGGAATGATGGAGCAGAGGTTAGCATTGCCGCAGCGTTCTCCATAGCCATTGATTGTACCTTGTACTTGTCTAGCGCCTGCCTGCACAGCGGCAAGGGAGTTCGCGACGGCTAATTCACAATCATTATGGGTGTGGATACTAAGCTTAGCTGTCAGCTCCTTCGAGATGAGACTTACGATATCGAACACTTCGGTTGGCAACGTGCCGCCATTGGTGTCGCACATCGTAACCCAATCTGCTCCAGCCTCTTGCGCGCGTTTGAGAACAGCAACAGCATATTCAGGGTTATTCTTATATCCATCGAAGAAATGTTCCGCATCAAAAATAACTTCTAGATGATTGCGCTTCAGGAATGCGATGGAATCGTAGATCATCGCGAGATTCTCTTCGAGCGTCGTCTGTAGTGCCGTATGCACATGGAAATCCCATGACTTCCCGACTAAAGTTGCCGCTTTCACGCCAGATTCTACAATGCGATTCAAGTTGGCATCCTGCTCGACCAGCGAGTCTTTCCGTCTTGTGCTGCCGAAGGCCGTGAGCTTCGCTCGTAAATTCAAATTCACTGCACGTTTGAAAAATTCAATGTCTTTGCCGTTACTGCCCGGATTACCGCCTTCAATATAATGAACACCAAAGGTGTCGAGTCTTTTTGCGATTTTGAGCTTGTCATCAGCGGAGAGGCTGATCCCTTCGCCTTGCGTACCATCTCGCAGTGTCGTATCGAAGATTGAAATTGCCGTTGACATGAGAGGGCCTCCTTTAGGAAAGTATTGATATCATTCTAGAAAGTATAATTTCTAATTATAACATACGCTATTGGTAGAAAGTAGATGGAAAATTCAATATTTTTCTACTTCCGTGAACTTGACCCTCCTTGAAATGGCAGGGTATGCTGAATTGAGATGGATGAAGCTTACAGAAATTAGGTGAGACCATTGAGATCGAATACAGAGCAATTTTATCCTGAAAAAGGGCGCGTCATTCTTCATGTCGATATGAATGCCTTCTACTGTTCTGTGCATGCGGCGGAGGAGCCTCATTTGTATGCAGATCGGCCGACAGCCGTTGCTGGAAGTATCGAGCTGCGCAAAGGAATCATTGTGACTTGCTCCTATGCAGCCCGCAAACTCGGGATTCGAACGGGGATGCAAGTGCGCCAGGGGCTCAAGATTTGTCCTTCATTAATTATTATTCAGCCAGACTTTCATTTATATCGTCGATATTCGAATGCGTTCATGAAACTCACGAGTGAATATACGCCGCTTGTCGAAGCGATGTCGATTGACGAATGTTATATGGATATCACCGGATCGAAGCAATTTGGCACACCGTTAGAGATTGCGGAAGAGCTGCAGCGGCGAATTAAAGATCAATTATCGCTTCCTTGTTCTATTGGTATTGGACCGAATAAACTGCTCGCCAAGATGGCCTCAGATATGAAGAAACCGAATGGCATTACCGTTCTGAGACGTCGTGACATGCCTAAAGTACTCTGGCAGGAGCCTTGCAACAGTTTATTCGGCGTCGGCGAGAAGACGGCACAGAAGCTGAAAAAGCTGCAGATTTATACGGTTGGGCAGCTGGCTCAGGCGGATGAGAGGAAGCTGCTGGATGCATTTGGCGTCGTCGGTACGTGGCTGAAGCAAGCTGCAAATGGGATCGATGAATCCCCCGTGAATCCGGATCGGGAGCAGAGCAAATCCATCGGTCATACGACGACGCTGCCAAATGATATCGCGAGCCGCAATGAAGCGCATCGCGTGCTCTTGAATTTGTCGGATCAGGTGGGACGGCGAATGCGCAGACAGCAGCTGATGGCGAAGACAATCCAGATTACGATCCGCACGCCGGATATGAAGACGATCACTAGGTCCTCGACACGTGATATTCCGACCGATACAGCGGATGAAATTTATCGTGACGCTTGTGCGCTGTTCGATCGTCACTGGCCAGCTTACATGCCTGTCCGACTGCTCGGCGTAGCGCTGCAGAATCTCGTTCCCAAGTCAGAGACAGCAATCCAACTCGATCTGTTCGATTATGAGAAGCAGCCCAAGAAGGATCAACTTAATGTGGCGATGGATAAACTAAGAGATAAGTTTGGCGAGAATGCGGTATTGACCGCTGGTATGTTGACGGATGATCCCTCAGCTTTGATCCGAAATCATCGAATTCGCGGCACCTCTTTGCAGATGGATTTCAGGCGGCAGGAGAATAATGAGCAAGAATGAATAGAATAGGCAGCTTGGTTAGAAAATAATGACAAACTGTTTGAAATTAGCTCGTTTTTGTATTATATTGATTGGTGAGGGTAATGAAGATTGGACCTATAACAGGAGGGAAATTGGCCGTGGCAAAATTCACTTGGGTTGAAAAAGATACTTGTATCGCCTGTGGCGCGTGCGGTGCAACAGCACCAGATATTTATGATTATGATGATGAAGGTATCGCAGAAGTTATTTTTGATGGGGACAACAATACGGGAACAACTGAAATCCCAGAGGATCTATACGATGATCTTCAAGATGCAGCAGACGGTTGCCCAACAGATTCTATCAAAATTGCGGACACACCATTTAACTAATCCGTATTCGTTATCATAGAATCCAACTTACACATGAGACTCCAGTCCTTTTGGGCTGGAGTTTTTTCGTTCTGAAGATATTTGCAGCGGTGCAAGGATTGAGGTGAAATACCGATATATAAGGTAGGGAATCCAGAGGAAGGGGAGACATCATGAAAGATATTCTTTTTCTGAAAAGATACGTAGAGTCCCATCCCGACAACCGCATGGCATGGTACCTGTTAGGTAAGGAGTATGAGGCAACGGGGCAGACAGGCAAAGCGAATTATTGCTTCAATCAGGCAGGGGATGTCTATGAGGCATTTGAACATACACAAATTCCAGCAAAGTGGCTGTTAGAGGCCGCTGAGAAAGAACGACAGCTTATTGAGAAGCAACGCAAACGGATCACAAGACGCAGATGGACCCTGATTGCGCTCATGTTATTACTGATATGCGGGATCTCCGGTGCACCGGGGGCAGATCCAACGGACCTACAGCTCGCGTTAGAAGTCAACCAACCACAGAAGCCTTCAGAGCAGCCTATGATCTACATTGTGGGAGAGAAAGACGGGGCTGACGGGGCATGGCAGCAATCGATTGCTTCCCATATGATCCAGGGCAATCCGGGCCAGCAAGCGGTTGTTCTCGAGCTGGAGCAGCGAGGCTCTTGGCTGTTATGGTCCCATCAACCGCAATTGTTGGGGGAATTGAAGCAGCAAGAAAAAAGTGTCACTTCATCCAGTGAGCGTACATATGATGTGCAAGTCTTCGATCCTGCCGTGTGTGATTGCACCCCTGATATTCCGCGTGCGACACGCTCTTATATTGCCAAATGGGCTGTTCAAATGGAAGAGATTCAATCGTTACGGTCTGGGGTGATCGGGTATCAGAAGCAGAACGGCAAGCAGCCAGCCCAAATGACGGATCTAACCGATTCCTATCCGCGCAACGTGATGGCTGGCCAGACACCGAATATGCGAAATTTATTCGAGCCTTTGCGTAAGAGTCAGGTCATTCGAGGACAAGGGAAACTTCGAACGGAGACGGTGAAGGAGAAGCAGGCAATCGATCGCGAGAATCCAACGCTTACCGTCAATATGTCACCCGCCTCCGCCGACATGATCTTCCAAGAGCCATATAAGATCGTCATCGATAAGCAGAATCATCGGCTTGCCGTCGTATCGGGACGTGTCATCTGGCGAAGCTATGAGGTCGGGCTTGGCGGGGATCAGACACCGGAAGGCAATTTCGAAATTAGCGAGAAGGTCAAGAATCCCAATGGGAAGTCGAATGGTGAATTTGGCAGCCGCGGGATGACGTTATCGGATACGCTCTATGCGATTCATGGTACGAACGAGCCGTCGAGTATCGGCAAAGACGAATCCCATGGTTGTATTCGGATGCGTCAAGCGGATGTGGAGGAATTGTTCGATCTGGTCCCTTTAGGGACAAAAGTGATCATTAAAAAGGGAATTCTACCTGATGATCTTGTTAAAGCGCAGCAACCCTTTAAGGTTAGACCGCAGCAAGGCCAGAATCAGACGAATCCCCATAAAGTCTATAAATGGTTAGATTAAATTGCAGAAATCTATTGAATTAGGATCAGAACAGCTACAATGACAACAAGAATAACGAAAATAGCACCTGTCCAAATGATGGCTTTCTTATTAACCTCTTCCTTCGGCTTATGCGTCATCGTCGGGGGTTTTCTTTTTGTAGACATTGTGGTTCAACCTCTCTTTATCAATAAAGTAATAGATATAAGCCTATTGTAATCGTTTTCCTGCCGAATATCTAGGGTTTCGTGCTTTTGAAGGGCGAACAGACTTTCCTTTTTTGACGGAAACGGATAAAATATTTGTAGGACAATGGAACGACGTATAGATGAGAACGGAGTGGACAACTTGCTTTATTCAAAAATTGTAAAGCCGTACTTATTCAGGATGGATGCGGAGAAAGCTCATCACTTCACTATAGGCGGACTAGAGATGGGGAATAAGGTTCCCGGAGCTTTAGCGATCATGCGGGGAATGTACGGTGTGCAAGAAACGGCAGATCTCGCTGTGGATTTATTCGGAATTCATTTCCCGAATCCGATTGGTCTAGCGGCAGGACTAGATAAGAACGGCGCAGCAATTGCAGGATTTTCTTCGATCGGATTTGGGTTTATGGAAGTCGGAACCGTAACCCCGAAGGGACAGGCGGGCAACGACCAACCGCGGTTGTTCCGTTTGCCAGTGGATGAGGCGTTAATCAATCGAATGGGCTTCAATAATGAAGGTGCGCGAGCGATGAAGGCACGGTTCGCATCCCTCAAATCACGGAGAATCCCTGTTGCCGTCAATATTGGTAAGAATAAAGTAACACCGAACGAGAATGCAGCAGAGGACTACCAATCATTAATCCGTGACTTGTATACGGAAGCGGACTTCTTTGTCGTGAACATTAGTTCACCGAATACGCCGGATCTGCGTAATTTGCAGCATGGGAACGAGCTGAAGGAACTGCTTCAGGCTGTGACGGAAGAGCGGGATCGGCAAGCAGCGAAGACTGCGAGTGAGCCAAAATCGGTACTCGTCAAAATTGCGCCTGACGTCAATGACGCAGAGCTCGAGTATATGATCGCTACGATCGCTGAGAGCGGTGTTGCGGGCATTATTGCTACGAATACAACCCTCTCTAGGGAAGGTCTTGAGCATGCGAATAAGAAGGAAACGGGAGGCCTAAGCGGTAAGCCGCTGCGCGACCGATCGACGGAGATTATCCGCCGCATATACAGCCAGACGGAAGGCAGACTGCCAATCATTGGTTCGGGTGGCATATTCACGAGCCAAGATGCGTACGATAAAATTCGCGCTGGTGCAAGCTTGGTAGAGATTTATACAGCTTTGATTTATAAAGGACCAGGCATTAATCGCGAATTACATCAAGGATTAAGGGAATTGTTAAGAAGAGACGGATATGCCCATATTTCCGAAGCAGTGGGTGCGGACCATCGTTAACTAGGGCGGAATATTGAGTACAGGAGGCGTTCTGATGGACGGAAGAGATTGGGGAAAGTTTTTACTACCATATGAACAAGCCGTGGAAGAATTAAAAGTCAAATTCAAGACGATGCGTGCAGAATTGAAGAAACGTGAAGAGTATGCACCAATAGAGTTCGTGACCGGTCGTGTGAAGAAAATTTCCAGCATTCTCGATAAAGCGAAACGACTTAATGTAGCAATGGAAAATATCGATACGGGGATTGAGGATATCGCAGGCATACGGATTATGTGTCAGTTCGTAGATGATATTCGTCGTGTCGCTGAATATATTCGTGAACGGAAAGATTTAAGTGTGATCTATGAGAAAGACTATATTACGAATTACAAAGAGAGCGGCTATCGCAGCTTCCATATGATCATTGAGTATCCCGTTCAGACGGCGCTTGGACAGAAGCGAGTGCTAGCGGAGATTCAAATTCGAACGCTCGCGATGAATTTCTGGGCGACGATTGAACACTCGCTGAACTATAAATATCGTGAGAGCTTGCCGGGTGAGATGCGTGTTCGGTTGAAGAAGGCAGCCGAAGCCGCGTTTGTGCTCGATAACGAGATGTCCAGTATCCGTCAGGAGATTCTGGATGCACAGATTAGCTTCGAAGAGAAGTCTAATATTACGACCAAAATATTAAGCTACATCTCGGAGCTGTACTTCCATCATCATATCCGTGAAGCGATCTCGTTCCAGCAGCAATTCAATGAGCTCTGGATGAACGAGGATGAGGAAGGCATCAAAGAGCTCTATAAGCGTGTGGAAGATACGTTCGTGCGCGTGAAGAAGAAACCGGATGATATTGTTGACGAAATATGATGTATGACCCTTTGTACATTCAATTCTTAATCCATTTCAACTGGAATAGAGATTATTATGAATGTCATGAAGTCATGGAGGAGCTCTGGTTAGAAGAGGGTCGACACCCACTCTGCCAAGGCTTGCTCCAAATTGCCGTGGGTTTGTATCATTTCGAGAATGGGAATGTACAAGGTTCTCGCAAATTGTTCACGGCTGGGATTGAGAAATTAGTGCCTTATCCAGAACAAATTCTTGGCATTCATCTGGGTCGTCTGGTTCGTGAAGCAAGGCAATATGTTTTACAATTGGAGTGCTGGGAACAGGCTCCTTTTCCTTTTTACCATTTAACAATTCAGATCGAGGATGCTGAGTTGCTAGAGGTTATGACAGAAGTTCAGAGCATGATGGAGGAATTCAAGTGAATACGAAGATATGGTTGTTTCCGGGGCTAAATATGAAGGTTGAGACCTTTGGTCAGCTCCAGCGCTTTCTAGAGCAGCAGGGCTATGCTACGGCGTGTGTAGCGATCTTTCCACCCCTTGGACAAGAACAAATGGATTATGAAGCAGAAGCGGCTGAGGATGAAGAATGGATTTGTATTGGGCATGGCGCTGGCTGCTTAGAGGCGATACGTATGGCCTTGCAGTATAAATCGCGTGTGAAGGGGCTCGTGACCATCTCGCCGAATCTGCAGCCTTATTCGCTCATACAGATGTCCATGCTGAAGATCTTGGCGCGGAAGGATATGAAGATTAATGGCGGATTATCTCCATTTGAACGGAGTTCCAAAGAGGAACTGACACCTTACTTTGATACATTTGCTGTGCAGCCATCGAAGATGCTCGAGCTTGAGGCATTTCGTAAGACATTGAAAAATCAAATTCAAGAGGTTAGCCAACCGTGGCTTGTCTTACATGGGGATAAAGAGCTGCCTGCGATTATGAAAAGCTTGCAATACGTGAAGCGCCAGGTTCCACACGTCTTATCGTATCAAATGCCGCATTGCGGGCATTATTTGCCGCTGGAGGATCCGAAAGGATTAGATAAGCAAATTCGTGCTTTTCTAAATCAGATTGTAGTAACGGCATAATTGAACAAGAAAAAGCACTAGCGAGGAAGGGAATCTTCCAGCTAGTGCTTTCGTGTTTAGGAGGGCTTCTTCGTATTGAATGCGTCTTTCAAGCCTTCGCCGAGGAAATTAATGGCGAGAATCGTAGCCGTGATGAGAATGCCGGAAGGAAGCCAGACCCACCATTGGTTTTTGATGACGTCTGGTGAAATGGCGTCTGACATCATATTGCCCCAGCTAGGAATATTCGCAGGAACGCCAAATCCTAGGTAGCTAAGTCCTGTCTCAACTGTAATCATACCGGCCAGGATTAAGATGGCTTGGACGATAATGGTCGTAATGACGTTCGGCAACAAATGTTTAATGATGACGGTAGAAGGCTTGCAGCCAATCGATATGGCAGCTAAGACATACTCATTCTCTTTCTCGGCAAGAATTTTGCTTCGCACAAGTCTTGCTGCGCCTCCCCAAGCAAGGAAACTGACGACGAGAATGAAGACGGATATTCCCGTGTCTGGGAAGATCGCTTTTAATACAATAACGAATACGAGGAAAGGGAATGTAAGAACGAGGTCTGTGAAGCGCATGAGCAGGCTGTCTACACGACCTCCGAAATAACCAGCAATCGAGCCGACAAGCGTCCCTAGGAACGTTACGATGATACTAATCGAGAAGCAGATCCATAAGGTAATTCGGCCGCCATAGAGCAGACGTGCGACAATGTCGCGGCCGCCTTTATCCGTCCCCAGCCAATGTTCAGTTGACGGTGCCTTGTTAATGAACCGAATGTTGATTTTGACAGGATCCCACGCCGTTAACCACGGCGCTATAATACAGAGAACCGTTACGATCGACAAGAAGATCAGACAAGCAATGGCAAGCCTGTTCCTGCGGAATTCGGCGAATGCGAGCCGCCACGGTGAAGTGCTTCGCTGTTGTTGTACGGGTAGCATTAGACGCCTCCTAACTTAACCTGATGCGCGGGTCAACGACACCGTACAAGAGGTCAGCGATTAGATTTCCTAGCAAGGTCATGAGGGCAAGCAGGAGCGTTACGGCCATAACGACGGAATAATCACGGTTCGATATGGAGCTTACGAACAAACTGCCCATCCCAGGATAGACGAAGATCGTCTCGACAACGACTGCGCCACTCAGCAACCCTGCAATATCGAATCCGAAGAAGGTTACGATCGGAATGAGGGAATTTCTTAATATGTGTCGATTATAAATTGCGGAAGTACTCGTTCCTTTGGCCATTGCCGTTCGGACATAATCTTTCCGCGTGCTATCGATAATATCATTGCGCAGGAATTGCGTATATGCTGCGGTGTTGAAGAGGCCTAACACCAGTGCGGGTAAGATGGTGTGCTTTAACTTGCTGAGTACGTACATCAAGCTGCTATCTACCCCAACACTAACGGAACCGCTGATCGGCACCCATCCCAGCTTAATTGCAAAGACATAAATTGCAATGATCGAAGCGACGAACGAAGGGATGGCATACGCGACATAGTTCGCTGAGATAATAGAACGATCTCCGATTGTATTCGGATATCGGCCAGCATAGATGCCCATCATAAATGAACAGGTGTATGTGACGACCAAGGATACGACAGCTAGCAATAGCGTATTCGGCAACCGCTGCGCGATCATCTCGGAGACTGGAAGCTTATGGATGAAGGACTGGCCAAAGTCACCTTTGGCTAGTCCTTGGACCCAATTCCAATATTGCACGGGAATTGGGTCGTTGAATCCTAACTTCTCACGCATTTCTGCGAGATACTCAGGCGTCGCATTCGTAGGGTCAATCTGTCCTGTGAGCGCGTCGCCCGGCATCATTTTAGCAAGACCAAACACAATGATTGAGATGATGATCAGGAGCGGGATCATACCTAAGATCCTGCGGATTGAGTAAGTTAGCATGGTCGTTCACTCCTATTTTCCGTCTGTCACCCACCATAAGTGTGCATCCAATAAGTTGCTGCTTGTGAAAGAGTTCAGATGAACGCCCTTCAGACGATTGTTTATTGCAGCAACGTCTTGCGGCGCAGATAGGAAGATCATTGGTACTTCTTCATTTACAATTTTTTGCCACTGATAATAGATTTGTTTCCGTTGCTCTGGATCGAATGCTTTCTCGCCAATACCTTCTGCGATCAGCTTATCCGATTCCGCGTTCACCCAACGAGGGAAGTTCCATGCATCTTTTTCCGTCCATAGTCCCGATGGATCCGGGTCACTTGCAAGTCCCCATGCACCCATAAAGGTCTCAACGGATGGATCGTCATTTTGGATCGAGTCATAGAACAGGTTGAATTCTTTGAGAGCGCCACCGTTCAGCTTCGCATTCAGACCTACATCTTTCCACATTTGAAGAATGTATTGTGCACGTGGTTCCGCAATCTCGGAACCTTGCATGGCGTCGAAATTAATAGTAAATTTCTTACCCTTTGGATCTTCGCGGAAGCCGTCGCCATCCACATCTTTGTATCCAGCTTCATCGAGCAATTGCTTCGCTTTGTCTGGATTATATGCGTATTTGGTAATTTGATCGTCCGGAATCTTCGCCCAGCTCACGGTTGGCATCGGTGCGTAGATAGGCGTACCTAAGCCATTGGAGAAAGCATCGATCATGCCAGGTACATCAATCGCATAGTACATCGCTTGACGAAGACGTTTGTCTGCGAATTTTGGTTTATCCATGACAACTTTTTCTTGTTTCTTATCCCAATGTCCAAGGCTGAAGCCGATATAGCTGTAGGATAGGGAATCATTTTTGGTGAGTGTTATATTCTTAAGCTTCTCAGCTTCTTTGTATTGCGAATTAGGCAGCGACATATAGTCGATTTCGCCTTTTTCCAGTAAAGATGTTGCGAGTTTATCATCAATCACCTTGTAAATGATCGTGTCGAGGTACGGTTTACCTTGCCAGTAATCATCGAAACGCTCGAGTTCAACGAATTCACCCGGTTGAATTTTTTTCACTTTGAATGGTCCAAGACCGATCGGTTTCTTACGAACTTGGTCACTGGAATCCATCTTGGCTACAGGAACGCCTTCGTAATACTTCTTGTTCATTGGCGAGCTCCATAGGTTATCGAGTGTATTGACAGCTGCTTTATTTACTGTAATTTCAATATTGTACGGATCAATGACTTTGATCCCAGAAATCTCTTTTGCTTTGCCTTCATGGTATTCTTTTACCCCTTGGATCATCTCGACGTTCGAGTAACGCGGGCCTGTATAATCTTTGTGTGCGATCACTTCCAGTGCGAATTTCCAGTCCTCGACGGTTAATTCGTCGCCATTATGCCACTTGACGCCTTGCTTGATCGTAAACTTAAATGTTTTGTGATCTGGAGATTCTGTCCAGCTCGCAATGTTAGGATAATTTTTCAGGTCATCACCTGTCTTAAATAAACTGTCATCTAGGACGCTTATGATCAAGCCGTCATCTTGCCCTTGCCAGAAGGCTGACTCCAGAAGCCCTTTGAAAGGCTGGCCATAACCGTATGTAACTTTACCGCCTGGTTTGGGTTGATCATTTGTTGCCTCTGTCGTCGGTTCCGTCTTCGTCTCTGTCTTATTCTCCGTTGTTGCGTCCTTCCCTTGCTCGGTTGTGTTCTCTGTCTTCTTTTCAGTCGTTGCTTCTTTCGTGCTGCCGCAAGCAGCGAGTAACGAAATGACGAGGAATGTGCAGAGCATGAGTGTTAGAAATTTCTTCATCGTATAACGCCTCCTTCGAATAAATAATTGTTTATGTCGTGTATAAATGACAGGCGACCTGGTGGCCAGGTGCAGCCTGGTGTAACTGAGGGCGAACTTCACGGCAGATGGTTGTCGCATGCACGCAGCGCGGATGGAATGCGCAGCCGGTTGGCGGATTGGCCGGACTAGGCACATCGCCTTGCAATACGATGCGTTCCTTACGCTTCAGTGGATCTGGAACAGGGATCGCAGAGATTAAAGCCTGGGTATAAGGATGAAGAGGCGAACGATACAGGCTGTCTGTAGCCGCAATCTCGACAAGACTGCCCAAATACATCACGCCGATGCGGTTACTGATATGCTTCACGACACTAAGGTCATGGGCAATAAATAAATACGTTAATCGGAATTCATCCTGCAAATCCTGCAGCAAATTCAGGACTTGGGATTGGACGGATACATCCAAGGCCGAGACAGGTTCATCGGCAACGATGAGCTTGGGCTTGAGCGCGAGTGAACGTGCAATGCCGATACGCTGCCTTTGCCCTCCGGAGAATTCATGCGGGTATTTGTAATAGGCTTCAGCAGATAACCCGACACGTTCAAGCAGCTGAATGGTTTGCTCTGTGAGTGACTTTTCTGGGGTGCGGTTATAGTTCCGAATCGGTTCACTCACGATATGTCCAACCATCATCTTCGGATTGAGGGAAGCGAAGGGGTCTTGGAAGACCATCTGCATATTTTGGCGGAGTTGTCTAAGCTTCTCCCCGCGGATCGAGGTGACGTCTTGACCTTCGAAGCGAATCGATCCAGCGGTTGGATCCGTTAGCCGCAGAATGGTGCGTCCTGCCGTCGATTTACCGCAGCCGGATTCGCCGACAAGGCCGACGGTCTCGCCCGATTGAAGCGTTAGGCTCAAGTCCTCAACAGCTTTTACACTGCCGATTTGTCTGCGAAAAATGCCGCCAAGAATGGGATAATGCTTCTTCAAATTCGTAATTTCAAGTAGGGGCGCCCCGCTTGATTGCTTCGATTGACTCATGATTTCACCTCCTGTGCCGAATGTCGTGCGGATGCATCATGGTACAGCAAGCAACGAACCGTATGGCCGTCCGTGTGCGGGAGCAGTTCCGGTGTTACCGTGCGGCAGTGGTCCATGACAGATGGGCAGCGGTCGGCGAAGCGACAGCCGACACGCGGCATATTCCGGAGCGATGGAACGATCCCTTGGATGGATTCTAAGCGATGTTTGGTTTCCTCCATTCGTGGAATCGATTGCAAAAGTAGGCGCAAGTAAGGATGCTTCGGATCATGGAAGATTGCAGCAACCGGGGCTTGCTCTACAATCTGTCCGCCGTACATGACAATCACTTCATCCGCCATCTCCGCGACGACGCCAAGATCGTGCGTGATGAACAGGATGGACATATCGCTGTGCTGCTTAATATCTTTGAGAAGCTCAAGAATTTGAGCTTGAATGGTGACATCGAGTGCTGTCGTCGGTTCGTCTGCGATCAGGAGCTTGGGATTGCAGGCAATGGCCATCGCAATCATGACGCGTTGACGCATCCCGCCGGACAATTGATGCGGATATTCATCCACAATGCGGTCAGCCCGCGAGATACCAACTTGCTTAAGAAGTTCGATAACACGTGCGCGAGACTCTTTTTTGTTCATTGTTGTGTGGTTAAGAAGGACCTCCTGCAGCTGTGACCCGATCGTGAAAACAGGATTAAGCGCGGTCATCGGTTCTTGGAAGATCATGCTGATCTCTTTGCCGCGAATCTTGTTCATCTCTTCCATGGATAGCTTCGTAAGATCACGTCCATTGAATTGGACACGTCCTTCTGTGACGGTACCAATGCCTTTCGGCAGCAGATCCATGATGGATAGAGAAAGCACGCTCTTCCCACAGCCGGATTCGCCTACAATGCAAATAATTTTGCCGGCGTGAAGTTTCAGAGAGACGTTATCAACTGCATGATACATCTTTCCTTGAATACGAAATCCAGCATGCAAATGCTCGACCTCAAGCAAGGGTGTTGGAGTGGGTTCGCTCATAAGTCACCTCATTTTGATATGGAACAGCATGGTTTCGATTGGTTGGTATACAGTTTTGAAGGTTAAATCCGCTAGAATGGTGTATAATCTTGAAGTATGTGCTCTTGATGAGAGGTATTCCGGTGAGTTTTCTTAGCTGTGAATGCTAATAGAGGCAAATCGACATGTAGAGTAGAAATTTTTGGAATTTAACGCGGTGAAACGTCACATGATTGTAAATAATTAGGTGAAGTTTACAGTTAGTTTATATTAACATGTTCTGAACCGTCAATAGGGTAGATTACTTCATGATAGGAATGATACAGAATGGGAATAACGTTGCCGCTCGCATTCAGGACGAAGATGGAGCGACTGTTGGGCGAGGAATATGAGGCATTTATGGCCTCTTACGATGCGCCAAGATTTTATGGGGTTCGTGTGAACACACTAAAAATAGCCGTTGGTCAATTTAAGGAGTTGTCGCCCTTCGCGCTTCGGGCTATTCCATGGGCGACGGAAGGATTCTATGTGGAGGAAGACGCACGTCCAGGCAAGCACCCTTACTACCATGCAGGACTCTATTATATTCAAGAGCCAAGCGCGATGGCACCTGTCGAATTGCTAGAGGTTGAAGCGCATGACCGCGTGCTTGATCTATGTGCAGCGCCAGGTGGCAAATCGACGCAGATTGCGGCCAAGCTTGCCGGGACAGGCCTGCTCGTGACGAATGACAACAACGCGGATCGGACGAAAGCTCTCGCCAAAAACATGGAGCTGTATGGTGTGCGGAATGCCGTCGTACTGAATGCGCTGCCGGAGGAGATCGCACGTACGTTCGAACATGCCTTTGATAAAATATTGATCGATGCGCCTTGTTCAGGGGAAGGGATGTTCCGCAAGGATGAGGATATGGCAAAGCAATGGGAGAAGCATTCCGTTGAGGCTTGTGTGCTGATGCAGCGCGATATCCTGCGAACAGCAGCTTCGCTCCTCGCGCCAGGCGGGCGTATCGTCTACTCGACATGCACCTTCTCTCCTGAAGAAAATGAAGCGATGATCGCAGAGTTTCTGGAGCTTCACCCTGATTTCCGCGTCGCGCCAATCACGGCCAGCAGCGGCTTCGCGTCCGGACAAGGGGAATGGATTCGACCATTGACCGATGTATCGGGGAAAGCGTTCGACGAAGAGACGATTCAAGCCGTGAACGGTACCGGAAGACTATGGCCGCACCTTATCGAGGGGGAAGGTCATTTCCTAGCGGTGCTGCAGCATGATGGATCTGAACTATCCCAAAGTGAAATAAAGGATACGCCTGCCAAGAAAGATAAGCGAAGCAAGTCGCCTGAACCAAAAACAAAACTAACTGCCGATGAACAGGAACTCGTGCAGCAATTCTTACGAGACCATTTGAACGTTCAATTGCAAGGCGAGCTTGTACGTTACGGACAACATGTCTATTTATCGCCTGTTGAACAGCATCGTTTGACTGGATTGAAGGTCGTCAGACCGGGATTTTTCATCGGGACGTTGAAGAAAAACCGATTCGAGCCGTCGCATCCGCTGGCTACCGCGCTGCATACGCATGAGGCGGTGAGACGGATCAATCTGGATTCAAGCTCCGATGAAGCGGTTCGTTATTTGCGTGGAGAGACGTTGTCGATCGCGGAAGAGCGAGTGCAGCGAGCACATGATCAGGTTGCGCCAAAGGGATATATACTCATCTGTGTTGACGGGTATTCCGTTGGATGGGGCAAATGGATCGACGGCATGTTAAAGAATGAATACCCGGCAGGGTGGAGGTGGACTTAGAGCGATGAAAAAGACGATTCGATTGGATAAAGTGCTAAGTCATATGGGACTGGGTACGCGCAGTGAAATTAAGAAATGGGCCAAGCAGGGACGAATTACGGTGAATGACCGTATGGTCAAAGATACAGGGCTGCAAGTGCAGACCGAAGAAGATATCATTCTGCTCGATGGCGAACGCGTTCACTATCGAGAGTTTATTTATCTCATGCTGAACAAGCCTGCGGGTGTGATCTCTGCCACGGAAGATCGCTATGACCAGACGGTCATTGATTTGCTGGGAGACGAGGAGCGCGGCTTTGAGCCGTTTCCTGTAGGAAGACTAGATAAAGATACGGTAGGCCTTCTGCTATTAACCAATGACGGGAAGCTCTCGCATGAGCTGTTATCTCCTCGCAAACATGTTCCGAAGACGTATATTGCGAATGTTGTTGGCGATGTAGGGGAATACGATATTACGGCTTTTCAAGCGGGTGTGACACTGGATGACGGGTACGTTACGAAACCGGCGGCATTAACGATTCTTCATCATGATCGAACAGGAGCGGAAGTGATCTCCAGAATCCAATTGACGATCATAGAGGGCAAATTTCATCAAGTTAAGCGCATGTTCGAATCCGTTGGGAAGAAGGTTATCTATCTCCAGCGGATCTCCATGGGCACGTTAACCCTCGATACAGAGCTTGCGGAAGGCGAATATCGTGAACTGACAGCCGAAGAGCTGGCAGGACTCAAGCAAGAACGGGAATAGCCCCGAAAATATAGAAAGGTAGATTCAAGACCGAACAGATAGGAGCAAATGCATATGAACCGATTTCAAATGATTGCACTGGACGTGGATGGAACACTGATTAATGATCATCATGAGATGACGGCGAAGACGAGAGAATCCATACTCGAGGTCGCGAAGCAGGGTGCCGAGATCGTATTGTGTACGGGACGCAATCCGAGCAGTACCATTCCGCTATTGGAGGAATTAGGACTCGTGGGGACCGTCATTACACATAATGGCGCCGTGACGATGGAATCCGATACACGCAAGATCATTCATCAGTACGTTATTGCTGATTCAGAGCTGGCCCCATTCAAGGCGTATTGCCGTGAGCACAATTATCATTTTGATCTGAACACTGCGAATGAGCTGTATGTTGAGCGGGAAGATATTTTGACGGAAGAAGTGCTTGCTATGTACGGCAAATTCTATATCGTCCCCTCGGTGCTGCCTGTAGATGGCTCGCTAACAGACCAGATGGTCAAGTTGACGGCGTTCGGTACGAAGGAACAAATGGACGAGCTGGAAGCGGAGTGGAGTACTTGGACGCACGAGCTTACGATCATTCGCAGCGGAGATTATTTCATTGATATTATGCATTCAAAAGCTTCGAAGGGAAATGCGCTCAAACATTGCGCAGCAAGTCGTGAGATTGAATCCAGTTCGATTCTCGCAATCGGGAATTACTATAACGATATTACGATGCTGCAATTCGCGGGTGTAGGGGTTGCGATGGATAATTCGCCAGTAGAAGTCAAAGCGGCAGCCGATGATATTACGCTCAGCAATAATGAAGACGGCGTGCATATGGCACTCGTGAAATATTGTCTCTAATGCAATACTACGAAACCATATTCGTAAATAATTACCATTGACGGTGTGTCGACTTTTTGTCATAATGATAACAATTTCATAGGGTACCTTTAATTCAGTCCCGTGAGGCTGACAAGGACAGCGGAGTTTGTAGGAACCAAGGGAGTCGTGTGCGCACGAGGAGGCCCTTGCTTCTCTATGAACATGGAGGCTTATTGTCAGAGACGGCAATAAGCCTTTTTTGATGCACAAATTCGCATGTTTCAGGTATCCATTACACCACAGGAATACTGGAGGATATGATGGAAAAAGTAGATTTGGAATTCTCATTTGGGCCTGTACCGCAGGCGAATCGCAACGGTTTTTGGAAAATTCTCGCGGTGATGCTCGGATTCACCTTCTTCTCGGCAAGCATGTGGTCGGGTGGAGCCATTGGAAATGGACTGACATTCAGCCAGTTTATCTGGGTCGTCTTATCAGGGAATTTGATCCTAGGCATCTATACGGGAGCGCTCGCGTATATTGCGGCGAAGACGGGGTTATCGACACATTTGCTTACGAAATATGCCTTCGGAATCAAAGGATCTTATTTATCGTCCTTATTGCTAGGCTTCACGCAGGTCGGCTGGTTCGGCGTCGGCGTAGCGATGTTCGCGGTTCCCGTACAGAAGGTAACGGGCATGAACGTCTATCTGCTAATTGCGATCTCAGGCGTGCTGATGACGATTACAGCGATTTACGGGATCAAAGCTTTAGCTATACTCGGCATCGTCGCTGTGCCTTCGATTGCGATTCTAGGCAGCTACTCCGTCGTGGAAGCAACGAATACGATTGGCGGCTTGGAAGGGTTGTTCGCACATCAACCAACACAAGCGATGGGGCTTGCAGCAGCGTTAACGATTTGTATTGGATCCTTCATTAGCGGCGGAACGCTGACACCGGACTTCGCACGATTCGCACGAACGACTCGTTCGGCGGTCGTATCCACCGTCATTGCGTTCTTCCTGGGTAATTCCTTGATGTTCTTGTTCGGTGCAGTCGGCGCCATTGCTTATGGCAAAGCGGATATATCCGATGTCATGTTCGCGCAAGGATTGATCTTACCGGCGATCATCGTGCTTGGATTGAACATTTGGACGACCAATGAGAATGCGCTCTATGCATCGGGGCTTGGATTTGCGAACATTACGAAAATTGCGAAGCACAAGATCGTCGTGTTCAACGGCGTACTCGGAACGATCGCAGCGATGTGGCTGTACAACAATTTCGTTGGCTTCTTAACGGTGCTCGGTACAGCCCTGCCATCGATCGGTGCGATTCTGCTCGCGGATTATTTCATTCTGAAACGTGGCAAATATGGCAAATTCGAAGATATGACCTTCAAGCAAGTGAACTGGATGGCATTGATCGCATGGGCTGGCGGCGTGGTCGTTGCCAATGTGCTGCCTGGGGTTCCGCCGATAAACGGATTACTTGGGACAGCAATCATTTATGTCATCGGAATGAAGTGTTTGCCAGTACGAGGGGATAAATAATCGATTACGATACAATGGAGAGAGGGGTAAATGAATATGATCATTACAAATGCGAAGCTTCGAGGACAAGAAGGACAGTGGGATCTGGAAATCCAGGAAGGTAAATTCACGAAAATCTCGCCAGCGACGAATGCTGTGCGTGAACAAGAAGTGGTTGATGCAGCGGGAAATCTGGTATTGCCTCCGTTCATTGAGCCGCATATTCACTTAGATACGACATTGACGGCAGGGGAGCCTGCGTGGAATCAGAGCGGTACGTTGTTCGAAGGCATTCAGCGCTGGTCAGAACGCAAACAGACGTTAACGGCCGAAGATGTGAAGCGTCGTTCGAAGACGGCGTTAAAATGGCAAATTGCGCAAGGGATCCAGCATGTGCGTACACACGTGGACGTTACGGACCCGGATCTCGTCGCGCTGAAGGCGCTGTTAGAAGTGAAAGAAGAAATGGCGCCGTATGTCGACCTGCAATTGGTTGCATTCCCGCAGGAAGGGATTCTATCGTATCCGAACGGACCGGAGCTGCTAGAAGAAGCCATGAAGATGGGCGCGGATGTCGTAGGCGGCATTCCGCATTTCGAATTCACGCGCGAATACGGTGTCGATTCAATGAAGATCGTCTTCGACCTTGCCGAGAAATATGATCGGCTCGTGGATATCCACTGCGATGAAATTGACGATGAGCAGTCGAGATTCCTCGAAGTTGTCGCAAAGGAAGCGTATGAGCGCGGACTTGGCGCACGGACAACAGCGAGCCATACGACAGCGATGGGGTCCTATAATGATGCGTATGCGTACAAGCTGTTCCGTCTGCTTAAGATGGCATCGCTGAATTTCGTATCGAATCCGCTCGTGAATATCCATCTGCAAGGCCGATTTGATACGTATCCGAAGCGTAGAGGATTAACGCGTGTGAAGGAATTGCAAGAAGCGGGATTGAACGTCTGCTTCGGACATGATGACATCTTCGACCCATGGTACCCGCTCGGTACAGGCAACATGCTGCAAGTGCTGCATATGGGCATTCATGCATCACAGCTCATGGGCTACGAGCAAATTGTGAATTCTATCGACCTCATCACGAAGAATAGCGCTAGAACGCTGCAAATTGAAGATCGCTATGGTATTGAAGTAGGCAAACCTGCCAATTTCATCATCTTATCGGCTGAGAATGAATATGAGGCGATTCGCAAGCAAGCGACGGTGCGTTATTCGTTCCGAAACGGTGAAGTCATTGCAGAGACGAAGCCAAGTGAGTCGACCATTTCGCTAGGTGAAACGGAGAAGGTTGATTTTAATAAATAAGTTATAGTACAACGGTATCTCATCAAAGAGGCTGGGCCATGATTCGATCAAAGGCGCAGCCTTTTTATGATGCATGCAACAGTGCAACAGTGTATTTGCTAGGCCTAAAAGGATATTGGTACGAGTAAATGAATATTACATTATAGATATTGTGATTAGAACAAAGAAAAAGAGGCATTCCATTGTAGTCGCCTACGATGCGAAAGCCTCTTTCGTGTGCATGGGATCAAGCGTAATCCACATGATGCAAGCTCGAATCATCTATTTAGATGCTGTATCTTTAGAGGCATGCACATGCCACGATAACTAACAAGATAAATAAAACAAGAATTGTACTCGCAGTAGTGATAAATCCACCGCCTACTCCGCCCATTGATTATTCCTCCTTTATATCTTGTTTCTGCGAAAATGAAGATCCAGGGGGCTGGGTGTATATCTCCATCTTCGAATAATCCATAGTATGTAGCTGATTTTTATAAGATTGGACGTTTACCCCTAGTTCTCAGAATTGGGCGATCGAATAGTTCGGCGCTCGGAGGGAATCCTAGAAATGGAATGTATGGAAGCAAAACATGCGAAGGAGTGACGGAGGAATGAATATCAACCTACGACCTGATCTGAAGACATCCGGCGGTGAAGTGCATGATATCGTCTTGAATCATCAATATGTCGGAACAATCTCGCTGATCTATCGCGAAGGGGAGCGGGTGGCGGGTTCTGTTCAATTGGAGCAAGATTCCCTGTCACGCGCGGAGAAACCCGTAGTCTTAGAATTCATTACCCAATATGTACAAGGGCTTGCTGGCGCATTAGCGGCGCCGAAGTGTGATGTATTCGTCACGTATAGTCCGTTCGAGACGATTGTATCCACGAGTGAAGAAATTGAAGATCAGACGACGGTCCATGAATGGTACCCGGAAGAATTAGAGCGAGAAATCGAATTCGAAGAAGCCGATGATGATGTCGATGACGAACCTGATCTCGAGCGAATCGAGGCATTTGACGATGAGGAAATCGTAAGGCTTGAGGTCATTAGCGCGGGCCGCCATGTGACCGTCTATGAAGTCTATGATTTGGAAGATGACTTATTGGCCGTCTCCGTCGTTAAACAATATGGCGCGGATGCGATTGGCGAAGTCCGTTGGGACAGGCTGCCGAGTGAAGAAGAGATGGATCAGGTGACGGCGTTGATCGTCCGTGACCTGGATGAGCAGCTAATGGATACCATTCATCTGGAAATGAAGCTCGGTGATATGCAGTTGCAGACGATGGCGCTGACGCATGAAGATCTATTGGAAGACGACGAAGACTACGAAGAGGAAGAAGAGCCTGAGCTATTCGTGAATGCTTCATTTACAGAGCACACCTTCGGTGGTTATTCCATTGAACCGGTGCGAGACGACCACCTTGTGTTGACCTATGCGATCTATCATCACGAACGTTACGGCGCCGTTCCGGTAGGCATTGCAACCGTAGATATTGGCGAAGATGGATTGAGCGGATTCATTGAACTGGAGATTCCGGGTACGACGGAGGATCGTGCCAATATGTGCACGCTGCTCATGCGCGAGTTGGATAAATCACTGGATTATGAAGCGCTGCATTTGACTTTGATGTTCCGCAATGAAGTGATCGATGAGATCCAGTTCGAGAATGAAGTGGATTAACATGGAATAAATAATACGAAGCCCTGTCGTTCCTTGGTAAAGGAGTGACAGGGCTTCGTGTGCGTTCGAATGGCTTAGGGCAGCCGCAAGCCTTTCGGGTAATGATTCTTCAGCTGGCCGCCGCTGGCTTTGCCCCAGCCGAGCGGCAGACCGTTCACGGTCACGAGCGCCCAACCTTTGTGATCCGGCGGCACGGGCAATGTCTCGCCGCGTAGATAAGCGGCGATCTCGGGGGCATCTGGCGCGTAGTCATAGTGAAGACGCGCCCATTCCGGTTTGACGGCGAGCGCTAGCGCATGCGCTGGTTCGACGCGGTTCTTGCGGATCGTGCCGAGGTGCAGGCCGGCACGCGGGATGCGGAGGCCGCTAAGCTGCGCGGCCGACAAGGAGCTGCCGCCCGCTTGCGGCAGCTCATACAGCGCTTCACCGAAGAGAAGCGCATCGCCCTGGCCCGGCGCGAAGCCGGGCAATTCCTCGCGGGCCCACGCGAGGAATTGGGCCATGCCCGCCGCCGCGGGAGCGGCGGGCTGGCCCTTGCCGCGCGGCGCGCGCTCCGCCTTGCGGCGGCCGTGCGCGCTGTGCGCGTCGCCCGCAGCCTGCGGCTCGCGGGCAAGGCTATCGCCGGCTGCTGCGCGCAGCACGGCGACAAAATGGCCCTCACCGCGGTGCTCGTGAGGCCAAATGCGCTCCGTTCCCACTAGTGTGAACGCAGGGAACGCCGCCAGGAGACGTTCAATCATCAACTCATTCTCTTGTCGATTGAACGTACAGGTCGAGTAAGCCAGGGTGCCGCCTGGCTTCAGCATCTTCACCGCTTGCTCCAGGATGTCCCACTGACGCGCCGCGCACATGACGACATGGTCCTCGGACCATTCGCTAATCGCATCGGGGTCCTTGCGGAACATCCCTTCCCCAGAGCACGGGGCGTCGAGCATAATCCGGTCAAAGAATGACGGGAAGCGTGCAGCGAGCTCGTCTGGCGTCGCGTTTGTCACGATCGCATTGGACACACCCATGCGTTCGATATTTTCGGCTAGAATTTTGGCGCGCGCAGGATGAATTTCGTTCGCCACAAGCAGCCCTTGACCTTGCATTTTACCGGCGATATGCGAGGACTTGCCGCCTGGCGCTGCCGCTAAGTCTAGAACAACCTCACCGGGCTGCGGATCTAACATCTCGACAGCAGACATGGCCGATGGCTCTTGAATATAATACAAGCCTGCAGCATGATAAGGGTGCTTGCCTGGGCGATGATGTTCTCCGTAATAGAACCCTGTCCCACACCAAGGAACGGGCTCCAGTTCGTACATCTTGCATAGTTCAGCGGTGAGCTTGCTGTGGAAGTCCGTCTTCAAGGGATTGATTCGTAATCCTTGCGTTCGCGTCTCGTCATAAGACCGCAAGAAACGCTCCGCGTCTTGACCGAGGAGCGTGCGCATTTGTTCGATATACGTGAAGGGTAAAGAAATCGTCATTGGTGATAGTGAACTCCTTGCATGTAATTTTAACATTTCTGTTTATTCGTTCTGCTTGAAAGCCTCCCGCATAGTATTGGACGACGAAGTCATTATGCGGATCCCAAGCGGGTCTTCCGTTCTGGTTTACTGGCTGGACCGAGCAGGTCCGCATAAGCCGTAACTTTATTTTTGCCTGTTGTCTTCGAGTGATACATTGCTTGGTCGGCTTGCTTCACTAATTCCTCCGTCGTTACGCCCTTGCGAAGCGTGCTGTGTCCGACACTAATTGTGACGATGCTCTCGGAAGCGACGCGCCGCCGAATGGTCTCTGCCACTTCTTCGACTTTGGCGTCTTTGTCTACGACTAGGGCAACGAGCTCTTCCCCGCCATAACGCCCTGTAATGCCGATACCTTCGAGCTCCTCCGTCATAATATTCGCAACCTGCTTCAGGACGCCATCAGCCCGGTGGTGACCTTCGGTATCATTTAACTTCTTGAAATTATCAATATCGCTGAAGATGACGCTGACCCGCAAATTCTCATGAATATAGTGGGATGCGACCTTGTTGAAGTATCGCCGATTATACAAGCTCGTTAATCCGTCCGTGATGGAGGAGCGATAGACAGATTGCAGCAGCTCGACAACACGGTCGAACAGAATAAAATAGAGCAGCGTATAATATACAATCGGCAAAAGATTAAGCGTTAGTTCAAGGAATGCCGAGGGCTTCGTCAATAGGTGGGTTCCCATCAAATTGAGCGCCAGAATTATGCCGTATAGCACGAGACTGCTATAATATTTAAGCTGCTGTCTGATGCGTCTGCCAAGCGTCAGACCAAAGAGGATGCACAACACCAGATTGTAAGTCTGCAGCGGCCAGATGCCTGTGAAATGATCCGTAGGAGGACCGCTTAAGAACAGCGGGTCTACCAGCAGCTGAACGGTTGGCAAGACGAGAATGCCCATAATGAGCAGGCAGCAATAAATAACGGTCCGCCGCGAGTTGCGATTATAGAGTTGATAGATCGCTAAGTTCAAAATGATGAACGATAACGTCTGCAAGATTTCAACGAAATAGCTGATCTTGGGGGCTCTTAAGACCTCATTTATGCTAAAATGGATGTTCAAACCTTGGTATGTCATAATGAGGAGAAAGCCGAAAATGAGATATAGGTAAGCTTTTTTGCCTTGTTTCCGATACATTCTTATGGACAGCAGGATCATGATGAACATTATGTATATAATGCAAGATGACGAGAAGGCTTGTCCGATCGTACCTGTGAAGAAATTCGCCAATGTTGACATGCATCTACACTCCAATTAATGATCGATTTTTCTATGATAAGATTGGTTTTGATTCCTAAGATGATTTTGTGAACTACCTCTTTAATCTACGTGCTACTATATCATATTTGGGAGGGCAATGATATGAAACTGTTACAAGCTCTGTTCTTTCCGCCAGAGCAACCGGGCGGAGTGTCTTCTATGATTCCTTTTTTTCAGGAACGGTTTCAGAAGCCGAATTGGGAGATGGAAATATTTTCGATTCCCAAACGCGTCCGCTGCAAAGGGCATGAAGAAGTTGCGTTTGATACATTCGATTGGCACCTATACGAGGAGAACCCGACGGTGCAAAAATATATTCAGACTATCCGAGATTATATATGGTGGTCTAGAATGCGCCTGAAGCAGCCGTATGATGTGATTCATGCGCATCATCCGATCGCAGCGCTTGTCCTGAAGAAGCTGTTCCCGGATACGCCCGTCGTCATGACGATCCATTCGAGCTACGAGCGAGAACTCATTTTGAACGGAAAAATTGAAGATGGCGGGATCGAGCATCAATTCCTAACGTCGATTTACCGCGAGCTTGAATATCATATGGATCAGATACTGACGGTATCCGAGTCGTTCAAGCAGTATCTGTCTACATATATGAATCACCCTGAACGTATTATCGTCATTCCGAACGGTTATGATGAGCGTCGGTTCAAGCCGATCTCTCACGAGAATGAAGTGCCTCAGCTGATCACGGTGTGCCGGCTAGTGCCAGCCAAAGGAATGGATATTCTCCTGCAAGCCTGTGCAGAGCTCAAATCGCGTGGACACTCTTATGTCCTGCACATCATAGGGGATGGTCCGATCCGTACGGAGCTCGAGGAGCTCGCTGCGAAGCTTGATATTTATGATGAGACCATTTTCTACGGCTATATGCTGCATCCGGAACAGTTCATGCCGTTCTCGGATATCTTCGTCCTCCCATCGAGAGCCGAAGCATTTGGATCGGTATTCGCCGAAGCTGCGCTATGCTGGCTTGCCCTCGTCGGGACGAATGTCGGCGGAATCGCAGAGCAGATCGAAGACGGCGTAAACGGTCTGTTGGTGCCGCCGGATCAACCGTCGGCGCTTGCGGATGCGCTCGAGAAAATGATGATCGACCCAGTCTATCGGTATCAGCTGTCACGAGCCGGATGGGAGAAAGCCAAAAAATCATATTCGTTGACGCGCGTCGTCAATGAACTCAAAAATATTTATCTGCAAGTGAAGCGAAAATCGTAACGTTAGATAGAAACGTCGTCTTGGGGGGAGCTGTATTGTCAGATTTTCGATTTATTCATGCCGCAGACCTTCATTTGGATAGTCCTTTTCGCGGGATGTCCCACGTGCCGGATGCGATCCGGGAAAGGCTGCGCGCTTCGACCTTTACGGCATTTACGAATTTGATTGACCTTGCCCTGAGGGAGCAAGTCGACTTTGTCGTATGCAGCGGCGATGTCTATGATTCAGCCGATCGTTCGTTGCGAGCACAGCTTCGATTGCAGCGCGAATTGCAACGTTTGGCCGCTGCGCATATCCCTGTCTATATCATTCATGGCAATCATGATCCTGAGGATGGGATGCATGCTGAATTAACATGGCCTGATACCGTGCACTTTTTAAGCGCGCAAGAAGTAGAGACGAAAATCGTCTATCGACGCGGACAAACGGATGCTTCCAAGGCTGAGGCGATCGCAGCTGTCTGCGGCATTTCGTATGCGCATAAGGCACTGCATGAGAATGTTGCTGTAACCTACCAACGTCTTGCAGGCAGCTCACTCTATCATATCGGACTGCTGCATGGCAATGTCGATGGGGATCCGGGGCATGACAATTATGCGCCCTGTTCGAAGCGAGAGTTGATCCAATCCGGCATGGATTATTGGGCCTTAGGCCACATCCATATCCGTCAGATTTTGCATGAGCAAGAGCCATGTATTGTCTATCCTGGCAACATCCAAGGACGAAGCGTGAAGGAAGCAGGGGCGAAGGGCTGTTATATCGTCCAAGTCACAGAGGAGCGTCAGACGCATCTCACTTTCGTTCCGCTGGATGATGTTCGGTGGTATTCGGAATCGATCTCGATTGAAGGGCTTCATTCTGAGCAAGGTCTGAAAGAACGTGTGGTACAACAAATGGAGCAATGTAGGCAAGCATCGCAAGGACGTATGTCGATCCTTCGCTTGACTTTGAATGGACGTGGAGCTCTTCATCGGAAGCTGGAGCAGAGTAGCTTTGTGCAAGACCTCCTGCAAGTACTTCGCGAAGAAGAGTCGTATGATGCTTCCGAAGACGCGGAGACAGGAGATATCGTCTGGCTCGAATCGCTGCTAGTAGACTCTGGCGCGGAAGTGGACGTGGAGCATATCCTCGAACAGGAGAGCTTTCTCGGCGAATTATTTCGAATGGCTGGACAGGCCACGCTGGAACAAGATCTCTATGAGGAGATCGTGGATCAAGCGTTGGAATCCATGCAAGGCCATGCCCGACTGAGGTTACTAATCGAGGAATTGAAGGATTCGGACGAGGGACGAAAACTGATCGGACGCGCACGTGAGCTTGCGGCGGTCCTGTTGGAAGAGGACGATCCGAGGGCAGGAGGCGAAGCTTCATGAGAATTCATGGCCTCTATATGAACGGATTTGGATCGAAGCACCAGGTCCATATGAAGTTGGATTCAAATGTAACGGTGATTTATGGTAATAATGAGGCTGGAAAAAGTACGCTCTTAGGATTTATTCGAGCGATGTTATATGGCATTCCTTCGCGTACGTATATGAGTGACCGCTACGAACCTGCGTATGGCGGTCTTCACGGCGGAAGGTTAATGTTACAGGATTCCGAGGGCAAGGAATGGGTCATTGAGCGGTATGACCGCACAAGCGCAGGCAATGCCCCGATAGGCGCTGCTGGGGAAGGCAAGCAGCAGAATCTCTCGATTCGTGTAACCGATGCACAGGGGCAAGTCAGATTCTGCTCACAGCAAGACTTGGAACGGGAGCTCTTAGGCGGGTTATCCGCGGATCTATTTCGTAGTTTATTCGCCGTATCGCTGACGGAGCTGCAGGAGCTTCGAACGCTTCAATCCGAGGAACTAAGCGGATTCCTATATCACGCAGGCATAGGCGGCGGCAGAAGTCTGATGCAGGCAGAGCGTAATCTAACGCAAGAGATGGACAAGCTGTTCCGTCCGAAGGGCCGGAATCAAGATATGAATAAACTCCTACTCGCGATGGATCAACTGGAGAAGGATATTCGGAAAAGTAAATCGTATTTGCAGAGTTATAATGAGCATGTCTTGATGTTGGACCGAGCAGATGCCGAAATTGCAGACCTTGCGAGTAGGCTTGAGTCAAGTCGAGCGGAGTTATCGCTCATGATGCGAGCAAAAGGGATGCGTGAGCAATGGCAGCGAGCAAGAATCATTGAGCGGGAGCTTGCCGAATTGCCTGTATTCGCAGCTTTTCCAGAGGATGCGGTCAATCGAACCCAGCAGCTTACGATAGAACGTGATGCGTTAGAGCTTCAGATGCAGCAGACGGATCGAACGATGCTGAAGCTGCAGGAGGAGATGTCAGGACTTGTCTTCGACGACGAGCGATTGCATGATCTTCCCGAAGCTGAGCGGCTGCTTCATATGGCGGAGTCGATGGATGCAAAGCGATTGGAATATCGGGAGATACAATCGGAATATGACGCAGCAGAGCGTGAACTTAAGCGGTTGCTTCGGATGATTAATTCAAGCTGGACCCTTGAGCAATTAAGGAAGTTCGCGCCTACGATTGAGCTGCGAGAGCGGGTTCGAACCGAGCGAGAACGACAACAAGCTTCGGACCGACGCATAGAAGGTCTTCATGCAGATAATGTGCGTCTTGGCCGGCAATTCGAAGCAGCATCGGCGGATGTATATACAGCTCAGCAGCAATTAGATGCTCATCAAGATCTCGGTGGAAGACAGTATTCACATTTGCGTTCGACATCCATGGAAGAGGCTCAGCGATTATGGACCAAGCTGCAGCATGACGTTCAGAAATGGCATCAAATGTTTCTCTCATGGCGAACAGTACAAGCGCAGCGGGAAGCAGAAGAACAAGCACAGGAGCATTCTTCACAGCAGCTGCGAGCATTACAAGCTAAAATACGAATGGGAGCCTTACTTCTTACCATTACCATTCCATTATTTTTTGTCATAGCACAGCAATGGCCATTTGCTATCGGTTCATTTGTCATGCTTCTGATATTGGATGGGTATCTCCTGTTCAGTATGCAGGGGGGATCGAAGCAGGCTCGGAGGCATGCAAGGGGACGTTTACGCCCTGGCAACATGGCGTCATCAGGTTTGGATTCCGATACGGAAATAAGGAATCACGGCATGAACATTCTTACGATGATTCAAGCCTTTATCGCAGCGCCAACCGATCGAACATCACAGGTCGCATCCGAGTCTACGACCATCCTTGATTTGGAACAACACATTGAGCATCAGATGGACAAGTTACAGAAATCTGTTGAACCTTGGCTGCAATGGATTCAGGAGAAGAAACATCTTACTGAAAGATATCAAGAATATCTTCGTGTTGAGCAGCGTCTACGCGATCAATTGGTAGAGACGGAAGAGGTCATGGAGCAGAAGCTGGAGGAGGAAGAGGGGCATCGCCGAAGTTGGTCGGCTTGGTTAACAAGCCTAGGGCTGCCAATATCGTTGTCTCCCGATGCGGTGCTTGAAGTGTTGCAATGGTCGGAGCAAGGGATGGCCTTGCTGCAGCAAATGGATCGCCTTCAACTGAAAGGCAGAGATATATCAGACCAGTTCATCGCGTACGATGTGTCGATTGCAGCGCTTATCGAAGAATCCGCACAGCATCGTACGGAAGAGCGGATGTATGCATTGCGGTCGTACAAACAGCGATTGGATGGCTATGCTGAAGCAAAATGGCTATGGCGTCAGAAAAAGGATCAGCTCGCAGAGTTGACTTCCATGCGTGAGGATTTGGTGTATCGCACAGATCAGCTCGATCAGAAATTGAGGTTCTTGTTCGAGGAAGCAGGCGCAGAGGATGAAGAAGGTTTACGTCGCCATGTGAAGCTGGTGGAACGCAGAGAACATCTGCTGACCACGCATCGTGATCTTTCAGATCAGCTTGGCGGGGGAGTAGAGCAACACCCTGCAGAGCTGGTTGAACTGCTTACGATCGATGATCCTGTTCGGCTTGATCAGCGAATGCAGGATGCCGAAGAACGGATGAAGCAGGATGAGGTTATCTATCTAGAGAAGCAAGAGCAACGAGGCCGCCTTCTCCATGAACTTGACGCAATTAGACAGCGCAGCGAACATGCGGATACACTCCAGCGATTGGAGGAGCAGCGTGCTGAATTGCGATCGATCACAGAGGAATATGCCGTATATGCAATTTGCAACACCCTTTTGCGGCGAACAAGACGGATCTACGAAGACGAGAAGCAGCCGCAGGTGCTTCGACTTGCATCACAATATTTTGCAGAAATGACGGAAGGCAAATATGTAAAGGTCATCGCGCCGCTTGGCGAACGACGGATGCTTGTTGAACAAGCCCAAGGGAAACTAATCGACAGTGCGCTGCTCAGCCGGGGGACTGCAGAGCAATTGTATCTCGCCATGCGGTTCGCTCTTGCAGAGACGTTCGCGAGCCGTCCCCATATGCCGTTGTTATTGGATGATTTGTTCGTGAACTTTGATGCTGGCCGATTGGATCGGACTTTGCGGATACTGAAATCTCTTGCAGGTCGTCACCAACTTATTCTGATGACTTGTCATGCCCATATTGTTGATGCCGTGAAGAGGCATTTTCCTTATGCCGATATACAGCGTATGGAATCAGAGCAAGCGAACTTATCGTTTCTTTAATACAATCATGACAAGCCAGACCAGGCTGAATAATCCGAATAGCGGATATAATACGGACAATAGTGAGCTAAATCCGAATTGACTGATGAGATACGAGATAATCATGAGCAGCAGCGTGATGACGGGTGTCGAGAGGCGCATACGCTGCTGGATTTGCAGTGTAACACCATAGACATCGGCGACGAACGTGGTGAAGATCTCAGAGAATATTAATAATAGGTAGACCATTTGAGCGAATAGACCAAGTTGGTAAGCGATATTGCCCATCGGTATTTCAAATTGTGTAATGCCTGGCATATAAGCTGAGAGGGCAAAGTGACCCGATAAGAGCATAAACCCAATACCAATTCCACCTAGGATGCCGCCTGCGCGAATCACTCCGCGAGAGGGCATTTGTGCCCCAAGTGGGACGAGCACGGCTTGCGCCATGGCAAGATTAAAGGCAGAATAGAGAAAAGGGGCAGCCCAGGTGGCTGTCCAGCTCTTGTCCACAATGAGCGTAATCCAACGGTTCGCCGACGGGGAATCGAGCGTATTTAGAACAATTAAGAACGTGAACACGAGCATTAACGGTACTACAATCGAATTTAGGGTCAGAATGGCGCTCATCCCTTTGCGCAGGAGCAGGAATGTAGCGAAGAGTGTAAGGAGCAGCCCGGTCTGATAATGGATATTAAAATGTTCCACGAACAGTGAGCCTGCTCCAGCGAGCATAATGCTGTTCACACAGATCAATACGATCATTAAGAATAAGCTTATGACTTGCCCAGCCGTCTGTCCGAACAAATGCTTATTCAGATCTTCATAGGAATTTGCCTGAATTTCGTGAGCAATTAGCATAATTTTCGTGCCAAGCCATACAAATAGCACTGTCGCAATAAGTATGGTCCAGGGAGCGAATTTTCCGTATTGCGTGAAGAATTGCAAAATCTCTTGACCCGTTGCAAATCCAGCGCCGACAATGGTTCCGATGTACGTAAAAGCAATTTGTAATACTTTGATGATATTTCTCAAGCAGCTTCCGCCTCCAATGACGCAGTTTGTCCCTCTCTACAAGCCTATGATGAGCTTCGATGGGACATGACTCGAAAAGATGAAGGGGATGGGGAATGGAAGGGGTTTTCTCATGCAAGGAGCATTACATTTTCTAAGTGACTATGGATATATAGCTTTGTATCTACTACTGGCGGCAGGGATCGTTGGTGTTCCGGTGCCGGACGAGACCCTGATGCTTGCGGTGGGCGGCTTGTCCGTTCACGGACATTTTTCATATAGCATGATTCTGCTTGTGAGTTTTCTAGGCAGTATGACGGGGATGTTAATTAGCTATACCGTCGGCAGGAAAGTCGGGAGCAGTCTTTTGCAGCGCTATGGGAAGTGGGTTCATTTGCCTCCAGAACGTCTTGCCAAAGCTGAGCGTTGGTTCCACAAATATGGCGGTCTAAGCATTATCTTCGGTTACTTTATTCCAGGCATTCGACATGTGACGTGCTATTTTGCAGGCGTTACGCGCGTACCGTTCATGAGGTATTTATGTTTTGCGGGGAGCGGGGCCATCATTTGGTGTTTCGTCTTCGTTACCCTTGGCCGTTTTGTTGGATCCAATTGGCCTGTGATTCACCGTTTTGTGCGGCATCATTTAGTTCACAGTATCTCGATTGTTGCAATACTTGTTCTTGTCATTGCATTAATAATCGTTAGACGAAAAAAAGCTGCGTAGATCTTAATCTACTCAGCTTTTGTTACCTGGAACAACTTTATTGATTGTAAGAGATGTGTCATTGGATCAACATCGAGTTTGAGCAGAGCGTCTTTGGCATTATAACTAATGACGTAGTCGGTTTCGCGATCGGGTTTGCCGAGTGCTTTGATGACTTGATCAGCATGCTGGTTTATACGAATCCCGCGAATTCCCGTTGCGACCTCTTTTTGATACACTTCAATGAATTCAACCATGTTCGAAACATTGAATCCGACGGAAAATCCATTGTATTCATAGACTTCAATCGGTTCATCGACATCGTCCATTGTATATTGATCGCTTGGTTTGCCAAGTTTGTTCGTAACTTTTGACTTAGACTCGGATAGCGCAATGCCGACTAGCTTGGGATTCTGCGGATCGAAGGCAGGCTCCTCCTGCTTCTTCGCTGCTTTATTCGAATCCTTGCTATCTTTCGAATCCTTCGAATCTTTGGAAGATGAGATTTCTAGCTTCTTCTTGCTTGGTTGATCGATCGCATCATTCGGATCACCGGATTCTTGATTCGGATCTGTTGATCCTGCGGCTGCTTGGTTTGCTGCAGGTTGTGTTTTGGTTGATGTCTGACCCGTCGGCAGTGAGGCGGAATCCATCATGTTGCTGCAAGAAGGCAGAATGGCAAGACTTATAATCAATCCAACATACATCCATTTTATCGGTATTTTCATTTGGGTATGCTCCTAAGTGAAAATTTATGTATCTGTCCTACTTCATTAGACGAAATCTCGTTCTAAAAGTTACGGATGATAGGGTAATTTTTTTACTTGAATGAAATTCAAACGTATGTTAACTTAACTTACATAATCCGCATTCGGAGGTATAACGTATGGAATCGTTGAAACAGCGAATTTTAGAAGAAGGTATTGTCTTATCCGATCAGGTATTGAAACTCGATGCGATGCTCAATCACCAAATCGATCCGCAGCTAACCACGGTTATGGGGAAGGAGCTTGCTGCAAGGTTTCGGGATCAACAGGTAACAAAGATTATGACGGTGGAATCATCAGGCATTCCGATCGCCTTCGTCGTTGCTGCTGAGCTCGGTGTTCCGCTCGTATTCGCTCGTCGGAAGAAAACGCTCGTCGGGGATACAGAGACGTACAGCGAACGTGTTCCTTCTTTTACCAAGGGCATTGTAACGGATATTATGGTATCGCGTCAATTCCTTCATGCGGATGATCATATTCTGTTCATTGACGATATCATTGCGAACGGCGATGCTGCTCGTGGGCTAATCAAAATTGTTGAGCGTGCAGGTGCTACCCTCGTAGGCATGGGCGTCGTGGTCGAGAAATGCTTCCAGCATGGCGCATCATCGATTCGTGAACAAGGCGTAAGGCTCGAAGCTCTCGTGAAAATAAATTCTCTCGAGAACGGGCAGATTCATTTTCAAGAGTAAATTCATTAATCCTGGGCGAAAGAGTCTCTTTCATCCCTGTTGATTTTGACTTATAATAAGGAATATGGGAAGGGAGGCGACCAACTATGGGGAACGAACAGGTTTCTGAAGCATTTTTCATGAAGAAGTTAACTGACGCGAAAGTCCATTTTGAACGTGCCTTGGATTGTAAGCATACCGAATTTGACGATCTTTATCCCTATATGATTGAACACCCTCAATTTTTCTGGTACAAACGTTATGTTGCTTGGTCGGAATTGCTCACCATTGTGAAATTATGCGATGAGCTCGGATATGAATGGAACAACCAATTCACACCGCATCAAGTGTCATACGTCAGAAATCGGGTGATGTCGTCGAAGGTATTAGATTACTGGTTTGAGACGAATGATTTGAAGAAGCATGTAGAACAATAATGATCCTATACCTACAGGGACGGAACAGCTTGCTGTTCGGTCTCTTTTTTCTTATGATGATGGGATTTTATATCAAAGGAGAATACACATGGAAGCACTAACAGATGAACAACTGAATCAATACCGGCTCGATGGTACGAAGGTTCGTGTCGTCCGCGATGCGCTCGAGATCAATGATGTGATTGGGATTGTTGTTGCTTGGGATGACGCAACCGTGATGATCAGACGGCCGAATAAACGTATTGTGAAGCTCGACCGCAACTACTCGATTACACCCTTTACAATCGAGCGGATCAATCCATTTGAATAAATGAAACCGCTGGATTTGGACAACGTAATATACTCTAACCCTGCGTGTGAGCAGGCATTGAAAGGGAGTGTATGAATGAATTGTCCAGTATGTCATGATACGCGAATGCGTGAAGTGGAGAAGGATGGGATCTTAATTGACATCTGTCCTACCTGCAAAGGAGTATGGCTTGATCGGGGAGAGCTTGAGAAGCTGCTAAGCGGCGTTCGAGAAATCAGACCAGCTTTCAATCAGTGGTATGATGAGCACGACGATCATGATCGAAGAGACTATGATGACAGACATCGACACGATTCGCACAACCAGCATAAGCAGCACAACCAGCACAACCCATATAACCAACACAATCAACCACATTATAATCATAAGCATAAGAAGAAAAAATCGGTTCTGGACGTATTCGGGGACCTGTTTGATTAAAAAATGACGCCGTCTCTTCATGGGGCGGCGTTCGTTCATTCTTGTAGTGGGGACATCCGCTCTCTAACGAATCGTGGAGAGCTTATTCCGGCGAAAATGGCGCATGTACGCAGCTAACGAATCGATATAACGTTATTTGGGCTATTTGCCCTGCCAATAGGCGCATTTCGGCGAAATAACGATCTCACGATTCGTTAGAACTTAAATCCAAGCGATTTCGGCCGAATAGCACACCTCGATTCGTTAGCGAGGACGCCCGCTCTCTAACGAATCGAAGAGAGCTTATTCCGGCGAAAATGGCGCATGTACGGGGCTAACGAATCGAATAACGTTATTTGGGCTATTTGCCCTGCTAATAGACGCATTTCGGCGAAATAACGATCTCACGATTCGTTAAGAATCCAAATCCAAGCGATTTCGGCCGAATAAGCACACCTCGATTCGTTAGCGAGGACGCCCGCTTTCTAACGAATCGTGGAGAGCTTATTCCGGCGAAAATGGCGCATGTACGGGGCTAAACGAATCGACATAACGTTATTTGGGCTATTTGCCCTGCTAATAGACGCATTTCGGTTAAGTAACGATCTTACGATTCGTTAGAACTCAAAACCAAGCCATTTCGGCCGAATAAGCACACCTCGATTCGTTAGCGAGGACGCGCCCGCTCTCTAACGAATCGAAGAGAGCTTATTCCGGCGAAAATGGCGCATGTACGGGGCTAACGAATCGACATAACGCTAGCGCCTTATTGGGGAAAATTATTGACGTGGTTGTTCGAACGTGATAATATAAATCTTACCGAATTCAACGTAATTCGCATATGCGGTCATGGCGGAATTGGCAGACGCGCACGGTTCAGGTCCGTGTGGTAGCAATATCGTGGAGGTTCGAGTCCTCTTGACCGCACCATCTTATACAATCAACGGGTCCTTAAATTACGAATAAGTAATTTAGGGGCCTTTTTTTTGCGTGTCTCTTGGTAATCCGTTAGATCAAAAGCCAAGTCTTGGAGATGCTTGTTTGGGTTGTATACTTTGGACGCTTCCATCAAAAAATGAAGATATTCAACATTGAAATTGGAGGGAGCTTCATGATATGTAGAGGATATAAATCCAGGCTGTTTTCCTGTCTCATGGCGATTGCATTAGGCGTGATGTATAGTGTTCCCCAGGCCGCCACAGCAGCAGGAAACCCGGATATCGTAGGACAAGCGCTGCAGCAGAAGAAGATCGCTCTCGTCATTGACGATTTCGGTAACAACATGAAGGGAACCGAGCAAATGCTCAAGCTGCCGATTAAATTCACCGTCGCGGTCATGCCATTCTTACCGACAACCAAAAAAGATGCCGAGATGGCGCATCAATTAGGCCATGATGTCATCGTGCATATGCCGATGGAGCCGAAGTCTGGGAAGGCCAGCTGGCTAGGTCCCGGAGCAATCTTGACATCGATGTCCGATCAAGAAATCCGTAAACGCGTGGAGGCAGCGATACAAGAAGTCCCCCATGCCATCGGAATGAATAATCATATGGGCTCCAAAGTAACGGGGGATGAGCGCGTGATGCGCGTCGTGCTCCAAGTCTGCAAAGAACGCGGGTTGTTCTTCCTCGACAGCCATACCAATTATCATACCGTTGCTCCGCGAATTGCCAGAGAACTGGGGGTTCCGATCGCAGAGAACCAGATGTTCCTGGATGACAGCATCACGGCGAAGCATATCTCAGGTCAGGTTCGTAAAGTTGAGGCGTTCATGCAGAATCATGACCAATGCATCGTCATTGGCCATGTTGGTACTGGAGGCTTAACGACAGCGTCCATCCTTGCTGGTTCGCTGCCGAAGATGAAATCGATGTTCCAGTTCGTTAGAGTGGCGGAATTCGCTACGGCTCACAAGAGCGATAAGTAATATTGCAATGCGCCAGCAATGGTATTGGCAATGGCGGTCTGTTCCTTCGGATCGCATAACATGCGGCGGTCCTCGCTGTTGCTAATAAACCCGGTCTCGATAATAACAGCAGGCTGATTGACGCGACGCAGTAAATAGAAAGGTTTGCCGCTTTGCATTTCCATATGGGTGCCGTAATGTTTGTTCAGCGCATTTTGAATAATGTTCGCGAGCATAATACTGCGGCCTTCTTCTTTATAGAGGACAACAGGCCCGCGGCGGTTGCGATTTTTATTCCAATTGACGTGCAGGCTGACGAGCATTTCGGTCGGAATTTCTTCTGTCAATTGACGACGCTGGGCAAGATCCCTGCGGTGTCTAGATTTATTGTTCAGCCAATGATTATCTTCACTTAGCGCATAATCGCCCGTACGATTCAGGACGGCGTGAATGCCGTTCTTCTGCAGCAGCAGATAGAGGCGGGTACCGATCTCTAGGTTGATATTCTTCTCTAGAATATTCTCGTGGCTTGTACCGCCATCGATGCCGCCATGTCCTACATCAATAACAATAACAGGATGGGTGAAAATTTCGTTCATTGGTGCGGGTTCCGCAGCAGCAGATGAAGCCCAGGTATGACAGCTGAAAATGACAAGAACACTGGCAAGAAGAAAGCGATGTAATGGTCTCGTTATAGGCATATGAAATGAAATCCTCCTTGAAAAAGCTTCCTGCATAGGATGCGCAAAATGAAAGAAATGATGCGCTAAGTTTATTTTTTGTACCAATGGAGCATGCTATGAGTATGGAATTCAGCAAGGAGGGGTAGCAATGGCTAAAAAAGGTGAAGAGCTCGTCAAATATATTACCGAACAAGTTGTTGTCTATATGGAGACGCCAAAAGATGTTCGTAAGCAGCATCGTCAAACACGGGAGCCGTGGGTATTGAAATGGTTCGGCTATCTCCCGTACAGCATTCTTAAATGGGTACAAGGAACATTTAAAGTAAGCCATGTACATGAAGAAGCACCTCCTTCATCCAAAAGTTGAAGGCTGGTGCTTTTTTTTGAATGATAAGAAATGTTAACGTCCATTTGAAGGAAAGCGGGGTTTGTTTATACTTGCATGTTATATAATGGACAGACAGGGAGGAGGGGTTTCGTGAAAATAAAGCGAAAAATCGCAGACTTGTCCGATTGGAACCGGAAGCTGCGGGTAACCTATCGTCAAATACTTGTGAAGGAAGACGATTATCAGGGGTATGTCACACGCGTCCAATTTGATGATGTAGAAGAACCGATTTGGTATCAACCGGATACGGAGATTGAGCGCTATAGGCTCGTGGATGATCAATATGTATGGCTGCAATATTTTCCGAACCATGCGAATTACGCAGTAACGACGGTTATTGATCCGAATGGTGTGCTCGTCCATCATTATGTGGATATCCATGCAGGCAATGGCGTGTCGTCTGAGGGTGTGCCTTATTTTGATGATCTCTTCTTAGACCTTGTCATCTTACCCTCGGGTGTTCATATCGTCTTGGATGCAGAGGAGCTGGAGGAAGCACTAGAGCGGGCTGTCATCACGTCAGAGCAGTATGAGTTAGCTTGGCGGACGCTCCATACTTTGCAGCAGGGGATTGAAACCAGTGGTACGGCGTGGTACGACCGTTGGAGAAGGGATGCTGCGCAGCTGTCCGGTATGATGTCTGCCAGATAGAACAAAAATGAGCCCCATTCGAGGGACTCATCCTACGATCATTTATAGAATTTTCCGTAAGCAGCTAGGGATTGGAATGGGATCCATCGTGCTCCTTCGTCATGAACCATAATATACGTAACGTTCCCCCAAGTCTGATAGCCCGAGACGGCTAGCGGAATTAAATAGGTGTCTTGGTACCAATTCGATACATAGGTAATTCTGGCCTTCTGATCGAGCTTTGAAGAAAGATTTGCTGCGTTTTTAATTTCGAGGGGAGCATGGGTTAGCCAATTGATGCGTTCGAATGGATCGAAGGAGGCGATAGGCTGTGCATTTTTGTTAGGTTGAATGACTTCTTGCATACCAGCTTCCATGGGTGATCCTTGGCTTAATGTATTCTTTTGCTTGTCCCACTCTTGGTCCGTGATGAGGAGCTGCTCCCCGGTCTTGGCATTGTAATAGGTCGCTGGTTGATCCTGCGGTTCGACACGCCAGACGGCTAACATCGGGTGTAGATAATAACGCTGGATGTGCAGACGTTCGGTGGTCAAAAGTTGATTTCGTTTGATCGATGAAGGAATGATACCATGCTGCACCAGAGAGAGGTACAGCGTATTTGTACTGAAGAGCGGACTTGGACCGACGCCATATTCGGACAATGTCAATTGCTGCGACTCCGTCGCACTGACGATAAGATACCCGAGCTCCTTATTCTGCTTCGTTAACTGCACGAGCCAACTGTGCAGGCCGGGACCGAGGGGAGAGATGGTATATTCCGCCCCTTTCCAGACGGTGAACGGCGCATGCTTAGATAAATCTTGAATCCAGCCTTCTACATGCGAAGCGAGCATTTGTTGGTCGATGGCTGGTATCGAATCGGCATCAGCGGATGATGTCACTTCGGAAGCGGACGCGGCGATGACTGGCGATACGGGTGTTAAAATTATGCTAATGAGCAGTGTAACGGTTGCACAAGTTGACAAGAGTATGCGAATAAATCGCGATGGTTGCATGAGCGCATCACCTTCTTGCTATCATATTATGATCTTATGTTCCTTATTGTAGCGGACAAGCCTGGAAAAGGTTGTTAAAACGTGTCGGCAGTGCTGCCGTTGTCTCCGTTCTATTTTTGCGAGGTTTTAGCGAGAATCGTCTGTTATTGGTTCGCGAAGGACCGCAGATGAAAGAATCCGCAATTCATGACGGAAATTCGGATCTTCGGTTCATATTGCCATGTCAGTTCTTGCTTGCGATTAGCGTATTGTTCTTCTACAGATTTCCTTACTTCTTCGTCTTCTGTCTTCAGCAATCCCTCATAGTAGCTGTCAATCCGCGCAATTTCGTCATCGAATCGAATTCTGGCCTCGATCGCCCAAGCGTCATCGTACGTTTTAATCTTCTTCTCAATGAAGCTCTCAAGCTGATTCCGTGCTTTCGTTAAGGTTAGAGCGCTGCGCAGGACGTGAACATTGGCCGGAAGTCGCGGGGTCATTTTACGTATTAACATGTCGTCGCAGAAATGCTCACGTATCTCACCTGTCACCATCGAGATCCCAAGCGAATGAATTTCTTCACGCTTCATATCACAAGCGAATTCGACCTTCATATTCACCCCAAGCCATTGCTCATAGGGGGTCGAGAAGTTGGAGGATTTCTGCTCTGCTGTCGGCAATTCGAACAGATTGACATAAGAGCCGCCCGCCTTCGCAGCTTGGAAGAATTGATCCAATCTCCGACTGCCGTACGTGACTTCTTCCTTCAGCAATCGATGGGCGATATAGCCGGGTCCTGGCGGGGGATCTGGCGGCAGCGGGGGCATCTTGTCCTTATCGAAAATAAAACAAAACTTCATCGTCTCCGGCTCTGTCCCTGTACGATCGACGAACCCCCAGTAATATGGGCGATTCGTAAGCTCACGGTCTGCCTGCGGCGATAACTTCACGATGACGTGTCCCGGCGACTTCTCGATCAAATGGCAGTTCGTCGCATCCAAATAGCGAAGAACATATTGCTGGACTTGCTTCGCGCTCATCACCATTTAATTTGCTTCCTCCTGTGGTACTTCTTGAATGTACGGCTCATTGTCCGCAACTGTTTTGGCGATGTCGTGGAATGATTTGCCGATCGATTCCATATTCGCCCGTATATCCTCATCCGATTTTGACTCCAACATCATTTTATAGAGCCTTTTCTCGAGCGAATCCTGCTTCTCCATCCGTTCAAGGATGACATCCAGCTGACCGATGACGAGCTCGAACAAATTGATTTTTTCATGGAGCAGGTTCAGGATATGCTCTTCGATCGTTCCGGTGGTGGAGAGATTATAGATTTTGACATCATTTGTCTGCCCGAGCCGGTGGACGCGGCCAATTCGCTGCTCGACGCGCATCGGATTCCAAGGCAGATCGAAATTGATCATGTGGTGACAGAATTGCAGGTTAATGCCTTCGCCGCCAGCTTCTGTCGCAATCATCACTTGCGCGCGGTTACGGAACAAATCCATCATCCAATCCTTTTTGCCCCGATTCATACCGCCTCGATAGGGAACAGCCACCATATTCTTGCTGCGGAAGAAATTCAGAAGGTAATCCTGCGTCTGTCGGTATTCGGTGAAGATGATCACTTTATCGTTCATTTCTTCAATCAATTCGAGCGCTTTCTCAGCTTTGGTATTGGCTTTGATCTGCCGGATCATATTCACAAGCTCCCAGATCTTCGCATGGACAGGAGAGTCTTCCGGCATTTTTTTCGATAGATTGATGAGGGTCAAGAACACGGCATCTCGACTGCTGCATACTTCACGCTGCAGCGTAACGAGGGAGAGCATGCTGCTCATATCGCCGTTAAGCTCGTTATAGCGATCCTTGACGAAGGCCGTTACGCCGTTATACAGTGCCATTTCTTCATCGGACAGCGTTAACGGAACATTCTTGACGAATCGTCTGGTGAATCCGATATTTCCATCGCTTCGCCGATTGCGTATCATCACTTTGGACAATTCGCTCTGCAGTTGGTCCTCATTCTTCGGCAGCCGCTTATCCACGATGAAGTTCGCGGCAAAATCACTGACACCGCCGAGCTGTCCTGGTTTCAATAACGTAATGAGATTATAGAGCTCGCTGAGGTCATTCTGAATCGGTGTCGCTGTCAGCAGAAGACAATATTTTTTGCGCAATTGGGTAATGAATTGATAGTTGGTTGTTTTCTTGTTTTTCAATTTGTGGGCTTCATCAATGATGAGCATGTCGTATTCATTCTGCAGGAGCAGGTCCTTATGTGGATCGCGCTTGGCGGTATCCATCGACGCGACGACGACGTCATAGTGCCATGTGTACTCTTTTTTCTGTGCAACGGCAGCGATGCCGAATTTCTGATTCAGCTCGCGAACCCACTGAAGGACGAGAGAAGCAGGTACGAGAATGAGCACTTTGCGTGCAAGGCCGCGAACAAGATATTCTTTGAGAATGAGCCCGGCCTCAATGGTCTTGCCAAGACCTACCTCATCCGCAAGGATGGCTCTGCCGCGCATTTCATGAAGGACCTTCGTCGCTGTCTCGATTTGGTGAGGGAGCGGACTCAGATTGTTCAATTGGGTGAGGCACTGCAACTCGTCGAAGCTGGAGACCACCTGAGATTGTTCCGCTTCATAATGAAGACTGAATAACGTAAAGTCGTCCCAAGGACCGTTCTTCGCTGTGCGTTCTTCTAATTCTGAGAACCAGGCACGATCGAACTCCATCTCAACAGGCGATGGTTTGGCCCTTGACGTATTGACAGAATTTATAGACATGATGAGATTAGCTCCTTCGTGATGATGTGCAAAAAATTATAGAAATTCATGAACTGTTCTGGTTAGTATGGACGAAAATGGGCGGCTTCATAACTGGGTTACAATATTCTCCAAATGGAAGGATTAAGAATTGCAAGTCTAGAAATAGAGCGTGCGATAGAGAAAAAAGAAGCTTGAAGGGACATGCTGCGGATTCTTGGCAGGAATTCCACATCACACCATTAGAAAGTACAATATGTGGTATAGTATAATGATTAACGCACACAATATATTGTAAACTTTACATACAATAAATATGCGTTTTTGTGCGGAATCATAGGTTTATGGATTGTTAATATGCTAGAGGAGGTTATTTTTGTTGAGTACGACGCATAAGCAGCGGTTGGAAGGATTAAGTGAGAAAATATTTTTGGATCGTTACGCGTGGAAAAATGCAGATACGAACGAGACGAAGGTCGGAGATGTCGTCCTCGTATTAACCAAAGATGATCCGAAATTTCCAGCTAAAGAGGTTGGGGAAGTGATCAAGCGGGAAGGCCGTTCCGTGACTGTGAGAACTCGCAGCGGTGAAGTGGTCGAATCGACAGTTGAGAAGCTGACTCTAACCGTTGAGAAGACGCCTGAGGAAATGTGGGATCGTCTTGCAGCGGCAATGGCATCGGTGGAGAAAACTCCAGCATTACAAAAACAATGGACGGAAAACTTCAGATATATATTAGATGATTGGAAATTGGTGCCGGGCGGACGGATTGCAGCCGGTGCAGGCGCAAGTGAAGAATTAACGTTGTTCAACTGCTACGTGATTCCTTCGCCAAAAGATAGCCGCGGCGGCATTATGGCGACATTGTCCGAGATGACAGAGATTATGGCACGCGGCGGCGGTGTTGGCATTAACTTATCCTCGCTGCGTCCGCGTCGCGCGATAGTTCGCGGCGTAAATGGTTCGTCGAGCGGTGCGGTATCGTGGGGCGGATTGTTCAGCTACACGACAGGCTTGATCGAGCAAGGCGGAAGTCGTCGTGGTGCGCTCATGCTGATGATTAATGATTGGCATCCGGACCTTATGGACTTCATTACCGTCAAGCAGACAATGGGGCAAGTGACGAATGCAAACCTGTCGGTATGCGTGAGCAATGGCTTCATGGAAGCGGTGAAGAAGGATCTGACTTGGGATCTGGTCTTCCCGGATACTTCGGATCCGGAATACAATGAGATCTGGGACGGCGACATGGATAAGTGGAAGAAGCTAGGCAAGAACGTCATCCACTACAATACGGTTCGTGCTCGCGACGTATGGCATACGATCATGGAATCGGCTTGGAAATCGGCTGAGCCAGGCGTCGTATTCATGGAATACTACAACCAAATGTCGAACAGCTGGTATTTCAACCCGATCATTTGTACGA
Organism: Paenibacillus guangzhouensis; assembly: GCF_009363075.1. Classification (NCBI taxonomy): domain Bacteria; kingdom Bacillati; phylum Bacillota; class Bacilli; order Caryophanales; family Paenibacillaceae; genus Paenibacillus; species Paenibacillus guangzhouensis. The sequence goes on along the minus strand of NZ_CP045293.1, from coordinate 3,430,516 downwards.
ATCCGTGCGGTGAGCAAGGTCTTCCAGGCTGGGGTGTATGTAACTTGTCCGCGATGAACCTCTCGAAGTTCTATGATGAGGCGAACCATGACGTCGATTGGGCTGAGCTCGGCCGCGTAACACGTTACTCTGTACGGTTCCTAGACAACGTCATTGATAAGACCCCTTATCATTTCGAAGAAAATAAAGAAAATCAGCAGAAAGAACGCCGCGTGGGTCTCGGAACGATGGGACTTGCAGAGCTCATGATTAAGCTGCAGATTCGTTATGGAAGTCCAGAATCGTTAGAATTCTTAGATAAACTATACGGCTTTATCGCCAAAGAATCCTACCTCGCATCGGCAGAGATTGCCGGCGAGAAAGGTTCTTTCAAAGCGTTCGACCTTGAACCGTTCATGCAGAGCGGATTCATGAAAAATATCGTCGATGTCTATCCTGAAGTGGGTGCAGCGATTGCCGAGAAAGGTATGCGTAACGTAACGGTCATCACGCAAGCTCCGACAGGAAGTACGGGGACCATGGTTGGTACATCGACAGGGATCGAACCTTACTTTGCGTTTAAATTCTACCGCCAGAGCCGTCTTGGCTTCGACGAGCAGTTCGTACCGATCGCGCAGGATTGGATCGATGCTCATCCAGGCGAGACCTTGCCGGATTACTTCGTAACGGCGATGGACTTGTCTGCGGAGGATCATATCCGTTCGCAAGCAGCGATTCAGCGCTGGGTGGATAGCTCCATCTCGAAGACAGCGAACTGTCCTTCAGACTTCACGATTGAAGATACGAAACGTCTCTATGAGCTGGCCTTTGATCTTGGCTGCAAAGGGGTAACGATCTATCGCGACGGCAGTCGTGATGTACAGGTGCTGCAGACGGAGAAGAAGGAAGAGAAGAAAGAAGCAGCAACGCAAGAAGAAGCAGCTGCGACCAAGGAAGAGAAGGGTGCGATTGCGACACTCGACAAATCGCTTGCAGTGAATGTGGATGCGGGCACCAAGCAAGTCTTTGATAAACAATACAAGAGCCGCCCGCAAGTATTGCGTGGGGCGACGTACAAGATTAATACGCCATTCGGTATGGCTTACATTACCATTAACGACAATGAAGGGATTCCGAGCGAAATCTTCTTGAACGTGGGTAAAGCGGGCTCCGACGTCTTCGCGATGGCGGAAGCATTAGGCCGCGTATGTTCCTTGTTCCTGCGGTACGGGGATCATGGTCAGAAGGAAGCTCTTCTCATCAAACATCTGAAGGGTATTGGCGGATCCGGTGCGATCGGCTTCGGTGTTAATCGCGTAGAATCGATCGCCGATGCGGTAGCCAAAGCGCTCGAAGCGCATATTGAGAGTAATGAGCTCGCAGCTTCTTCGGAACATATTGCGCCAATCGCGGCGACAATTGCGGTCGAAGAGCCGGAAGCGGCAGCGCAAGCTGACCATGCTCATGATGCGAGTGCTTACACGTCGCGTGACCTCTGTACATCATGCGGTTCGGCATCTCTGATTAATGTCGAGGGCTGCAAGACATGCACGAATTGCGGATATAGTCGCTGCGGGTAACTTTATATGAAGACAAGAGTGGAGTGCTTAATATAATAAAGTGCTTCACTCTTTTTTTTATATGAGGTGAAAGTAATCATACAACCCTTATTAATCCGTTTAAAGCCTTATGAAAAAGCATCAACCACTCAAATTTATGCCCAGCTGCGTGGGGAACGCCGACGAGAACTCTACCGCCGGTTCTTTTAGGATTTTTATATTATAAAAAGATAAAATGTACCTATGTAAACTGTTACTTAACTAAAAGGTAGGATAGCTTAATCATTTCACGGATACTGTTATCCAGACAGTAGATTAAATGGCGAATATAAATTAGTTCTGGTCGATGAAAACTGGAAAGTATATAAATTAAAGCGATCCAAAGACAGATTTGAAATAAGAGATACAATAGAAATTTGGTTGCAGGAACTAAATAATAATCAAACTGATAATGGATTTTAGTCCCGACGTTTTCAATTTATAGGAACACGATAGCTCAAAAATCACCATTAAGGCTGCCGGCAAAAGACCGGCAGCTTTTGTTTAGGCTAACGGGCAGGATGATATAATGGGGTGAATGGGGGGATTCTTCCATCATCTCTACTAAATCACTAACCGTAGCAAGATAACCTCCGATTCGTACCGCTTCCACTTAAAATCTAATTACGTTTCAATGCCCCATTCCCATGACTTCATTCCAATCAGTTTATCATGAATTAGAGCTTTGCACGATTGAACGGAGTATTGTAATCGCCGAGCAATTGAATATTAATTGTCTAATTAGAATTTATTTCTCTATCATAGAGAACGTTCACCCTGTACTTCGAAGGCGTAATACCGTACTTTTTCTTGAAAGCTGCCGTAAAATAGGAAGCATTCGTGTAGCCCACCTTGGCAGATATATCGACGATTTCCTGACTGTAGTCCTGAAGAAGCAGTTCCCGGGCTTTTTCGAGCCGGAGGCTGGCAACGTAGTCCGGAAAGGTCGTACGGGTACACTCTTTAAATATCTTGCTAAAGTAAGATGGGGTAATATTCAGCTTTTCCGCCATAAGGTTAGCCGTCATATCCTGATTATGATAGTTGCTTGTAATATAATCGATCGCTTTTGATGCGATGTCTCGCATATTCGTATTATTGAGATTGGCAAGTACGGTGGATATCTCTTCATACAGCACCGTAAAGGCATCGGTAAAAGCAGAGAAATCCTCAAATTTTTCGAATTTGACATAGAGCTCGTAATAATCGGGATTGTTATCGGCAGCGCTTTTGGCTCCAATGCCTTGGGGGATTTTGGCGATGTCGACGGCTAACTGCGACAGTAGGCTGATAATCGTTTCATAACGCAAAAGGCTGCAGGCTGCGAATAAACGATCCAGCGCCTCTAGGTAATCAGGAAGCGAGGTTCTCTTTAGAGCTTCGGTTACCGTCATATATAAATGGGACAGCGATTCGTTTGTGATCTCCTTATTCGCCATGCGAGCGTAAATGACGGTCCTTTTTCCGAACAGCAAACGGTAGTTTGTGAGTCTGTATGCTTCTTTGTAAAGTGCAGGAAGATCGGTTGACTGGTGGGTTATTGGGCTTACTCCGATCGTGATATCAAGTCCGAGTATGTTATAAACGGCTTGGGAAGCATCTTCAAGGAGTGCATTCAAGTCTATTTCGCCGAATTTGGCTCCCGTAACGAGAAGTACGGCATGTTCGGTATTAATGACATAGACATGGCAGCTAGCGCAGCTTTGTATGTACTCCGAAACGATATTGCCGATTGAATGAAGCTGAAAATCGATGGCTTGTATGGTGTTGTTTTCTTCGAATTGTCGATGGTTGCCTATTCTCAGAACGATGACGGCATGAGGGGCTCCTGTGCCCATTTGTGCTAAAATATTCATTCTTCTGAGAATATCTTCGATCTCTTCGCCTTTCATGCTTGTTCGGGATAGATTGAACATCTCCATCGCCGCCTTGTTTTCCACTTGCTTGTCATAGCTGTTCATCCTCTCGATGATTTTCGCTGTGGCATTAGACATGGCCTGGAGCTCGTTACGATTGGAAGAAACTTGTGGGATATCGCCGAACAACCCTCTAATTCGGTTGAAAATCGTATGAATGGGATAGTAGATGCGATAGGAAATATAGAGCGATGTCAGGAGAACCAGCAACAGTACGAGAAAACCGATTAGGAGGATCGTATTCCTCGCTCCAGTCAGCTTCTGAACGCTTAATTCATATTCCATCATGTGGACGACATAATAATCGCCTTCCGGCGAACGAATGTAGCCCAAATTGTATTTGCGGTCGTTGACGGTTGTCGTAAAATGACCGGAATCCTTGTTGTCCTTCATCATTTTTGTGATATATGGCTTTTGAGAAACGTCGGCATTGAAATGATCCATGTCATTATGGAGAAGAACAGTTCCGTTCTTATCGACTACGTAAATTTCCTGGCCTTTGGATAAGGCTGCAGGAAAGATGGCTTGATGGATCATATCCATACTGACATTCATCATGACAGCGCTGTCATATCCTTGATTACCTGTCGATCTTTCACCTATAAAGATGGATATGATATGCAGGGCGTCTCCCGACATTCGCTTGAACGTCCAGGGGATCGGTTTCCCCGGGGTTTCCGTCCATAGCATTCTCGTTATGCGTCCTTCCTCCTCCTCCGGGATTCCTGAGTTGGATGCCTTGAATAAAATATTGCCTTCTCCGAACAGGTAGAGCGAATTAATAAACGAATAAGCGGAAAGCGTACCCAGCGTATTATTGACCGTAGCGATCATCGTATCGTTCCATTCGGTGTTGTTTTCGTAAATGAGCTTCTTGACGGAGGGGTTTTGATAGGTACTGATGATCGTTTTTTCGGTCGTGTCGATGTAATTATGCAATAGTGTCTGGATATTCGTTAGGGCGAGGTTATCTGCGACATTCAGATCCTCAATCGTCTTGTTTTGAAATAAGTAGAAAATGGATATAGCAATCAGAATGACTGCAAAAGTGGAAATGCTCAGAATACTTAAAAACAACTTTATCAATACGATGTTCCCTTTGACCGTAGGAATATAGCTTCTGATCATAATGGTCTCCTTTGCCCGACATATCGCTCTGACAATCAGTATACAAGAGATCGAAGGCGTCCGAAAAGTAGCTGCAGCGACTTCTATAGGATGTCAAATAATTATTAGCTGTGAATGTCAAAAAATTATAAGCATTATAAAAAAGTGATATTGTCAAAAAGAAGCAGGACGTGTAGGTTGAAGGGGCTAGCAATGATATTCGAATATTAACCTAGGGGGAAGTGGACGATGCATTCGCAAACAGGAAGTCAGCCCAAAATGAATCAAGCACCTGCATTGGGTAAAGCAAGAAACAAAATAGGTGGGAATGGCCTCTTGTATATACTGGCGATACCTGGCCTGATGTACTTGCTTATGTTTTGTTATTTGCCGATGGCGGGGCTCGTGGTCGTCTTCAAAAATTACAATTTCATGGACGGGATATTCGGCAGCCCTTGGGTGGGCTTCGAAAACTTTCGTTTTTTTTTCAGCAGCTTCGATAAAGCGTGGAGAGCAACGCAAAACACGGTTCTGCTGAACAGCTGTTACATCGTATTTGGCACAGCGATCTCACTTATTCTGGCCTTGCTATTTAATGAAATCAAGGGGAAAACGTTTTTGAAGGTGGCACAATCGGTTTCTTTCTTCCCTTACTTTATCTCGTGGGCGGTGGCCGGCGGCTTGCTGCTTACACTCATCGATTACGACAAAGGAACAGTCGAACAGCTGCTTCAATGGCTCGGGTTTGCCAAGATCGACTTCTTTTCGGAGCCGAAGTACTGGCCAGTGATTCTGACAATTAGCAGCATATGGAAGTTTTCAGGCTATAATGCAATTATCTTTTATGCCGTTTTGCGGAACATTGATCCTTCCTATTATGAATCTGCCATTGTTGAAGGCGCTACCCGTGTGCAGCAAATGGTCCGCATTTCACTACCGCTTCTTCGCCCAACGATCATCATCCTGACACTGCTCGCGGTAGGAAGAATCTTTTACGGCGATCTAACGATGATGCTTGGGTTAACGAATCTGAATCCGGTTTTATTCTCGACGACCGACATTATCGATACGTTCGTTTACCGGTCAGTTATCAAGAACGGTGAGTTTGCGATGGCGTCTGCCGTAGGGCTGTACCAATCTATTTTCGGTTTTGTGCTTGTAATCGTTTTCAATTATGTGGCAGGAAGATTCGATAAAGACTATAAAATTTTCTAGGAGGTGGCGTTACATTGAAAGCAAATCTGTCTGACAAGATTTCTGTTGCATTCATGTATATGATTATCGTGCTGTTTGCTGCCTTTTTCATCTACCCACTGTTGATCGTACTTGGTGTGTCATTTACCGACGAAAAGCAGGTGGTAGCGGAAGGATATGCGATTCTACCCAAGCACTTTAGCTTGGATGCTTATAAATACATCTTCACCTCACTTGGCGATAAAGTGATGTCAGGCTATCTGGTGACGATATTCGTCACGGTGGTCGGGACGGCCGCCTGTATGGTGGTCACGACGACCTATGCCTATGCGGCCTCGGTGAGAGGCTTCAAACACAGAAATGTGCTTAATGTGCTTGCCTATATTCCTCTGGTGTTTAATGCCGGAATCTTGCCTTGGTACATTCTGCTAACCAAATATTATCATCTGACGAACAGCCTTTTCGCTCTATTCGTTCCAGCGCTCATGAATCTGTTCTATGTATTTCTACTACGTAATTTTTTCAGTACCGTGCCTCCTGAAATTGCCGAAGCGGCCAAAATTGACGGAGCTGGGCATATCAGTATCTTATTTCATATTTACATCCCGGTGGCAAGGGTCGGTATGGTTACGATTGCTTTGTTCTATGCCCTTTCCTTCTGGAATGACTTCTACCTGGCAATGATGTTCATGACAAATCAACAATTGTATCCCCTTCAGTTCTATTTATACACAGTTCTGTCTAATATCGATTTTCTTAGCAACAATCAAGGCACTGCCATGGCAAGTGCAATCAAGGTTCCCCTGCAGACGACGAAAATGGCTTTGACATGCATAACAGTGGGTCCAATTATTCTCGTTTATCCATTCCTGCAGCGGTTTTTCGTCAAAGGTGTAGTGATAGGGGCTGTGAAAGGCTAGCTGGCTACGGTAAAATTGACCCCCATGACAAAGGAGGACGGAGAATTCCTTAGCTCGCCATTCAATGCGAAAGTTGCGATGTTAACATATCAACTTGTTTTTTATTTAGAAAGATAATAAAAGGAGGCCAACCGTTTATGAAAAAGATAGCTGTCGCTTCACTATCTCTTGCCGTATTAACTTTACTTACAGTCGGCTGTAGCACGACAAATAAGGATACGCCCACGAGCAGCAATCCGAGTGTATCAGCGCAATCATCGACAAAACCGTCAGATTCCGGTACTGGCAGACCGGCAGAATTTAAAAAAATTAAAATGGTCGCGCTTGGTGATGAATCTCCACGGATGAAAGATTTTATGACGGATGTCAATAAAAAACTGAAGGACGAATTGAACACGGAATTGACCGTTCAGTATATGCCATGGTCGGCATACGGCTCCGGTCAACAAATTGAATTGATGCTCGCCGCCGGTCAAGATTTCGATTTCACATTTACAGATCCAACCTGGTTGAACCAACTTGTACAGAAGAAAGAAGCTTACGACTTGACTGAACTGGCTGACAAATATATGCCGGACTTGAAAAAGAATCTTACACCCCAGCATTTTGAAGAATTCACGATCAATAACAAGCTTTATGGGATCCCGATGGGGTATGCTCCTTTATCTGCTAACGCTTACTCAATCAGCATTAGGCAGGATTTGTTGGAAGAAGTCAACATGAGCGAAATCAAATCGATGGATGATCTCTATACATTCGCCACACTTGTCAAAGCAAAACATCCAGACATGTATGCGACGCCGAATACGGTTTCTTTCGTACAGCCTTATTTACGAGGTTTGTCCGACAAGAACTATACGTGGGATCAGGGGCTGAAGTATTTCTTGACAGATGAGAACGCATCGGAAGGCAAGTTAGTTTCCTTCATCGATAGTCCGGAATTCAAGACGCAGAGCGATTTTTTCAACAAGCTTTATACGAACGGCTTGTTGGCAAAGGACATTTTGACCAATAAGGCCGCTGCGCAGGACTTGTTCGCTTCTGGCAAATATATGTGGATGCAGGGAAGAAGCGGGGGCAACAACATCGTTGAGGTATTGCCAAATTTGCAAAAGAACGTGCCGAACGCCAAACTTAAAGACTTCTTGTTCGCTCCTGACAAGCCGAAAATTAAAAACGCTTACTCCAGCACGGCTGTCATGGTGCCAGCCTACTCCAAGAATGCCGAAAGAGTGGCAATGGTGCTGAATCTGATGCAGAAGAACTTGGATAATTTCGATTTCTTCGCCTATGGGATCAAGGATAAAGACTACAAGCTCGTAAATGACAAAGTGGAGAGGATCAATAAAGATGAGCTTTTCTATCAATGGGCGCTGTTCAACGTGAATTTCCCGAGATATGAAACGACGGTGCCAGATAGCTTCATAACCATCAACAAGACATGGGACAACGGTGCCATACCTTCTAAGGCGTTTGGTTTTACACCCAACATGGAACCAGTCAAAGTGGAAAGAGCGAAGCTGGATTCCGTATACGACGAGCGGATCAAACCGATTTTGGTAGGGGTTATCAGCTATGACAAAGGAATCGAAGTTGCCAAAAAAGAAATGGCTGCAGCTGGCTGGGATAAGTATTATTCGGAATTACAAAAGCAATTTTCTGCTTATAGGGCAGGAAAAAAATAGAAGCTCATATCCGTGAGAACATGGGAGGATTCGCACAATGCGGGTCCTCCATAATTGGAGAGCATCGGAGGCTGCAAGGAAATGAAACATAATTTATTGGCGGGTATACCGGATGAACATACCCGATTTACGCAATTGCCGAACGAAAAAGGCCATAACGCCTCATGGGATTTTTGCCGCTCCAAGGACGATCGATTCTTTGTAAGCGTATGCGGTGAGGGTGACATCCCGGTATCGGCTCTCCTGTACGAGTACTATCCGGATACAGGGAATATAAGAGAGATTTGCGATGTAGCCAAAGCATGGATCGTTGATCCCGCACAAATGCCACCTAGTAAAATTCACACGTCGCTAGATTTTCTGTCGGACGGAAGGCTAATCATGGCTACACACAATACGGCACCGGCTCCCAATCATAAGAGATGGCTGTTTGAACAACACTATGAAGATATTTGGGAAGGCTATCCGGGGTCAATCCTAATGATTGTCGATCCAGATTCGAACGACGTCCGTGTATTGGGAATCCCTGTTCCGAGGGAAAGCATATATGGCGGGATTCTGGGTAATGATGAACGCTACTATTATTTCACAGGGTACATGCGCGGACATTTTTACCGACTAGATTTGGAAACCAACGAAGTAAAAGATTACGGTAAAATCAGTGAATTTGCCTCCTGCAGGCTAATTAAGGATGCCAAAGGTCGTATATATGGTGGCGCTTACACGGGTGAGCTATGGAGATTTGATCCCGAAAAGGATGCAATCGAAGACTTGAAAGTCAGCTTTCACTCCGAATTTGGGAACAAATACAGGAGAATGCTTATTTTCGGACTTAACACGCCTAGAGATACCCTGCTTTTTATTTCTAATATCGATGGTGATGTCATTGAGCTGTATCCCGAGACCCTTGAGACGGTAAGGCATGGATTCGTGCATTTAAGGCCGGAGCAGCCTAGGGCTCCTTATTTAACTCATACAATAGGAGGTTTAGCGGCGGACGAAAACTTTGTGCTCTATTACGGTTTGGAATCTTATCATGACGCGGAATTGATGCGATTGGTCAGGTGGGATATTCTGGGGGGAGGGGAACCTGAAAATCTTGGATTGATTTCACCTTCCGGTAAACAGGCCTACTACATTTGCGAAATGCACTTTGATCGTCGAGGGCTGCTGCATATGGTAGAGGTATGCGGTGAACACTCTCCCTATATTTTAGCCATTGATACGAAACGGATTCAGGTTCCTGGGGAAGATGCGCCATTAGCTAAGATCAAACCGATTACCTTGCACAATATGCATATGAATAATGATAGAATCTATGATCTGCATATGGAAGCGGACGTAATTAGTACTTTTCCATTACATAGATTCGTTTCATGGAAGAACGCCAAAGTGAAGCATATGAAAGAAGGTACGGATGGAAGTGTATATGGCATAACGGGGAGCGAGAGCGTTTATCTGCTGCAGATGAACTTCGAATGCGCGGAGCCTTTATTATTCGAGGAGCTATATGCGGAAGGTAGTACGGTTTCCTGTATCGATGGATATGATCATACGATTCTCGTCATGACTTCCGATCATCGATTGCTTGTAGTGGACTTGTTAAAGAAAGCTTGCGTACAGGTGATCGCGCTTGAAAACAAAAAATTAAATAGGATTCATTGTCTAATCCAAGAAGATAAGCTGCTCATAAGCGATTCGGACGGTAAATTATACGTGTTCGACCCTGTTGAATCAAAAACAGACGAGCTTATGAATATCAGTCTGCAGGAAGTTTGGAGCCATCTTGTCAAGTTAAATGAGGATGAGATTATTTTGTCCGGTTGGGGTGACGAAATTCTCAGATACAGGGTATCCACAGGGCATGTGGAGAGACTTGACGTTCTTTCGCAAGCCATCAAAGGCAGAGCATTCAAATCCACGATTACGACATCTGCCTTGCTTGACGACGGAACACTTGTATGTGGTACATTCGATGGTATTTTATACACCCTCTCAGCCGATAGAACCAGCGTGATTTGCTATGGAAGATTGTATTCCACAGGAGAGTTAAGAGGATTGATCCGGATATCGGGAGACCGGGTTGCCGGTATTTACGGAGGTCCGAAAGATGCCGGGCACGTATTCGCCTTCTCACCTCGAGAAGGGTTGAGGGATCTGGGCAGACCGCGGGTCAACAAGGAGACGGAAAGCTTGAAGAATATTGACTCGGAGTGGGCTAGTATTCATTATATTTCATGCATTTTACACACAGCCGTGGGAAATCGTTTGTACGTTGCTTCTGGAGAGGAATTTGGCTGCCTCATCCGTTATCAAGATTTGATCATCTAATTGTCCCAAATGAGGAGTGATTGGAATGAAAAAACTCGGGTATTTACTATTGTTTTGCATGTGTGCTCTTAGTTTAACGATCTTCTCTGATAAGGCAAACGCTGCCGAAAAAACGGTATATTTCTACGACACCCACGAAGTGCTTCACGGAAATCCTTATACCGGGACAGCCTTTGATATCAATTCTCCTAAGCCTGCTGGATCTCCTGGCTACACATTCTCGAATGACCCGGCCATAACGGATTATATTAATGGGGCTCTGCAGATACCGGCGGATGCGGATATCGTGCGGTTGCAGATCGCTTGGGCAGATTTTGAACCGACCGACAATGGTTTTAGTTGGGACCGCTTGGACGCATTCATGAACCGAATCAATGCCGAGGGGAAAACGGTAGAGTTTCAACTGCTGATGTCCGAAAGTCCGGATGTCGCCAACGACCCCAGTGTTTTTCCGTATATTTATCCGCCAGCATGGCTCTTTGACGTTAAAGGAGCTTCGTTCAGAATGGCTCCTTACAATGGAATCTATTCCGCCAAACAGCCGATCTATTATGACCCTATCTTTCTGACGGAGCTTAAGGAAGCGATTGACGCGTTTGCTGCTCGATACGATACGAACCCGGGCATGGCCTGGGTTGATCTTAGAGCGTTTTCCCTATTCGGCGAATGGTCAGGTTGGAATGATTCGTCCAACTTCCCATGGCCGGACAGCGCCACTCGGAAGCGTACCTTAGAAAGCATTATCGATATTTATAAAAATGCTTTCACAAACACGATGGTCATGATGCCGAATCCCGGCGCTGCCGTAGTCCCTTCTGATTCCGATGCGAATACGCAAGCAAAGCGCTATACAGCGTTCGGGTTTGAGTATGCAGCCGCTAACGAGAATTGGGGATTCCGGTCCGATACCGTGAATAGTGCTTTCCCTTGGATGGATTACGGTACGGTTAGCGAGAATGTATGGATTAACCGCTTATTGCGTCGCGATCACATACAGGTATCCGAAGGCGGAGGTTGGGATAGTGGTATTATGCTGAACAATCCACGTATGGTCGTGAAAAACGCTATTGAAGCTTACCACTCGAATCTGCAGGGAATCAACAATACGAGTTTTGCGGATTGGAACAATATGAAGGCAGCTTACGGCGAGTGGTTTACTACATTAGCCAGATATTCCGGATACCGGTTTGTCATGCCGAAAGCCACCTATAATGACAAAGTCAAACCAGGCGGAAATTTTACGTTATCCCAAACTTGGGTCAATAACGGGGCAGGATTCAGTCCCAAGTCTTATGCACTGAAAGTCAATTTCACGCATCCATCCACCGGTGACGTGGTTTGGAGCGGGACGGATGCGACTTTAGACCAGACGAGATGGTTTAAAGGGGACTATCATGATGTCATTTCCTCCTTTACTTTGCCGGAGGGGTTGGCTCTAGGTACTTACGATGTGAAAATCGCCATGGTCGATCTCGCTGGAAACCCCAAAATCTCGCTAGCTATGCCGAACGGAAACGGTAAATTTTATACAATTGGAACAGTCAATATCGCTTCTTCCAGCGACTCGTATAAGGATCCGGCACCTAGAGCCCAGTTCCGGTTGGAAAACGAGGATTACACGGGTGCTAGCGGGGCCTATGGAGTTTCGCCGCCTCCGGAAGGTGAATTTGGCGCCATATATATGGAGCATGCAGGAGATTGGGCAGAGTATAGCAACGTAGACGTTCCAATTAGCGGCACTTATACGGTCGAGTTTCGATATTCAACGGAAGAAGGGAATAAATTCCATGTGGAGGTAGACGGAACTGATGTAACCGGTTCGATAACAACGCTTGACTCGGGAGGCTACAATAAATACCGGACCTTGGAAAGGCAAATCACCCTTACTTCGGGCAGGCACACGATGAAGGTCGTCAGAGAGGATGGCCGTTGGTTTTTTATGAACTGGATGCGGTTTACTTTGGCTAACCCCGACGAGATCAAAATCCAGGCGGAATTGCCGAGCCTTCAGGATGGGACTTGGCTGTTTGCGAACGATGCCATAAATGATGATGGTACGGTTGGCGTATCCGTAATCGACACGGGAGATTGGCTTCAATACGATCAGGTACAGGTGCCGCGAACTGGAAATTATTTGTTCCAAATGAGGTATTCCACGGTTAACTCAGACACTCTGAAGTTCAAGGTGCTCGTAGACGGAGTCGATGCGACGGGGGAGCTGAGTCTTGAGGATACGGGTGGCGTGAAAAAAATGAAGACGTCGGACTTTAATGTATCGCTTGAGGCGGGCAGCCACTCTATCAAGATTGTCTGGACGGAAGCCCATTCGAATATTGTCTGGAACTGGATGAAGTTCAACCTGCAAGGTAGCTTCAGCAAGACGATCGAAGCCGAAAATTATAACATGCAGTGGAACCTGAATAAGGAATATGAATGGGCAGGAAAAGATACTGGTATTGTAGTAGGTACCTACAGGGATGGCGAGCAATCAGTAACGGCCGTAGGTACATTTAATCAAGAGGATTACATCAGATATGAGAACGTGTATGTGCCCTACACAGGTCTATATCTCTTCGATTTCCGGGTTGCCTCGGACGCAGTCCAGATGTTCCGCTTCGAAGTGGATGGCGAGCCGAATTCGGTTACTGTACCGGATACAGGCGGAGACGGCAACTTCGTGAATTCGTCCAAGTGGATCAAATTAACGGCAGGAATCCATAACTTCCGCATCGTATATGACAGTCAACCGACGGGTAAAGGTATGCTGCTCGACAAGTTTACGCTAACAGCCGGAACCGCCGGCTTGAAGGCGATCGAGCTTCAGGGAGCTAGCGAGTTGAAGGTTGGTGAAACGATGCAACTGAACGCGGAAGCAGTCTACATGAACGGCAGCCGAAAGCCGGTTACGACGGGAGCCGTGTACAGCAGCTCGGATCCGACCGTGGCAACGATCGATGCGAACGGAAGGGTAACGGCGTTGAAATGGGGAATGACCGTGTTGACCGTCAGCCTTGAAGGGCAGTCGGGCAGCTACACGCTAGACGTTACGGATCCGAGTGTCGGATTGATAACGATTAATGACACAGATTCGGACATTATTTACGTGGGGGATTATGGCACGGACAGTCGTCGAGGACTCGGGGATTATGGGGATGACATCCATTATTTTGTTGCCCAAGGCGACTATTTCGAATATACGTTCGAAGGAACGGGTATTGCGATTGTGACGGAGAAATTTACCGACATGGGTATTATCGACGTGTACATCGATGGCATGCTGCAAAAGTCAGTCGACTGTTATTCACCGACCCGCCTAGCGCAGCAACAGGTCTTTCGCGCAAGCGGTCTATCGTGGGGTAAACACACGATCAAGGTTATCAATCAATCAACGTACGCAACAATGGGTAAGATTGCGATTCTCGACGCGCTCATCGTCGAAGTCCCTAAGCCTTGGACGCCTAGCAGCAGCCTAACCGCAACAAACGTCACAACAACAAGTCTCGATTTAAATTGGACACCTGCTAACGGCGGAGTGACGGATTATAAAATTTTTAATGGCACGAATGAGCTAGGAACTGTAACAGGCAGCACTTATCATATAACGGATCTAACAGCTGCTACTACCTACACCTTTAAAGTAGAAGCTAAACTCCCTAATGGCACATGGACTACGAATGGACCAGCTGCAACGCAACAAACAGCAATAGCTCCTGTTACAACAGCTCCGGCTATTGGATTGGTGAGCCCGGCAAACGGGGCGACAGTAACGACAGCGTCGCCAAACATATCTGCTACTTTTACAGAAGTAGGTTCCGGAATTGATCCAGCTTCGATTGTCGTCAAGGTGGATAACAAGAACTTGTCGTATAGTTACAATGAAGCGAACATGACTGTAACAGCTTCCGTATACGCATTAACAAACGGCAGCCATTCTTTAACGATTGATGTCACGGATCTTACGGGCAATCATGCCGTGCAATGGAAATCATCGTTTATGGTTGACCTTGGCAGTGGTTCAGTATGGCCGGAAGGCAGCAGCCTGATGGCAACGAACGTGACAACAACAAGTCTCGACTTGAATTGGACACCTGCTAATGGCGGAGTTCTGGATTATAAAATCTATGAAGGGACCAATGAAATAGCCACAGTAACGGGCAACGTATATACTTTCCATGTAATGGCTCTAACACCTGATACCACTTACACCTTTAAAGTAGAAGCTAAGCTTCCGAACGGTAGCAGGAGCACGGATGGGCCTTCATCTACAGTCAGCACGCAGGGATCTTCATCTATAGTCAACACGAATAGTCCTTCCATCGGTCCAATCCTTCCATCCATCAACCAGTTATCTGCCAATGGGTTGAATGATCTTATCAAACAATCAGAAACATCTGCCAATATTACCGTTGACTTAAACAAAAATGATTACATTTACCTGCCTGGGAATACTGGCGAGCTGCTTTTGCAAGTAAATAAAGGAGCCATCATTACTGCCCATGGATATTCTATTGAGATCCCGTCCTCTGTTCTGATCGCCCTTTCTAAGCTATTAAGCGGTGATGAGGCAAAGGATGCACAGATTAGAGTAACTTTAAAGGGCATCGAATCTTCGGTTACAAATACATTAATTGATGCTGCTAATCATGCAAGCGGAGCGTTGATAAAGCAAAATGGCGTTCTCTATGAGTTTGATTTAACGATCGAAACCAAAGATGGAAAATCTAGCAGATTGGTCGTTTTTAACGAACCTGTTACATTAAGATTTAAGTTGGAATTGAATGGTGCTGACACTACTCTGCTCGGCATTTACAACCTTAACGAATCCTTGAAACAATGGGAGTACATCGGAGGAAATGTTAATGCGGCGAATGGTACCCTTGAAGCGGATTTAACACACAATTCTAAATATGCGGTACTCGAATACAATAAAACTTACATTGACGTACCATCCACTCATTGGGCCTATAACTCGATTCGAGTACTAAGCGCGAAGCATGTGATAGAAGGCGTTGCAAGCCAAGAGTTCGGACCTGCTGAGCCTATAACACGAGCGCAATTCGTATCCATGCTAGCTCGTGCATTAGGCATCCCAAATACAAGTGTACAATCGTCCTTTATCGATGTAACCAAAGGACAATGGTATTCTGAGGCAATAGCTGCGGCTGTTCATGCTGGGATTATACAAGGAATGGATGACACGCATTTTGCTCCCAATGCCACGATCACTCGTGAGCAGATGGCTGTGCTTCTTGTAAGAGCTTATGAGTTTAAGAAGGGTATTTTACTGGAATCTAAAGATAAGCTAGCCAATTTTGAGGATACCCGAAATGTTTCCTCGTGGGCGAATGAAGAAGTCAATAAGGCTGTCAATGCCGGATTCATGCAAGGACGCGACAAAGGCAAATTTGATCCAAAGGCAACAACAACTCGCGCCGAAACTGCAAAAGCGATAACCAATTTACTCGATAGATAAAGTACTAAGTAAGGTGAAGAGGCTGCCGTCATAGATCGGCAGCCTCTTTGCACTAACTGTCAAGATTGTGGAGTTGTCGTACAGAATTCCATTTTATTATTATCTGGCAGTTTAGTTTCACCGAGGATTAGACGATGTTTGTTTTGATTCCAATTTAGTGAAATAACACTAGTACTACCATCCAAACAAAGTGAGATCATCCTTCATACCATAGATACTTTGGACATCATGCTCCGAATTGGTTTTTTTTTTGTGATCCACTCTGAGACAAATTAGGTTAAGTCTCTAGGCATTCATCACGTGAGAAGTGATTGAGGGATTCAAATTTGCATTTCATCCAAAAGTTATCTATACAGAGTCAAAAAGTTGTATCATGCTTACTTAGAGTTCTAGAATAAAGGTAATGGAAATGAGGGGTGTATCATTTATGTATAGAGTGGCTATTTGCGATGATGAGGAGAAACAAAGAGAGCTTGTTAAAAGCATCCTGATTACTTTGTCGATAAAGACAAATATAGAATTTGAAATCGAATTATTCGGCTCGGGAGAGCAATTGGTATCCTATTATGAGCGCCATGACACTCCATTCCATATTCTAATTATGGATATTGAAATGGCTGGAATGAACGGGATTCAAACAGCCCATAAGATAAGAGGGCTAAATAACCTGGATGAACAAATTATCTTTCTGACAAGCTACCCCGAATATATGGTGGAAAGTTTTGACGTCATGACATTCCAGTATTTGATAAAACCCATTGCACCCTCGGTCTTGGAAGAGAAAATCATCAGGCTGCACCAGTACTTTCAAGCACTTGATAAAAAGTTTATGGTCATCAAGTCAGGCTATGAAGAAGTCGTATTAAAATATGATGAACTTATTAGTATTGAAGCTGCCAAGAGTTTAACCATAAAAAGCAAACTGCATTTTACGACCACGAACCAAACATATGAAAGCAAAGGCACCATTTCAGATTATTCTGTGGCCTTAAAAGACTGTAACTTCTTGCAAATCCATCGTTCCATCATTATTAACTTGCTTCATGTGAGGAAGTTTGCTAGCGGAGTTGTTCTAATGTCCAATGGGTTGGAATTACCCATAGGCCGTTCTAAAATTAAAGAGGTTAAAGATGTTTACACCAAATTTATGATTATGAAGGTCGATTGATATGATTCAAAATAATATTCTTATAGTCTGTAGCATTGTACTTCTGATGGGTATTCAAGTTAATTTTTTCTTCAACTCGATTTTCGATAAATCAGCTAAAAAACAAAACCGATTCATTTACTTCATTATCTTTGGGTTGCTCGATTACCTATATTTAGTTATTCCCGTCACTCCTATTTTATCTTCGTTTCTCACCTTGCTAATGATATTTAGTTTTTCGCTATCTTATAAAGTAGAATTTAAAACCATATTCACTTTTTCAATACTTTACGCTGTATTAATATCTCTCACTAATTTTTTATCCCTTTATCTTTTTTATACCATAGATTCAGTTGACTTTAGCTTTGATCCTGTCAATGAACAAGATCAAATAGCCAACACGAAAGCTATTTTACTCGGTTGTGTGATCATGTTTGCGATCATTCTGATCATACGACTAGTTGCAAAACGCAGAAGTTTATCTTTGGATAATCGTTACTACGTATTATTCTTGGTTATTCCTATCGTAAGTATATACCAGCTGAGTATTCTAACTTATAAGGACGTTTATTCTTTCATTTCCGTTATTGGATTTCTTTTCTTAAACGTTATGATTGTCTATATTTTTGATCATATCGTTGAGAAATTTCAATTCATGCATGAGAATTCGCAGTTGCAACATCAGATGGACTATCAGGATGCGAATTATGAAAAAGTCGTTCACAGCTTCAAATCCATTAAAAGAATCATTCACGATACGAATCAACAGTTTCTGTATATTGAAGAGTGTATTAAACGAAATGAGTTATCAGCAGCCATGGAACATATTAAGACGACATTAAATAAAGTCGAGGGAGCCTATCACCGGGTGAATACGGGGAATCTGGTTATCGATGCTCTTGTCACGAATACGCTTAATATTGGACAAGCCAATGGCATAAGAATAGATACGAAGCTTAACTTATGTTCACAAGAAGTCCCTATTGACCGTTATGACTTATGTGTTGTCATTGGAAACATGCTAGATAACGCAATAGAAGCTTCTAAAAAGTTGAAAATCGCAGAAGATAGGTACATGCTTATCAAAATACATTCTACCGAGTCTACCCTTCTCATTCACATCTTGAATCATATGGAGAATGAAGTTGCCCACTTATACAGCCACAAACCAAACCCGGAATTTCATGGTATTGGATTAACAAACATAGCTAGAATCTGCGACAAGTACGGTGGTCATATGACCATTGAGACGAAACATAACGTATTTCATAATATGGTCCTACTGCCATTTTAAACGAACAATCCTTAGACAACATGTTGTTTAGGGATTGTTTTTTTCGTTTCAGGGTGATTTTTCATATAACAGCCTTCTTCCTTGTATGATGAATTCAGCAAGTCACATCTAGAAAGAATTCGAGGAGGAATTATTAATGAAGAAGATGGTTTCTGTATTCATGACCGCTATACTTATTGCAATACCGGTCACCCCTGCTTTTGCTCAAACGAACCATGATACTGTAAAGGAAAAGGCACAGGAGCTGGCTTCGAAGATCATGTCTGATTATGGTGTAAGTGGATTGCAATATGCAATTATGGATAATGGATCCATTGTTCTATCCGATAGCGCTGGTGTATACGATAAAGCGACCAAAAGTCCGATCACCAAAGACACGATGTTTGGAATTGGCTCGGTAAGTAAAACGTATGTGTCTGTTGCAACGATGATACTAGCTGATTCTAAAAAAATTGATATTGATAAACCGCTAACCACGTATATCAAGGACTTTAAAATGGCAGATGAACGATATAAAGAGATTACGCCACGCATGTTGATGAATCATTCTTCAGGAATTTACGGTAGTCACTATGCGAATAGTGTATTGTTTGATGATCAAGATGCGAAAAATCATGATGAATTATTGATCAAATTACAATCAGAACACTTAAAGTCAAACCCCGGCGAGTTTTCGGTATATTGTAATAATGGTTTTCAGCTGCTTGAACTCTTGATTGAACGAGTGAGCGGTCTAAGTTATAGCGAATTTCTTGCAACTTATATTAGCAAACCTCTTCAATTAACCTCAACCAAAACACAACGTGATTCATTTGATAGAGACAGGCTCACAAAAACTTATTTTTCAGGGATCGACCAGTCTTTACCTGTTGAGAATGCCAATCTCCTTGGGACAGGGGGCATCTACTCCACAGCTGAGGAATTAAGTAAGTTCGCAGAAGTATTAATCGGGAATCGAACAGATATTTTATCTGAGAAGTCAGCAAAGGCCATGCAAAGTCATGAGTATAGAAAAGGGGTGTGGGTTTCTGAAGAGACAAACACCGTTAATTATGGTCTTGGTTGGGATGCCGTCCGTTTAGCACCGTTTAGTGATTACGGAATAACCGCATTATATAAAGGTGGAGATACGTTGATGTATCACGCGGCTTTGACTACCCTACCCGAACATGATATTTCTATAGCTGTGCTGTCATCGGGCGGGAGTTCTTTGTACAATAGTATGCTTGCATCGAATGTTCTATTGGAATATGCAAGAGCCAAGGGCATCATTAAAGAGATCCTACCTGAAAAAACATTTGAAGCTCCATTGAAAGTGGATATGCCAACGGATTTGATTGCTTACTCTGGACTATACGGTGCCGTAGGTAAAACGGTAAATCTAGAGATAAAGAACGGAGAGATTGATCTACCAGCTCTAGGAAATGGATTGCTGCCGCCTCAAATATATATATATACGGGCAATGGACAATTCAAAAACAACGATGGGAATGTAACTCTAAGCTTTGACCAACCGAAGAATGGAAAAACCTATTTAAAGCTTAACGCTTACATCAATATTCCAGGACTCGGTCAGACGGTTATGGTGATGTATGAATATCAAAAGTTAGATTCTAATTCTCTAAATCAGTCAACTAAAACGGTATGGGAAGATAGAAATGGAAAAAGTTACTACGCCTTGGATGAAAAGATAACTTCAGGCATGTATCTTACTAAAGCACTGGTGGCCAAAAATATATCCGTTGATATCAACCATGGATACGCATCCGGTACTAAAATTGTTGATAAGAATAAAGCAATAAACGTAATGAGTATTCCTATTATGAAGGGAAGAGATACTTTTGATTTGAATTTCTATAACGTGAACCATGCAGAGCATTTAGTGATCGATGGACAATCCTATATCAGAGAAGATGCGATTCAACCCATTTATGAAGGGAATGATTCATTCTGCAGCATACCAGTAAGTGGTCAGGCTGTATGGTATAAAATTGATGGAAAATCAGCCAATCGAGTCATGAACGTTGAGACTCCGGTAAGTGGGGGATTTGCCGTTTATGACGCGAATGGAATGGTTGTGAACTTTTCAAAGGTAACGAACAATCATTCGGTAGTCCTACCTGAAGGTGGGATGATCGTTTTTGGTGGTAATAAGGGGGATCGTTTTAAAATTAATATGAAGAATAAATAGAGTAGCATAAAAGTCCGCATAATTAGCGGGCTTTTTGATTTAAGGTTATATAAGCAGGGCGTGATTCAAAAAATACATCTGTTAATAAACAACTCATGGCCGCCGGCATGGATCGGCAGCCGCGTTGCGCTAACGGGCAGGATAGTTCCAAAACATGGTATTATTGGATTGTGAGATTGGCCGACCACGTGAATGTTATATAGGCGACCCAATATCGTAGTAGGAGGTGTACAATAAAATGTTGAACTTCATTGTTATTGTTTTTTCTTTTATCATGTCAACCGCTTTATCTATCATGATAATGAGGAATAAAAAATACAAATGGTTAGGTATGCTTTCTGCTTTTGTTATTAACGCGATAATATTGGGAATGGTCTCCTGGTTTCTCTACCACTTAGACGAGGAATCAGGATTGTTTGGAATTGATTTTCATGATCGATATATATTAGTAATGTCAATCCCCGTAATTACTTGGATTAACTTTATCATCATCTCAATTGTTAGAAAGAGAGAAAAAAGCGCGGCTAGGGTATAGATTAGTTTATAATGGGACGCGTGAATTGAGGAGCTTGCTTGGAGTCGGCTCTTTTTTGCTTGTTAAGCTAACGGGCAGGATAATTTAATTATAAATGTTTTCGTTATACCATATTTTATCAATATATTAGATAATTGATATGACATACTGAAAAAAGCTTGCATCGCCATCTAGCCCAAGATCCTTGTCATTGCGTTATCCTGCCAGTTCAAAGATCAGGAGCAGGTCGCCGCGGTACCTACTTCTAATCTTATGATTATACTATCTATCCGAGCTTAATCGATCCTTGATCGGGTCCGTTACAACGTACCCCGTCAGAAAGAGGCTCCTTTGCCGATTTCTGCCTTGCGTAAATACACCCCCGTTATCGAATGCTCGGCAGCGACGAGTTGGACAGGGGTGCCTTCAAATACAATTCGACCACCCTGATGACCGCCCTCGGGACCCATGTCAATGATCCAGTCTGCGCTCTTTATCACATCCAGGTTGTGTTCAATGACCACCACCGTGTTGCCCCTGTCGACCAAGCGGTTTGTAATGTCCATCAGACGAGAGATATCAGACATATGCAGTCCAGTTGTCGGCTCGTCCATTACATAGAGACTGCCTTCCTTGTGAAGTTCCCCGGCCAATTTGATGCGTTGGCATTCTCCGCCCGACAAGGTGCTCAGAGGCTGACCCAGCGTCACGTATCCGAGTCCCACATCCCCCAGCGTCTGCAATTGACGGAGCAGCTCCTTCCCGCTGAAGAACTCTGAAGCTTCCCGTACCGTCATGGCGAGGACGTCGCTGATGGATTTCCCGTTCAGCCTATACTCTAGCACTTCATCGCTGAACCGCCTGCCCGCGCAAATTTCACAAGTCGTCCTTATTGGCTCGAGAAAGGCCAAATCCGTGTATATCACCCCGAGACCCTGACAGTTGGAACAGGCTCCTTTGGAGTTGAAGCTGAACAACGATGTGCTCACCTTGTTGGCGGTTGCGAATAACCGCCGGATCTCGTCCATCATCCCCGTATAAGTGGCCGGATTGGAGCGGATGGATATGCCCACGGCCGACTGGTTGATGACAATTGCTTCCGGATGCGACGGCAGGAATGCTCCGTTAATCAACGTACTTTTGCCTGAGCCAGCTACCCCCGTTACCACGGTCAGCACTCCTACGGGTATATCGACTGTCACATCCTTCAGATTATGCAGGCTGGCTCCGGCTACAGTCATCCAACCTTTGGGCACCCTAGATGAAGTTTTCAAGGGTAGACTTTGCTTCAAGTATTGTCCTGTCAAGGTATCCGCGCGGAGTAAGCCCGCAAAGTCGCCTTCGTAGACGATTTCTCCGCCGCTGGATCCCGCATGAGGTCCGACATCGATGATGTAATCGGCGATCTCCATGACTTCGCGGTCGTGTTCGACGACGAGGACAGTATTCCCTTTGTCCCGGAGTTGGCCCAGCATGCCGTTCAGACGATGGACATCTCGCGGATGCAGCCCAACACTCGGTTCATCGAAAATGTAGATCATGTCGGTAAGACTGCTGCTCAGATGACGGACCATCTTGATGCGCTGCGACTCTCCGCCCGACAAGGTTGCAGTCTGTCGGTCCAGACTCAAATACTCCAGCCCGGTGGAGACCAAATGATTCAGCCGTGTCAGAATCCCGTCAATCATCGGGCCGGCAACGGGATCCTGAATGGCTTCAATCATAGGTATGAGCTCGCCAATCTCCATCGCCGCGCATTGGGCAATGTTGTATCCGTTAATCCGGCAGCCCAAGGCCGCTTGATTAAGCCGGCTTCCCCCACAAAGGTCGCACTCGCTATAGGTTAGAAAGTGATTAAGGGTTTCGCGTTTGGCATCTGACATCTCGCTGCTGTCTCGCTTCAAATATAGGCGGGTGAGCTTGGGCAGCAGACCTTCATAATCCGATTTGATATCGCCGCCTTTGGTTCGGTAGACGATCTTGCTTTCTTTGCCGTGGAGGAGGGTATCCCATTCTGTTGGCGCAAAATCGGCGAGCCGCTTGTCGTTGTCGAACAAGCCGGAATGGATATACGTATTCAAGTACCAGCTCCCCACCTTAAATACGGGGAACAGGATTGCGCCTTCATTCAGCGACTTGGACCTGTCAAGCAGCTTATCCACATCGAACTGCACCACCTGTCCAACTCCGGAACATTCCGGGCACATGCCGGCCGGGTCGTTAAACGAGAAAACATGTGAATTGCCGGCAAAAGGTTTACCGATTCTGGAGAACAGCAACCGGAGCATCGCATAAATATCTGTGATCGTGCCGACAGTCGAACGTGAGTTGCCGCCGAGCTTTTTCTGATCGATCACAACCGCCGTTGACAAGTTCTCGATGCGATCGGTATCCGGCTGACTAAACCGGGGCAGCCGATTGCGGATGAATGCGGAAAACGTCTCGTTAAGCTGACGCTGAGCTTCGGCGCTTATGGTGTCGAAAACCAGGGAAGATTTGCCCGAGCCCGAGACGCCGGTGAAGATCGTGATTTTTTGCTTCGGGATGCGGACATTCACGTTCTTAAGGTTATTCTCGCGTGCTCCTTCAATTACGATATCATTGGCTTTCATAGCCTCGCCACCTCGGATTTCTATTTTTTAAGCTTTCGGTGTAATGAAAAAGCGGCGATCGAAGATCGGAAAAAAGTCTTAGACTTGCCGCCGCTGTAGTCTGAAACTAACGATTTTATAATAGGAATGTGCAATATGATTAGTTCCCATCTAAATGATAAATTAGTTGTACCACACCTGAGGAGAACGTTTTTGTATTAACGATTTTTAAATTCAATCTCTGTTTTATATCCACAAACAGCGGTTTTCCTTCTCCCAAAACAACAGGGTGAACAGATAATCTAAATTCATCAACAAGTCCTAAATTGATAAAAGTTGTAATAAGACTTGCTCCACCATATAGCCAGATGTCTTTACCAGGCTTATTCTTTAATTCATTTACTTTTTCAAGAATACTATCATTTATGAATATTGCTTTATTATCCGTCCCCTTTTTCGTCCTGGAAAACACAAATTTCTCTTTACTATGAACCAATTCCCAGAATTCTCTTTCAGAATCAGCATGTTCAAGTTCCGGAGTAAATTGTCCCCATAAATCATAGCTTTTTCTTCCATACAAAATGGTATCAATTTGATTTAGAAAATGATTAAACCCCATCTCAGAGTCCATAATGCACCAATCAACTTCACCATGTTTTCCTTCAATAAACCCATCTAAAGTAACAGCTAAATCTAAAATTATTTTTCGCTTCATGATTTGTTGCTCCTTTCGTTAATCTACCACCCATTATAGATCTCAATTATGTCATCTATTGTCATATTAATAAAAGAAAGCTCTCCGTCAGAGCGATTCCGGAAAAGCAATACAGCATTTCTTCTACGCGGGTTTTCATCAATCATTAAAAAAACAAACTCACAGGTGAACTCGAATAAAAGTCAAATTCAAAAGGATATGGTCTAAGGGGGCAAGCACTTATGGTACGGATCGGAAAAGCTTTGATTTTGTTATTGTTCACCGTTCTTGTAAGCGCGTGTCAGAAATCTGAAAGTAAAACTTTCGATGCATTAATGAACTGAAAATACCATCCACAAAGTTGAGTTTCCCAATGGCGGGAATAGCTATCTGTATCGGACGTGATGGAGTGGAAATTATTACATCTGATAGAGATGGTAACCATCCCGCTTTTAGTACAGGTATATCATTAAAACCTAAAAGAAAATAAGAAGCAAATAGCGGAAATATCGGCTGCTGAGAAATCTTGCATGGATTGAAATTGTGTTCTAGGGGATTTTTATAGCACTTCCATTGAAAATCAAAAATGGATCCGGATCTCTTATTCGTCCTATTTTGTTGGCATAGACTCATCAAATGATACAGGGATCCGTTGCCACAAGTCATTAAGCTAACGGGACACGATAGTTGAATTACGATATTGAGGCAGTTGGTCAAATGATCAGCTGCAGTTTTCATATAAATAACAGGCTGACATGCTCAACAAACAGGGGGATAAGGACTTACGAAGGAATTTATGTATTTGCCACGAAGTGTTTACAACTAAGAAGAAATTAGGAGGAGAGCGATGAAGGTTAGCGTGGGTGTTCAAGCTGTCATTATAAAAAATAATAAGATTTTAACTATCAAAAAAAAGGATGATGACGGGGATGTATCTTACATCCTTCCAGGTGGCAAACAAGAGTTTGGAGAAACAATAGAGCAAGCTGTGTGCCGAGAAGTATTCGAAGAGGTTGGTATAACAGTCAACGTTGACGAGTTATTATTCCTTAGAGAGTTTATTGGAGCCAATCATGAGAATGCAGAAGCTAATAAAAATATACACATAGTCAGCCCTATTTTTCTATGCAGTATACAGTCCGAGAATGATATACCTCTAACTCCCCCAAATCCAGATCCAGACCAGATCGGGATAGAATGGGTTGTGGTTGATCAATTAGAAAAATTACGGTTTTATCCAAAGCAGTTAGCCCCTCAATTACTTAGAATCGCCAGCGGAAATAAACCAAGTCTTTGCTATGTTGGCGATATAAACTAATTGTAGTGTTCATTACGCTAACGGGACACTATAGCTTAATAAATAACTCAAACGCGGCTGCTGGCATGGATCGGCAGCCTGTTTAACTAACGGTCAGTTATGCGTAACTTCCAGGGAATGTAAACATCTAAATAACGTAAGGAACGAGGAGGCAGACAATTCATGGGAGGAACGAATGTATGGGATGCGGAGTGGGAGGTTAACGAAGAGCAGGCGCGGACGCTGATCGGCAGACAATTCCCTCAGCTGTCATCGAAGCAAGTGAAGCGATTGGGCTGGGGCTGGGACAATACGGTTTTTCTCATCGGTGACGAGTACGTGTTCCGGTTTCCAAGAAGAACGATTGCAGTTGGCTCGATTCGTATGGAAGGGAAGCTGCTGCCGAAGCTGGAGGCATATATGACCATCCCCTATCCGAAACCGTTGTTTTATGGCGAAGCAAGTGACGAATACCCGGCACCATTTCTTGGCTATGCCTACGTGCCAGGAGATTTCCCAATCGGTTTGACGGAAGAACGCCGGGCTTTATCGGCAGAGACGCTGGCGAAATTTTTGCGGAGATTGCATGAGTTTCCGGTGCAGGCGGCGCTGAAGTGCGGAGTTCAGCAAGATCATCGAAACTTGACGGACATAGCATCGCGCAAAGTGAAATTGGAGGGCTTTCTATCGAAGGTGGTTGAACACTTGTCGCCGGAGGAGTCCGGTGTGATCGAAGCGTATATTAGCAGGCTGCAAAAGGACCGTGTCGAGGCGGTGAATGCACTGCTACATGGCGATCTTCATTTCAAAAATATGCTTGTGAATGAGAACGGGATCGTTTCCGGCATCATTGATTGGGGCGATCTGAGCGTAGGCCATCCGGCTTGCGATTTGAGCGTTGCTTATAGCTTTTTACCACCTTACGCTCGCGGCGTGTTTTTCGAAACGTACGGAGGAGCGGACGAGGAAACGAAGCTGCTGGCGCGGCTGATCGCGGTATACATCCCCATACTGATCTTAATGCAAGCGGTCGATGACGGGAATGAAGCGATTGTGGCAGAGGCGAAATCCAACATCATGCGGGCACTGTCGGATTAGGCTCATTATTTCGTTGCGGCTATGGGGCTATGGCTATCGGCACCATTTTGTCGTTTAAAGGCCGCGATAAGGTACGATCCGCCTTCTCTGATGCCACTTTATGTTGGGGAACACGAAATTCAACAGAGTAAGTCGTTGCGCTAACGGGACACGATAGTTGAATTACGATATAGAGGCAGCTGGCCAAACGATCAGCTGCCATTTTCATTGATTTAACGGGCAGGATAGCTTAACTTTTTTGGCAAGTTCAATGGTAAAGTCGTCAATACGATTTCATTTTTTACCATGTCGTTGGTTGCATATATGAACCTTCTAATTATTTTCTTCGCCTATAGTGTAGAAACAAAAAAATACATCATCCCGGTGTGCGAATATATAACGGGGCCTAGATGTGTATCTGTTTCATCAAATAAGGGGGAAATGATGATGAAAAAAACGACCATTGCGATATTAAGCGCAGCGTTATTGTTGGGAGGAGCCTTATCGTCACCAGCTATTCAGGCGGCTTCCAAATCGGAAGCTGACCAAAGCGCCGTGAGCTCCGGCTTCAAGATGAATCCGGCAATAACAAAAGAATACGGGGGAGCCGTATTTGAACTGGAATCTTTAACGACCACGCCGCAGTCGACGGAATATCTCATTTCACGGAACATGCCCGAGACTCTGGATCCAGAAATTGACCGCAATATAATGGAAATGAACTATCTCGTCATGGACAGCAACGGATGGATTTACGACCGTATTCAGGCGGAAGACAAAATGCGCGAAAAGCCGGATGGCACGTTCGACCGTTATTATAAAGAGAAACTGTGGCCATTAAAGGGCAAACCGAAGGAACTCATTCTTAAGCCCTATGTGGGAGGTACAAGCATAAAGTCGGCGGGAAAAGATGACGTGACGGCCAAGCTGACGAATAAATTTCCGGTGACCCTGGATCAAGGGAAGATCGGCACCATGACCGTAACGGGCGTAAAATTTGAGAAGAAGCGGACTATTCTTACGTTGTCGATCAAAGGGGAGACGGCTTCGATTCAGAGTGTTGTAACATGGCTTGTAGCAAATGGAAAGGCCATGGATTACAGCCGTAAGGAATTGATCAGCGTGAAAAACGGCGTATACCATTACGAGCTTGAATTCTCAGCGGTTGACCGTAAATTGCCGCTGAAAGTGATGACCAAGCGTATGACACCCGTTACGTTTTTGAACGAACTGGAGATGAGGGTTAAGCTACCGCTATAGGCATCATTTGAAATATCGGAGGAAGAAGAAACGGTCCCAAGGGCCGTTTCTTTTTATGCATATCAAGTGAAATACCCGTTTTATTCTTCCACATACCAGGTACTAATCCCTCACAAATGAACCTCATATCATTTTGTTTCGCCTATATAGTGTAAGAAACAAGCGCATCTTTTCCGGGCCCGGTCCGCTTCCTAAGCGCAGCAAGATGTGTATTTCGTCTCATCAGATAAAGGAGGAAATGATCATGAAAAAAACAACCATCGCATTATTAAGTGCAGCGTTATTAATCGGAGGAACTTGGTCGTCGCATGCCGTTCAAGCGGCTTCCCAAGTGGAAGCCGGGCAAAGTGCCGTGAGCTCCGGCTTCAAGCTGAATCCGGCAATAACAAAAGAATACGGGGGAGCCGTATTTGAACTGGAATCTTTAACGACCACGCCGCAGTCGACGGAATATCTCATTTCACGGATCATGCCCGAGACTCTGGATCCAGAAATTGACCGCAATTTGATGATCATGAACTATCTCGTCATGGACAGCAACGGATGGATTTACGATCGGATTCAGGCGGAAGACAAAGGACGAGAAAAGCCGGACGGCACGTTTGACCGTTATTATAAAGAGAAACTGGGCGCCTTAAAAGGCAAACCGAAGGAACTTATCATCTTGCCCTATGTAGGAGGCAATTATGATGATAAAAGTACAAAGTATTCGGACAAAGCCAGCGTAACGGCGAAACTATCGGACAATTATCCGGTTAAGTTGGATCAAGGCAAGATCGGCACCATGACTGTAACGGACGTTAAATTCGAAAAGAAACGGACCGTTCTTACGTTGTCGATCGAAGGGAAGACGGCCTCAATTCAAAACGTCGGAACATGGCTTCTGGAAAATGGGAAGGCCATGGATTACAGCCGCAAGGAATTGATCAGCGTGAAAAACGGCGTTTACCACTACGAGCTTGAATTCCCGGCGGTTGACCGCAAAGTGCCGCTTCAGGTGATGACCAAGCGAATGACGCCCGTTACGTTTTTGAACGAGCTGGAGATGAAGGTTAAGCTCCAGTAATAACCACCATGTGCAGGAAGCAGGAACGGTCATAAGAGCCGTTTCTGTTTTTTTGCGCAAACACTGAACCGAACCTCCACTCTGTTCGCCTATATAGTATAGTACTATTGGGAGTTGAAAGAATGGAAAGTGAAGAACGATTGTTTGAGTTGTGCCGGAAAGGCGATAAAGATGCTTTTTTCAAGCTGGTGGAACCTCTACTGAGCCGAGTTTATAGCACATCCGCTGCTATTTTACGCTCAAATCACTTGGCTGAGGATGCAGTACAGAACACGCTGAACGAAGCTTATCAAGCCATTATCAAAGGAAAAAAATAAGAAATTTCAAATCCTGGTTCAATCATTTGGCGGCCTGTCGTGCATTGGATCTGGTCAGACAAAGGTCCCGGCACGCCAATGTTTCGGGAAATATCGACGAGCTAGAGCTTCCTGACGTACACAAAACACCGCTGGAAGCAGTATTGAAAAAAGAGAGGGGGGCCGAACTACTGAAATGCGTCATGTCGCTGGATATTCACCATCTTTTCCGGGACAGCCCCGTATTTAACGGATGAATGGCAATAAGCTTA
This sequence comes from Paenibacillus guangzhouensis, assembly GCF_009363075.1. Classification (NCBI taxonomy): domain Bacteria; kingdom Bacillati; phylum Bacillota; class Bacilli; order Caryophanales; family Paenibacillaceae; genus Paenibacillus; species Paenibacillus guangzhouensis. Next base: position 3,400,614 of record NZ_CP045293.1, on the reverse strand, counting down.
CGTTTACCGGGTCCCCTTACTTCGACGAGTCAGTGAAATCTCTTACGCTACACTTGGATCAAGTGTTGTTAACGGAAAAGAGCCCAGGCGGATCGTTTACCCTTACGTTAGACGAATCTTATCCGAAGAAAGTCCGCTTTAAAGACCAAGAGTTAACGATAACCGGGGCGGGTTACAAAAAAGGCTATTTGAGATTGAAAATTAAAAAGGAAAGTTCCAATCATAACAAGCGTTTGGGCATTTTGTTTGCAATGCAAGCCGGAAGCAACGGAATTTCAAATCACGAAATGCAGGAGCGTTTCGATAAAGGCATTGGGATAGATTCCGGGGAAGCACGAGTGAGAAGCGAACAGGACGATTACTATGAAGTACGGGTTTTCGCTCCCAAGCAGGAAACATATGAAATTGAAATGTATCGGGATGCTTCCCCAGTCCGGATAAGCCAAAACATTACGATCCCTATCAGCACGTAGAAAGTAAATATCAACAAAATTACAAATTTAAAAAAGTGTTTAAACTCGGATGTTGGGAGAAGTGTAAACTAAACATCGCAAGTTAGTTGCCTTATTCTGTGTTTAGGAACAATTGGGTGAGAACTAATGAACAGTCTGATGATGGATGTGGGAGATGGTTTGAATATTATGATACAGACGGGAACTTGGTATATGTGTATTCAGACTATTAAATTTAGTTAACAGGGAAACGATAGTTGAATTAGACAGGGAGCAGATCGCCGTGGCAACTGCTCCCTTCTTCGTTGAAGCAACGGGCAGGATAGTTCAAAATCGTGTAGTTACTTCAATAGACCGACTTCGCGTAGAAGCGATTCAACGAATATGGGCTCCAATATATGGTATAATGAAGTTGCTGAATCTTTTATAGTGGCGGTGTTATTCCATGGATAAGAAAATACATGAAACACAACCAGATAGTCATCTAATCACAAACAATAGTCGTACAGTTGTAAATGAAATGATGGAAGAAGCACAAAGAATTGAAGGAGGAGGTCCTCCTAGAAAAAGTTGATTTACGTACAATTCATTTTTTAATTATGAATCCGACTTGGTTGTATGAAGATTAGATATGAATCGAGGAATTATAGTGAGAAAATTGTTTCTTATTTCCGCATTTATAATGACGGTTATTGTAGCTGCGCACATACTGTTATTCGCCGCAGTGCCGGTAACACCGCTTAACGTTTATGTGAATGGGGAACAACAGGAAAATGTGCTAGTGGTGAAGGGCCGCACACTAGTGCCATTGCGTGCATTTGATGATCCAACTCAGTTTATTTATACCTTCGATTACATATCGAAGACAGTCAATATTATTAACAAGGTCAACCAAGTGAGCATACAGATAAGTGTCGGGGCGCAGGAAGCAACTATTAACGGAAAGAAAGTGAACCTGGATGCGCAAGTAACCTTAAAAGATGGTCGTATCTTTGTGCCGTTGCGTTTTTTGTCTGAGAACCTAGGAGGGAACTTTATTTATGACAAAGTGGGCAAAAAAGTTGTAGTTGGGTACCCCATCGGTAGATCATAACGTGACAGCAGCAGCGAGTCGAAGTGCCTAATTTCTTCAACTGACGGGGCACTATAGCTTAACGAATAGTTCTTTCCTAAATTAGTTAATCCTCAATAATTTTCATTCTGGGGGAGAACATTTTGCAGAATACTGGTCGCGATATTTCAGAGCAAGTATATCGATTCATATACGATGATATTTCTTTCTTTGAGATCGAAACGTGGTTTTACAATATAATCTCTAATTATGACTCTGATAAAACCAGCCCATTTTTTAATGAACTAATAACTTTTAATTTTAGACAAAAAGATGCGAAGAACAATTTGAAAAGTTTATTAAAAGAAGTATGGTTAAAAACATATTCTGAGGAAATAACATATGAAAGAATTAGAAGAGTATTAAGAGACATCATAAACGAAGCAATTCCAGTCAATCAAGGATGTCGTGAATTATCAGGTTTATACTTTTCGGGATATGATTTTATTCCCTATGATTTTGATGGGTATTTATCTGAAATGCTAGATATTCCACTCCCGATTGAATATAAGTTTGGAATCAAGATGCATTGAAGGAGAAGTTGAAAAAGCTAGATATTTATAAAGAACAAATAATTAGTCTATCTAGATCCTTTCTTATGGAGTTGGAAAACAAGGATAAATCCCAAGCGCGAAATGTCGATTAAACTTACGGGAATGGGGTGCTGCCGATCCTGGGAACGAAATGCATCAAGTATCTAGAGGAAAACGCAGCCGCGGCGGATGTCCTTCTTACGAAGGAGGCCCTTGAACGAATCGATCAGGTCAGCCCCAAGAATGTTGTTCATGGCACGCGTTAAATGATTGAACAGATGACGCTGCTTGACGGTTAAGCTATAATCAGAAGAAACAATGGTCCACGGGCTCCGTGGACCATTTGCAATGGACATTATCCTTGGAGGTTGACAGCCATGAACGCTCCTTCCGCAGACCGTATCAAGATCGCGTCAGGCTTCTGGACAAGCCTGAGAGGAATAGGGGTAGAACCACTTGACGTAGCGCGCCAAGCCCGTCTACCGCTAACCGTCATCAACGAACCGTTCGTCACGACTGCCCAATATTACTCGATCTGGCAAGCCTTTTCTGAACAAGTCGGAGACACCGCTACGGGAATTGTCAAGCTTGCGACCGCGTACAAGACGGCTCAGTATCCGCCGGCCGCCCTGGCGACCTTCCACGCTCGCGACTACCGGGACGCGCTGAACCGAATGGCGCGCTATAAGCAAATGTGCCCTCCGGAAAACTTGCAAATTCGGGAAGAAGGCGAGCAATGCTCAATTGAATTGGAGTGTCAGCATAGCGAGAAACCCGGACCGCCGGTGCTTATCGGCATCACGCTCGCCTACCTGCTTGAGCTAGGGCGCCGGGGTACCGGCCGTCATCTGACAGCTCGCTCTGTTGAATTCATACACCCCATGGGCGACGTTCAAGCCCTTGAAGGTTATTTCGGTTGCCGCGTTCGGACGAGGGCGGACCGCAATCGGCTAACGTTGAATCGCGACGATCTGGACCGTCCTTTCGTGTCGTACAACGAAGAACTTCTCGAGATTCTAACTCCCGCTTTGGAACGTACGCTGGATGAACGACAGAGCCAGCTCACCATGAGCGATAAAGTGAAGTGGATCTTGTCTCGATGCCTAACGAGAGGGCGAATCGACATTCAAACCGTAGCCTCCGAGCTGGGGATGAGCGATCGTACCTTACAGCGCAGGCTGACGGACGAAGGCGCAAGCTTCAAGCAGTTGCTGACGCAAACCAGGCACGAGCAGGCCCTCGCTTACTTGGCAGACCCGTCGTTGGAGATCAAAGAGGTCGCTTTTCTCGTCGGCTACGAGGACCAGAATTCGTTCTATCGCGCGTTCCGCTCATGGGAAGGGGAGACTCCCGCTAATTGGCGCGTCGCGCAAGAGAATTGGCGCTCCTCGCTAGTTACCGAGTAGGCGAAATTAAGTATCATTATCTCTATCCTAGACATAAGGAGTGCAGACAGATGGATATGGGATTGAAGAATAAGACTGCTCTAGTAACGGGATCATCCAGAGGCATAGGAAAAGCGATTGCCCTTGAACTTGCCAGAGAAGGCGTTCACGTTCTCATAAATGGTCGGAACAACGATGACGTAGAGCACACGGTCGCGGAGATCCAAGCGATGTTCCCGGAGACGGAACCTCGGAATGCAACGGCCGATCTCGTCGATGCGAGGCAAAGAGAAGCTCTAATCGCGAAGTTCCCCCACGTCGATATTCTCGTCAATAGCATGGGCATCTATGAGATCATGTCCTACAACGACGTAGACGATGCCGTATGGGAGAAGTACTTCCGCACGAACGTTCTCGCGGCTAACGGCTTAACCAAGTTTTATTTGCCTTCTATGCTAAACCGCGAATACGGCCGCATTATCTTTATTGCGAGCGAGGAAGCCGTCATGCCTTCTGGACAGATGCCTCAATACGGCGTGACCAAATCCATGCTGTTGTCGTTGTCTAAGAGCTTGTCCAAGCTGACCCGCGGAGCGGAGGTTACCGTGAACACGATCCTGCCGGGACCAACCCTCTCTGAGAACGTGCAGCAGATCATCGAGAGCATTTATTTGAACGAAGAGATGACATTTGAGGCTAAAGAAAAAGACTTTATGACGAAGAACCTGCCTCAATCCGAAATCCAAAGGTTTATAAGACCTGCGGAGATCGGCCGATTGACTGCTTTCGTCTGCAGCCCGATGGCCTCCGCCTTCAAAGGTTCTCCGATCCGCATGGACGGTGGATTGGTACCGACAATATTTTAATTTTTTGTACTAACGGGTACTATAGTTTAAAAGCAACAAGAAGGCAGCCGATTATCGATCGGTTGCTTTTCTCGTTAAACTAACGGGCAGGATAGTTGCGGAACAGGCTACCGTTCAGCCGGTAGCCTGTTGTCGTTGTTCTATCGTGTCTAGTTATTAGTGAATTATTGTCGATTATCCCGATATAGCAGAGTCTTACAAACTCAATCATCCCTCGAGACGCTCATCATCTGCAGACGATTTCTATTTCCTACGGATGAAGCGACGATTGATGAAAAAAGCGATGATTAAGGACAAGACGCCGAGTAAAACCGGTACGCCAAACGCTTCAAAAGAGAAGGAGCTACCTTCCAACTTCAGGTGGTCGGTGGCGCGATATTCGAGCCGCTTGGCGGCAAATTTCGCCGTCTGGATATCCTCTTGCTCGGCCAAGTCCTCGAATGCGGGATCCATTGCAAACCGATCCGCCGCGTCGCGGTGTAGGAACAGCAGTTTCGTGCTGTAGCCGCTGTTCTTCCATTGGTTGATGTCTTCGTCGGCTGCAGATTCGGCATCGGCACCGACGACAATCATTTTCTCTAGCTTCGGCACGTTTTTTATCTGATAACGCGCGACTAGGTTTAGGCCGTGCTTCGTTACGATTGGTTGGTTCGCGCTAGAAACTGTTAACGTCGTCGTCGTACCGGAAGCGGCGTACGTATCGAATGCGGCGGACAAATCCAGTTCATCGGCGCCGTTATATAGCAGCACGCCCGCCTTTACTTTGTTCCATTGATAAGCGTTGTTCAGTACGTACGTTATATCGCTCAACCCGGCAACGAACGGTTTCATTTGCGGGTTTGTCACGTACTCGAAAGAGGGATAGTTCATCTCTTTCGCCACTTTCTTCGCTGCCGCCTCGCCCAGTTGCTTGGAGATGACGTATAGTGTAGCGTCGATCCCCGATGTCAGACCGGCAGAAGATACGATATTGCCTTGTGGGACGTAGCGCCGGTCATTCACCCACTGGATATTCGGATATTTTTTAATGAGCCTGTTAATGTCTCCCCAGTGCGTCGCGGCCGATTTACCATTCAGCAAGCCGGTATCCGCTAGGTTTTCAGCCCCGTTACAAATGGAGATCAATGTCGTCTTGGCATCCGAGTGCTTCCGAATCCATTCACGGACAGGCACATATTTATTCTCATCCAAAATCGGCATAAACGGAATGACGATAATGTCCGGGCTTTTGCCGAGCATCGCATCCATTTCGTCAAACGAATAATGTGGGACGACATCGAGTCCACCGGTTAGTGATTTAATTTCGCGATCGGGGGCAACGCCATATACATTGTAAGCTTCAGTCATCGCAAACATCTCGTATGGGACGAGAAAATCGAACACTTCTGTCACTTCGTTCGCCAGAAGCACGGCTACCGTCGGTTTGTTAGAGTCATATTTCGGTACCTGCAAATCCGTCAATGCAGGGGGGCTTTATCGTAAACCGACATTCCGGCATTCATCGTATTGACGGACCCGACCGCGCCTATCCCCCCTACGACGACGACAAAAACGATGAGATAGATAATAATGCGTAATACAGTTTTCACTTGCTTCACTCCTTCAAGATAGATTGCTTACCCATAAATTTAACTAATTAAGATGAACAAATCATCTGTCTGTGGTTCGGTAGAGAGACTCGCCTATCGTTGGGGCGGCCACTGGACCCTAGTCTGTATTCTTTTTTTAGCATGACTCAATAGGGCTATAATTTTAACAAAACGGTGACAATGCGCTGTTCGGTAATAGGGCCACTGAAGAACTAACGCTTCTCATCCAAGCCGAACCTTAAAAAACCAAAAAGACATCTGCCATTGAAATATCGAGCAGATATCTTCGTTTTTTTATCCCTTTGGCACGGGGCTGAATATGTAGTTTGGGTGTTGAACTAAAGGGACACGATAATACAATAAACAAAAAGGACGAGGCTACCAGCATGAATCGGTAGCCTCGTTCCGCTAAAGGGGCAGCATAGTTAAATTACCATGAATTTACTTATATGATAGAATTGGAGCATGACTCTTAAAAATTGGATTAGGAGAAGATGATACCATTAATACTCTCATGTGAAGGGAAGTATGTCTGTATGAAACCGCAAAAGATTCGTCACGAGCGCCGATCTTCACTGCTTTACTCGCCGAAGTATTGGCTGCTACTAATGAGCTTCTGCTCATTGGCGGTTGGTATCGTCGTGTACAACGGAAGACATCTGTCGGGATTGACACCAACGCTTAATCAGAAAGAGGGACATCCTGCGGATGCCATGTACCAGAAATCAGCGGAGCTTATCCATCAAAATGTACTTGATTTTCATATGTTTGACTTCGAACATGGCTGGGTGAGATATAAAGACGGCGTGGTGAAGACGGATGATGGAGGCGGGCATTGGCAGGAGGCGGAAGCAAGTATGACGAACGATCCGACTGAGGGTAATGTGGTCGCAGATGCAGTGACGCTCGGACTACTTGACTTGCGCAAGCATCCACAGCCTGACACACTAACGGTTGGATCTAAAGCATTTCTTGTCAAACAATCACAATTTCTGACGGACCGGATCGGGTGGGCACTCGTTGAGGATATAAAGGAGCTGCAGACTCCATTATTGGTGACGGCAGATGGAGGACAAACCTGGAGCAATGAGGTCACACCGGGCATTCGTGCAAGCATGATCGAAGAGAAAGATCGGCTTCTTCGTATGAAAAAGGAGGCGGCTATGTACGCTTCAGCCGATATCGCCAAATCCGTAATCCACTCGGAGTGGACACTCCTGCCGGAAACATCTGCACCAGGAGATGTCGTCCTTGTTCGCCATAACAAGCCGGGGAAGGTTGAGTGGTTGGGTAAAACGTATACCCTGGAGCCTTTTGGAGACGGTTACTTCACCTATCTTCCCTTAACCATTGAGGCTAAGCCTGGGAAGTATTCGATCGGCGATCAAACGCTGACGATTCACGCGAAGAAGTTCGAGACACAATACCTGAAAGTAACACAGCAAATGGAGAGCATGCGTCAGGATACGCAGCGGATTCAGGCAGATCATAAGAAAATCGATCTTGCACGCAGCAAGTCGGAGCCGGAGTTTCTTTTTAACAGCCCTTTCGTCCAGCCGGTTGAAGGGATCTTGACGACACCTTATGGATACACCCGTTATGTGAACGGGAAGTACGACAGAGCCCATATGGCTATTGATCTGGCTGCGAAGGAAGGCACCCCGATCAAAGCGACCAACGACGGTATAGTCGTACTGGCCGAAAGCATGTATCTAACCGGAAATTCTGTTTACATCGACCATGGAATGGGGCTTTTCTCGCAGTATGCCCATCTCTCCGAACTACGCGTAAAAGCGGGCGATCGGGTGAAGCAGGGTGATATCATCGGTCTCGTAGGCACCACAGGCTTCTCGACAGGTCCGCATCTGCACTTCACCTTTTGGGCGCATAATGTGCAGGTCAATCCGAACCTTTTTTTCAATACGACACCGTTTCAGTGGTTGAAGGGCAAGTGAGGATAGGAACACCCACTCTATTGTAGTCGGGTGTTTCTTTCATGACTTCGGCCAAGCAACAATAAAGAACTAGTTCTATACTGCAACGTTTGGCAGCCTCGCTACGCTAACGGGCAGAATAGTGGAACAAACAAAAGCCAGTACTCCATTCTTAGTGAATGGTACCTGGCTTTCGATTACCGTGAACTTGATGATTACTTTTAAGGAAGCCGTTCTCTACATTCGTGTATGGGGTGGAAAGTGGAATGTCCCATTTACAACAATTATCCTTGAACCTTTCGTGAACGTTCTTTTTATTGTTTGTTTCATACCACTCACAAGGAGTTCAATAGTTGCTTTGTTCGCAGTTGAAAGGTAAACTACATGCCCATCCGACACACCTAGTCTTTTCCAATTTTTATCAAAAGTTGCCAGTGAAATGCGATTAGATACGGTGTGATTTTGAACTACTGCCATATCATCGTTCCTCCTTCTGATATTTGTAACCATAATACGTTGGACGACGTGGGGATGAAGGGGACAAATGTGGATGTTGAATGGAAATTATTATTGATTTGCTCGATTGGAAAAAAGAGAAGAAATAACTGAAGAAACGTGCAGGTTAATGCAGCAATACGGTCTGATCGAGAATTTATGATACTTGGGCGATTGTCTAGGTCCAATACATTATGCCCTCCATATGATAGTTCGAGGGAGTGATATAATTTGGCGAAAAAAACACCGCCGATAACCATTGGAGCGAATAGTATTGCAAAGATTGGGAATCGTTTTTTTCTAATTGTTGAGGTGGAGGCAAAAGCACCTGGAGTTGAAATTGATCCGGTATTCGGTGTTCGAACGACTGCAAAACAAGCAGCAAGTCTCATAAAAGCAGGTGTCATGCGTACGATATTTAAAAAAACTCCTCCAAAACCGAGTCGTACTAAGAAAGTAGAGTTAAAAGGCGTACTGTTCGCTAATGGTCGAATTTTTTCGGTATTTGACGTTGAAAATGCGACTGATGTTTCTGTACTAGTAAGAATCAACCGTGAACAAGCAAATAGACTTATTCGCGGTGGTGCTCGCATCATCAAAGTTGTAAGGAAGCCATTTTAAGCATATAGACTCCATAGAACTGGACCATTAATGATAAGAACTTTATTACATTCTCGATATGATCATCTTGTCAGCAGCCGACAAGATGATCAGTCGCCGTTTTCATTGAAGTATAGGTAGGGTAGTTCAATACTTATTGGACTTTTTAACACTTTCTGTGTTGATGGATATTCTAAAAATATATAATCCACATTAGAGAGATAGGATTGATGACTAATGCAGAGTATAGTTTAAGAAATGGAAATGGCTCCTTTATGTTTGTGCAAAGCAAGAATAAGCCTCCGAACAGATTAGAGGGGGTTGTGCTATCTAAATTCATCCGTTATTTCAAGCCCTTATTCTGACCAAGCAACCACTTGGTGACAGTTCGGACAAGTTGTATAGGAAATTACCATTGGGGATACTGATTTATAAGTTTGAAATAGCCTCCTGTGTCGTCCAAGTAGCACTGGCAAATGCTTTATAATTGGTAACGGCAGCTTGAAAATCCTCTTCACTAATTGTTGCCGTGGCATCGTATACAACAGCTGTTTCAAAACCAGTTTCGATTAGATGCCTCATATGTGACTCTACACAAACGTTGGAAAGCACCCCTGCAATAATTATCTTCTCTTTTCTATGTTGTCGTAACTGATATTCCAAGTCATTTGTTTGTGGGCTGGCAACCTTGTGAGGCGTTGCAATGACGGTTCTTCTATCAAAAATATAAGGTTTGAAAGAATGAACAAAATCAGCTCCAAATGACGGTGGTGTGTACGCATTTGCCACTTGATACATTTTAAGACCTAATAGCATCTTTTGTTCATTTCCTGTAAATTGCCAGCCATAATCATGAGGGTATAAATAATGGGGCGATATGAAAAGTTTATATCCCTTATTCATGGCAGTTCTCATTAATAGTTCAAGGTTTTGTATAGTATTGTTTCGTTCAATAGTTCCTTTAGTCAGATGATAGCCTCTTCCCCCAGGACTCATAAAGTCATTTTGTGGGTCTGTGATTACAATAGCAGTATTATTGGGATGTGGTTTAAACGGCAAATTACTTACCTCCCTCGCAGCATAAGCTTGCGGAAATGTTTGCATCCTGTTCATGGAAGATAGAGAAGTTGTTTTCTAAAAAAGTTCAGCATTGACTCGACAGCTGCACCGAACAAGTACATAGTCATAAAAACTCGATAGGCATCTATATGTATTTGTAGTTTGTTTGGTTCCCTTTGTTATAGAAATTAGTGTGCAACTTTGTCGAATTGTTTCAAGAAGGTATGCTAACGGGTAACATGTGCATAGGAGCTGCTCTAACGCGGCACTTTATTTGCTCATTAAAAAAAATAAAACTAATGTGTTCGATATTAATAATCAGGCAATCCATTGCTATGTGATAGGTTGCTTTTTCTCAACTAACGGGCAGGATAGTTTAATATCATACGCAGTGAACCGCTCTATTACCTCTTTCACTGGAACACTAGCCAATTTCATCTCAATAGTTTTCATCTTTATTTCTTTTGAATAACTCACTCTTGCTGCAACGGCAAAAACACCTCCAAGATTGTCCTTATATCTTACGACATAGTAGATTCCACTTGAAGGTGTTTTGATTTGTATCACGCTTACAATTAAAACCCTTTAAATTGCGGTTCTTCATTCTCTAATTGCTGTACGCGAGATGATACTTGATCTACAATGCTTTGTGTTGTTTTTGCCGCATTCTCGAACATGGTTTTAGCTTCTTGGTTTTGGGTCTCAAGCGCAAATGATTCTAGACAGGCTTGTGCGCTTTTCAGGCTTGCTAATGTTGTCTTTACTTGTGAACCGACTGTCACTACATCCACCTCCTTATTGCACATACCACACTAATTTATCCTTTTTAGAGGAATATATTCTTTTGTAGCAATCATCTATTGATCGCATATATTAAAAATGGGTCTCCCCTTCGAAGCATAGAAAACCGTATATGTAGCCATCAAAAATGCATGAACTCCGCGCCCATGCATTTTTGATCTGTTGAAATAGTAATTAGAATCAAGGTGAATCGTTTTATATAGGTTAGGGAAAGCTTTGTTTTGGGATGTTACGCAGGCTAAGCAGCGTTGCATATCACAAAATGAGGAGTGAAAGAAATGGCTAAAAACAACGACCGTAACCGAAACGATGATTCTGATGTAGGTGCCGGGGAGGCAGTAGGAGCAGTGGGTGGTGGTGCCATGGGGGCTGTAGTCGGTTCAGCTTTGGGTCCTGTGGGAACCGTTGTAGGTGGTATTGTAGGTGCTTCGCTGGGTAATAAAGTAGGCGATACCGTTGATAATAATGGAAATGAACAAGATAAACAGGACTAGTTCCACTATTTAGTGTAGTAAACCAGGGTGCAGGGGAAATCTGCACCCTTTACGGCGTCTTGAAGATTTTGTAAAAGATAATATCGATGGTACCTTTCTCATAATTCAAACGATTTAAGCTTAAGTTAAAATAAGAACGTATATAGCCGGTAAATGAGATATTAGATAAAAGAAGAACGAACGAGTAGTCCAAAAAGATTAAAGGATTTGCGGGTGCATTTTCTCGTTCGGCAACTAGAGTAATTGCTGTACTTCGTGCTCGTCTGAAGAGGTGGAGTGACGGTGCTAGGCTCTTAATAAATATACAAAAACGCGGCTTCCGGCATCGATCGGCAGCCGCGTTGCGCTAACGGGTAGGATAGTTGAATTTCAATTTTCGAGTAGGCTTCGGAAGCCCGCTAATTTTTATAAGAAAGTTATATCTGCATCACTACAAGTGAGGCGAAATTTTTGATCTAAACTGCTTGTGGGGCGTCGAAAGACGTCCCTAGGGGGAGGAGCTATACTAATGGGAGGATTATTCTTAATGGAGGTATGATTGTCAAAAACCTCCTTTTAAAAGACAGTTTACCATAAGTAAGCAAACCGTCTTTTTCTAATGGCGTTCTATACGGTTAATGTTACGAATTGCTTTGGCAATGTCAGGGAGACTATTAGCTAGAGCAGTTTCAGCCCGCTCAAATCTCCCAAGGGAAAGAAATCGCTTTGCTGCTCGTAAATCCTTTATAGCGCCATTGATTGCAGTCTGGGCATACTGTGAACACTCGAAGCAAAACGGTGGTCTTGGCTGCGAAATGATCACACTATCTTTGCGTGTTTTAACTTTTTTACTGTTTTTAGAATGCATAGTATCACCTCCTTTGTCAAGCAATATATGCTAGTCTAACTTCACTTGCCAAGGTTCGTATCACGTAAGTGAAAAAACGCTTTTGATATCGAGTATAAGATGAAAAGAAATGGAGGATGGCAAAAGGAAAAAAGATGTACCGAATTTAAGCTGTCTACATGTACTTCGTCCATTCCAAATTCCTGTAATCTGCATCTACTGTTAACGAAAAGAAGGAGGTGCAGATTTCATGGCGTGTTCATGTAAAAAGAACAAGAGGGCAGTATCCGTAAAGGATATCTTTCCCCCTCCCCCCACTCCCGAAGTCACAGCAATCAATGGTGCAATTAAGGATTTGCAAGCAGCAAAGCGCTTTCTTTCACAAAAGCGATTTGAACGTGCTGAAAATGCGATTGCAAATAGCCTTCCTGACATCGCCAAGGCAATTCGTGGAATTAATCGCGCTGAGCGCAAACTGAGTAAGCGGTGATCGGAGCGGAAAACGAGGGTAGGTCATATAAGAAAAGGAAGAATCAAATCAAAAGGAGGACTCTAAATGAGAGCGACGGCCCCCGCCCCATCGTGCAATAGCTGCACTTTAGCGATCAACGGAGCAATTCGGGATTTGAAAGCAGCGAAGCGATTTGTTGCCCGTGGGAATCTTGAACGTGCTGAAGATGCGTTGGCTAACAGTCTTCCAGACATTGCCAGAGCAATTCGAGCAATTAACCACTTTGAGAAGTAAAAACGTGATAAAATAATTTAGGATTGCCTCCTGAAAAGATTGCGAGGCTTGTGTTTTAACATAGTCCTCCTTTTTGCATATAAAAGATGCGGGTCCTCCATCTACAATGCTGATTTTCATAAAAAATGCATGGAACTTAAATGTCTCCACGCATTTTTTTTGTGGTTCAACTAAAATGCTGGTTTTGATTCGAAGAAGTGTAGAAATTCCATATTTCTTTCGAAGAAGCATGAATTAGCCATCTTATATAAAGCCGTCTTTCTGTCACTAGCCAACCCACTACTTCCTGCTATCATGATAATTTCAATTGAAATTGGGTATCATATAGTTGTCACAAAACAATAAATGATGTCATGTTCTAGATATTTGTTTTGTGTTTATAACACCGAACAATATTCCCAATGGTATTGTTCGGTGAGCAAAATTAACAAGTGATTTCGTGAGTTGTTGTACGTTCTATTATCTTAAATTGTACCCGGATTATATTCTCACATAATCCGGTTTTTTGCTTTAATCCCATCTGGCTTTCCCCTCCCTAGCTTATTCAACATATGAATACTTAAATTTTTTTAGGTTATTATATTGTGGTACATAACGTTTCGTGGTTGTCGATAATATCGTTGTGTATCTCCTCACCCCTAGTCAGAATGTATATTACAAAAAAAGGAGTTAGATAAATGGGTATTCTAAGTGGAAATCCAAAAGATGAACCAATGCACTTTGGTGAAATCTATAATGTATGGATGGCTTCTGTAGCAGCGCGCGGCTCTGTATCTTGCTACCAAGCATTCTCTTATCATGCTGGTGATAAAGATCTTAAAAAAATCTTGGAAGATCTTATCAATCAAGCAGAGTTGGAAATCAAAGAATGCGATAAATTACTGACTGATAACGGAATTGCGCCTGCACCTGTATTACCTGTTAGACCCCCAGCCAACCTTGAAGATATTCCTATTGGCGCAAGATTCACTGACCCAGAAATCGCAGCAAAAATCGCTGCTGATACATCTATGGGTATTGTTGCTTGTAGTACAGTCATGGGGCAATCCATTAGAGAAGACATTGGCGCTTTATTTGCCAAATATCATCTCACCAAAACTGCATTAGGTGGTCGTATTCTACAAATGAATAAAGAAAAAGGTTGGCTTATTCCTCCCCCTTTACAAATCAAAAGACCAGAAGAACAATAAACCTTACTACCACTGAATAATCCTCAAGTGTGCTGTTCGTGTGCTTTAAGAGAAGGGATAGGCAGCAGCTGGTCAAACGATCAGCTGCTGTTTTCATTGAAGGTAACCGGCAGAATAGTTTAAAAACGAGGTTTGTCTTATAAAAAGATTGATGAAATGCCTAATAGCACTGTTTATTACTTCTACTGTTTCGTTGGAAGCGGCGCCTGAATACGCAAAATGGGGTACAGTGGTAGTAAAAGAAACACAAAAACGATATAAAGCAGACATAATTGATTATAAGCACATTGGTCGTACTGAACTCACGCCAAAAAAGTAGAGAAATTCAAGCTATGGCTGAGAAGCAAAGAAGGTAAGGAGTTTGGGGTGTATATATTAATCACATTTGATCCTTCAACTGAGGTCATTCAACCTATTCAGTTTGGTGTGGTTAGGATACGGAGTTAAATGGATTAGTTGTAAGCCGATAACAGATTAGAGCTAAGTAATAATTATATTAACAATGGTAATTCTGTTCTGGTTCAATGTGACAGCGACGAGGTAAAGTGAATCAACACAACGTTGATTAGATTAATCAAAATTTAGATTAAAAAACTCCAGATGAATTAACATCTGGAGAAGAATAAAAGGTTATGAAGAAAGAAACTATCTTCTTAAATAAAATAACATGAAGAATAAAAAAAATAAATGTTAAATATTGTACTAAATTATGACTTTGGAGTGATCCGAGGCTTTTTTCTAATATGGATGATTTCGGCATAGAATTGCTTGCAACTGATGTACAAAATGCACATCGAGCTTTATCAATGTAAGTCAAAGTACAGATAAAAAGCCCTGAAACAACAGGGCTTCTTTTTGTTTGATTTAACGATGATCAGAAAATTGGTTATTGAAACCGAAACCTGTATGTGTTTGAGCTGCATAGTTCTGGTTATATCCGATATGTGTGTTGTTATTCATGAAATTATTAGAGTTACTCTCGAGTTGGTTACAGACTTGGATCATTGATTGTAGTTGCTGGATAGCAACCTGATGTCCTTGAAGGGCCGTTTGAATCGTATTGGCTGCTTGTCTTTCGCGTTGAGCCAATTGTTCTAACTGCTGAGCATTTTGCTGTTCCTGTTGCAGCAAGCGTTGGTAATTCTGACTTGCCTGCTCCGTTTGATGAATTAGCTGTTGAATTGTGTTTTTAATTTGTTGAGTAGATTGATACGGCATTTTTGTTACCTCCTCTTAATTTTAAATCCATAATTAGAGTGGTTGAAGCAAAGTGAAAATACACATGTTAAATAATGCAATAAAAGGAGAGTATATTATTACGTTGTTTCTTACAAAGTAAGATAAATACCAATACAATGGGGTGCATTATTTATGAAAGCTGTTACATACCAGGGTCCTAAAGAAATTGTTGTCAAAGAAGTTCCGGATCCAACCATAGAGAAAAGAGACGACATCTTAGTGCGAATTACATCGACAGCGATATGTGGTTCGGATTTACACTTATATCAAGGGAACTTCCCGTTACCAAAAGATTATATCATTGGACATGAGCCGATGGGAATTGTAGAAGAAGTTGGTCCTGAGGTTACTAAGGTCCAAAAAGGGGATAGAGTTGTTCTCCCTTTCAACGTATCGTGCGGTGAATGCCACTATTGCAAACATAATATGGAGAGCCAATGCGATCATAGCAATCCACATTATGATTCAGGAGGTTACTTCGGATACTCAGAGAAGTTCGGTAATTATCCAGGGGGACAAGCACAATTTTTGCGAGTGCCTTATGGGAATTTTACACCTTTCGTGATTCCGCCTTCCTGTGAACTCGAAGATGAATCTTTACTCTTCTTGTCGGATGTACTTCCAACAGCATATTGGAGCGTTGATCATGCAGGTGTAAAATCAGGGGACACCGTGATCGTATTGGGATGCGGGCCTGTTGGACTGATGGCACAGAAATTCGCGTGGATGAAGGGAGCAAAAAGAGTCATAGCAGTAGATTATTTACAATATAGGCTTCATCATGCAAAACGATTAAATCATGTTGAAACCTTTGATTTTACACAACACGATGATATGGGGGAATATTTAAAGGAAATAACGAGCGGAGGAGCCGACGTTATCATTGACTGTGTTGGTATGGACGGCAAAAAATCACCACTCGAATATATAGAGCAAAAATTGAAGTTGCAGGGCGGAACACTTGGTCCCATTCAAATCTCTACGAAAGCAGTTCGTAAATGCGGAACGGTACAGATTACCGGAGTCTATGGAGGAAACTACAACTTGTTCCCGCTCGGGGCTTTTTTCGCAAGAAATATTACTTTAAAGATGGGACAAGCCCCCGTGATACATTACATGCCAGAGCTACTCAATAAAATTACATCAGGCGTCTTTGATCCAAAAGATATAATTACGCACCGTTTGCCACTAGATCAAGCGGATCATGCTTATAAGATCTTTAATAATCGAGAAGACAATTGTATTAAAGTCGTTTTGAAGCCCTAGTTTTGTTGAACAGTTTAAAGTAAAAGATCGTGATAGAGGCTGTTCTATACGAAGGTTCAGTACATCAAGAATATAAATTCCTTCCTGAATTTAAGGCCCTAAGGTAGAAATACTAAAAAAGTAATTCTATTCACGGTTTCCTAAATACTTTTTTACTTGTCGGAAGAATTAGAAAGTAAATATCACGTAAACGGGGTCACCAAAGGATTAGTGCTTGCGATTCCACTTGCGGTATTGTGTACCGCTTCCTTTATCGGAGGTAAAATAATTGGAAAAAGTAAACAACGAATGAAATGGATAGGATTTATGGGTATTTTGGTGTCATGAGCGTAGTTGACGCCCTAGCAGGATTGTTAGTTTTTTTAAAAATACAACCTGATAAGGCTTCGTAATTTGTCAATAATGCATTAAAACAATTTATTAGTCAAATAATGACTATCAATTACTACCCCAGCACAATCATAATGATGAGGTCAAAAACGGAAACTTATACCATAACGAATTAGGAGAGAGTTAAATGTCCAGTTTATTACTGAAAATTTTTATATGTCCCATTGGTATGATTTTGTCTGCCTGGTTAATTCCAGGTATAGAATATAGTGGTTATTATCAGCCCGTTACCGTAGGGTTGATCTTAGCAATCGTGGGAGTACTCATGGAGTACATTCTTCTAAAAAAGGGAACATTGTGGGTTAGCACCTTAATGGATTTTGCAGCTACCGTGCTTATTGTGTATTTTATTTCAAACTGGTTCACTACTGCATATGTAACCTTTTTAGGCGCTGTTTTGATTGGTGCACTTTTAGCCGTGATCGAGTATTTTGTTCATCTTTGGTTAATCAATAGCGGAAGAACCCAAAAGTCTCCGGTATAACAGTTTCGCATTCTGAAATGCAAAGTTAAATGAAATGTATATCGCGCAGAGGTTAAGGTTAATTTATCTGATCGAAAAAAAAGAGGCGTTCAGACTAAATCCGAACGCCTAGCAACTTGTTTACTTTTTCAGAACATTTAAAGCTGATCTTAATTTTCGAGCGAATACAATAGGATTTTCAATGATTTCAAGATGAAGATACATCAGTCTAGGCTTATCAAATAACCAATGGTTGTGAATTGCAGTTACTTTAAAATTACGTTTTCTAGCGGCATCATTAAAACGTTGAACTTCAGATTGTAATAAGGTGATTTCCGCCGTGTTTAGTGTTTTACCATTTTTAAGCGATTGAATGGTGACTTCGTGTTCGGTTTGATAATTTCTTCCAAGAACTTTGGCGTTCAGTTTTCTATCGATCGTAATTGAACAACTTTTACCGTCAGACATTCCTTTACCACCTAAAATTGTTGCTAATCGGCTACAGAGTGACATTGGGATTTTCATATTTGAGTCGTCTCCTTTCCCTTTGATTATTCAAAATATGAAATTATGGATTGGTAGGGGATAAGCTATTGTTTATTAATTATGAAATGTACTCTTTATGCTACATGGAAAATTAAATGTTGTTTTTTGAATTCGAGACCGTGGCTCGCATAGCTACTTAGTAAGATAAGAACTGCTATATATATTTAAGTGTTAAAACATTGGTGAGGCTAGTTCAACTAACGGGAGACGATAGTTTAATAGCATCAAAGAAAGAAGGCAGCCTATTATTGATCGGTTGCTTTTTTCGTTATTCTAACGGACAGGAGTTGAAGTGAACTGTAAAGGAGAATTTATTCAGCTTCAAGGATAGGATGAGATATATGGACGAAAAACGAACATATAAACCACTCGATGACCTCTCAACTGAAGAAGTGATGGACATTCTAAATAGAAATCAGCTTGAAGAGCTACAGAACCTCCCCTTGCAGTAGGACAGAATCATTCTAATTGGAAATTTGCCCAAGACGTTTGCGCTCGACTCGCGGGCCATGAATCCTCTGCTGTTAGAGCCAATGCTGTTTTAGGACTTGCGTATATTGCAAGAACAAAAGGACAGTTGGAAAAACACATAGTTAAACCAATCGTACTTAGTGAATCATGAATATAACTGGAAAATAGTGGATTCAAATCAATGATATCAATCTATTTATGAAATGGAACATAGCTTCTAAAAGGTTTGAGCTAACGGATTAAATAGTGGAAACGAGGACTTTTGAGTGAACTCAAAGTGAGGTGTTTTAATATGGAGGAACGAACAGCATTAATTGAAATGGATTTAAGTGTAATTCAGACAAGTAAAGAACTACATACAATCCTAAAAGAGACTCTTGGTGCCTAAAGCTTTATGAATAATTGGTTGGTCTAATGTAAAGAAAGTACTGCCAAGGGATTCAGTAATTATGAAAAAGCTTCTTGAGGATTTAAATAGAAAATATTCAAATTGGTCGTGCCAGGTTCTTTACATGGAATACTAATGCTGAAGTCACTTAAAATCACACTACTAAGAAACTGAGCCAACGGAGTTACATTTGTTGAATACCCAGAGAGCAGTTACTGTAGTAGCTGTCCCTCTATTCATTGAAGTAACGGGCAGGATAGTTTAATGAAAAATGGTAAATGTGATAGTACTAGGATAGTCTAAAAGAGACAGCACGAAGAGAGAAGACAAGAAAAGCACAGCCGAGATACATATGTTACAGGGCATGGTAATCAGGTGGATCAATGATATGACAGGAATTTTTCATTTGGTATAGAAAATCAGTGCTGGCAGTACAGAATCTCAAAACTGACTTGACGTATAAGGCCTCCATTGCCACTTAAACGCAGTGGGAATGGAGGCCTTATTTATAATACGTCATCTGTCTATTTTCTATCGGTGCCGCTTTGGGATGGATCGAACGTTTCCCTAGAACGAGGTTGCCCCGATATCGAGCATTGGAACCCAATATCTCCGGATTTCATAGGCGACATAGTCGGTTTCCCCGATTTCTCACAACGCGGCAACTGTAAAGGTATTCGCGATCCTCCGAACTAGGGGATATAAGACTTACGATTTTCTAGCCGACGCAGTTCCGCCTTCATATCGGGAGAATTCCGTAAAGTTGTAAGTTCTTTTTCCCGAACCTGGGTGATTGATGAGGTCGATCAACATCGTAACGATCCTTGTCTTCGCGCTATCCTCCACGTAATAAGTCGTTAATTGAGGAACGCTTACCTTCACCAGATCGGTTAATCCCGAACCGATTAAGCTAACATCTTGCGGAACAGAAACGCCTGTACTTTGCAATCGTTGAAGGACTCCGAATTGAATGACAGTATTCGTGCCGAATGATCTATAAAGTCACCCGTGGTACGATGGATGCGGAAGAAGGAGACGGCGCGGATCCTCCTTTTCGGCGCTGATTAAGCTAACGGACAGTTTAATTAAACAATTCAATTAGAGTATGAATGACTTTTTCGCGTTTGATTTGGTTTTATCAGATTTTATCGTATGAAACAGGTGGTAGACACATTAAAATGTCAGGATTTTATAAAGATGTGTCCTTATAAAATAAATACTAGACTTATGGAATGACCTATTATTACTTAGAATACCCCACAATATGCGGAGATGGCCGAACCTTGTAAAAACAAAAGTGGAGTAAAAGCCTGAAAGCAATTATTACACGACGTATTATGACTAAGAAAGGCGTGATTATAGAAATGAAAAAAATCTATGTGGTAAACAAAACTCATTTTGACATTGGTTTTACTGATTTGGCGGAAAATGTATTACACAAGTATTGCCATGAGTACATTCAGAACGCAATCACTTTAGCTGAAGATTTACGAAAAGAGGGCAAAGACTTTGTTTGGACAACAGGCAGCTTTCTTATAGAATATTACTTCAAAACCATGGATGAAGAAGCTTGTAAAAAGCTAGACGACGCCATCAAGAAAGGTTACATTCGCTGGCATGCTATCCCGTGTACGTTTGAATCTGAAGCGATGACACCTCAAACTTTACATTACATGACTTCCATCTCCAAAAAGTTAGATGCTCGTTATGGATACAAAACAACAAGCGCAAAGATGACTGACGTTCCAGGACATACGATCGGGATTGTTGATGCGTTATATCGTCAAGGAATTAAATTCCTACACATTGGTGTAAATGGTTCGAGCTCCATTCCAGAAGTGCCAGATACATTTCTATGGAAGAATGGCGAAAGTGAGATCATTGTCTCTTATTCAGACGACTATGGTGGCATAATCGGAATTGATTGCATGGATAACAAGCTGGCGTTTATGCATACGCATGATAATAGTGGTCCTGGAACCAAAGAGAAAATTAACGCTTTCTTGTCAAAAATGGCGGATACGTATCCAGACTATGAGCTAGAAATGACTTCAATGGATCAGTTTGCAAATGAAATTTGGGAAGTACGTGACCAACTCCCAGTGATTACAGAGGAGATTGGGGACACATGGATTCACGGATTGATGTCTGATCCGAAAATCATTCGTGATTATCGGATTTTAACGAATTACATGTGTGATAACAAAATAGAAAATGATGATGCGAATTTCTATGCGATGTTAGTGCCAGAGCATACGTGGGGAATGGATATCAAACGCTATTTCAGTGACTATATGAATTATGAAAAGAAAGACTTTGAGCGAGCACGTCGTGCAGACCAAATTACCGATCTTGATTTAACCTACGCTTATAGTATTGTGAAAGAGGCAACTCTTGGCGAAATGCAATTCACTTATAATGAGTGGACGGATCGTTCGTACAAATTTTATGAGTCTTCATGGAAAGAACAACGCAAGAACGTTGATCGTGCAATAGCTTGTTTGGAGCCTAAAGATCAAAATAACATTAAAAAACTAATCGAAGTTCCATATCATATCTTTGAAAACCAAGGTATTGAATGTGGTTTGGAAGAATTGATTTCGGTAAACGGGTATCAAGTTATGTTTGCTAGCGATGGTTCTATTAATCACTTAGAAAAGGATGGAACACTTTACTTTGATCAGGACAACAAACTCGGGGTTCTGAGCTATACAATTGCTGGGCAAAATGACTATGATAATCTACGTTACAACTATTTGCGTGAATTACAACATAATTGGTGGGCAATTGACTTCTTAAAGCCAGGAATGGAAATTCAAAAACGTATTCAATTGAATGAAAATTTCACACCACATGTTGTGAAATTAGTTAAGGAAGATGATTCGATTATTGCAACTTTAAAGTATAGCCAAAGAGCTGTGGAGGAGTATGGTGCTCCAAGAGTTGTAAAGGTTAAATATCAATTTGGAGATAAAGTTGAAATTGCACTTTTATTAAAGGATAAAGATGCAATTCGTTATCCAGAAATTTATTCTTTTGACATTACACCACGTTTGAATTCGCCGTACTTAACTAAGATTCGTAAAATTGAAACCGTTATTTCACCTTTTGAAGTGGTAGGTCACGGAAATAAGTTGCAACACATGATTGAAGAGTTAATTTACGATGGTAGCGATAAAAAAATCAATATTAAACCTATTGATGCCCCTCTTTTGGGAATCGGAACAAATAACAATCTAAGTTATAACAACAAATACCATCAAGACAACAATAAATTTACGTTTACACTATTGAACACAACATGGGGAACTAATTTCACGATGTGGTATGAAGAAGATATTTTCGCTCGTTTTGAGTTAGTGTTGGGCTAAAAATTTCCTACGAACCAGGCTAGGTCATTACGCTAACGGGACACTATAGTTAAATAAACGCGGCTGCTGGCATGAATCGGCAGCCGCGTTGTACTAACGGGGAGGATACTCCGGAAGTTGATGGAATTATTTAATAATCAAATATATAAAAGAGGATTCGCCAATACAATGATCGAGAACGACACCTTCTGTAAAATCTTTATTGATACTGATGAGCAATACGAGTATTTGTATCATTTAATCAAAAAATTGGTTAATGGAAATGACGAAACGAGGCGCGACATTAAGAATGAAACATTGGATTTATCTTTAATAAAAAACGATGATTTTGACGCTATCCAAAGATTAGATTTCCCTGATGGATTTTTACATTCAAGGTATTATTTTGAAGTTGAACCAAATAGAAATGTTGAATTTCAAAGATACATTATGTCTATTTCTTTGTTTCTTGAGAGTCTATGGTCAAGCGGTTTAAATGCTGTTGCAGCTTGTGACTTTGAAGAGTTACTCCCTAGAAAAGGTGGCTACAATTACGTAGGGGAATGCAGGAGCTGAAACAGGATTTTGTATCTCTCATATCGAAAGAAGTGAAGATGTAGACTACTTGCTGAAAGGAGCCAATGCGGCGTGAATGTCATTCCTGATGCTTTTATTGAAAGAATGAAAGAACTCCATGGTAAGCAGGGCGTTGCATGGTCGAAGGCACTGCCTGCATTGATTACCGACTGTGCAAACCGCTTCGGTTTTACCCCGGAGGATCCATTTTCTAATTTATCCTATAACTTCGTGCTCCGCGCAAAACGCAGTGACGGGAAGCAAGTAGTCCTAAAATCATCCTTCATGAAGGACGAACTTTTTAGGGAAGTTAGTGTGCTCCGAGCCTATAAGGGCAGGGGGGCGATCAATGTATTAGATCAAGACGAGATATTGGGTGTGGCCCTGCTGGAGGCTGCCGTCCCTGGTACACCACTGTCGACAATTGAGGATGATACGCGTGCGACGGAGATATTTTGCGAAGTATTCAGTCGCCTTCACGTTCCTGCACCAATCGGGAGTCAATACCCATCCTTGAAGCAGCACTTTGTGGCAATTGAACGATACCGCGAGCGATTCTCCGAAGTGAACATTGCCGCGCCACTGCCTGCAAGCTGGGTGGAAAATGCGGAAGAATGCCTTGCATATCTCATTTCGACCACGAGTGAGAGCTTCTTATTACATGGCGATTTGCATCATGAAAACATCCTTCGTCAATTCGAAGATCAATGGGTTGTCATTGACCCCAAAGGCATCATCGGTGACATCCATTTTGATACTATTCAGTATCTACTTAATTATGAGGATCGAGGCGGAGACTGTGAGCAGGTTCTACGGAGGCGAATTGCGATTATGGCCGATCGCCTCAGCCTGGACCCTCGGCGAATCGCAATGTGGGGCGTGGCACGCGGCGTGCTTGAGGCATGCTGGACGTTAGAAGATGGAGGAACGGATTGGCAGAAAGGCATCCAAATTACGGAGCGTTTTGCCAAATGCTTGGCTTAAGGTCTGTCCAAAAAGTGGGCTAGAGTGGTCGATTAATTGCTAACATTAGGGGTCAAATAAAGGTGACTGGAAGCAGCACTAACAAAAAGCTTAACAAATAAAATCCATGTAGAAAACTTCATAACAAAAAAAGAAGAAGAGATTGCTAGTGGGCAGCTATCTCTTCTTTTGTTGTTTATTATTTTGCAATTTCCAACTCGATTGCTTCAGACAAGTAATTATAATCCGAGGTAGGTAACAATACATCATTTATAATAAATTTAGGAGTCCCATTTACCCCGAGTGAACCGGCGATCTTAAAGTCTTCTTTTACGTCAAGCATATATGTACGTTCGTTTAAATCTTGCTCGAGCTGCTTAATATCAATACCTTTAATACCCTCCGCTAACTGAAGCAAATACTCAGGTGTTGCCCAAATTTTGCTTTCATCCCCTTGATGTTCAAAGATTTTTCGATGGTATTGCCAAAATAGATCCATGTTCTGCTTGGCAACTGCTTCACCGGCACTGGCTGCCATAATTGAGTCGCGATCAATAAAAGCAAAATTCATAAAGTACAACTTTACTTTTCCCGTATTGACAAAATCCCTTTTAAATTGATCTAGGAAATTTAGTTCCCAGTTCTTACAGGCAGGACATTTATAGTCTGCAAACATTACTACCTTTACCTTAGCGTCGTTTGCCCCCATGTATGGCTGCTTATCATAGTTGATACCCTCTTTAATATTGATCTGGCCACGAATTTCTGTATAATTCGGCAATCTAGCAAGTTTGGTTGATTCCTGGGCTTGATTTATCTGGATTAATAGTACAAATAAAAGGATACTCCCGATTATGAACGAGATGACTACAGCCCTTTTTTTAATCATAAGATTCCCCCGTGTGAGCACAGATTTTATTGAATTATATCTGACAAGAATGAAAATACACGATGATATATGCTACATGTCCAAACTCACCATTAATGGTGAAATGTTCATATTACTAATCAAGTTAATGAGGTGCGCTGTGTAAAAGAAATTTTTGCTGTTTCTATTGCTAGTTGGTACGGTTTTTTCTGGTTGTAGCAATAATAATACATGGGTCACATCTGAAACATCGGATATATCCGTCAGGCTAAAGCTATCGAAAATCGTAACGTCGTTTATGACTATAAGTGGGAAACGGAGAACACAAAGATCACTCTTGCTCTGTTCAATAGCACTAAGCTGGAGTGGATAAGGTTTTACATCAGATATGATGGAACTAAATTTCTTAACACTCCTTCAGTAAAAGACAATTTATAGTCATTTACCAGTGATTAAAAAAACAGGTTTTTTATTGTATCTTTTATCCTCATTTTATTGAGCTAACGGGCAGTTTAATACAATCGAGAAAGGTAAAAAGTCTAAGTCGTAGAATAGAAATACATATCCAATAAACGGGAAGCCGGTGGTGAGGAGCGCACGCAGCGAGAGATTGCGAAGGAATTGGGGATCTCACGGAGTTATGTGTCACGGATTGAGAAGCGGGCTCTCATGAAGCTGTATCATGAGTTTATAAGGCGAAGCGATGAAGGGATAATGGCGTTCCGTATTATTACGGGGCGCTTTGTTTTTTATCATAGATAAAACACTCGCTGAACGTGGATAGCTCTAAATGAAATGGATCCATATTATATCAATCTATAAATCAAAAAGAGACCTTGAATCAAGTCTCTTTTTAGACATACATAAATGAAATGATTTGCGGAAAATAATTAAACTTCAATCAAATAACAAGTACTCCTGTCATAATGTCCGATTAAACTTTTCAACAATGTGGTCGATGATTGGATGTATGTTAGAGTCATCTATGATGGACATCTTTTCTGGTTTGAATAATTGAACCTTCTTGAATTGGTAATAATCCTGCAAAACTTGTTGAATGGATATTTGATTATAAAGTAAATATTTAATATTTATGATCTCACGAAGCAATACATCATCTTGAAGTAAAATGAATTTTTCATTAATTTGGTTGAAAATTCCTTTGTCTTTCCCAAATTGGTAAAACTTCAGAGTTTGCTGTTCGCGCTTATTTAGAGTGCCTTTCAACAAATCATATAAATCCGGATAAGCTGATTGAAGGTCTTTTAGAAACACATCCGAAATCTTTCCAACAAGTGATATGGATTGTTCAAACAATTGTTGAAACCAGATTCCGAAAGATTTCTCGTCATTCTCTAATTGGGGATCTTCAAGTTCGTTAATATAATCAACAAAAACCCCAACAACGCCTTCGATCACTTCTTCTTTTGATGAAAAATGCTTGTACATCGTTGCTCTGCTAACATCCATATGCTTTGCAATATCATCCATCCTTAAATTTTGAAAACCATCTTTCATGACAGAGGAGATTAGCTTTTTAAGTAATTTTATCTTCGATTTATCTTGCTGACTCAAGAGTGGTTTGGTCACGGTTCTTCCTCCTTTGAAGCTCTCTTTATATTATATACGACAGAAGCCATACAATAAACATTGAATATAAAAAAGACATTATTCGCCCATTTTGTTAAATCCATAAAGATACTTGAAATCGTCAACAGTGATTGTTGACCGCTGATTTCAAACTCACCGTTACGAATAACTGGATCAATTACCGCTTATCACCTTCGAAATCATTCCCTTAAAATTAAACAAGAAGTATAGATAGCTGAAAATGGGTTCAAGCTAAACGAGACATTTTATACAAAATATTAATAATAGACAAAATAGATGTTTTTTGTATATAATGAATCATGTTGGCAGTGCATTTCAAGTCCAAAGGTTCAGAAGGAGGATGACACATCAAAAATTTATAGGTCTTGGATAGGAATCATACTTCAAGGAGAAAGGAAGAGTAACATTGAAACGAAGTGCGAGAATTGCTTTACTTTTCTTGGCAGTTACGGCCTCATTTGCACCAATGCTAGCAGCTCCAGCAATCAATTTATTAAAAGTCGTCTTCCCAGATACGAGTTCCTTGCTCATTCAATGGGTAGTTACCTTATCTTCATTATTTATTATGCCGACGTTACTTTTCGCAAGTACTTTGGCCAAAAAATTTTCAAGAAAAAGTATCCTTATTGTAGGTTTAGTGCTTTACATTATCGGAGGAATTGGACCATCAATTGTGAACTCCATTCCTGTCATATTGGTTTTTAGAGCCATTCTTGGATTAAGTATAGGTATAATTTCTCCAACATTTAATGCTCTCATAGCTGAGAATTTTCATGGCGATGAGCGGACTAAAATGAATGGTTGGGTCACTGCGATTAATGGAATTGGTGGAGCTATTTTTCTATCGATTGGAGGATTTGTAGCCTCATTTGGATGGAGAAGTGTTTTCTTAAGCTACGCTTATGCAATTATCTTGCTGATCTTTGTCGTCTTATTTCTCCCGAAATTCCCTCCAGTTCAAGTTCAAGGTACGAAAAACACGTCAACAGCTAAGATTCCTGCTGTTTTTTATCTAGTTGCTTTATTAAGTGGGCTGCACATACTACTTTATTTTACAATTCCAACGAGCATGTCTTTATACTTAGCTGAAATTGGTGTTGGTACAGCTTCAAGTGTAGGTTATTTTTCCGCAATATCCTTGTTTAGCATTTTTCTTGCAGGACTTGCCTTTCCAATGTTAACTCGAATATTCGGTCGTTTTATTGTAACGTTCGGAATCGTTCTCTATGGTTTAGGATTTTTAGTTGAAAGTTATGCAACAAATGTATGGATGATTGCAATTGCTGTACTTTTAATAGGATTTGCTCAAGGGTTCTTTTTCCCAATATCTTTTACGAAAACAGCTCAATTGGTACCTAAAGAGCGGTTAACAACAGCAATTTCAATCTTGTTGGCATGTATTTATACCTTCCAGTTCATCTGTCCAATCTTCATGAATGCAGTGCCGTCGTTCTTTGGATTTTCTTCTACAAGAGATACGTTTCTAATTATCTCCATCCTGTTAGGAGTATCTGTAATTGTATCGATTCTAGTATCCAAAAGAGTTCAACCACAAGTAGCACGAGTTGCGGAGTCAAAATAATTAACCAGGAGGAATACGATTATGCGAAATATTAATCGAATTTATATAAACGGAGATTTTGTTCAGCCCCTAGGGACAGATGAGCAAGTGTTAATTAATCCGTCGAGCAAAGAAGTCATCGGCAGAGTTATCCTTGGCAATGAAGAGGATGCAAAGAAAGCCATTGCCGCTGCGAAAGAAGCATTTAAGACATTCAGACTCTCATCCATTCAGGAACGACTTGAGATCCTTCAGAGATTACATGCTGCTATCCTTGCCAACATAGACAGCATGGTAGAGGCCAACATCAATGAGTATGGCGCACCCCGAAAAATGGCTGTTGGCCGCGTAAAGCTTGCAGCTAATAACTTCCTAGATACCAAACAAGCATTGGAGAAATTCGAGTTCACGCGCTATATCGCTTCAGCAAAAATCGTTTCGGAGCCAATAGGTGTCATCGGTATTATCACCCCGTGGAACGCAAGCTACTCTCAAATTACAGCTAAATTATCTGCCGCTATTGCTGCCGGATGTACGGTTGTCATTAAACCAAGTGAACTAAGTGCTATACAGACTGATGAGATCGTCGAAGCATTCCATCAAGCAGGTCTCCCAAAAGGTGTTATAAACGTAGTAAATGGTTATGGAAACACGGTCGGAGCTGAGTTAACCCGTAATGAGGACATCGCCATGATCAACTTTACAGGTTCAACTCGTGTTGGGAAGGAGATACGACGGGGTGCGGTAGATACGATGAAACGGGTCACTCTTGAGCTTGGGGGCAAGTCCCCGATCGTTGTACTGGATGATGCTGACTTTGCCAAAGCTATTCCGATTGCAGTTAGCCAAGCCCTTACGAACAACGGGCAGGCTTGCATTTCCGGTTCTCGTCTTCTTGTTCCAGAGCATCGTTTGGAAGAGGTCAAGCAGTTGGCAAAAGCCGCACTTGAGGCCGTGAAAGTGGGCATGCCTTCACAAGAGGAGACTACACTAGGTCCAATTATTACTGAAAAACAATACCAGAATGTCCAGCGGTATATTCAAATCGGACTTGACGAAGGTGCCGAATTGGTCACTGGAGGACTTGGTCATCCCGATGGTTTGGAAAGTGGATATTTCGTAAAACCGACGCTGTTCGCGAATGTAACGGAAGATATGACCATAGCGAAAGAAGAGATCTTTGGACCTGTTCAAGCGATTCTCACTTATAAAACTGAAGAAGAAGCCATTGAGATGGCTAATCATACAGCTTACGGTCTCGCAGCCTATATACACTCCGGAGATTTGGATAAAGCAAACGAACTTGCTTCCAAAATTGATGCTGGTACCATCCTAATTAATGGAGCCGTTCATGAAATGAAAGCACCTTTCGGTGGGTATAAGCAATCAGGAATTGGCCGGGAATATGGCGAGTATGGAATTGAAGAATGTTTAGAAATCAAAACCATAACAGGGCATGGAATAATTTAATTTAAATTTAGGTAAGAATATGGGGCCAATTATTTATGGCACCATCAATCTCTTTTAGGTTAGGTTGAAGAATCACAACAAATGGAGATGAAATGGATATTTTCATTTGGATAAACCTTTTTGAGTGGAGGTACGTCAATGATGGCAAGTTTGACAAACACACTATTTCAAAAGGGTGATATTTATGAGAAAGCCGTCCAAAATCATTACCCTGTCCGCTGCCGTTGCCCTGCCTCTCAGCTTGGCCGGACAAGACTTTACTTCTGCCGCTGATTTTAAAGATATTAATAGCGTGCAAGACAAAGACAAGATCATTGCCATGTATGACAGCGGCCTGTAAGGGCATTTGTCGGGTGACAAGAACATGTATGCTTAAAAGCCGCGTATTAACGGCTTTTTTTGTTTTAACGATATATGTTCTTGTCAAAAACGAATGACAAGAACATATATCGGTTGCCGATTGAAGACAAGAACATATATTGTATTATGTAAATGAGGACGATTATCAATAATAAAATGATGCAGATTGATCAGAGGCGTTAAGCTAACGGGCAGTTTAACGCAACCTTTGTTAGATAGTAACGTCCTAAATATTGGGTGAATTAAGTGTGAGTCCCAATTAGGCTAGGAGGTGTACCGTATGAAAAAAATTTATTTATTGTGTTTATTATCAATAATTGTTCTATCGGGTTGTAAAGCAAGCAACGAACCTTCACCTTCTTTAAACCTTTCGTCCATGCATTCTGTTGAAGAAGGTAAGTATTATCTTGCTGTATTAGGAACCAATGAAGAACAAGAAAGTGAATTCCAACAAGTGTTTGATAAGAATATCAAAAATATATCTGGTTACTATCAAAACGGAACACCAAATGATGTTGAGCTACAAACTTTAAATATTCATGAATTACCCACGTATATTATATTCGATACAGAAAAAGAAATATTTCGAACAGATAATTTGAATGAGCTTAATCAATATCTTCACGATGTGGATAATAAGTAATGGTTATTTATCTCAGAACGTAAGTTAAATTGGAGGTATTGATTGCGCTAACGGGACACTATAACTCAATAAAGACATTTGAAGGCAGCCGGCTTCTTGTGATCGGTTGCCTTTTCTCAACTAACGGGCAGTATTGCTGAATATCGAAACAGAAAAAACAGCAAGGAAATTATCAAGACTTAAATTATAAACAAGAGCGAATTGAAATTCCTAGTGGCAGAATTGAGCAGTTTGAATCTCTAGTAACAGCTCAAAATAAGGGAAGTTACGGAAGAGACTGCAGTGTAAAGGGATAATAAATAAATGAACTAACCGGAATTGGTTGGGCTAATGGATGTATTGAAATGAACTCTAGTACCGTATATTTCGCAACAAGCTATATTACCGATGCACTTGATGACATGTTAAAGGCACTGAATGCACTTATTCCTGAACTCAGCTCATACCCTGTTTCAAAGACTCAGTTTGAATGGAATGAGGAACCCGGTGGAACTGTGTGGACATTAAGTAAGATTGTTGATTCATTACATGTTCAAATTACGTCATTTGAGGATTTACGCAACAAAAAACAGCAAGTTATTGAACTAGATGAGAAATGTTCAATTGTCGAATTTACAGGGGCCATCCTGCCTAAAATTGGTGGAGCCATACTTATTATTACTGGGGTTTGGCTAATGATCATAACCCAGATGGGGTTGTCTCAAATGTGGCTTAATATATCGGTCCTTTTATCGCTGCTCTTGGTCGCCATGATCGACGGATTGATCGGACCGCGCATTAAAAAGATCATGCTGATTGCATCTATAAGTCAAGGCAAACAAAAGAAGCTGCCAAGCCTTTTTACAATCGGCCCGCCTGTTACAAGTCAGATTGAAGGAACGTGGCAAACATGGCAAACATATGCGGATGTACGATATTTAGTCGATGATGCGCCTTGGGGAGATCTTGTCAGGTCACGCTAACGGGTACAATAGTTGAATTACGATATAGAGGCAGCTGGTCAAACGATCAGCTGCCGATTTCATTGATGTAACAGGCAGTTAGATAGAACAATGACTTTATCTTGCCTGTAGGCTTGATTGTTACGTGTCAAACCTACCTGGATTGCTGTGAATATGAAACATAATTAACGGACAAGTGATATCGCCTAGTAACGGTGACGACACGCTCGTCCGTTTTTTCATGCCTATTGTATTGGAATTTTCCAAGGCTGTACTTACTTAATATCTTATAAGAAATTCTTGAAATTACAGAAATTTATCCAATAGGGGGGTGCTATTATACAACTATAAATAGAGAAGAGGTGAGGATATGCAAGCGAAATTGGCAGCGGACGCCATTCCCCGCTCCCAAAAGCGGAATTCATGGATAAGAACGATACAAAAGTATAAAGTGATGTATATTCTTTTGTTCCCGGCATTAGTTTACTTTGCCGTATTCAAATACATTCCTATGGCGGGAATCATTATTGCTTTTAAGAACTATAACCTGGCTTTGGGACTATGGGATAGCCCATGGGTGGGATTCAAAAACTTTACAGATTTTATTAACGGCGTTTATTTCTGGGACATCATGAGAAATACGATTATTATATCGCTGTATAAGTTATTGTTCGGTTTCTCCGCTCCCATCGTACTCGCTTTGCTTCTCAATGAAGTTTATACCCAATGGTTCAAGAAAATCGTACAAACGATTACTTATTTGCCTCATTTTCTGTCGTGGGTTATCGTTTATGGATTGATGGTGGCATTATTAGCCCCAGGAGATGGCCTTATTAATATGATTTTGAAGGAAAATGGTGTTCAACCTATCTCCTTCTTAACGGAACCTGCTTGGGGAAGACTGCTGGTCATCTCATCTGAAATATGGAAGGACATTGGATGGGGAGCGATACTGTACCTCGCTGCATTAGCAGGGATTGATCCAAGCTTATATGAAGCGGCTAGAATGGATGGCGCTTCCAAATGGAGACAGCTCTGGCATGTCACATTACCCGGCATTCGAGGCGTCATTATTCTGATGCTGATTCTTAAATTGAGCCACATCCTGGACGCTGGTTTTGACCAAATCTTCATGTTTGCCAACAGTTTTAACCAGGAGAAGATCGATATTATCGACACTTGGGTATACCGTGAAGGGCTGGAGCGTCTTAAGATTGGCTTGGCTACTGCTGTGGGGTTGTTTAAAGCTGTCATCGGATTTATTTTAGTGTTGGCTGCGAATAAGATCGCCAAAAAATTCGATGGGCAAATTTGGTGAGGTGGTATGAGCTATGATTAAGCTGACGATCGGGGAAAAGGTATGGCAAGCAGCCGTTTATACGATTCTTATTCTACTATCACTGCTCTGCTTACTTCCCTTTTTATATGTGGTTGCTGTTTCGGTAACACCAGAATCAGAAGTGTTAAGAAGAGGGATTGTTATTCTACCAGAATCCTTTACCTTTGCAGCCTATAAAGAAGTATTCATTTCTCATGGCATAGGGCAGGCGTATAAAATTACGTTGTTTCGAACGATTGTAGGTACTGCGTTAAATGTGCTATTTACGGTACTCGCGGCGTACCCGTTATCCAAAAAATATTTGCCGGGACGCAGTCCGTTTCTAATATTCATTGTGTTTACCATGATGTTCAGTGGGGGGTTAATTCCGACATATTTGTTAGTCCGCTCGATGGGACTTCTAAATAGTCCTTGGGTATTGATTATTCCGCATCTGATTAGCGCATTTAATCTGGTGATCATCAAAGGCTTTTTCGAGCAATTGCCTGCTGAAATCGAGGAATCGTCGAGGGTAGACGGCGCAAGTGAACTTCAGTCGCTCTGGAGGATCATTTTACCCCTTTCCTTGCCCGTCCTTGCCACCATTTCCTTATTTTACGCCGTGGGCCATTGGAACAGTTATTTCGATGCGATTGTGTACTTAAATGATTCGAGCTTAATGCCGCTTCAAGTTGTCTTGCGCAACATTCTGCTTAACGTCGCAACACAAAGCGCGGATTCGATGGCCAATTCCGGTGCGGTTAGCCAGTTCGCTGTGCAAATGGCCGCTGTCGTCATGACGACGGTTCCGATTTTGATCGTTTATCCCTTCATGCAGAAGCATTTTACGAAGGGTGTGCTCCTAGGCTCGATTAAAGGTTAAAAGGCTATTCTTATCTAGGTTGTTACGGGACACCGTGATAATATATATACAAGCTAAAGGAGAGGTCAATATGCAACGTAAAAAGATTTCATTACTTGTTCTGACTGCTATTGTTGGGCTGGGAACGCTATTGTCAGGATGTGGGGACCAAGAAGAAGTTAAACCGACAGCTTCGAACAGTCCTCAATCCGAGGCTAGTAAGTCTACGAACAAAATGAAAATCACGATGTTTAACCAAGGTACTTTCAATGCTGCTGCTCCGATACCTCCACGCGAAGAAGATATTCAACGGCAAAAGTTAGAAAAAGCATTGGACATCGACTTGGATATGATGATTCCTCAAGCTGGGCAATCAACAACCAAACTGAATACGCTCATTGCAGGCGGGGATATTCCAGATTTGATCTTTTTGAAGAGTCGGGCTGATCTCGCGCAATATTATGACCAAGGCGTACTTGCGGATTTGACACCGTATCTGGATCAATTTCCTGAATTGCAGAAACGTTTTAGTAGTGACTCCTGGGAGGCGATGTCCTACCAAGGAAAAACGATTGGAGTTCCAGGTTATGATAATGTAAACGGTATTAGTCGAAGCTTCTTCATCCGCAATGATTGGCTGAAAAAGCTGAATATGGAAGTGCCAACGACACCTGACGAACTCTTTGAAGTTATGAAAGCCTTTACAGAGAAAGACCCGGACGGTAATGGCAAGAACGATACGTACGGATTCATCGGCGGTATGAATAAAGAAGGCAATCTGCAAACCTATGGGTTCGATAGCTTGATGTGGATGTTTGGCGTCAATCCTCCCTCGGCCATTGAGGTGAAAGATAATCAACCGATATTCCTATTTATCGATCCTAAAATGAAAGAGGCGCTTGCATACATTCATAAAATGATGGCA
This sequence comes from Paenibacillus guangzhouensis, assembly GCF_009363075.1. Taxonomy (NCBI): domain Bacteria; kingdom Bacillati; phylum Bacillota; class Bacilli; order Caryophanales; family Paenibacillaceae; genus Paenibacillus; species Paenibacillus guangzhouensis. The sequence goes on along the minus strand of NZ_CP045293.1, from coordinate 3,366,323 downwards.
GCCAATGTGGTAGACCCCGACTGGGTGACGATGAATACGCCTGATTTGTTGGACCAAAAGTTATTTAAGGGTAAAGTTGGCTTCATGATAAGAGATGCCCGTAGGCTGGAACCGGACTATCAGCAGAAAATGAAAGAAATTAGTGGAGAAGTGCCGGAATGGATCGTCATTCCTCCAATGAAAGGTCCTTACGGTGATCAAATTGTAGAGAGAAAATCGTTCCAAGGCAATTCATGGGCCATATCCGCGAAAGCGGATAAGGACAAAATCATTCGGATCTTGTCCATGCTGAATTATCTCTTTACGGACAAAGAAGCCTATCCGAATTTTGCATACGGAATTAAAGGGATTCATTGGGATGTGGTAGACGGCAAGATCAAAAATAAAACCTCCGAATTATCGAAGGAAATGAAAGAAAAGTACCTGTGGGTCGATCATTATAGAATGCCGCGCCGTGGTGATGATGCGGAGTACTTCAGCTTCCAGAATCCTAAGACGACAGAAGCTTTTAAGAACAATCAGAAATACGTGGCGCCTACTTTGCCCGGGAATTTATTGACTGAAGACCCGAACGATACATTGGCAGCTGACCGCACACGTTTCATTAATGAAAGCTTAGTCAAATTTATGACGGGCAAAGAGCCGCTTTCCAACTGGGACAATTTCCTCCAAACGTTGGATACTAAGTTTGACATGCAGAAATATAAGGAAACAGCAATCAAGCAATTTAAAGAAGCCGGCATCATCAAGTAAAATAAACGAAGAGAGTGGCTATTCGTAGCCCCTCTCTTTATTGTCATATGCTATTCTTAGTTTAATACGGAATTAAAAGGAAGATGATGGATGCGAAGAAGAATCAGCTTGCCTTTAAAATTATTTTTTATCGTGTTTGCGTTTGTGTTAAGCTGCATCGTCTTGATAAGCCAATTGTCATATCGCTATGTTCAAAAGGAAATAAGAACTAATGATATTTATTACACCAATCAAATACTTGACAAGGTTGATCAGTATTTCACGGTTAATTTCTCTTCCTTCCAGACGATCCTGTTCTCGGTCGAAACATCGGTGAAAGCCAATATTGACAATCCGGAAGTGATTAAAAAGCAATTAAGAGAGCTGTATGAACTCAACAGTAATTACGTCAGTAATATTTATTTGATCAAAAGCGATTTATCCATTCTAGGCGGAAGTACACCTACCCGAATATTCGATGAACCTTTATCGGAAAGAGAACCTTTGTTTGATGCGGCTGACAAGAACAGAAGGACTACATTTGTCAGTGATCCTTACAAGTCTAAGTACTCCGGCTGGACAGTTACGATGGTTCGATATCTGAACGGCACTCCGTTTCCTATGGCCATTGCGGTAGATTTGGATCTAAATGCCATGGAAGAAACCTTGTTTAAGATTAATAAACAAGAACAAATGAATCTGGCTATGATCACCGCATCTGGTAAAATCATTGCCGGATTTTCTGAAAATAAAGGACCACTGAATAATCAAGATCGTACTTTTTCAATCGGGGAAACGTCAGCGGAACAAATTCTGGATACGACAGAAACAAGCGTTCAACTGCATACCAAGGATGGCATTCCGGTCACCCTGCTGAAAAAACCGATGGAGAGATTCAACTGGACCATCATCTCGATCAATGATGAATCACGCTTGATAGCTGCTTTGTCCAGATTGGAAACCTATTATTTCGAGCTTCTAGCTGGAGGTCTTCTCTTAAGTTTGTTCATTTCCTTTTTTATTGCCAAATATATAAGGACCCCACTCTATGCGCTCAAAACAAAAATGAAGCGGGTGGAGCAAGGCTTTCTCACAACTACAATAACGATTAACCGAAACGATGAGTTTGGTGATCTTTCCCGAGCCTTCGATCGTATGCTGCAGCAAATTGTAGAACTGATTCGGCGAGGGGAGCTTCATAATGAACTTGAGCGAAAGCTGGAAATCCAAGTACTGCAGTCTCAAATTAATCCTCATTTTCTGTATAACACGCTTGGTTCGATCAGCAATGTTATACGCCTCGGACAAATAGAGAAAGTAGATGTGGTGATTGGGTCGCTCATTTCATTATTGGAATACGGGATTGATGACGCTTCGGAGAAGGTATCACTTCATCAGGAATTGCGAAATGTATCGGACTATATCGAGATCCAGAACATCCGCTATAACCGAAACTTCCAATTGATTGAGAATATCGAAGCAGGGTTACTAGATTTTCCGGTTTTTCGAATGCTGCTGCAGCCCCTTGTGGAGAATAGTATCTTCCATGGTTATAACGGAGGGGGGATCGAAGGCCCTATCACGATTCATGCGTACAGAGAGGGCGGCATCGTCATCATAGAAGTCGTAGATCAAGGCGAGGGAATTCCAACGGATAAAATAAAACATATTTTAAAATCAGAACCGAGTAATGTGGAAGTGAAAAGGAAAAGAATCGGATTAAATAATATTCATGGCCGAATAAGACTTCACTACGGAGAACAGTTCGGGCTCCAAATCATAAGCATACCTAAGGAAATAACCCGTGTTCGCGCTTTATTCCCAGCAGACTTGTATAGAGGAGATGCATGATGGTGAGAAACTATACCTGCTTCATTGTGGACGATGAAGATCTAATCATTCAGAGATTGGAATTGTTTTTTAACGAGCTCTCCCTTAGGGATAGGCGATTTCTTTTAGTGGGAAAGGCGAATAATGGGCTGAATGGGATCGAGGAGATCGTAAAGCTTAAGCCGGATATCGTGATATCTGATATCGTTATGCCGCGAATGGATGGAATTTCTATGATTGAGCAGCTAAAGCCAGAGCTTCCCCATACCCAATACATTCTTTTGACCGCCTATTCATCCTTTGAATACGCGCAGAGAGCTATTCAAGCCAACGTATTGGAGTACATTGTAAAGGTTCCGCTCAGGGAAGCGGATTTGAATCGAGCTTTAGATAAGGCAGCCGGGATTTTAAATGAGGTTAAGAAAAAAGAAGCGGAATTTCAATCATTAAACGTATCCGTGCTTGAAAATAAATATAGAGTCCGTAAGCAATTTTTTAACGAGCTGATCAGAGGCGAAATTCCTTCTCATCGGGCATCGGATTTTGCCAATCGCATGCAGTTCCATTTCTTTCAAGCCAACTATTGCTGCTTCATTGTTGAAATGAATCTGTATGAAAGTTTCCGTAACGAATATGCAGCCGCTGATCAAAACATCTTGAAATATGCGATAACGAATATCATCGAAGAAACGGTGATGAATGATGGCATGGGTGTAGCTGCGGAGCTATCCGATAATCGTTTTATTGGCTTTCTTTCCTGGGAAAATAATCGCAGTGATATGGAAACAGAATATGCTTGCCAGTCATTGGGGGGGCAGATCATCTCTCATTTGCATCAATATTTGAATCAAAAGGTATCCGTCGCTTTTGGAGGTCCGCACCGAGGCTGGGAATCTATCAAACAGGCGTACACGGAAGCTAAAAATGTGAGTGACGATTTCTATTATCATACCGAGAAAGTAGTCAAAACGCCCGTGCATCGGTTCCAATACCATAATGACAGAAAAGAGGACTTTCAGAAGAAACTGGCTGATTTTCTTGCTTGGGTGAAAAGAAAGGTTTCCAAAGAAGAGCTGGAGAAAGAATTTGCTGATTGGAACCAATTTGTTACGGACCATAAAATCCATAAGTCCATCATGGCACCCATGCTGCGAGACTTGTACAGAGACATTACAGTGAAGTTTAAATCGGGGAACAAGTTGACTACGGAAGTAGCAGAGTTTCCGATCGATTTTATGGCTTTTCGGGAGCAGCTTGCCTATATTGGTGACTTCACATTCGAATATGTACACGCTGGCCAACTTGTACATCGTGCAGAAATCATGAGTGCCATGCAGTTTATAGAAAAGAACGTCAAACAGCGATTAACGCTCGAGGCGATTGCCGAGGAAGTGAATTTAGCACCATCGTATTTTAGCAGCTTATTCAAAAAAACAATGAACGAAGGCGTGATCAGCTACATCAACCGTAAAAAAATTCAATTAGCTCTCGAACTGTTAAATGTTCAGGATTATTCTTTATTGGAATTGTGCGAGGAAGTGGGAATCGTCAATGAAGGTTATTTTTGTAAATTATTTAAAGAATATACGGGTGATACGCCTAAGCAATATCGGATAAAAATGACACGGTATGCATCCAAATAAAGTTGCAAAAAATGTATGAATTTTTCGCTAAATCATGTAAAAAATAGGGGATCAAAAAGATTACCATGATAGAAGGATCTAATCATGGAGGTTATCAAAATGGAGCTTATTAAAGCAGATGTAACCGTCGTAGGCGGAGGTATTGCTGGGATATGCGCTGCCATTGCTGCCGCACGCCAAGGGCTGCAGGTTTCACTTATTAATGATCGACCGGTTCTTGGAGGAAATGCGAGCAGCGAGGTCAGGGTTCACATCAACGGGTCGGCATATCTTGGAAACAGTCCATCCTATTATGCACGCGAGGGCGGGTTAGTGGAAGAACTCAAGTTGAAGATTTTTCACTATAATCCGTTATACAACAAGAAGCTTATGCTTTCACTCTCGGATACGGTCTTGTTGGATATGGTCTATGATGAGACTAACATTTCTCTATTCCTGAATACATGCGTGCATGAAACGGGCATGGAGAACGGTAGAATTAAATGGGTGGAGGGCCTTCAATTGGCTTCCGAAAGAAAATTTCGTTTTGAAAGCCGAACCTACATCGATTGCTCCGGAGATGGAATTGTCGGATATCAAGCTGGTGCTCACTTCCGATGGGGGAGAGAAGCGAAGCATGAATACAACGAAGAATTGGCTCCTGAAGTGGCGGACCATTACACCATGGGCGATACGATCTTGTTTCAAGCCCGTGACGTAGACTATTCCGTTCCATACAAAAGGCCTGGCTTTGCGTATGATATTACGAAGTTGCCCTTTTTCGATAGTATTAGAAAAGGCTTAAACCATCGTGTTTTTCCAAGAAAAATCAACGGGCTTGGCGGATTGTGGTGGCTGGAATACGGCGGACATCTGGATATTATCAAGAATAATGAAGACATCGCATTGGAACTGCGGAAATTGGTGTATGGGATTTGGGATTATATCAAAAATAGCGGCGAATTTGATGATGTAGACAATCTCATCTTGGATTATGTATGTCCGATTCCGGGAAAGCGAGAGTCGAGGCGGTTTATAGGGGAACACATGTTGTCACAGAACGATCTTACAGCAAAGCCGCATTTCGAAGATGCTGTATCCGTCGGAGGATGGTATATGGATTTACATGCGAATAAGGGCATCTACGATGAGGGGCCGGCTACAGCATGGAATTTCGTGCCTGGATTGTACAATATCCCTTTCCGCAGTTTATATTCACGAAATATTCCTAATCTCATGTTCGCTGGTCGCAACATCAGTGCTACCCATGTGGCTTTCGGATCTACAAGGGTCATGGCAACCTGCGGTTGTATGGGGCAGGCGGTTGGCACGGCTGCTTCGTTATGCTTGAAATATGAGGTAGACCCCGCGGCCATCGTCGAAGCTCATATGGGGGAGCTGCAGGCGATGCTGCTTCGAGACGGGCAAACGATTGTAGGGCTTCAAGAGGAATTGGATCCTTACTTCGCTGACGGATTAACTATTCGTGCTTCGTCTCAGCGCAGCTATGACAATCTTCATCCAACCGAAGAGATTTCCTTGGAGAAAGGGTTATGTTTGGTCTTGCCGATTCAGACATCCGTGGCTGAAAGCGTACGGATCAAAATTAAAAATATGTCCGAGCATTCGGAAACGCTGCATGTGAAGCTGTTTGGCGGGGAACGGAAGGAAAACTACATTCCCACCAGTGCGTTGAAAGATTACCGCTTGGTTATTGCAGCCGGTCATGACGACTGGATTATGCTAGACTTGGGCTGCAAGAAGCCGGCTGACGACAAAATCTACATCGTATTGGAAGGTACAGCGAGCCTTGCCGTATACGGCAATGAAGAGAAATTGACAGGAGCGGTCAGCTTCCATTATAGGCCGGAAGAGCCGTCCAGGCTAAAGAAATTCAATAAGAGCATTTGCTTCAAGGATCTGTTACCATCCCAGAATATGTATAATCCTGAGAATGTCGTCAACGGCTTCTCTAGACCATATGGTCTGCCGAACGGCTGGATTTCTGAACGTACGGAAGGACAGGAATGGTTGGAATTCTGTTTTGCAAGCCCCAAAAATGTAGACGAAATTCATCTTGTTTTCAATTCACAGTTGGATTTGGAGCATTTCGACGATCCTATCGAGCCACTTATCCAAGATTATGATGTGACCTTGACTTTAGAAGACGGAACCGAGAGTGAAATCATTATCCGTGGAAATTATCTCACGTTGAATAAACATAAGTTGGATGCAAAACGTGTAACCCGAATCCGGATAAATTTCTGCGCAACTTATGGTTCTCCTTATTATGAAGTGTTTGCTGTAAAATGGTTTGCTCCTAAAACGATAAGTGAGGTCAGGTGAAGTCGCGATGAAGGAATTATTCCCTCGAAGAGGGCTGCCTAATGTCATTCCTAAGTTGGAAAATGGGGATACAGTAACAATCGTCTATTTTGGCGGCAGTAATACGCGTTCTGAAGGATACAGGGTCATGACGGCGGATTGGCTTCGAAGGCAATATCCCAATGCGGATATCCGCTCTGTGAATGCAGGCATTTCTGGGACAGGATCGGACCTCGGCTGTGCCCGTTTGGAGACAGATGTACTGCGTCATCAGCCTGATCTAGTATTTGTTGAATTTGTTGGTAACGATGGCGGAGATCCCGAATCCAAGGCACGGATCGAAGGAATTGTCCGACAGATCCGCAAGCAGAGCCGGCATACCGATATCCTGTTCGTTTATACGCTGAAGGAGCGGGATGTGCCCCTATTTCAGTCTGGGGAATACCAGAAGGGGGCTCTCATGCAAGATGAAGTGGCCGATTATTACGGTATTCCTTCGATTCATCTAGGCGTAGCGGTCAGTCAATTGGTGTCCGAGGGAAAGCTCATTTTCACCTCTAGTGCAGACCAGACCAATCCAGGAGCCATTATTTTTACGCATGATTCGATCCATCCGACTATTCCCGAAGGACACCAGATTTACACGGATACGATCACCCGGTCATTTGAGAAAATGAGCGAACTTCGAGATCATCTGGGAAGGTTGGAACATCACTTGCCTCAGAATCCGTTGGTCCCGGCTAATCCTTGGGAGTACGCGACCATGCTGTCACTGGATCGTCTTACTCATTTTTCCGCAGGATGGTCTTACATGACTCCCGATGATTTTGCTTTAGTGCGCGAGTACAATTGGTTGTTCCCCGGCCTATGGCGAGCAGTCGATCCTGGGGAGGCTATCACGGTGGAGTTCGAGGGCACCCATATCGGGCTATTCGATATCGGGGGGCCTGATTCTGGCAGATTGAAGGTGTCGGTGGATGGCGGGGAACCCTTTGTTGTCGATCGATTCACACTTTACAACGATCATAATCGAAATCAGTATGTATTCTTGCCGGAGCTCCCGAATGGGAAACATACGGTTCGTTTCGAAATCGATACCGAGAAGACAGACAAAGCGGCCGTGTTTGAGGCATGCGGCAATGAACGAAGTAAAGAGCATGTTCGGCAGCATCCAGATTGGTATGATCAAACGGTGGTCCAGCTAGGGAAGTTGTTATTGGTGCAGCCGCCATTATAATGGATGATTAAGCTTTGTCCACTTGGAAGACCTACATCATATCTGACTGCAGTTGAGCGGTTAGTTATGATGTAGGTTTCTTTTTTTACTTATAATCTTATAAGAAATTCTTGAAATGAAAGAAATTTCACGGAGATGTGACATGTATGATAAATACGACGGAGCGGGATTTGCCAGAAGGATCAGGCTAAGTGCTTCTTCACGATCTTCGAACAAAGGAGGGCAATATTTTTTGAAAGCGTTATCAATCTAAGGGAGGCTGTGAGTTGAATGATAAAAAGGAAGCTGTTTTTCTTAATCGTTTTCATCGTGACGATAGTAGTTCCTTTTAGCCTAGTCGGAATAAGGACCGCTTATGCGGAGGCCTTACCGTATCAGACGATTATCATCGATGACGGGAGCATCACGATCAATGATGTTGTGACACCTGATGTGGGTAACGAGAACAACGGATATTCGGCTCCGAATTGGACCACAAGTACAGGGGTGAAGGGGTATGATAACTCCAGTTCCAAATATACGAGTACAGCAGGCAGAACGATATCGTGGAATCCACGATTGGAAGCGGGAACGGCGAGAATATCGTTATACAAGCTTAACTGGGTAGATAAGGCAGATAGCAATGTAAAAATTGAAATCGTTCATAATGGAACAACGGATGTTCTCTTTATGGATTTGCGACCTTCATTTGGCGCTCCAGCGGGATGGGTTGATTTGGGAGAGTACTATTTTTCTGGGGTTGGTGAAGAATTCGTTAAATTGACTCGGTCTACCAGCACCACGAGCACGATACTTACGCGTGCTGATGCGGTCAAGTTCGATGGGAATATTCAGCAGAAGGAGCCGCATAAGACGATCATCATTGATGATGGAAGCATCACGGTTGATAACGTCGTCACCGTTGATTCAGGTAATGCCAATAACGGGTATTCCGCTCCTTATTGGACCACAAGTACGGGCGTGAAGGGATATAATAATTCCAGTTCCCAATATACGGATGCTGTAGGAAGAAGCATCACTTGGAATCCACGCTTGGAAGCAGGAACGGCGAGAATATCGTTCAATAAGCTTGATTGGGCGGATAAAGCAGATAGTAATGTAAAGATTGAGATTGTTCACAACGGGATTACGGATGTCATGTTTATGGATCTGAGGCCCTCGTCGGGCCCATCTGTCGGATGGGTTGATTTGGGGGAGTATGATTTCAGCGGTTCTGATACCGAATTTGTCAGGCTGACTCGAATGCAACCTACGACGGGCATGATTATTACTCGGGCCGATGCGGTCAAGTTCGAAGGAAATATCCGGCAGCAAGCTCCACCGTTGCCTCCGCTGCGCAGCCGCACATTGGCGAATCTCAGTTACACGGAAAAAGGCAGCATCGAAAACGCTAACTATAAGGCGACTTTCTATGAAGCTACATGGGATGGAGGCAAATCCATTGTTCGAGATATGTTCTACAAGAGCGCGGACACGGGGAACTGGATACCCATAAATAATGTGGCGGAAAGACTTGAAGAACAATGGGTTTTATTGGATGGGAATGCGGGGAGTCGAACCAATTACTATGATACGATGAACAAACGCTGGATTACATTTGACGAGATTCATTTTCCCGACATTCACACGGCAGTATTAACTGATTCTTCGCATGGAAGCGATTACGATTTACAAGTAAACTGGTCCATGGCAGGGGACAAACCAGATGTTTCCTTCGCCTTTACACCTCGCCGGGATGGCAATTATGTGATTGGATATCAGTCCTTCACAACAGAGCTACTCTCTGGCGTCAATGAAGTGTTAAATGGTTTCAGGTCGCATGCCAAAATGGTAGGTACAGTGGAATCAACAAGCTTGCGGGAGCTGAGCGCTCCGATGAGTCTGGTTGAGAAGAATGACGGCGCGGGGAACGCTTTGACGTATGGCGTATTTGTACCGTCGGAAGAGCTTCCGGTTGAATTTGAACCGACGGGAGGCATTACGCAACAACGGCTTGGGATGAGTCTTGTCAACAACGAAGGCAGCGTTCAGCCGATTCTTTATGCTCCTCAGCTGGGGACTTATTCGCAAATGACCGCAGGAAGCACATATCAATTTCATATGGGGCTTATCGCTCAAAAAAGTAATCTGTATGAGTCCTACACGGATATTCTTCGCAATGAATACGGTTATTCGGCATACCGAGAAAATGTCGCCGATCAGTCGCTTACTGACGCGATGTTCAATATGATCGATCTGCTTAAGATTGAGCCGCAAGGGGACGACTCTGTTAATTTTGTCCCGTCACCTAGCGGATGGTGGAGCCGTGCCAAGGGCTTTATTGATATCGAGAACGAAGATAGCGTTCGAACAAGCTCGAATGCGGTTCTTCTCGGGGCTTACTATTTGACCGGGGATGACCAGCTTTACGATACGAGAGCATTGCCGTCCATCCAGTATGGCGTATCGCGAAATGGCATCGGATGGTCGCCGACGCAGAAGTCAGTGTACGGCGTGCCGTCATTATGGAAAATGGCAACCCTGCCGTTCGATGTATCAAGCGTTGCCGCTGTTAATCAGATGATGGGCACTTCGGCAGGAATTGAGGCGCTGGCACAGGAAGAGTACCTCGTGCGTGATCCTGACCAGAAAGACCGGGGTCCTGTCATTCAGCCCCTGATGATGTATCGTATGACGGGAGAGACGAAGTATTTGCAAGCTGCCAAGGATGCAGCCGACAGCTATATCATGCAGCATATCGATACGCCTGCATCCGTGAATGTGAGTAAAAATGAGTTCATTTATTACTATAGCAAGCTGTGGATGGAGATCTTGGAGCTTTACGAGGAAACGAAGGATCCCAAATACTTGAATGCCGCTTACAAGGAAGCCAAACGGTACGCGACCATGTTCGTTGCTCGTCCGGTTCCTGAAGGTACCGTTACGATTCCGCAGCCGGAGACGTATAATTACGCGGAGTCGTTCCATTGGCCGGAAAGCGGTAAATATCAATATCCGAGGAGCAAGCTCCCTGAAGATGTAGCTGGAGGCGTACAAGCGGAGCGTTGGCTTGTTTCACCGAGCGGATTGACGTTTGAAGCAGGAAGTACAACCAGCTATTATCGGATGAATGCTCAGGAGGCTCCTTTCATGCTGAGATTGTCGCTCTATACAGGGGATAAACTGCTGCAGGATATCGCTCATAATGCGATCATTGGACGTTATTCCAGCTATCCAGGTTATTACTATAAGGGCTTCGCCGTTAGCCAACTTGAACCGGAGTTTCCTCTGGAAGGTCCAAGCGGGGCTACATCCATCTATTATCACCATATGCCGGGGCAGCTCGGGCAGACAATGGATTATTTGATCAGCGAACAATCGTTGAAATCGAACGGGCGTATTACATTTCCTTCCGTATTCGAGACGAATTTTTTATGGTTCAAATATCACCTTTATGGAAATAAACCAGGTTATTTCTACGGTAATTCCGACGTTTGGCTCTGGATGCCCAAGGGGATTATTCAGACCAACCACCCTCAATTGAACTGGATAACGGGCGAGAGCGGAAATAAATTCTACATCGGGTTAAGCAACGCATCATCAGCTGAAGTTCAGACTCCGATCGAATTGAATGCGCAAATCATTGGGTTCAACCCGGCTCAAGATTATACCGTAACCATTATCCGCGACAATGGCACACCAGAACAAGCAGTTATGAGAGGCGGAATCATTCAAGCCACGGTTTCGAGCAAGGGAATAACCGCTATCATTGTAGAAGGACTCAACATTGATGTGCCGCTGCACCAGGTCAGAACGGCTGATACATCGGATGCAAGCTATTTCTTCGATATCCACAGTCCAATCGATGCGGTTAAAGGCATGCTGATCGTTAAGCCCGACGAAACGGCCTATGATGCTTATGTGCAAGCCAAAACGACGAAACCAGCGACAATCCATTATTCCCTGGATGGCGGGGCGACGTATACGACGATCCCAGATACAATTTATCCGATGGAATGGTCGATACGGGTGAACGATTTATCCCAAACCTTCACGTATTATGTGGAATCGGACGGGAAACAGACCCGCAAGCGAACACTCTATCTGTCTGATCAGGTAACGGCAGCGCCAGTTCAACCGGATTGGCAGGATGGTTCAGCTATCATAGTGGATAATACGGAGGCGGAGACAGAGGGCGTCTGGATACGGGATACAACGGCTAACGACTATTACTATGATAACTATGTGTATGCCAAATCGACAGCCGGCACAGCGACAAGCAAAATGAGATGGCGGCCTGAGCTGCCGGAAAGCGTTACTTACAGTGTGTATTACAAGCTTCCGCAAATTACCGCTGCGAGTGAAAATTGGGCAACGAATGCCACGTTTACCGTTTATTATAACGGGGGCTCCGAGACGTTTACCGTTGATGAGACAACAGTGAATGGAACTTGGGTGCACCTAGGGGATTATCCTTTTGCTGCAGGCGATAGCGGGTACGTTGAACTAACCAATAAGGCCAACAAGTCACGGGTCGTTGCCGATGCGATAATGTGGGTGGACCCGAACAAGATGCCGCAATTGGCGTCTGCGGTGATCCTGTCGGATCGGGATGAACTTCAAATGACTCAAACCGCACAACTGAGCGTAACCGGCTATTTGGATAACGGACTGATTGGTGATCTGACACAAGCAAACGTGCAGTATTTCGTTAATCGAACCGATCTCGCTGAAGTGAACAGCAGCGGTAGGTTGACCCTTCTAAGTCTCGATGGGGAAACGGATCACATTAAGGTATGGGCCACAGTAACGATTGACGGGGTGACTTTAACAACACCGACTTTGACCATAACGATCAGGGACCTAACGGTTATTGTCGACAGCACGAATACGACGGGGTTATACACGACAGAAGGGTCTTGGAGCCAGAGTAATTTAGCCGGATACAAAATTGGTGTTAAATCCCGTTACTCTATCGTTCAAGGATCATCAGCGACGTGGAAAGGTCAATTTCCAGAGGGGAAATATACGGTCTCCATCTACAAGCTCGTCCATACGACGGCGAACGATAATAAAGTCAAAGTGGAAGTGAAGCATCAGTCGGTTACCGAGGTCACGTATATCGATGCAACCGTCGGCTCATCGGGTTGGGTGAATCTAGGAACATTCGACTTTATTGGCGACGGTAGCGAGTATGTTCGATTAACCAGGGTTACTCCGACAACGACAGATCCGCCAACTCTACCTGCCGATATGATCTACACGAGGGCTGATGCAGTCAAGTTCGAACGGCATTCCGATAGTCGGGCGCAGCTTGCAAATGGGGTGCCAGGTAGACCGACACTTTCGAATAATAGCGGTGTTGCGACAGGCTTACATGATGGCAATTATGAGGTTACGATGAATATGTGGCGGGGCAACAATGGCTCAATGTATAAGTTGTACGAGAATGGCCAATTGATCCAGACGAAGTCACTGGACGATGTTTGGCCAGCTGCCCAGACTTCCATGATTCCTATTCAAGGAAAGCCGAATGGAACCTATGTGTATACATGTGAGTTATCGAATTTGTATGGAACGACTTCATGTGATTTACACACCGTCAACGTGACTGATGCGAATCCTGGCAAACCAGTATTGTACAGTGACAACTGGGATCAAGATGGGAACTATACCATTACTGCTAATATGTGGTGGGGCACGAACGCAGCACAGTATCGATTATATGAAAATGGTGAGCTTATTGATACGCAATCTTTAGCTTCACAAACGCCAAGTGCTCAATCGGCCATTACACAAATTTCAGGGAAATCACCTGGCATTTATCAATATCGCGGTGAGTTTGTGAATGGAAGTGGAACAACGGCAAGTGATATTATAGAAATTATTGTAAAATAGCCCTGTGAGCTGAGTGGATGAGAACGTTCCATTCGGCTTTTTTTCTTAGAAATTATAAAGAATTGCGAAATAAGTTGTAGTCGTCGGGTTCAAGACATAATTAATGTCGAGTGACAAGAAAGTGTAACGATTGTCGATAAGTGCCAAGAATATGATCCGATTGTCGTTCTTTTGATATTTGTAGTCATTGAGCTAACGGGCAGGATTCTATGGGTTGGATATGGATGGATATATTCGAAACCTATCAGTAATTGATAACGTAAACAATATTGTGTAATCATCACTAGAATTTGGAACAGAAATATGTTTTTTGAAAGAGAGAAGAATTAATTTTTTGCTTGGGAGGATACTTGATTGCAAGAGAAAAACAAAAAACTCATTTATCTCATATCGGGTCCATTATGAGTTGGGAAAACAACGACATCGAAAGAACTTGCAAGAAATATCAAGCAATGTGTTCTTATTGAGGGCGATAATTTACTTAATATGTTTATGGGGGAATCACAACCTTCATGGGAAGAACGATTGAATTAAACATGGGAAAACATCCTTGCATTAACAAGGAATTTTATCATTAATGACTTAAATGTAGTTATTGATTTTGTAGTTGAAGATGAACTTGATTGGTTTTGTAAACATATTTCCGATTTGAATGTAGAATTAAGATATATAATATTACGAGCAGATAAAGATAAATTAATAGAACGTCTAAAGAGGATGGGGGATATCGAATCATTAGAACGCTCTTTGTTTTTATTGAATAAAATGGAAACTTCTCCATCAAATAATCAATTTTTTTATGACACTACTTTAAAGGAACTAAATGAGATAGCACAAGATGTCATCGATGGCACTGTATATAATGTGTTTATTGATACCAGTCGCTGAACTAACGGGACACGATAGCTTAATAATAAAACGCGGCTGCCTGTATGAATCGGCAGCAGCGTTGCGCTTACGGGCAGGATAGTTCAAAAGTTTCGCGAATACCCTACATATGTATTTACAAAAGTATAGCGAAGGAACGATCAAAGGATAACCTTTTTTGGGCTGTATGTTTGAAAGATACTAATAAAATGATTGGACATGTATATTTTAGTCAGAAAGATCCCAGAGAATTCCTTACATGGATGATTGGATATATTTTTAATCCTGATTATTATGGACAAGGATATGCGACAGAAGCTTGCCAAAGGATATTAAAGTACGGCTTTGAAGAATTAGGGGCACGTAGGGTGATCGCTTTATGTAACCCTGAAAACATTGCTTCCTGGAGACTATTAGAACGCCTATCGATGCGCCGTGAAGGAACTTTCATGAAGGAAGTATTTTTTAAAACAACAGGAAACGGACAGCCTGTCTGGCAGGATACGTATCAATACGCTATCTTGAAAGAAGAATTGTGAAAAAAGATACATTAAAAGATATTCAAGGAAGAGGTAATCAGATAACATCGTATCTACGCTTCGGGGTTCAAGCCCCATTACAATCTAAGTAAGTCGGACCTGGCGCGTAATATCGGTTAAGCTAACGGGACACAATAGCTTAATAAAGATACGTTGGGTATTGATAGAAGCCACATTAGACTAAATTCTGATGTGGCTTTCTTTTTATGTAAAGAAAGACTCTAAATTGTATTGGGAATATTATTTATCGTTTCCCTTATTATACTTGAATTATCTTGAATTTATTTTTCTAGGGAGGTACACGATGATCTTATATCATTGCTAACCCATTTTCTTATTTGAAAATGACAAAGAAAACACGCCTAGCCATTAGGTTTATTTGTGTACTTCTTTTTAGGGTAGCAATGAAAAGACATACCTCTTTAGAACGTAATGATTCATGATTTAATATCTGAATTTTTAGGGAGACTACAAGAGCGATATTGCTTGAAGTCCTTTTTGTTCTTAAAAATGAATAAACCGATGGTTAGGCCTTGTACTTAAAGGAGGCCTAAACAAATGGATAAAGTATGGAGAAATGCGTATGAAGAAGAAGTAATCAGTGCATTGGAAATCATGTATGAACACGAATCTTTACATGTAATCGCTTCAGATGTTTTTGGATTAAAAGCAGCCTTATCTTTCGTTAACTTTGGTTGTATTAAGGATACGGACCATGTGATTGCTATAGGCTCACATTTGGGCGTCGCAGCATTGTTAGTATCATATCTTTACACACCGAAAAAGCTAGTGATAGAAGCAACAGGACCCTACAACGACGTCTATCATTCGGTATGGGGAAACATAAATCAACTACTGTCGGGTTATCGATCTACCCAGCCTATTTACTCTGATTTTGATGCTGATCCTATAGAATATGGGGAAGAGTCTTTTGATGCTGCAATAGTAGGTTATGCTGCAAAACTGATTAATTGCTCATGGGAAGCACCAGACGATCGTTTCATACTTGAAGTTGGAGAAGAGTTTAATTACTTCGAGCTAATATTATTGAAATCAAGCAAATTGTTAAAAAAAGACGGGAGATTAGTGATTCTTTCAAAACCAGGCTGGGTCCTGAAGCTATGGAACCTTATTCAAGACTTAGGATTGCAGATGGAGTATGATTATTACCATTACTATATTGGCAGCACCAGGTTTCCTAACAGCTTCGTATGGCTAAGATTCGTGAAGAGAAATGAAGATATGGACTTGGAATTTCATAAGAAAAATATTATATCATTAATGAATACAAACAACATAGACAGACTTTATGCACA
This sequence comes from Paenibacillus guangzhouensis, assembly GCF_009363075.1. NCBI lineage: Bacteria > Bacillati > Bacillota > Bacilli > Caryophanales > Paenibacillaceae > Paenibacillus > Paenibacillus guangzhouensis. The sequence goes on along the minus strand of NZ_CP045293.1, from coordinate 3,349,978 downwards.
TAGAAATAACTTAAGATTTCCATATGTAGAGCTATCCTATAACAATACGGAATCTTATGTTCTATTAAACCAACATTCCGAGTTTATGCAGTATTTTTTCTCGGTCGAGACAACTGCAAGATTAGCTGAATTATGTGAAAGTTATACTGCATGCTTGGTGACTCCATCCGTAGCACGGTACGCACATAACTTGAACAAAAACATAGTACTTTTCGAACGGGATAGCCGTTTTAGAGAAAATGGAGGTCTAAAGTTTGTGAAGTATGATTTAAAAAAAGGTTTGACGAAGCTGTTGAAAAATAAATATATGAAGAAATTCGATATTGTGGTATGCGATCCGCCGTTTGATATTAGCCTTGATATTCTGGCAAGTGATATTGACGAACTCTTGAAGACAGATAATAAAAGTGTTGCTTACGTAATATTCCCTAGCAGTAGAGAGACTCATTTGAAGAATGCTATGATGAGAAAAGGATTGAACCTGAACGAAGTTGATGAAAAAATCGGTATTGTTTATGCTAAGCCGCCTAAATTAGTTAGAGTCCATGGGAGAGACGCGATTCAATTGTACAAGTTTACATACAAATCTTTATTAAGCTTACGGGAACCAAGAGAATAATGACTTTGAAGGTACTCGTCTTGTTCTCGTTAAACAAGATCGTTGGAGATGAGTATAGAGATTATTTCGACACAACCAGGCTATTGTTTTAAATAGATGTTGAAAATAGAAGATATACTATAATAAAGCCATATATACATTTCATGGAGGATAAATCGTAATGATAAAAAATAATATTAAAATAGAAAACATTCCAGCAATTTTGTGGGGTGACAAATCAGATAAGTTATTTGTGGTGGTGCATGGTAACATGTCAAATAAGGCAGATGACTCGATTATTGTATTTGCAGAAGAAGCAACAGCAGTAGGATATCAAGTGCTTAGTTTTGATTTGCCTCAACATGGCGACCGTAAGGATGATACTTATCCTTGCAAAGTTCAAAACTGTGTTCAAGACCTTAATACAATTATGACCTATGCAAAATCGTTATCAAATCATATAAGCATTTTTGCTTGTAGCATGGGAGCATATTTTAGCCTATTAGAATATAGCCATGAGCCGTTGAAGCAGTGCTTGTTTCTCTCTCCTGTGGTAAATATGGAACGTATCATAAATAATATGATGACATGGTTTAACGTAAGTGAGAGTAGACTAAAAATAGAGAAAGAAATTTCTACACCTATTGGACAAACTCTCTATTGGGATTACTACTGTTATGTGAAAGAACATCCCATTGTTGCTTGGAATAATCCAACTTCAATTCTCTATGGTTCAGAAGATAACTTATGTGAGTTTGACGTTGTATCTGAATTTCAAAAACGTTTTAACTGTAATTTGCAAGTAATGGAGAATGGAGAACACTATTTCCATTCTGAGGAACAGTTGCAGTATTTCAGACAATGGCTGAAAAAACATATTTACGTTTAATGAAAATAAAAAATGATTGATGTATAAATTTCTTTAAAAGCGAATTAAGGGAAGTCAAAATGGCTTCCCGTAAAAGTTATTTAATTTCAACTTTGTTTTAACACATCGCCAATCATTAAATTGCGGTTGCTGGCATGATCGGCAGCCGCGTTTTGCTAACGGGTAGAAATAATTAGGCAGTCTTCAAGGAGGGAAAAACAGTTTCCTTTTCATAAGTACACGTACCTGAAAGAGAAATTAGAAATGTTCGATTGGCAACAACATATTGATTGTGATGTTACACAGAGAGCGACCTTATTGATAATATTGGGAAAGGCTGGATGAGTGAAGGTGAATTTGAAGCTATTAAAAGGACGGCTTACAAAGTCGAATCAATTCATCTTTCTGGAGAAAAAGATAAAACGTATAGTGTTCAAGTTGGAGATGTGTGGGTCGGTTCAATAAAGAAAGACATAATCCCGAAATAATTGGGTTGTATATTCTCTTCCTAAATACGCAGAATTATTAAGCTAACGGGACACTATTGCTTAAAAGCAACAAGAAGGCAGCCGATTATCGATCGGTTGCTTTTTTCGTTAAGTTAACGGGCAGGATAGTGGAATAAAAACCCCGAATAAACAAATAGTGTTATGTTCTTTATTTTGTATAGGAGGGGTAGAGTTGTGCATACGCATGGAGAGTTAAGAAGTGTATCTGTAGGCACCCGCATTATCGCCTTTTTATGGGATTATGTTATCATTACGGGCTACATCATCCTGCTAATCGGTGTATCTTTTCTTATACGGCCATTGTTGACTCCATTGTTTACGACAAATCCTTTGTTGGCCGAGGTCACTGGCTTTCTATTCATTACACTGCCTGTATATCTTTATTTCGCCATATGTGAGGGATCGAAATCACACGCGACATGGGGGAAAAGAAAAGTGGGGGTTATGGTGACTGGAATTAACGGTCACTCAATCGGACTAGGTTCTTCGCTTTTTCGTTCTGCCCTTAAATTCGTCCCTTGGGAACTAGCCCATTTCACCATTTGGCACATGGTAATTCCCTCTGATTACCCGGAATCATTAGTTTATTTATTATTGGGAGTGGTCTACGTTTTGGTACTGATCTATTTGATAAGTCCATTATGGAGCAAAAATAAACAAACTGTATATGACCTTATTGCAGGGACCGTTATAAGATACAAGAATTAAGGATTCATTGATCTCATGCTAAGAAGAAATTACGCTATCGGACAGGATTAGTTCCAATGACTTCGCACAAATCTTATTGAATTTTCCTGAAAGTAGAAGGTGCATTTATGAGATCCAAAGTATTTAAAGTAACAATATCTCTGATAATTGTTTTAGGAATAATAACAACACTCATTTTAGTTTTCTATCAATTTCCTAAGAAGGTGGATCTAGTTTCCCCTGCTGTAAGTTTTTACGAAAACGACCCTTCTTCCATCAAGAATACTTCAATAAGAATATCAGGAACATTGAACCGACCTTTGTTTCAACAACATATATTCAAAGGCACAGTAACGATTGATGACTTAGAATTTACTAAAGCGAATGGAACTCTCGATACCTATGTACTTGATAAAAATAATGGGATCCATTCGGGAAATCTTGTTTATCATAAACCCTCAAAGCCAGGGGAAATTGTCACTGTAAGTATGATCTGGTTTGATGACGATTTTGAACATATAAATATTGTGAGTAATTGGGGAGAAAATAAGAAATTGTCGTTATTAATCGTTTCTGGTTCTTCTTATGAAGAGGCGATTGATACTCAAAAGAAGATGCGAGATAAGTATGGTTCGGGTTTTGTTCCGCGAGATTAAAAGTATTTGAGAGCGATTTGAATGATCTGTTAGAGGAAATGAGGGCAGAGCGTAAATTAATTATTTCGAAATCTAAATACGAGGCCGACGTTACATTATGCTAACGAGCAGTAGAGAGTCCTGTAACTCAAGCATCACTTGATATACAAAATTGAAAGTGATATATACACTAAAAGTATCATGAACAAAAGGGTGATGGCAGTGTTTGATATGTCAAAGGTAGGCAGGAATATTGCGAAGTTAAGGAAAAGAATGGGAATTACCCAGATGGGTCTAGCTGATAAACTTGGAATCAGTTATCAAGCAGTGAGTAATTGGGAACGAGGAGAAACGATGCCTGATATTTCTAAGCTTCCTCTGATCAAAGAAATTTTCGATGTAAGTATCGATGAGATTTTGGACGAAGGCAAGGGGACACAAATACTACAAAATATGCTAGATAATACAACTAAGGATTTTTTACAACATACTGAGATATCTTTCGAAGAGATTTCTGAAATTGCACCATTACTCAGAACTGAGCAAGTTGATGAATTTTTTGAGAATGTAAAGAACAGAGTTGAAACAAGCGATCTCCTGTCGATAGCACCATTTATAAGTGAGGATGTAATTGACGAATGTGCAAAGAAAGCCTTTGAAAAAGAAGGTATAGATGCACTGGTGTCGATAGCACCATTTATAAGTGATGATGTAATTGATGAATGTGCAAAAAAGGCCTTTGAAAAAGAAGGTATAGGTGCACTGGTGTCAATAGCACCATTTATAAGTGAAGATGTAATTGACGAATGTGCAAAAAAGGCCTTTGAAAAAGAAGGTATAGGTGCACTGGTGTCAATAGCACCATTTATAAGTGAAGATGTAATTGACGAATGTGCAAAGAAAGCCTTCGAGAAAGAAGGTGAAAGAGCACTGGTGTCGATAGCTCCATTCATCAGTGCAGGAGTTATAAATGAATGTACACAAGGTAGTGCTCTAACTTAGGCGTACAGTCTTTGACTATAACAGTAACTCGTTAAGTATTATAATAGGTTAATTTCAATATATAAAACTTTGTGCTTAGAATAATTCGCGAACCGTATCATTAAGAAGAATTGCTGATCATTACGCTAACGGGACACGGTAGCTCAATAAAGAGTTTGAAGGCAGCCGGCTACTTGTGATCGGTTGTCTTTTTCAACTAACGGGCAGGATAGTTTTAACAATACGACGAAATACTCTCAACATAGGTAGTTCCACGAATAGAATCTGAAAGAAAGAGGTGATTGCAATCCGAATCCATATCATCGGAGGCTCAGGAAGCGGTAAATCTTATATCGCGGCGTTATTGAGCGATAAGCTCCGGATCCCGCATTACGATCTAGACGATATTTTCTGGGAACATCAATCTAACGAATATGGCGTAAAGGCACCGGAGGATGAGCGTGACCGCCGGCTCAGAGAAATCATCGGTCTCGATTCGTGGATCGTAGAAGGCGTATACAGGTCGTGGGTAGAGCCGAGTTATGCCGCTGCAGATAAGATCGTCGTACTGATGACGCCGTTGTCCGTTCAGGAGGAGCGAATCTGGAAGCGTTATGAAGAACGCATTGCGGGCATTGTTCAAAGTAAGAAGCGCGAGAAGCTCGAAGGTATCCACAACTTGTTGGCGTGGAATAAAGACTACAATCTGACGAAGCTGCCTAACTTGGTCGGCCATTGGGACTATAAGGACAAAATGATCCTCATTCGCGATAATTTGGATCTTCTTGATCTTCAATTGATGTGACTTGGTTTTTCTTGTTACGCTAACGGATAACGATAGTTCAAATAACCGCCTTTTTACAAAGGCGGTTTTCATTGATTCATTATATCAACAATAGGATTTAACATAGCCTTATAAAAAAGCGTGAATCAAAAATAAAACAGCAAATGCAAGCCCCGATCGCAGATGCCACTTTCGATCTAGCCTCTTATATCGAAACAACCCCGAAATCGGCACTGGAAGTAAGACTAAAAACGCAATCAATCCGCTTATATCAGTGAAATTAAATTTAAAACCATAAATGAAGACAGCAACCACATGTAGTAAAATAAAAGCGATGGCAAGTACTGCAACAGGGGTATGCCACCTTCGAACAAATCGGAGCAAGGAAACGATCAATTTTTTTATGGTGCCCATACGATCCCATATATGCTGCTTGACGATAAGTAGAAGCACATAATTAGCTAACACAAAGAATAAAGCTAATCTTGCAATCGAGCCATAGTTCTTAAACGTATGTTCGAATCGGCGGTTGTGGAGGGTAGTAGACGGGAGATGTAACATGCTCCAGAGTCCCCATAGTACAATCAATATGGATGCTGTAACTGCAGCAATCACCCATATTTGTTCTTTGGCTGGGATCCACGTCTGTTTCTTATTTTCCCGTATATTCATGTTGATCCTCCCTATCGTTATGTTCACTAAAATATACCCTACTTTTCTTAAAATGAAATGAGAAATGCATGACGCTGTGACTCATGAGCAAAATGTTTATTCTAAACAAAAAAAATAAATAGATAGAGATTCAGATGGCGTCTGAACCATCTATCCATTTCACAAACGTGTCCCGTTAGCTTAAGGCCAAGCGCCGGACTTTAGTCTTATTTTGTAAAGTAGAGAAAGAGTCGTCGCGTCCGTTAGAAATCTCTTTATATACAGTAACAAACAAACAAGCACAATTAATCGGTTGAACATATACCGTTATTGATTGACTTGGAGGTGAGTGAGATGAGTCGGGCTGCTAACGGGTTACAAGGGGTATCTATTATAACAAGCACTAACCGCCCACATTTCTTCTATAATATTCTTAAGAATTACAATAATCAGCTTTATCCGGTAAAAGAACTGATTATTATCTTGAATAAAGAAAACGTGGAATTAGCCAAATATCGAAAAATTGCTCAGAAATATAACAATGTCTCCGTCTATAAGATACCGGAAAAAGAATCTTTAGGTAGATGTCTTAATTTTGCTGTAAGCAAAACGAAATACCCGTTCATCACAAAGTTTGATGATGACGATTTCTACTCACCATATTATTTATCCGGACAAATGAAGGTTTTGCATCAATCTAACGCTGATATTGTAGGAAAACGGGCATATCTTGCGTATCTCGAAGCAGAAAAGCTGCTCATCCTTCGCTTTCCCAAACAACAAAATAAGTTCGTTAGTTTAATTGCCGGAGGGACCATCTTATTTAAAAGACGTGTTTTCGATCGAGTATGTTTTCCTCATGTGTCATTAGGAGAAGATGTCTCATTTTTAAATAGATGTCGGGGTAAAGGGTATAAAATATATGCGCCAAATCCGTATAATTATGTGCAAATTAGAAGAAAAAATAAAAAATCTCATACATGGAAAGGTAGTGATACCTACTTACTAAAGGGGAGTTGCATTTTGGGAAAAACAGATCAATTCAGGAAAATTGCTACGCGAAAGAATTAATTAGGACTCCTGATTCAGCCATGCACGAAGTACAGCAATTTCTCTAGTTGCCGAATGCGAAAAAGCACCTGCAAATCTTTTAATCTTTTTGCTATATAAAACGATTCACCTTGATGTTCAAATCACAATCAACACATCAAAAATGCATGGGCGCGGAGTTCATGCATTTTTGATGGCTACATATAAGGTTTTCTATGCTTCGAAGGGGAGACCCATTTTTAATATATGCGATCAATAGATGATTGCTACAAAAGAATATATTCCTCTAAAAAGGATAAATTAGTGTGGTATGTGCAATATGGAGGAGGATGTAGTGACAGTCGGATCACAAGTAAAAACAACATTAGCAATCTTGAAAAGCGCTCAAGCTTGTCTAGAATCATTTGCGCTTGAAACGCAAAACCAAGAAGCTAAAACCATGTTCGAGAATGCGGCAAAAACAACACAAAGCGTTGTAGAACAAGTATCATCTCGCGTACAGCAATTGGAGAATGAAGAACCTCAATTTAAAGGGTTATAATTGTAGATCTCGAGTCCAGAGGGCGTGGTTTTTGTCACTCGACATATTTTGAACGGATACACCAGTTTACTTTGATCTCCCTGTTACTCGCCATGCGTACACGGTTAAAGGCTGATCGTTTGTATCGCTTAGCCTTTAACCAAAATGTTTACTCCTGAGAGAAAGCCCCCATATCCATATAGGCAATTTCCCACAGATGCCCGTCTAGGTCCTCGAAGCTTCTCACGTACATGAAGCCATGGTCTGCCGGTTCTTTGGACTGCTTGCCTCCTGCAGCTAGTGCCTTATCCGCGAGTTCGTCCGCTTGTGCTCTGCTAATCGCGGAAAGCGCGATAATTCCAGTAGCGGCACAGGTGGCATCAGCTATCGGCTTATTGATGAATGTCTGGAAGTACGACTCCGTTAGCAGCTGCACACACGTGTTGTCATTGATTACTAGGCACGCCGAATTTTCATCGGAGAACTGGGGGTTGAATTCAAACCCAATACTGCTGAAAAATTCCTTAGTCCGGTTCAAGTCCTTTACTGGTAAGTTTACGAACGTGTGGGTTGATTTGTAAGCCATTTTAGACACCTCATCCTATTTTATAAAAATCCGCTCAGGGTCTTTTTCCAAGCGGTAAAACCCAGTGTAAATTACTAAAAGTCGAAGTTTAGGATTTCGATATTCTTCTAGAAAATTCCTTCATCACCTTTCCTCCAATAATATACATTTATATGAACAACTACCCGTTACTTCAATAGTTCAATAGAATAAGGAGCGGCTGTCGCAATACGCTACATTACGCTAACGTGTCATGCGGGAGTCATAACAGGTATTAGGCGTTGTTTGGCATGAAAAACTGAAATGGGAGTTCAAGTTCTAATTTCATACAAACAGGAGTCCTTACTAATCCCGTCGTGTAGATGTCCGGCGCTCGAACATTAAGCTAACGGGACACTATAGCTCAATAAAATAACTTAAACGCGGCTGCCGGCATGGATCGGCAGCCGTGTTGTGCTAAGTGCGCCCGGCATGGGCGATAACTTGGCGGTGAAAATCCGCTACAGACTTGGCAGTAGGAACTGTTAGCTAAAGGCAAGGGTGTCCGCCGTGAGGCGGAATCTGAAGGAAGCCGGAGGCAAACCCTCGGTCTGACGAACAGAAATCATATATAAGGCATCGTGGGACGGACGAGCTTGCTTACCAAAGCAAAGTCCAATACTGCCCGAATCCCATGATGTAGATATGGCAGATAGATGAGGGGAAGGTTATCGCTCTTACCCGGGGAGATCTCACAGACGTGGAGTAGGAAAAAAAATCCGAACGACGGAGTAAAGCTTGCTGTGAGAAGTCAGCAGAGGCCATAGTACCGGGAAGTTTTTTTTCTCGGAAAGGGCTGAACAATCGTAAGTCTTGAATATCTACTCGAAGGAGAATTGGTGCGATGAAAGCAGAATACCGAAAGGGCTGCCTGCAAAGGGATAGTGTGGAACACGAAGAGTATGCAGGAGCGCGGAGCATCGATACTCGGGAAAGCAGAGAAAGAGACGGTGCAATGGACTTGCTAGAAAGGATACTAAACAGGGACAACCTGAACAAAGCCTACAAACGAGTCAAGAGCAACCATGGAGCGCCAGGGATTGACGGAATGACCGTCGAGGCGGCACTTTCGTGGCTGCAAGAAAATAGAGACGAACTACTACAAAGTATCCGGGCTGGGAGATACAAACCGAGCCCGGTACGGCGCAAAGAAATCCCTAAACCGGATGGGAGTGGCGTGCGAAAGCTCGGTATTCCTACGGTGGTGGATCGCATTATCCAGCAAGCCATTGCTCAGCAGTTGAAGGTACCTAGAGAACAAATTGAAGCTCACGATAAATGCACAGAAAAGTAAGGTCGTCAGCGTACTTGCCCAGAAGCACTTTAAATTCCTTGGCTATGCTCTAGGGAAGAACGGGAGCGGTGTCTATATCCGTACCCATAGGCAATCTCTTGCAAAGGCAAAGAAGAAACTGAAAGTGCTAACAAGCCGAAGCCAAGGAAGGAACGCTAGACAGGTTATGGAGAACGTAAAGGTCTACATACGCGGATGGATCGGATACTTTTATGTAGCCGATATGAAGCGAATCCTGCAAAGCTGGAATGAATGGCTACGACGACGAATGCGGATGTACATCTGGAAGCAGTGGATGAAGCCGAGAACGAAGGTACAGAACTTGCGAAAGCTGGGGGTAGCGGAGGGGCAAGCATACCAATGGGGGAATACTCGATTGGGATATTGGCGAATTGCTGGAAGCGCGATACTGCATCGCTCTATTACAAATGAAAAGCTCGCACAGGCAGGGTATTATGACTTCCCTGCGCAGTACGAGCGACTACGTCAATTGCACTTAAACGGTTGAACCGCCGTATACCGAACGGTACGTACGGTGGGGTGAGAGGTCGGCTACTCAACTAATGGGTAGCCTCCTACTCGATCAGGCAGAATAGCTCAATGATTTCGAGAAGATTGAAAATATACACTGGTGTCGGTATAATTCATGATATAAAACGACAATGATGTATATTTTATTGCATACCATTTGTCAATCGTTATGGAGGTGGATTTATGGCACCAAAAGTTAGCGAAGAATATAAAAAAGAGAGAAAAAGAGAATTGATGGAATCAGCCAAGAAGGTGTTTATCGAGAAAGGATTTGTTCATACATCTATGCAAGATATTATGGACAAAGCTGGAATATCAAGAGGTGCATTGTATAGTTACTTTGATAATATTGAACACGTTTTTATCGAGGTATTAAAATATAATGACCAAAAAGACATTCAATATTTTGTGCCATCAGATGAAGTTTCACTATGGCTACAATTAAAAAACTGGGTTGAAGAACAGCAATTTTATATTGAAAATATAGACCAAACATTACTCTATGCAATGGCGGGATTCTTTTTATCATCTAATTACGCAAATGACAAAGATGATTTCCCTTACATTTCTGAACGCTACAATCGAACTACTGAAGCTATAGAAGAATTATTAAATGAAGGTATACGTAAAGGAGAATTTAGACCTCAACAATCTACTCGTTCTATTGCGAGGTATCTCATATCGTTTATAAACGGTTTAATGTTGGACACGTTTCAACTTGGACATGAACAAACAAAAGTAAAGGATCAATTATCCGTCTTACTTTTCTCATTAGAAAAATTAATTAATCCAAATCCGCAAAATAAGGAGTGATCGTAATGTTGTTTGAATCATCAAGAGTGAGATTAAGAAAGATGACAAAGGAAGATACAGAACTTTACCACAAGTGGAGAAATGATATAGAAGTTATGCATTCCACCAATCCATCCTTGGATGTTTATCCGATGGATGCAACTAAAGATTTTGTAGATCATGTTATTTTGGGATCTCAAACAGCCAAAAGCTACATCATGGTTGAAAAAGGAAATGAAACACCAATTGGCATTGTATCATTAGTCAATATTGATTATAAAAATAGAAATGCTGAATTTATTATCGACATCGGGGAAAAGGAATATTGGGGAAAAGGTTATGGTTCAGAGGGGGTGAAATTACTGCTGGATTTCGCTTTTTACGAAATGAATCTTCATCGAGTTTCCCTTAGAGTATTTTCATTTAATGATAAAGCTATTCGATTGTACACTAATATCGGTTTTCAAGAGGAAGGAAATAGTAGGCAAAGTCTATTTAGAAATGGTGAATGGCATGACATAATTCATATGGGGGTTCTGCAAAATGAGTACTTTGAAAAACAAGTAAAAAGTATATAAAACTGCTCCACCGTTATAGAGAGGATAAGAGATGAAAATGACGGGGAACACCTTATCTTAAGATGACTAACGGGACACTATAGCTCAATAGATATACTAAAACACGGCTGCCGGCATAGATCGGCAGCCGCGTTGCGCTAACGGACAGGTTAACGGAATTAAAGCAGCCACATTATAGTATGGTATGTGAATAATGCTGGCGTATTTGGTTTGGGGGAGTTAAAGATGAATCTGTTTACAGTGGTTAAAGAAATAATTGACAATTGGGACCCCATTGGTTTACTTGCAATTCACTGTCCTGATGATGAATACGAAAGCGAAATTCGTGAAATTGTTACGGCTCTCTCTTACACAACCAATGCGGAAGAACTTGCGTCTAAAATAAATAATATACTTTACCAAGCCTTTGAAGAGGACTTTAAGAAATCTAATGATTGTAATGTAATCGCACATGAGATATTGAGGGCACTGCACGAACGAGGATTACGCTAACGGGACACTATAGTTCAATATCAGAAGGGCTGATTTACAGTAATTTATTCACCGAAGCTGGAAAAGTAATACCATGTATAAAATTGGTTTTGCAGGGGATTTTAATTCAATCCATATACGAAGGAGCTGAAGTAAAATATGATTCATCCTAAAGACAACTACGGGGTATTAGGTAATAATATCGAAGTAGATTCGGATGTGAACGAGGATCGTAATCGAGAGGAGCAGTTAGATGATTCCTTTAAGGCCTGGTATGGGAAGATCAACGACCAGGTGAAGCGAAAGCTAGATCTAACGAGCGTTCCGCAGGACAGTGTATTTGATTCAACCGTCGGCATGGATGAGGATCCATCCCAGGATTAAGAACTCAATAACTATACATTGAGGCTGCCGATCAAATTACCGGATTTTCTGGATTTAGCACCTAAACTTATTCTGTTTATTTACACAACCTTCCAAGCATTGGATACGTAAAAAGAAAAATAACATTAGGGAGTGATAGATGTATGAGTGAAAAGGGATGTATTAAATGCGGAAGCAAAGACGCAAGGACGAAAGAAGTAGCAATGACCGGCACAGGACTTTCCAAAATGTTCGATATTCAGCACAATCAATTTGTAGTCGTGTACTGCGTAAATTGCGGGTATTCCGAATTTTACAATAAACAATCTTCGGCCGGTTCGAATGTTCTTGATTTCTTTTTCGGTTGATAAGGTAAAATGTAAGACTACTCCGCTAACGGGGAGCGATAGATCAATAATAGACAGAGTAACGGCAGCCATTCATTTAGCTGCCTTTTCTCAACTAACGGGCAGGATAACGTAACTATTACATAATTATTATGTCTTTATTATTGGGGCGATTTTTATATAAAGAGTCTGACGTATTTAAAGAAACAGTTTGTTACAGGACGTTAAAATCTATTTATTGGCTAAGTTGAGGGACTATAATGGCTGCATATATAATAGAATGCATGAATGGAAATTGGATGTAGAGGTGTTTAAGAAACATGAATAAAATACTAGTTATTGAAGATGATTTTGATATTCAGGAACTGATCAAAGAGTTTTTGAACGCTCAAAATTACATCGTAGACGTTGCAGACGATGGACTGGATGGAATTCGCATATTTCAAGATCATGAATATGACCTTATCTTATTGGATGTGATGCTGCCCAAGATGGATGGGTATCAAGTTTGCAAAATGATCCGGAACGAGTCGCCATCCGTGCCGATTATCATGTTGACGGCTCTTGCTGATGAGTACGATGAAATCAAAGGCTTTGATCTGGGAATAGATGACTATATCACAAAGCCATTCTCATTTAATATACTTATCAAACGAGTGGAAGCCGCTTTAAGAAGGGCAAATGTAAACGAATCTGACGTTATTCGATTTAAAGAAGTAGCGTTAGACAGAAATGGATATACTGTGTTAGTAGGCAGCGAAAAAATTGAATTGACTACCAAAGAATTTGAAATTCTTCGTTCTCTGCTGGATAACAATGGACGCGTTGTTACCCGGGAAGCTTTACTGGATCAGGCTTGGGGACTCGAATACTTAGGGGACGATCGGATCGTCGATACGCATATCAAAAACTTACGCAAAAAAATAGGGGTTCCATACATTAAAACAGTAAAAGGAATAGGATATAAATTTGATGAGTAGAGTAAGACGCAAAGGAATTACCTATAAGATATTTATTATTACAAATGCGTTGCTGATTGCAAGTACGTTTCTCATTTTTGTCATTTTCTACTACTTTCTTCCTACTTTCTATCATCAGTATAAAGTGAACACGCTCAATAAGGCTCTGGATCAATTGATTTCGGAAACGGAGAAGAAAAGCTTACTTGATGCAAAAAAGGATCTGGACAATTTTACGATGCAGCAGAATGTTTCATTAGTCGTGGTGAATGAAAACAATCGTATCGTTTATCTCCCTTTAGTCCCTCTATCTTCTATTCTGACTGGGGAAGAGAATCTAAAATCCGACATTGATATTGATTCAGTCCCTCTGACTTCTATTGTAACTGGGGATGAGGATCTAAAATTCGCAATAAATATCGATAAAATAAAGCATACCAAGGATGTTTATAGCCAAGAAAGACAAATTTCCCTACAAGAGGGGACATATACGCTGCTCATGACTGCCACGCTTCAGCCCATAAATGAGGCTTCCCAAGTGATGGTTCAGTTCGCGCCTTATGTATTGGTACTCATACTGTTGATCTCGATAATTGGAGCTGCGATATATTCACGATTGATTTCCCGACCATTGCTTAACATGAATCGCGTGGCCGAACGGATGGCCAATCTGGACTTTACACGCACCAGTACGATTGATTCCGATGATGAGATCGGCGAGCTGTCCCGCAGCTTGAACCGGCTGTCGTGTAATTTGCAGGAATCGATGACAGATCTTCGGCAAGCGAATCAACAATTGTCCATCGAGATTGACAAGGTGCGAGAATTAGAAGGCAAGCGCAGCGCATTCATCGCCACGGTGTCCCACGAGTTGAAAACACCGATTACTGCTGTTTCGGGACAAATTGAGGGGATGATTCATAACATTGGTGCTTACAAGGATCGAGACAAGTATTTGCAGCGTTCGTATGTCATTATGAAAGATATGGAGAAGCTCGTTTATGAACTGCTGAACATTTTCAAGCTGGAATCCGCTGGATTCGAACCCCAATTAGAGTTAGTAAATGTATCGAACCTCGTACAGAATAGTATGCGTCGTCTTGAATATGCGAGCAATGACAAATCAATGGTGGTTGAAACGAATATCGTGGATTCCTTATGGGTTCGAGCAGACCGCAATCTTATTGAAAAAGCAATAACGAACGTCATTCAGAATGCTATTCAATATTCAACATCCGGGGAGCGAGTGTTCATACGTTTGGAGAGTGTTAGGGATCATGTTGTTTTTCAAGTACTGAATACAGGCGCTTCGATTCCTAGTAATCAGCTAAGCGAAATCTTTGAACCATTCCACCGAATTGAGAAATCCAGAAACCGCAATACCGGCGGAAGTGGACTTGGTTTATATATCGTGAAGCAGATCTTGGACGTACACCATATTGAATATTCCATTACAAATACGGAAAAAGGCGTTTTGTTTCAAATGAAGTTTCAAAGAGAAGATTCCTGACTTTAGGGCTTCTCTTTTTTTATGTTGAAATGGACTCCACATAAACTCCAGATATACTCCATATGAATTCCATGTTGATCCCTTATGCTAATAACACTACCCAGAGAAAGAAACATCATCTGTGAAAAAAAGAAGGGGGGTTCGCATGAGATTTCGACAGTGGCTTAGCAAGGATACAGCGACCGCCTTATATTTCTTGGCACCAAGCTTGATTGGTTTTTCGATCTTTTACTTGATTCCTTTTGGAATGGGCGTCATGTACTCGTTCCAGGACGCTAATACAGACGGTTCCTTTGCTGGTTTTGCGAACTATCAACAATTGTTCGCTAGTGCATCATTTAACAAAGCGGTCAACAATACGCTTTGGTTCACCGGTATAAGCGTACCGCTAATCCTTATCATTTCTCTTGTTATCGCGATACTGTTGAATCATAACGTGTACATTCGCAATTGGCTGCGTACGGCATATGTCATGCCTCTTGTCGTTCCAGTAGCCTCCATTATTCTCGTGTGGCAAGTGCTGTTTGATTGGAATGGAACGCTCAACGCCATCTTGAATAGCTTCGGGATTGATCGCATTGACTGGATGAAGTCGGAGTGGGCCCGTGGTGTGGTCATTGTTGTCTACATTTGGAAGAATATTGGGTATAATATCATCTTATTTTTAGCCGGATTGCAAAATATACCAGACGATTATTATGAAACGGCTGACGTGGAAGGCGCGGGGACCATCCGCAAGTTCACGAATATTACGTTAGTTTACCTGCTACCAACGACTATCTTTGTTGTTCTGATGTCCATTGTGAACTCCTTTAAGGTGTTCCGGGAGACTTACCTGATTGCCGGGAGTTATCCGCATGACAGTCTCTATATGCTGCAACACTACATGAACAATATGTTCTTATCATTGGACATACAGAAGCTGACCGCCGCTGCCGTTGTAACGGCTGGCAGTATATTGTTGCTCGTAAGTGTACTTTTTGCCATGGAACGCAGATTTCGAAATTTCATGGATGGGTAGCGAAAGGGGAATTTATGAAAATTGCACCAATGCTTATCAAGCAACTGAAGACGCTTTTTCTAGTCACCTTTGCGCTTATTCTTCTTACACCAATCGTGTTGACTGTAACCAATTCATTAATGACGGAACAGGAAATCAGGTTGAACTATGACGCGCTTGGAAAGACTGCCAATGCTGCCGATCAGTTCGCCAACATTAAGCTGATTCCAGATTGGGTATCACTAGAGCAATATGGAAAAGTATTAATCCATACATCTACATTTCTACACATGTTCTGGAATTCCGTCCTTCTTGTCGTACCGATCATAGCAGGTCAAGCGATTGTTGCCTCATTAGCGGCTTATGCGTTCGCCAAGCTGCGGTTTAGAGGTCGGGACAAGCTGTTTCTGGTTTATTTGCTTACGATGCTGATGCCGTTCCAAGTGACATTGGTACCCAACTATATCGTGATTGATAAACTCGGACTCATGAACAGCAATGCGGCTATCATTTTGCCGGGGATTTTTGCAGCGTTTGGCGTATTTTTGCTCCGCCAATTCATGCTCAATATTCCTTATTCGTATATCGAAGCGGCTAAAATTGATGGAGCCAGTCAGGCTCGGATTTTTTTATCTATTATCATGCCGATGGTAAAGCCAGCGTTTGCAGCACTCGTTATTCTTTTGTTTGTTGATCATTGGAATATGGTCGAACAACCGCTAATTTTTTTGCAAGATGATCTCAAGCAGCCGTTATCAGTATACTTGTCGAAGATTAGTGCAGATGCACGTGGTGTAGCCTTCGCTGCTTCCGTTGTGTACATGATGCCGATGCTGCTGCTGTTTTTATACGCAGAGCGTTATTTCATTGAAGGCATTCAGTTGTCGGGAATTAAAGGGTAAGGGGGAACGAGATGCAGTTTCATAACGAAAAAAATGCTGCCAAGCGAAATCGGGTAATTGCAGTCATTTTTGGGGTTTTTATGAGTGTGCTGTTGCTGCTGACGCTGCTCAGCAATACGCTCCAAACGGTGGCGCTGCCAAAAGTAACGACAGATAGAGCAGTAATGAAAGCATTATCCAATAGCATTGAAGGCAACGGGGTAATTGTTCCACGGAGGATGAAGGAATTGAGCAGTGACAGCGGTGGAAGGGTCGCTGTCCTGCATGTCCACGACAATGACACCGTAAAAAAGGGACAGGTGCTTATTACATTCGACAGTGCAGAGGCGGAGCAACTGCTGCTCGATGCGGAAGATCAATTGAAGAAACAGAACTTGAACCGTGATTTGTTGAAAGAGCAATTTGTTTTGGCACAGCGGAGTGGGAACGAGGAGGAGATACGTAAAGCTAAACGAGACTTAGAAATCGATCAAGTGGATCGGGACATGGCACAGCGTAAAATTGAAAGCATGAAAAGGGATATCGCTCGCAAACGGACAATCACTGCTCCATTCGACGGAAAAGTGGAAGATATTAAGGTTGAGAAGGGCGAGAGCGCTTCTCCAGGACAGCCGCTTCTGAGTCTTGTCAATAGTAAGGAAGGATTTCAAATCACGTTCGGGACGAATGCAGATGCAGCCGCTCTATTGCTAATAGGGGATAAAGTTGACATTGAAATTAAGGGAAACAAAACTCAGCGCTTGAAAGGCTCGATTGCCGACATTCAATCAGGTCCGTCGGGAAACAGTGGTAATCAAGAAAGTAGCCAGGGAGGTGAAACCGGTGGTAACGGAACCTTGACGCAAGCGTCCATCAAGGTAGATGTATCAGGAGGGAAACTGCAAGGAGGCGAGCAGGCAAGCGTGAAAGTTATGAAACAAGCGAAGGAGCAAGGTCTTCTCATTCGCAAAAACCTGCTTAAAAAGGACGGACAGGGGAGCTATCTATTTATCGTTCACGCAAACCGAAGTTCGCTCGGCAATACGTATACGGCGCAAAAGGTATATGTGCAGACAGGAGAAGAGAATGAGGATGAAATCATTATTCTTGACGGACTATCACCTGGTGAAGACATCATTGTAGAATCGAGCGATCCATTACAGGATGGTAATCGAATACGATTGAATTGAAAGGGATGATCGATATGAAGAGATTCGTAATTATTTTGTTAGGTACATGTTTATTGTTGTCAGCATGCGCAAGCGGCAGTTCTGAGTCAAGTAAGGATGTCTCGGGTGAGAAGAAAACAGTTACGATTTCCGTAATGAAAAAGGATCGTTTCCTGGAAACGGCAGCACTTAAGTTCGAGGAGACACATCCGAATATTAACATTGATTTCAAAGAAAACCTTAGCTTGCCGGAAGGGGGTGGGAACATTGATTTGAACAAATACGTTCAAACGGTTACCACTGAGGCTCTTGCAGGGAATGCTTCAGACATCATCGCGATGGGATATCTACCTGTCGATAAGTTCGTTCAGAAAAACATGTTGGTCGATTTATATGGGCTAATGTCAAAAGATTCGGCGTTCGATAAAAATCAGTATTATAAAAATATAATGGAAGCTTCACAAACCGGTGATGGACTTTATGCGATGCCGGTCTCTTTCTCAACCTCCGCCATGCAAGGAAAATCCGATCTGCTAGAGAAAGCGAACGTATCCATTAATGATACGTCCTGGACATGGGATGATTTCAAGAACTTTACATTGAAGGTGAATGAGAAAGCCGATTCAGATTATTTCGGGATGATCAGTGCATTTCCGACGCAATTGCTGAACGATTTTTTTGAAGAAAACTACTCAGAGTTGGTTCAACCGGAAGAGCACAAAGCGAAGTTTGATTCTAAGATGTTCATAGATAAAATGAAACAAGTCAAATCCATGTACGATGAGGGAATTCTTAGTAACGGAGAGCTTGCAGATCTTGATAAAGGGCTATTCACCGACCTTAATCTTAATAGTCCGAAAGAATCTTTACCCAAACTTCTTAAGCCTAATACGCAGCTGTTGCGGAAACCGACCAAAAGCGGCACATTTCGAGGAGGTTCGTTCGATTCATATTCAACATTCGGGATTAACAGCAAGTCGAAGGTTCAGCAAGAAGCTTGGGAGTTCATGAAATTTTTATTGTCGGAGGAAATGCAGTCATCCCCTGAAATGAGTGGATTCCCTCTTCATAAAGCAGTGACTGAAAAGGAGCTCAATACAGTGAAACAACAAATCCAGGATGGTCAAATCGAGCTCCCCGATGGATCAGACGAGAAATTGTTGGATGAGCGTATCAATCTACTGAAAAGGTTCCTGGAGGAAGCGGGGGTAAATACAGCAGGAGATATAAAGATTAAATCGTTTGTCTTGGAAGAATTACGAACTTACATGAGTGGACAGAAGTCGGCGGAGGAAGTAAGCAATTTGATCCAGGACAGGGTAATGACGTATTTGAATGAATAATCATGTGGATAACTAGGTCGCATATTATAAAAATGGACCTCCCCTGGGTGCTGTAGTCAGTTTGTTCAACTAACGGGACACGATAGCTCAATGATGACACGACGGCAGCCGGCCAGAACGATCGGCTGCCGTCGTTGCGCTAACAGGTAGATTAACGCTAAAAATAAAACCAAATACTCGAACATTATTTGATTAACATAAGACCGGATAACTGATTTTTTCAGAAGAGTGTAAAGATAATAGAGCAGATATTTTATTATCCGCTCTATTAACAAATATAGCCAGGCTACATTTGTTAATATTTTTATTTTAATAACTCATCCATCCGCTCCTTCATTTTCGACAACCTACCCAACTATGTTCGTCCTGATTTTCTAGATATAACAAAATTAAAGTCTAACGCTTTCCGGCTTACTGACTGCATCAGATGCCACTAAATAATAATCATGAACTGGGGTTGCTGAGTTCTCCCCTATTTCCTCCATCCGAACGACCAACGTTAATACATGTAGACGATCAGGCGATCAAGAAGATTTCCTAGTGCCACCTAGAATCACCTCTTTTCAAAGTGCACTTCAGGATATTGTTTTGGTGGTCCATCAAGTAGTTTTGATGGTATATCCTTTAGGTACTTATCAAAGAACGCCAATGTGTAAGAATCAATAATATTGTTTGCCCGATCTCCATCGATTGGTCCGGTTAGGCCTGCCCACGACATCAGTGGTGAGAAGAGTGGCGCATCGGAAAAGTTTACGTGAAAAGTGCCAGGTATCAAAACTAAGTAACCGTCTTTCGACAGTTTCTTGTAAACCGACCTCATAGTTATTTGAGTTTTATCTATATCCTCTTTCGACCACCCTTCCATCTTCATCCACTTAGCTTCACGACTGATAAACATGGTTGGTTGCTTTAAACCAGAACGAACCACATTGGCAGGCATATGAACATCCATTGCTATGAAGGCACGCAAACGAGGGTCTAAGTAACTGGCTTCGGCACCTACAAGACCACCCATTGAAGGTCCAAACATACCAACGTTCTTAAGATCCAATCGTCCAGTCAGGATTCTTCTCGGATCAGATTGGTTTAAGGCGGTGAGTTGATCAAGTGCAAAAATAACATCCTTAGCGAGATAGGGTATAACAATGTTGTCAAAGAATTCGCGATCAGCTGGTATACCACTCTGAGCCCCGGGAAGAAGGCGAGAGTCGAGGGATATCAAACGACCATCAGGAAATACGACTCCGCTAGAGGTGTAAGGATGGTCGATGGAAGCCACAATGTAGCCATGTGACGCCAATTCCTCAAACATATGGGTGCTTTCTTGACGAAAACCTCCACGCCCAGCTGAAAAAATTAGTACTGGATATTTAGACTCATCGGTCGACACAGTTGCAGAAGGAATAGCATGAGTTTGAACGTATTTAAATTGATCAAAGATAAATCCCGGAAAACCTAACAAGTGGGCAAGTGATGCTAGGGAGTCCGTCTCCTGAATGTAAGGAGCGTAAGGCGATGATAGATTTCCTTTGGCTGGATACCAAATCTGTACCATGATTTCACGACGATCATTGGGATTATCTGTGAAAATCTCCGAGCGAGTTTTATCTACCCAATGATAGGTCAATGTACCGATTTGGTTAGGTCCTGACGGTTGTGGTAAGTGGAATACAGGAATAAGAATCGGTAGAGCGGAAGAAACGATCAGTCCCAGTGCTCCTAGACCAGTAGCAGAACCGGAAACAAGTCGCCTAATCATACTTGTTCCGCCAAGCTTAGGCTTTCGCACAATATTTTTAGCTAGACAGGCCACGAAGAGTATCCCACTCATGATATAAGCTGGGATCATCCCCCAGCGCGAACCCTCCACCAGTACCTGAATACCGGTTATTGGCAACGGTACGAGAGCCAGATATCGTACCCACCGTATTGGCCGTTGCAATGGGATTACCAAGGCAAAAAAAGCCAGTAAATTGGCAAACAGTAGTATTATTTCAATAAGTCTCATCACATCACCCCATATTGGTTACTAACCAAAAAATTTTTGATAATAGATCTGCATTATCAAGTTGGACCTGGGTGGGCAATAATTGATGCTTGCCTACATTTCCTTATCAAACCTGAATGCCCATCACGTGCTGCCGCATTAATAATATTCCAAGCTTATACACAACAAAGCGGCTTATCCCCATTCCGGGAAGGAAACAAATAATCCGAATCCAATAGTGTTAGGTCAGCTTTTTACGACGGGAGCGGACTAGAATCAGACAAGCGAGAACCACGCCAATTAGCCCCAACACGATGGCTACGATGGACCCAGCTTGCCCGTAGCCAGTGCCGAAAAAACCAGTGGCGTCGAAAAGATGCCGCCCGCCGACATAGATGCTGAACAGAGCTATCACGATGGCTACGATGGCCCAGTTTCGTATGTTGCCGTTGCCGAAAAGACCGATGGAACGGGCCAGAGCCACCCCACTGATGACTACGCTGATCAGCCCTATTACCACGACCACGATGGCCTTGAGTAGTTCGATGGTCATTTCATCACCACCCCAACCATTTCAGCAGAAGCCATCGTTGGTATCAGTAGAATTGTACAAAGTATTCCGAATGAAACTAGTTTCATTTTCATATGCTCATTCCTCCTCCTTATTGTTTTTACAAACTGAATCTATATCAGCTTTCAGTTTACACAACAATTGTCGAGAACTTATGCAGATTTTCCTCCGTTTACGTGGACTTCTTTAAAGTGATGGGAGAGTAGTGAAAAATCGATTGAAATCTGTTATTCATTCAATACGTTGTGAGGGCCTTCTAAGAAAGAAAGGTTATCTGGGTTTGGATTAACCAGATAACCTTTTACCTAAGGAAAAATTCAGATCAAGATATTCAAACCCTTTTAGGTCAGCCAGCACGGCGGGAGCGGATCAGAGTGGTACCAGCAAAAATTATGCTAATGATCCCCGTCACGATGGCGATGACAGCCGCGGCTCTTCCGTCGCCAGTGCCGAAATCACCAGGGAACATGGTCATATGAATTAAAGCATAGACAATGACGATCAGCGCCATCACTACGGATAAGATGGCCCCGTTTCGCCCACCATTGCCAATACGACGGATGAAGCGGGATAGAGACAGCCCAGCAAAGATTGCGTTCATCAGCCCCACAAACGCGACTACCGTGGACCAGATTCGCCCGGTCGTGATTACATATCCGACTTTATTTTCAGCAAAGGCAATCGTTGGTACAAGTAGAAGTGCACAGAGTATTCCGAATGAAACTAGTTTCATTTTCATATGCTCATTCCTCCTCTTTATTGTTTTTACAAAACTGAATCTATATTAGCTTTCACTTTACACAACAAATGTCGAGAACTTATGCAGA
Source organism: Paenibacillus guangzhouensis (assembly GCF_009363075.1). Taxonomy (NCBI): domain Bacteria; kingdom Bacillati; phylum Bacillota; class Bacilli; order Caryophanales; family Paenibacillaceae; genus Paenibacillus; species Paenibacillus guangzhouensis. The sequence goes on along the minus strand of NZ_CP045293.1, from coordinate 3,327,468 downwards.
TCTTCCTCTATTTTGCATGGATTTCTTTCAGAGAAAACAAAAACCATGCTCTTGGATGGGGCTTGATGGATACGTTTATTTTACTCTTGCATACTGTTTGCACTGTTTCTTGTAGCTTTTCTACACTCACTTCGTTCGGATCAATTCGATAGCCAGCATGAAGTTCCTCCAATCGGTTTGCGACCAAAGGTTGATCTGAGGTTTGTGGGATGACAATAAGAGGCACTTCATAATAGAGAGCTTCAAACTCGTACTATTCATTCCTTCATGCGTAAAAAAAGGCCTGTATGCTGTAAAACTTCAAGCCCTTATTTGGTTAATGGCTTGTATTTCGGTTCAGCTAGCGCGATATCGGGAGGCCAACCAAGCCATTCCAGAGAGGACGATCGTGATGATCGACAGTATGACGGCAAAGGCGGCACCACCTCGCCCGTTACCGGAACCAATATCGCCGGTAGTGTAAACAAAATGCGGCCCAGCGATAAAAAAGGCAATCAAAGCCAACGCGATGGCCACGAGGGTCGCAATTCGCCAATTACCTTTGCCAGAACGATCAGAGGCTCGGGCCAAAGACAACCAAGCGATGCCCACACTACCCAACCCCATCACTGCGGTCATGAGGATCTTGATTCGTGCGGGAGTAAAATCGTAGACTTGTTCAGCTGAGTCAGCTGAGGCAATCGTCGGCACAAGTAAAAATGTACAAAGGATTACAAATGAAACGAGTTTAATTTTCATGCCTAGCCTCCCTTTCATGATTAGTTTACAAACTAACTTCACGTTCTTAAAAGAATCAGAAAAAATATTCGAATTATTTGTCACGAAGAGAGCGGAACCAAGCCATTCCAGCGAGCACCAATCCGATCAGCCCAATCACGATCGCTATGATCGCTCCAGCACGCCCGTTGCCAGCACCAAAACCAGCAGGCGTAACGGCTAGATGAAACATGGAGAGAAGCACACAAAATAGACCCAACACGATGGACAGAACAGGCCATTGACCAGTGGCAAAACGATTGGTTGGACGGGCAAGAGCAATCCCAGCAACAAGTGCGCTGCTTAGCCCAATCAGCACAGCCGCGAAAGTCAAGAGCCGCCCAGGGGTGATACTACCATAACTAACACCAGTCCCTTCAGCAAAGGCGATTGTTGGCACAAGTAGAAATGTACAAAGGATAATGAATGAAATGAGTTTTATTTTCACGATGATTTCTCTCCTTTCACATTCAGTTTACACAACAAATGTCGAGAACTTATGCAGATCTTGCTCTTTTTGCGTGAATTTCTTTAAGGACCTACCAAATCACGGTATAATTTCGATAAGCGATATAACTCTCGTCAATGGAAGCAGACTAAAGGGAAAGATGTGATGGGAATGGAAGCGAAATTGTTGCTTGTGGAGGACGAACGGGGCATGCTGGAGGAGATGCAGACCTATCTGCAACGTGAAGGGTTCCGGGTATTGACCGCCTGTACCGGCAAGGAAGCGCTCATGATTGCCCGGTCTGAACGGCCTGATCTCGTCGTGCTTGATTGGATGCTCCCGGAGAAAAGCGGAATCGACGTATGCCGCGAAATAAGGCAAACCTCGCATTGTGGCATTATTATGGTCACGGCACGATCGGATGAATCGGATAAAATTGTCGGTCTGGAAATCGGCGCGGATGATTATTTGACGAAGCCGTTCAGCTTGCGCGAGCTGGCTTCGCGCATCCGAGCTTTACTTCGCCGCTTACGCGGACCTGAAGATAGGTCGATGTTCTTGGAAAGAGACAACTTGATCATTTCCGAGGCTAAATGTCAGGTATTCAAAGACGGTCAGGAAATCCAATTAACACCTACCGAATTCAAAATTTTGTTGATGCTGGCCGGACATCCCGGCATTGTCTTTAGCCGTTTGCAATTGTTAAAGGCTGCTTTGGAGGATGAGTACATGGGATACGAAAGAACGATGGATTCCCATATCCGGAATCTTCGCCGCAAGCTGGAAGATGATCTGGCCAATCCCCGTTATATTCAAACGGTATACGGTTTCGGTTACCGATTCGGTGGTTGTTCATGAAGATGACGGTCCGCATGAAAATATTTGCCTATATGGTACTGCTCGTGCTCATTATAAGCTTCACTTTCTCTCTGACAACGCAAGTCTACACAGCCGACTTGATCGATCAATTTCAAAGGGAACAAATCTATACCGACTATTTGAGCTCCGCGCCGGAAGAGCAATTCGAAATCTTTAAATCTTATTTCCTTGGCAACACGCGGCTGGACGCACTACTTCAAGCCACGCATGGCATGCGTTTGCTCTTTTTTGGCGCGATCGGGTTGATCTTCAGTTTTTGGTTATCGGGGATTCTGACCCACCCGCTCAAGAAGCTTATAGCCGCCATAGAGCGCGTGGCGCAGGGTGACCTGAAAGTCAAAGTACCTGTAGATACGAAAGATGAGTACGGAAAAGTCGCCCAAACATTCAATGATATGACGTTGCGCCTGCGTGAAGCTGAAGAAGCCCGAAGACGGTTGGTGGCTGATGTCGCTCACGAACTTCGCACGCCGCTGTCCGTTATGCAGCTTAAACTGGAAAATTATCAGCAGGCCGGTCATCATATCTCGCCGGAAATGCTGCTTCGGCTTCATGACGAGGTCATCCGGCTCAACCAGCTTGTGGACGACCTTCATGTCTTATCGCTCGCCGAAGCGGGCCGGTTGTTGCTCGATCACAAACCGCTCGATCTGACTGCACACCTGGAACGAATTGTGGATGACGTGAGATACGAAGCGGAAGAAAACGGATTGGATATTCGCCTCTGTACGAATTCGAGACCGGTTACCATGATGGTCGATGCGAGACGGATCACGCAGGTTTTCATTAATTTGCTGACCAATGCGATTCGTTATACGCCTCGTGGAGGGAAGATTACGGTTAAAATCGAAGACCGGGTCGTTGATCGGAATGCTTTCTTTGCGTGTGTCTCGGTGATCGATACCGGCATCGGAATACCGGCGGAGGAGTTGCCCCACCTATTCGATCGATTTTACCGCGTAGAAGAAGCACGCTCGCGGCATACAGGCGGTACGGGGCTTGGATTATCCATCGTCCATCATTTTGTAAGAGCCCATGGCGGTTTCATCCGCGTTGCGAGTCAGCCTGATGAAGGTACTATATTTACCGTATATCTACCTAAAGGCAAGGAGATTTTAAAAAATTGACAACTCCGGCGCAGAAACATGCAGGAATTCCTCTTTACGATTGCCCCTGGGATCCGGCGTGCATATGCTGCCATTATCCACAACAACAAAATTCTGTTCTTAGAACAACTTGATAATTACAGAATAATTCCTCAGTTTGTTGTTCCAGAGTTAAAAGAGTTAGATTTTACTGAAGGCATTAAACATATAGTGAACAGAGAAGAGAGATTAAACTAACGGGATACTATAGCTTAATAGAAACTAAGACGCGGCTACCGACATGGATCGGCAGCCGCGGATGTAACCCTGTACATATGTACAGGGTTTTTATGATATATACATACGAATGACGGGGTTGATAGCCAATCGGGTTTAGGGTAGTTCACTTTTTTATTATAAAATGAGTTATTCAAATAGAAATTATTAAAAATTGGGATTTCTTCATCGTTTCCACACATTTTTTGTTTAAAGTAAACAAACAATCAAAATGAAGTGGAGGTTCATGATAATGACAGGGAAGATAAAAATATTACTTGCGATCGGTGCGATAAGCATCGTAATAACAGGATGTTCGAATTCTAGTGGTAAGGACGACATGGAAGGAATGGATCATTCCAAAATGAATATGAGCAACACTCAGAATACCACAAAAGGTCCATCCATTGCAGATAACAATATGCTCACGAAAGAAACACCTAAAGTGGATGGAAAAGAGTATACCATTACCGCACAAGCAAGCAATCTGAAAGTATCTGATGATAAGACATTGCCTGTATGGGCATTCAATAACTCTGTACCCGGACCGGAGATTCGTGTCAAAGTAGGCGACACGGTAAAAATTAATTTGAATAATGAACTGAAGGAACCTGTTTCAATTCATTGGCATGGTTATCCTGTTCCGAATAACATGGATGGGATTCCGGGGGTAACACAAGATGCGGTTGTGGCTGGAAAAACGTTTACGTATGAATTTAAGGCCACCATTCCAGGTACCTACTGGTATCATTCGCATCAAGATAGCGTTAATCAGCTCGATAAAGGGCTATACGGTTCGTTAATTGTGGAAGATCCGAACGAGAGCTACGATCGGGATTACACGCTAATGCTTGATGAGTGGGTAAGCTCTGGTGATACGAACATGAGCAACATGGATAGGGGCAACATGGAAGGCATGGATCATAGTCAAATGAATATGGGTACAGATGATGATGCGGATCATAGCGAAATGAACATGAGTGAAATGGGAAGTATGGAAGGTCACGATATGAGCATGTACGATCTATATACGATCAACGGGAAAAGCGGTAATGCAGTAGAGAAGCTAGTTGTTAAGGAGGGCGACAAAGTTCGTATTCGCCTCATTAATGCGGGTTACATCACACATACTATGCATCTTCACGGGCATGAATTCAAGGTAATTGCCTCAGACGGACAGCCTGTGAATAGTCCTGCTGTCATTACAGATCAAGGAATTGCTATCGCTCCAGGTGAGCGATACGACTTAGAATTTACAGCGAATAATCCTGGCACTTGGCTGCTTGAAGAGCATGGAAGCGACGATAAAGTGAAAAACATGAGAGCCATTATTGCATATGAAGGTTCAACCGTACAGTCCGATGCATCGAACGCATCTGAAAAGTTACCTCTATTTGATCTCATGAAATATGGTAAACAAGCCGAGACGAAGTTCTCCTTGAATCAAACCTTTGATCAAGACGTGCTACTGAATCTAAATACCGAAATGAAGGATGGAGAGATGGTTTACACCATAAATGGAAAGGTATTCCCAAATACAGATCACATTAATGTTAAGAAAGGGGATAAGGTGAAGGTTACCTTTGTGAATAAATCCAAGACCGATGATCATCCAATGCACCTTCACGGACATTTCTTCCAAGTTCTAAGCAAAAATGGCATACCACTTGAAGGGACGCCTGTCATCAAAGATACCCTTAATGTAAAGCCAGGCGAACAATATGTTGTGGCTTTCGAGGCGGATAATCCAGGGGATTGGATGTTCCATTGCCACGATCTGCACCACGCATCTGCAGGGATGGTAACCGATGTCATGTATAAAGACTTCCAAAGTAACTATACACCTGACCCGAGTGTGGGCAACAAACCAGAATAGTTAAAATGAAACTCCTGTAGGTATTTATGCTACAGGAGTTTTTAGATATATCCTATTCATATAAATCCACACATTTTCTTCATCGTTTCTCTGAAATCTTACGGCCTATCCATGAGGTGAGTCTAAAGATAATCAGCAAATAGAGACTTGTCTATATTGTTAAGCTTCTGTTTTATGTGACGAAATGATAAAAATTCCTACCTTCACAGATTCAACATATTTTTTATGTAAGATTGAAACAACGGTTTGACATGAATCGAAGTTAGGAGGATTACGAGTCGTGCAGGTTATTTTATTTCATATCGGGAATTTCCCTATTCGTTCATACGGTCTTATGATTGCAGTCGCCATTTTTCTATCTTCATGCGTTGCTTATTATCTTGCTCGGGGTACGGTCTATCGAAAGCACCTTTCTGACCTATTGATCTATATCATCGTAGGTGGGATTGTAGGGGCTCGTTTGTGGGAAGTGCTCTTCTTTCAAGGAGATTATTACGCCAAACATGTTCTTGAAGCTTTTCAAATTTGGAATGGAGGTCTTTCCATTCAAGGTGGGTTAATCGGTGGATTCCTTGCGGGGCTGTTCCCGAAGGTACTCTGGCTTATGATACGTATGGGTCTCAACCGTTATGGCCGGCTGAACTCTATGAAATGCAATGGAATATCGTCGTATTCGCAATCTTAATAAGCCTTAAAATGTAAAGTGGCCGCGAGGATTTATCTTTCTTTCCTACAATATCTTTTACAGCGCTGGACGGTTCTTCTTGGAATTCATGCGAGGCGATACGCCAAAGTATACTCTAGGATGGACGGCAGCTCAATGGACAAGTATGGCTGTTATCGTTATTAGTATCCTCTTTATGAGTGGATTGATGTGTAGTAAATGGAAAGAACAAAAACTTGAAGGTGTCGAGATTTATAAAGTGATGTGAGCAAGTTGAATCAAATCAAATTTAAAAAAGGAGATGTTATCTTCATCTCCATTCTACTAATTGTCGCAGCGATTATTTACGGTATCTGTACATTACAACTCTTCCCTGAAGAGATTTCCCAAGGGGAAACATATGCACAAATTCAATTAGATGGAAAAGTACACAAAACAGTCAAGCTAACAGAGGAGACGCAGTGGATTGAGATTCATACGAATAGAGGTTATGACTTGCTTAGAGTTCGTGATTACGGCATCGAAGTGGTGGAGTCAGATTGTCCAGAAAAAACGTTCCATCCGTAGATGGACAGTGGGATGATATGAAGTATGATTTCGTCTCAATATGTACTTATGAAAGGAGGTGAACACCATGAAAACCAAACTTATCGCTATCGTCGGTGCGTCTGTATTGGCACTTGGTATCGGAACTGCTGCCTATGCGGCAGAAGTTGGCCCAGGGAACTTTAGAGAGATGCTTCCATTCATGAAAGAAATGCATCCTAACTACAATGATACCGAGTTAGAGCAGATGTACAACAATTGTCATCAAAGTGGAGGAAATTCTAATAACCAAGGTAAGATGAAAAATAACTCCATGATGCAAAAAACTAAATTGGGATCGATTTAAAGGAATTGTTCGAATCTAATTATTAAAATATCAAATCTGATCTCGAATTCAGAAGAGCCGACTCTCGTGGTCGGCTTTTTACATTTGAAAAGGTAGGACCAACAATTGTTGAATCGTGTAGGTAGAATTCAACCTCATGCATTCTCCATGGAATCAACACGATTTCTACACAACCTTGATTTACAATTCAGTTATTGATTACGTTTTGGAAATGGAGGGTATACTGATGGATTGGTCGTGGTTATTATTTTTAGCTTGTCCACTGATGATGATAGTGATGATGTTCAGCATGCGTAGAGGTCATGGACATGGAAGTGGCGAACAGCGGAAAGGAAATCAAGAAGAGACGCAGAAGATGCAAAGAGAGTTAGAAGAATTGAAAGCTCAGAATGAGCAAATGAAAATTGATATTCAGAAATTAAGATAAGTTCGTTATCAAAAGGTGGTGTGAAATATGAGTTGTTGTGGAAATCATAATCAAGGAAACAGCAGTACGAAGAATGCTATTGAGCATGGATCTAAATCACACAATTGGATGTTGAAGTTATGTTGTGTACTCCCATTCATTTTTGTGATGTTAATCGTACTTATTAATTCATATCAAGGTAATCCAACGAATTATCTATTGATGGGTCTACTCTTAATATGTCCTCTATCGCATATGATTCTTATGCCAATGATAAACAGATTAAATAATAAGAAAACACCAGATTAATCGAACAGAGTGCCGTTTGCCTACGAATGTGGCTGACGGCTTTCCGCTTATGTAACGGGTGTGTTAAGTATGAGAGGGATATTAAGCGATAAAAAACACATTACCTTGAATTCATGTTACGAATGGTTTACATTGGGAACAGATTTGATAAGAAGTAGGTGAAAATATTGTCTAAAATTAAGATACTCCTAGTTGATGACGAATGGAATATGAGGAATTTGATCCGTATCTATCTCATGAAAGAGGGCTTTGAGGTCAAGGAAGCCTCATCAGGTTATGAGGCATTATCAATGATGAAGCAGTATTCATTTGATCTGATATTACTAGATGTCATGATGCCTGGTATGGATGGTTGGCAGGTTTGCAAAACAATTAGGGAAACAGAAACCATACCTATCATCCTGCTCACTGCTCGAACAGAAACAAAGGATAAGGTGCTCGGACTAGGTATTGGAGCAGATGATTATTTAACGAAACCTTTTGAACCCGAAGAGTTATTGGCACGTGTCTATTCGTTACTGAGACGTTCCATGATCAATCAATTAAATAAACTCCAAGAAACGATGATAGAACATCAAAACCTTAGAATAAGTCCTGAAGCTCGAGAAATCTATATTCATGATGTAAGCATTGATTTTACACCTAAAGAATTTGATTTACTTCTTTATCTGGCACAAAATATAAAACGATCTTTTTCACGTGAAGAGTTAGTTGAACGCTTATGGGGTTATGAATATTCGGGAGATGCACGAGTCGTGGATACGCACATCAAAAATATACGAGAAAAATTACAGCGCTCAGGACTTGGCTATAATCCTATTCAAACGGTTTGGGGCGTTGGCTATAAATTCGCAGCGCAGGGAGGGGAGGAATGAGACGAAATCGAATTGGGATGAAACTAGGTTTAGTCATCGCTTCGGTTTTTTTTATTGTCCTCTTCTTTCTTGGTGTGAGTCTATATCAGATGTTTTCGAACTTTTATTACAAGGAAATGAGGACGGAAGTCACGGAGATGACCTCTCATTTCATAACGATGGCAGAGACTACGGAGAACTCCTCCGAGGAAATGATACTTACCTTTGCAGATTTTTCAAATGTGAGTATGTTCTATATCAACGGAGTAGGTGAGATAACTCTTCATTCCGGTGGACATAATCCAGAAGATCGTTCATTTATTCGTTCAGAAGATTTGAAGAAGATTTTTTCAGGGCAGTCTATTAACTTAGAGCACCAAGATCCGTCAGGCAATCGTTTTTTTGTCATTGGTCAACCGATTTATAAAGATCATACAGTTTCTTCAGCTATTTATGTGATGGCCTCAACCCAAAGCATGGATAAATCCCTTGCTGCTGTTCGCAATCTTCTGATCCTTTCAGGGATTGGAGCGTTTTTGTTCGCCATAGGAATCACTTGGATTATGGCTCTACTCTTTTCACGTCCCTTAATTCTTATGCAAAAAGCGACGAAAAAAATAGCCATCGGAGAGTTAGAAACTCGCTTAGAGATTCATAGCAAAGATGAAATTGGTGATCTAGCTGTAGCAATCAATAACTTAGCATCCGATTTACAACGGTACCGAGATACAAGACAAGAGTTTTTCGCCAACATTTCTCATGAACTCCGGACTCCCATTACCTATTTGAAAGGCTACGCAAAAGTAGTGAAAAACCATTTATATGAAACTGAAGAAGAGAAGGATCGCTATTTAGATATCATTTATCAAGAAGGTATACGTATTCAACATCTGGTGGATGATCTGTTTGAACTGGCCAAGATGGAAGAGGGAAAGGTCAGTCTATACATGGATCGAGTCGACTTGAAGGATATTATCACCTTTGCGGTACAAAAAGTAGCCTTGAAAGCGAAGGATAAAGGATTAGAACTTGTTGTTCATCCATCTGCATCTGATTCGATAATTCGTGGGGATAGCATGCAAGTGGAGCAAATCGTGCTAAATTTATTAGAGAATGCGATACGTTATACGGAACAGGGTACTATTCAAATCTATATGAGAAGTACGTTTGATACTGTATCCTTCACAGTTGAAGACACAGGAATCGGAATTCCAGAAGATGAGCTTCCGTACATCTTTGATCGATTCTATCGGGTGGAGAAGTCAAGATCAAGAGAAACAGGTGGAACTGGGCTTGGGCTTTCCATCGTGAAGAAATTAGTTAAGCTGCAGGGTGGGACGATTCAAGTAAGCAGTAAAGAGGGGATTGGTACTTGTTTTACAGTTCAATTCGCTCTCCGGACGATGCAGGAGGAATAAACATGAAAAAAATAGACCTGTTGATCGCTGCATTGTTTATGATTGTCGGTGTGATGTGCTTAGCCTTTTCGGCTACTTATTATGGAAATAACTTATTTATGAGTGATGTAGGTTATGTCAAAACTGCTTGCATGTGGGTGGTATTATTGGGTGCAGCTGTCTATCTTATTTTCCTAATAAGTAAGAATAAAAGGAATAAGCGGAATAAAAAGTGACATCTTAATGGTTGATCCAGAAAGTGAACAAATAGTCCCAATTCTCTTACAAGATAGGGACTATTTGTTGTTTCATACGAGGATATACATCGTACATCGGCCTGCTCACCGGTACCTATCCCGATGCTGCAACCGTGTATAAACACCCCTTTACTGACCTGACAGCTTCAATATCATGAACGAGAAATTACGGCAAAGTAATGAGAAAAACCGGAAGCTCATCGAGGATAAGCCTTAGACTCGGATGAGATGTTGGTGACTTTTTCTAGTATTCCCTTCGATTGAGCTCTGGAGATTGATTTTGTGATCAGGGCGCTAACTTATAAATAGCTTCAGAAATTAATGCAGCGGCTTCTTTTCTAAGCATCTTTTGTTTGGCATGGTAATCGACACCTAATTCGGTTTTAGTAACTTCAGGCCCAAATAATTCTAGTGCTACCATTGCCTTAACTCCCTGTTTCGATGAGTCATTTACTTCTCCTGTTATCTGAGCATTTAACATATCTATCTCTGGCATTCTAAGTTTTTTGGCTGCTTTCATAAAAATAGTTGCAGCTTCTTGTCGTTGGATCGGCGCATCTATTGTGATAGGGGCGTTTATAATCCCGATGTCCTTTGCTTTTTGTACCTCTTCTGTGATTGATCCATTTTTTCTTTGTTCTGGTTCAATCGTAGGGGAGACTTCTAGTACTAGCATCGTCATGGTTATAAATTCTCCCCACGTTATAGGTTTATTCGGTTCAAACCGATCTTTCCAAGTTGAAGGCAACAGTTTTGACACTTGCACATTACGGATTTGTTGTGCATAAGCATCATCCTTTTGGACATCAGAGAAATATGGAAGTTTACTTTTTTGAGCATAAGACAATAGATTTTTCATATACGCAATCGAACCATCTGGATTTTCTTTAAAAGCTAGCATCTGCCCTTCATCGTTGATAAATAGTAGTGGATCAATCTGCTTATAAATATTATTGCCGTTAATGAAAGAGATATTATTTTCAAGTACTAACTCCCCATCACCATGTGGCGTAATATGAGTGATTAAAAAGTCTTTACGCAAATCTACAAAAGTTCCTGCAAAACGCTGCAATTCTTCCTGAGGGGTTGTCAAATACGTTGGCTGTTTCTTGGTAGGAAAAAAATGATTCATGAACTGTTTATAAAACTCTTGGCGTATGTCAGAAGGCATGTTTCCTACAATGAAGAAGCCCACTTGTTGTTCAGGTAGCAGTGTTAGTAAGTTGCTGAAACCTTCCCCATCGCCTCCTTTAGAAATGACGAGCTGATTATGGTGGTCTTGCGTGAGTATCGAATTTTCAAACCCTAGTGTTGTATCTGGATATGCAGGATGAATTTCAGATTGATATTCTTGCATCGCATGAACAGTTTTTGGTTGAAGAATATGTTTATTTTTGAAAACGCCACGATTCAGTTGGGCAATCATAAAATGGGCAATATCATCAGGTGTTGCATTGAGCGCTGCCGCTCCATCAATCGTAGGTGTCCAAGTATAGGGAGGGATTACATGGCCGTTTGGGTCATATTCGAGGGAGCGTTTTTTCTGAATTTCAGGGGATAAATAGAGACTGGTATTTTTCATCTCCAAGGGTTGAAATACATGTGTTTTCATATATTGTTCAAATGGCATACCTGATACTTTTTCGACCATATAACCCAACAAAGTATAATTAAAATTATCATACACGTACACTTCCCCGGGCTTTCGCACAACTGGAGGCATATTTGATTGCAAAAAAGGTCTCATGGGATGGATCTTTGTTAAATCTTCTTCAAAATCAACCTTTTGTGTTTCACTTGAAGCAAATCCAGCTGTATGATCTAGTAAATCTTTCACAGTAATGGGTTCTTTATATGGATTGTCAATTTTGACATCCTTTAAGTAGGTTTGGATATTTGTGTTTAGGTCAATCTTTCCTTGTTCAACGAACTGCATGATCGCGGTGGCAGTAAACGATTTTGTCGTAGAGGCCATTAGGAACACCGTTTTTTCAGGGTTAACGGCTATTTTTTTATCAAGATTTGCATAACCAAATCCTTTTTCATATAAGATTTTATCCCCTTGGACTACAACTACAGCTCCCCCGGGTACATTCATCTTTTTGATTTTATCCTGCTGTAAAAATTGTTCTACAAATTTACTAACCTCTGTAATAGATAAAGGTCTTGTGGGTACTTCTGCTGCTTCTACAGTCCTTCCTGTGGCTTGGCAGCCTGAAAGTAGAAATTGAAATGCAATAATAAATACGAGTATCAATGGTAATACTCTTCTTTTCATTGAATGACAGTCCTTTCTTTATGAGATCAAAACTTCTTCTTGCTGACACTCAATTCGACTTTCTTCCATGATAGGTTATTGTTAACTGATGGGTACGAAGTATATAGGTCATATACATGTACTCCTCTTGTCAACCTGATTCAACTTTAACAAAAGCTCCTGTCTTTTTTATTACTTCAATCTTAAGTGATTCTTACTTTTAGGGGTCACCGCATTGCGTCGGCTGCCTTTTCTAACTAACATCATTCCTCGCACTTTAAGCTGACAGCCCAATCCGTAAATGATACATGTTTTGGTGAATATTATCGTCATGATCGCACAAATTATCGTCGCTTTGTTTTTCATGCGGATACAAAAAATAGAAAATGATAAAAAAATACACTTCATGATTGGAACAATTTGCTATGATAAATTCAGCGTAAGGAAACATTCACTTCAATGTTAGTAGATTCATGGGGGTCTATATGTATACTGTCGAAACTGTTCAACGTGCGATTGATTATATAGAGGAACACCTTGTCGAGTCACTTGAGCTGGAGCAAATAGCCGAGGCAGCTGTGATGTCGGTGCCCAATTTGTATCGCATGTTTTATGCCATAGTAGGTCACCCCATCAAAGAATACATACGCAAGCGAAGAATAAGCGAGGCAGCATGTCTCCTGCGTCATACCAATCTCACAACGATCGACATCGGTTTCCGCTGTGGCTTTGATACTTATCAGACCTTCATAAAATCATTCAAGCGAAACACAGGCCTTACTCCAGGCCTATACCGGCGAGCCGAGTTCATTTACAGCTTCGAACGGATTAGCCTGATTGAGCGTGTGACCTACTTAGAGGAAAGGGAGATATCCGAACGCTTCCCATCCATAAAAGTCATTCGGCTCGCCCCGATGATGGGAATCGGCTATTTGTATTCCGCCTCAAGCGAGGATGGATTGGAAGAATCCTCTCTATCTGAATTCCGAGCCAATTTATCAAAGCTCGACATAAGCCAAATGAGGCTGTTTGGCTGGAATGTCAATCTGGAAGGCGCGAATCCATACGGTTACCAAATGGTTGCTGTTAGTGAAAAAGTGTACCCTGCGGAACACCAGGGTATACAGCCTTTTAGACTAATGGGCGGTCTTTATGCTGTAACAAGTATACCGAAAGGTTCCGGTTCCGAAATCGTTGCTGCATGGAACCGACTATTATCGGAATGGTTACCACTTAGTACGTTCGAACTCGGGGAGCATGGTTTTTTGGAAGAGTACCAGCAATGTAACAGTCAGATTGTTCGTTTGAAACTTTACCTTCCTGTAAAGCGCAGACAGAAGACGGAGACGATCCAAATAATGGTACGACCATCAGTAAGGGTGGTGTCTTTTCGAGCCCAAGGTGTGGACTGCGTGGCACGGGCCGATGAGGCTTCACTTGATTGGTTAGCCCGTAACGAGTTTGTTGGCGATAAACGCCTTCAGGTATTTATGAGTTGTAGTTATGGCATGCCGACGAATGAATGCGATACATATGAAGTCTACATCGCTCCACCGGAAGATTTTATGCTCTCTCAGGAGAACGAGAACCAAATTACCAGTTTGGAAGGCGGACTGTATGCATGCTTAACTACTGGAGCCTACGGTTCAATGTCGGGTGTTCTCGAGCGGATTTACCGCTGGCTTGTTACGTCTCCCGATTACGAGTTAGATAGAGAACGGTCTTGGTATGCCCACTATATACCACCTGATTCTGGTGAAGATGGAGAGGGATTATCGGAAACGGACATGGAGTGGGCGGTTACAGTGATGTGCTTTGTACCCATCAATTTACTTAAAATAAAAATGGAGGATGGACCATGAGACAATTGCCTAGAAGTAAAGAACTAATTGAAGACTATCGACCGGTTGGGGTTCCAAAAGCGTTAAAAATGATAAATGGAGGGAAATCAATGATCGAGCAACAGAAAATGAATGATGGAATGACCAGAACTAGCCCAGTTATGAACAAAGTGGGAAGCATTTTCATCCCGGTTCGGGATATTGAAAAATCTAGAAGCTGGTACTGCCGGGTTCTAGGGCTGAATGAGGCGGATGCGCAAATTATGAATGGTCACCTATGCCCGATCCCAATGATGGACGGGGCGGGGATTATTTTGGATACCATGCCAATGTGGGGTGGCGACCAGCCGGGCGGAGCACCATCAATTGAGACCCCAGCCTTTATGTTATTAACAGAAGATCTTCAAGGCTCACTAGATTATATGAAAGAACTCGGTGTGGAGCTCGTTACGGATATACAGCACGATCATTGGTTCGTCGTGAAGGATCCTGATGGAAACAAATTGATGATTTGTAGGGTATAGGGATTATTATTGATCTAGGCAGAAATGGAATGAACAGCCAATAAGAAAACCCCTCGACTTCTTACAGTCGGGGGCTGGCATGCTAGCGAGGATATGTAATCTATTTTGTCCTCGCATCGATTCTTTTTTCTTCGTTGATTGGGACAATGACTTTGCCTTTATTGTTTTCCTTTGATCGGTCGAGTTGCCCTAGTTCGGTTGACTTTCCCAATTTGTCGATCGTACCATAGTACGTGTAATCGGACATTACGCTATCCATGAAATAGACGGCTTCCCCTAGATCGGCTGGTTTGTTTCCTTTCTCGCGGTGCCCTATATTCGATTGTGGATCATCTCCTTGCCATTTTACTTCCGCAAGTCCATCCGCATTAATTTCAACATAATTAATTAGCCCTTTATATTGTTCATAATAACGGAGAGTTTCTCCCTTAGGAAACGTATATTTGATTGAAAATCCTTCGCCCTGTGGTTGAAGAGCGTCCTTCCCATATATGATAGGAAGGCTAATAGCAATCTTTCGTGCCTCCGTCAAGTCTCCGCTCATCAATGTTTTGAATCGTTCTTGCTCTGAAGGGGTGCGAACGACGACTTTATTGCCCACTTTGTCATAACTAACGCTACCACCCAAGTTCTCAGACAAGAAACGTAAAGGCACAAAGGTACGACCACCCTTAAAGGTTACTTGCGCATCAAGCTTTACTTTCTTCCCGTTAATCATTGCTTCCTGAGCCCCACCACTTAATTGAATGCTCACGTTGTTGACCTTGTTTGTAATCTTGACCGTCTTCGAATTGGCATCATAGGTATAACTAAGCCGAGCCGGATCATCAAAGGCACGCAATGGTACAAGTGTACGACCCTGCAACAATAGTACCTCTTCCTGTTGCTTCCCATTCATATACACGTTTAGTGATGTTGCCGGCGCTGCAGCGAATATCGTTGTTGGCGCTACGACAAGAACCGACAGTAGAAAAGCGGAAATAAGAAACGGATAACATTTTCTCACTATAGTTCCTCCATTCGTATCTAATCTCATACATCCATAATAAACGAATCAATATGTAGGAATGTTTCACATTGCAGAGAAATCGTTTCTGTTCTTTTTAATTCTAAATGTCCCTTTTTCCGATTGATCGGGTGTTATATGTATTGCAACCTATAATGCAAGGCCTTATGGCCGAAAGGAGCTCAAACTTATATGGTAGGAAAGAAAATGAAAGCAGCTATTTCGCTCGCTGCGGTAATGATGATTGCAGGAACGGTAAGTGTATACGCATCGACTCCCTCAAATGCGCACAAAGAATTGTATAATGGGGTCTCTGCTACACTTATCAAGGCGGCGGATAAAAAGCCTGCGACAATACAAGATCAGATCAATCAGCTATATGTTGGTCTTAAGCCAGGTCAAGTCATTGCCTATTATGTGGCGGATCAGAAATTTAACCCGCTCAATCAGATTTATTTTGCAGGAAAGGGTTATGTTCTCAAAGACTACAATGAATATATGGCCAAAGCTAAGAAGATGAACGCACCTCTTTTCACGAAGCCCAAAGACTTGCCGAAAGGTTACAAGTTCAAGACAGGAGTTCTATATCTCAAGAACCCCGATGAATCATCAGAATTGTATAAAAAGTTAGATCAAGAGTTGAAGGCACAAGCGGCACAAGGGAACAAATCTTTGTACACGAAGTCATTAGAGGTTGGCGAAGCATCTAGTGCGGTTCTCATGTATGTAAAAGACAAAGTAGAGGTCTCGGTTGTCTCGACATTTGTGATGAAGTCGCAGCCGACCAACGGGACACCTGTTCCTGATTCCAATCCCAATAAAATAACAGAAACCATTGAAATCGGTGGCATCGAATGTGTTTATACAACGGAGTTAAAAGGGAAGGACCACTTAGATTGGACGGATACGGATAATCAAGTGCGCTATTCGATTTGGGCTGAGGGTGTAAAATCGGACGTCGTCAATTTCGCTAAAAGTATGCTCAAAAATGAATTCATCTCCAAGACTAAAAGGGCTGCCATTTGGCAGCCTTTTCTCAACTATGGAGCAAGATAGAGCAACGATACCCAACGGGCAGGATAGCTCAAAAGTATCGCGAACCCTACATATGGAATTGTTTACGAATTTCTAAACGGATGGTGATACTACATGGTACACGAACAACCAAAACATACTGTTTCTGTTTCCGCTTACGTTATGAATGAGAGAGGTGAAGTATTATTACTACGGACACATTGGCGTTCAGATACTTGGGAAATGCCAGGGGGGAACGTTGAGGTTGGCGAACCTTTAGATGTAGCAGTTTATAGGGAGTTTCTTGAAGAGACTGGGATTGTAATCCGCCCTCTAGGGGTTACGGGTGTGTACTATAATGCAACGAAGCATGTTTTATCAGTTGTTTTTAAGGCTGAGTATGTGAGTGGAGAAATAAAAATTCAACCAGAAGAGATTATAGAAGCCAGATATGTTGAGTTAAATGAATCGAATATAGACCAATATATAACCCGTCCAAACCAAAAATCTCGTACACTAGATGCGATGCGTGCAAAATGTTTTATTCCGTATGAAACCTGGGAAGTAAGTCCGACATTTAACTTATTGTCTAGGTTATACAACGAGTAATAATTTTGAGTTTGTTCAACTAACGGGCAGTTTTGTTTAATTAGGGGTTTACAAAAATATGGGGGCTGTTTAAATGGATTACATAAAATATTTAAGGTCAATGGTAGGAAATGAGAAGGTAATTATGGTTGTTGCGGGTGCATTTGTTTTTGATAAAGAAGATCGAGTGCTGATGCAAAAACGTTCTGATAATGGTCAATGGGGTTTTCCAGGCGGGTTTATGGATTTAGGATGAGAGCGACCCGTAATTGGTGTATGTGTCGCTCTTTTTCGTGGGCTAGAATTTGTTTTTCTGCGCTTGTGAGGAAGTGAATGTCGCCATTCAAAAAAAGCCCCAGACATTTTTGAAGTGCACCCCTTATAGTAGACATTGGAAAAACACCCTGTTGTTTAAACCGAAGGAAACTATAGGGGGTGCTTTTCGTTATGTCGAGCATAAATAGATGTTCTCCAAATGTCGATATAAGTAATATTACCTATATTGTTGATTGTGGGGTATATCGAAAGCAAGGGGAGCTGAAGACACAGAGATGAGAAAGAACTGTTGGCTAGTGTTATTGGGAGTAACGCTGTTACTGGCTGGAGGACCGTGGCAGCAAGTCGCTGAAGCAGGGGGAATACGAAATTATGGCTATATGGATACAAAATCCAATCGAACTTATGTACCAATCCGCTATTTGAGTGAGCAATTGAAGTATAGTGTGGCTTGGAACGAGCAAGCTCAAGAGATTACTGTAAGTAAGGAACAGAATAAGATCATTCTCACAATAGGAAAGAAGACGGCAATTTGGAATGATAACACGATTCAGGTAGATGCTGCACCATTCGTGCGCGGAGGAGTTGCCTATGTACCGATTCGCGTCATGATTGATGCGATGAACCTACCTTTGGAATGGGATAAATCTGGTTCTACGCTGGTCTTTCAAAATGGTGAACAACCCTCGAAATTGCCTATTATTTCACTAGATCGCGTGGTATCGTCACAGCCAATAACGAAGAAACAGCAAACGTTCAATGTCGGTCAAAAACAGATAAAAGCCACGATCCTGCAAATCGATCTGTTGAGCAAGGATATTCAGTTAGGTGTTGCTGTAGCTAACAACAAGATTGGAACAGTAGATTCTTTAAAGCATATGGCAACAGTTAATAATGCTGTGGCAGCAATGAATGGAACGTATTTTGCTGCGTATTCTAACACAGGGATACAGAATCCATTTGGATATATCGTGCAGAATGGAACTGTAGTAAATAAGAGTCCAGGTGATAACCGATCTGTTTTGGTGTTCACGAAAGATAATCAAGTGGAAATAGTGTCAGGGAAAGACTTTCAGATACGTGTGAAGGAAGAACAAGTATATGGTGCCCTGCAGGCGGGTCCGCGGCTTGTGACAAACGGAAAAGTTACAGTTGATCCAGCAACAGAAGGATTCAGGGATCCAAAGATTCTTACCAACAGCGGTGCTCGCAGTGCAGTGGGGGTAACAAAAGACCATAAACTCATATTGGTAACCGTACCGGGTGCGAAAGTGACGGAACTGGCACAAGTGATGCTGCAGGCAGGTGCGTATCAAGCGATGGGACTAGATGGTGGGGCATCGAGCGGTTTGTACTATCAAGGTTCTTATCTAACATCTCCTGGTCGTGAATTGAGCAATGCACTACTCATTTATCAAAGCAAATCATAAATTATAAGCATAACAAAAAAGCGCCATCGTCATGCCACTTCTTCCGGCATTGCGATCGGCGCTGTTTTGCTTTCTGGTTCGTAACCATACTAGTACAGATAAAGGAATTTAAATTTGATGTAAGAAGAGAAAGAATGAACATAAACGGAATCGAAGCGCGACAAGGAGATGATGGTCAAGCTGGCAAAGTCGATGAAGTGAGCAAGTGATTCAACTAACGGGACACGATAGTTGAATCATAATATAGAGGCAGCTGGTCAAACGATTTCATTTAAGTAACGGGCAGGTTAGCTAAAGATCATACTCGGTGAACCGTACCACAAGTAACGGCAAGTTTTTTGGAGAATCAAATGTGCTTTAGCAGGGAAAATATGGATATAAATCGAAATGTTATTTTATGCCTTTATGAAACCGAAAGGAGAAACGAAATGAGCGAACTAGGCGTTAAAGATAACACGTGTAGAGTGGTCAAAAGAGGATTCTCAGCAGTTGGAATCAGGCATGAAGCGAAGTATTCAGAATACCCAACCGTAATTCCGCAATCATTTGACTCTTTAATAAGTCGTATGGAGGAAATCCAAAATCGAACTGGTGAAAAATTGGCTCTGTACGAACCGGGTAATTATGCACCTGATAACCTTGGAACCTACTATACAACCGCTCAAGTCACAGAGATTGGTTCTATTCCACAAGGAATGGTAAGCCAGACCACTCCTGTGTGCACTTATGCTGTCTATACGCACAAAGGTGAGATTTGGAAAATAGGTGATGCTTATGGTTCTCTTAACCGTTGGATTGATGAGAATGGCTACAAACATAGTAAAGGTTGGGTAGTGGAGTTGATGGACGAAAGATTTAATCCGACTTCACCTGAAAGTGAGCTAGAGATTTATACGCCAATCGAAGAGAAATAGTCCACGAAAGAGGAGTGACCCTGCAAACCATCGTTTGTGGGTCTTTCTACGTTCTGGCATGAATCAATATCTTTATTTATTCAGCTAACGGAGAACGTTGGTTGAATGACTAAAGGCTGCCTTATGGCAGCCTCAAAAAAACTTGTTATTGTTGATATTGCTCCTGAACCGCCTTCGGCAACTCTGCGAAGGTAACCTCTTCCCAGTATGTTACGCCCCGAATCAACGTGTGATATAGCTGAATATAAGCTCCTTCTCTCAATTGCTTTCCTGCCGAAAAACCAAGCTTCTTTTCATTCCCTCCCTCATTATAGGAAGTCAGCTCATACTTATAACGCCCATTCTCATCTTGCACACCAAGTCCGGTTATCATCGCATAATAGATTGTTTTTCCCGCAGAAGTCTCAGGATTCAGCTTCTCCGGGTTGAAGAAGAACATCCACAAGCATGTCCCAATCACAATGATGAGTCCCAGCACTAGCAACATTTTTTTCATTATAAATTCCTCCTAAGCGCAATCAGGATGAGACGATATCTTTATTCTTCAACCGGCGAATAGACATCGACGAAAAAATAATAATGAAAGCTAAATTGATCATCCAAAATAGAAAGATCTGCAGATCAGTCAACTTATCCTGACTCATCACACGCATGCCAATGTTGAGCAATGAGAACGGGAACAATATTCCGAGCTTGGCAATATACATGCCAAGACCAATAAAGACCGCACAGAGACTAATGCCGATAGGCGTGGCGAAGCTGCGGATCCGCAGCGAAAGTCCCAATTGAAGAGCGCTAATAGACATACATGCATACCATCCACGTATCGTCCAACCTATCGTCTTTACAGGGAAAGGCCCGGGTAAGGAGAGTAAGGTACCTGCAAGCCAGTAGAGTCCCAAGAACAGCACTTGCGCGAACAAGATTAAAATGCTAACGACAATCCATTTGGCAAGAAACACACTGGTAACTGATACAGGAGAGGTCATGACCATATTCCAATTTCGGTTTAAATGCTCCAGTCTGCATATGTAGGAACAACAGATGGCAATGAGAATAGGTAGGAAAAACACACCGTAAAACAGACTGACCTGGGTCCACAGGCTATACCAACCATTTTGCAGGGCGCCCTGGTTCAAATAATAATTCGCACATCCAATCAACAGACTTATGATTGGAAGTACAGCGATGACAAGACTGATCCGGGAATGACGCAGTTTGAGCCATTCAGCAGAAATACTTCGTTTCATCAACTTTCCTCCTCAGATTTCCTGCCGGCTTACATGGATGTTCCCGGCGATATAGAACAGGACGGTCATTATCAACGCCCCCACTACAATTCCAAAGCTTAATGGCTGTACTAGATAGGCGCCCGCATACTCGGCGTATCGATAAGTAACCGGACTGAGATCCAAATAGTAAGACCAGATAAAAATATGTCTAATCGCAGCCGGAAATAATCCGGCGGTCATTCCGATGAAACTGCCTAGCATGCCCATGCACAGCGCAAACGCTTGATTTTTAATAGCAAAAGAAATCCATTGCTGAAGTGCTGTGACAGCAAGAGTTGTCAGTAGGGTCCCCCCAATGAACCGGAATAGTAGATCAATAGGAAGCGTACCGTGGAAATCCTTTATGACCCCAAACACGATGATGAATAAAGCTTGTACACAGATGCCATACAGGAGCAGACTATTGGTGCTAATATACTTCGCCGCGTAGAGATGCCTGCGTCCCACATTGGTAGCAACAAGCATTTTCCAGGTCGATCCTTTATGCTCCATATCACAAATGCGCGAGACAACAACGGCTGAAATAATCGGCATAAAAAAGCCATTCATGGAGGATATACTAAAAAAAATAGATTCCCAAACGGCGTGATCCGGATTGCTCGCAATGGACCGGCTAATGGACATAAAAGCCCACAGCATCTCTACGACAAGAAATAAGATAATCATAATCCATATTTTTTTGCGACGGATTTTGAAATATTCCAGTCCTAATAACTTGATCACAAGCTCCGCTCCTTTCCTGTCAACTCAAGGAAGATATCCTCCAGACTTTTCTTCTGCTCCTCGATCCGTGTGACAGCGATTTGATGCTCAACAAGCAATCTGTTCATTTCCGCCACTTCCGAATCCTGAATATTGCTAAGCTCAAGCCGGCCTCCGCTTTGTGTTGGACGGTATCCTTGCGCGAATAGTAGCTGCTCCGCTTTGGCATTGTCTCCCGTTTTCATAAAAATGGCGTTTCTATTTTTTTGCCGCAGGCTGTCCATACTGCCCTGATACAACAGATTCCCTTCGCTGATAATGCCTACTGAGGTAGCGATCTGTTCGATCTCCGAGAGAAGGTGGCTGGAGAGCAATATCGTTATTCCATAGCGTTCGGGTAACGATTTGATAAGCTCCCGAATTTCACCAATGCCTGCGGGATCAAGACCGTTCGTCGGTTCATCGAGGATCAACAGCTTGGGAAAGGCCAGCAGGGCCATTGCGATTCCCAGTCGTTGCTTCATTCCTAGCGAATATTGTTCAGCTTTTTTGTTCTTCTGATTTTCCAGCCGTACAATACGAAGCGCCTCATCTACGTTTTTATCTGGCACGTTCCGCAGGCGCTGCATGACCTTCATATTCTCAAGCCCTGTCAAATGTCCGTAGTAGGAGGGAGATTCAATCAGTGATCCGGTACGTTGCAGTATGGATGGTCGATGTTTGCTTATGCTTTCCCCGAAAATGTTAATTGTCCCTTCAGTAGGCTTAATGAGTCCGAGCAGCATTTTTAGCGTAGTCGTTTTCCCCGCTCCGTTTGGGCCCAGAAACCCATAGATTTCTCCCTCCTGTACATGTAAATCAACTTTATTCACACTGTGAATTTCCCCATACGTTTTGGACAGATTTTGCGTTTGCACAATTGCTAATGCGCTCATAGAAAGTCAGCTCCATTCAAGTCTTTTTAAATTTTTCCCTCTGTTTTAACAGTAAGGAATCTACCTTTCCTTAATCTTTAGAAGACCTTACGCCAACCTTAAATAGAATCTGAAAAACACAGCTAATCCCTCTGTTCATGTATAATAAATTCAGGTGGTGCAGCATGGAAAATTTAAAAGACAAAAAAATATTAATTGTAGATGATGAACCGGAAATCAGAATTATGATAGAAAGATTTTTAAGAAAAGAGGGATTTTTCCGCATTTTCACAGCAGCCGACTGTGCTTCAGCTCTATCGATCTGCCACACAGGCAAGCCGGATATCGTGATTCTCGATGTCATGCTGCCTGATGGCGATGGATTCTCGCTTCTGTCTTCCATTAGACAGTTCTCGGAAACTCCTATTCTTTTTCTCTCCGCGCGGGGTGAGGATGAAGACCGATTGCTTGGACTAGGTTTGGGGGCAGATGATTACATTGTGAAGCCGTTTCTACCGCGGGAGCTGGTATTACGGCTTATGGTAATACTAAAGCGGGTCTTCTCCTCTCCCGTGGTGGAGCGCTTGTCTGCTTTTCGATTGGGAGAACAAATCATTGATCTGGATAGCGCTGTTGTGCACAGGAATGATAAAGAGCTGCCATTGACGGCAAAGGAACATGCGATTCTTGTAAAGTTGTACGAAAACCAGAATCGCATTGTCACAAGTGACGCCTTATGTCAGGCCGTTTGGGGAGATGACAGCTACGGATATGAAAATACATTAATGGTCCATATCAGGCGGGTACGTGAAAAAATCGAGCTCGATCCCTCCAAACCGATCCATCTTCTCACCGTCAGAGGACTGGGATATAAGTTGCTGGTGAAGGAGATACGTTAAGTGGAGGGAATTATTCGCATATTACGCCGGTTTGTCGCCACGACCATTTTTATCTCGATATTTCTGCTTATTTTTAATTTCGTACTCTTGGGCACGCTGGTGTTCACAGAAAATTACCAGCATCCGTCCCCAGAAGGCATGGTTAAGCAAGTGGCCAACGGCTTGGAGAAGCAGGATGACAGCTTTCAACTGGACGAGCAGGCAACCGAGCTTCTGAAGCAGAATGATGCCTGGGCCATGCTGCTCGGTGAAAAAGGTCATGTGAGATGGGACTACCATCTACCTCATGATGTTCCTAAATCCTACAGTCTAGTCGATGTAGCCAAGTTCTCGCGGTATTACCTTATGGATTATCCGGTTTATACGTCGGAACATAAGGATGGTCTGATGGTGGTAGGGTATCCCAAGGAAAGCCACTGGAAATATCAATTGGATTTTCTTCCAGATTGGATAAGTTCGTTGCCTCTGCGGATTGTACTATTGCTACTCTGTAATTTAGCTTTGGCTCTGCTGATATCTGTTGTCATTGGCACGCGTCTCATAAGAAAGATACGCCCTCTGGTGGATGGCGTTCACAATCTAGCCAGGGAGCAAGAATCGGTTCAGTTGGATGCCAAAGGTATATTCGGTGATTTAGCCCAGAGCATTAATTCCGCGTCAGCTATACTTCAGAGCAAGACAGCTGCGCTGCAAGCTCGGGATGAAGCACGCTCCAACTGGATTGCCGGGATTTCTCATGATATTCGGACACCACTCTCGCTCGTGCTCGGTTATGCAAGTGAAATGGAGGATCATTCAGACTTGCCAAAGGAGCAGCGGCATCAGGCCGGTATTATCCGGCGGCAAGGCGAGAAACTTCGCTCACTTGTAAGTGACCTGAATTTGGTCTCCATGCTCGAGTATGAAATGCAGCCTATGCATTTGAAGCCCATCCGACTATCGGTTTTGGCAAGACAGGTTGTCACGGAATTTTTGAATAACGGATTGGATGACCGCTATGTGATTGAATTGAAACTGACCGATGAAGCGGTTCAGATCCAGGGGGACGAGAAATTGCTTCTTCGGGCAATCAGTAATCTTGTCCAGAACAGCGTGCGTCATAACTCGCAGGGCTGCAAAATCATCATAGAAGCTTCTTTATCCAATGACCGATCCCATTATCTCTTTATCGTAAGAGATAGTGGACGAGGAATCCTACAGGAGCAATTGGCGGAGATTACCGAATTGCACTACTCAACAAGGAGAAAACGGCCTGATCAGCAAGGTCACGGCCTGGGGCTTCCGATGGTGGCAAGGATTGCGAAGGCGCATCATGGGCGCCTCATTCTTGCAAGTGGCTCGGACCAAAGAGGCCTAAGAGCGGTCATGGAATTCCCTGTGCAGTCACAGAATGGAAAAGTAGACAATGAGGAAATTTGATTTTACATGTGGTTTTGGTGCGAAGCGGTATGCAAGTCTAATCTATGAAATAACACTTGTAGAATTTGACTGAGTTCATGTGAGAAAACCCGTGGGAAGGACAGTCTTGTACAACGGAAAATGGTTACCGATATAAGCTTGTGTATGCGTCGTTTATTAAACTAACGGGACACGATAGCTTAATAAAATATTGCAACGCGGCTGCCGGCACAATTCGGAAGCCGCGTTTTGCGCTAACGGGCAGGATAACGTGGTAATCCTCATGGAAATGAGGAAGGAAATTAGCACTAATAATGATTTTTTTCACTAAGTGAACTTTATATATTATAAACTGAAAGTCAGAGAATAAGCAGGGATGAAATGAAAAATGGAGGTATTAAGATTAAACGAGAACGAATTAAAACAATCTTTTTATATGGTGTTTTCATTTGTTACATAGTGTTTTTAATTTAGGTCTGCATCGTATTCAAGCCATGGTAATGCCAGAAAATGATCCATCAATAAGTTTATTGAACAAACATAATTTTAGAAGAGAAGGTCTGTTAAGAGCGTACTATTTCGGTACTCTATTTACTGATATTTTAATATATTCTCTCCTTGCTGAAGAATTAAATAATTAATTTGAACTAACGGGACACTGTAGTTGAATCATGATATAGAGGCATCTGGTCAAACGATCAGCTGCTGTTTTCATTGATAAGGCAGGAGGGCTTTTAATAATGGACGTATTAGACGAACAAACTGATTCACAATTAAATGTGATTTCAGAGCTGAATGTGGTATAAATTCCCGAAAGTCACTGATCCAATTCCCAATGGTGTGTCTGTTTACATTAGGCGAGCCGCAAGTTCATACTTACGTAAATATGGCTTCATAATGATTTATGACACCTACTTCACAATAATCGGTTCGCTAGTTTTTCTTTGGCAGAAACAAGATGGCAATGATGATCGCACTTGTTTTCATTATTCTGCAAAGCTCTTAAATTCCATAAATCTACCCTGTGAAATAAAGTAGCATCTCATAAACGATTAGCATTTACTATAATATGCAAGTCTATTGAATGTTTTTTCATTCGATGAGTTGTAAAAACAAATGAATGGAGTTGTTTGAGTAATGGCAATTATTAAACCGTTTATGGCGAGTAGAAGATTTACATCAACAATAGCATCAGGAACAGGAACGGGGCCTACATTTGCGATTGCAGCTACTGCATTTACAGATGACACAGGAGTCGCTGCAACGGCATTTCCTGCCTCGCCTTCTTACTACAACCTTTATATTAATGGTGTGCTCCAACAGGGTAATACTTCAACAGCAACGACTACGACGTTGACAATTCCAGGCGGGGATGTTCTTGATCCAGCAACACCAGTACTGGTGGAATTTGTTGTAAATTAATGTAGGACAAGCGTTGTTCTTAGGGTAGCTTGTCTACCCCTAGAACAGCCTGTATTTTTACATAAACAGAACCAAGGACAGGAAAATACATATCATGTGGTGATGGTAATGGATTATGGATTATTTTAATGAGCATTAGGAGGTAAATCATAAAGATGAATGAGATAAGTGGCGCAATTCGGATTACTTCAAAGCCGTGGATACGAAATAATGCTGAAGCATCTTCCTGTATTCCCAGTTATTCGATATTCCCTCCACTGGGTTGTTCTATCATATTTCCTAGCACACAACCTCCACCAACAACTGGGTTTCTCAAAGTGGAGACATTCCAATACATTACGGTGTCTGATGGAGTAAAGAATACTTACACAAATCTGGATGGATTAACTCAGTTTGATAGCAGTGTAATATTGAACCCGAATACTGTATCTTACATGAATTTATTTATCAACGGAATACTACAGCCCTTTAATGTATATAAAGTATCTGAAGGTATCCTGACAATAAATAGCGTTCAAGAAAATGGTGTCCCCATCACTTTACAATTTATTAGAGTCCTATCTAATTAAAATATGCTAAAAATTAGGTTGAGTAAATTTATCTAATTTGGCACAGAGGATGCGTTAAGAAATTTGATATGACAGCCCCGGATCGCTCCGAGGCTTTTTTGGGTTATGGATGAATCGGAGGCGAGTCTTTCGGTGCTAATCGCCCCATTCTTTCACATCAGCCTCGCATTCCTTACGGACTGTAATTTAATCCCTCATTTGTATATGGTAATATTTAGCCGGTAGCCACCACGCACCCTCTTTTATTCTTTCATGCTAATGGGGCACGATAGTGGAGTAAAACTTAACCTGGTCGTTAGACTAAAGTTGTAGAAGTTCCTACTGCATTGTACGGATTCTCTATTCATGAAAATCCTTTATGATTGAGTAAATAACAAATTTTGGGGATTGCTAATGGACATTAGAGAAACAGGTATTATACTATTCTGCGAGAAATGATAATTAAAGGCGGTCAAAACATGCAAATTAAATCTAAAGGAATATCAGAAGCAGTGCTTGAAGTGAAAAACATGGGTCTGGCTGTTGAATTCTGGCATGTGAAACTGGGTTTTCCGATTGTGGAACAATGGGGATATCATAATTGGCAATTTAATAATAATGAGGAAGAGGTCTGGGCTACTTGGCTATATGTTGGTGGAAATACAAGGTTAGGTTTATGGCTTCCAAGAGAATTTGATCAGGACCAATTAACTGAAAAAAATGAGTCTATTTCGAAATGGAATGGGCTTTTCGATGATTGATTTACCCCCGTAGGAAACGACGATCAATACAATAAGAACAACATCGCTATAACCAGAGGAATTTTCTTTTTTTTGTCGAAATAGATAGGATTATGATGATGAAAAGAAAAGTGGTTTTTTTTACAGGGTTACTCTTTATCACCTTAATCCTAGTTCGAATCATTTGGGCTTTTTTTCAGGCGTCGCCTGATAACCCTCGTGCGGTTCGGGGAGAGTTAGATTTACGCAGTATCAACTTTTCCAATAATCGCACGATCAAATTAGACGGAGATTGGGAGTTTTATCCTGACAAGTTTTTGATACAAAGTGAGCCGAACGCAAACCCATCCGGAGAGGGGGGGAGGTTCATTCAGGTTCCAAGCGATTGGAGCTCATCTTTATCCGCCAACTCGCCTTACGGCTATGGCTCTTATCGTCTGCGAGTCAAGGTCAACCCGGATAACGAATTAAATTATGGCATCCGCGTTCCGAACGTGCCTACATCTTCTGAACTATATGTGAACGATCGTCTTTTGGCGAGCGATGGCCAGCCGGCGAAGAACAAGCAGCAGTATACTGCCCGAAGCAAGCCCTACACCGCTATTTTCAAAGCCGATTCAGGAGAAATTGATATTGTCGTACAAGTCGCAAATTATGACAACAGTAAAAGAGGCGGTCTGATAGGATCGATCAGGTTCGGCAGTGAACATGCAGTGGAAAAAGAAGTTGGGTTCTCCATGAACATGCAGCTAGTCGTATTTGTCGTTCTGATGATGCATGCCTTATATGTGCTTATTTTGTACTTAATCGGAACGCGGAATAAATCTTTGATCTACTTCTTTATGCTCGTTGTTAGTGCTATTGTTATGACGCTGCTCGATGACGATAAACTTCTGCTGGATTGGCTGCCGATCATCAACTACGAGTGGTCCATTAA
Source organism: Paenibacillus guangzhouensis (assembly GCF_009363075.1). Classification (NCBI taxonomy): domain Bacteria; kingdom Bacillati; phylum Bacillota; class Bacilli; order Caryophanales; family Paenibacillaceae; genus Paenibacillus; species Paenibacillus guangzhouensis. The sequence continues at coordinate 3,298,667 of NZ_CP045293.1, read as the reverse complement.
GCTGATCCTTCTATCCTTTACTGGAGTAGGCGCCTTTCTGCTGCAGTTTACCAAAAGTATCTTGCTGGAACATGCGGGGAACAGGGTGTTCCGATGGTTCTCCTACTTCTGTGTGGTTGCTGTGTTGCTAATTGTGCTTCTGCCACTCAGATACGCCCTGAGTGGATTGTCAGTATATTACGGTATTAATTTGATCGCGTGTTTGTATCTTCTGATATTCTCGATACATACAACCTTGAAGAGTGATAAGAATGCCATTTATTTGGTCTTTGGTCTAATCTGTATTTTGACAAATATCATTGGGGGCTATCTTAAGGGTCCGCTCGCTACAGGCTATTACCCGATCGACCTGATCGTTGCGTTCCTCGCTTTTTCGTCTTTCTGGTTCAAACGCTATTTCTTTTTATCCGTCCAAACGATGAAGCTCGCCGAGAAACTGCAGAAAGCGGACAAACTGAAAGACGATTTTCTGGCTAACACATCCCATGAGCTACGAAATCCACTGCATGGCATACTTAACATCGCCCAGACCGTTCTGGATACCGGAATTAACGATCAAGACGACACAAATAGGGAGAACATGAAGCTGCTCATTTCCGTAGGCAAGCGAATGTCATATATGCTCAATGATCTGCTTGACATGACACTGCTTCAGGAGAATGGTATTCGCCTGCACATTGAGAGTGTCCGCATTCAGGGAGTCGCAGCCGGTGTAACCGATATGCTTCGTTTCATGACGGAAGGCAAGCCGATTCGTATTGTTAACGACATTCCGGCCAACTTTTCTAGTGTCATGGCCGATGAAAACCGGCTTACTCAAATTTTGTTCAACCTGCTTCATAATGCGGTAAAATATACAGATCAAGGACATATCACAATTAAGGCCGAGGTGAAGGAGGGTAAGGCGAATATTATCGTCACCGACACTGGCATCGGAATAGATCTAGAGACACAGCAAAGAATGTTTGCACCTTACGAGCAGGGAGACTCTGGCATAACGGCGATTGGAAACGGGATCGGGCTCGGGTTAAGTATATGCAAGCAGCTGGTGGAGCTGCACGGAAGCACGTTGGAGGTAAACTCCATTCCAGGCCAAGGTTCAGTATTCAGCTTTACATTGCAGATATCCGATGCATCCAGGAGGCAATGCGAGACTGCAATGATCGCTTCGGTATCGACCGTTTATACTGAAGCGGCAGTATCTGATGTTTCTGGTATTCGCTGTGACATGGAATCTACGACCGATTCGGACCTGCCAAACATTTTGGTCATAGACGATGATGCGGTTAATTTAAATATATTGAGCAATCTCCTTGCTTTGGAAGATTATAACGTCGTCACAGTTATAAGCGGTCGTGACGCGCTTGCCATTCTGGATACCAGAGAATGGGATTTGATCATTTCCGACATTATGATGCCACATATGTCTGGGTATGAATTGTCCCGATTGGTTCGAGAGCGATTTTCCCTCTCGGAGCTTCCCATCTTGCTCCTGACCGCTCGCAGCAGACCGGAAGATATAGAGATCGGGTTCCTTTCGGGGGCCAATGATTACGTGACGAAGCCAGTTGATGCGGTAGAATTGAAATCTAGAGTACGGGCATTGACTGAATTGAAGCAATCGATACGCGAAAGGCTACGCATGGAAGCGGCATGGCTTCAGGCGCAAATTCAACCGCATTTTCTATACAACACACTCAACTCGATAGCTGCGCTCAGCGAAATCGATTATGATCAAATGAGCACGTTGCTTGAGGAATTCGGCCATTACTTGCGGGCAAGCTTTGACTTTAGAAACTTGGAACGGCTTGTTCCGCTTGAGCATGAGCTTGGTCTTGTTCGCTCATATCTATATATCGAAAAAGTACGGTTTGGGAACAGATTTAACATTCACTGGGAGGTTGACCCAAGGGTACATTTGCAAGTCCCCCCGCTCAGCATCCAGACTCTTGTCGAAAACGCAATACGACATGGCCTACTAAGTCGTTATGAAGGTGGGGAAATCCATATCCAAATTACCGAAAATGAACATGAAGCGGAAATTTCGATTGCAGATAACGGTATAGGGATGGATGAGGAAACGGTGCGGCGCGTCCTGAACAGCCGGTTGGACGTAAGGAGAGGAATCGGCTTGTTCAATACGAACCAGAGATTGAGACAACTATATGGCAAAGGCAAAGGTTTGCAAATCCGAAGTGTTCCGAATCAAGGCACCATTGTCAGTTTTGTTGTTCCAAAAATGGGGGAAGGCTAAACCTTGAGCCATAAAGAAACCTATTGATACAACGGATACTGATGAAACCGAAGTTGCCTCAGATATAAAAATTGGTTCCCCGATACGCTTAAGGTAAGGGAGACAATAACTAATAAATACTACAACACGGCTGCCGACATTGATGGGCAGCAGGATCCCCACTCAGTGGAAACTTAAAAATAATGTCTTAGACCATCTACGATTTTCCAAAGGAGCTACCCTCTCATATCAATATTCGGGAGTTATGGAGCTAAGATCGGGATGTCAGATACGACGAGAATGAATATTGATAGTTTCTGGGATGTTATAACGTTAATTGCGAATTCTCTAATTTTCTTAATGATCGGGCTTGAAATTAAAAATATTGATTTCACGAATACTTGGCAAGCGATTATTCTTGCGATTGTCATTGTCCTGTTAGGTAGGACAGTTGCGGTCTACGCTAGTCTTCTCCCATTGAGGCATTTTCCAAGAAAGTGGAGCGCGGTTCTGAACTGGGGCGGTTTAAAAGGGAGCCTCTCGATTGCACTCGCTTTAAGTTTGCCGCACTCTTATGAGGGGAGAGACACGATCTTGGTACTCACTTTTAGTGTCGTATTGTTCTCTTTGATCATTCAGGGGCTGACCATCAAGCCGATGCTGGCACGACTAGGGATCGCCAATCAGCAATTGAAGGGGAAAAACAGTCAGTAATGAAAAATGAAATAGTGAACCGCTTAACGAATATGTTGAGCGGTTTTTTATTCCCTTTACTCTGATTTGATAGCTTGAAGATTTGTAATGAAAAAATATGGTTAGAACACTTGAGAGCAAGGGTCTTTTCACATTTAGACAGCTCTGTATTTTCCGTAGCATTCCAACGTAGCGATATCCATTCAACGGCAAATAAAAATCCAACACCGGCAGATCATGATACTGCTTTCCAAAACCTATCATTATTCGAAGAGAAATCGCAAAGCAAAGTTAATGAATTCATGCAACGATAGTTACATTTGCATTACCTTGTAAATCTTGATAAGCAAGGTAGACGCCAATGATTGCAGAAATAAGGAGCAATATTGCTGAAACAAATGCTAACTGATAATAATTATTTTTACGTGATGATGAAGATGTGGCTGTTGACTGTGATTGTCTCTTCATAAACGATTTGTTCATCCTCCTTCTAGACAAATTCTTTTTTTTTATTGTATGCTTCTATTCAGTAATTGCCGTGGATACATCCCCCCTGTCTTTGTCCTAAAACAAAAACAGATCTTTACTTGGATTTCCATTTGCCGATGCCGCTTCAAGATGGAGCCGATTTACCTTGGGGAAGCTTACCCGAACGAAAACATTGTAGACTATTATCGACGCTTTGCTACCGATTCGGTTGTACATGAGGGCGGAACAGCATATCGAGAATTAGTATATTTGTGAGTATAAATTTAGATGACAAGGAATAATTTTACAACCTGAGAAGAGACTTCTTTTCACAAAGATGTACCTATAAAATAGAATATTATTTTAATCGCAGTTATAGTTGGCTTTATGTTCTACTACATAAAGAATGGGAGAACTCTGTTAGGAGGTGTAAGAGATTATCAAGAAAAGATATGTAGTAGTTTTTATCACTCTGCTATTACTCGTAATGGCTCTTACAAAAGCCAAGTTCTTAAGATTAAATGTATCTGCAAAATGTCCAAGTGGCTTAACTGTGTGCCTACCGAAAGTTCGAATTACCTCCATACTGAGAATGATTCGTTGGCGTCACAGTTCACGCATCTAGTCTATTTTTATGACAGCGGATTCTCACATTTTTGGGGACGAGAACAATAAAATACGTGTAGTAGGAATTTTCAATCATTTCTTTGTCATCGAAAATAATTTCACCCTGATTCAGATAAAAATTAATCACAAGCTCATTGTTTAGCTAACGGGACACGATAGGAGCTTGTTTGGAGGCAGCTCCTTTTTTTGTTAAACTAACGGGCAGTTTTGCGTAACATTGTTGTCTGCAAAAAAATCGGATTTCCCCTTGAACCTTACGTAACGTAATGATTTATAGTGTACGTAACAGCAGGAAACAACACAGGACAACGGCCAAAAAATCGAACAAGATTAATTCGAAATCGAAGGAGAAACAGACATGAGAAAACTCGTATTGTTCATGCACGTGTCGCTGGATGGGTATGCGTCAGATTCGACCGGAGGACTGGATTGGATTCCGTACAACGAGGAACTAGAGAAATACGCCGAGGAGGTCGTAGCCGAAGTCGGATCTCCCGTTTACGGACGTACGACGTATCAGATGATGGAGAGCTACTGGCCCACTGTGTTGGATGATCCGAATGCGTCGAGGCACGGTATGGAGCATGCTAAATGGCTGCAGGATGTTAAGAAGATCGTCATTTCTAGCACGATGGACAAGGTGGAATGGAACAATACGATGCTGATCAAGGACAAAATCGCAGAGGAAATCATGGCGCTTAAGGAGCAGCCTGGTAAAAATCTCGTTATCTTCGGTAGCCCGGGGGCTGCGAAGACGCTGCTTGAGTTCGGCCTGATCGACGAATTCCTACTGACGATTTGTCCGGTTGTCCTAGGCAGCGGAAAATCGGTCTTCGACGGCGGCGTCGAAAGAATCAGGCTCAAGTTGCTGTCCAGCCGAACGCTCAAGTCGGGCATTATCGCGACCCACTATGAGTTGGAGAAATAGTCGCGCCGTACAAGGTGATCCGCTCTAATGGGACACTTTTGTTCATTTGCATCAAGGCTGCCACATGGCAGCCTTTTCTCAACTAACGGACTTCGCCCCCGGGACTGCCGGAACAGCCGGGAGTGGAAAAATAGTTTGTTTCTTCTTGGAGGTATCAAACACAATGCAGCAAAAAACGCATCAGATCATTCAACCAAAAACTATGGAAGGTCGGTTAGATGAAGTATTGTTAAGCTAACGGGACACGATAGTTGAATCATGAAATAGAGGCAGTTGGTCAAACGGTCAGCTGCCTTTTTCATTGAAGTAACATGTCTGTATGAAACCGCAAAAGATTCGTCACGAGCGCCGATCTTCACTGCTTTACTCGCCGAAGTATTGGCTGCTACTAATGAGCTTCTGCTCATTGGCGGTCGGTATCGTCGTGTACAACGGAGGACATCTGTCGGGATTAATGACTTTATTTGCTTTTGGGATTCGCAAGATTCTGAGGCCGATATTCAAACTGTCAGAATTTTGATGCAGCGTAGCTTTTTGAGGATGATCGGGACGAATAGGAGCTAAGGTTACGTAAGTAATTTGGACGAAGCCGAAGCCGCCGTAGTCTCTTATCTGTCTAGCCAGCATACCTGATGACCTGAATACGATTCATCCAATAAGCTCCTATCAGAGAATCTTATCATCTGGTAGGAGTTTTTTTAGAGTAATTATAAATACCTCATTATGGAATAAAATAATATTTTTGTGATATGTATAATTAAAAAGGAATTATTGCTTTGATGTAGAATATTCCCAAATGAGGAGGTAACTTGCTATCTAAAAGTTAAAGCGCTTAAATTTTAATGAGGAGTGATTCATTTGTTAATGACTAAAAGAGGTTCTAAGAAATTAAAATTTTCTTTATTGGTCGTATTGAGCTTTATCATTGGTATTAGCCTATACTCCAGTCCACTCCAAACAAAAAGTTATGCGGCAGCGAACCCAGATGACAATTTTTCTCCAGCAACTCTCCAATTTTTACAATCAAAAACAGGGCTTGACGGTGAACAATGGAATAACATCATGAAACTGATTAACAAACCGGAGCAGGATGACCTGAATTGGACCAAATATTATGGATATGCTGAGAGACTAACTGATAAACGCGGCTTTACCATAGGTATATTCGGGGCAACTACGGGTGGTCCAAATGATACCGGGCCGGATGGACCTGAACTCTTCATAGAATATGACCGCGTAAAAGGAGCATCCAATCCATCAGTTAGTGGTGCTTTGAAGCGGATTGGCGTTAATGGCTCCATGAATGGCTCCATCTTGGTTATCAAAGACAGTGATAGTGTATTCATTAAGAAAATTAATGCGCTGCAAAATGATCCCGCGTGGAGAGAAGCGATGTGGAAGACCTTCTACAATGTCTATATTAAATACAGTGTTGAGCAAGCCAATAAACGGGGTTTTAATACTGCACTAACCATTGGTTCATTCGTTGATGCAGCCTTGAATCATGGAGCTACAGGCGATTCTAATAGTCTTCAAGGTCTTCTATCGAAGTCCGGAAGCAGCACGAATGAAAAGACATTTATGACTAATTTTTACGCGAAGCGTACCTTGATTGTAGATACAAATGATTACAACCAACCTCCTAATGGGAAGAATCGTGTTAAACAGTGGAGTACTTTATTGAGCCAAGGTGAAACAGATCTGAAAGGTGCAGATGCTGCCATCGTCAAGGTAACAAGTTGGGAAATGAAATAAATTTAATAATTATGTTTTAACGCCTCAAAGTTAAAACGCTTATATATTAGTTAATAATAAAGCTGTCTGTCTTCGTCATATAACCCGTCCTTGTGGCGGGTTATCATTTTATCTGGTGTATGCGTACCTGTTGTTAACTGGATTGCCGAATCCGGAAAAAACCAGTCGCCGATACAATATCGACAACTGGTTTTATCTTATCTTTGCTAGGTGTTTTGATCCCTGGATCAGTCCCTTTACAGGGTTATTTGGCTAACAAATTAATATGGTCCAAATCGGTGCTGCTGTTGAAAATAAACTCCACTTTATAATTTCCGCGAATATATGTGAACTTGGTTTGCTTTGCTTTTCCGTTTTTGATCGTTGTTGTGGAATTAGGGGCCAACCAATGCTGCTTCACCATGCTCATCGTAATGCCGCCGATATTGGTCTGTCGCTCGACATTGGTACCGAAATAACGGATTTCGCGAATTTTATCAGATTTATTATAGGTGATGGCATAGCCGGGATTGCCCATATTGGCGCTGTACACGTCATAACCGCTTGCATTTTTTCTAGGTTGTTCGGGTTCGCCGATCGCTTTAATGACTTCTTTCCGGGTGCTTTTTCCTACGGTAAGATTGCTTACTGCTCCCGGAAACTCGCCTTTCAAAGCGGGTTTATAAAAGCTCTTTAACGTTTGGAGCGCATGTTCGGAAGCGGAGTTATCTTGGTTTGCGGCCGCGGCATCTACCTGATGTGCCGGAAAAATCGGAGAATTCGTCAAACCCGCGCCAAGACCGACAACACCTGCGACTGCAATAGTAGCCCAAACTTTTTTCACAGATTTAAACTTCATATTGGATCCTCTCCTTGTACCATGTATGAACCACATGTTTTCTATATCAAAACTTAAGCTAAAAACTCATCCTATATCATAGTAAAATCTGAAAGCTATTGTGTTACAAACGCATGAAAACGAAATGTCATTTTTGAAATATTATGCTTCGATCTTCGGTCACACCCCCAAATTGCAGATGTGTCGATGAAAAAGAAAAGCCTCGAACATGTCGAGGCCGTTTCCTAAAACGGAGGCTGGTGAACGCCTAAAACTACATACTGAACGACTGCAATACCAATTGGAAACGGAACTTCATATCGTCTTCGAACCACATTCTGAAATTGGTTCCCCACACATTATTGTGCAGGTTGAAATGAAATCCACCGTCGAGGGAAGCAAAAGTATTATCGAACTGAAGCAGCCGTCGCTCGCCTGGACATACGAGGGGAGCATCCAGCGTTCGGATCGTGCAGCTTCCGTCAGCGCCCTCGTAGTAGAGTCCGGTCTCAACCGCATGCATGTTGCGATTGCCGTCCTTCACAACAGACAATGGGGAGAGGAGAGCGCCCAGCTTATCCATCCTCCACATATTTGGGTTATCTACGAGCGGTACGAAGGAGAGCCAGCTTGCCTCCGGCAATCGGCATGCAGATTTACCGCTCCAGTGAAGTTCAACATCGATTAGTGGTTTCTGCTTATGGAATGCATAGACCATCATTACTTTTTGAGGTGCGCCGTACTGCTCGCAGACGATCGAATCCATGGCCAGCTCGATACGGACTATATCGCGATCCGCTTGCTTCTCTAATCGTATCGTTCTCGGCGCCCCCTGGTAACTTGTATGCTCCGGTCGCGGTTCCACATACTCCATGCCTGGTTTGCCAAAATCAGGTTCTGCCCAGATGTAATGCAGTCTTAGATCTCTAGAATATTCTTTATAGAACCGGTCATAATTTTCTTGGCCGAACGTCTCGTAACGAAAGGCTCCTATCCGGTGAGCGTCGTTTGCCCACACTTTTCCGTTCCGGTCGACCAATTGATGGATCGATCCATCCGGAGCGAAGGCGGCGTGGAAGCAACCTAATTCATAACGAGTATTCCATTCAAGCTTCTCCGCGTTGAGATCCGAAGCGGCGCCGCTTTCCGAAGCCAGTTGTTCGAAGGCAGCCAGCGCCTCGTGCACCAGCTCCTGGGGCAATGCAGACAAAGCCTGATCCATATATTCACGTTGTTCTTGCCACGAGCTTTCGAAAAAGCGGAACGTCCGTCCCGGCTTTGCCATGTGCTGCAGTAAAGCAAATTTATGCGTATTGGTGTCTTGGACTGCATCGCTTACTCTTGCAGCGGCGAAATCAGCCGCAGCGTAGGCGCTGTAATCGCCCAGATAAATCTTCTCGTCCAGCCCCCACGTATGCTCGGGAATGAGCATCAACCGGTTGCAAAATAAGGCGTATGCTTCACTGTCCGGATCTAAAGCACCGGAAGAGACCCATTTGTCCCTTAAACGCAGCAGCTCCCGATACAGCGCCACTTTCCATGGGTCGGAAGCGGCTCCATGAATCCATGAATCACCGATTTCCTCTCGGATGACCGGCAGGCGGTCCTTCAATGCGAGCAGCTTCTCTGCAAATGCATCCAAGGTAGAAGCGATAATCTCCGCACCTGGGTATTCCTGCTGCAATTGAACGAACAATTCGCGTACAGCTTCGATGCTGGAAGGCCCGTGGTTATCGCCGGTATGGGCAAAATAAAGGGCATCTTCCAGTCCGTCGATTTCTAGCGGCTTGCCATAATCCGCGGCATAATTGACGATGATTTCGGAGCCATCGGCGGCTCGCCACACAAAAACATCAGGGACATGAGGCTTTTTGGAAGCCGGATTAACGCCTAAATGCAAATACTGAATGCCGTGTCTGGCCAAGATGGGGACGATGCCGATAGTATGCCCTGGAACGTCCGTCATTTTTGCTGCGATGGTTGTTTTTCCGAACTGACGATCAAGATCCCTAGAAAGGGACAAGCCAAATTCAAACAGCTTGGCGTCCATCAATTCAGTATGCGTCGTAAAAGGCAATCCGTGCCACGCGATTCGGCCTTGGCGTATTGCTTCCTCCATACGGCTGCGAGCATCCACAGGTGCCGTGCGCAAGTATTCGTGGATTAACCACGAACCGGTCGTCCATACGAATTTTACATTTCCTTCTTCCGCGGCTAATTGCGCGGCCAAGTCCAATGCCTGTGGAATGTATCGATCCATGTACCGCTCGACGACGTGCTTCGCTAAATCGGTAAAGCCAATATCCAGATGGGTTTTGAAAATGACATGAACTCTTTTGTAGGCTGCCACGATTTTTTCCTCTCCTTGTTGAATGGATTATTCTTTTACCGACCCCAATACGATACCGTGGACAAAATACCGCTGCAAGAACGGATATAGGAGCAAGATTGGGATCATGGCGACCATCAGTTTGGCCGCGTTCAAGGTCTTGTTTGATGCCTTCATTAATTCAATCAACTGCTCTGTCGTCATCTCTTTCATCAAGTCCGGTGTAATATTCACGACCAGTTGTTGAATATACGTCTGCAATGGATAATTCTGGGGCTTACTCATATAGATTAACCCGTCAAAGAAAGAATTCCAATGTCCCACGATGCTAAACAGCGTAACGGTGGCCATGGCAGGGACCGACAGCGGAATATATATGCGCAAGAGTGTATACCACGGCCCTGCGCCATCGACAACGGCGGCCTCGTCCAATTCTTTCGGAAGACTGCGGAAGAAATTCATGATCAGAATCACGTTAAAGATCGGTACGGCTCCTGGAAGAACGAGCGACCAGATCGTATTTTGGAGCCCAAGTGTCGTGATCGTTATATATAAGGGGATGAGGCCTCCGGAGAACAACATGCAGAATACGAGGAACCACATGTAAATGTTTCTGCCGGGGAATTGCTTGGCGCTTCGCGACAAGGGATAGGCCATGATGACGGTTAGTAAGAAATTAACTGCCCCGCCAATCAGAACCCGTTTGAGCGAGACTCCGAATGCCCGGAAAAACTTCTCGTCATCGAGAATAATCCGATAGGAGGTTAAATTGAATCCGCTTGGCCATATTGTCACTTTGCCTGCGTTCGCTGCGGCTTGATCGCTGAACGAGAGCGCAATCGTATACCACAACGGATAGAGGGAAGTCAGTGCAATGATGGCCAATACTAGCAAGATGATGCCGTCGACAAGCCGGCTCGTTAATGTATTCGACCTGACCATAGCCACACTCCTTTCATGGTTAGAAAATACGATAGTTAGCGAACGTATAGGCTAATCTGTACGAGATCGCAATGAGTACGATCGCGACGACCGATTTAAGCAAGCCAACGGCAGTAGCTAAGCCGTACTGCATCTGAACGAGACCAAGACGATAGACATACGTATCGATGACGTCGCCGGACGAGTAGACGAGCGGGTTGTACAGATTGAAGATTTGATCAAAGCCTGCGTTCAGCACATTGCCAAGACTAAGTGTCGTCAACAATATAATGGTTGGCATGATGCCGGGAAGCGTGATGTAACGAAGCTTATGCAGCCGGTTAGCGCCATCGATTTCGGCCGCTTCATACAGCGATGGATTGATCCCGGTCAATGCGGCCAAATAGACGATGGTGCCAAAGCCGAATTCCTTCCATACGTCACTCCAGACCACGATATGGCGAAACCATGTATTGCTGGCCAGAAACATGACGGGCTCAACGCCGAACAATCCGGCAAGTTGATTGACGATGCCGTCGAGCGAGAAAATGTTGACCATAATGCCGGCCAGAATGACCCATGACATAAAGTGGGGTAAATATACGATAGTCTGCACCGTACGCTTGAACCAGCGAGTCCGGACTTCATGCAGCAGCAGTGCAAATGTAACGGGTATGATGATCCCTAGGGTAATTTTCATTGTTGCGATAACAACGGTATTGATGACAACTTGTTTGATATCCGGTATTTGCAGCATAAATGTGAAGTTATCCCATCCGATCCATTCCTGTTTCCAGATTTTTTTCCCCGGAATGACATTCTGAAATGCCATCGCGATGCCGAACATCGGAATAATGCTGAATATGAGCAACAATAGGATGCCGGGAGACAACATCAGATGGTAATGGAACAACGTTTTTTTGTCCTTCATAAGCACCCACCTCGCAAGAAATAGAGAAGGCGTAAGGTGCATAACACCTCAGCGCCTTCCATGAGCTTAATACATCCGCTTGCTGTTATTTCTTGGACGTTTCTTCCACTTCTTTCGTGATTTGGTCGCCCCCAAGCTTCTTCCATTCCTGGACAAATGAATCGAATTTATCGATCGGCTCTTCCCCGAGAATGATCCTGAGGAACGTTTCGTTCTCCATCTTTTCGAGAATAGCCCATTTGAGCTCCATCGTTTTGGTCTGCCCGAAGAAGACGTTGCGAATGATCGTAAGCTTGCTTGGATCAATTTCAGCCGATCCGTCCATGCGTGCCATAGCGTCCGACCAAGCGGCAAGATCCTTTTTCGGATTATCTGTATTTTCCTTCACGTTTTCGTACCACATTTTGAACTCATCATTCAGGTTGGATGGATCCTTTGCATCCCATGCCTTTTTTAGTTCTAAATGGGATCTGTACGCCGCATCCTCATAATCAAGCTGTAAGTTGAAAGGCCAGATCGTCCAAGAGACATTTAAGCCTTTATAAATATCTTTGGAATCCGGGTCGAGCTTGCGATTACCTTGGACGGATACATTTAATACTTTAGCGACGGCTTCAGGATGAGCGTAATCTTTATTAACAACCAGGAACGAACCTGTCGGATTCTGGTCATACGTATTGAATTTGCCTTCTGCATCAAGCGGGGCGGTGAACGGTTTCCATTCGGCCTTCGGATCGTTCTTGACCGAATCCGGCAGCGGCCAGTATGGTATCCACCATGGGCCGAACACAATGCCGACCTTGTTCGCAGCGACCAATTCGTTCGAATCTTTGCGAACCGGGAATTCTTTGTCGATGATCCCTGCAGTATATAATTCATGAAGTTTGGCTAGAGCTGTTTTCATTTCCGGTAATGTGGAGCTATAGACCGCGTTGCCTGCTTGATCTTTCAGCCATTGGCCTTTATATGCATGGAGCGCGCCAAAGATCGGGTCGAAGCCGCTAACCGTGTTCCACCCTGCCAAAGTAGGGATCCCCGTAAAGCCGTACGTGTCATTCTTGCCGTTGCCGTCTGGATCTTTTTCAGTGAAAGCCTTTGCGACCGCAAACAGCTCATCCAGTGTTTTGGGCGGTTGCAACCCTAATTTATCGAGCCAGTCCTGACGAATCCAAGTCATGCTATGTTGCCCGCCGATTTCTGTGCTAGGGAAAGCCATGAGTTTGCCGTCGAATGTCGCTCTCTTCAGAACCCGATCATCAAATGAACTATAGTACTCTTTGATTAGAGGGCTTACACTTTTATCGTAAACGTCTGTCAGATCGGCTATTAGGTCTGCCTCGACCAGTTGTTTCAACTGCTTCTCGTTCACAATGAACGCATCGGGAAGGTCTTGGCTAGCGATGGATACAGACAGCTTCTGTTGGTAGGCGTCCTGGGTTTCGGTCTGCCATGCATGCGTCACTTTCACGTTCAGTTTTTTCTCGATATACCGGTAAAATTCGTTATTGTCGACGGTATCACCGTTCGGCAGATTGGTGTTTTTCGTGCTGATCGATTTCCCTAAGCTGAGCGTAATCGGTTCGTCAAATTTGCCGTATGGATCTTCTTTTCCACTGTCCGGCTTGCCCGCTGCCTCCGTCTCTTTCTTCTGGTTCGTGTCTGGGCTTTGTCCGGAGTCACTGTTGCCGCATGCCGTTGCGAAAAGCGTGAGCGCCGCGAGGCATGTCGTGATCCATTTCATCTTCATTCGATTTCCCCCTCTTTGATTTATAACATGAAATCGTCTTGCCCTTTGATTGTATTATGCGGCTTGATTCAGCAGAGAGAGAATCCGGTCAATGAGAGGGAGAAAACGATCCGGAAATTGCGGAGACTCAATGATACGCGACCATATTCTTACCTATGTCGACCGAATTCCTACCATCATTCGTTGCTCTTCGTTCATCGGAATCTGAAGCGTCATGGTTGTGCCTTGTCCGATTTGGCTTTCAATCTGAAAGCGGCCGAGCTCGCCATAATGGACATGGATCATTCTCAGTACATAATTCAGCCCGATGCCCAGCCCGGATTTTTTGTTATCGCTTTGATGGGTGAGCAGCAGTGACACTTCCACATCGGTCATCCCTGCTCCGTTGTCCTTCACTTGAATGTTCATGAAGCCGTCTTGCGCAGCAACAATGACTTCAATCGTCCCGGATTCGTCGCCAAGCCCATGATACAAGGCGTTCTCAACCATGGGTTGTAAGATGAACCGAGGGATCGTCTGTACGAGCAGCGCCTCATCAATGTCGTAACGGACATCGAACTGGTAATCGTATCGGATACGCTGTAAAGCGACATAATCCTTCATTGCGCTGAGTTCTTCGCTAAGCGTGACGATTGCACCTTCCTTGCCGAGATTGTAATGAAGGACGCGCGTAAAAATCGAGACGAGCCGGTCGATCTCATCTTGCCCGTTCATGCGGGCAATCCATTGAATTGTATTTAATGTGTTATGAATGAAATGCGGATTAATCTGATGAAGCAGCTTTTCCACTTCCAAATGCGCTTTCGTCCGCTCCTTTTGCTCGATTTCCGCGAAGAGTTCCTTGATGCTCGTCCGCATCTGATCGAACTCATATAACACCGTGTCAAATTCTTGAATATGCGTCAGTTTGAGCTGCGAATTAAACTTGCTATCGGACATCAGGCGGATTTCTTTTAGAATTTTACGGATCGGCCGGTACACGGTTCGCCATACCAGCAGCGCGAGTGCAATGCTGATTGCAACACATACTAGACTGATGCCACCGTATTTCAGAAGCCAAGATCGAAACTCCTTTTCAAAATCACGTTTCTGAATGGTGACGACGATCCGCCATCCTTGATCGCTGCGCTCTTGGAACAAGTAATCGCCGGCAGTTTTTTGCAGCGAAAAATCAGCGTTCGGAGTGAACAGGCTCGGATCGTCGCTGTAAGCGACTTTTCCGTTCTGATCAATCAGAGCATGCGAGGCCTTCATGCCGTACTGGTTTTGGTTGATTATTTTTTCGAACAGGAGCAAATTGGTTTCGAGATATACATATACCGACTGCGGTTTCATCCCCGGGACCTCGATCGGTCGGATCATGGAAAATACGCGATTTTGACTGTGTTTGTAGGCTGTTGTGTGGGGACCGAAAAACGTCGCGCCCTTCATTTGAGACAACATAGGGAGTGTATCGATAGAAAAATCTTTGCGAATATCTCTGTTCTCAAAGCGAAATTCTTTCGGATCGGTAAAATAATAGAGCATCACGCCCAAATACGGATTCGTAAAGTTGACTAAGTTTAAGTTCTGTTGGATCTCTGATGTCAGCTGCATTTTCTCGAATATCCTTTGGGAGGACAGTAACTTGGACAGCGATTGTCCGACGCTTCCATCCTGCGAGAGCTGCAACGAGGCGTATTCCATATTGCTTAATGTATTCTCGAGGTTCATGCGCGTTTGCGCCAACGTGTTTTGAATGCCGTTTTCAATTTTTTGTTGAAACACATTTTGCAGAGCCAAGTAAGAGATCGCACCAAGCAGAAGAAGAGGGATTAACGTACTCATTAAGAGGGTGGCGATCAGTCGTGTCTTTAAGGAGGAGAAGTTCATACGTTCGATCCGCTCCTCTCGCGTAATTTTCGGTATTCTGCAGGTCCTATGCCGACGCGTTCGCGGAAGATTCTACTGAAATACTTATCATCCTTATAGCCGGATCGTTCGGCAATATGATAAATCGGATACGTTGTGGTTTCGAGCAGCGTTTTTGCCCTGTTAATTTGTAATGTTTTCATATGTTCACCGAATGATTTTCCAGTGATCTCTTTGAAGCATTCACTGAAATAACCGCTGCTCATATTGATTTTGGATGCGATCATATCGCGGTTGACATAGAAGTCTTGTAGGCCGTTCATGATATGAAGCGCTTTCATAATGGAGATAATGATATCGTCAAAATAGTCCAGCTGCTTCATTCTGACTTGGATTCTGCTTCGTAATTCATTGATGCATGCTTTGAACGCCCACCAAGTTCCTAAAGAAGGGGGGGGTGGCTCGTTCGTATCCAAGGTTTCGGACGGGAGCAATTCATGACATACTTGCAGCAATTCGCTCAGTAGGTCCTGCAGTTGGAGGAGACTGGGTTTCGTTTGTTCGATCCAGGCGGTTAGGCTGTTCCAAGCGTTCTCATCATAAATCCAATGTAACGAGAACCATATTTCATCAAGCATATTCTCATATTTGTTGGAATGTCCGTCCTCTTGTACCGTTGGCCGCAGCACGTCGTATACTTTCCGATGCGGCTCGTATGCGTAGAACAAGTATTGCCGTAGCGCCGATACGGAAGGTTGATTATGGCCGTACACCTTCAAGAAGACACAAGCATTCGTCTGATTCATGAATTGTATAATGACGGATTCTTGAACCGTTGAGGGGATCGACCATAGATTATCACCGAGGGCTGCCGGAGAGTGAATTCCGGCGCGTTGCAGCTCGGCGTATAAGTCGTCCACAACCCGTGGGTGTACTCCAGCAACAAACCAGATGGCTTTTTCCTCTGCTGTGGAATGGGTAACAAGAGCGCCCGATGCTTGATTCGACTTCTCGAACTGGATTCGCTTAACAATACGGTCTAGAATATCGTCCATGCTTTCCTTGTCCAGCTGCGTTTTGACAACGTAATCAATCGCTCCTGTGCGCATGGCCTCTTGGATATAGTTAAAATCTTGATGGCAAGTGAGGACGACGAGCCAAATCTTCGGATATTTTGCGCGAACGGCTTTCATCAGCTCGAAGCCACTCATCGTAGGCATCGTTAAATCGACGAACAGGAGGTCAACCTTCTGCTGCTCCATGAATTCGAGCGCTGCGCGACCGTTCCCGACATCGCCGATAATGAGGATTTCGTATTTCTCCCATGGCATCGTGGAAATGAGCCCTTTACGGACCAGTCTTTCATCATCTACGATTAATGCCTTCAACATATGGTTCACCACCTACGTTCCTTCGTAATAGAGAAGCGTGAGATCATTATATACATAATTTGTGGATCAATGAAGTATAAACAGTAGGATCGTCGGTCACCTAAATAAACTCAACTAAAGGGCGGGATAGTTGAAAATGTAAATATCAGCGTAAACGCTATTGACAGTTCAGCTACTACGTGTTACTTTATAGTGGTAGTAAGTAATACTGCATACCAGTCGTACAGAATAGTGAAGGGTGATTGTATTGGAAAACTTAACGGAAATGCTCAAAGGCGTGCTTGAGGGCTGCGTCCTAGAAATAATAAGCCGCGAAGAAACCTACGGCTACGAAATCACGCGGACGCTGAATGCCATTGGCTTCACAGATGTTGTGGAGGGAACGGTGTATACCATCCTAATCCGGCTTGAAAAAAACAAGTTGGTGGAGATCACCAAGAAGCCCTCCGAAATGGGACCGCCACGAAAGTTTTTCGCGATCAATGACGCGGGGCGCGAGGAACTGCGGAAGTTCTGGGAAAAATGGGGGTTCGTATCATCAAAAATTAACGAGTTAAAGGAGAAAAAACAATGAATTTTTGGGAAAAAATCACTGGCAGTGACATGACTAAAGAATTCAAATCATTTGAATCGCGAGTAAAAAAGCTACCGGCTGATTATCAAGCGGCATGGAAAAAAATTAGTGCCAATCTATGGCCGCACTCCGATTTCACCGGTCGCAACCTCATGCCAATTTTTGACGGTGTGCTTGGCCTGCTTGAAGAAGCGGCGGCGGACGGTCAGAGTGTCCAAGAGGTATTGGGTGACGATATCAAAGGCTTCTGTTCGGCGCTGGCCGGCGAAGAAGGGGCAAAGTCTTATCGCGACAAGTGGCGCGAGCAACTCAACAATAATATCGCTAAAAAACTAGGTAAATAGGAGGAGGCTAAAATGAGAATACGAGATATCATCGAAGGCAAAAAAGAGTGGCGAGCGCACGTGGCGCGTGTCAAAGCGCTCCCGCGAGATTATCAGATTGTTTATAAAGAGATTCAAAAATATCTCTTTAAGGTTGGCCCTGTTGAACTAACCGAAGGTACGGATTTGCTATCGGGGATTGTCGATCTTTTTGAAGAGGGCGCGGCCTTGGGGAAAGGCGTGCTCGATGTGACGGGCAGTGACGTTGCAGCTTTCTGCGACGATCTAATCAAAGATTCCAAAACTTACGCTGACATCTATCAAGAATCTGTTAATCAAGAAGTCAGCAAGGCCATGAAAAAGGTTACGGATAAAAAAAAGTAAAAGGGGGATCGCGGGATGAAAAAAGCAATTGAAGTGAAAGGTCTGCGAAAGTCTTTCAAGAACACAGAAGTCCTGAAGGGCGTCGATTTTGAAGTGAAGCGAGGTGAGATTTTCGCCCTGCTTGGCTCCAACGGCGCGGGTAAGACGACGATTGTTAGAATCCTCACCACGCTGCTCAAACAGGACGGAGGCACCGCCACCATAAACGGCTTTGACGTCGCGTCAAAGCCGGATCAAGTGCGGCAGTCGATTAGTTTGACCGGACAATTTGCCGCGGTTGATGAGATTTTGACCGGGCGGGAAAATCTGATTATGATTGCCAAGCTGCGGCATCTGGATCATCCGCGTCAAGTTGCGGACGATTTGCTGAAACGTTTCGGCTTAACTGACGCGGCCGACCGTAAGCCATCTACTTATTCAGGTGGTATGCGCCGTAGGCTCGATATTGCCTTGAGCCTTGTGGGCAAACCGCAGATCATTTTCCTCGATGAGCCAACCACCGGGCTTGATCCCGAGGCACGTATCGAGGTTTGGAAAATTGTAAAGGAGCTGTCGGGCCGCGGCACGACAGTATTCCTCACCACGCAGTATTTAGAGGAAGCCGAGCAGCTTGCCGACCAAATTGCCATTCTGCACGAGGGCAGGATTATCGCCGGCGGCACGCTCGCGGAACTGAAAAAGCTGTTTCCATCCGCAAAGGTGGAGTATGTTGAAAAACAGCCGACATTGGAGGAAATATTCCTCGCAATTATCGGTAAAAAGGAGGCCATGTAAATGGAGACGGCAAAAAACCATTTTTTCAGCGACATGAGCGTGATGCTCGGACGTTCCATGCGCCATATTTTCCGCAGTATGGACACCATCTTCACGGTCTGCATCACTCCGATTGCAATGATGCTGCTGTTCGTCTATGTGTTCGGCGGCGCAATCCAAACCGGTACGGATAACTATGTGAACTACCTGTTGCCTGGTATACTGCTTATGGCTATTGCCAGCGGGGTGGCTTATGTGGCTTACCGACTGTTCTTGGATAAGCAGCGGGGCATCATTGAGCGTTTTCACTCCATGCCGATTGCGCGTTCCACCGTGCTGTGGGGGCACGTACTGACCTCGGTGGTATCCAACGTCATTTCTGTTGTCGTCATCATACTCGTAGCGCTCATGATGGGCTTTCGCTCGCCCTCCGGGGTACTGTCTTGGCTTGCCGTAGCCGGTATACTTGTGCTGTTCACGCTGGCTTTGACTTGGATCGCGGCCATTGCCGGACTGTCCGCAAAAACGGTGGAGGGAGCAAGCGCCTTTTCCTATCCTTTAATCTTCCTGCCGTTTATCAGCTCGGCGTTTGTACCGACCGAGTCGATGCCGAGAGCCGTTCGCGCGTTTGCCGAGAACCAGCCGGTGACGTCTATCGTAGAGGCCATCCGTGCACTATTATCAAATCAACCGGTAGGCAATGATATCTGGATCGCATTAGCGTGGTGCTTAGGGATTATGATCGTCGCATATCTATTTGCGATGCGCGCATACAAGCGGAATGCAGCTTAATGTTTGTATGCATTATAAGGGAAATGTGATCAATAATAGCATCAAGTAAAGGGCCTTCCACATTGTCAAAGGGTTTCAATCACTCCTTTTATATCGAAGTAAGGAGCATTCAAGATTATTAGGGAGCAGACTGCCACGGGTGGCCTGTTCTCTTTTTTAATGAAGTAGGCGTCAAATCGTGGATGCCGTTGAGCTAACGGGACACGATAGTGGAGGAGCTTGCATGGAAGCAGCTCCTTTTTGCTTTGTTAATGTAACGGGCAGTTTAATACAGTGGTTTCTCATACTAGTGAAACATGCTACGATAAGAGTGTGTTAATGTATTTTCAATAAGGGAGAGTTTAACTTGATCATCCAATTCATTCGTTTAAGGTAATGTAAGGTGCGGTTCACATAACCCAGCTTTTTTAAACAACATTGCTAGGGTTTATTTGACTGTGCCTTTTTTCATTCACCTAACTACGAATGAAAGGGTGTTTTTTGTGTTCAAAAAAAGTAAAAAGTTGATGAGTGCCGGGAAAATTGAAAGGTTTCAGGAGATATTTATATGTCCTTTATGTAAAAAACAGATGCAATTGATCAATTTACAAAGTTTAGTCTGTAGCAATCAGCATTGTTTTGATATAGCCAAGCAAGGATATATAAACCTATTGTCACGTGCCAGTAATGCTAAATATGATAAAAAAATCTTCGAATACAGAAGAGTAATCATCAAAAGCGGTTTATTTAATCCCTTACATGCTGCGGTAAGTGGATTTATAATGAGTCAACTCCAGCATAATGAGCCTGTAAGCATACTGGATGTAGGTTGTGGAGAAGGCTCTCACTTAAATAACATACAAATAGAAATAACGCAGAAAAAACCCAACCCTCTACTGGCTGTAGGAATGGATATTTCAAAAGAGGGAATTGGTTTTGCCGCAGCTGGATATTCAAATGCGATTTGGTGTGTCGCGGACATTGCTAACTGTCCATTTGCAAATCAGCAATTTAAATTCATTTTAAACATTCTTTCGCCGGCAAATTATTCGGAATTCCAGAGATTGATTACTGATAATGGTTTGATGATTAAGATTGTCCCTGAACAGAAGTATCTAAAAGAATTAAGAGATATCTTTTACGAAGGATCGGATAAACAGGTTTATTCAAATTCACTTACAATTAGTCATTTCAAAGAACAGTTCAAGTTATTAGATGTTGAAAGCATACGATATCAAGTAAACCTGAGTGAAGCCTTGATCGAACCTTTGCTCGGTATGACGCCATTATCCTGGGGGACTTCCGAGGAACGCATAGAAAAAATTTTACAGATGAATCTGAAACAAATCACTATGGACTTTAAAATTTTAATTGGTAAGAAATGAATCACATGACTTACCGTTAAACTAACGGGACACGATAACTCAATGAAGACATTTGAAGGCAGCCGCTACTGAACTGCACCCCAATTGTTAGACAATATTTTTATGCAACCTGTTGGGCATGAACGCGGTATTGTACCGGGCTCATGCCTTTTAATTTTGACTTGATGCGCTTGTTATTATAGTAATCAATGTATCTTGGACGAGCAGTTGAATGGTATAGCCGAGTGTTTGATCTGCCATATAACGATGATTACAAGTAGGGGCTGCTTTCGAATAGGCGAGAGGATGCCTATCGTTACGGCATGTTGACCGCCGAGATCGCCGTTTTTTTCATGTCATTTGTTGGGGTCCTATTGTTTGTGTTCTCCCCTTTTGCAGCAACACTTAAGGCGCTTTGAGAGGCAGGTCAACAAGGAGTCAACATATTCAACAAGTATATGGAAAATAGCTATTGACCTTAAAGCAACTTTAAGGTGTATGATGAACTCACCTGGAAACATTCCAAAAAATGGGGGGGTTGTATAAATGGTGACACCTAATTTAAAGTTTGACGGCGGTTTTATTATGGTGCCGTGGGATCAGTTCGATGAGGCAGTAGAATGGTATGGCGATAAAATGGGTTGGAAATTAATTGGTACGGGCGATGGGCCGGTCGGTAGGAAGGCTTTCTTCAAAATGCCTGGATCTGGACAAGCCAATTTGAAGTCGTTCGAAAGCGAATTAAGCCACTTTACATCCGAAGATTATTTCGAAGGAAATTGCAGGTTTTGTTTTCGCACGGCCAATCTGGATCAGACATTGGAATACTTCAATAATCAAGGCGTCAAATGCACCGCGCCGTTAAAGATGCCGGACGGAACGCGGTCTGCCGATATTATCACATTCGGGAATGTTCGCCTGACGTTAAGCGAAGACAGGAAGTTGGAAGGTAAATTCCCTGAATCGCGCGTCATTCAATACGCTGCCAAGCCATTGTGGTTAGGTGTCACCGATTTGGAAGCTTCAATTAATTGGTATTCGCGGATATGCGGTTGGGAAAGTTCGAAGAAAAATTTTCAAGACCGAGGATTTGCGTTGATGCGTGAAACATGGGACTTCGTCTGGCTAGAAAAAGTGAACGTCGAGCGATCATCAAAAAAGGCCAATCCCGGAGCCAGGTTATACTTCAGGATTAAAAAGCAAGAGGATCTGTATAAGACGAATGAATGGCTCAAGGTGCAGGGAATTGATGTATCAGAAATTATAGGGGAGCGTTGGAAAGGATTCCACTTCTATGATCCGGACGGGAATCGATTAAACGTGTGGAGTTATTATTAATGGTAGGAGGAGGAACCGTTGAAAACCAACATGACCATCCAAGGCTTTTCCGAGCGGACGGGTCTTCCTGCCAGTACGCTTCGTTATTACGAAAAAGAAGGGCTGCTGCAGCCGAGTCATCGGGCGGATAACGGGTATCGATACTATCGGGAGGATCAGATTCCAAGCGCCTTGAAGATTCATACGCTGCGCCAAGCGGGAATTGGCCTAATCGAGATCCGTCATTATCTTGCTGCGGATGCCGACGGGCAAGCAGGATGGCTGCGCAAATGGCGTCAGGATGTCGATGCGAAGCTGTTGGCGCTGAATGTAGCCAAACAGTACCTGGATGGTGTCGATTCCGTTGATGAGCATATCCGGTTGGTTAGATGGTCTCAGTCCACGAGGATGCTTTGGTTTCGGCATCGTGTCAAGCGCCAGCTTCATCCGTTTGCACAGGCCATGGATGAGAGTGCGGCATTCTTGGAAAAGCGAGGGCTTTTGCATGCGAAAGAGGCTTATGTACGGCAGGAACGAATGATCGGAGATGAGATGCTCGGCAAAGTCGGTTTTCGCTTGCCTTTGAAGTCAGCCTTACCGGACGAATGGAAGCATGAAACGGAGCTTGAAGTTGAGCTTGAAGTCATACAGCCCACACTGTTCGTTACAATTGATTGCTTGTCTACCGATCCTTACGCTTGTTTTAGTTTAATGCTCGTTTTGCAATCGTTCGGATTCGAGCCGGCAGGTCCAAATATGGAGCGGTATCAGCTTCACGACAAGCTGCATTACCAATGGATGATTCCAGTGGTTCATGGTAAAGAAACGGGACCTTATACATCAGACCAATGAAACAATGAAATAACAATTCCACAGCTGGAGTGGTTGGGGTTCGTATAAAAACGACTGCAGATATTGTTCATAATTTCCGAAAGGTGTTACCACACTTAAAAGAGGCATATTACGCAGCAACTGGTAAGAAAGATTAAACTAACGGGACACTATAGCTTAATAAATATCTAAAACGCGGCTGCCGGCATAGATCGGCAGCACATTGCACTTATGGGTAGTTGTACGCAACTTTCCATCTGGAAATCCAGTATAATTCATAAACAATAGAGAATGAAGATCATATGTGTGGAGATTGGTCATGCAACTTAGTGTCGCTGCCAATCCCCCTCTAAGGAGGACGGTAAATGCTCGTAAGGAAGATATCAGCTGCGTATTTCACTACGTGGACAATCGTAATATGGTTCACCTTCCCTTTTTTGACGATGGGTGGAACATGGCAAGCGACTGGAAATTTTTTGTCATTGGCCTACGTCGTTGCTATATATGCAGTTCCGAGTATTTTTCTCTACGGCATTTTTATTTCATCACTCTTAGAAATCTCAGCTAGAAAGTTAAGTGTTGATAGTACCGTTGAATGGGTAGTATCTGGTTTATTCCATGTCATCTTGGGATTTTTTTTCGGATTTATCCTTCAGTCTTTCCTCTTCAGCATTGTGGGCGGTACAGCGGCGTTACTTTTCTTCGGTTTCGACAGAATAATTATTACGTTCTTACCACTCCTCAAACAGAGAGTTCGCGTAGTTCTGATGATTGCACCGCTTCTGCTCTTTGGGATCGCAGTGAGTTCAATATACATATCTTCAACGCCCAAACCGCCGTTCACCGTTATGGATGCGGTAGAATTCGCAACTTCGGGTAACGGTACTTTGATTGATCTATTCCCAAAACAAGAGGGAGTAATAAAGCTGAAGATTGAAGGATATGAAGTGGAGAGGGAAACGAAAGTAATTGATACAACAAATGAACAGTACCTTATTTATTTCATTGAGCGCTGGCGAAAAAGAGAAGAATCTGGAGAACATCGAATGATCTATAAAGTCACCCGTGGTACGATGGATGCGAAAGGAGGAGACGGTACGGATCCTCCTTATCAGCGTTGATTACGCTAACGGAACACTATACCGCAATCATGATATAGAGGTAGCTGGTTAAATGATCAGCTGCCTTTTCATTGAAGTAACGGCAGATTAACACAGTATTCAGCAGCTATGCTGTGGTAGTATGGAGTGGAAAGTTTCACTAGGAGGGTGCAAATTTGACTACGCCTATTGAAATGGACGGAGCTAAGGTTTTGTACTTCACGGACAATGACGCAGAATTAATATACACAATTGTCCTTCTAGAATAATTTGTTACTCTAAAAAACCAGCCTCTAGGCTGGCTATTGTTGAACTATGCAGCATTCAAGATCTCTTTAATATCTTTGCTTATTGAAACTGAAATTTCATCTGATTCATTATCCAAAGTCTCTAATATTAGCTTGCAACTATTTTTTATTTCATCATCAGAATTATGTACAACAAATTCTAGAGCTTTGACATAAATAAAGATTTCATCTAGGTTATCTTCTAAGCCATCACCTAGTTTCTGATGTAGTCTACTTACACATTCCTTAGCTAGTTCGCGGCCATATCTCTCTAGACTCAAAAATACATTGTATTCCGTTTTCGTATATTGATAAGGAGACTTTTCATTAAATTCACTCTTAAATGCTTCTACCCAGTAGTCAAGGCACTCTTCAACACTGTTGTTAGCTTGCTGAACTAAAATTGACTTAAACTCTTCATCCTTAACTCTCAGATCAGGAAAACATTGATAAAATAGTTCAGGATCAATTGTTTTTCTCATCACCAGACTGTAATCATTGTAATCATGTCCCGTAGCCGCGTAATATATGAAATCCTCAGTTTTGTTTAAATTGGAGAACGCATCTGCTTCAGCTAGCCGTTTAACTACATTTAGTGCAGCTAAGTAGTGACCGTCTTTAAATATTTTCTTCTCATATGCTACAACTGGAACATCATCGCTTGAAAACTCCTCAGTTTCTTCGTCCTCATACGACAAATCTGAAGCCATTCTTTCAAACCCTTCAACTGTACTTGCTACTTCACCCATATCGCTTGGATAGAACTGAAAAGCAAAATCCCCTTGGTTATATTTCAAACTTTGTATCTGTTCATCAGAGTAGTTTGGATAGTGTTTCTTCACTGTGTTCTCTAAGCCAGCAATCGTATTCATGTAGACGTAGAAGCTGTTGTATTCGTCAGCATATAAATTGAACGCATAGACATCAGTATTGTTCTTGGAGATAGAGAAATTATTTATAATTTTTTTACATCCTTCAAATAATGCATCTTCTAGATCCTGAAAGGTTACCGTTTTAGTTTCTTGTGCTGACTCTGAGTACAACAGACGATTATCATCAGTTTTGACATAGTAACCTTCACCTTTTAAAGCTTTATTTCCGTCTAGTAGTTGGCAAATTCCCGTATAATATAGATTCATATTTTTCTCCTTTATTTTGTGCTATTTGAGCAAAATGCGTTTAAATTCTCCTGCTGTTGCTAGTATACAACAAAAAACCAGCCTCTAGGCTGGCTTGTATTATAATCAAAACTAACTCTTTGGTGAATTCATGGAAATCATTGTTAGTGCTAAAGAAAATATAGCTATTACTGCTGGAATAATTAGGGATTCCTGCAATAGCATTATTAATAATAAAACTCCGCCAAAAATAATAAACAATATATTTTTTGCCTTTTGGGAGCTCACGACACAAACATAAATGCATAATCGTGGAGAAATCAAAGATTTGAAATTAATGATTTTATTCAAGTTTAACTACATAGTAGGTATGTAAATGTTCAATGGAAGGATGGCCGCGGCCATTAAGGTAAAGGGCAGGATAGTGTAATTGTAGAAACGAAATTATTAATATATTTATTTTTTCAGTAAGTCATGTTTGCGACATCATGTGGCATGAAAATAACTGTAAGTCACAAAAACAAAGTTAATGTGAAATGAGTAGGAAGAAAAGTGAAAATAACCAAAATGTTACAAACCACTAAATCTCTATTCAACAAATTTATCTGTCTTTAATGCCATCTAAGGGGTCGTCTCCCCCTAGCGAATACGGTATCAATGTACCATAATGCTTCGGCTCCAAAAGAGCCTGGCTCATTGATCACGATCGACTCACTAAACTCTCTATTCTCGTTCAACTGAACGTCTATTCTTTTGCCGCTTATTTGATAGTCTCCATTCTGAAACTTCGTCAATTCTAATCCAAGAACCTTATACTCATAGTTAACTTCCGAAATGACTATAATTTAAAGCGATACGATAGCAAGTAAAATATGTAGGTTACAATAATTGCAATTTACCTTTACGTAATGTAAAATTACTTGATGGAAAAAACATGTAGGAGTGGGAGTATGAGGTGGAAACGGAAGACTTACATTCAGTCGACTTGCGTAATTTCATATTTCCATTCCATTAGGACACTAAAGCATTTATTGCTTTAGTGTTTTTATTTTATGGAGGTGTAATAATTGTCAAGGTACAAAAGGGTTCTCGTTAAGCTAAGTGGTGGAGCAGTAGCAGGAAACTCTGAATTTGGTTTTGAGCCAGAAAGGTTAGACCATATTGCGGATGAAATTATGTCAGTAGTAAACTTAGGCGTTGAAGTATCGTTAGTTATAGGTGGGGGTAACATTTTCAGAGGTAATATGGCGGAAAGCTGGGGGATAGAAAGGGCAGAAGCTGATAACATTGGAACGCTTGCGACTGTAGTAAATAGTTTAATGCTTCGTGGAGTTCTTAAAGCCAAGATCAAAAAGGAAGTACGAGTAATGACGGCCATACCTATTACTTCAGTTGCAGAACCATACATCCGTCTAAGAGCAATCCACCATCTAGAAAAAGGCTATATTGTAATATTTGCAGGGGGGAACGGTCAACCTTACGTTACAACAGACTATCCTTCAGTACAAAGAGCCATCGAGGTTAATTGTGACGCTTTATTAGTTGCAAAGCAAGGTGTTGATGGTGTTCTTAATGCAGACCCTAAATTTGATAAAGATGCAAGGAAATTTCGTGCGCTTCATTACAATGACGTTTTAAAACACAACTTAAAGGTAATGGACCAATCAGCTTTCATTTTAGCAAGAGACTACAATCTGCCAATGCATGTGTTTAACTTCGATAAACCAGGCTCGATGAAAGAAATTTGTGAAGGTAAGAATAACGGTACGATAATTAGTGGCGAATCAGTTTTAGAGTTGGAATGAAATATGTTAGAACTACTATTCTCCCTTGATTTAGCGGAACGATAGTTCCATAAAAGAAAAGTTATAAACACAAACCCACTCCGCCAAAGGAGTGGGTTTGTGTTTATACTGATATGTATATCTTGTGGTCAAAAGATACTTTGTGCTTTGATTCATTACGGTGAACCGTATCATAGTTAGAAGTACGGATCTGAGTTTCTCTTGATGAAGGAAAGGGCAAGTTTATTCAGGAGGTGGTCAAATGGGTTCTCGAAAAGAAACACCTGAAGAACTAAAAGAACGTTTAAGACAAAAAGAATTAAAAAATAACCCTTTTGGTGCGTTTAGTGATGGAGTAAATCGTTCTGAATATGGAAATTTAACTGGTTTGGGATGGAAAGGAACTGGAATTATAATTTTAATATTGGTTATAGGGTATATAATTTACAAATTACTAAATTAAAAATTAAAGCGACGATATTACATTTTTCACCACGTTTGAGCAGGCATCAACGATTTTCGGTAATTTATTGGATAACGTACAAGAGGCTTGTGAAGTTCTGCCGGAACATGAACGTTGGTCGCGTATTACTTTATCTTTTATTAACTGGTCATTGATTATAAGCATTGTAAATGCAGCATCAAGAGAAGTAAGCGAATGGGAGGGCTCTTTACCAGTAACAATGAAACCAAACCGAATAAACCACGGATTGGGCCTTAAAAGTTTACAGCAAAAAGTTGAGTCAAGCGGGTCACTTCATATCGAAAGCAAACCGGATTCTTTTTCAGTTGAAATTGTCCTATATGGCCTATAAACTAATTTTAACGAATATAATGTTCAATTTTGGCATGTTCAAAAAGTCCTCTTTGTGTTGCGCTATAATGTTGAAAAAACACGCGATACTAGGAGGATTTTTTATGAAAAAAAGATTACCGACGAGGTTAGGGATTTCCTTATTTCTTTAACCGGGAGCGGGGAATCACCAGCAACGAGTTCAAAATAAGTTTCTACCGATAACAAGAAGTACGCGAGTTATTAAGCAGGAAACATTTGACTAACGTACTGCGTCTAAATAATATAATCATTCTAGAAGGAGAAGAGCCATGAAAGTAAAAAGAAGTTTGCGAGTGTTACTTCCAATTCTGGGGGCGTGTACGATCTTTGTCGGAACTGCTGTGGCTAGTAATTCTGTTGGTCTGTTCGTTAATGGTAAAGCACGGAGTCCAGAAGAAACTAAACTTGATAATGGAAAGGTTATTGCCCCAGTACAAGATTTGGTGGAAGCAAGAGGCGGTCCCGAAATATGGGATAAAGAGACTCGATTGGTAAACATTTCCGCAGAAATAACAAAGGAGATGGTTGAAGATTGGATACGAAAGCAAGGCAATGAAAAGAAGAACTATTATTTTGATGGTTTATCCTTTGAAGAAATGAATGTAGATGGCGATTCCGAACCAGAAGTACTTGTGCGAATTGATGGAGGGGTTCATCTTGGTGATTTCTTCATCTTTGACAAACAGTCCAACGGTTCATACAAATTAATCTTTGAGAAGCCATGGCATGTCGATTCTTGGAACATTGAGAATTTTCGAGCTGATGGAATGAATCCTTTATTTAATATCGTTACGCGCACAGGCGGAACAGATGTCGATGTTAGAGAATCTCATCTAATGTATATGAACGATTCTGGAGTATGGACAGAAGCTTGGAAAGGTACTCTTAAAGACCGCTCTGTATTTCAAGGTAAATATCATGTTGCCATGGGTAGTTACCAGTTCAATGATGATAATGGGGAACTTTTCTATTGGCAGACCGAAATGGACGCATCCTTAGAGGACAACAAGAAAGAAGGAGACTCCAAGACCACGATGAAGATTTTTCATCTTCACCAGGGAAAGTTTATTGAGAAGAAGTGAGCATCTAACCATTAATAACTATGTATAAAGACAAGAGTGAGTGCTTGACGTACTTCACTCTTTATTTTTTCAGTTTGTCAAGAAAGGAACGCCTCGGTATGATTGGGTTGTACTTTGATTCGCCTAACCGATAAGTTTGATTTAATCGAACTACACAAATTGAATATATAAGGGGTATACCTATGGGCGATGGAAAAAAAGAAAAAATTTATTATCAAAGAGGTACTGAAGAATTAAAGATGAAGAGCATAAGAGCTCAGAAACTGGTTCAAGAATTTAACAGGAGCGACGTTGAAGAATTTGAAAAGAAAGAAAATATTATACGCGAATTGTTTGGAAGTGTAGGAGAAGGGCTTAGCATCGAGCACAACTTTCATTGCGATTTAGGTTACAACATACACGTAGGAAATAACTTTTATGCAGGGTATAACTGTACAATTTTAGACATGGCAGAGGTAAGAATTGGTGATGATTGCATGATAGCTCCGAATGTTGGGATCTATACCGCTGGGCATTCTGTAGAACCAAAGGATAGAAATAAAAGTGGTTATGGGATACCGATAACGATAGGAAACAATGTATGGATTGGCGGTAGTTGTGTAATTTTACCTGGTGTAAATATTGGTGATAATTCCATTGTGGCTGCAGGTTCAGTAGTCACGAAGGACGTGCCTGCAAATACAATCGTCGCGGGTAATCCAGCAAAAATATTAAGACAAATAACCGAGTAATCAATTAGCTCTGTATTTAGTATTTCTAAGATTTATGATATCTTTATATTTATAGGCTATTAATTCAGGACAGCATATTAATTAAATTTGAGGTATTTTTATGAGGTATGATGAACGATGGATAATCTAGAATTAGGTCAAACAATCGCGAAAATTCGCAAAAATAAGAATTATACGATTAAACAATTATCAGAATTAACGAATGTAACGTCATCCATGTTAAGCCAAATTGAGCGGGGACTTTCTAGTCCGTCACTGAATACGCTGCGCGTGATTGCCGAGGCGTTGGAAGTTCCTTTATTTAGTTTGTTTACGGAATTTGTGCCAACGAAAAATTTAATTACCAGAGCAAACGCTAGAAAAAAAGTCATATTTCCATCATCGAACAATTGGGAATATTCATTATTGTCTCCGGATTTAAGCGGCTCAATAGAGATGGTTTTAATGAAATTACCGCCTGAATCCCAGTCTGCCGAAAAACCTATGAGACACATTGGTGAAGAAGTCGCGTATGTGATGTCGGGTGAGGTTGTATTATTTATTGGGGATGATGTAGAGACCTTATATCAGGGGGACAGTGTCAAAATACCACCCGGGGTAGGACATAAGTGGGAAAATAAATCGGATCAAGATGCAAACGTTATTTTTGCTATTACGCCTCCGACATTTTAGAAAACAATATCTAAACATAGACCGTTTCTGTATTTGCAAGTGTATTTCACACTAGTAAATACGGAAACGGTTTTTTTTACCAAAAAAACGCTAAATATTATGCTTGAATTCATACAAGCAAAGTGCTAATATTCACCTATACTTAATTTATTAAATATCATTTAATTTCTTTGGATCTCCGTTAGAATAACATCAACAATGGAGGTGCACCTATATTCATAATCTGCAATTCAATTTTAAAGGGAATGTTACTTCAACACAAGGAGATGTAATTTGTATGAAAAAAACAATTATGACTAATAAAGCTCCCGCTGCAATTGGACCTTACTCGCAAGCAATTGTAAGCGCTTCACGTTTGTATGCATCTGGTCAACTTGGGATTGATCCCCAGACAGGCGAAATGAATGATGACTTTGCAATACAAGCCAAACAAGTGATGGAGAACATCGCCGCAATTTTGAACGAGGCAGGATACGATTTCGAGGACATTGTAAAGACGACTATTTTTGTGACCGATCTTGCCAACTTTACTAGTCTGAATGAAATCTACGGCACTTATTTCAAGTCTTGCACGCCCGCTCGCTCCTGCTTCGAGGTTGCAGGTCTTCCTAAGGGAGCCAAAGTTGAAATCGAATTCATCGCTGAAAAATAAATATAAAATCGGAGGCAACCATGACGAACTTCATTGCTGGAAAAACGATCGAAGAATGGAAAAATGAATTACCGGAACTGCAGAATATCATTGATACTCAGGAAGTTTTCTGGGTTAACCCGCAGCTTGAGAGCTGCAACAACCGAATAATTAATACGGAAATAGGGATCGCAGATATTGAGGATGCAGAGCAACGGCTGCTTCGCTTCGCCCCTTATCTAGCAACAGTATTCCCGGAGACCAAGGTAAAAAACGGAATCATCGAATCTGAATTAGTCAGCATTCCTAAAATGCAGCAGCAGTTATCAGAAATGTTCAATCAGGAAATAGCGGGAAATGTATATCTTAAATGTGACAGTCACCTGCCTATCTCCGGTTCTGTAAAGGCTCGCGGAGGCATTTACGAAATATTAAAAGTAGCCGAAGAGATCGCCTTTAAACACGGCATGCTGTCAATAGATGATGACTACTCCATTCTGGCAGATGAAAAATTCCGGGCGCTATTCTCGAATTATTCGATTGTGGTCGGATCAACCGGTAATCTAGGTCTTAGTATCGGTATTATGAGTGCCCAATTAGGCTTCAAAGTTGTTGTGCATATGTCTACGGACGCGAAAAAATGGAAAAAAGACTTATTACGGCAAAAAGGCGCAATCGTCGTTGAGCACAATAGCGATTATGGGAAAGCTGTAGAAGCAGGCAGACAAGAGTCCCAGAAAGATCCCAATAGCCACTTCGTTGATGATGAAAATTCCAAAACGTTATTCCTTGGTTATGCCGTAGCAGCTAAGCGCCTCCAAAAGCAGCTCAATGACATGTTGATTCCAGTCGATCAGGATCATCCTCTATTCGTATATCTACCTTGCGGTGTAGGCGGCGCTCCTGGCGGAATTACTTTCGGATTGCGGACTGTATTTGGAGACAATGTTCATTGCTTCTATGCAGAACCAACCCATTCACCGGCCATGCTGCTAGGTTTAATGACACGTAAGCATAGCGAGGTATCCGCTCAGGAATTTGGCGTTGATAATATTACTGATGCAGACGGGCTTGCGGTAGGGAGACCATCAGGGTTCGTGGGCAAAGCACTAGAGAAAGATATTAGTGGTGTCTTTACGGTTCAAGACGATTGTCTCTATCGAATCCTTAGAGAGCTAGCCGATTCAGAAGGAATATTCCTAGAACCATCGGCCGTTGCAGGATTTATCGGGCCTGTTCAACTGAACGCTTCTTCCATGGGACAAGATTATTTGAACAATAATCACCTGGAACAGAAGATGTCTAATGCCACGCACATTCTTTGGGCTACTGGCGGCGGCATGGTTCCGAAAGATGTTATGGATGATTTCTACCGCAAAGGCGTAATCAGCTAATTTACTTTATCGTATAGGGAGAGGTTAAGACAATGGACACTGCAACAATGATGATGCTCGTATTGGTCGCATCTATAGCAATTCTCATCTTTCTCATTCTTAAAGTTAAAATACATCCTTTTCTATCCTTAATATTAGTGTGTATATTTGTGGGAATTGCTACAGGTATGCCTCTTCCTAAGATTGCTACTTCCATTGAGAACGGAATGGCTGGAACGTTAGGTTTTCTGGCCACCGTTATCGGTTTTGGTACGATTTTAGGCAAAATGTTGGAGGTATCCGGCGGCGCGGAGCGCCTTGCACGAACATTACTAGAAACAATGGGAGAAAAAAGAGCTCCCTGGGCAATGACTATTGTCGGGTTAATTTGCGGCATCCCCGTATTTTTTGAAGTCGGATTTGTTTTACTGTTCCCCTTGGTTTTCATCGTTGCCAAACAAGCTAAGATGTCGTTACTCCGTGTAGGCATTCCTTTGGCCGTATCGTTGATGGTCGTTCACTCGATGGTGCCTCCACATCCGGCAGCGTTTGCGATTACGACAAGTTTGGGGGCCGATGTAGGGAAGGTCATTCTGTATGCTCTTCTTGTTGGAACGCCTACGGCCATTTTAGCGGGTCCAATTTGGGCCAAGTTTATCAGTAAGAAGTGCAAGACTGGGGTGATAAAGGAAACCGAAGTAACTGCTGCAACACCAACTGAGAATCTTCCAGGCTTCGGCATCACCCTATTTACGATCCTATTGCCCCTAATCATTATGGTAGGAAAAACGGTTAGTACATTGTTTCTCGCAAAAGATTCTGCGTTATTGCCTATTGTTACGTTCCTAGGCAATCCGATTATCGCACTTCTCATCTCGGTATTTGTAGCTTATTATACATTAGGCCTTTCTCGTGGTTTAAAAATGAAAAACTTGTTAACGCTTACAGAGCAATGTTTTGGACCAATTGCCGGCATCTTGCTCATTATTGGAGGCGGTGGAGCTTTTAATCAGATCTTAGTCGACAGTGGGTTAGGGAATGAATTGTCTCAGGTTTTGATGTCGCTAAATATGAACATCATTATTCTTGCTTGGCTCATCGCTTGGCTCATGCACCTTGCGATTGGTTCCGCCACGGTGGCCATGATTAGTACTGCAGGCATGGTGGCACCGATGCTGGCCGCTTATCCTGGTGTGAGTCCGGAAATTATCGTTCTCGCCATTGGTTCCGGTGCAATTGGTTGGTGCCATGTCAACGATTCGAGTTTCTGGTTCGTCAAAGAATATTTAGGGTTATCGTTACCGGATATGTTCAAGAGCTTTACTGCGGCCTGCCTTATTGCATCATTTGTTTCTTTAGGTGGTATTCTACTTTTATCACTAGTCATTTAAAAATTCACCCAATGACCCCTCGTTGGTGAAGAAGGAATAACGGTTGAAAAACATGAAAAAGGAAAAGCGTCTTAAGATGCTTTTCCTTTTTTGGGTTTTTTCGATTTATAACAACGAGATTCATATATCCAAAATGATTGTCGAGTGTCTGTTTAGTTTTTGTCTAGGTCGGGGTGATACAATGTCGAAGCACGTTGTCTAATTATAACGTATTTTGTCAGTTTACTGGATTTGACTGGCAAAGATCATCGAAAGAGAGGGGGAGAGAATTACTAAGCAATGATCAACAGCCTGCACACCTGTGGTACTCACTAGGTCATCTGCATTTTCGAAAGTTCTTGATGATGTGAAAGGCTGCTGGGTTCAGACATATAGCATCTGTCTATACGTTCGTGCGCTAAATTGGGCATGTGATCTTGCTGACGACAAAAAAATTCAGAAACGGAGGAGAACGTTGTGATGAAACGAAAACGAAGTATGAGCAAAGCGGTGCTGTCTTTTTGTCTCGCTGTTTTGCTTGCCTTACAGACCGTGATGTTCTCTGCTGCTGCCTATGCGGAGAGTGCGCTAACCGACCCCGGAACGGAGACTGTGAGCGACCCGTCGGTGTCTGAGGCGGTATATGCTGTGCCGGATAATTTAGTTATGGCAGTGGCAGTACCCGTGGAAAAAACGGCGGTGTTTATGGAGGCTAATTCAACCTTTCCGTTGAATGTGACGCAGGGAAATGCTGCTATTGATCCAAACGGTACTATTCAGGGCAGACAGCAATTTACGCTTAAGTCGGAAGGTCTCAAGGTGCCGGTGAATGGCGATGATCCTAATCCGACGAATGCAGATTCTGAAAAATACATTCAGAAGGGTGACTGGATCGAGCTGAAGAGAGAAGACTACTTCAAGGAAGTGGTGCTCCCGACAGCTACTAAAACCCTGAATGCACAGACTGAATCAGGTATGAAACCGCTTGGTACCGCCTATTTCACTCCGAACAGCATTAGGATTGTATTTAACGGTGATGACTACTTTTTCAACGGTGTCGGACGTGGTATTGTCTTCAGCTTTGAAACCACTGCCGATGCCGATGTAACAGGAATGGCGTATGGCGAGACAAAGCCGATTAACATCTTTGGGGGAGCTTACCAGCTAAAAAACCCGGACGTCACAGCGGCATACAGCATCACATTGACCTCGCCGGGAATGATCAAGTGGGATCAGTATAGTTATCGTGGACTTCAACCCGCACAATTTGTTGAGGGAGCGATTACTTGGCAGTCAACCGTATCTGCTTTCGATCAGTTTGATAATACTATTAAACTGTCGCTGGACGGGAAGACGTTTTATACGAACCCTGCTTCTTATAATACCAGTCCAGGGAATGTCCGCGGTATCTATGTGCCAGGTTCATTCAAAGTAAATGGTATTGAGGCAACCCCAAGCATCGGTGGGGACGGATCGCTAACCTATACTTTCCCAGTGGGAACAGGTGTAGATCCGAAGGTCGAATATAAAACATGGATTCCAAAGGACGCTTACTATTACGAGCACAAGAACCCACCGGGGAATCTTGGTCGCAGTTATCGGGACATGAGAGGCACAGTGGAATTAAAACAGAGCGATGACACTGTTTTAGTGAGTGCAGGTCAGGAGATTTCTTTTGCTCCAGACTGGATTCAAGCGTCCGCCTCGTATGACCATCTGAATCAAACCATTACATGGACAGTTGTTGTGAACCAATATAACAAAAAAGGGTTAAAAAACTTTACCATCACAAATGTACTGCCTACAGGGCTGGAGTTTACCTCGGCCACATGGCAGACATGGGTGGATGGTATTGCATCTGGAGAAGTATCCATTACACCGGATGCGAACAGTGTTTATTCCTTTGGGGATATTGACGGTAAAGTGGAGCTAGTGATTAAGAGTAAGGTGAAAAACGGCTCCAGTTTCAGAATCGATCCACGTGCCAACTGGGTGTTAGATACACCGGATGGCATACAGAACAACGATGTAATAACTGGTTTAAGACCTGCCGCAGTAACTGACGAGGCAATTGTTACCATCGGCGCGCACACTTTTACAAAAAGTGGATCTATTTCGATGGAAGATTTCAATTTTGGCGGTGTTACATGGACAGTCAACCTAACTCCACAATATGCCCTGCCAAATGCGGCGGTATATGATGTGTTGGTGCATGGCGGAGATTTGAATGTCTTGGACAGCGCTGTGGATGAAACCGGCGAGGTGACCAAGGAAACGATTGCGAAAATCAAAGCAAATGTAAATACTTCGCAACTGTGGAAGCAGTATCATAAAGATACGCTGAAGAGCGCAAACGGCTTGACCATGAAGGCTATTCCTTTGACAGTGAACGGTGAAGTTGTAGCGGATTTGATTAAAGTGACAGGATACACCGACAAAGCTGCATCCTTCAGCTTCCGTGCCCTTGAGACCAATTCAGATTTCCTATTTAAGCAGGATATAAACGTAGGAAAAGGGAAATGGAATCGGGCTTTGCTGTTTGACGGCGAAACCGTAAAAGCGGCGGAAAATGGGACAAATCTTCACCTGCGTATGCTGAACAAGGATATGCTCTTTGCGTCGAAGCCCTTGAAAGCAGATGGTACGCTTGAAAATGTTACCCCAAATAACGTTGGTAGCTACATTAGAGACGATAACAATGAAGCATGGACGATTTCTGCCTATGACCGGACGACCAAGACTGTCACTTTCCGTCTAGGTCTGAATATGCCAGGATACAACACAGATGCATTCGCTAAGGCCGGCGGGAACCGAGTAATCAGCAATATCAAGCTGGTGGACACACTGCCTGAGGGCTGGGAGTTCGTGCCGTTTTCCGAGGGGAAGGATTTTGAGCTTTGGAAAGGCTATTCGGACAATGCTGGAGGTACCGAGTATGGTGTCAGAAACGATGCCAGAACACTTATTGAACCAGGTACGAATGCTCATGTGGTAAGCTTCTCTCATAGCAGCAACGTGGGCACATTCAGCTTCTCCAAGTTGGAAAGCCCTTATGTTATTCTGGTAAAGGCAAGGCCTTCCAATGCAGCATTAGAGAAATACTTAGAGGAATACACAAAAAGTGGAACGACGAAGCAAGTCATGTATAACAAAGCCGACCTCCATATGACATGGGGCGGGGTGGAGAAGACGGTCACTGAACAGCGTAAGGTAATCGTACCGATTCAGACATTGAGCAAGTCGGTGAGCAAGCCGACGCCGGGCGTGCTGGAATGGACGGTAAACTATACGCCTCCATTTAATATGGAGCAGGGTGTGTTTTTGCAGGATACGATAGGCGCTAACATGAACTTGCGCTATGATGTTGACGGCAAGCTGGTGCTGACAGCGCCTAGTATGGCGGTGTATCGTGCAAAACTGACTGCTAGTGGTGCTCTGGAAAAAGAGGGCGCAGCACTCGACCTAAGCGATCCGAATGCTGAAGTTCAGGTAGAAGCTGAACCGGGTGCTAACGGCAGGACAGTTCTAAAATTTAAAATGAACGACCCTAATAAGTTCTACCAGTTTGTATACCAGACCGAGGTGGACAACACCAAAGCGAAAGCTGGC
This sequence comes from Paenibacillus guangzhouensis, assembly GCF_009363075.1. Lineage (NCBI taxonomy): Bacteria > Bacillati > Bacillota > Bacilli > Caryophanales > Paenibacillaceae > Paenibacillus > Paenibacillus guangzhouensis. Next base: position 3,261,067 of record NZ_CP045293.1, on the reverse strand, counting down.
GACAAAATGGGCAACGAGGTCAAGCTGGTGGGCGATGATAAGCTGAAATCTATCAGCGCCAAGAGTGAAAGCACGCTGGACAGCTCGGACGTAGCCGGCAGTTCAAGCTCCAATGCCTTGCTGCCCCTGAAAAAGGTAGATCCCAATGGCAACCCGCTAAAGGACGTACAGTTTACACTGTATAAGAAAGAGGGCGGAACGCAAGTTGCCCAAGGAACAACCGGAAATGATGGCAAGCTCAATCTGCTATTCCCGGATCCGGGGTATTATGAGCTGAAGGAAACTTATATTGACACAAATACTTGGCTACCAACGACAAGAATTTATCAAGTATATGTAGGAAATACGCCAGGAAAGCCCATCTGGGTAGACGGCATAAAGGTAGATTCGAATAATCTGCTGGTTGTGCCAACCCCACTGTGGGAGACTGGCGATTTGAAGCTGGATATGCAGCTTGAAGGGAAAGCTGCGGACCAGACTAAGGACTTTAGCTACAAGATTACGTTCAGCAACGGCAAGTCTTATGACTATTACGATGCTTCCGGCAAGAAGCTTGGCACTGTGACGAGCGGCGGAAAGATTACGCTGAAAGGCGGAAATGTCGTAACCTTCAAGGGCATCCCTGACGGCATCACCTACACGATCGTTCAGGACGATTATACAAGTAACGGCTATACAACGAACCCGGCGAATTTGACGCGTACAGGCAGTATTGTAAAGAACAGCACTGTCGAAGCGCATTATATCAATGCCAAGTATCTCGACGGCCAACTGACGGTTAGTCAGACGGTGACAGGCAACGGTGGAGAGAAGGACAAGCTGTTTAAGTACACCGTGAAGTTCGATGGCGCAGATCCTAGCAAGAAGTATACTTATACGTATACGAAAATCGACGGCACGAATGAGACAGGTACGATCCAATCTGGCGGAACATTCATGCTGAGGCATGGAGAGAACATCGTCATTACCGGTATATCGAAGGATACGGTCTATACCGTGACAGAGAATGACTATACAACAGACGGATATGCGGTGAACTTGCCGGAATGGAAGTCTACCGGGACGATCACGGATGGCGAAGACGCTATAGCATCATTCGTCAACACGCGGATGGTGTACGGCGGTCTGTTGATCGGGCAGACGGTGGCAGGTAACGGCGGAGAGAAGGACAAGCTGTTTACGTACACCGTGAAGTTCGATGGCGCAAATCCTAGCAAGGAGTATACTTATACGTATACGAAAATCGATGGCACGAGTGGGACGGGAACGATCCAATCCGGCGGCACGATCTCCCTCAAGCATGGAGAGACTGCCATCTTTGATGCCAGCCAAATTCTCAAGGGCGTGACCTATACCGTCACCCAGACGGATTATACGTCGGACGGTTACACGACTGACCCTAAGAATTTCGTGCATACCGGTACGATCGAGGAGAAGAAGATTGCCGAGGCACGCTTCATCAATACGCGCTATTTGTCCAGCACGCTGACACTGACAGCAAATCCTGCGATTGTTCCTGGTGACGGCAAGACGCCTTCGGAGATTACGGCTACGCTGATCGACCACGAAGGAAAGCCAGTTGCGGACAGAGAAATTGTTTTCACGCTCCCGGACAACACGGAAGTGAAGGCAACGACCAATGCAGAGGGCAAGGCAGTTATCACTTATACGCCGCAGAAGCTGACTGGATCGACACCAGAAGTACACACGATCGGCGCAAAGTCGACCAGCACGGTAGACGGCGTAGCAATCGCAACGCCTGTGACCGTAACTGCTATGCCGGCGGCAATCACCGGTGTGCTGAGGGACAACACGACGGGCAAAGTCATTCCCAATGCGACAGTTACGGTGAAAAATGATGACACGAAAGAGGAACATACGATCACGACCGATGAGAACGGCGTGTATTTCCTTCCTGTTCCTCCAGGTGGAAGCTATACTGTCAGCTACACGCAGCAATACAATATCAACGGAACGCCAACGCCTGTTACCTTCACGCAAAAAGCAGAGATCGACAGCGGCGTGACAGGAGGCCAGCCAGTTCCAGCGGAAATAACGGCTGTTGGTATCGTGCTTCTGAAGCAGCCTGATGGGAAATCTTCGCTGCTTAACAGCGCTTTTGCAGGCAAAATGCATATTTATTTGCGGGATGCGACTGGAGACTACATTCTGGATCAGAACGGAGTTCCAAAAGCATTCGACTTGCAATCTAACGGCACATTCGTTGCAGAAGGCTTGTCTACAGGCAGCTACAAGCTGGAGCTTCGCTATGAATTTGAACTGGGCAAGGAATTGACCGTGATCAAGGATGCGGACTTGAATGTGAGTGCAAGCGGGGAGCTCAATATCTCCGAGCAACTGGTTGACCCGTATGGTAAAATTACAGATGCAAAAACCGGCGCATTCATTGAAGGCGCTGAAGTGACGCTGTATTATGCGGACACACCAAGGAACAAAGCGAACGGCATCGTTCCAGGCACAAAAGTAACGTTGCCTGTGATTCCTGGCTTTGCTCCGAACGATAACGCCAGCCCAAGCCAGATCAGCGATGCAACCGGAGCATATGCATATATGGTATTCCCGGATACGGATTACTATCTGGTTGTATCCAAAGCCGGGTATGTGACGCATACGAGCGCAACAATCTCGGTTGGAAGCGACATTGTGCGCTACGATGTACAACTGACGCCGATCAGTTCCGGCGGCAATGGTAACAACGGTGGCAGCAATGGTAACAACGGTGGCGGCAACGGTAACAACGGTGGCGGCAACGGTAACAACGGTGGCGGCAACGGTAACAACGGTGGCGGCAACGGTAACAACGGTGGCGGCAACGGTAACAACGGTGGCGGCAACGGTAACAACGGTGGCGGCAACGGTAACAACGGTGGCGGCAACGGTAACAACGGTGGCGGCAACGGTAACAACGGTGGCGGCAACGGTAACAACGGTGGCGGCAACGGTAACAACGGTGGCGGCAACGGTAACAACGGTGGCGGCAACGGTAACAACGGTGGCGGCAACGGTAACAACGGTGGCGGCAACGGTAACAATGGAACCGGCACCGGTAACAATGGAACCGGCACCGGTAACAATGGAACCGACAACGGTAACAATGGAACCGGCACCGGTAACAACGAGCTGGACGATGTTCCGCAAACAGGAGATAATAGCACATCGCCAATCTTCTACATGGCTTTGGCGATGATGTCCTTGATTGTGATCGGGTTCTGTTTGTCCAATAGGAAGAAGGAAAAGCACATTCAGTAATCGGAAAGGCGGTAAGAAAATGAGCAAAATCAAAAAAATTCTTATTGCCATTTCCATTCTTGTGTTGATTTTTTCTCTCGTCAATATTGCGAGAATTCTCCTGCGGGATTATGCTGAACAGCAGAAAATCAAAGAGATAGCAGAATTATGGAACAAAGAATCAACCATTGGGGGTGAGGCTGCAACAGCCTCACCTTTTATCACAAAGGCGCATGAGACGGTCATGCTCCCCGAATTTCAAGAGCTTTACGGGAGAAACACGGACATCATCGGTTGGCTGAGAATCGACGGTACCCGAATTGATTACCCGATCATGCAAAACCAACAGGATTCGGAATTCTATCTCAATCATGATTTCGATAAAAAGGAGAGCAAAAACGGACTCCCTTTTCTGGACGCGTACAGTCGGATAAACAGCTCAGGCATTTTGTTGATTCATGGACATCACATGAAGAGCGGTATGATGTTTGCAGATTTGATGGAGTACAAGAAAGAAAGCTATTATAAGGAGCATGCTACGTTCCAGTTCAGTACGCTTTACGAAAAGGAAGAGTATGAGATACTTGCCGTTATTCTGTCAAAGGTTTATCGCAAATCGGATGATGTTTTTAAATACTACCAGATTGAAAAGACAGGAACACCCGCTGAGTTTGACGCTTATATTCAGAATATCAAAAAACTTGCGCTTTACGACACGGGCGTGACAGCCGGGTATGGTGATAAACTTATTGTGCTGTCTACGTGTGAATATTCAACCGAAGATGGTAGGTTAGCAGTAATCGCCCGAAAGCGTAAATGAAGATGTTAAAATACGGAGTTAAGTTGCATCGTATCGCGTTCTCCATTATGGGGCGCGATTTTTTGTTATAGTTAACGCTTCATCAAAGAATTTTTGGAGTGAAGGGAAATCGGCAGAGTAGCGTGAGGATTTGTGCAACAATGGACGACATGAAGTCGGCCATTGTTGATTTATGAATGAAGGAATGATATCGGCAAAGACTATTCATTCGAAGACTGGGATGTATCCATCGATCTTATCAGAGGACTCTCTTTTTTTGCTGACACGTACGTTTTCCATTGTTTTTTGAATTTTTTAAGAAAACCGCGTTGTTTCTTCTCCTCTCCGATGGTTCGCAAATATCTCATGAGCAGATGATATCTCAGTTCGTCGTCATGGCTAAGCTTGTGTAATTCTTTGAGAACGTTCCGATGCACAGTAATCCCCCTTGTATCTTTCGAGTTCCATTGTGAAATCTATTATATACGACAAAACTCGACAAATTCTAAACAAGGTGGAGCGTGAGCTGTGTGCTATCGAAAGCGAAGAAGGCCTGTTTAGACTGCCTCGCTTGGAAATAAGCGTATTGTATTATGGTTTTATTATGTTGGCAATCTATCCATAATATCATTCCATTATGTTACCTGACCGATATTAAATAATGAAAGTGTCGATATATTGGAAGACATAACTTTCACTAATAGCATCCTTATGATTAATGTTCACTTTATTACTAAAAATATTATTCTTAACAAGTATATGCAAAAGGGATGGTTAATAAATGAAAGTTATTTTGGTTGACGATGAGCCGCTAGCATTGAGTAGACTTCAGAAATTGCTTGAACGTGTGGTTAGTGGTGTGGAGATCGTCGCCTCATATTCGGATCCGAATGAAGTGACCTTAGGCGTTTTAGAGCATCGCCCCGATGTCGTTTTTTTGGATATCCAAATGCCTGAGATCGATGGATTAGAGCTGGGCATGCAGATACAGACCGTCGTCCCTGGTACGGAAATTGTTTTTGTCACTGGTTACGATCAGTATGCCGTGCGTGCATTCGAGCTTTATGCTGTGGATTACATCATGAAGCCGGTACAACTCGAGCGACTAAACCAAACGGTCATGCGCGTTATGGATAAAATGAATCTAAAAGGAACAAAGGAAACGCAGGATTTGAATACGCCTATGGTTTGCTGCTTCGAACAAATCCGCTTTCAGTTAAATGCCATGAAGACGCAGAACGTGAAGTGGCGGACGAGTAAGGCACAGGAATTATTCGCTTATCTGCTCCACCATCGCAAGCGGGTAGTCAGTCGGAACTTACTACTTGAATTGTTATGGCCAGACACGCCAGAGGATAAAGCGGTACAATATCTCTATACGGCGATTTACCATATACGCCAGACTTTAAAAAATTACAGGATGGATTCGATTTCCATCCGCATTGGTGAATTGGAGACAGGCTATCGGCTGGATATGGGGAATGCTCACGTTGATACGGAGTTATGGGAAAAAGATTTGAAGCAATTGGGTCGTCTTGATGCAGACACCGTCGATTCTCATGAACATGTGTTAAAGATGTATACTGGTGATTATCTTGGAAATTACGAGTACCTATGGGCGGAGCATGAACGGGAACGATTGCGAATGTTATGGCTGTACCAAATAAGAAGAGTAAGCGAATTTTATGAGCAACAAGGCTTAATGGATAAAGCCATTCGGTTGATTCAGGACGCTCAGCGGATAAAACCGGATGAGGAAGATTACTATTTCTTATTAATGAAGCTTAATCATGCGATTGATAATCAAGTGGGTGTAGAAGAACAATTTTTTCTACTGAAGACGAGAATGGAAAGTGATATGGAGCTCCCGATCAGTGAAGAAATTATCCGTTGGTATGAGCAGTGGTGTAATAACTTGATATGAACACAAGAGTGGAGTACTTCATGTGCTTCACTCTTTTTTTATTATGAATAACTATTTACAATTTTGTAATTGGTATTTTCGACTCATTATTGTTACTTGTCATTGTAATTTTATGATATTTCGTCAATGCTGAATAGGACAAAAGTCTACAGTATCAAGGTCTCATGTCACTTAGACATCTAGCATGTGACTCTGATCTAGTTATAGTAAGCTCTTACAAGATGATTTGACAAAATACCTGAAAATATAATACAGTATTAAAGGTTACAAAAAATTAATATTTGGCCGAATTTCTATTTAGAGAAAACGGGGGAACCAATTCTGGGTGAATTATTCTAATCTATTGAAGAATATAGGGAACCTTCTACCGAACCCTCAGCTAACTCCGTAGGCATCGAAGGGAGACATCATGAAGAAAGTCATTATTTCCATGTTAGGAGCGGCAATGTTGTTTACCGCTGGTACCACAAGTACATATGCTAGTTCGTCTAATCTTACAAATGAAGTGGATAAAGTTATTGGAACGCCATACCTCTGGGGAGGTACGACAAAATCTGGCTTTGATTGCTCGGGTTTCATTCAATATATTTTTGATAAGTTCAAGTTAGATTTACCACGTACTTCAAAAACGCAGGCAACAGAAGGTACAAAGGTAGATCAAGCAAATCTACGCGCAGGGGACTTGGTGTTTTTCAATACGGATGGACAAGGGATTTCTCATGTTGGTCTTTTCCTTGGCGACAATAAGTTTGCGCATTCATCAAGCAGTAAAGGTGTAACGATAAGTAGTCTGTCTGAATCCTATTATAAAAATCGGTATGTTACGGCTAGACGTGTTGTCAGTCAGCAAAGTTATCATAAAATGATGAGCTAATATTAGCAATTGCTTTTAAGGACAAGATCGTAAGTAAAATTACTTACCGACTTGTCCTTTTCTTATTGAATTAGGCGTCTGTACGATCATTTAGTTATGAACCTACATACAATACATAGCTCAAATTGATTCCCCTTCATAAGGAGTGAAATCACATGACATATATGCCACAGTCCCCACCCCCAAATTTCGTCCCACAAAAACCTGCTGTATCCTATATCGTAGACTGCGTTCATCAATACACATATGTATGGTTAATAAATGGGGAAAGCTTTTGGTTTTATCCGACACGTGTGGAATATGGTGAAGTTTCGGGCTATCGTTGGAATGGTGTGTTCTGGTCGTACTACGGTATGGATCCAAGATTTATCAGTGCAGTTTCATGTCCTCCAATTCCTACATTATACTAAAACACAAGAAAAAGGCTGCCTAGAGTTTGTTAGGCAGTCTTTTTTAATCTGGCGAGGATCAGGAACCGAATGATTCAGATCCGCTTTCCCTTCGCAACTCTTTTTCTATATGCAGCATGACTATTGGCTCTTTTATTACCATTACGGGATCTCGAACTCTTGTTTCTATTCTTATGTGAATTCACGTTCTGCACGAATGCTTTGGGCTGCATAAACGAGCTAAACAAATCAAATGTAGGGCGCATTTGCTTGTACAATCCATATGCTTGTTGAAATTGTCCCATGATGGACATCACACCGTCCATTCCACCGATATGCTCAAAAAAAGATTTGGAAGGAGGACTATTCATTGGTGGAGATTGCTCATCTGGGGAATAACCGTCGTCGTTGATCGTGAAGTTATTATCTGATCTCATCATTGCTCAACCTTTCATGAACTAATTTAACTAACACGAGTTACGATAGTATATTCTAACTACTTTCAAGAGGTATAGTCTCTTAAACCATAGACACCAAACTAAATATGCATAAACACCATCCATTTACAAATATTTAACAAAAGTTTTAAATAAAGCTAACATATATCTTCTATGATGGAGACATCCGTTTTGGTTCTGTGAGACTTATTTGTATTGTTGCCTGATTGTGTTGGATGTGATCATGACTTGCAGGGGGAGCGAACGATGAAACGTATAGCCATTGATATGGATGAAGTCATTGCAGACACGCTGACTACACATCTGGAGTGGTATAACCGGGATTATCAAGATGAACTGAAGGTGTCAGAACTTGAAGGTATGAACTTGGTTCAGGCTAGGCCTAATGCCAGACAGGCGATTGAAAGTTATTATGATCGGGAAGATTTCTTTCGCAATATTAAGGTGATGGCGCATAGCCAAGAAGTGCTTCGAGAGCTCTCGGAACATTACGAGATCTATATTACTACTGCAGCCATGGAAGTACCGGCCTCTTTCCAGGCCAAGTATGAGTGGCTGCTGGAGCATTTTGATTTTTTGAATGCGATGAACTTTGTATTCTGTGGCGATAAGAGCATCATTCGCGCAGACTACATGGTCGATGACAATGTGAATCAGCTTCGTGCCTTCGAGGGGCAAGGGATTCTCTTTACAGCGCCTCGCAATGTTCATGAGACCGGATATGTACGTGTGAATAATTGGTTGGAAGCAAAAGCGTGGTTCATGGCTCAACTCCAGCCGTGTGATTGAGAGGTGCCAGACATGACTTCTCGAGAAATGGACGATCATTTGAAGAGCCATGCGTCTTTGCCGCGTGTTGTTGCACACTGGGTTTTCCGTTCGGATCATGTATTATCGGGCTCCATGGAAGCGGGTGATCTCATCATTGAAGATCAGAGTGGAAATGGAAATCATTTGGAGGCCGTATCGATTCCTTGCGCTGCTAATCCATTAGATCTGTCAGAGGAGCGGCCATCCATGAAGTGGGAGCAAGATCCATACCATGGAGAGGTATTGAGTTTTAATAATGACCTCGATGCTGCTGGCCGCAGTTATTTCCGGACGACTGAAAAGGCACCGATCAACGAACTCTCTTTTGAAGAAGGGTATACGATCGAAGCCATTGTGCACCTGCCCCATCCTTTTGATGAGGCCTCACACAGTTGGATGGGCGTGCTAACGAGACAGGGGAGCGGGGCAGAGCTTGGGCGAGAGGCAGAACACGAGCTGCTTGCGACGTTATCGGTATCCAATTGCATGGAGTACCAGTGGGTCTACCATCCGGCACAGGGGAATACGTCAGCGACGAGCTGGTCGCGGTATTTGAAAGAGGAGGAATGGCATCATGTTGTGATCGTGAACGATACCAAACAGACGCTGCTCTATGTGAATGGCATATGTGACTATGCTTGCCTTCAGCAAGATCTTCAGGGGCTCTCTGTCGTCCCGGGGAAGGGATGGAATGTTGGTGCATCTGAATGGCAAGGGAAGCTCGACAAATTATTCTCAGGGCGAATTAGCCAGATCCGACTAACGGATAAGCCGCTGCATAAGTCGGCATGGCTGGATGATCTGAAGCCGCTTAAGATTCTCGAGGGTACAAATGAAGGAGAAGTCGCTTCGTACATGCAGTGTAATTACCATTTTGTGTTCATTCCTGATCCGCAGAAACTTGTATATCTTAATCCACATATGTTCCATGCGCAGGTGGAGTGGGTGAGGAAGTGGTCTTCCCATGGGAATATTGCCATGACGGCATTTCTTGGCGACGTGGTAGACCATAGTGATGCTAGAGAAGAATGGGAACGGGCTTCACTGGCGATATCCATCCTCGATCATGATGAGATCCCTTATTTGATGACGGCAGGCAATCATGATTATGATGATGCGGATACGTATCTCGGATATTTCGGTCCGCATCGCTTCAAGGATAAGCCCTATGTGAAGGGATACGCCCCTTCGCGCTACAGCTCCTATGGCATCATGGAAGCGGGAAGTTACAACTATCTATGGCTGATAGTCGATATGAAGCACCTCACATCAGATATTCATTGGTGCAAGCAAATCCTAGATGAACACCTAGAGCTGCCTACGGTTGTTATCTCTCATGATATTCTATACCACAATCATACCCGTCAATTAGAAGAATCGGCGAATGGACGTATGATTTGGGAACAGCTTGTTGATCCGTATAATCAGGTGTTCATGACGGTAAACGGTCATTATGATGGAGCGGGATATCAGGTTCGATCGAACCAGCATGGACAGGATGTGATTCAACTATTAATCAATTATCAAGATAGTTATCGGGGCGGCAACGGCTGGCTGCGGCTTGCGGAGTTTGATGAAGCGCTCAACCAAGTAAAGTTCCGCACCTTTTCACCATGGGTCGATCAAATGGCAGCCGATGAAGAGCTAAGCTATCCTGATTACCGCTTTTTAACGGGTGAAGATCATTCCTTTACGATTCCTTTGCACTTTAAGGCGCGTTTTGGACTGCTTCAACCGGATATCTGATGAGGAAAAGAGGAGTTACGGCGTGTCTCTATTATCGGAAGAACGCAAGCAGTATATATTAGAACAGCTCGATGGAGGCGGGAAAGTTCATGTCGTTCAACTCGCAGAGCAGCTCCAAGTGTCCAATGAGACCATTCGACGGGATCTCGGTGCATTGGATGAGGAGAAAAGGCTTCGGCGCGTGTATGGCGGCGCCGTGAAGATACAATATGATACCGGAGAACCTCCTTATCAGCAGCGGCAAGTTCTTCAACATGAGGCCAAGCAAAGGATCGGACGATGCGCAGCATCTTTGATCGAAGATGGAAATACGATCTACATGGACACCGGCACAACGACGCTTGAACTGGCTCGAGCATTGAAGGGGCGAAAACGGATTACGGTCATCACCAACTCCTTAACCGTTGCGTGTCTGCTTCGCGACTCCGTATCGCAAGGGTTATTCAGCGGCCGCATCATCATTCTTGGTGGAGAAATCTCGCCGGAGCAGCAGTCGGTTAGCGGTCATCTAGGTCTTGATATGCTAACTCATTTTTACGTTGATAAAGCCTTTATATCGGTAGGCGGCGTGTCGATTCAGACAGGCATTAGCGATTATGACATGAACGATTCTGTGATCTCCAGAGCCGTGACCAATAGAGCAAAGGAGATTATCGTCGTTGCTGACTATAGTAAAATAGGCATTCAAGCTTTTTGCCACATTGGACCTATGGAGAAAATTGACGTGATTGTGTGTGATCAAGCTTATCCTTCATCCTGGGGGCAAGAGTTAGAAATGAAGGGAATTACTTGGATCGTGGCAGACGAGTGAAATAGTGGTTAATAGAATGATCGATGCGAGAAGGTCTTCGGCACAGCCGAGGGCCTTTTTTGTCGTGTTAGCGTCGAATTGACCTTTAAGAAACATTAATAACGGGTTAATCTCACGAAAACATTCACTCCTTAAAGTGAAGATGTAACAAGATCAGTCAACAAACAACAAACACAAATCACAACGGTAAAAGAATAAGCGGCTTGCGAAAAATAGTTGAATTTGCAATCGTTAACCGGAAGTAAACGGCCTATCAAATAGGTACAGCAACCAGATTGGGGTGAACCTTATGTTGAACAACAACGTTCGGCCTTTCATAACCGCACACACGGGATCCGGACGAGCGCCAGCGAACACCTGGGCCTCCTTTATGGAGGCATGTGCGCTAGGTGTAGACATCGCTGAAATAGACATTCGTGTAACGTATAGGCAAGAACCTGTCCTAATGCATGACCACTCTACTCTCCTTGAACAGTATAGCGCGGATGAACTCAATCGGATGCCGCTTCGATCTCGTTTAGGAGCCCCTTATATGGACCATGAACTCGTGAAGCTGGAGGATGTACTTCGCATTGCGCTATACCGAGGCATGAAGCTGAATCTGGATATTAAGAACGGAGAGGCGGTCAATCCCACATTGCAATTGGTGAAGGCGCTTGGTGCAGAGCATCTCACTTATGTGACAGGATGTACGGAGGGGATTCTCGTGGATACATCGGGCATCTCGCTCCTTCTCAACGCACCGATGTCGATGATCTTGGATGATAAGGAAGATCGGGAGAAGATTCAGCAGTTCTGCGAGCAGGCAAGCCGAGCGGGGTATTGCGGTGTAAATCTCCATGTCGAGATGGTAACAAAGGCATTCGTTGATACGGCACATGTCCATGATCTATTTGTCTCGGTCTATACGGTAGATGATTTGGCTCGGATGCAACAGCTGATCGACCTTGGGGTAGATAGTATTACGACGATGATGCCGGAACGGCTGCTGCAGCTCAAGAAAGGTGGACAAGCTTCATGCGAAGCTCAATGATCACTCGAAAGAGGGAGGGAACGTGGTAATGGATAAGAACACATCGGTCATGGAATCGTCTCTCGATGGGTATGCTTCGGCCCGACATCGATCTCGCTTAGGGAAGAGGATGTTGTCTCATTATCAGTTGTACCTGCTGCTGCTGCCCTGTATCGTGTTCTTCATTATTTTCTCGTATATCCCCATGGCGGGACTTGTTCTTGCCTTCAAAGAGTATCAGTTCAACAAAGGAATCTTCGGCAGTCCTTGGATCGGACTAACTTACTTCGAAATGTTCTTTCAAGATCCGCAAAGTTTGAAAATTATTCGCAACACACTTGTTATTAGCGGGATGAAGGTATTCTTCGCGATGCCATTTCCGATCATTCTCGCCCTCATGTTCAATGAAGTGAGGCACTCGAAGCTTCGGAATGTATTCCAGGGTATTGTGTATTTGCCCCATTTCTTCTCTTGGGTCATTGTAGTCGGGATGATGCAGCGAATTCTCGCACCGGATACAGGGCTTGTCAATCAGATCATCCAGTGGTTCGGCGGTGACGGCAGCACCTTCTTCCTCATGGAGGAGAGCGCATTCCACCCGATGATGTTCTGGAGCTATATATGGAAGGATATCGGCTGGAACTCGATTATCTACTATGCGGCGATCGTTGGCATTAATCCCGCGTTATACGAGGCAGCGAAGATCGATGGCGCGAACAAATGGCGTCAGATGTGGCATATTACGCTGCCAGGCATTCGCGCGACTATCATTGTACTGTTCATCTTATCACTAGGCAATATTTTGTCGGCTGGCTTCGACCAGATCTATCTCTTGAAGACACCAGGCAATATGAATGTCTCCGAAATTCTTGACACATACATCATTTATATGGGGCTCGAAAGCGGCCAATTCGGCTTCGGTACAGCGATTGGCATGATGCAGGGCATCGTCGGTCTGTTCTTGGTATTGACTGTCAATAAGGTAGCCAAAAAGTGGTTCCAATCATCTCTGTGGTAAGACGCGGCGTGGAAGTTCGCTTCGACGCTGTACCATTCAATATAAATATAAATGATTTAAAGGAGAGGGAAGGAAATGTCTCACAATCGAATGTATGTCTGGTCTAAATTCATGGCGCTTACGCTCGTCATTTCCATGCTGATGACGGCGTGCGGAACGAAGGAAGAGCCTAGCGCTCAGGACGGAGGCGCAAGTGACAAACCAGCTGCCGGCAAACCATCCACTTGGATTGCTGATCGCAAGATCAAGGGACTTGTCTTCATGGGCAGTGATGTGACGGAAGGGATGAACCCGGAGATTGCAGCCAAGCTCAAAGAAATGACAGGGATCGAACTCGAGCTTCAAGCGGTCGGACATGACGGTTCGCAGAAGGCGCTCGCTGCCGGTCTTGCTGCAGGCGACTTGCCAGATTTTATTGCCTATTACTTGAATCATAGTGGACGACCTGAGATGGAGATGATTAACAAGGCTGCCCGTGAAGAGATGTTCCATGATCTTGCTCCGCTCTTGAAAAATACAACAATTTACAAGAAGTATACCGAGGAGGGCTATTTGCCGCTGGATACGCAATATGGCGTCATGTTCCGCCCGGAATTCAATGGCTCTGCCTATGTGGCTCACTTGAATGTTGCACGCGAGGGCGGCTATGAGGTACGCAAGTATGTATCTGGTCCTTACATTCGCAAAGACATTGCTGATGCGCTCGGCGTAGATCCGCGCACGATTACAACGTCGGAGCAGCTCTATGAGCTTGCAAAGAAGATTAAGGCAGGCAACTTCAAGGACAAGAACGGCAAAGAAGTGTACCCGATCGGGCCAACCGTATGGGGCGGCATCGACCGCAGTGGTTTGTATAACGATTTAGTATGGACAGGCTTTAACGGCGAAGGGTTCGGCCGTGGTAAAGACGGCAAAATTCTTCATGAAAGTCAGACTGACTATGGCATGAAGCGTGTGGAATTCGTACAAAAGCTGCTAAAAGAGAAGCTCATGCACCCAGAGTATTACTCCATGGAGGAAAACCGTGCTAAAGAGGGCGTGCTGAGTGATTCCTTCGCGATTGTTGGTGACATGCACAACTACGTCATGGAGAACAAAGACAATCGTTACATCCCGATCGGTCCACTCAATACGGTTGATGGTCCATATCGCATGACCTCAACGTTCAAAGGCGGTTACGGTGCGTGGTCCATTCCAACGACAACGCAGCATCCTGAAGATATTGTGAAGCTGGCAGACTTCCTTGCGAGCCGTGAAGGGAAGTTATTGTGGAAGTATGGTCTAGAGGGACGAGATTATGATCTGGATGCGAAAGGCAATCCTGTTCCGAAGAAAGAAGTGCTTGACTTGCTCGAGAAAGATCCGGTGAAAGCGAAGGAGCTAGGATTTGCAGGCGTAGGCAATGACTGGGGCTGGTATTTGGGTGGAACGGACTTGAACGATTTGGCTGACTTCGGCGAAGCAAGCTACGGAGAATCGGTCAACAAAGACATGAACAAAGGTCCGCTCGACATCGCAGAGTACTGGCACTATGACGAGAAGAAGAAACAGATTGATTTGCGTGACGGTTACGCGCCTCTTGCCTTCATTGGCGAATTTACGAAAGGCTCGATGTTGACGATGGCGCTGGATAAGTACAAAGAAAGCTTGATCCGTGCGTACTATGCGAAGGGTATGATGGAAGCGAAGTCGATCATGGATGCGGCCGCAGCGCAGCTGAAAACTGCAGGTTTGGAAGATTACATCAAGCTGTTGGAACAAAAGGATCAGGATCCAAAGACGAAGCTGATTTTCTAACCACAATAGAATTTAAAAGTTTCGACGTATCGAAACTAAAAATTCTATTTGGCGATAAAACCTACATCTAAACGCGGTCGCTCATCTTGGACAGGCATCGATAGAGGTTTTCTCACCACACGCAACTGTAATGCGAGCCTTCCCTCCTTGTGGGAGGGCTCTCTGTATCGAATAGGAGGAACGGTGATGAAAAAGACGAAGTGGTCGCTTGGTGCAACACCTGGCAATCTGATGACGGTGTTCAACTATGGACTACTGGTCCTACTGTGCTTGTCTATTATTCTGCCGACATTAAACGTACTCGCGCTATCGCTCAATGTAGGGACAGATGCGGCAAAGGGCGGCGTTTATTTCTGGCCGAGACAATTCACGCTGGATAATTTCAAGGAAGTGTTCAAACAGTCGAATATCCTAAATGCATTTTTTATTTCGATCTTCCGTACCGTGCTCGGCACGTTGTTAAGCGTCGTGTTGACGGCGATGGCTGCGTATGCGCTGAAGAGCAAAACCATGCCTGGACAGAAGCAGCTGACGTTCTTTGTCTTCTTCACGATGCTTTTTAGCGGGGGGTTGATTCCGTATTATATCTTGCTCAAGGAGCTCCACCTGACGAATAGCATCTGGGTATATATCATCCCTTCGCTCTACAGCGTGTGGAACATGATGATTATGCGCTCCTTCTTCGAGCAGACGCCCGAAGGACTTGAGGAAGCGGCGCGGATTGATGGGTGCAGTGATCTCGGTATTTTCTTCCGCATCCTTATGCCGACGAGTAAGCCGGTCATAGCCACGATCTCTCTGTTTAATGCGGTAGGTCACTGGAACGATTGGTTCACGGGTTCCTTCTATGTGCGTGATCAGAGTATGAAGCCGCTCTCGACGGTGCTCCAGGAGATGCTAACGAAGCAGCAGGCGCTCACCGATACGCTCATGAGCTCTACCGGCTCGATGCAGATGCAAATGCTCGACAAAATTCAAGTGACGGGAACATCGCTGAAAATGGCGACGATCATTATCGTCGTGACGCCGATCATCGTTGTATATCCCTTCTTGCAGAAGTACTTCGCCAAGGGAGTCATGATCGGCTCTATGAAGGAATAGAAAACAAATCAAAAACAACGCATCGCAGGAGGAACAACGATGAAGATTCATAATCCTTATGCCCAAGAAGGTAAATGGCTGCGCGGCAGCTTCCACAACCATACGACGAACAGTGACGGCCACCACCCGATCAGCACGGTCTATCGCATGTATAACGACTATGACGTGTTCGCGATTTCCGATCACGATCGGATTACACCACATACGGGGGAGAGTTCGATTCCAACGCTGTATGAAGCGATTGAAGTCAGCAGTCCACAGGCGCATATGCTCCTTGTGCAGCCTCCGCAGGAGATCATGAACGGATATACGAACGAATTCACCATCGATAACTATGAGCGGTTATCGGAGATGTGTGTCCAGCATGGAGGATTCTCTGTTCTTGTTCACCCGAACCGCTACTATTCGCAGTATTGGAAGCTTCCGGATATGCTGGCCATGGCTTCGTATACAGGCATCGAGGTGATTAACGGGGATGGCCATCCAGAGTATGATATCGCGTTCGACAAATGGGATGCCGTCTTATCTTCCGGCCGTCAAGTGTGGGGGTTCGGCAATGATGATTTTCATGCCTACGGTCAAGAGCGCAGAGCATGGAACATGGTGCTGGTGAAGGAGAACAATCCGCAAGCTGTACTGGAAGCCATTCGGCAAGGCAGCTTCTATGTATCAACGGGGTATGGGTTTGAGTCCATTCATGTCGAGGGATCAACGATTGTGGCTAAGCTTCGAAGCAGTGATCAGCTGGACGGGATGTACAAGTATGCCACACTTATCGGCAAGTATGGACAAGTACTGCATGAACAGACGGGGCGCTTTCAAGAGATTGTATACGACTGCAAAGGAGACGAGGGGTATGTCCGCCTTGCGGTTTATTTAGAAGGAGGCTATGGCGCCTTCTCGCAGCCATTGTTCATCGAATAGGAAATGGGAATTGATATGAGTAAAAAAGAAAGTATGCGTTTCGGGATTCTGTCACTTACTTGGCCAATCTTCTTGGAGTCATTGTTCGGCATGCTTCTTGGTACAGCAGACACGCTGATGTTAAGTCATAACTCTGATGGCGCCGTAGCGGCTGTCGGGGTGGCCAATCAGATTCTGACAGTGGCCTCCTTGATGTTCGGCTTCGTTACCGTCGGGATGGGTGTCATTCTGAATCAATGGCTTGGTGCGGGGAAGCTCCGTGATGTGGACCGATTGAGCAGCACAGCGCTCACGCTGAATGTAGGAATGGGTCTTTTAATGAGCGTTGGGTTATTGGTATTCGCGGATGAGGCCTTGCTGCTCTTCAAGCTGCCCTCGAATCTATTAGCGGAGGGAAGCATCTACTTATCGATTGTCGGCAGCTCCGTATTCATGATTGCGATCAACATGGCGCTTGGCACGATGCTTCGCTGCAGAGGGATGGTCAAGGAGATGATGTTGATCTCACTTGGTATCAATGTCTTTCATATTATAGGAAATTACGTGGCGCTTATGGAACCCTTCGGTTTACCGACGTTCGGTGTTCATGGCGTCGCGGTATCGACGTGGATCAGCCGCGGCGTAGCTGTCATCGCATACCTTATTGTATGTAAGCACAAGTTGGATCAGCCTGTACGCCTTGCAGCTCCTTGGCGAATGCAGAAGGCGGATATCAGCCTCATTTTCAAGCTTGGTATTCCTTCTGCAGGAGAGCATATATCATACAATCTCTCTCAGGTTGTCATTACTTATCTCGTAACAATCCTTGGTGCTGCAGCATTAACGACCAAAATTTATACGCAGAATATTACCTCCTTTGTGTTTATTTTCTCCATGGCGATTGGTCAGGGGACGCAAATCATCGTCGGGCATTTGATTGGCAAAGTCTATAAAGAGGATGCTTATCGATCGGGTATACAATATCTCAAGTTGGCTGTATTAGTTTCCTTCGTGATCAGTGGCCTGTTATATGTGACGGCAGAGCCATTGCTGAAACTTTTCACTACGGATCCTGAGATTATTCGGCTAGGGAAGCTGCTCATGCTGCTGTCTATCCTGCTGGAACCTGCACGCGCGAGCAATATGGTGCTCATTAGCTGTTTAAATGCCGCAGGAGATGTCAAATTCCCTGTGATGATCGGTCTCATCTCCATGTGGGGAATCAGCGTTCCGCTTGCCTACGTGCTGGGGATTGTGTTCAACTTGGGACTGGTAGGCATTTGGATCGCGTTTGCTATGGACGAATGGGTCCGCTCGCTCGTTATGCTTCTGCGCTGGCAGCATCGGGGATGGCAGCAATTGAATCTATTTGCAGCACGCGAGTTAGGGACGAGGAAAGTGGGATAATGCATGGTATGCTACAAATCGGGTACCTGGCGAATTAGGATGTTATCGAAGTGTGTTGACTGTCATCGGTCAGCACACTTTTTTATTGTCTTACTTGGAGGAATTTTCGTTCTAGCATAATGAATTCGTACTACATTCAGGTCTTGTCCTATATACATCAGTAATGTGAACAAATGATGAGGAGGCTGAATGGAATGATTTATGCACAACCAGGTCAACAAGGAGCTAAGATAACATTTGCGAAGCGCTATGAGAATTATATTGGCGGGAAGTGGGTAGCGCCGGTGAAGGGCGAATACTTCGAGAATGTATCGCCGGTCAATCATCGCATATTCTGCGAGGTACCGCGTTCTACTTCGGAGGATATTGAGCTGGCGCTGGACGCTGCACATGCGGCGAAGGAAGCATGGGGGCGCACATCCGTTGCAGAGCGGGCTGTCATCCTGAACAAAATCGCTGATCGGATTGAAGCGAATCTAGAATTGTTAGCGGTTGCAGAGACGTGGGACAACGGCAAGCCGATTCGGGAGACGTTAAATGCGGATCTGCCGCTTGCGATCGATCATTTCCGCTATTTCGCCGGATGCATCCGCGCGCAAGAAGGATCACTCAGCCAAGTGGATGACAATACCGTGGCGTATCATTTCAATGAGCCGCTTGGCGTTGTCGGTCAGATCATTCCATGGAATTTCCCGCTGCTCATGGCGACTTGGAAGCTGGCACCGGCACTCGCCGCAGGCAACTGCGTCGTATTGAAGCCGGCCGAGCAGACCCCAGCATCCATTCTAGTCCTCATGGAGCTGATTGAAGATCTTCTGCCGCCGGGTGTCGTTAATATTGTGAACGGATTTGGTCTTGAAGCCGGCAAACCGCTCGCTTCGAGCAGCCGGATCTCGAAAATTGCGTTCACAGGGGAGACGACGACAGGTCGGCTCATTATGCAATATGCATCGCAGAACATTATTCCGGTGACGTTAGAACTCGGCGGGAAGTCTCCGAACATTTTCTTCGAGGATGTATTCGCAAGGGATGATGCGTTCTTCAATAAAGCTCTGGAAGGCTTCACGATGTTCGCTTTGAATCAAGGTGAAGTATGTACATGTCCGTCGCGTGCTCTCATTCAGGAATCGTTCTATGACCAATTTATGGAGCGGGCGCTGCAGCGGGTCGCCGCAATCAAACAAGGGAACCCGCTGGATACGGAGACGATGATTGGAGCCCAAGCATCCACGGAGCAGCTCGAGAAAATTCTCAGTTATATTGACATTGGGCGGCAGGAAGGTGCGGCATGCCTGATCGGCGGAGGCAGGGCAGCGCTGGAAGGCGATCTGTCTGATGGTTATTATGTTCAGCCTACCGTCTTGCAAGGACATAATAAAATGCGAATTTTCCAAGAGGAAATCTTCGGTCCCGTGGTCTCGGTAACGACCTTTAAAGATCAAGAAGAAGCGATGGCGATTGCCAATGATACATTGTACGGACTTGGCGCCGGTGTATGGACGCGCGACATGAATACGGCCTACCGATTCGGCCGGGGCATTCAAGCGGGCCGGGTATGGACGAATTGCTACCATGCATACCCTGCTCACGCGGCATTTGGCGGCTACAAGCATTCAGGCATCGGACGCGAGAATCATAAAATGATGCTCGCTCATTATCAACAGACGAAGAACCTGCTTGTCAGCTACAGTCCTGATGCACTCGGGTTCTTCTAAGAACGGCGGCATCCGATGGCAGAGGTGAAGAAAGTCATCGCGACTGACGCAGCATTAGCGCTCATCGAGATGGTGAAGTCAAGGCACGGTCCTGTGATGTTCCACCAGTCTGGCGGCTGCTGCGACGGCAGCTCACCGATGTGCTATCCGCAAGGGGAGTTCCTGATCGGAGACAGCGACGTGCGGCTCGGGGAGATTGGTGGAGCGCCGTTCTATATGAGCAGAGCCCAATACGATTATTGGAGAAATACGCAGTTGATCATCGACGTCGTGCCAGGACGAGGCGGGATGTTCTCCCTTGAAGGACCGGAGGGCAAGCGGTTCCTGACGCGATCTAGGTTGTTCACCGAAGAAGAACGGCGTGCGTTAGGTCTAATGGAATCATAAGAAGTACAGCGAACCCTGCTGTCTCGCGAGACGAGAGCAGGGTTATTTTCTATATTGGAATATTTATGATTTTGAGATAGGGGCGAAGAGCTTCGGTGGCTGGAACTGCGTGATTTTTGTTGACTTCTGCATCTTTATTAGAACCTTTGTCGAAGGTATTGAACTGTAAGCGCATTCTCTATATTTTAGAGGAGTAACGGCGAGCATATTTATTCACAATTTCATACCGTCAGCGCTATTCGTTAGGCGTGTTACCGGTATTACGAGGGCACGAGCTTAAGGGAAATCTCTTAAGCTCGTGTCTTTTTCATTTGTCAGAGGAGGTGGTTGATCACATCATAGATCGAGTGGTTCTCAGCATCGTTGGAAGCGTGGCTAAGGTTAATCGATGTTCAAAGGAGGCTTATGGAGAATGTTGATGAAGAAATCAATCGTCGCACGGACGCTCATCTTATGTATGCTGCTGACAGCATTTGTCCAGAACGGGCTTCTCCTGTCGCGAGCGAATGCTGCTGCAGGGGAGCAGACGACAATAATCATCAATGATACGGAGGTTGGACCGGATGTGAATCAATTTCAATACGTCGGCCCCTGGGGAACGAGTACCGGCGTGACAGGCAATTACAATGGCGATGAGCATTGGCTGCGATCGCAGGTAAAATCATTGCAGGTTCATAATTCAGATGATACTTTGGGATCCCGTCCAGCGATCGGCTTGACGGGATTTTTGTTGTTGGCTACGAGGTAAGCAACGGTCGTGTATCGCATCGTGGGCACCGTGGGCGTGAGCGAGCACGTGTAACCACCTTCGCCTCTGCGAAGGTGGTCGGTGTTGAACTGTTTTTTTGCAGTTATTTCAGCGCGCCGCGGCCGATGCGAGCCAAATAACTGCTTTTGTGCAGTTATTTCGGCGTGCCGTAGCCGATCCGAGCCGAATAACTGCCTTTTTGCAGTTATTTCGGCGTGCTACAGCCGATCCGAGCAAAATAACTGCCTTTTTGCAGTTATTTCGGCGCGCCGCGGCCAATCCAAGCCGAATAACTGTTTTTTTGCAGTTATTTTGGCGTGCTACAGCCGATCCGAGCTAAATAACTGCTTTTTTGCAGTTAATTCAGCGCGCCGCAGCCGATTCGAGCAAAATAACTGCCTTTTTGCAGTTAATTCAGCGCCCTGCAGCCGATTTGAGCAAAATAACTGCTTTTTTGCAGTTAATTCAGCGCGCCGCGGCCGATTCTAGCAAAATAACTGCCTTTTTGCAGTTATTTCGGCGCGCCGCGGCCAATCCAAGCCGAATAACTGTTTTTTTGCAGTTATTTTGGCGTGCTACAGCCGATCCGAGCTAAATAACTGCTTTTTTGCAGTTAATTCAGCGCGCCGCAGCCGATTCGAGCAAAATAACTGCCTTTTTGCAGTTAATTCAGCGCCCTGCAGCCGATTTGAGCAAAATAACTGCTTTTTTGCAGTTAATTCAGCGCGCCGCGGCCGATTCGAGCAAAAGAACTGCCTTTTTGCAGTTAATTCAGCACGATGTGGCCAATGCGAGCTGAATAACTGCTTTTTGCAGTTATTTCGGCGCCCCGCATCCGATCCGAGCAAAAGAACTGCCTTTTTGCAGTTATTTCAGCACTACGCAGCCAATTTGAGCTCAATAACTGCTTTTTTGCAGTTATTTCGGTGCCTCGCGGCCGATTCGAGCAAAATAACTGCCTTTTTGCAGTTATTTCGTAGCCCCGCGGCCGATTCGAGCTCAATAACTGCTTTTTTGCAGTTAATTCAGCGCCTCGCGGCCAATCCAAGCCGAATAACTGCTTTTTTGCAGTTAATTCAGCGCGCCGCAGCCAATTTGAGCTCAATAACTGCTTTTTAGCAGTTATTTAATATTTGATCAAAATCAGTTGACGTGAAAACGCATTCATAATACAATGAGCCTTGTAAAGATTTGGGTGAAAAATCAATGACATTTTACACATATTTGCCCTGATTTTTGGGCAAAAGTTGGGGTGGTGATTTGCAGATAATCATGTGCCAGTGCCAGCACATTTGGGTATGATTTGAGTTTGCGCTTCCAGTACAATGGAAGAGTGCAGTTACGAATCATACATGAATGGCAGTAAAGGAGCCAACCGCAAGTGACAACATTAAAAGATATTGCAGAAGCTGTCGGCGTGTCGATCTCTACGGTCTCCCGCGTCATCAACAGCGATGTAACCAAACATGTTAGTGAGGAGACAAGGAGCAAGATATGGCGCGCAGTTCAAGAGCTTGGTTATGAGCCCAACGAATCTGCCCGCAAGCTGGTGATGAAAAAACATGCGGGATCGAAGCAGCCTACCATGCAAATCGGGCTGATCTCTTCTTGGACACTATACTCCGCAGAGCAGGATCCGTTCTTCACAACGATTTTTGCCGGCATGCGCAAGATGCTGGAGGACTTCGGCTATACGTTCGCTTATATGTACACGTTCAAGGAGCTACGGAATGAAGCTGCATTACAAAAGGTGCTCTATGAGCAGCGCGTCGACGGCGTCGTCATATTCGGGGATGTTTACGAGGATAACGACATGGTCAGCTTGATTCAGAAGCATGTCCCGGCAATCGTAGGTGTAATGTCTGACAGCCCGAATATCCAAGATATCAATTTCGATCACATTGCCGCTGCGGAGACAGCCGTCAATCACTTGATTGAACAAGGCCATCGGCACATTGGCTATATTGGTGGATATGGTTACGACGGCGAACTCGAGAGCGAAGATCGGTATATCGGGTATAAGTTATCGATGCAGAAAGCGGGTCTAGAAATCCGAAAAGAATGGCTCATCAATACGGAGTGGGTCGTTGATCGGAGCTACAGCTGGATGCTGGAGATGCTCGATCGGAACCAAGGCAAGCAGCTGCCTACGGCGATATTCGCAGCAAGCGATCGATTGGCGCTTCCGGCTATGCGAGCAGCCATTGAACGGGGATTCCGTGTTCCGGAGGACATCGCGTTTATCGGGATCGATAATATTGAATTGTCGCAATATACTTCACCCCCATTATCAACGATACATGTGCCGAAATTCGAGCTGGGCATAACGGCGATCAAGACATTGATCGACTACATGCAGAGCGACTTCCGGCCTACCTTTCAGTTATTAATGCCGCATGAGCTCATTACACGTCAGTCTTCAGATTACCATCGGAATGATTAAGGGCATTTACGGGACGTTCGATCCGTCAGCTGAGATGCCTATCATTTCCTATGCCCTACAGGCAAACGTTGTCATATTTTTGTGCCCAACTATGTAAGCTTCAATACCCGATTTTATGAAAGAGGGTCGATGAATTTTTGGAACAAATGACACCTGAACTCCGAGTGGAGCAAGACCGAACCCGCACAGCGACCTCACCGCTACTCAAAACGGTCAAACGAAACTGGGACTTATATCTCATGATTATTCCTGTAATCGCTTTCTTCGTGATCTTTGCTTACCTTCCGCTATACGGCATACAAATCGCTTTCAAAGATTTTTCCGCATTCAAAGGCATCTGGGACAGTCCATGGGTCGGCTTCAAACATTTCGAACGCTTTTTTGACAGCTATTATTTTTGGCGGTTGATTCGCAATTCCTTCCTGCTAGGCGTCTACTCTCTCGCGATCGGCTTTCCAATTCCAATTATCCTTGCACTTATGCTGAACGAGGTCAAATCGAACCGGTTCAAGAAATTCGTTCAGACGATTACTTATGCACCCTATTTTCTCTCCACCGTTGTAATCGTTGGGATGCTCTTCATCTTCCTCTCACCTAGAACAGGCCTCATCAATCATATTATTCAAGCTTTTGGCGGTGACCCGATCGCATTCATGACAAGTGCGGGATGGTTCAAGACCCTATATGTATTCTCAGATGTGTGGCAGACAGCTGGCTGGAGCTCCATCATTTATCTAGCATCGTTGGCGGGTATCGATACGCAGCTGCATGAGGCAGCCAAAGTCGACGGCGCGACGAAGCTGCAGCGTATCTGGCACATCAATATTCCAGGTATTATGCCGACCATTGTCATTTTGCTGATCTTGAATCTCGGTTCGGTCTTAAGCATCGGCTTTGAGAAGGTGCTCCTCATGCAGAACAACTTGAACATGTCTGGATCGGATATTATCTCGACATACGTCTATCGCAGCGGGATTCTGGATGCGCAATACAGCTTCTCTACAGCCGTAGATCTGTTCAATTCAATCATCAATTTCATCTTGCTCGTCACGGTCAATTATGTGGCCCGTCGAGTGAACGATACCAGCTTGTGGTAAGGAGTGAAATAATGCTATGGGATTGCAAAGCCGTGGAGACCGTCTGGTCGAGATTATCAACTATATCCTACTCGCGCTGATCGCCGCCGTTGTCATTTATCCGCTGGTGTTCGTGCTTAGCGCTTCTTTTTCCAAACCGGATTTTGTGCTGCGCGGCGAAATGTGGCTGCTGCCAAAAGGCATTAACTTGGATGCATACTCGAAAATTTTTCAGAACAAAGATTTGTGGATTGGCTACAGAAATACGATAGTCTATACGCTCGTTGGCACATCGATTAATCTGCTGATGACCATTCTTGCTGCGTACCCGATGTCTCGCAAAGATTTTGCAGGCCGGAATTTCGTGATGGCGATGATGGTGGTCACGCTGTTCTTCAGCGGCGGCCTCATTCCGACGTATTTGCTGATCAAAAAACTGCATATGCTCGACACGTTCTGGGTGATGGTGATTCCAAATGCCGTATCCGTCTGGAACATTATCATCATGCGTACGTTCTTCCAATCCAGCATTCCGCATGAAATTCAGGAGTCCGCGATGATCGACGGCTGCGCCAACTGGCAGATTTTGATTCGAATCGTGCTACCGTTATCGATGCCTGTCATTGCGGTCATGATTCTGTTCTATGCTGTCGGCCACTGGAACGCGTTTTTTAATGCCTTGATCTATTTGAACGACAAGGATAAGTTTCCGCTGCAGCTTATCTTGAGGGAAATGCTCATTCAGAACTCGATGAAGGATATGGCGAAGCTGACGCAGGAAGCGGTCGCGAAGCAGGCGATGAGTGTAGAGGGGATCAAATATGCCATCATCGTTGTCGCCAATTTGCCGGTCTTGCTGTTGTACCCGTTCTTGCAGAAGTATTTCGTGAAAGGCGTTATGATCGGTGCGCTGAAGGGCTAGCCGACGATATGACCATATGAAAAAAATAATGGAGGGGTAACGACATGAAGGGAAGAAAGTTCAGTCTACTACTGCTCGTGCTTACACTTATGGTTTCATTATTTGCAGGATGCAGCGGAGGGGACAATGCGTCATCAGAGCGTGGCAAAGATTCAGCGAAAGGGGCAGGAGATTCGGCGCCAGCATCAGAGAATGCGACAGCGGAAGGTTTTCCGATCGTCAAAGATAAAATTACGATTAAAGGGTTCGGCTCCAAGCTGTATGATTTTGCGGATTGGAATAAGCTAAAGCTGTGGCAAGAATATGAGAAGATGACGAACATCCACATTGACTGGACGGTTGCTTCGCAATCGAATTTGAAGGAGAAACGCAATATCGTGCTGGGCGGCGGGGATTTGCCGGATATGTTCTTCGCCGCAGCGATTCCACGTGCGGACTTGATTAAATATGGACAAGAAGGCGCGTTCCTGAAACTGAATGATTACATCGATCAATATGCGCCGAATTTCAAGGCGATTATGGAGAAATACCCGCTGGTGCGGAAGGCGATCACGATGCCGGATGGCAGCATCTATGGGATGCCAACGATTTACGATCCGGAATTCAAGTCCTTGTTCTATGGTACGCCGTGGATGAAGAAAGAATGGCTCGACAATCTTGGCTTGCAGGAGCCGAAGACGCTAGACGATTTCTATAACGTGCTCAAAGCCATTAAGGAAAAAGATCCGAACAAGAATGGCAAAGCGGATGAAATCGGTTGGGGCAGCGGCTACGGTGCGGACGGACTTATTAGTTTCTTGAAAGGTTCGTTCGGTCTCGGCAACCATGGCTCGACGCATCCTTACGTCGATACGGATCCAAGCAGCGGCAGCTTGCGCTTCATCCCGACGGAATCGCGTTATAAGGAATTGCTCGAATATGCACACAAACTCTACAAAGACGGATTACTCGACAGTGAGTTGTTCACATTGAACGGTAAAGATACAGAATTCACGTCCAAAGCCTCGACCGGCGTGTACGGGTTCCTTGACAGTGTAGATCCGACAGCAGTATTCAGCCAAGAGGGGTACATTGGCACACCGGTGCTCGAAGGACCGCATGGCGACCGACTAAATACGATGCTTGGTTCACCGGTGGGCGGACTTGGTATGTTCGTATTGACCGCTAATAACAAAAATCCAGCTGAAATGGTTAGATGGATGGATTATTTCTACAGCGATGAAGGAGCCAAAATGTTCTTCCTCGGTTGGAAAGACGTGACGTACAAGGAAATGCCGAACGGCGAATTCGAATATACGGATGAAATCACGAAAAATCCGAAAGGCCTAACGCTCGACCAAGCGATCAGTCAATACCTCATGTGGCCGGGCGGTTATTATCCTGGCATCGTGAAGCAGAAGTTCTTCAAAGGTGCGGAAGGACGTCCAACCTCGGTCGACAATGCGAAAAAAGCGGAGCCGTTCACGATCAAGATCGACGACGTATGGCCATCATTCAACTATACAGCGGAGGAGACGGAAGAGCTGACGACGATCGCGAACGACATTACGACCTATGTAGGCGAAATGCGGGATAAGTTCATTATCGGAGACGAATCCTTCGACAAATGGGATGAATACGTATCGACGATTCAGAAGATGAACCTGGCACGGTATATGGAGATTTATAAACAAGCGTATGACCGATATATGGGTGAAAAATAGAAGAAAATCGAGAGCTGATACGGGAGGTTGAAGGATGGGAATCGAAGTTGAAAAACGACAGTGGGCAGGCTTGCAAGATGATTTTGATCTGATCTATCGGGATATCGAATCTCTTCCCGTGTTCGTGAAGAGCGGTGGCGTCGCTGCAATCGGCGACGAAGCATTCTCTGTACTTATCGCACCGGAGTCGAGTCCAATCATCGCAGCGTCACGTTACGGCGAAGGGCGTGTCGTACTGCTGGGTAACGCGTCCTATTTCGATCTTACGGGTTCGAATACTGTATGCAGCACACTTGCACGTAATCTATTGCTATGGCTGACGGAGGACAAAGGGAATTATCAAGGGGCATTGGAAGGCGGCAAGTATTTGCTGCTCGCAACGGCTGTGGAGACACTCACCGTTGATCCGGCCCTGCCTATCGAGATTATGCCATTCCAGGATTGGTCGTCGGCGGATCTCGATCCGTCTCGTTATCCCGTTCTGAATGTCGATGCTTCCATCGATGCTGCAGCTATTCCTGTCCTTGCGTCATATGTCCATTGTGGCGGGGCGATCATCGTCGCCCAAAAAGGATGGCAGCTCTGCGCATCGCCAGCGGAGGCGTTCAGTGCCCGTGCTGTGGGCCGGCCAACGAAGCTGGGCGATCACCCGCTGCAGCAGCTGCTGTACGAATTTGGGCTGCTAATGCTCGACAGCGTAGCGCAGTGGTACGTGCGGCCTACGGATAAACTGCCGAAGTTAGCCGCCGATCAAGCGATCCATACGCACGCGATGCAGCTGTGGGAGCAGATGGCAGCGATTGAGAGCGGCATGCTGACGTTCGAGCAGCTTGAGATCGGCAGATCGGACGCGAGCGTCGAAGACAAGGTGCGGGTGATGACCGCGATCGTCGATGGCGTCGTCCGTGCCCTGCCGAACGAAGCACCGCTGCTGCGGACAATTCAAGCGGAAGCGGCTGTCATCGAGCCGGCTACGCTGCCGCTCGATCGAGCGAAGCTGCCGTATACAGCGACGATCTTATCCTATGCGTTTCAGCATGTGACGCTGGATCCGGACAATGTGAAGTCGCCGTATGCCGACGTATTCCCGCGAGCCGTCCGCGAAGATGCATCG
The DNA here is from genome assembly GCF_009363075.1 of Paenibacillus guangzhouensis. Classification (NCBI taxonomy): domain Bacteria; kingdom Bacillati; phylum Bacillota; class Bacilli; order Caryophanales; family Paenibacillaceae; genus Paenibacillus; species Paenibacillus guangzhouensis. Next base: position 3,232,661 of record NZ_CP045293.1, on the reverse strand, counting down.
ATCGTGAATGATCAAGTCATCGATGTCAATTTCGATTATTTGGATTTAAGCTATATGCGTATGTTATCTGCACCGGAGAACTGGCATAGCACGGGCCTGTATGCGCCAGCTGGCAGCGTGATTACCATTGTCGTGCCTGAGGATGCAGGGTACCTGCATTTCGATGCGCAAATCGGCATCCACACGGACCATCTGTGTGATCTTCCTGTATGGGATCGTGTGCCGGTGGTCGCATTGAAGGAGAGGCTGCATCCCGGTGTAAACCGATTGAATAGCCCGTACGGCGGGCTGATCTATCTCATTCCGCGGAAGTCGGAAGCAGGTGTGCGGTTACAGGTGACGATCCATGGCGCTGTGCGGGCTCCGTATTTCGTGTTGGGCCAGACAACGGATCAGGAGTGGCATGAGACGATCAAGCATTATCCTGCGCCATGGGCGGAGCTGCAGGGCAAACGGATTATCGTGACGGTCCCAACAGCTGATGTCTTGGCGCTTACGCATCCCGAGCAGCTGATGGCGAAGTGGGATGAAATCGCGGAGAGGTACGATGCGTTGGTCGGTGTCGGACATGATCTTGATATGCCGCACCGGAGTCCAGACAATCCACAACGGCTCGTCGCGGATATCCAGATTAGCGCCGGTTGGATGCATTCCGGTTATCCGATCATGTTCTTCGAGGGCGTGACCTCCCGCGAAGCGGTCGACGTGAACGTGATCCAGACGAATGCGTGGGGATTCTGGCATGAGCTCGGCCATAACTATCAGCAGATTCCGTGGTTCTGGGAGCCGATCGTTGAAGTATCCGTTAATCTGCATTCGCTGCATATTCAGATAGCATATGGGAATCGATCGAGACTGTTCGAGCTGGATAAGAACGGTAAGAATTACTACGAGAAGGCGATGGCGTTCGTGAACAGCGACGATCCCGGCAAAAATTTCGAGGACACCGGCTACTTCGAGCGACTCGTGATGATCAAACAGTTGCAGATGGCCTTCGGTTGGGGGTTCTATACGAATCTGCATATCGCTTATCGGGAGCTTCCGAGGGAGCAGGTATCTATGGATGAAGATGAGGATGAGCAGCAGAAAATCGATCTGTTTGTTGTCATGGCTTCCCAAGTTAGCGGCTGCGATCTTGTTGAGTTCTTCGAGCACTGGGGAATCCCGATGACGGACGAGGCGAGACGGAAGGTTGCCGAGCTTCGCTTGGCTCCGCCTGCAGATCCGATCTGGACATGGACGGAGCAATCTTAAGTTAAGACATGTTCGGTTTGAGGTTGGTGTGAGTAAACCGTAATCGCGTGTAAAGTCCCGTCAAGTTAAGGTTTGGCGGGATTTTTACGATAAAAAAGTAATTTTTTCAATCAAAATAAAGAAAATTTCAATCATTTCATTGTTTAAAATGAAAGCGAATTCAATTACAATAGATAGAGAGGTTGTCGTTGACTCGTCTGGATAACATTGAAGAGGAATGGAGAGATGACAGGGATGGATCGTGAGATCGTTCAAATTATTTCCCATAATGCTGTGATTGTGAAAGGTTCGAGTAATGTACATTTCGTCGCATTCGGTAAAGGAATCGGATTTAAGAAAAAAGAAGGCATGATGATCCAACAATCGGATATTATTCAGGAGTATATGATGCAGCCGGTTACCGGCTCGAAATCGATGTAAATCAGAACATGAAGCGACTGAGCCAAATGATAAGGGTTCAGTCTTTTTTTGTTTATTTTTGGAAGAACAAACGATTTAAGGGACTTGAATTAAGTATACCAAATTGTTTAGAATAGAATAAAAGGTATATCCTTTTAATTCGATTCGAGGTAATCATGGGTGAGGAGTGGATTGAACGAATGAAGAATCCGTTTTCGTTAGACGATCGTCAAGTTCAAAACATTGTAGAGAAGTTTGAGTTGAAGAAGAAATTAGCGCAAGCGAAAGAAAAGGAACTTTTTGATGTATTCGAACAGCCGATGAGTGAGGAAGAAAGGTTCGCGCTTACGTTTTTATATGCTTATATGCCATTAAATGATTTGGCGGATTACGATGGGGAGCTCTTCTTGAGCCATGTACGAACCTCCCTTGATATCCGGAAGAAAGTACCTTGGGGACAGAAAATTACAGATCATCTGTTTCTTCATTTCGTTCTACCGTATCGCGTCAACAATGAGAATATTGAAGATTGCCGCGGTTGGTTCTTCGATCAAATCTTCGATCGGGTGAAGGCTCTGTCGATGGAGCAGGCGATTCTCGAGATTAACCATTGGTGTCATGAGAAAGCGACATATATCGGAAATGACCCGAGAACGGTCTCTCCGCTTACTTTGATTCGTACGACGCTCGGGAGATGTGGAGAACAGTCCACACTCGCTGTAGCTGCACTTCGCAGCTTGGGCATTCCGGCACGCCAATGTTATACGCCGCGCTGGGCGCACTGCGATTCGAACCATGCATGGGTCGAAGCTTACGCGGATGGAACATGGTACTTCTTAGGGGCCTGCGAGCCTGAAGCAAGATTAAATGAAGGCTGGTTCCGTGCGCCTGCTCTGCGTGCGATGCTCGTGAATACTCGTGTTCCCGCGAACTATCCAGGTCCAGAGGAAGCGACGCTATCCGAGACGTGGTACACCGAGATCAATGTGCTGCCGACGTATGCAGAGAGCAAGAAGGTAACGATTCAGGTGAAGGATGAGCAGGGGGATGCCGTTTCAGGCGCGAAGGTCCAATTCCAACTGTATAACTCGGCGGAGTTTACCTCGATTGCAACGATTACGGCCGATGAGCAAGGTCAAGCATCCTTGACGACAGGCTACGGCGACTTGTGGATTCATGCCGTGAGCGGCAATCGCTGGGGCGTGCAAAAGCTTCGTGTCGCAGACGCAAGCGAGATGGAAATCATTATTTCGGAGCAGCAGCCTGAGGATGGATTCTTGGAGTTCGATATGGTGCCTCCGGTAGAGCAACCGGATTCGGCCAATACAGGGATTACGGATGAAGAGAAGCAAGAGAATACGCGCCGGGTGCAAGAGGGTGCGAGCATTCGTGCTTCCTATGAGCAGACCTTCGTAAATCAAGAACAGGCCGAAGCGCTTGCAGCTGAGCTTAATTTACCGCCAGCAAGAGTATGGGAAATGCTGAACAGAGCTCGCGGAAATAGCCATGAGATCGCGGGATATCTGAAAGAATTTGCACCGCAATTCGGTGAATGGGCGCTGAAACTGCTGGAAAGTCTGAACGTCAAAGACTTGACGGATACGTTCCGGAACTCGCTTGAAGATCACTTGGTCCATGCGTCGGCATTTGCTTCTGCGCACGATGACGAGACGTTTATGCGTTACATTCTGTGCCCACGCATCAATACGGAGATGATTGTACCATTCAGAGCGTTCTTCCTCGCGCAATTTACACCGGTGGAACAGGAGCAATTCCGTCAGAAGCCGGCTGCGCTCGCACAGTGGATTGCGGATCATGTGGAGATTCTGGAGAACTACAATTACTACCAAGGATCTGCGACGCCGCGTGGCAGCTTCATGCTGCGCAAGGGAGATCGCCTCTCCATCTATATCTTATTTGTTGCGATGGCACGGAGCTATGGCATTCCTGCAAGACTTGAGCCGAGTGAGCGGTTGCCGCAATTCATGGAGGCAGGCGTATGGAGAGAAGTGACTTCAATTCTTGTTGGCGAAGTCGAGCCGGTTGAGGAAGTGCATGATGAGAACAATGGTGGCTTCGTGAAGCTAATTCAAGCGGATGGAACAACAATGGAGTATTTCCTCAATTTCTCGATTGCTAGATTTGATCACGGAGTCTATAAGACGCTCCAATACCCTTATGGCAAAACCGACTGGAACGGCGAGAAGCTTGAAGTGAAATCCGGGTTCTATCGTCTCGTTACAGGGACGCGCTTAAGCAGCGGCACCGTGCTCATTCGGATGCATATGTTTACAGTAGAGCCAGGACAGACGATTGAGATTACGCCTATCTTCCGCGAAGAGACCGTGGAGCTCCCTGTGCTTGGCCAAGTCGATCCGCAGTTGTCGTTGAACTTCCTATCAGGCGCTGCAAGCACGGCCGCGTCCTTAGCTGGAGATTCCGGCATGCTGCTTGCATGGATAGAACCGGATCGTGAACCATCGAAGCATCTCATTCGCGAGCTGCGTGAACTGACGGCGGAATTCGAGAGCTGGGGCGGACCGATCAGTCTCGTCATCAGCGAGCGTAACCGTACGGCTGCCTTCGATCCTGACGCCTATGCGGATCTCCCGGCCAAGACGCAATTTGCGATCGATACTCAAGATGCAGGTCTCATTCGGGTAACGGGCGACGCGGATGCTGCGCAGACACAAAGTCTGCCGCTTGTTTTCGTCATTGACCAAGAAGGTCAAATCCGATACAAATCTGCGGGATACAAGCTCGGTATTGGTAGAGAGGCGCTGCAAGTGATCAAAGGAGTAACAGCGAGCGTTGTGCGCTAGCAGTGTTGAACTAATGTGAAATCGTGGTCAAAACAACGACTTTTGGCCTACCTCTAAATGTGGTAAAATGTAAGTATTTGTAGATGGACGATACGACTGGACGTGATGATTTTGGAATCGGAAAAACAACCACTCTATATGCGAATTTTGGGCGATTTGCAAGAGAAGATTCGCACGGGGCAATATGTACCGGAGCAGCAGCTTCCTACCGAAGTGGATCTTGCGGAACAATACGGTGTAAGCCGAATTACGTCCAAACGTGCCTTGATCGAATTAGAGCGGGAAGGTCTGATCTACCGCAAACGCGGAAGCGGAAGCTATGTCAAGCATCCGGAAGATGCGAATCTATCAGGGGAGACAGGGAGCCCGGTCGCACATCGCATTATTTCGATGGTCTTGCCTTATATGGCGACAAGCGAGCTTGATTATATCAAGGGAGCGCATGATTATCTGGATTCCAAAGGATATTTCCTCACGATACACAACAGCAACTGGAAGAAGGATAAGGAACGTGAAATGATTACGAAAATCCCGAAGAGCGGTCCAAGCGGGATCATTCTCTATCCGATTAGCACGATTAGCAATATCGATGTGGTGCATGCGATTTATTCGAACGACTTTCCGATCGTGACGATTGACCAATACTTCGATAGCCTGCCGATCAGCAGCGTGGTATCGGATAACTTCGAGGGCGGATACCAGACTGCGAAACGATTGATTGAGCTGGGGCATGAACGGATAGCCTTTGTATCCAGTGTGAGCGTGGAATATCGGAGCTCAGTTCGTGATCGGTACCTAGGCTATTGCAGGGCACTCAAAGACCATCGGATTCCCATCGATACGGAGCTGTTAATTACGGATTTTTATACGGAGATGTATTCGCCGAACGCGAATGCCTTCTACAACACGCTTCTCGATCGGCTGCTGGATTTGGAAGTGTCAGCGATTCAAGCAGAGCATGACCATCTTGCGGTGGATCTGGTCCGGTGCTGCTTAGACAAAGGGATACAGGTGCCTGAGCAGCTTGCAATTGCGGGATTTGACGATCATGATGTGTCTCGGCAAGCGGATGTACCGGTGAGCTCCGTAGCCCAGAACTATTATGCAATAGGCTACGAGGCCGCACGGATGATTGTTCAACGCATTGAGCAGCCGGAACTTGCGCATCAGCAAGTGAAAGTGCCGATTCGAATCATTGAGCGTGAATCAACGAGTCAGCATGTGAACACATCGGTGTAATTTATTTCATAGTAATTTAATACAGATAAGCCTTCTCCGCGGTGTAATTGACATCCAGGAGAAGGCTTTTTTTGTGCGTTGTTAACGAAATTAAATATACTTAATATTTATTTTTTTTTAAAAGGTATATCTAATGTATTTACAAAATTAAATCTCCTTCGTATAATACAAAATATGGAACACAGTTGATATAACCCGTTGTTCCAATTTCTTTAACTGGATATGTAAGCGTTTTATTTAATGTGCTGAACTATCGGTTAAGGAGGAAGTCCAAATTTATCAGATCGTGGGGGATTCAGATGAAAGCGCTTAAATTTGCTTCGTACTTCTTAACACTCATGTTGATCGTGAGTGTGATCGGCTGCTCCAAGGGCACCGACACGAAACCGGCTGCAGAGCCAGCGGCACAGCAGGAAGACACAACGAAGACTGAGCCAGCGAAAGAAGAACCAGCTGCAGCAGAAGAGAAGAAATTCGATTTGAATGGGCAGACCGTGAAGATTGGCGTGTGGTGGGATGATGCTGATCCTCGTACGATGAAGGACAAAGGACCTGCGGAAGAAGCGCAGATCAAATTGATTGAGGAAACGGAGAAGAAGTATAACGCGAAGATCGAATTCGTGAAATTCGGCGACTACGGCAAATACGTTGAGAACTTCACTGTGACTTCATTGTCCGGCGAACCGTTCGCGGATATCGTCAGATTGGAATTATTCTGGGCATTCCCGCAGCTCGTGAACAAAGAATTCATTCAACCGATTGATGAGTGGATTGACGTGAAAGACGCGAAGTATATCGACTGGATGAGAGCAGGCGGCAGCTACAAAGGCAAGCAATACGGTATCATCGATTCTGCACCTTCTCCATACGGTATTTTCTACAACAAGACACTTGTTCAGAAGCTTGGACTTGAAGATCCTTATGAGCTTCAGCAAAAAGGCGAGTGGACTTGGGATAAGTTCCGTGAATTTGCGAAAAAAGCAACAAAAGATACGAACGGCGACGGCAAGACAGATGTATGGGGTCTATCCGGTGCTTACGGCAAACTCAAAGCTCTTACAGAGCAAATGGTATATACCAATAAAGGCTCTGTCGACAAGGATGAGAGCGGCGAGATCAAGTTCTCCTTGAATGGTCCGAATGCGGTGGAAGCACTGCAATATGTATCTGACTTGTTCAATGTCGACAAATCGATTCAACAACCGATTCCAGACGATGCGAGCAAAGAGTTCGTTGCTGGTAAAGGCGTAATGTACGCAGGATTCAGCTGGGAGCTTGGGGGCTTCGTTGAGAACATGAAAGGTCAAGATTTAGGCTATGTGTTCTTCCCGAAAGGTCCTAAGGCTGAGAAATATGTATCTTATACACCATTCGGCAACATGTGGATGGTATCCAAATATTCCAAAAATGCAGAAGCAGCGCTTCACATTATTGATGAGATCAGCTTGAACGAAGCGGGAAGAAAATTGTCCGAAGAGTCTTGGCAGACTTCTTATCCGAACAAAGAGTCGATGGATACGCGTAAGCAAATGGCAGATAACATTGACTACATCTCCTACTACGCGATTCCAGACGGCGAGAAATTGTTCGAAGGCGTTGTGAAGGAGATTACGGAAGGTAAAGTATCCCCAGCAACAGCGATCGATAAAGTAAAACCACAATTCGAAGCGAACATCAAGAAATTATTGGATTCCAGCAAATAACACATAAAATGTAAGTTCAAAAAGTGAGCTTTTCACCGAGAAGGTTGCGAGAAGCCGAAGGATCTATGCTTCCGGAGCGAGTTTTTCTTCGAAAAACTTTCAGAGGAACGGAGTTTAGGCAAAACCTAAATGAGTACCTGAAATGTTTCCAGAGGAAACATACTTCGTAAGCATATTCTCTCGAGGGTGAACGCAAGATTCGACGTCGATTTATTTCATGAATCACTACGTGATCAAAAGATCACTTCTTGAACGACCTTAAATTATATTCCGCTCTTGATATGATCCCCTAATCCTGTCCCAGCTCGCTGGTTCTACGGTGATTAGGGGAATTGCTTAAGAGGAGGGGGAAACGAAACGTATGCGTCGATCCAGCAAGAAAACCGTATTCATCCTTGTAACTTGTATAGCTATAGCATGCACACCTCTCTGGTGGGTGGGCGGCGAGGCGCGTCAAGTCGCATCTGCGGAAGGCAGCAGCAGCGGCATGGATCAAGCCCTCTTATCGACTTTAACCGGAACGAGCAAGAAAGGCGGCTATCGAGAATATGCAGCCTTGCACAACCAGGCGAATCGCCCAAGCGAAGAGATTGTCATTGAAGCGGATTCCTTTGACCGAACGCAAGATATGGATGTGACTGTACTTGATCACTTTGAGGGGTCGACGGGAAGATCCGTACGTACCTCGGATTCGGGTTCGATCGAATGGAAGTTCTCTGTCCCGCAGGACGGTCTATACAACATTGGATTGAACTACTTCACGGTTAAAGGCAAAGATTCGGACATTGAACGGGAACTGCGAATCGACGGGAAAATTCCATTTACCGAAGCAAATAGCATCACGTTCCAGCGGATCTGGAAGGATGAGAGCACGACGTTTGAGCGCGACGAGCGCGATAATGACCTGCTTCCGTCACAAATCGAAGTTCCAATGTGGCAAGACATGCTGTTGAAAGATGCGACAGGCTATGTGGAAGAACCGTATGCGTTCTATTTCGCGAAAGGGGAGCACACGCTGACGCTCACTTCGGTGAAAGAACCACTAGTCATTCGATCGATCAAGCTGACAAATCCGCAAACAACGCCGTCTTATGAGACGATCGCGAGAACATATAAAGAGCGTGGTTACAAGAATGCACAGCAAGAATTAAAGATTCAAGCCGAGCATGCAACGTATAAATCTTCGCCGACACTCCTCGCGTATAATGATCATTCCAGTCCAGCGGTCGAGCCGTACCATGTATCGAAGCTGCGCAACAATGCGATGGGCGGTTGGGCATGGCGGTTGCCTGGTCAATGGATCGAGTGGGAAATCGATGTTCCGGAAGACGGACTCTATCAAATTGCACTCAAAAATCATCAGAACTACCTGCGCGGCATGGCTGCACTTCGAACCTTATATATTGATGGGCAAGTGCCTTTCGAAGAGGTGCGTCACGTGCCGTTCCCATACAATTCGGAATGGCAGATGACGGTACTCGGCAAGGATGCCGAGAATCCGTATGAATTCTATCTGACGAAAGGGAAACACAGTATTCGGTTTGAAGTTACTTTAGGTGATTTGGCGCCGATCTTGACCGCGGTCGAATCCAGCATTCTAGAGTTGAATGCCATCTACCGTGAGATTATCAGCTTCACGGGAACGGTACCGGATACGTTCCGCGATTACCAGCTGGAGCAGCGCATTCCCGATATGGTTGAGAACTTCCGGAAGCAGAGCGAGCTGTTGTATCGCGTTGCAAAGACGTTGACTGGACCGAATGGCAAGAACGATGACCGAACCGCCATGCTGAATACGCTGGCCTACCAACTTCAGGATATGGCGGATCGTCCGGAGACGGTCCCAAGCCGCGTCGAACAGTTCAAGACGAACGTCGGTTCACTCGGCGCATGGCTCTTGTCGGTGAATGAACAGCCTTTAGCGATTGACTATTTGATGATTAGCACGCCGAAGGCAGAGCTGCCAGACCCTACCGCTTCGACATGGTTATCGCTGAAATCGAGCACGATGGCGTTCTTCGCTTCTTTCTTCGAGAATTACGATGATTTCTCGGAAGACAAGAGTGATAAGGCCGTTACCGTGTGGATTACCTCTGCGCGGGACCAAGCCCAGACGGTGAAGAAGCTGATCGATGATACCTTTACACCGAAGACCGGTATCCCGATTAATATCAAGCTTGTCTCCTCGGACATTTTATTGCCATCAACCGTGGCTGGTGAAGGGCCGGATGTTGCGCTTCAAGTCGGCAATGATCTTCCTGTCAACTATGCGACGCGGAATGCGATGCAAGATTTGTCTGTCTTCCCGGATTTCGAGCAGGTGAAGACAAGATTCAATCCGAGCGCGATGGTGCCTATCTCGTATAACGGTGGGGTGTATGCGCTTCCAGAGACGCAGACCTTCCCGGTTCTTTTCTATCGCAAAGATATTCTTGAAGACGAGCTGCATCTGAAAGTACCGCAGACATGGGACGATGTCTATGAGATGCTGCCTGTCCTGCAGAAGCATAATTTAGAGTTCGGACTGCCGCAACGAGGACTGAATACATTCGGAAATGATACGGGGACGACAGATATTATTACGATCGGACCGAACCCCGCGCTTACGATGTTCCTCTATCAGAATGATGGTGAGCTCTACCGGAATAACGGCATGAAGAGCGGACTGGATTCTGAGACAGCCGTTCAGCAATTCAAGAAGTGGACCGATTTCTATGTGAATTACAAAATTCCAATCCAAGCGGATTTCGCGAACCGATTCCGAACGGGTGAAATGCCGATTGGGGTTATCGACTATACGATGTATAACAAATTATCCGTCTTCGCGCCGGAGATCAAAGGATTATGGGCATTCGCGCCGGTGCCAGGCACTAAGACAGCCGATGGTACGATTCGCCGAGAGACCGGCAGCGGCGGTTCAGCGACCGTCATGTTCAAGAAGACGAAGAACAAAGAAGCCGCTTGGGAGTTCATGAAGTGGTGGACGAGTAAAGAGACGCAAATCGCTTTCGGTCGCCAAATGGAGATTCGGATGGGTGCTTCCGCCAGGTATCCAACTGCGAACCAAGAAGCGCTGTCTGCACTTCCTTGGCCGACCAAAGATTTTAGTATTCTCAAAGAGCAAATGAGCTGGGTTCAAGGGGTGCCGGAAGTGCCGGGAGGTTACTTGACAGGCCGAAATATCGAGAATGCGTTCCGCCGTGTCGTCGTTCAAGGGGATGATGCACGCGAAGCGCTTGAATATTATGTCCGCTATATTAATGAAGAAATTACATTGAAGCGCCAAGAATTCAATCTTCCGACTGAGAAATGAGGGGGTCAACATGAAGCAGACCGTCATGAATCTGAATCCGATCGGGCCTCCTGAGACAGGAAGGCATGGCCGGGTAGCAGCGCTTCGCGCGCTGCCCGCTAGAATCGGTCGAGTATTTCGCGAAATGAAGAAGAATAAGCACGCTTATGCACTCATTGCACCTTACTTTTTAATTTTCGGTACATTTACTGTATTTCCGGTATTGATGTCGCTCGCGCTTAGCTTTACAAGCTTCAACATGTTAGAGCCCCCAAAATGGGTTGGATGGCATAACTATGCGAGATTGTTCGTCCAAGATGATATTTTCCTCATCGCGCTCAAGAATACATTGCTATTCGCATTGATTACGGGACCGATCAGCTACATGGCTTGTTTCTTGTTCGCATGGCTGATTAATGAATTGCCGCCGAAGCTGCGGGCATTGCTCACGCTGATCTTATACGCGCCATCCATCTCAGGTAATACGTATTTGATATGGCAGACGTTATTCGCAAGTGACTCGTATGGTTACGCCAACTCCTTCTTAATGAAGTGGGGCGTTATCATGGAGCCGATTCAGTGGCTGCAGGATCCGCGCTTTATGCTCGGTATTCTCATACTTGTCCAGCTCTGGCTGAGTCTTGGGACGTCATTCCTCGCGTTCATTGCGGGACTGCAGAATGTAGACCGTACGTTGTATGAAGCGGGTGCCATTGACGGGGTTCGAAACCGTTGGCAAGAGTTATGGTTCATTACGCTGCCGGCGATGCGTCCACAGTTATTGTTCGGTGCAGTGATTCAGATTACGCTCGCGTTCTCCGTTGCGGAGATTTCCATCTACATGATTGGATTTCCGAGTGTCGACTATGCTGCGCACACGATTGTTACGCATTTGGTTGACTATGGTTCGATTCGGTTCGAAATGGGTTATGCATCCGCAATCGCAACAGTCTTGTTCACCATGATGCTCTGTACGAATCTCCTGACACGGAAGCTGCTGGGAAAAGTGGGTGAATAATCAGATGAATATGAAATTGATAATGAAGAAGCGTCTGAATCGTTCGTGGGCCGTAGATCTTCTGCTCTTCCTGCTGCTTGGCAGCGTGGCTTTCTTTATGGCGATTCCGCTCATCTTTACCATTAGTAATGCATTCAAGCCGATTGATGAGATTTTCGTCTTCCCGCCAAGAATGCTGGTACGCCATCCGACACTGAAGAACTTTACGGATTTGGTGAACATTTTCTCCGATTCGTGGGTGCCGTTCTCACGTTACGTCTTTAATACCTTTTTTATTGCAATTACGGGTACGGTAGGACACGTGATTATTGCTTCCGCAGCAGCCTATCCGCTGGCGAAGATCCGTTTCCCAGGGCGTAACTTCTTGTTCAGCATCGTAGTTATGTCCCTAATGTTTACCGCTTATGTTACGCAAGTGCCGAACTATATGACGATCTCGTGGCTGAACCTGATCAATACGTATTGGGCGATCCTGCTTCCGTCGTTCGGGATGACGCTTGGATTGTACTTGATGAAGCAATTCATGGAACAAATTCCCGATGCGCTCCTAGAAGCAGCGAAGATTGATGGTGCCAGCGAATATCGGATTTTCTGGACGATTGTGATGCCGATCGTGAAGCCGGCTTGGCTGACATTGATTATTTTCTCATTGCAAAGCTTGTGGACGAACGGTTCTGTGACGAGCCATAAGTACATCTATAGCGAGCAGCTGAAGACCGTCGATTATGTGTTCGGGCAAGTTGCAAGCGGGGGATTGGTGCGTACCGGACCGGTCGCGGCTGTGACGCTGCTAATGATGGCCGTACCGATCACAGTATTCATTGTGACACAGAGTAACATTATCCAGACGATGTCCACGTCCGGTCTGAAAGAGTAGATAGGGGGGAGCCACTTGAAAAGAATACTTGCCTTGTTGTTCGCCATAACGCTCTTCGCCGGATTTACGACGCCAGCTGCACAAGCTGCATCGGATGAGACCTACAATTATAACTATTGGGGCCAGACCGTACCCGCACCTAGCCCTTACGAAGAGCAGCGAGTCATGTATGGAAGAGACTGGGGCATGAAGGAGTTATCTTCCCCGCAGGATATTTACGTGGGGAGTAACCGACTCATCTATATTGCAGATACAGGCAATGATCGCATCATTGTGCTGAATGATCAATTCGAGACGGCGCGCATCCTCTCGGAGTTCCAGCATGACGGGAAGACCGATACGTTCAACAAGCCGGAAGGCGTGTTCTATAACCGGTATGACGGACATCTGTTCATCGCCGATACGCAGAATAAACGGATCGTAGAGTTAGATGAGGAAGGAAAGTTCGTTCGTCAGATCGGCGATCCGAAATCCACCTTGATCAGGGAAGGGTTCCAATACACGCCGATCAAAGTGATCGTCGACAAAGCGCAGCGGATCTACGTGATCAGCCGCGGCTCGTATGAAGGAATCATGGAATTCGATACAGATGGCGCGTTCAATGGCTTCATTGGGACGAACCGCGTGAAATTCAGCCCAGTAGATCTGTTCTGGAAACGCATCTCGACCAAATCGCAGCGGGAGCAAATGCAGCTCTTCATCCCGCTCGAATTCAACAATATGGATATCGATGCAGATGGATTCATCTATACGACAACGTCGGAAGAGAAGTCCGATCAACCGATCAAACGGCTGAATGCATCAGGAGTCGATATTTTGAGAGACAAAGGCTATTTCCCGCCTAAAGGGGATATTCATACCCTCGATATCGGGAGTGCGCCGGGAAGTTCGATCTTCGTCGATGTCGTATCGGATGAAGGCGGTATCTACAATGCGCTCGATTCGAAACGCGGACGTATTTTTACCTATGACAAGGACGGGAATTTGCTCTATGTCTTCGGCGGATTAGGCAGTCAACAGGGGAAATTCCGTACGCCTTCCGCGATTGCGATGCTGGATGACAAGCTGCTCGTGCTCGACAAGGATTACAATCGTCTCTCGTTATTCCGGCCGACGCATTACGGCAGCCTGATTCGGGAAGCGGTCATCTCGCTCTATAACGGACAGGCGGAGCAATCGACAGCCGCTTGGCAGAAGGTGCTCCAAATGAACGGGAACCTTGAGGTCGCCTACATCGGGATTGGGAAATCGTTGTTGAAGAATGGCGACAACCATGGCGCGATGAAATATTTCGAGCTCGGGAACAACCGCGAGAATTACTCCGAAGCGTTCAAGCGTTATCGCAAAGAAATCGTGTTCGACTATTTCGGTATGATTGTCTTGACTATCGCCCTCGTCATTGGCGGCAGTATCGCGGCTGTGAAGCTCGCAGGTCGACGCAAGGCGCAGCAGCATTATGTCGATGTCGGCTCGATCAAGAGTCCATTCTATACCATGGTGCATCCGTTCAATGGATTCTGGGAAATGAAGTATGAGAAGAAGGGCAAAGTCAAAATCGTCTTGGTCATGGTTGCCTTGCTTGTCCTATTTACGATTATCAAAAGGCAATACAGCGGATTCGTCGTGAACTTCAACAATCCGAATGAGCTGAACAGTATTAATGAATTGAAGTTTATCGTATTGCCTTTCATCTTATGGTGTGTAGCCAACTGGTCATTAACGACCTTGATGGACGGCGAAGGGAAATTCCGAGATATCGTCATGGCGACAGGATATGCCTTGATGCCGTTCATTATCATTTATTTGCCACAGACGCTCTATAGCAATCTGATTACGGGCAGTGAGAGCTCCTTCTATTATATTCTCGATGCGATTGCGTTCATCTGGTTTATATGGCTCTTATTCATCGGTACGATGACGGTGCATCAATATTCGGCTTCGAAGACGGTTGTCACGATGTTGTTAACCTTAGTCGTGATCGGCATCATGGTCTTCCTCGGCGTGTTGTTCTTCAGCATGCTGCAGCAAATGGCCAACTTCGTCATATCGATATACCGCGAGCTGTCGTTCAGATTCTAACTGCGCGCGATTGCAACTTAATCAAGGAGGGATGAACATGTCCGGTAAGTTGAAAATATCCCTTGGCATCCTGAGCGCCGGAATGGTGATCTGTGGCCTGATCGCGCTAGGCATGCCTGAATCCGAATCGATGGATCGTACAGCGCAGAAGGCGGTTCAAGAGATCGGAAGCAACACCGTCAAGACGAAATCGTACCAGAATGTGAAGACGGCCTCGGCATCCGGGATGGTTCAGTCAAGTTCGGAGAAGGTGACAGTGAATACCGCCGAAGAGCTGGCTGCACTCCAGCAAATGAAGCTGGTAACACAAAATGAGACGTTGATGCTCTATGTGAATGAAGAGACGGCAGTAATTGCGGTCAAGGATAAGCGAGACGGGTATATCTGGTTCTCCAACCCTGTCGATCGGGATCAGGATCCGATTGCTTCGCCGCTCTATAAATCCGAGATGTCTGCGCAGCTGCTCGTTGCGTACTACAACGGGAAAGGCCAGATTAATACATTCAATAGCTTCGATGATAGCGTCAACAAGAAACAGTTCAAGATCACGAACGTGGATCAAGGGGTCAAAATTATCTATCAGCTGGGGAAAATCTCGAAATCTTTCGCGAATATCCCGCAGAAAATCAGCAAGCAGCGGTTCGACGATATGATTCTGAGCAAGCTGCCGGACCAGGACGCTCGTGATTCTATGACCTATAAGTTCAAATTGGATGAGCAGACGCAAATCTATGAGGTCCGTAAATTGAAAGATTTCGTCGCCGAAGAGATTTCTGCGAAGTTAACAGAAATTGGATACACGAATGAAGAGGCTGCCAAAGACAATGCCGAGAATGGCGTCACGGAAGCAGCGGAGGATGATGGTCCCCAGTTCACGATTCCGCTCGAATATGTGCTTGATGGCAATGAACTTGTCGCTCGTGTGCCTAGTCAGGAGATTCAATATGCGAAATCGTATCCGATCGCAACGCTGCAGGTGCTCAAATATTTCGGTGCGGCACACGAGAAGAAACAGGGATACATGTTCGTGCCAGACGGTTCGGGTGCTCTCATTTACTTGAACAATAACAAGAAGAACACGGAACCGTATGACATGCCTGTCTATGGTCCGGATGGAACGTTTGATGTCAAAGAGCGCATCCAAACGAATGAAGTCACACGTATGCCTGTGTTCGGTATGAAGCAGAACGATCATGCGATGATTGGCGTCATTGAAGCGGGTGACGGGTTGTCCAGCATCACCGCGGATATTAGCGGACGGAATGATTCGTACAATACGATCGCAAGTAAATTCAATTTGGTATCCATGGACTTCTATACGCTGACATCGGGGACGAAGTCGAGTTCCGTGCCGATGTTCCAGACGAAGCCATACGCTGGCGACTATACCGTTCGATATGGATTCCTGTCGGGAAGTAAGGCGAATTATTCCGGAATGGCTGGCGTCTACCGCGATTATTTGGTGAAGAAATATGATATGAAGAAGCTGGAGGCGAAGGCAGAAGCGCCGCTGGTGCTGGAAGTGGAAGGCGCCTTCCAGAAGCAGAAGTCGTTCCTGGGTGTTCCGTATCAATCCACCGAATCGTTAACGACCTTCGATGAAGCGCGTGAACTGCTAAGCACCTTGAAAGAGAAAGGCGTGCAACAGGTTGATATGCGTTATGTCGGTTGGTTCAATGGTGGCATTCGGCATACGTCACCAACATCGGTGAAGGCTGTAGGCGCACTCGGCGGCAATGGCGACTTCCGCAAGCTCGTCGACTATGCGAAGCAAGAGAACATCGGGCTCTATCCCGATGTCGCTTTCCAAGCGAAATATAAAGGATCATCGGATGCAGCGACCTTCTTAGACGGACAGAAAGCAAGCATCTATCAATACGATCCAGTGATGTATGTCAAAGATACATTGAAGTTCTCGCATTACTTATTATCGCCAGCAGTGTTAGGGGAAACGGTGGATCGATTTGCATCGAAGTATGCGACGTACGATGTTCCGGGCGTGTCGCTCCGTGATTTGGGCAATGAACTGCATTCGGATTTTGCAAAGGATCAATCTGTGAACAGACAGGAAGCGCTGCAGATTGCTGAGGAGCAAGTGGCCAAATTGAAGCAACAGACGAAAAATGTCATGGTGGATGGCGGGAACGTCTATACGCTGCCAAGCGCGAACGTGATCGTCAATGCGCCGATTCGGAGCAGTCAGCTGAATATTACGGATGAAGATATTCCTTTCTATCAGATGGCGCTTCATGGATATGTGGATCTCGCAGGCGCACCGATGAATGCGCAGCATGCGACGGATCCAAGAATTCCTCTGCTTCGTGCAATGGAGACGGGCTCGAACCTGTTCTATCAATGGTACGCGGCAGATGCTTCGGTCATCAAAGACTCGGATTACAATGGGCTATACGGGCTTCATTACCAGGATTGGATGGATCAAGCCGTCGCGAATTATCAAGAGGTGAAGTCGCAGCTCGGCGCGGTGAGACATCAGACCATTACGGGTCATCGTAAGCTTGCTGAGGGTGTTGTCGAGACGACATTCGAACAAGGCACGAGAGTGATCATTAACTATAACAACACGCCGATACAAGCCGAAGGTCATTCGATCGACGGGCTCGGCTATTGGGTAGGCGGTGAGTAACATGAAGAGAAAAAGTTTGACGTTAGAACAGAAAAAAGCTTGGTACGGCGTCTTGTTCGCCTCGCCTCTTATTATCGGGATGATCATGCTCTTCTTGCTTCCGCTCATCCAGTCGTTTCGATTCAGCTTAAGCTCGATTCATATCGTAGAGAGCGGTTTTGCGACGGAGTACAAGGGATTTGTGAACTATATCAGTCTGTTTACTTCGAATCCGGATTATCCGCGCAGTCTGACAGAGTCGGTGGCACATATGCTCGTGAACGTGCCGATCATTATCATCTTCAGTTTGTTCGCAGCAGTGCTGCTCAATCAGAAGTTCAGAGGTCGTTCTATTGCCCGGGCAATTTTCTTCCTGCCGGTCATTCTCGCTTCCAGCGCGATCGCGAATCTCGACATTAGCAGCTTCGTAGGCGGTACGGCGATGAGCGGGGGAGGCGAAGGCGGAGCGAATCTGCTCCAGAGCTTCGAACTCAAGAAGATGCTGCTCGAATCGGGTATGGGGCCTGCCATCGTCGATTATATCACCGGCGCAGTGGATCGGATTTACGAGATTATCAGCTCCTCGGGCGTACAGATTCTCATTTTCCTTGCGGGGTTGCAATCGATATCGCCGTCGCTCTATGAAGCATCGAAGATCGAAGGCGCGACAGGTTATGAGATATTCTGGAAAGTGACTTTTCCGATGATGACGCCATTAATTCTAACGAACCTGGTCTACTCCATTATTGATTCGTTCAGCAGCAACAAGATCAATACACTGATCTCGCAGACCGCGTTTAAGACGTTTGATTTTGGACTAAGTGCGGCAATGTCGTGGGTGTACTTTATCGTCGTGGCGATTATCTTGTTCGTATCCACGGCAATAATCTCGAGAAAAGTGTTCTATTATGACTGATAAGGAGGGGGACGAATATGAGAGTACAGGCGGCTCGTATGGGTGAATGGCTCAGTAGAAAAAGTCCGCAGGAGAAGGCGAAGCTGTGGACCTGGATTGCTGTTCGTACCTTATTGATCTTAGGATTTTGTTATATTATTCTTTTTCCGCTCTTCCTTCGGATTTCGGTAGCGTTCCGGAGCAAGGTCGATATTTATGATCCAACCGTGCTGTGGATCCCGCGGCATTTCACCTTCGAGAACTTGAAGCTCGCGATATCGGCGACGAAGTATGGATCAGCGCTGCTGAATACGTTCATGATTTCGTCGGCGACGACGATCATTCAGCTCGCTACTTGCGCATTAGCGGGGTATGCGTTTGCTCGGCTTAAGTTCAAGGGAAGCGGAATTTTGTTTGCGCTCGTTATTTTTACGATTGTGGTGCCGCCGCAGACGATCATGATTCCGCTTTACTTGACGTATCGCTATTTCGACTTGTTCGGGATATTGAAGTGGTTCACCGAGAAGGGCAGCGTCAACTTAATTGATACATTCTGGCCGTTCCTCATCTCGTCAGGGACAGCGATGGGACTGAAGAACGGGTTGTATATTTACATTTTCCGACAATTTTTCCGCGGTGTTCCGAAGGAACTGGAAGAGGCGTCCCTAGTGGATGGCGCTGGTATCTTCAAGACGTTCTACCGGATCATTCTGCCGAACGCGATTCCGGCGATCGTCACCGTGCTGCTCTTCTCCTTCGTATGGCAGTGGAATGACAGCTATTATGTCTCTTTGTTCTTAAGTAAGGTCAAAGTATTAGCGACGCAACTGACGGATATGGGCCCGGCTCTTGGCAAAGAACCGGATCCGGTCTATCAATCGATGCTGCTCAATACGGGTGTGCTGCTCATGATGGCGCCGCTCATTGTATTATATTTGTTCGTTCAGCGTTATTTTGTCGAGAGTGTGGAGCGTACGGGATTGGTAGGTTAGATAGAGAAGATAGATAGAGAAGATGACGAGGGGGTTGACGATACGTTAACCCTCTTAATAACGAATAGAAACGAGGACGATTTGATGTCACAGTCCAAAACGGTACATATTATTTCCCATACACATTGGGATAGGGAATGGTATTTGCCCTATGAGAAGCATCATGTCCTGTTGATCAAGCTGATGGACACATTGATGGAGACATTGGAACGCGATGAGGAATATCGCAGTTTTCATCTCGATGGTCAGACGATCATATTGGAAGATTATTTGCAAGTTCGACCAGAAATGAGAGCGAAGCTAGAACATTACATTCGTGAGGGACGCATCCATATCGGTCCTTGGTATATCCTGCAGGACGAGTTCTTAACGAGCAGCGAAGCCAATGTTCGGAACTTATTGATCGGACATCGGGATGCCGCTGCTTATGGCACCATCTCGAAGCTAGGCTATTTCCCGGATTCCTTCGGCAATATGGGACAGGCGCCTCAAATGTTGAAGCAGGCCGGAATTCAACATGCCGTGTTCGGCCGCGGGGTGAAGCCGACCGGATTCAATAACGAAGTGACGGACGTTAGTGCGTATGAATCACCATATTCGGAGATGTGGTGGGAATCACCCGATGGCTCTAAGGTGCTCGGCATCCTGTTCGCGAATTGGTACAGCAACGGGAATGAAGTGCCTGCAGAGGCTGAAGCGGCGAAGATCTATTGGGATAAGAAGCTGGCGGATGCAGAAAAATATGCGTCCACGCGGCATTTGCTCTTTATGAATGGCTGCGATCATCAGCCGGTGCAGACGGATCTATCCGAAGCGATCAAGACGGCGGAACAGTTATATCCGGATGTTACGTTCGTGCATTCGAACTTCGATGACTATCTGGAGCAAGTCGGGCGTTCGCTCCCGGACAATCTGTCCGTGATCCGGGGTGAACTCCGCAGCCAGCACACAGACGGGTGGGGCACGCTTGTAAATACCGCGTCATCGCGCGTCTACATGAAGCAGAAGAATCAACAAGGACAGACAGCATTGGAGAAAGTGGCTGAGCCGCTCGCGGCGATGGCCTACATGCTCGGACAGAGCTACCCGCACCACTTGTTCAACTATGCTTGGAAGACGCTGATGCAGAATCATCCGCATGACAGCATCTGCGGGTGCAGTGTGGATGAAGTGCATGCGGAGATGATGACGCGATTTGAGAAGAGCAGACATGTGGCGGAAGCAATTGCGGATGAGAGTCTGGCTTGGATTGCGGATCGAGCAGATACATCGAGCTTTGCAGCATATGGCACGGATGCGGTTCCGTTCGTGGTATCGAATACAACGGGCTGGGTACGGAGCGGTAGCTTGAGTGTGGAGCTTGAAGTGAAGCGGATTTATTTCCGCAGTGGCATGGATTTCGGCCAGATGCGTAGAGAAGTGAAGGAATATAACTTGGATGGCTTCGTCTTGGTCGACTCGGACGGTGTTCAGCTGCCATGCACGGTTGAAGATTTGGGCATTCAGTTCGGATACGATCTGCCAGAAGACCAATTTAGACAGCCATACTTCGCAAGATCCGTGCGTGTGACATTCGAAGCGGTGGCAGTGCCGGCGCTAGGATATCGCGCATACGGGGTCGTACGAACAACAGACGCGGCGAGTAATCGTGAGGCCGCATCGTTGATTACAGACACGAATCAAATGGAAAATGATAAGCTGATCGTTGCGGTTGAGGTCGATGGCACGTTGACGGTAACGGACAAATCTAGCGGCGTGGTCTATCGCGGGCTTGGCACGCTGGAAGATACGGGCGATATCGGCAACGAATATATGTATCGTGAAGCGAATGGCACGGCGCCGATCACGACGCGTGGGGTTCCTGCTGCTGCGATCCACGTTGTGAGGGATACTCCTTATCAAGCAGCGATTGAAATTGTGCATGAATTAGAGATTCCTATAGCAGCAGATGACCTGCTCGAGTTGGAACAGCGGGAGATCGTCTGGTTCACAGGACGCCGTGCCGGTCGTTCGAGCCAAATGACGACGATGCGCATCGTGACACACGTATCCCTGAATCGCCATGGCGAAGGCGTAGAGGTTGCTTGCTCATTTAATAATCAGGCAAAGGATCACCGTTTGCGGATGCTGTTCCCGACAGGCCTTCGCGTCGGCACGCATTATGCGGACTCAATATTTGAGGTGCCGGAGCGCAGCAGTACGCCTGCGGAGGAGTGGAAGAATCCGAGCAATTGCCATCATCAGCAAGCTTTCGTGACGGTTTCAGGTGAGGAAGCGGGATTGACGATTGCGAACCAAGGCTTGAATGAATATGAGGTCATTCAAGGCGAAGCGGGCGATGATACGATTGCCGTGACCCTGCTGCGCGCGGTAGGTGAGCTGGGCGACTGGGGGTATTTCCCGACACCTGAAGCTCAGTGTCAAGGTGAGCATTCGGTGAAGCTCTGCATCATCCCATTTACGCATGAGGAGCGTAGTGTGGATGCAGATCCGCGCGATGATGCGATGGGTTCGATCGTTCAGGCGTACCAGTTCCAAGTGCCGTGGTCGACCCAGCAGGCGGAAGTGCATGAAGGCAGCTTGCCTGCCACGCACAGCTTCGTGTCTTGGGAAGGGCCATCGCTCGCATTCTCGGCGATGAAAGTGGCGGAAGCGAGCGGGGATATCATCCTGCGTTGGTTCAACGTCTCGACGGATGTCCAGGCGCTGAATGTGGCGCTCCATGCGGAAGACGATATCGTGGTGTATCGCAGCGATATTCTAGAACGTCAACTTGAGCGATTGGTGCAAGCTGAGGATGGAGCGCTCACGGCGCCGATTCGACCGGCGGAGATTGTGACGCTCAGCTTTGCAAAGTAAGATTAATGCGAGGATATGCAGGTTGGAGTGAGGCCTCCAACCTTTTTTTGCATGATATAAGCTCGCCGAACGCTTAAGTCGTGCGAATAACTGCCCAAAAGCAGTTAATTGGCTCACCGCTCGCTCAAAGCGTTCGAATAACTGCTAAAAAGCAGTTAAATAGCTCGCTTCCCGCACAAGTCGCCCAATTAACTGCAAAAAAGCAGTTAATAGGCTCACCGCTCGCTCAAACCGCCTGAATAACTGCTAAAAAGCAGTTAAATTGCTCGCCAAACGCTAAAGTCGCCTGAATAACTGCTAAAAGGCAGTTAATAGGCTCGCCGATTGCTCTAATCGTCCAAATAACTGCTAAAAAGCAGTTATTTAGCTCGCAGAACGCTAAAGTCGCCTGAATAACTGCTAAAAAGCAGTTAATAGGCTCACCGCTCGCTCAAAGCGTTCGATAACTGCTAAAAAGCAGTTAAATAGCTCGCTTCCCGCACAAGTCGCCCAATTAACTGCAAAAAAGCAGTTAATAGGCTCGCCGAACGCTCAAGTCGTGCGAATAACTGCCAAAAGGCAGTTAATAGGCTCTCCGCTCGCTCAAACCGCTCGAATAACTGCAAAAAAGCAGTTAATAGGCTCGCCGCTCGCACAGATCGCCTGAATAACTGCCAAAAAGCAGTTAAATAGCTCGCCGAACGCTCAAACCGCCTGAATAACTGCTAAAAAGCAGTTAATAGGCTCGCCGCTCGCTCTAATCGTCCAAATAACTGCTAAAAAGCAGTTATTTAGCCCGCCTAACGCACGAATCGCCCAAACAACTGCCAAAAAGCAGTTATTTAACCACGCTGCGAGTAAGTTGACTTTCACGCGTTGTTTTTTCTTTTCTAGTTGAATGAAAAGGTGATGCTGCAATACGTCCGCACAAAGGAATGAGATGGGGCATCGGGTCGAAGCATATTTTTGTGGATCAAGCTTAGCAAGAGTACTTCGATCGCTTGGGGAGGTTCATGCCCATGTGAGAAGAGTCGATGAACGAAGAGCTTGAGCGGTTTATTATCATGAGAGCTCTGAGTGCTAGCCGGTTACCTTCACGTAGAATTCTATGATACGATAGAAGGAAATTTACTGGAAGAATGATAGAGGAAGGTGCCCAATGCCCTTTACATTCGCTCACCCTTTGTACGCCTATCCCTTAAAATCTATCAAACCGAAATATTTCAGCCTAACGGGCCTTATCCTCGGAAGTATGGCGCCCGATTTCGAATATTTCATCATGCTGGAACCCTATAGCTGGATCGGTCATTCGATGGCAGGACTATTCTTCGAAGCCCTTCCGTTATGTACATTACTCGCACTAATCTTTCATTATATCGTGAAAGATGTCCTCGCGATCCATCTTCCGGCGATATGGCAGTTAGATCAGCGAGCCTACCAGATCCGAGGAGCTTGGAATCTAAGAGGACCGCGAGCATGGCTGATCTTCCTCGGATCGGTGGCACTCGGATTCGCAACGCATGTCTTAATCGATGCATTTACTCATGTCAGCGGGTATTTTGTCGTACGTTATGCGATATTACGGGAAGCGGTCGTATGGAATATACCCGTCTATAAAATTCTTCAGCATAGTCTCTCGTTGCTCGGGTTGATCGTGATTGGCTATGTCATTTTGACCAACCTATTTCGGAGCAACCCGAACAATTCGCCGGTAGCGCCTTGTGCGACGAAGAAGCAGAAGCTTCAATACTGGAGCATCGTCATTGCGATTGCTCTAGCCGTTACATGTATCAAGCTGTTGCTTACGTCTAGCCAGAACCAACTAGGGATCCTCGTCGTAGCTCCGGTATCCGGCGCGGTTGTTGGTATCATCGTTGCGTCGATCCGAAATAAGATGATTAGATCCATAGGTAGATAACATATGAAGATTGAGAGGTGTTATAGATGTCCAATGAAAGCAATACATCCAGCCTTTACGCACCCATATCGAGTGAAGAGATCATCAACATCATGAAGGATACCTTCGGAGCCGATTGCGATGTGTTGCATACATCCCTGCTTAAGGGTGGGTTGTTTAATACGACGTACCTGATCGAGACCACATCGCCCGAAGGCAAGTGGGTTTTGCGGCTTGCGCCGCAAGAAACCGAGCATTTGTATTCGTTTGAGAAACAGATGATGGCGGTTGAGCCTCACATTTATCGACTTCTCGAGTCTGAGGATATTCCAAGCTCTCGTGTGATTCGTTATGATGAATCGGGCAGCTTGATCGTAAGGCCATACCTTATCATCGAATTTATAGACAGTATTCCATTGAATGACCCATCGATTTTACCGGAGGATTACGCTCGGCTCAAGGAAGAGCTTGGCCGTTATACACGCCAAATGCATCATCTGACATCAGATCGCTTCGGATGGCCGCAGCCCGATGGAACAGTACGTGGATATCCTACTTGGAGTCAGATGCTATTGGAGCTCAGCACGGAGGTAGTAGATAGATGCAGCGTGTATCACGTGTTCGAAGAGCAAATTTTGCAAGAATTTGCTGCTGTATTCCATGATAACGCCGAGCTTTTTGACGAGATTACCGTTCCTTCCCTGGTCCATAATGACCTCTGGGATCCGAATGTACTGGTTCGACGGGGGGGAGATGGCGAGCTGCATATCGCGGCGCTAATCGATGCCGATCGGGCCGTGTACGCTGACCGCGAGTATGAATTCATCGTCTATGAGAATCATCCGAACTTTATGCAAGGTTACGGTTATGAACTGTCGATGGAGCCTAGGCCCCGCGCAAGGCGCACCGCCTATCAGATGATGTTGTCTTTTTTATGCGCCTTCGTCTATGAAATCCAGCTCGCGATGCCCGAGAACGCAACGTGGTGCAAGAAGGATGCGCTCGCTCAATTGCAAGCTTTCCGTGAGCTATGGAGCGAAGCAACGATGGAGGGCCGATCGGAGTGAGCATACGGCCAGTTTTGTGCCCTGTGCGACTTTTGGGATACACTAGGAAGACAGTGAAAGGAGCACAGCCATATGTCCAATGAAGTGATTGAACTCATCACCAGCCATCGTTCGACGCGTAAATATACGGATCAACCGATTTCGGAAGAGATACTGAAGGCATTATTCAATGCAGCGCAATGGGCGCCAAGCTCGCATCATGTCCAAGCTTACAGTATCATTGTCGTTAAGAATAAGGAGACGAAGCAGAGCTATCTGAGCTCTGCGCTGAGCCAGGCGGGTCCCAGAAATACGTTGCGGCTTGCCCAGTGTTCCTCGTCTTTTGCGCAGATTACAATCGATTGAAAATGGCGAGCGATATACACGGGAGCGCTTTTGAGATCAATGAAGTGGAGAATTTGATTGTCGGAGCTGTTGATACGGCCCTTGCCGCGGAGAATGTTCTGGTTGCAGCACGTTCCTTTGGGCTTGGCGGGGTGATGATCGGCGGTATTCGCAATAATCCGGATGAGATTGTGGAGCTCTTGAAGCTGCCGCGATATACGATTCCAATCATGGGGATGTGTCTAGGGTATCCTGCTGAAGAGCCATGGCAGAAGCCGAGAATGCCGCAGCGCATTGTTGTACACGAGGAAGTCTATCATGAAGACATTCTTGCCGAAGGTCTTGCGGAGTATGAGCAGATCACGTCGGATTATTATACGAAGCGAACGAATGGCAAAGTGAACATAGGTTGGACGCACCAAATGGCCCACTATCTGAGTCATCCGCGACGCGTTCATTTGAAGAATTTTATTGAGCGGCAAGGGATTGGGTTGAAGTAGTCTAGAAGGTAGGAACAGGGAGAAGCTTGAGTGATCAGGCTTCTTTTTCGTTCTCGTACCCTGTTGTGATTTTTTTATTGATGGACGTTGGAGAGTTGATAGATCATGATTAAGGATGCCAACATTGCGATTAGCCGTGATGCCAGATGCGAAGCTCGGGTACTTCTTCCGTCTCGTAGCACATACGTTCTAGACGCTTCATGTCGAGCAGATAAATATATTTTTGCCGAATATCAATCAGCCCTTCATTCTGGAAGTCGCTAAGCGTCTTCGAGATGGATTCACGCGTATTGCCAACCATGCTCGCCAGCAGAGCGTGATTAAATTTCATGTCAATTTTGTAATCGTTATCAACCTGTTTCCCGAAATTGTAATAGAGATCAAGAATCAGATTCGCGATCTTCGTGCGGACGTCAAGGAACGTCAAATAACGAATCATGCGGTTCAGGACACGGACGCGCGCGAACATAATCTGATAGGCTCGGAGCAGTACGGACGGATAACGATGAACGATATCTAAGAAATCCTGCTTCGTTATATGCCAGGCCACGACAGGTTCAAGCGCTTCTACGGAAGAGACGCGGTACGTATCGCCGGTCAGGGCTTCGGCTTCCCCGATAATATCCCCTGGGAGATGAATCCCAATCACAATTTCCCTGCCTTCATGAATCCGGTACACTTTTACTTTGCCGGTTCGCAGAATGAAGATTCCTTCGTTCTGGTCGTTCTCGAACATAAATACATGATTCTTCTTATATTTACGTTCTCGCAGAAGCGGTGCAATAGAATGTAATTCTTCAGCGGGAACTTCGGAGAAAATAGGAACCTCGTTCATTTCGATCATTGCAGCAGATCCTTTCCATAGGAATGTACTAAGAATACTAGACTCGTATTGAATTCGCAATATGTCTGCATTTGGGTACAATTGTTCATGTTATCCACTGAATCTATTCATTTATTATACTAGATTTGTCTTATTTCAATAGTGCAAGTTCTTATTGACCATGTTTAGTATACCTGTGTATACTTTGATATGACAAATGTTCTCTTGTGAAATACATTTGTTCACCGTTTCATCGATATTCAAAAGGGGAGAGTGATTTTTTTGAAATTGAAAATGAAAGCGAAAACAATTCTATTAACGGGGGCATTATCAACCGTATTTGCGGCATCGGCTTTTGCGGCGCCGCTGCATCCTGTCGTACACAATGAGTGGATGCAGGACAAGAAGATTATCAATGGATTCGATAAAGGTGGATTATTGCTAGAGCGCAGCGTATCCCTTGGGGAAGCGATCGCGTTAATCGCTAGAGGCACAGGGGCAGAAATTGTACAGCCGCAAGGGTACTGGGCGACGAATTATTTAACATGGGCTTATAGCAAAGGGGCAATTACGAAAGACGAGAAAGGGAATGATAGAAGCTTCCCTTCCGCAGACCGATTAATGGCAATCGCCAAAAAGCTAGGTCTTGATCTTCAGCTGCCTGCTGGCGAGCAAGTTACGCGCGGTGATTATGTGCAAGCGCTTGGCGACGCATTAACTGAACATATTACAATTGCGCATACGAACGATGTGCATGGACATATTCAAGAGAATAGCAAAGATAAAGAATTCGGCTATGCCAAAATTGCGACGCTTGTAAAAGAGTGGCGCGAAGAGAATAAGAACTTCCTCTTGATGGATGCGGGAGATACGTTCCAAGGAACGATCTATACGAACCAATTCAAAGGGGAATCGATTCTACCTATTTTAAATTCGCTAGGTTACGGCGCAATGGCAGCGGGGAACCATGAGTTTGATTTCGGTTACGAGCAATTGCTCAAATTGCGTGATCAATTGAAATACCCAATGATCAATGCCAATGTCTACAAAGCGGATGGCACGAATCTTCTTATACCTACATATACAGCGGAAATCGGCGGACAGAAAATCGCATTCATCGGTTTTGTGACGGAAGAGACGCCGATTGTAACGCATCCGAATAACGTGATTGGTTTGACGTTCAAGGATCCTGTTGATATTGCGAAAAAACTTGTGCCTGAAATGAAAGAAAAAGCGGATCGTGTTATCATCCTCTCCCATATCGGTGTAGAGAAAGACCGCGAAATTGCGAAAAATGTATCGGGCATCGATCTTATTATCGGTGGTCACTCTCATACGCCGCTTCGCACGCCTGAAGTCGTGAACGGTACGTATATCGTACAGGACTGGGAGTATGGTAAATCGCTAGGTCGTGTGGATCTCTACTACTATAAGAAAGACTTGGTAGGATTCAGCGGCGGATTAGTAGAATATGACGAGTCTGTCAAAGCAGATCCGGAAGTTGAAAAATTGGTCCAAGACGTCGTGAAGAAAGTGGACACGGCAATGGCAGCTGTCATCGGCAAAACGGATGTAGACCTACAAGGTGAACGCAACCAAGTGCGTGCCGTTGAGACGAATCTAGGTAACTTCATTGCGGATGCGATCATCGCGAAGACGAAGACCATCAAAGGCCATGAAGCCGATGTTGCGCTTGTGAACGGCGGTGGTATCCGTGCGAGCAAAAAAGCCGGAGATCTGACGAAGAAAGACCTCTACTCGATCCTGCCATTCCCGAACACATTGACAATTGTCAAAGCGACAGGCGCTGATATTAAGGCTGCTCTTGAGGTTTCTGTCAAAGGCGTAGAGAAGAAGGATGACTTGCCAGGTTCGTTCTTGCAAATCGGCGGATTGTCCTATGTCTATGATGTAACGAAGCCGGTTGGCGAGCGTGTGCTTGAAGTGAAGGTCGGAGGTCAACCAATCGATCCTGCGAAGACGTACACGGTAGCAACGAATGATTTCATCACATCGGGCGGCGATGGCTATTCGATGCTCAAGAAGGATCAGGTCTTGAATACAGGCTATACGTTCTACGATGTGGTAGAAGAGTACTTGCAGAATGTGAAAGTCATTAACCCGAAAGTTGAAAACCGTATCGTTGAGAAGAAATAGATACCTATGGATAAGGGATTGGCCTCGTGCCGGTCCCTTATCCATTTTCTTTTCTAGGAGAGATCAAATAGCATTGCGAGGGGATCTATGGTACATTATTAAAAAATGTGAGATAGATCGGGTGGGAGACGTATGTTACATAAATTTGGCTTCTCGCAATATGAGAGTAAAGTGTATGAAGCGCTGGTCACCAGCTTGCAGCCGATGGACGCGACGTTGATCGTGAAGGTGTCCGGTGTGCCCAAAGCAAAAATATACGAAGTCATCTCGAGGTTGGTCGAGAAAGGGATGGTACTCGAATCCATTTCCGAGAAGAAGAAGCTCTATACGGCACTCGCACTGCCGCTCGTCATCGAGAAGTTGACCGCGGAATTCCAATCGGATCTGGAGGAGCTAGAGGCACGAGCAACACCCAAAGTGTTCATCGACGACCAAGTATGGAGTCTAAAGGCGAATTCCTCTATCGAGCCTCAGTTAAGCCAGGTATTGCAGGAGGCAACGAAGTCCATTCGATTCTCGGGTTGGCGAGACGATATTGCGAAATACATGCCATTACTTGAAGCGAAGGAACAAGAAGGCGTGACGGTCGAGGTGCATGCTGTTGGCGAGGTGGAGTCTAATTTGACCAATCTCGTTTACTTTGTGCCGAGTAAAGAACATGTAACTTTGGAACGCTTCAGGTTGTTGATCGTAGATGATCGCGAGATGATCTTCGCGGGGGTCGAACAACAGGAGTGGCAGGCAATTAAGACCAAATCGCAGCCGCTCGTGCGTGTGTTTACGGAATTTTTCAATCACGATGTGCTCCTTTCGATCATCACGTCCAAGTATATTGATGTGCTCATGGAAGATAAAGATATTATGGACCGGTTAATGCAGTTGAAATACTAACGATCTCATAGGTGTGAGGCAAGTAGGCGGATAGAGCGAATCTATCCGTCTTTTTCATTTCAAATTTGGGGTTGATTCGATCGTAATATTAGGTTACTATTACGGTAGTAACTTTAAAGGTGGATGGGTCGGGACATAAGAAAGGAGCAATACGTACGGATGAATTTTAAAATTTATATTTTGGCCATCGCCTGTTTTGTAACGGGAACGGTGGAGCTTATTGTTGGAGGAATTCTGGATCTCATCTCCCAGGATTTGAATATTTCCCTTAGTGCCTCAGGGCAGTTGATTACGATTTATTCTATTGCTTTTGCGTTAGCTGGTCCGATTCTGCTCGCTGCAACGGCTGCTGTGGAACGGAAGAAGTTATATATGATTACCTTAGTCACATTCATTATCGGCAACCTGCTCTCGACGTTCAGTCCGAGCTTCGAGGTGCTATTGGCTGCTCGTGTGTT
This sequence comes from Paenibacillus guangzhouensis, assembly GCF_009363075.1. Lineage (NCBI taxonomy): Bacteria > Bacillati > Bacillota > Bacilli > Caryophanales > Paenibacillaceae > Paenibacillus > Paenibacillus guangzhouensis. The sequence continues at coordinate 3,202,513 of NZ_CP045293.1, read as the reverse complement.
GTCTGCGGCCAGTAGTGCGTTGATCGTTGTTTTATCGATTACGATGGCTTCCCAGCTCGTTGAGCCCAAGTATCGTGCAAGAGCAATTGGGACAATCTATATGGGAGTGAGCGGTTCGCTTGTCTTAGGTGTTCCGCTTGGCATGATGCTCGGGAATGCATATGGTTGGCGTGCGCCGTTCATGATGATCTCCGTGCTTTCCTTGCTCGCGCTGCTTGCTGTCGGACGATTTATGACGAAGGCTCAGCCTACGCCATCCGTTCCGCTGAAGCAACAATTGGCATCACTGAAGAATGGGAAGATCGTACTCGCGCATTTGCTATCGATCCTCATGTTGACAGGTCATTTGACTTTATATGCTTATCTAACACCGTTTTTGCAAGAAACCTTGCATCTTAGCGCATCGACGCTCAGCTTGTTCTACTTCATCTTCGGAATCGCAGCTGTAGCAGGCGGAGGTGTAGGAGGTTGGGTTAGTGATCGATTCGGTCCAGAGAAAAGTATCTTGTTCATCGTATCCGCCTTTGCGGTGATGATGTTCTTGATGCCGCTAGCAACGTTCTCGATCTATGTGTGCTTAGTGGTTATGATGCTCTGGAGTATGCTGAGCTGGTCCGTATCGCCTGCATTGCAGAGCTACCTAATCAAATCGGCACCTGAATCGGCAGAAATTCAGCAAAGTTTGAACAGTTCAGCGCTGCATGTCGGCATTGCACTCGGTTCCGCTGTAGGAGGCGTTGTGATCGAACAGGCTTCGGTATACTACAATGCCTGGGTTGGTGTCATTTTCGTGCTTTTCGCGCTTGTCTGCGCGGTGTTATCCATCCGATGGCGACAGACGAGATCAACACGAGTTGTAGCGCCAGTTGGCGAGTCGATATCATAATGAAACGATGGGCCCTTGGGAATCCAAGGGTCTTTATTGTTTTACCGCGACAAAAACATAGATAGGCAGATGCGCGCTTAAATGATAAGATACAGGGATCATGGTATAATAATGAAATATGACCTACGAATGGATTAGATCAAGATAGATAGATAGGTGACTCTAATGGATCAAGAAAAGATCAGGAAAATGATTGAAGCTGCGAAAATGTACTATTTTATGGACTATAGTCAGCAAGACATTGCCGATAAGCTTGGCGTCTCCAGGCCCACGGTTTCTCGTTTCTTGCAGCAAGCTAAGGAAGACGGACTCGTGCAGATTCGGATCATGGATCCTACGGAGGATACCGCGAAGCTGGCTTATGAACTCAAACAGAAATATAATCTCAAGAAGGTAATCGTTGTCCCTGTTCCGCATTATGAAGACGATCTGATCAAAGAGTATTTGGCCGAAGATACGGCACTGTATTTGGACGAGATTGTGAAGGATGGCGATACGATTGGAGTGACCTGGGGCTCTACGATCTACCAAGTTGCGCGTAAATTGAAGCATAAGCATGTTAATCAGGTCAATGTCGTTCAATTAAAGGGCGGCGTCAGTCAACTCGAGACGAATACGTATAATTCTGAGATTCTGCACCTGTTCGGCAAAGCATATCATACCTATCCGCATTTTCTGCCGCTTCCCGCGATCGTTGATCATTTGCTCGTAAAACAAGCGATGGAATCGGATCGGCATATTCGGAAGATTCTCGATTTAGGCGAACAAGCGAACATTGCACTCTTTACCGTAGGCGTTGCTGAGTCCGATTCGTTATTTTTGCAAATGGGGTATTTCTCAGAGGAAGAGCTGCAGGTGATCTATAAGCAAGCGGTTGGCGACATTTGCTCACGCTTCTATGATGTGAACGGTCAGATTTGTGTGCCGGATCTAAATGCTAGAACGATCGGAATTGAATTGGAAGCGCTAAAACGGAAGGAACGGTCGATTCTCGTTGCAGGTGGAGCGCGTAAAGTAGAAGCGATCTTCGGTGCGCTACGCGGCAGATATGCGAATGTGCTCGTTACCGATCAGTTTACAGCCAAATCCTTGTTGGACAAAGATCACGATGTATCGAGCAGGATGAACACATCGACGGCGTTCCCTCTCTCAGGCATCCCATTATACTAATAGCCGTCAGTTCGGGTGAATAAAGAGAGGGGAATAGATCATATGAGCGTACATATTGGGGCCATGCCAAGCGACATCGCCGAATCTATCTTGCTGCCTGGGGATCCGATCCGTGCCAAGTTCATTGCGGAGACGTTCCTGGAAGAATCGTATTGTTATAACGGGGTTCGCGGTATGTTAGGCTATACGGGATATTATAAAGGGAAGCGGGTATCCGTGCAGGGCACAGGGATGGGGGTTCCGTCCATGTCCATCTATGCGCATGAGTTAATACAAGAATATGGCGTCAAGAACATGATTCGCGTAGGGACCTGCGGGGCGATTCAGCATGATGTGAAGTTAAGAGATATCGTGATTGCGATGAGCGCTTCTACGTCTTCGGCGATTAATCAACGGCGGTTCAATGGAATTGATTTTGCGCCAACGGCGAATTTTCATTTCTTGCGGAAAGCTTACGATCTGTCGCAAGCGAAGAAGCTGTCGGTGAAAGTCGGCAATGTTATGACAACGGATACATTCTACATTAACAATTGGGACGAAATTCGGTTATGGGCCGACTATCAAATGCTTGCGCTCGAGATGGAGACCGCGGAGTTATATACGCTGGCGACAAGACATCATGTGAATGCATTATCGATCTTGACGGTAAGCAATTTGGTGCTGACGGGAGAGATGACGACGGCGGAAGAGCGCGAGAGTACGTTCACGGAGATGATTGAGCTTGCGTTAGATGTTGCAGTCACGCCGGACTAATATTTTCCTATCATATTAGACATAATAGACGATCGAAGGTCGGACTGAAGACGACAAGGTCGTCTTTTTTGTGTGCTCGTAGAGAAGTTCATAAATTTATTGAAACATTTTACATGAGGTCATTGCGAATTGCATGAACAAAAGTTAAAATCAAAATACGTTATGTTCATGAAAATAGTGGAACTAGCGATAAAAGCTGGAGGTGAAGTGTTGAATGCTCATAAAAGTGATAAGATCTGGGTGGCAAATTGAGAATAAGTAAATTCGCTATTATCATTTGATTCTTAAAATGTTGTTGATCGAGAGGGGTTACACACATGAATCATAAGAAAATGTTGAAAAGTTTGTTAGCTGCAGCACTTGTCAGCAGTGCATTCTCCATGTCTGCCTTTGCGGAAGCTAGTGATCCAGGAGCGAAATTGAAGCTTCGATTGATGGAGACGACGGATATACATACGCACATTGTTAACCACGATTATTACCAAGACCAATCCACCGAAGAATTTGGGCTGGCGCTTACGGCCTCATTGATTATGAAAGCGCGTCAAGAAGTAACGAACAGTATGTTAATCGATAATGGCGACTTGATTCAAGGGAACCCGCTTGGCGATTTCGTTGCGAAGGTTAGACCGCTGCAAGAGGGACAAGTTCATCCTGTCTTTAAAGCGCAGAATCTGCTCGAATACGATGCGGCAGGTATCGGCAACCATGAATTCAACTTTGGGCTCGAGTTCTTGGATCGCAGCTTAAAAGGCGCTAAATTTCCGCATGTGAATGCAAACGTTTACATCGATGACCATGACAACAATCCGGATAATGACAAGAACTATTTCAAGCCGTACGAGATTCTGACGCGCACATTCAAGGATGACAAGGATGCTCCAGTGACGCTCAAGATTGGTGTCATTGGTTTTGTGCCTCCGCAGATCATGGAGTGGGACAAAGCGAATTTGGAAGGAAAAGTTATTGCAAAGGACATTATTGAAACCGCTAACAAATTTGTGCCGAAAATGAAGCAAGAAGGTGCAGACCTTATCATCGCGGTACCGCACTCTGGTTTTGACAGCAGTCCGTACAAGGAGAATATGAGTGATGCAACGGTTCATTTGGCCAAAGTGCCGGGCATAGACGCCATCCTATTCGGTCATGACCATAAGGTGTTCCCGAGCAAAGAGTTCGATAACATTGAAGGCATCGATATTCAAAAAGGTACGATTCATGGTGTAGCTGCCGTTATGCCTGGCTTCTGGGGCGATCACCTAGGGGTCGTGGATTTGACCTTGGAGAAGAAAGACGGAAAGTGGAAAGTCGTCGACAGCCAGTCCGAAGCGCGTCCAATCTATGATAAGGCGAATAAGAAATCGCTCGCGAAGGTTGATGAGCGTATCGTGGACGCCGTCAAAGAAGAGCATGCAGCGACCGTCGAATTTGTACGCGGACCAATTGGTGAGACAACAGCACCTATTAATAGCTTTTTCGCCGTTGTACATGATGATCCATCTGTTCAAATCGTATCGAATGCCCAGAAGTGGTATACGGAGAAGTACATTCAAGGGACATCATTTGAAGGTATCCCGGTGTTATCTGCGGCAGCACCGTTCAAGGCCGGCGGACGTTGGGGCCCGAATTACTTTACGGATATTCCGACTGGAACGCTTGCTGTCAAGAGTGCAGCCGATTTGTATGTCTATCCGAATACGGTCAACGTTGTGCAATTGAATGGAGATCAAGTTCGAGAGTGGCTTGAGCATGCGGCAGGGCAATTCAATCAGATTGATCCGAGCAAGAAGGATGAGCAGCCGCTCATTAACGAAGATTTTCCGACGTATTTATACGATGTGATCGATGGTGTAACGTACCAGATTGATGTGACGAAGCCAGCACGTTACGATCGCAAAGGCAAGCTTGTGAACCCGGATTCGCACCGAATCGTCAACTTGCAGTTCAACGGCAAGCCCGTTACGAAGGATCAACAATTCCTCGTGGCGACGAACAACTATCGTGCGAGCGGCGGCGGAAACTTCCCGAACCTGGACGGATCCAACATTGTGATCTCTTCACCGGATGAGACGCGTCAGGTGTTAATCGATTATATCGCGCAGAATAAGAAAATTAACCCGACGGCCGATAATAATTGGTCCTTCATTCCGGTTACGGGTGATACGAATATTACATTTAGAACATCGCCGAAGGCGAAAGATGCTGCAACGAAGCTTGGCGGCATGAAGTATGTAGGTGAAGAGAAGGATGGGTTCGCGAAATTTACATTAGATCTGTCGAAAGGTGCGCAACCAGAGACAACGCCGATGACTGATCCAAGCCCTGTTACTTCCGAATTAGTTCCTGTACGTGAGACAGCAGGGGCCCATGGGATTACTGTGGCGTATGACCTGAAGACGAAGACAGTCACGTTGACGCATGGAGCTGCAATCGTATCGTACGTACTGAACACGGATAGCGCGCTTGTCAATGGAACGAAGGTTCCGGTGAGTGCTGAACTGAAGGACAATACGCTCTGGCTTCCAGCATCCATTCTTCAGTCGTTGACGAGTTGATCCTAGGCGTCCATAGGACGACCATGACAAGATATGCCCTCTATCCTGCCACATGGCAGATAGAGGGCTTTTTTTATTGCGACAAATTTGCGATTGTCGATTGAGTTATACCCGTGATACCACGTATAATAGGACGAGGAAAAAAGTCTAGAAGAAAAGGTGTCATGCATGAGCATATTAAATGTAGAACGATTAAGTCACGGCTTTGGAGATCGTGCGATCTTCAATGACGTATCTTTTCGCTTATTGAAAGGCGAGCACATCGGACTGATTGGCGCGAACGGCGAAGGAAAGTCCACTTTTATGAACATTATTACAGGCAAGCTGCAACCGGATGATGGGAAGGTCGAATGGTCCAAGCGCATGCGTGTCGGATATCTGGATCAACATGCGGTGCTTAGCCAAGGGATGACGATCCGCGATGTCCTGCGGGGCGCCTTCCAATACTTGTTCGATATGGAACAAGAAATGAACGATATGTACGGTAGAATGGGCGAAGTATCGGCAGAGGAGCTTGAACAGCTGCTTGAGGATGTAGGCACGATTCAAGACACGTTAACGAATCAGGACTTCTATATGATTGATGCGAAGATCGAGGAGACGGCACGAGGCCTTGGTATTACCGATATCGGACTCGATAAAGACGTCAATGATCTGAGCGGGGGTCAACGCACGAAGATCCTACTCGCGAAGCTGTTGCTCGAGAAGCCGGACATTCTGCTATTGGACGAGCCGACGAACTATTTGGACGAGCAGCATATCGAATGGCTGAAGCGCTATTTGCAAGAATATGAGAATGCCTTCATTCTGATCTCGCACGATATTCCGTTCCTGAACAGTGTTATCAATCTGATCTACCATATGGAGAATCAAGAATTAACGCGTTATGTTGGGGACTATGACCACTTCCAACAGGTGTATGAGATGAAGAAATCTCAGCTGGAATCTGCATTCAAACGCCAACAGCAAGAAATTGCAGATTTGAAGGATTTCGTAGCCCGGAACAAAGCCAGCGTGGCGACGCGCAATATGGCGATGTCCAGACAGAAGAAGCTCGATAAGATGGATGTGATTGAACTGGCGAAGGAGAAGCCGAAGCCGCAGTTCAACTTCAAGGATTCTAGAGCTTCTGGCAAAATGATCTTCGAGACGAAGGATCTTGTCATTGGTTATGACAGCCCATTGTCGAGACCTTTAGATCTTCGCATGGAACGCGGCCAGAAAATTGCGCTAGTAGGTGCGAACGGAATCGGTAAAACAACATTGCTTCGTAGTCTCCTAGGCGAGATTCCAGCGATCTCCGGAACCGTTCAACGCGGCGAGAATTTGGATATCGGCTATTTCCAGCAAGAAATGAAGGATACCAACTATAACACGTGTATCGAGGAAATCTGGCAGGAGTTCCCTGCGTTCACGCAATTCGAAGTTCGGGCAGCCCTAGCGAAGTGCGGTCTGACGACGAAACATATCGAGAGTAAAATCGCGGTATTGAGCGGTGGCGAGAAAGCGAAAGTTCGTCTCTGCAAACTCATCAACCGTGAGACGAATCTATTGGTGCTCGATGAGCCGACGAACCATTTGGATGTGGATGCGAAAGACGAGTTGAAGCGTGCGTTGAAGGCATTCAAAGGTAGTATTCTTCTCATTTCGCACGAACCTGAATTTTATCGCGATGTCGTGACGGAGACGTGGAACTGCGAATCTTGGACGACCAAAGTATTCTAATGCAAAGCTTACCTACCTCTAATAGGAATGTTCGAGGTTGGTAAGCTTTTTTTATTCGGGTAGGGTACAAGACAAGAAACCCACTTTACGAATGCCGCTTACATGGTAAACTTTGTATTATAAGAGGATGCACAAAGAATTTTGCCAGCAGGAGGTTCGCATCAACCATGACCATACATGTGAGTACAGCGATCGCATCGCATGCCAATCGATGGAAGATGGAAACCCATCATCATTGTGATTACGAAGTGTCCATTGTGCTGGAAGGCTCGGCGGTGATGGAATGCGAGCAACGTGAATACGTGATGGAGCGGGGAGCTGTTGTCCTGATCCCGCCGAATTTACCGCATCGATTCTGGACAGAGGATTCCGTCCGATTCGGCGTGCTGCAAGTATCTTCGATCCCGCAAGAGCTCGTACGCAGATTCTATCAACTAGCGGAGCCAGAACGCCCAAGCGTGATTCATTTGTCCCCGATGAACCGGGAGATATACGATGCACTGTTCCGTAATTGGCTTAAGATCATCTCGGGGCCTCTGGAAGAGCGGGATGCAGTCATCACCGCTTGGGTTGATCTATTCCTCTTGACCTTGCTGCAGCACGCAAAGCAAATGCCGCAGCGGATGTCGATCGCTAGCAGCGCGGAGTATATTCGGCGTCATTTCAATCAAGAGCTCCGCGTGTCGGAGCTCGCGCGAATGTCTGGATTATCCGTGTCGGCTTTTCGCAAGGAGTTCACCAAATTTTATCAAGTGTCTCCCAAGCAGTACCAGCAGATGCATCGGTTGGCTGAAGCGAAATGGCTGCTGCGCACGTCGGACGAGCCGATTCAACGTATCGCGGAACAGCTTGGATTCTCGGCGATTCACTTATTTAGCGCATGGTTTCAACAGATGGAAGGAGCCTCCCCCTCGAAGTGGAGAAGAGCGCAGCAAGGGGAGAGCGGGTCAAGCGACGTACCGGAGCGATTTTAGTAAATTTCAAACCCATTTCCTTAAATACAGGAAGACCAATCCCGTTTATATTGAAGGTGATCAATCGATCAAATTTTAAATAAATGACGGGTGGTAATGGACGATGATGGTGAAGGTGGGTAATCGCGAGTTGGAACTGAATGGGCCGCATTTAACCGAGTTGCGAAGCTCGAACGATATTTTGCATGATGTACAAGCGCTGCGGGAGCGGATGGAGGAAGATGGGTATCTACTCATTCGCGGCTTTCATGACCGAGAGAAGGTATTGACTGCACGAAGAGCGATTCTGGAGAAAATGGACCGGATGGGCAAGTTGGAGCGGGATACGCTGCTGGAAGAAGGGGTCATCGCGGATGGCAGCAAGAGCATCTTCATGGGCGGCACGAATGAGGATTTGCCGGAATTGCTGGATGTCTTGAATGGTGAACATGTGATGCGTTTCTTCGACGAATTGCTCGATGAGCAGTCGCTGACATATCACTACAAATGGCTGCGCGCAGTCGGCAAAGGTGACTTCACGGGAGCCCACTACGACATCGTCTATATGGGACGCGGCACGCATAATGTGTATACAGTATGGTCACCGATCGGTGATATCTCGTATGAAATGGGCGGACTCGCTATGTGCTTAGGGTCGCATCGATTCGATAGCCTGAAGGCTTCTTATGGAACGAAGGATTCGGATCGAGATGGCATTGGTCACTATACGGACGATCCGCTCGTCATTACCGAGAAATTCGGCGGTCAGTGGGCGACGACGACGTTCGAAGCGGGCGATGTGCTGATCTTCGGCATGTTCTTGATGCATTGCTCGTTAGCGAATACGACGAATCAATACCGGATTAGCGTGGATGCGCGATATCAATCCGCTTCTGAACAAGTAGATGAACGTTGGAGCGGGAAGAAGCCGCGTGGTCACCACAAATAAACGAATGAAGGAGAGCTTGCGTTGGAACTAAAAATTTATCATGCCTTCTGGGGCATGGAAGGAACGCTACGGGAGAAGATGGAACGGGCGGCGCGGCATGGCTATGACGGAGTGGAAGGGCCGCTTCCTGCACCGGAAGATGAGAATGAGTTCAATGAGCTTCGTGAGGAGCTGGGACTTAGTTACATTTCGCAGATTTATACGCATGGTCATCATGAAGAATCCTTCTTGGCTCAAGTGGAGCGTGCGGTGAAGTTTCGTCCGCAATTGATTAACTCGCACAGCGGCAAAGATTACTGGCAGGAGGATGAACAGGATCGGTTCTTTGCTTATGCCGTCGATGTTGAGAAACAGTTCGGGGTGCCCATTGGACACGAGACGCATCGTGGTCGGGCGATGTTCTCGCCTTGGTCGACGGCAAGATTGCTGCGTCAATTCCCGGAGCTTCGATTAACCGCGGATTACAGCCACTTCACATGCGTCTGCGAATCGCTGCTTCATGACCAAGAAGAGGCGATGGCGATTATTTTGGATCGGACGATACATCTGCATGCGAGGATCGGATTCGAGCAGGGGCCGCAAGTCCCTCACCCTGCCGCGCCAGAATACGCTTATGCATTGGAGCGATTCGAAGGCTGGTGGGAGACGGTGCTACAGCGGAGGAAGTCCGAGGGGCATCAAGTCACGACGATGACGCCGGAATTCGGGCCGCCCGGTTACATGCCAAGAATCCCTTATACAGCTCAGCCTGTGGCGGATCTGTTCGAGGTCAATCATTGGACCGCTGGCAGATTGCGTGAACGGTATCGGCATCTGACGAGTATCTAGCCGGTGGGGCGTGAATAAGAAGCGAAATAACTGCTAAAAAGCAGTTAAATGCGCTCATTTAGCTAGAGGCGCGCGAAATAACTGCCAAAAATCAGTTAATCGCGCGCATCCAGCTAGTTGGCAGCAAAATAACTGCAAAAAAGCAGTTAATTGCGTGCATATAGCTAGCGAGCAGCAAAATAACTGCAAAAAAGCAGTTAATTGCGCGCATCTAGCTAGCGAGTAGCGAAATAACTGCTAAAAAGCAGTTAATGGCGCGCATCTAGCTAGCGAGTAGCGAAATAACTGCTAAAAAGCAGTTAAATGTGCGCATTTAGCTAGCGAGCAGTGAAATAACTGCCAAAAGGCAGTTAATGGCGCGCATCAAGCTAGTGAGCAGTGAAATAACTGCAAAAAGGCAGTTAATGGCGCGCATCAAGCTAGTGGGCAGCAAAATAACTACAAAAAAGCAGTTAATTGCGCGTATTTAGCTAGCGAGCATCGAAATAACTGCCAAAAAGCAGTTAATCGCGCGCATCCAGCCATCGAGCAGTGAAATAACTGCAAAAAAGCAGTAATCGCGCGCATCCAGCCATCGAGCACCGAAATAACTGCAAAAAAGCAGTTAATTGCGCGCATTCAGCTATCGAGCAGTGAAATAACTGCTAAAAAGCAGTTAAATGTGCGCATCCAGCCATCGCGCGCCGAAATAACTGCCAAAAAGCAGTTAATTGCGCGCATCTAGCTAGTGGGCATCGAAATAACTGCCAAAAAGCAGTTAATCGTGCGCATTCAGCCAGCGGGCATCGAAATAACTGCCAAAAAGCAGTTAATTGCGCGCATTTAGCTAGCGAGCATCGAAATAACTGCCAAAAAGCAGTTAATCGTGCGCATTCAGCCAGCGGGCATAGAAATAACTGCAAAAAAAGCAGTTAATTGCGCGCATCTAGCCAGTGGACAGCGAAATAACTGCCAAAAAGCAGTTAATCGCGCGCATCCAGCTATCGAACACCGAAATAACTGCCAAAAAGCAGTTAATCCCGCATCACAAGAAAAAGAGGGGCTGTTCCGCATAAGGTTAGAAACCTCAAGCGTAGAACAGCCCCTTTTCAATGCGACGAAATTAAATAATCGTATAGTTCGGTTTGGCTTTGGTGAAGTGCGGATTCTCCCCGGCGACCATGAGTCCCATGCCCCAGTCGAAATGGACATTTTCCGTTGGAAAATCGCTCGCGTCTTTACATTGGAATAAGACATTTCGCCGTGTACGAGTGCTGCGATTCGTGTCAGATCCGTGGATGGTTAAGTAATTGAAGAACAGCACATCCCCAGCTTCCGCGATGCAAGGCGTGCCGTCTTTCGTTGGATATTCCTTATGATTCAAGTAATGGGAGCCGACATGAGGCAAGGCGCCGTCCTTATGCGATCCAGGAATGACGCGTAGGCAGCCATTCTCTTCATCGGCATTATCCAGATGGACGCTTGCAGCGAGCATCGTGTGATTCGCGTGCGGGAAGTACGGGTAATCTTGATGCATTGGGAATGCGGCTCCGTTCTCTGGCGGTTTGACCAGCATTTTGGAGTGATGCAGCTGCACATTCGGACCAATGAGCTGCGTGAGGATCGCTCGCATGTTCGGATGCACAATTGCCCGCGTGAACGCCGCATCGTGATAATGCACGTCATGGAATCCTTTTAGGACAAGCTTCTTCAGCTGTTCCGGCGGCAGGAAATCACCTTGCCAAGCGGCATTCCAATCGGCCTTCGACTGCGCTGCTCGTTGAATGATCCGCTCCACCGCTTCGCGCATCTCTTCGACCTCATCCATACGAAATACCCCTTTTACGAGCAGATACCCATTCTCTTTATAAAATTGCACATCAGCTGGTTGAATCATCGACACGCCTCCTTGGATAAGATACGAGCATTATTTGAAGATTACACTTATAATAATAAGGATGTTCTTGATCGATTGTCTTTTTTCAGAGAGGACATCTTTTTGTAAAATAAGGTCATATCTGTGAGGTGAGAATACAATGTACCTCCATAAAGAAACGCAATCCATGCTCAATGAGATCGCGACGGTCCTGCAGACAAGCGACGCCTGCTTCAAGGTGCATTACTGGGGCATAAATCCACAGCTCTTCGATAATCCGGTGCACAAGCACTCCTTCTTCGAAGTCTGTTATGTGCTCGCAGGAGTAGGGACGTATATGGATGATGGGGTAGAGTATCAACTTCGAAGCGGCGCGCATTTCTGCTCGAGGCCGGGGGTAACCCATCAAATTCGAACGCAGGAAGGATTATACCTGCTCTACGTGGCGTTTGAACTGGACGAGTCGCTAACGCAAGGACCTATGCGAGAAGCCTATGAAGCACTAAGCGAACATGCGACCGTATTCGTGCAGCAGGATGAGCACCATCCTACCGCGTTATTATGGAAATCCCTCATGCTGCAGGATGGCTCGACAGGGAATCTTCCAGCAGCGGCGATTGGTACAGTAGCCTATTCGTTGATCCTCTCGTTCCTAACCTTATTCGGCGTACATACGAACGTGGAAAAGGTGAACGTACAGCGCACAAATTCGAATCGGCTGCTGCAGCAAGCCAAGCTATATATCCGCGATAACCTAGCCGGTACGATCGGACTTACGGATGTCGCGCGTTATTTGAATGTCTCCGAACGCCACCTATCACGTCTATTTTCAGCTGGAATTGGTGAGACTTTTACGGATTTCGTCCGGCATGAGCGCGTGCGTCAAGCGACGCGACTCCTGCTGCGTACCGAGCTGCCGATTAAGCAAATTGCCGAGGAGACTGGATTTTCTTCGGTGCATTATTTTACACGGGTGTTCATGGAGGATAAGAAGCTGCCGCCAGGAAGATTCCGTGAGATGAAGCAGAACGTCACATCATTGGTACAGAAGGATTAGGTGCTATCTATGGATAAAGATTTCATGCTCGTTCGCGCATTATTGACCTTGCTGGATACGGAGCAGCGTTGGTTTACTTTTGCCGAGATGGAGAAAGAGCTCGGGGTATCCGATAAGACGATCCGTAAGCTCGTTGAGGAGTTGAGCCAGCAACTGCCGACTGCGATGGCGATTGAAGTGTCACGTGGCAGGGGGATGATTCTGCACCGTGACCGCCGCAGTACGACGATTCAAGAAGTTATTGCTCTGCTCTTCAAGCAGACTTCATATTATCGGTTCATGCACCTGCTGTTCATGCAAGGAGGACATATTCGCGCGGAGGAAATCGCGGAATCGCTGTATATGAGCGCTTCTTCGTTCAAGAAATTTATCGTGCAGTTAAATAATCATGAGCTGCAGGCTTTCCGTCTGAGGATCACATATGCGGCGCCGGCGCTCAAAGGTCACGAAATACATATTCGTTATTTCCTATGGAAATTATTCTGCGAAGCGAATGCCTTTACGGGTTGGCCATTTCCGAATACGGAGTTCGATACATTGAACCAGTACATTACCGAGATCGAGACGGAGAATCGAATCGTGTATTTTCTCAATTCCAAGCGGAATCTAGCTTTCCTAATTGCGATCGTACTCGAGCGCGTTCGCCAAGGGCATACGGTGCACATCGAGGAGGGGCGGTACCGCTGGTCGGAGAGTCAGTTCTATTCCCCGCTTTTGTCGCTCGTTAGGAAGCTAGAAGAGACGTATCGCGTCACACTGCCAAAAGACGAGGTTTTCTTTCTCATCTCGTTATTTAGCTTAAGTCAATACAACAGCCATGATGCGATGCTACCGACTAGTGATTCAAATCCGATGCAGGCAAATCTTATGACTGCGATGCGGGACAGGCTGCTCCCGCTACTCATGCAGTCTTTCAAGACGTTGGATATGGACGAGCGATTCATTCAGGAAATGGGTGAGTTCTTCGAGAAGCTGATTATCGATAACGCCATTCCAGAGCTGATGCAGGTCTCCCAGAATCATCTGACCACGTATGCGCAGCATGCCTGCCAACATGTCTATGATGAGGTGCAGCGTTGTATGGTGCAGTGGAATGAACTTTATTGCGATATCCACCTGAATGAATTTCATCTAACGAAGCTCACCTTGCTAGTTAGCTCCAGCCTCCGGTATAAGAGTAAGAATGCTTTTCTGATTATTGGAGAGGAGTTCTCTGTTCGCCATTATGTCGCTAATCTCATTAAGAAAGAAATCGGTGATGAGCTTACCATTCATACCACGATCATGGAAGGGTTAACGGATGACATTGTGAGGCAGCGCCAAATTGATTTTATCATCAGTACATTTCCGTTATCGATTAAGAGCGTTCCAACGGTCATGATCGCGACCATTCCGACAAGGCGGGACCTTGATAATATTCGCCAGGAGCTGCTTATGTGAGTGGAATGGTCCTTTTTCTTCCGTTGTTTACGTCAACTTTTGGTCTAGTTCGTTCCTCGTATTCCCTATATGCTGTGTATGTAAGCGATTTCGATCAGCAAGAAGATGAGGGGGACATAACAACATGAGTATTCACATGGAAGCAGAAGTCGGTCAGGTCGCGGAGCGTGTCTTATTGCCAGGCGATCCACTCCGTGCTAAATTCGTCGCAGAACATTTCTTAACCGATGTCTATTGTTATAACGAAGTGAGAGGCATGCTCGGATTTACGGGAACATACAAAGGCGTACCGGTTTCGGTGCAAGGAACAGGAATGGGCAATGCCTCGATGAGCATCTACGCAACTGAGCTGATTAAGGACTATGGCGTGAAGAAGTTAATCCGGATTGGGACATGCGGTGCGATGCAGGAGGAGATTCAAATTCGCGACATTGTCCTCGCACAGGCGGTATCTTCCGACAGCAACATGACGGAGAAAATATTCCATGGCTGCAATTATGCGCCGACTGCCGATTTCCGCATGTTAATGAAAGCGTATCAGCTTGCAGAGACTGCCCAAGCAAAAGTACATGTCGGGAACATCTACAATTCCGATGAGTTTTACCGAGAGACGTTAGATCGTCTGCATAAATTTATGGAATTTGGTGTCCTAGCGGTTGAGATGGAGAGCACAGCATTGTATACGTTAGCGGCCAAATATGGCGTACGCGCCTTAACCATTCTGACGGTTGGCAGTCAGCTCTTAACGAATGAACGGTCTTCGCATAAGACAAGTGAGCAATCGTTCAACGGCATGGCGGAAATCGCGCTGAATACGATCATTGCAGATGTGTGATCTCGTTCGATCACAGATATTGTGAACGAATTCACACATTATGGAAATGGAGGTTCCCAATCATGAAATATGTAATTGCGCTCATCGGTCTTGTTGTCGTCCTGCTCCTGGCTTGGCTTGCGAGCAGTGACAAGAAGAAAATTAAGGTTCGTCCCATCCTGATCATGGTCGTGCTGCAGATCGTATTTGGCCTGCTGCTGCTTAAGACAAGTGTTGGTGAATATCTCGTGCGAGGGTTCGCGAACGGGTTCGCCAAATTGTTAGGCTATGCGAATCAAGGAACGGATTTTGTCTTCGGCGGACTCGTGAATGAAGGGATACATTCGTTCTTCTTCCACGTCTTAATGCCGATTGTCTTCATGTCGGTGATTATCGGGATACTGCAGCATTACAAAATCCTGCCTTTCATTATCAAATATATCGGACTTGCGCTGAGTAAAGTGAACGGACTCGGGAAGCTTGAATCCTATAATGCGGTTGCTTCCGCAATTCTGGGACAAAATGAGGTCTTCATCTCATTCAAGAAACAGATTGGGCTGCTGCCAAAAAATCGTTTGTACACCTTGTGTGCATCGGCGATGTCCACTGTCTCGATGTCCATTGTAGGTTCCTATATGACGATGCTGAAGCCGGAATACGTTGTCGCGGCGCTTGTCCTTAACCTGTTCGGCGGATTCATTATCGCATCGATCATTAACCCTTATACGGTCAAGCCGGAAGAGGATCTTCTGGAAGTGCAGCAGGAAGAGAAGCAGACGTTCTTCGAAATGCTCGGGGAGTACATCCTCGATGGGTTCAAAGTTGTTGTCATCGTCGGCGTCATGCTCGTCGGATTCATTGCACTCATTGCGTTGATCAATGGTATATTCAGCGGCATCTTTGGCATCTCGTTCCAAGGCATTCTTGGTTATGTGCTGGCTCCGGTTGCGTTCCTCATGGGTGTGCCTTGGGGAGAAGCGGTGCAAGCGGGCAGCATTATGGCGACGAAGATCGTTGCGAACGAATTCGTGGCGATGCTTGATTTCGTCAAAATCCAGGGTGAGTTCAGTGAACGTACGAATGCGATTGTCTCTGTCTTCCTGATCTCCTTCGCAAACTTTGGTTCCATTGGTACCATTGTTGGCGCCGTCAAAGGATTGCATGAGAAGCAGGGCAACGTGGTCGCAGGCTTTGGATTGAAGTTGTTATATGGCGCAGCGCTTGTCAGCTTCTTGTCGGCCATTATCGTAAGCATCGTGTTCTAAACGTTGTAAATCCCTCTTCAATGGAAGGGGGGGGCGATTTATAGCATACGTGTCAAGAAAATGAAGAAACTTGGCGCACCGATGCGATGAAGGGATAGAAATGACGATATCGCCCCATATTAGGTCCTCCTCCGCGCTGAGGAGGATTTGTCATTCGTGCGAGGCTTGGCTATGATGATAGAGATATTGTGTTAATTAGGGGAGGCGATAACAGTGTTGAAAGGGCTTACGCGTGCGGGAATCGGTGGATCCTTAACGGATGAGCGTCTGATCCAATTGGCTGCTCAGTATCAATTTGAGGCCGTGGATCTGGAGGCGCTCAGTTTCATTGAACGCACTGGGTTGGAGCAAGCAAAAGAGATATTAGCCGCGAATGAGATGCGAATCGGCTCGATTGGTTTATCTGTTCAGTGGAGAACGAGCGAGGAAGCATTTCAAGAGGGACTGAAGCGATTAGCTCAGGAGGCAGCGGCCGCGGCAGCACTAGGGTGTACGAGCTGCTGTACATATATTCTGCCGTCCACGGATATGAAATCCGCGCATTTCATGGCGCTTGCCGTACGAAGACTTCGGGTCTGCGCACAGATTCTGGGTGCGTATGGCGTGCGCCTAGGTCTTGAATTCGTAGGTCCGCATCATTTGCGTACCGCTTGGGCGAATCCGTTCATCTGGACGCTTCAGGAGACGCTCGATCTGATCGATGCCATTGGCGAGCCAAATATCGGACTTCTGTTCGATGCCTATCATTATTACACGAACGAGCTGACCGTGGATGACATTCTGAAGCTTCGCGCAGATCAAATCGTTCATGTTCATATCAATGATGCGCCTCCCGTCCCCGTCGAGCAGGTGCTGGATAATGACCGACTGTATCCGGGGGAAGGGGTAATCGATCTTGTGAGATTCCTCCAAGGATTGCAACAGATCGGATATCAAGGTGTCGTGTCGCAGGAAATATTGACGCCTACGGCACCGACGGATTCACCGGAAGTATTGTTAGAGCGCTCGAGACAAGGGTTCGAGAAAGTATTCAGTGCAGCAGGATTAGCACGTTAATGAGAATAAGGGCCTCGCATTTGCGAGGCCTTTTCTCATGGGTCAATACAATATCTAACTTAGGATTCACAGTCCCAGTCTCTTCTGATCCTGACAGCGGCACCAGCTGCAACCGCGTCTTCTCCCAACACGCCAGGCGAGAAGGTAGGTTGATAGGAAGGCGCGTAGTATATATTTTTCTTCGCGACATGCATGATCGTGTCATAGATGACCACATCAGCATGGACAAGCGGCCCTCCCAGAATGACTTGCTCCGGATGGAGAACATTGATGAGATTGGCGACGCCGACCCCGAGATATGTAGCCGCTTGAATGAAGTGCTCCCGCACAAGGCGGTCGCCTTCTCGGAGCGCATAGATAAGCAAATCGAAATGGATCGCTTCCGGTTCATGCGTGTGCAATAGGGTATCACGACCCATTTTGACCTGTGTCCGCACTTGCTTCTCCAGCGCCTGTATCGATGCATAAGCCTCCAATGCCCCGTAATTGCCGTCCTCTTGCAGCCGTGGACCATCCGTCTGGATAATCATCTGACCGAAGGAGCCTTCTAAATCGAATGCGCCCCGGACAATCTGGCCTTCAGACATCATGGCTGAACGAAGTCCGACGCCGGCATGAACGTAGAGCATATGTCTCATCTGCTCGCCGCGAAGCGCATAATGTTCTCCGATCAGCGCAGCATTCGCGCCGTTGTCCAGCCGGCATGGAATGCCGAGCCGTCTCGTCATCCAATCACAGATCGCAACATGCTGCCAACCCTCCGCCGGGAAGTGAAGCGGCGTCAAGATGATGCCGTTCGCTTGATCGAGGGGGCCAACTGCGCCGATGCCGATCCCAATGACGAGGTCACGGTCGATGTGATGCTGATTCAGCGTGTCTTCGATCCAGTTCGCTGCGCGTTCGAGCAGCACGTCTGGGGTCATCTGTGCGTCCATTTTCCACCGAACATCGGACAACGGATTCATCTGAAGATCATAGAGAGCCACCGACGAACTGATTCGAGAAATTTCGAATCCAATCATGTACCGATAAGCTGCGTTCGCCCGATAGAGAATCGGCTTTCTGCCGCCCGTTGAACTGCCGAACCCGGAGGCTTCAATGATGCGCTCCGTTAGCATCTCTTCTAATAAACGGGTTAAGCTGCTGCTTGTCACGTCGAAGGATTGCAGAAGCTCAGCTTTGGATACCGTCTCGCGTTCGGCGATATAGTCGAATATTCGTTTTTTTGTCGTTGGTATGGAGTAGTTCAAATCGTTCACCGCCCATCAATTAACCAAGTAATCAGGTAGGATATATGCACTATGATTATACCGCTAGATTGCAGAGATTTCCAGCCTATCATTTTTTAAAATATATGAATGTATTAGTTTCACGGATAAACTGTTCTTATATTTCTCGCTTAAACGCTTTACGTCCTTTGGAAGGACGCCGAAGGCGTTTATGCTTGGTTATAACTTAATTCCATATCACTATAATCAACTCGGAATTAGTGGTATAAGAACATCGAATCAAGGGTATAAAACTTTCTTTAATGGTTGTTTATCACAAACTTAATGTCATATTGGAATAAAGATAGTATACTATAAAAAGAGGAACTTGACTGCATGAATGACATGGGGGTGGAGATGTGCGAACAACCGCATCGGAGCGATTGAAATTATATATGCAAATATTCTGGACGTTCAGCCGCATCGGACCTTCGACCTTCGGGGGCGGCTATGCGATGATTCCCGGCATTGAGCGTGAAGTCGTGGAAAGACATGGGTGGATGAGAGAGGAAGAGATGAGTGATCTCGTCTCGATCGCAGGATCTGCGCCTGGCGGCGTCGGGGTGAATCTCGCGGCATTTATCGGCTACCGGCTTGCAGGTGTGATGGGAGCCATTCTCGCGGTCGTGGGCATTGCGCTGCCTACGTTCTTCATCGTATTCCTGCTAAGTCTCGGCTACTCGATGTTCCAAGATCATCCGAAGATCGAAGCGGCGCTCAAAGGGATACAAGGAGGCGTTATCGCTCTCATTATTATTGCGGCATACAAAATGGCTAAGACGGCCTTATTCGATAAGACGACAATCGCTGTAGGCATTAGCACGGTAATCATGTTAATCGTGACACCGATTCATCCGTTCTATCTGATCGTCCTCGGACTTGTGATCGGTCTTGTTGCCGTGCAAGTGAAGAAGCATCTCGGCATGCAGGTGCACACCGAGCAGCATCATGCCGATCAGCAAGAACCTGAGCCCATCTATCCGGAGTATTACATCTAACAGGAGTGAACGGTATGTTATGGAAATTATTTCTTGTTTTTATGAAAATCGGGCTGATTTCCTTTGGCGGCGGATACGCCGTCATTACGATTATCGAGCATGAAGTTCATCTTCGGTATTGGATGAGCGCGTCTGAATTTCAAGAAATTGTCGCGTTGGCAGGGATGGCTCCAGGGCCGATCGCAACGAATAGTGCGACATTGATCGGATATCGAACCGCAGGAATTCTCGGGGCGATCAGTTCGACACTCGGGATGATCTTGCCTTCCTTAGTCATCATTATTATTCTAGCGGCTTGCTTCGGACGGTTGCATCACAATCGCTGGGTGAAATCTTCGTTCTATGGTCTTAGACCTATCGTGACGGGCCTTATCGCTTACGCGGCGATTCATTTTGGAATCTTATCCAGCTCTGAACCGGGATTAACCTGGTCGACGCTTGCGACACTCCTGATCTGCGCAGGGTGTCTGTACGGCATTATTCGTTATAAAATGCATCCGCTGATGGTCATTTTGGCCTCGGCCGCAGCAGGAGTCATCCTATTCTAGTACAGCATGCAGCTGTCACGGATAGGATGTTTTTTTTACAACGCCGCATGCAAAAGTTGTTATGATGTAAGCCTTGGTGTTAGGCAAAAATTGGTATATGATGGTAGATGTGGACGAATTGTGAAGGGGGATGTGAGGATGACGATCTATATTGCGCTGCTGCGAGGAATTAATGTAAGTGGCCATCATGTGATTAAGATGGAACGGTTACGGCAAATTTTTGAAACGCTGCCGGTACGTCATGTTCGGACCTATATTCAGAGCGGCAACGTGATCTTCGAGGCTGAAGAGCAGCGAACCGATGCATTATCTAAGCAAATTGAGGAGACGCTTCAGGAAGCTCTCGGTTATGAAGTTCGAACCGTTGTCCGTTCAGCGGAGGAGCTGGCGGAGATTATCGCACGCAGTCCTTATGCAGCCAATGTACCAGCCGAGCAGGAGAAGTTATACGTGACCTTCCTGTCTGCGCTGCCAACTGAAGCGAATATTGCACAGCTTATGACATTTCAGAGCGATGTTGATGATTTTGAGGTATTGGGACATGAAGTCTATATTCGCTGCCGCGAGAGCTATGGCAAATCAGTCTATTCGAACAATTTCTTGGAAAAGAAGTTAGGCGTGGCTGCGACGACGCGCAACTGGGCAACCGTTAATAAGCTGCTGGCACTAGCCAAGGCTTAGATAAATATCGTGAAAGGGAACGATGATGATGGCGAACAAAGGAAGCGAGTACACCTTATTGTATGTGTCTGATCCGGAGGCATGGACGAGTTGGCTGGAGGAGCATCATGCATCTTCGACAGGCGTGCGGCTGCAAATTGCGAAGAAAGGGGCATCCCGTACGACACCATCCTATAGTGAGGCGCTGGATTGTGCGTTATGCTACGGATGGATTGACAGCCAGAAGGAGAGTTATGATGACGAATTCTACATTCAGCGGTTTGGTCCTCGATCTTCTCGAAGCATCTGGTCGCAAGTGAATAAGGACAAGGTGGCTCGCCTCATTGCCGATGATCGAATGAAGCCTGCGGGCTTGCGAGCCATCGAACAAGCCAAATCGAATGGACAATGGGATGCGGCATATGCCCCGCAGAGCGAGAATCATATTCCTGAGGATCTGGAAGCTGCCTTGAATGAGAACAGTAAGGCTAAGGCGTTCTTCGAGACGCTGAATCGTACGAACCGATTTGCGATCACCTTTCGATTGCAGAATGCCAAGAAACCCGAGACGCGGAAGAAGCGGTTGGACCAGTTTATTGCCATGCTGGAGGCAGGAGAGAAGATTTATCCATAATATTTCATAAGGTCGGCCAGGATACTGGCGGGCTTTTTTTGCCTATGCCTTAAGGATTTGCTAACGTATATTGAGAAAAAATTTATCTATTCTCTTGACTTTAAGGTGGGGGGGGGTTGTATAATAAAATTATTAATCGTAAACATTACTATTAAGAAACGAAAAGGAGCGTTCTATGACAAAAAAGAGAATTCCGGTCACCGTCTTAAGCGGTTACCTAGGTTCCGGCAAGACGACGGTGCTTAATCATGTGCTGAATAATCGTCAAGGCTTAAAGGTCGCGGTGATTGTCAATGACATGAGTGAGGTGAATATCGATGCCGAACTTGTAAAGTCGAGTACCAATCTATCAAGGACCGATGAGAAACTCGTTGAAATATCGAATGGATGCATCTGCTGCACATTGTGAGATGATCTACTGGTTGAAGTCGAACGTCTTGTGATGGATGGAAAATATGATTATATTCTGATCGAATCAAGCGGAATCAGTGAACCGGTGCCTGTCGCACAGACATTCAGTTATGAAGACCCTGAATCAGGCATTAATCTGCCTCAGCTCGCGAAGCTCGATTGCCTAGTGACGGTCGTCGATGCGAATCGCTTCTGGAAGGATTTCTCCTCCGGGGAGACCCTGCTTGACCGCGATCAGGCAGTTGGGGATGGGGATCATCGGGACGTAGTGGATTTGCTTATTGATCAGATTGAGACCTGTGATATTTTGATATTGAATAAATGCGACCTCGTCGATGAAGCAGGATTAAAGACGTTAGAGGGAGTGCTGCGTAAGCTGCAGCCCCATGCCAAAATCATTCATACGACGAACGGTCAGGTAGATCCGAGTGAGATTCTGAACACGGGACGTTTCAATTTCGAGCAAGCCAGTATGTCCGCAGGCTGGATCCATGAACTACAGAAGGAGCACCATACACCTGAGACGGATGAGTATGGCATCAGCAGCTTCGTGTATCGCCGAAGAAGACCGTTTCATCCCGAACGTCTCGCCAATTTCATGTCCGAATGGCCAGAAGAGGTAGTTCGAGCGAAAGGCATCGTATGGCTTGCGGCCAAGGGCGACGTCGCTGCGAACCTAAGCCAAGCCAGTTCATCGATCCAATTCGGACCTGCAGGCTATTGGGTTGCGTCGTTACCGAAGCTGGATCAAGAGTATATTCTCAGTACGGAGCCTGATGTATTGAAGAAATGGGATTCGACTTGGGGGGACCGGATGAATGAGGTTGTATTCATTGGCATTGCCATGGACCAAGCTGCGATTGAAGCACAGCTCGACGAATGTCTTCTGGACGCAGCAGAGCTGATGCAAGATTGGTCGTTATTCAACAACCCGTTGCCTTGGCCGGTAGACGCGTTGCTGCAAGAACAAGGATAGCCGTTTTTTTATTACCATTAATCGTAATTGTTACGATATGATAAATCGAATGCAAGTAGGGAGGACGCGTCGTGAGATGCGTCCTTCTTTACGTGATCTTATTCTTTTTCATGTTCATAAGCGGTTGCAAATGGTATAATTAGGGATTGTTGGGTGGTTTAAGGAGGAAATGAGATGATTATTTGGATTAATGGCGCATTTGGCGCAGGGAAGACGGAGACGGCGAATGCGCTTCATCAGCTCATTCCCCATTCCTATGTGTATGATCCGGAGAATGCAGGGGATTACATTCGAGCGAGCTTGCCGGCAGCACTGCAGCTGGATGATTTCCAGCACCATGCTGAATGGCGTGAGATCAACTACATGATGTTATTGAAGATTGCCCGGTCTTATTCTGGATTGATCATCGTCCCGATGACTGTTGTGAATCCAGTCTATTATGAAGAGATCATTGGGCGATTACGATCTGAGGGTGTGGACATTCAGCATTTTACACTCCGTGCGTCGAGAGATGTATTACTACAGCGATTAGAGCAGCGAGGTGATGGG
Organism: Paenibacillus guangzhouensis; assembly: GCF_009363075.1. Lineage (NCBI taxonomy): Bacteria > Bacillati > Bacillota > Bacilli > Caryophanales > Paenibacillaceae > Paenibacillus > Paenibacillus guangzhouensis. The sequence goes on along the minus strand of NZ_CP045293.1, from coordinate 3,179,163 downwards.
CGAGAATCGTGGCCAGCACTGCAGATTGACCGTTGTATGGAAGGCCTCTCGTCTTCCATCTTCGAACGACATATGGATACTGATAACGTACCAACGGATATTGTCGTGAATCGGATTGTAGAATTAGCGGGGCTAAGCTAGCGGGAAGAGGAGGGATTGGCATGGATCCTTTTAGCGGACCAGGATTTGGCGTTGAACCGCCTATGTTTCAAGTGGTGAAGACGATTGTTATTATAGGATTCGTCGTGGTCATTATTGCATTTATTGTGAAGGCTGTCGGAGCGGCAGGGAAATGGTCCTCGAACAATGCCACAGATCCGGTGACGAGGCCATGCAAAGTCGTCGCAAAGCGCTCGAAGGTGTGGGGCGGATCGGGAGATTTTAGCGCCAATACCGATTATTTCATTACCTTTGAATTCGAGGATCGTACAAGGCTTGAGCTGAAAATCCGCAATGAGCAGTATGGGGTGATTGTTGAAGGTGACGATGGAGAAGTGACATATCAAGGGACACGATTCAAGCATTTCGAACGAAAGCTATAGCACCTAGCATCATGCAGCTAGTCATTCTCATTGAGAATGACTTTCATTTTTTTGTGAAAAAGGGTTGCAATCGATCCCAGATCCGTTATAATGTTGATAATGATTATCATTCTAAAGGGTTGGCGAGGTGTGGTTGACGTGGAATATTTGCTTCCGATAACATCATCATGTTTGCTGCTTCTAGGCGCTGTGTGCATGTTCATTTCGATGAAGAATGATCAACGGATGAGACAGAGCTTCAAGAAGAGCCGTGGTGTCGTATCCTAGTCACCGCATCCAAGCAGTGAATATATAAGAAATGGAATCCCCAATCAAGGGCATGAACGATTTATCGTCATGTCGATTTGTTGGGGATTTTTGTTGTTTACAACATCCAATACCTAGATTATAATAATTATAAATATGTTTCACGCAGTAAACATTGTTGCGTGGTGTAAAAATGAATATCATTCTCAATCATGCTGCTTTCCTACCCAGGGAAGCAGCATGCGTCTTATTTAGGGTATTAACAACGAATCTCATTCTCAATGACAAAGGAGATCATAACCATGAATCAATCTGTAGAAATGTCTCGTCTCTCAGATCAAATCGCAGACAATAAAGCAATGACATCGACATCGCAATGGGAAGATTGGAAAGAGAAATATGCAGAAGGGGCAGCTGCACTATTAAGTGGTGCCATGGCGCTAGGTGCCTGGTTCGTGACAGATCTATGGCCTGTAGTCTCTATTATTTTATATTCAGCAGCTTTTATTGTAGGGGGTTTTGTGAAAGCGAAGGAAGGACTTGAGACGCTCATCAAAGAGAAGGATCTCGATGTAAATCTGCTTATGATCGTGGCTGCACTCGGCGCAGCTTCGATTGGCTATTGGGCGGAAGGAGCAATGCTTATTTTCATCTTTGCGTTAAGCGGTGCTCTGGAGACGTATACGATGAATAAGAGCTCAAGAGATATTTCGGCACTGATGGATCTTAAGCCTGAGAATGCTCGTGTTATACGCGATGGTCAGGAACTGCTCGTGCCTATTGAAGCGCTGCAGATTGACGACCTGCTGCTCGTCAAACCTGGTGAGCGTGTTCCAGCCGATGGTGTTGTGACCGAAGGCAGTTCTTCGATTAACCAGGCTTCGATTACAGGTGAGAGTATTCCAGTCGATAAAATGGCTGGGGATGAAGTATTCGCTGGGACGTTGAATGGGGAAGGGGTCATCTTCGTTCAAGTTACGAAGAACAGTGAATCCAGTCTATTCTCCAAAATCATTCGTATGGTGCAAGAAGCGCAGCAAGAAATGCCGAAGTCGCAAATTTTCGTTGAGAAATTCGAACGTATGTATGCACGGATCATCATTCTTGCAACCGTATTGTTGATTGTCGTCCCCCCGCTGGTATTCCAGGATACTTGGAGTGCGGCACTCTATCGAGCGATGGTATTTATCGTGGTAGCTTCTCCATGTGCGCTTGCAGCTTCGATCATGCCAGCGATGCTCTCCGCCATTTCGAATAGTGCGCGTAAAGGTCTTCTGTTCAAAGGCGGTGCGCACATCGAGAACTTGTCCCGCGTCAAAGCGATTGCTTTCGATAAAACAGGGACATTGACGAAGGGGCATCCTGTCGTTGCCGAAGTCGTCTCCTACCAAGGGCTGACATCTGGGGAAGTATTGGAGATCGCAGCGTCTCTCGAGAGTTATTCGAATCATCCGATTGCAAAAGCTATTGTGGATCATGCGGGGAGCGAAGCGCTGCAAGGTCATGTGATCACGGAATTTCAATCGATCACAGGCTTCGGGCTCCAAGCGAATCGGAACGGCGTTGCATGGAAGGTTGGTAAGCCAGCTTTTATGGAATCAGGCTACTTACAAGCGGAGGTCGCGGCGGAAATCGAACGGATGGAGAACGAAGGGAAGACGCTTGTGGTGCTGCAGAACCCATCTGGCATTGCCGGGATTATTGCATTGCAAGATCAGATTCGCCCTGAGACATCCCGCGTGATTCGCGAGCTGCAGGCCATTGGTGTCCATACGGTCATGTTAACAGGCGATCAGCAGATGACCGCAGAAGCGATTGGCAGACAGGCTGGAATCCAGCAGGTGTTTGCCGATTTGCTGCCTGAGGATAAATTGACGATTATCAAATCGTTGAAGAAATCGCACCAATATGTTGCCATGGTGGGCGATGGGGTGAATGATGCGCCAGCCTTAGCAACCGCTTCAGTCGGCATCGCGATGGGTGCGGGAGGAAGCGACGTGGCGCTCGAGACGGCGGATCTTGTCTTGATGAATGATGATCTGAGCAAGCTGCGGGATGCGATTATTCTCGGCAGACGTTCCCGCCGAATTGTGAAGCAGAATCTCGCATTCTCGATTACGGTCATCGTTGCTCTCATCGCAACGAATTTCATCTCCGGTATTCCACTTCCACTCGGGGTGGTGGGGCATGAAGGCAGTACGATTTTAGTGATTCTGAACGGATTGCGGTTGCTGCGCTAGGGACGATATTGATGATGATGAAGCTGAAGAAGAAAGGCTCATTCCAACGGGAATGAGCCTTTTGCGCGTCATTATTTGTAATAGGAAGCGATGAGTGGAACCAGGTAGCCCCCGCCTTGCTTGAGTTGAAATTCCACCACAACGGTCTTCACGCCGCCGATATCCACTTCGATATCCTTCATGCCATCGCTGACAGAGATCGTGCCGACATCTTTTAGCAACACGTTGTTATCGAGGTCGGTAATTTTGACATCTGTAATTTCTTGGTCAATTGCTGCCATTTTTAAGTACAGCTTCTGGTATTTCTTGTTCGGCGTCATGAATAGCGAAGGGGCTTGCGGATCGGAATCAGTATGGTTATACCAAGCTTCCTTATAATTTTTCCCTTGGAATGTCGTCTGTGCAGGATCCTTCGTGGAATGGATACTATCGAATTTCTCGGCATTCAGCGGCGTGCCGTTCACCTTCTCACCGACGATGACTTCATTCGTCTTGGAATCGATGATGACAGGAACGTTCATCGCATTGCCTAGTCCTTTGACCGGCACATAGGTATTGCCGTTATACGTAATAGGCTGCAAGGCTAGGCCTTTGTCGTCATTCAATTGGACAGCTTTCCCATTCACGCGAACCTTCATCGTCGTATTGATGTAGGCTTCGATCTTCTTGAGGTTCGTCGCAGCATACACGCCAGTGCTAATACCAACGAGCAGTGAGGCGCAGGTTAAGGTTAGAACAAACTTCTTTTTCACAGGTTTTCCACTCCTTAATGATCTGTAAGGCAATCTATAAAATATGCTAGAATTTGCCTATTTAAATCTTAAATTAGCAACGATTGGAAATCAATAGTGCTAGATTCGTGGTTTTTATCTTTTTTTGAAAATTACATCACAAAACAATTGCGCTAAAGAGTAAAATTTATTACTATATAACGTAAGGAGGTGTTAAAAAATGGATGAAGAGTTACAGCTGAACGTACCGCTATTGCGAAGACGTGTACCGAATTTGACCACTGCGGCGCGGACGGCTGGATTGAGAGCTGCGACCGTCTCTAATTTATGTACAGGCAAGATTCCCATTGGTCGGGCTGAGGTAAGAACATTAGTGGCCCTTGCTGCGTTGGCAGGGTGCAGTCTAGATGAACTCATTATTCGAGGGAGTGGATTACGGATGATCGAGACGGGAATCAAAGCATTGGATTTGTTCGCACCCGTTGTTCGCGGGGGAACGGTTGGACTCGTGGCACACCCCAATATGGGGCAACTTGTATTGCTGGCTGAATTGATGCTTCGATTGCGTAGACGAGGCTTCGCAACGGTATTCTGGAATCCGGGTACCGATGCACCAGGGATGAATCACATTCTTGCGCAGACTGAATTCCAACACAGTACTCGTGAAGAAATCTATCAACAAGTCGCAAGTCTTCGCAATGAGAAGGATGTCGTGCTCGGGGTAGATCGAACCATGGTCCTTTCTGGTGAGTTATTCGCGCTGCGCGAGAGCCTGAAGGAGGTAGGCGCTAGACCGATCACGACGGTGCTCGTTGATATGCATTGTGAAGTCGCAGAAGATCATGCTTCTTATGGGCCATTGGATACGTTGTGGCGATTCGATACGGATTTGATCTCACGTCAAATTTATCCAGCGATTGACCCGATTGTCTCCACTTCTACCGTGTTAGAAGGAGCGCATCTGGATGCGGTTCATCACACGACACAGCAGCGGGCGCGGAAAGTGCTGCGACGTTATCGCGAACTAAGATCTCTCGTTGCCGCGCAGGGCGTAGATAAAATATCAGAGCCGGATACACAGCTGTATAAGCGCGGCGAGCGGCTGGAGTCTTACCTCGCGCAGCCATTTTTTGTCGCCGAGCCTTATACGCAGAAATCGGGTGAGTGGTTATCGCTGTACGATACGTTAGAAGATGTACGTCGCATACTAGATGGTGAGATGGATACGGTCGAACCATCGGCATTGTTTTTCAGAGGACGGCTAGAGGTTACAACCTAATACGAGCAAAAAATCATAGTTAGAACCACAGCCGAGGAGGTTGTGGTTCTTTGTCTTATAGGTTCAGCAGGGCTTCGATGCGCTGTAGCTCACGCTGCGGCTCGTCTTGATGGAAGTTGTACTGGTCAAGAAATGCGATAATATGCCGCCATTCTTCAGCCGCTTCCTCAAGGCGATGTTCCCTTTCGAATAAGAATGCACGGCTGTATCTTCCATCGATGAATTGCGGGTCCAGCACGCAAGAACGTTCCCAAGCCGCTAATGCCTTCTCAGACGATCCTAATCGAGCGTAGATTTCACCTGCATAATACGTAATCATCGGATGACTTGCGAATAATTTCAACCCGGCGCTCATCACTTGATGGGCTTCCTGCGTCTGATCTGCTTGAAGATAGCATTGGATCAGGTTGCTATAATGATCAGGATTATGCGGTGTAGCGGCAAGTTGCTTTTTATAATAGGCAATCGATTCTTGATGCTGTAGAAGCTGTGCATGGGTGCGAATGAGCTGAGCGTTCAATTTGCCTTGCATCCAAGCGTAATTCTGCTGGATCGATGGACTTTCTAGGCCTTTTCGATAACATGCATTGGCTTCACGCAATAATCGATTCGCTTTGAGCTCAAGGAGGTAGCCGTAGGCATGCAGATATTCAGGGTTGTCCGGTTGCTGCGATAGAGCCTCTTGGTATAACATAACGGCTTCCAGCCAGAGGGTCTCGTCATAGTGGTTCTGTATATTTTCGGCGAGTTGGAACTTACGGTCTCGTTCCCATTGTAAATGAAAATTGTCCTGTGGCATTCGGTTCACGCTCCTTGTTTCCATCGATTAGGGAGTACACTATCTCTTATTTCTGTGAAAAGCCTGCCTTGCGGTGAGGGGATACCGTCGAGTTCTTGCAGCAGCTGGGCAGCGACACGTTCAGCGATTTGATGTTGTATTCTGTTCCATACGTCAGGCGTGCCTTGAACATATTCATCTTGGAGTTTGAAAATGATATGCTGCGGATCCATCGTATTCACCTCCAATCATTTCTGCAAGTCGTGAAAGACTCTGACGGTACTTCCATCGCACAGTCCCTGCGGGTATCCCGAGGATTTTGCTGATCTCCGCATGTTTGAGTCCAGCTACGACGTGCATGACGATGATCTGTCGTTCCAGTTCACGAAGGCGGAAGAGCGCTTCAGTAAGTTCTAATCTCTGCACAATGGCGGTATCCATTGTCGGACTCTGAATGCACGGATCTTCCTCGCTTATTCGATTCGATTTGCGTATGGTGTCAAATGCAAGGTTCCTCGCGATGGTAATCACCCATGCCTTGAGGTTCGTCCCTGGCTGATAACTCGAGGCCTTCTCGTAGACTCGAATAAAGGTGTCTTGCAGCACATCTTCAGCAGATGCTGTGTGCCGGAGAATGGATAGGGCTACGGAATAAACGATATGCCGATATTCTTCGTAGATAAGTTGAAGTGCTTCAACATTCCCATTGGCGATCGCGGTCATGGTCGCATCAAGATTCATTGTGCACCTCCTTTATCTATAGAACGAAGGACATCACCATTTTGTTGGTGATATTCGCAAAATGAATGCATGCCAAAAATGGATCTCCCTTAAGGAGATCCATTGGATTGCATAGCACTACAGCTTCAAGCTCTTCCGATCGAATGTCGTTCCATGGAACGCGGCGAACCGCGCGAAGCATTCACGTAAACTCTTCTTCATGGATGAATCCACTCGCGCATGCTCTTCCCACCACAACTTATGAACAGTAAGCGGTGACTTGCCCCGTTGCTTCACCGGTTCGAATCTGGCCACGATCTCATCGCCGTATACGACAGGAAGGACGTAGTAACCATATTTGCGCTCCGCCACTGGTTTGTACACTTCCCAGCGATATTCAAAATCAAATAATTGATGAATCAACACCCGATCCCATAATAAGTTATCCAGCGGGGCGAGAATGCAGGCACGTTTCTCTTGCGGTTCAAAGGCCATGGCTTGATCTAAACGGTCCAAATCGAGGGTGCGGATATAGAGGGGATGCGAGATGCCCTCGACTTGCACTTCACGAATGAGATTTCTCTCCAGCAATTGAGCGAATGCTCTATTGCGCTCGGCGCTCTTCAGCCCGCTAATGCCAATCCAGGCATCGCTCGGCCGATTCCACAGCAACCCAATGCTGCCAATCCGACGCAGGACGTACCATGCGTAGAAATCTCCCATATCCTCAAAAGGGTCTGGGATCCCGTAAAGTTCGGGTGGAATCCAGCGTTCAGCCAGATCGTAATATTTGCGTGTCTTCACTTTATGCTGAATGACCAAATGACCCGCATGATACATGCCTTCAAGCGCCGCCCGCGATAATTTTGCAGGCCCCCATGCCCAATCCACAATCTCTTCTTCATCTACATCACTGGAGCATAATACACCCCGAAGCTTAACCTCGGCATGTACGCGGCCTACTGCTGCCTCGTTCTGATCACACCAACCTTGATAGCGGGCGCGATGCTTGGCGAACAATGGCCAGTCTTCCACAGGGAAGATAGACATGCATTTATCCCAGTAATCGATTAGCTTGCGATCTTCATAGAGCAATTCTCTTAATTCGTTGCGGTCGAAATGCTGAATGCGTGATTGAAGGACAAGCTCATGATTCATCCCGACAACATTCAGCGGATCGAATTGAATGCAGCCCACTTGACGGATGAAGGAGAGGATGCCTTCTTTGCCGATATAAGCGGCATCGCGGCTTAATCCGTGATAGTACATTAAGAACTTCCTAGCTTGTTGCTTCGTAAGTGTGAGCGCAGCCATTTTTTCACCTCATCGAAGGATTCTTCATCCTATTATAATCGATAAACCTGACAGCAGGGTGTCAGCGATTCAATTTCTGCTCCATGGTTGTCATATGACAAATTGATGACACGAGTCACTACTGGTTCTTCCCCATTTATCTCTACAATGATTCTGTTCTTAGCATGAATATCATTTAGTCATAGCATCCACATTCTTCCTTTGAATGGTATAATAAGGAGATGACGAGGTTGATCGGTATATGGAAAATGGAACCATAAAAGATAACGGGGGCGCTGTAATGCTGCAATTCACAGGATATCGATTCTTGGAGTCGATCGGAAGCAATGAAGAGATGATGTTGTGCCGAATGATCAAGATCGATGACAACAGAATTGTAATTGCCAAAACAACGCGGGATATGTACCCAGGTACTTCCATGATCACCGCTTTCCAAGAGGAGTATGCACTGCTCTGTCATTTCGGAGGGAAGGGATTCATAGAGCCCATCGTATTGGTTATGGATGGTGAGCGTCCGGTTCTTATTATAGAGGATCATGGCGGATATACGATGACACACCTAATGCAATCGCTCGGCAACAATCTGAAACTCAGGGACCGGATCGCCATAGCACTAGGAGCAGTAGATTGCTTACACCAGCTTCACCAATTGCAGATCATGCATCGGGAACTGACGCCACTTCATTTTATTGTGAATCCAGAGACGTACGAAGTTGTCATCGCTGATGTCCGAATGAGCGCAAGCCGATCTGTTGGAAACAGTCCCTTGCGTATGGAGACAAGACCTGATTCTCTGCTCCCCTATACTTCGCCAGAGCTGACGGGCAGGACAGGATTGACCGCTGATTATCGATCTGATTTTTATTCACTCGGCATCGTGCTCTATGAGTGGTTTACAGGAACGCTGCCCTTTGTGCCTAAGGATGCAGCGGATATCGTCTATCATCATTTGGCCAGTAAGCCGGAACCGATGAAAACAAGAAATTTGTCCATTCCCTATATGTTATCCGCTCTAGTCGACAAATGTATCGCCAAAATGCCGGAAGAACGATACACCAGTGCTTACGGTTTGCGAAGCGACTTGGAACAATGCTACCGAAGTTATTGCGAGTCTGGTCTGATTGATCCTTTCGTGCTTGGAAATGAGGACTTGCCGGATCGCCGGCTAACGGATCAGGGATTCTATGGGCGAAAGCCTGAACAAGCCCGGCTCTTACAGGCGCTGAAGCGAGCAGCAGCGGGGACAACGGAGGTGGTATGGGTTAGCGGAAGCGCAGGAATTGGCAAGACGTCTTTCGTCAAAGAGACCTTCCGGGAACCTGGATTGATTCGAGGTTATTTTGGCGTTACCACATACGAACCGCACCATTCCGCGCTGCCATATGAAGGGTGGATACAGATGATCAATCATCTGATTGATCAGGTGCTTCTGGAAGATGATCTGCAGACCGATGTATGGAAGATGCGCATTGCCCGTACCTTGGCGGGTTATGGGCAATTATTAACCGAGCTTGTCCCTCGCTTGGAATTGTTGATCGGGAAGCAGCCGTCAGTTGCATCGCTTCCTGCTGCCCAGGCGCAGCAGCGATTTCAATTGGTTCTGATTCGATTTATCCAGTTATTTCTACATCAGGAGCATCCACTGATCTTGTTCCTGGACAACATGCAATGGGGTGATGAAGAGACGCTGCAATGTCTCCGGTTGCTAATGGAAGATCCAGAGACTAGTCATTTGCTTGTTATCGGGACGTTCCGAGATGATACAGCGCAAGAGAACACGAGATCTCCGCTAGAATCACTGAATGAACAACTGCGATCTCGTGAGAGGCAAGCCGAACACATTCGATTATCCTCCCTCAGCTTAAGTGATTTACAGCAGTTGCTCAGCGAGGCAATGCAAGTCGAACTTGAAGAGACAGTGACTTTAGCTAGAACGCTGTGGCATAAGACGTTAGGCAATCCATCTTTTGTCAGGCAAATTTTGCGCGATTTAGAGGATGAAGGCTATATTTATTGGGACGATTCCGTTCGGAAGTGGCAGTGGGATCTAGAGAACATCAACGAAATGAATATTGCGGATAATGTGGCTGCATATATTTCGGACAAACTTCTGCATCTACCTGCCGAGACCATGTTCCTAATCGGAAGAGCCGCGATCATAGGACGTAAATTCGATATGAACATGCTGGCTGCCATTACGCATCGAACCCTTTTACAATGTTTAAAGGCGCTGCAAATCGCTATGCAAGAGCAGCTGCTGCAGGGGATTGGTGAGGATGGGCTTATTTATATGTTCCAACACGACCGGATTCAACAGGCGGCTTACTCGCTTGTGTCTATCGCCGATCAGGCATCTGTTCATCTGCAGATTGGCCTGATATTGGCTGAACGTGTACAAGCAGGACAGGAGGAAGTGTTGTTCGAAGCAGCGAATCACTTTCATTTGACGTCAAAGCACAACATGGATGCATCCTATCGTCTTCTGGGTGCACAGATCAGCTTACAGGCAGGGCTAACGGCTAAGCGGTCGACAGCGTTCGAGACAGCCCTTGGTTATTTGCGGGATGCAACCGATTTACTAGGGGAAGAGAGTTGGGAATCACATTATGCTGTAACGCTTCAAGCATATCAAGAACGGGCAGAAGTAGAGTTCCTATGCGCGAACTTCGATACGGCAAATGATCTGTTCCATCTTCTGATCCACAGAGCAGTAACGGATCTAGAGAAGGCTCGTGTCTATAAGATGAAGATTCAGATCGAAGCCAACCGCGACAACTATGAGGAAGTGATGATGTTAAGTCGTACCGCGCTGAAATTGCTAGGATTGAATCATCACTTCTACCCGAGTACAACGGAATTAGTAACGCAATGGTTCCAAGTGAAGCGTAAATTACGCAAGCATTCACGACATTCTCTAGAGCGAGTAAAGAGTATGACGGATGATAGGCTTCAGTTGGCGATGTCAATCCTCGTACATACCACGAATGCACTGTTCATCACCAATAAGAAGGGCTGGCTTTCATGTACCCTTACCATGATTCAAATGACGCTGGATAAGGGGATGTCTCCAGAAGCATCGATTGGATTTGTTGGATATGCATTATCCACTTATTACTTGTTCCATCAGACAGAAGAGGCTGCGAAGTGGGGGTTGATCGCTTGCGAATTCGCGAAGCCGCATCCTGTCTTGTATGTAAAGGTATTAACCGTATTTTCGCTGTGCTTCGATAGTTGGCGTCAATATGCTCCGTCACTGCTCGATACGTTCTCGAAGCAAGCAGGTTATGTCGGGCTTGAATCCGGAGATTTATGGCACAGCAATCAGAGTGTATTGATTAATTGCAGCGTCATGCTGCATTACGGATATCCGCTCGGCGACATTTATGAGCGATTAATCGCGCATGGGCGTAGTCTTCAGCGCAATAACAACAATTTACATTGGAAGCAGGCAGCGGTCTTCGCTGCGCTCCTTGTACGATTAACGGGTTATCGCTCACCGGATGACCCTTACGCAGAGACGGACGTTTGGCATGAGGACTTCGCTGAATCCGTCCATGGAGATCCAACGTGTATGGTGCAGGAGCTGGTCTACGTCCTGCAATATTTGCCAGGGTATATCTTCGGCCATTACGGGGAAGCGAAGGAAGCGCTGACGAAGGCGGCTGCGCTTATTGCATCACGGCCCGCATTTGAAGGCGATAACATGGTTCATTATTTATATGAATCGATCGTATGGACGCAGCTATATGAGGATGCAAGTCCGAAGGAACAACGTGCATATATGTCGAAGCTTCGCAAACGAATGTACGTTTATCGGCGATACGCAAAGCGAAGCCCAGAGAACTATGCGCACAAATATCTATGGATTCAAGCGGAAGTTGCGAGAGTGAAACGGCAGAACAAACGAGCTGAGCTGCTGTACGAGCAGGCGATCGATCAAGCCAAACGGCATGGGTTATTTCATGATCTTGCCATGATATCAGAAAGTTATGGTCGATATGGACTTCGACAAGGGAAACAGCAGTTAGCCAAAATGTATATGACCGAAGCATACGAAGCGTATTTGCAATGGGGTGCGCATGCGAAAGTAGCCGATTTAGAAGAGAAGTACCCTCACTTCTTGCAAGTGAAGCGTGAATCAGAGCTCGCACGCATTGACTATATTTCCGTCGTTAGGTCAGCTCAGGTATTATCTGGGGAGATGGAAATGAGCCGCCTGCTTCATACGTTGATGAGAATTATGCTCCATAATGCAGGTGCGGAATCAGGTGCGATCATCGTCGATGATAATGGTCGCTTGGTTGTAGAAGCTCACGGGTCAATTGAAGCCTTGCATTTGTCGTCGATTCCGCTGCAGGAAGCATCGGATATTCTCCCTGTGTCGTTAATCGGATATGTGGCGAGAACGAGGGAGGAGTTAGTCTTACAAGATGTTGCTCATGAAGGGCTGTTCATGCGGATTCCATACATTAGCAACCAGAAGCTAAGATCCGTGCTTTGTCTGCCCATACTGCATCAGAATCAACTGGTCGCTCTTCTCTACATCGAAAATAAGCTCACACCCGGCGTCTTTACAGCGGATCGACTCGACGTGTTGAAGCTTCTCGGAGCGCAGTGCGCCATTTCAATTAAAAACGCGCATCTCTATACAGGCATTCAATATTTGAAGGATAATCTGGAGCAGCAGGTGGAGGAACGAACCCGGAGTCTTGAGCGCGCGATGCGTGAGACAGCGGCCCGCGCTCTCCGAGATGTCCGTCTACGCAGAACGGAACCGGATTGCGCATGACATTCACGATATTGTAGGTCATACCTTAACCTCGACGATTCTACAGATTGAAGCGGGCAAACGATTGCTAGATATCGATCGAGAGGAAGCCTTGAATCGGCTAAGGCAAGCGCAAGACCTTGTGAGGCACGGGCTCCAAGAAATTCGAGGTTCCGTGCATATGTTGAGGGAAGATAAATATTATGATTTCGTTCAAGCGCTGCATCAACTGATCAAGGATACGCAGCAGAATACGGGGGCGATTATTCATACTTCCATCGGCAAACTGCCAGAAGTATCATTGGTGCATAAGAAAACGATCTATCATGCCTTACAGGAAGGACTCACGAACGGTATTCGGCATGGCGAGAGCAGCGAATTTTATTTCACCCTGGAGCTTGCCAGCGGGATGTTGAAGATGAAGTTGAAGGATTGCGGGATAGGCGCAAGTGAGATCCAGTTAGGATTTGGGTTATCGGCGATGCGCGAGCGTGTTGAACAACTTGGCGGCAGCTTCGTTGTGGACGCGGCGCTGGATCAGGGTTGCCTGCTGCGCATCGAATTGCCGTATGCGAATCGGGATACAAGGGGGGATGATACGCATGATTCGAATCATTATCGCAGATGACCAGCTGTTAACGCGAGAGGGTCTGCGGACGATTTTGGATTTGGAAGAGGATTTCGAAGTGATTGGTGTCGCGAAGAATGGACAAGAAGCCTGTGAGCTGACGGAAGCGCTTAGGCCAGATCTGGTGCTGCTCGACATCCGGATGCCTGTCATGGATGGGATCACGGCGCTGAAGCAGCTCAAGCGGTCATGTCCAGAGATACCTGTACTTATTCTGACGACGTTCCTCGAAGATGAATATATCATCGAGGGAATGGCGAATGGCGCGAACGGTTATATGCTCAAGGATATGGACGGGGATAAAATGATTGCGTCAATCCGAGATACCGTGAATGGCCAATTCATTCTTCCGGCTGCCGTCGCAGCCAAACTCACAGCGAAATTATCGCAATTTGCACAGGAGCGGGAGCTTCTAGATCGTTCGGAACTTGGTCGGATTAGTCTGACGGAACGGGAGAAGGAGCTGGCCCAGCTTATGATGAGAGGGATGAATAACCGAGAAATTTCCGAGGCACTATTCATTGCAGAAGGTACGGCTCGCAATTATATCAGTAATCTATATAGCAAACTGGACGTCGTTGATCGTGCGCAAGCGATTGTCCAGCTGCAGCGTCTTCTATAATACGCGCATAAGTTTGTTAACATGTGATTGAGATTTTGTAAATCTCGTTATGCGCAGCGACCAAGGCATATTGCGGTGATGGAATCGCTAGTCATGCAGGAACTCCGAACGACAGGGGTTCCTCTTTTTTATGTAATTTCATGAAAATAATCATGATAATTTACAGAACGTCCATGTTGTCCGAACAGTCGGCTAACATACCCTTGTTACGATGGGATTATCTGTTAACGACAGATAATACATGTAAGGGAGATTACACATGAATATCTTGTTCAAAAAGGTAGTTTCAATGCTACTTTCCCTGACCCTGATGCTAGGCATCATCGTTGGTGGGGGACCAGCGTATGGAGCGGAATCCGAGGAAGGCGCATCACTGACGGCACTTGCCGCATCGAATACGCCGATGATCTTATTGCCAGGCAATTCGACATGGAAATATTATGACCAAGGCGGCGATCAAGGATCGGTCTGGCAGGATGTCTATGATGATTCCACATGGGCATCAGGGTCTGCGCCGCTAGGGTATAAAGATGATGGATCAGACGTAAAAACGACTGAATTCGGCGGGTTAAAGACTGTTATTAACTATGGTTCGAGCAAGTCGAGTAAGTACATTACCTCTTATTTCCGTACAACCTTCGATGCTTCGAATATCGAGAGCTTCGGTAAGATTGAAGGACTGTTCGGATACGATGACGGCGTAGTTCTTTATTTGAACGGCGCAGAAATCTATCGTGAAGGTGTCAAGATTGGTCATGACTATTTAACGACTAGCCCAAATAATAAAAGCGATCCGAATATCGCAACCGTGGATCTTACATCAGCTGTAAAGGGAAAACTTCGCAACGGCATAAATATTCTTGCTGCTGAAATTCATCAGAACAGAGGCAGCAGCTCTGATCTGTATTGGGATATGTCGTTAGTGGCTTACCCGCCGGTAGACCCGAATACGCCGCTGCCAGGCGTGCAAGGCAAGCCGGAATCGATCGCGATGACGTTCAACGGCAATCCGCAGACCAGCCGTGCTTTTGCTTGGTATACGAATCCTGCGGTGACCGCAACGAAATTGGAAGTCGTCGAAGCCTCGAAAGTAAATGGGAATGTGTTCCCGTCGGTTGACGTTCGCACATATGAGGGAGCTTCGGTAACGGCCAGTGTGTACATATCCAAAGCAGATAAAACAAGCAACAAACCGACGCTTTTCGCAAGTCATAAAGTCATTGCCGATGGTTTGCAGCCTGGAACGAAATATGCCTACCGTGCAGGAGACGGACAGGCCGACAATTGGAGTGAGATCGGAACGTTTACGACAGAAGCGGTCGATAACCGCAATTATACGTTCCTCTACACAACAGATTCGCAAGGAACATCCAAAGGGGATTTCGATATTTGGAACCACACGCTGGAAGAAGGTGTGCGTGCGTTCCCGAACAGCCAGTTCATTTTGAATTCTGGGGATTTGGTTGATAATGGGGATTTAGAAGAGCAGTGGTCTTGGTTCTTCAATCAAGCGAAAAATGTCCTCATGAACTACACTTTGGTCCCTGTGGTGGGGAACCATGAGAGCAAAAACTATAGCAATTTCACAACGCATTTCAATTTGCCGGAGCGGTCCAATACAGGTGCAGCGCCTGCCGGTTCGGTATACAGCGTGGATTACGGCCCAGCGCATTTCATGGTGCTGAATACGGAATATATCGCTAGCAACGCATCCTACAAAGATGTCTATGAGAAGCAAGTTCAATGGCTGCGCAGCGAAGTGGCGAAGACGGATAAGAAGTGGAAGGTTGTCTTCCTGCATAAATCGCCTTATTCCGTCGCGAACCATAATTCAGACAGCGACGTGAAATATATTCGCGAGAACTTGACCAAAGTATTCGACGAGCTTGGCATTGATATGGTACTGGGTGGACATGACCACACGTACACAAGAAGCTATCAGATGTATGCCAATAAGCCGCTAACGGATATGAAACCAGATGCGCAAGGGAAAGTAGTGGATCCGAGAGGCACACTGTATCTCTTGACGAATGCGGCGGGAGACAAAGTCTATCAACCGAAGGGAGTCTTCGAATACGCAGCGAAATACGGTCAACCGAACAAGCAAATGTTCACTGGTGTGAATGTGAACGATCAAACGTTATCTTTCGAAGCTTATACAACGACGGTAGGCGGATCGACGGATCTCTATGACACGTACACGATCCAGAAATCGGATGAAATTTCGAATCCGGTGAAAAATGCGAAGTTAACAGCCACGGAAGACGGCAGCATGGTACTGACATGGGATGCGCCGCAAGGCTCGAATGTTACGAGCTACCGGATTTATGAGAAGAACGATCAAATCTCTTCGAATTGGAACGTGGTTGTACCACATGAAGCGGAGAAAACAAGTTATACGTATACGGTAAATGGTCTTGATGCGAAGAAGACGTATCAGTTCGTCATTCGTGCCGTGAGCGGCAGAACGAACTCGGCTCCGGTGATCGTCACGAATCTTCAAGTCCCTGTAAGTAAAGTAACCGTCACGTTCAAAGGCGATCCGACGACAGCGAAAGGCTTCACATGGTATACGCCGCTCGCCTCGGAAGGCAATGATCTGCAAGTCATTGAAGCGGCATCGGTCAAAGGTGGAGCACCAGATTTCGCGCTAGCAGCGGAATTCAAGGGACGTTCGTACGTTTCGACGAATTCGGGTACAGAACGCGTTCATAAAGCGGAAGCGACGGGTCTGAAGGCCAATACGTCCTACTACTTCCGCGTAGGTGATGCGGCATTGAACAGTTGGAGTGAAGTAGGTACGTTCCAAACGGCTCCTGTGAATGGTGCATTTACGTTCATCGATCTTGCGGATACGCAAGCGAAGACGGAAGATGAGGCGATTCTATCCGCCGAGACGCTTGCGAAATCGATGGCGACCGTTCCGGATGTAAAATTCGTGCTCCATAACGGCGATATCGTGGATACAGGAACGAAGGAAGAGCAGTGGAATTGGTTATTAGGACATTCCCAGTCCAGCTTGAACAATATCACGATCGTACCGGCAGCAGGGAACCACGAAGACAAGAACTATGCTTTCATCGATCACTTCAACCTGCAAGAGGCGCCAGGGTCCGATACAAAGACAGGCGCATATTATTCCTATGATTACAGCAACGCGCACTTCATCATATTGAACACGAATGAAAATTCGGACGCTTATGCGAATTTCTCGGCCGCGCAAATCGATTGGCTGAAGCAAGATGTCTCAGCTGCAAAGAAGGCAGGCAAGAAGTGGATCATCGTGAATATCCACAAAGGACCTTATACGACGTCCAATCATGCGACGGACAAGGACATTATGGGTGCAAACGGCGTAAGAACAAAAGTGGCTCCATTAATGGCTGAGCTTGGCATCGATTTCGTGGTGCAAGGCCATGACCACATCTATGCGCGCACGAAGCCAATCAAGAAGGATGGCACGGCAGCAGCAACAGAGAAAATTACAGAGACCGTAAACGGCAAGAAACTGGAATATACAGTTCGCCCGGATGGAACGATCTATATGATTCCGGCAACCGCAGGTCCGAAAGTGTATTACAAGAATAAGAAGCCAGAGCTCGGCGATACATTCTATAACCTCTTCGAATTAGCAGAAGAGAATCATGCGGCGAAATACGGTCCGGATCCAAGTGATAATACCCGTCCGATGCGCAGCCAGGTTCAGAACTTCGTGAAAGTAACGATTGACGGCGATAAACTCACAGCCATCACGTACGAAATCGATCAGAATATCAATGATGCGAAGCCGTTCATCGTTGACCAATTTGGCATCAATAAGTCGGCAAAACCGGAGACACCTGGACCGAAGCCAGAAAATCCAGGACCGAATCCGACGTCACCGAAACCTAACACGCCAAGCGAGACAAAGCCACCCGTAACGGAGACAAAGCCGGATACGAGCAATGGCGGCAAAGGTCAGACCGGCAATGGTCACACAGGCACGACGCCATCGGCATCGATGAGCGATACCATCGGTCACTGGGCTGAAGCTACGATTCAGAAGGCGCTGGAAGCAGGGTTCGTGACAGGCTATGAAGATAGCACCTTCCGTCCGAACCAATCGGTCAATCGCGCGGAGTTTATTACGCTGCTCGCGCGTGCACTGCAATTATCCAGCTCGAACTACCCATTGAACTTCAAGGATGTGAAGCAGATTCCGGCTTGGTCCCAATCTTTCGTAGCGTCTGCGCTGGAAGCGGGCATCGTGAAGGGGTATGCAGATCAATCCTTCCGTCCAAATCAGCATATTACCCGTGCGGAGATGGCCGCGATGATCGTTCGCGCATCAGGATTGCAGGTGAATCCGAATGCGAAGCTAACCTTCGCGGATGCGAAAGACGTGCCGACTTGGGCCGTGTCTGCGATCGCGGCGGTTGCTGAAGCAGGATTGGTGAAGGGTACGGGTGACAACAAGTTCGCTCCGAACCAAACGGCGACAAGAGCCGAAGCGGTAACCTTGATCATTGCACTGCTACAGCATCAGGCGAAATAGAACATGCAGAAGGGAGATCTCTTAAGAGATCTCCCTTTATAGCATTCAGATTATATAATGCGTTTGCGCAGCCACCCCGAGATGAGGTCGGTCAGAATAATCAAGAGGATGATGCCTAGCAGAATGATGCCGACCCGGTTCCAGTTGCGAACTTGAAGCGCGAAAATAAGCGGCGTTCCGATCCCGCCTGCACCGACCAGCCCCAGCGTCGTTGCAGACCGAATGTTGATCTCAAAGCGATAGATGGAATACGACAAAAACTGCGGAATCACTTGCGGCAGAACAGCGTAACGGAGCACTTGAAGGCGATTCGCGCCACAAGCGAGCAGAGCTTCTTCAGGTCCTGGATCAATGTTCTCGATCGTCTCGGCATAGAGCTTGGCGAGCATGCCGATCGAATGGATGCCGAGCGCGAGTACGCCGGCGAAAGAGCCGGGACCGACGGCTTTGATGAACAGGATGGCTACGATGATCTCCGGAAAGACGCGAATAATGCTAAGTACGACTTTTCCGCTGCCCGAGACAGCCCATTGCCGACTCATATTGGAGGAAGCCCAGAAGGCGAAGGGGATACAGGTAACGGCTGCAACGACGGTTCCTAGAATAGAGATGACGAGCGTATCCAGCAATCCTCGAAGCAGATCTTCCCCCTCGGGAATATAGACGAACGACCAATCCGGATGCAGGAAACCTGTCAGAATCGATTTCGATACCGTTCCTGCTGTCTGCTGTATGCCATCGAATTGCATGCCTGTAATGGCCCAATAATAGACGACAAGGAGCAGTACGGCAATGCCCCAGAAGCGAATGCGCGAGCTCAGGGGTCTCTGTAGAGCATCAGGTTTCATAGCAATTTCCTCCGAATCATGGCACTGCCGTAATCGATGACGAGTACGATCGCGAGTGTTAATAGAATAATGGTGGACGCGCGGTCATAACGGAATAAGCCAAGTGCACGGTCGAGCAGCAGCCCAATCCCGCCGGCTCCTACTAGCCCAAGCACCGCTGCAGCTCGAATATTGACCTCGAATGTATAGAGGAAATAGGAGACGAAATAGGGCAAGGCCTGCGGCACGACGCCGAACATGATCAATTGCATCCGATTCGCGCCGACGGCGGTCATCGCTTCGAGCGGTCCAGGGTCGATCGCTTCGATCGCTTCGTACGTCAGCTTCGCTATAATGCCGAAGGAGAAGAAGACGAGGGCGAGCATCCCGGCGAAAGGGCCGATGCCGAACATGGCGACGAATACGGCGGCGAAGAGCAGATCCGGAATTGTTCGTACAAAGTTAAGCACCATTCGTACCGGAATCGATACCCAGCGGTTCGGCATGATGTTGTACGCGCACAATAGCGCGACAGGGATCGCGAGCAATCCGCCAAGGGTCGTGCCCATGATCGCGATTTGGATGGTCTCCATCATGGGTCCCCAGACGGTCGGAAGGTAGCTCCAATCCGGCGGGAACATTTCCTGCAAGAGCGATCCCATCTGAGGCAAACCCACAATTAATTGATAGGGGGTTACCTTGGTTTGAATGGAACATACGATAAGAACGACTAGAAAGATGAGCCACGTGGCGATTCTTCGATATCGATCGGTGATCGGGGGCTTGGACAGCGGCTGCTGCGGCGCCGTCTGGGTGAGCGAAGACTTCATGAGACGCCTCCCAGCAGTTCATCCTGCAGGATCGGACGTCCGTAGATCTCGGCGAATACCTCATCTGTCGCTTCCTCCGGCGTACCGTCGAAGACCACTTCGCCAGCACGTAGTCCTATAATACGTGTCGCATATTCCCGCGCCAAGTCAATAAAGTGCAGATTGATGATGGTCGTGATGTTCATCTCTTGATTAATCCGTCGCAAGTCGTCCATCACTTGGCGTGTGGTTAGCGGGTCCAGCGATGCGACAGGCTCGTCCGCAAGGATAATACGAGCTTCCTGCGCCAAGGCGCGAGCGATGGACACCCGTTGCTGTTGACCACCCGATAATTGATCGGCACGGATATAGGCTTTCTCGCGGATATTCACACGTTCAAGTGCGTGCAGCGATAGGTCTACATCTTCTTTTGGGAACATGCCGAACATCGTCTTGAACGTCGAATGATATCCCACACGCCCAGATAACACATTGCGCAGGACGGTGGATCGCTTGACTAGATTGAAGCTCTGGAAGATCATGCCGATGTCGCGGCGAATTCGGCGTAGTTCGCCACCGGACGCCCGTGTGACGGACTTGCCATTCACTTTGATTTCTCCGGCCGTAATGTCGTTTAGCCGGTTGATGGAACGCAGCAGCGTTGACTTCCCCGCGCCGGACAAGCCGACGATGACGACGAGTTCGCCTTCGTGGATGGTTAAATTCACATTGTTAAGTCCTTTTGTCCCGTTCGGATATGTTTTGGATACTTGCTCGAAAGTAATCATATCTGTAACACTCGCTCTCTATTTATAGAATGAAAATAGAAACAACACCGTCATGAGAATTCATGAACGGTGCTGCCCGTGATCGCTTACTTAATTTCTTGGCCCACGGCTTTCGCGTACTCGCGTACAGGTTCGAAGTTCTTGTCGTCGCCTTTAACATAACCGACATGTGTGTAAATGTCTTTGATGATTGTAGCGCCTTCGGTATCATTCGTGATGTCAATAAACGCTTGGCTGATTTTGTCTCTCCAGCTTTGATCCATATCGTTGCGAACGCTGACTGTATCGTTCGGGATTTTGGCCGTGAAATGTAGCACACGCGTCTTCTCGAATACGTCAGGTACATCGCCAGCGACCGTGTTGCGCGCATCTTGGAAGTTAGCGACTGCATCGACTTGTCCATTAAGAAGCGCCATCAACGCTGCATCATGTCCTTTGATCGTCACGCCTTGCACATCCTTGTCCGGATCGACACCAGCTTGCTTCAACTCCGCTGCTGGGAACACATAACCGGCGGAAGAGGTAACGTTCTGCCAACCAATTTTTTTGCCTTTCAAATCTGCGAGTGTTTTAATCGGGGAGTCTTTCATCACGACGATCATTGCTTTGTAGAAATCAACCTTCTCTGTCGTCGGTTGGCCTGTTGCATCATCTACGCCAAAACGCTGTGCTTGGAGCAGCAAATCAACGGCTTTCTTGTTATCATGAGCTAGGACATAGGCGTTCGGCGGCAGGAATCCTACGTCAACCTGCTTGGAAGCCATAGCCTCAACGATGGTATTGTAGTCTGGTGATACGGAGACATGAACTGGGATACCTAGGCGGTCGCCGAGCAATTTCTCCAGCGGCTTTGTTTTCGCTTCGAGTGTATCCGCGTTTTGTGATGGGACGAATTGGACGTTAAGTTCTTTAGGTACATAAGCTGAGCTTGCTGCTGGACTAGCGGAATCGGCGTTCACCGTCGTTTCGCTGCTTGCATTTTTGGATCCGCATGCGGCTAGGCCTGTTGCCAGGATCATCGTCATGCAGATTGTCATTGCTTTTTTGAACATGTTCAAGTTCCCCTCCAAAATTCATATATTCTAGTAATCGATCAGATAGAAGCATCTGACATTAAGGAGCGTAACACGGAATAAAGAGCCAAGGGTTAACTGGGATGGGTATTTGTGTAAAATGAATATGAAAAATGGAGAAGAATGTTATCGGACTGTAAGATGTGAAATTCATGTAAATTACAACCCGTCAAAAACAAGCTATAGTTATGGATAGTAGCATGGAAGGATGAAGTGAGAGAGAGGGGAATGAGGTAGGCGATGGATAATATGCGCAGGGAACCGCTAATTACGTTGCGAATATTGGAGACAACGGATGTACATGCCAATCTGATGGATTATGATTATTACAGAGATGTACAGACTTCAGAGATTGGCCTTGTGCGGACAGCTTCACTAGTTCATGAGGCTAGGGCAGAGGTAGCCAATACGCTGCTGGTGGATAACGGCGATTTGATTCAAGGTACCCCGCTAGGTACGTATTTTGCTAAGTCGAGACCAGCGGATCTTCATGCAATGCACCCCGTCTATGCCGTTATGAACGCGATGAAATATGATGCCGCGACGCTTGGCAACCATGAGTTTAATTATGGACTTGAATATTTGGAACAAGTGATGGAAAACGCTAATTTTCCCTATGTAAATGCGAACGTTTACGTAGGCGAAGGCGAAGCGCGCAAGAATAAATTCCAACCTTATATTTTATTGCACAAACCATGCAAAGATCAGTTCGGCGTGGAGCATGAGCTGACCATCGGCCTACTCGGTCTCGTCACGCCACAGATTATGGAGTGGGACAAAGCAAATTTGGAAGGGAAAGTTACGGTAGACGATATCGTCCAGACGGCGGAGAAATTCGTGCCCCGCATGCGAGCGGAAGGCGCGGATGTCGTCGTCGCATTGGCGCATACCGGCTTTGATGGTGCAGATCGAGGTGCAGTCGGTGCTGAAAATAAGGTGCTGTCCCTGAGTCAAGTGCCAGGCATCGATGCGATTACATTCTCCCATACCCACAAAGTGTTCCCGACGCGAGATCTACAGTCACTAGATCTGTCATTCAAGGACCCGCAAGGAAATCCGCTGCCGGCAATTAATTGGGAAAAAGGGACGATACATGGCGTTGCCGCGGTACAATCTGGGTACGGCGGTGCGGAGCTGGGCGTGATCGATTTGGACTTAGCTCGTGCGGACGGCAGGTGGACGGTCATCGATTCGCGTGCTCATAACCGATCCATCTTTGACCGCAAGGATGGGAAGCCGCTCGTAGATCCCGACGCTGAGCTAGTCGAGCTAATCACCGCTGCACATCAAGCGACTGTTGATTATGCGAATGCGCCAATAGGCATGTCGAGTGGCCCTATTTATAGTTACTTTGCCTTTGTGCAAGACGATCCTTCCATTCAAATCGTGACGAATGCGCAGACATGGTATGCCAAGCGATATATCGCCGCCAATCGTCCACAGGACAAGGATGTGCCGATTCTATCCGTTGGTTCGCCCTTTAAGGCGGGGCGAAATGGTCCTTCGGAATATACCGATATCGATGCCGGCCCGATCGCGATTAAGAGCGCAAGTGATCTGTATTTGTACGACAATCTGCTTAAGGCGGTTAAGGTCACAGGTGCGGTCGTTCGTGAATGGCTGGAAATGTCAGCAGGTGCGTATCATCAGATTGACCCTTCGAACCCTGAGGAGCAGCCGCTGCTCAACCCGTTATTCTCCGTCTATAACTTTGATATCATCGATGGCATCACGTATGAGATTGATGTGACTCAGCCTGCCAAATACCATCCTGACGGAACGATCCGTGACGTATATGCGTGTAGAATTATTAATTTGAAGGTGAATGGCGAACCGATCGGGCTGGAGGATGAATTTATTGTCGTCTCGAATAATTATCGCATCTATGGCGGTGGTAATTTCCCGGGCTTGGCGGAGGCAGAGGTTGTCATAGATTCGGCAGAGGAAAATAAGCAAGTGTTGATGGACTATCTGATGCAGGAACGCCATCTCGATCCGAGGGCGGACCATAACTGGCGAATTGCTCCGATTGACGCACCTGTGAATATCACGTTTCGAAGCGCTCCAGCTGCGGTGAAGTACTTGGAAGACAACACACGTATTCACGATACGGGGAGGATGGATGATCAAGGATTTGGCATCTTTACACTGGATTTGCGCTGATTCATACAGAAGCCCCTAGACGAACGGTCCAGGGGTTTCGTTGTTGTTCAGAATATGCTGAGGATGCCGATGAGGAGGAAAATCGAGCCAGCGAGGATCATGATGAAGCTGAGATACCTCGCGATAGACAGATAGGTATCGCTAGGTTCGTCATCGCGATTGACCATCCAGCGTTCTCTCGGCCGCCAACCGATGGCAGGGTACTTCCAGCGGAGGATGCCGATGATAAGAAAAATGATGCCAATAAAAATGGGCATGATTATAACTCCTCTCGAAATTTATCTACGATCCGCATCAAAATCATGATCCATCTATGTTAAACTAGGAATAAACGATCTTCCAAATCCTAGCATATCACCCGAAAATGGTAGGTGGAAGGGAGAACAGTTTATTGCATGTTATGAAAGGAGTGTGGAGCATGGAGCTAACTTTAAGAACATACGATTCTTCCATTGATCCAATTCCATATGATTTATTATTATCGGCAGATCCATCCAAAGAAATGGTAGACGCGTATTATAGCCGAGGACTTTGTACCTTAGCGTACCTCGGAGATCGCCTTGTCGGGGAATTCGTCTTGCTGCCAACGCGTCCAGCGACCGTAGAGATAGTGAATATCGCTGTCGATGAGCAGAGCCAAGGTCAGGGAATAGGGACAAGGCTGGTGCATCAGGCCATTCATGAGGCTAGTCGACTGGGAGCAAAGACGATCGAGATAGGTACAGGGAACTCGAGTGTGATGCAGTTATATTTGTATCAGAAATGCGGATTCCGGATTGTAGGCGTTGATGTGGATTTCTTCGTTCGCCATTATGATGAACCGATTGAGGAGAACGGCATTCCGTGTCGCGATATGATCCGGCTTGCGATGGATCTTCCGCATCGCATTTGAAGTGAATTGATCGTATGAGAAGGTAGGGAAGCAGATGATCGAATGTCCATGGTGTCATGAAGAAGTCACGATCCATCACGGGAGATGTCCTGCTTGCAAGCGGAAGCTGCATGAAATTTCAGAAGATGATTTTGAAGAGCTTCACGATCCGATGCTGACAGATGATGAAGAAGAATGCGAAGAATTAAGCATCGCAGACATGATCGAAGAACGGTTCACGTGTGTTAAATGTCAGTGTACCGCTTGCAATACGAAGGAAGTCGCGATGACAGGGTCGGGATTAAGTAAAATGTTCGATATTCAGCATCATCACTATCTATTTGTCTCTTGTCTGGAATGCGGATTTGTGGAGATCTATGATCCTGACGTCCTTGCAGGTCATAAGACTGGGAAGTTAGGTACGATCATGGATGTTCTGTTTGGCGGGTAGATTTGAAATGACATCATGTGGTCCAGCTGACTACTCTAGCAAGGAGTCATTCATAGATGAAAAGAGGGTCGCAAATGAACTTTCAACATAAAGTATTTTCGATCTGTTTAGGGATATCTTTTGTCATCTACTTAGCGGGGTATGCTCTGCTATTCATCGTGATCCGCGCGCTAGATATTACGATTTCATGGGGATCTATCGCTGTCGTCATTCTGCCAGGCGTCGTCTGGTTTTTTCTCTTGCGGCATTATTTGGGTTGGATAGAGTCCAGACGACGCTGGGGAAGAAGTGTGTTAAGTGGAAGTGCCTTGCTCGTTATGCTGATAACCTTCGTCCAACTTGCATCCAATCAATATTATGCTCATTTTAACTTAGAGCGGTGGTTGAATGCTCCTGAGAGTCGTGCTCGCATGGTGTCGGATTTATTACATACTCACGAGTTAAGAGGCTTGATGATGCAAGATGTTATTGCGCTGCTGGGAAATCCTACGGTTTCAATGCATTCTGATCAAGCCAATCAACTAACCTATCGCCTTGGTATAGAACAAAGTGCGTTTAGCATCGATAATTCTTGGCTGCGGATCGATCTGGATCAGAATCGTGTCATTGATGTCCGAATCACGACAGGCTAATCCATCGGAAAAGGAGTTGCTCGATGCAGGATAGACCACAATTAATCTTCGATGTCGCAGGTGTACTTATTTCGAATTTTTCTCCAACGTTCTGGGAGGAGATGGTGACCTTCGCGACGGATCGTTCAGCGGCGGAGATGCATGGTCTATTTAAAGAAGAACTACGTCATCGATTATGGACGGGAGCTCTTCCAGCAACCGCATTCTTTGGATGGATGGCGTCCCATCTACCGGCTACAACCACTCAAGAGGTGGAACGTATCTTGTATGACCACCTCACGCCGTTACCTGCGATCGAACGTATTCCGGCATGGAGTCGATCGGCTGATCTTCACCTCCTCACGAATCATCGCGGTGAATGGATTACTCCGTTACTTGCCCCTGTTCGACACTACATCACAAACATGACCGTCTCAAGCGAAGTGGGCTACTGTAAGCCAGATCAACGAATGTATCAACTTGCCCATGAGAAACTGCATCCGATCGGACCTAGCCTCTATGTAGATGACCAGCAGAAAAATTTGGTTCCTGCATCCGCTTTAGGTTGGCATACCTTGCTTGCTGATCAGGCAGGTCATTGGGTGGAAACCGTGGATAAAATGTTAAATTGAATGATAGAGGGAGAGGTGCAGGTGCATTATGAAAATCGCATTTGTGTTATTTGATGGCGTAACTTTTCTTGATTTTGTTGGATTCTATGACGTGATCTACAATTTGAATCAATTCGAAGCCTCGAAGGGGATATCGTGGGACATCTGCGGATTAACTGAAGAGATTACGGACGAGCTCGGTATGACGGTGAAAGTTCAGCGCGTAAGACCCCCGTTGGCAGACTACGACATGGTATTCGTGCCTGGCGGGATGGGGACGCGGAAGCTTCGCTACGATGAGACATTTGTAAATTGGCTGCGTGAAGCACAGGATGTGAAGTATAAAGTTTCGGTGTGCACAGGTTCATTACTCTGGGGAGCGGCAGGTGTGCTGCATGGAAAAAAAGCAACAACCCACCCTAGGGCGTATGATCTACTATCGGAATATTGCGAAGTCGTTCAGGAGCGCATTGTTCGAGATGGCAATGTCATAACAGCCGGCGGGGTTGCGACCTCCATTGACCTTGGTCTGTATATGATCGAATTGTTCGCAGGAACGAATGCCATGCACGAAGTGAAGCAGCAGATAGATTATCCTTATACGCCGCCGAAGGTGGTAGAGATTTTGCGATGAGGACGCTCTCGGATATAGAGCTAATGAAGATCCAGACCAGAACGCTCTATCGATTGAATACGGAAGGGCGATTGACAGGGATCAATGAGGGGGATGATTCCGGTGCGCCGTTGCTGTTCATTGGGAAGACACGGGACAGTATTCAAGCTTATTTTCATGAGTTGGCACCGGAGTCTCTCGTCGAAGAGTTACAAGATTCCATCCATGATCCTGTATCGATCTCACTGCTATGCCGTACCATCGAACAGTACCGACCGATTCAGCGCATCTGGATGGGGCCAGCATATGTTTATTCGGGGAATCTTCTACAAGAAATAGAAGAGCTCGAACACGTCGTGCACATAACTGGAAACAACCTCTATTTGCTAGATATGCATTTTGCAGATTTACAGGATGGCGTCGAAACCAAGAGTCCGATCATAGGGTACGTGGTCAATGGTCAAGCCGTCTCGGTCTGTTGCAGCGCGAGAACTTCGGATACTGCGTCGGAGGCAAGTTTGTATACGGCTGAAGCTTATCGTGGACAAGGGCTCGCAGCTCTCGTCGTACGCCGGTGGTGCCATCAGATTCATGCCGAAGGCCGAATAGCACTTTATAGTACATCATGGGATAATATCAGCTCACAGCGTATTGCGCAGAAGTGTAACTTTACTCCATACGGGGCGGATTTCAGTATCTATATATAAGGGGTACTTTTCTGCCGATATTTTCACTATTGATCTTATGAATTCATTTGTGTCATGATTGGAAGGATGGATATCGATAAGTCAACATTGGAAACGGAGAATCGGCACGTGAAGAAGTTTAAGAAATTTTATATAGAGATTACAAGTATATGCAATCTAGCATGCACCTTCTGCCCGCAAACAGGTCGTAAGGCGAACTTCATCAAGGTGGATGCGTTCACGAATATTCTGGATCAGATTAAGCCTCACGCGGAATATATTTATTTTCATGTCAAAGGTGAACCTCTCCTTCATCCGAAGGTCGATGAACTGCTCGACATTAGCGCGGAGAAAGGGTTTAAAGTCAACATTACATCGAATGGAACGCTGCTCCATAAGAACAAGGAGAAGCTGTTGGGCAAGCCGGCGCTGCGTCAGATGAATTTCTCGCTGCATAGCTTCGATGGGCACGAAGGTTCAACGGATAAAGAAGGCTATGTGAAGATGGTGCTCGATTTCGTTAAAGAGGCGTTGGAGAAGACGAACATTATTTTCTCGCTGCGATTATGGAACCTCGATGAAGATAACCAGACGAATCTGGAGCGCAGCCGGAACCGTGAGATCCTGTCGATCATTGAACGAGAATTTAATCTGGATTATCGGATTGAAGAGCAGTTCAAGCGCGGCAGTGGGTTGAAAATCGCAGACCGTGTCTATATTAATATGGATCATGAATTCCAATGGCCAAGCCTCGGGGCGCCTGAAATCGAAGGGCCGGGCTTCTGTCACGGGCTTCGTAATCAAGCCGGGATTCTCGTCGATGGAACGGTCATTCCATGCTGTTTGGATGGCGAAGGGGTCATTAATCTTGGGAATGTGAACCAGACGAACTTCTCCGAGATTATTGAGAGTGATCGAGCGAATCGTATGGTCGATGGATTCTCGCGCCGCGAAGTCGTCGAAGAATTGTGCCGGAAATGCGGATATCGGCAGCGGTTCGGCACATAAGCGCGTTGGAATTACGAATGGATAGGAGTTGTGATGCAGATGGCCTTCACTTTAGAAGAAGTCATGGATAAGCTGGAAGCCATGGGCACGGAGCAGACGAAGAAGACGTTCATCCGTCATGGTGCGCAGGAACCGCTGTTTGGTGTTCGTATTGGCGATATGAAGAAGCTTGTCAAGGACGTGAAGAAGGATCAGGCATTGGCCAAAGCCCTCTACGATACGGGGAATACGGATGCGATGTATTTGGCAGGGTTGACAGTGAACCCAAAGACTGTGACGAAGGACATGCTAGAGCAGTGGGTGAACGGCGCGTATTGGTATTCTCTTGCGGAATATACGGTTGCCAATATCGCTGCAGAGAGTCCCTATGCGCTTGAGCTTGCATGGGAATGGATGAAATCTCCTTCAGAGATGATTGCAACGTGCGGTTGGAGTACGTATGCGAATTATGTGATGATTACGCCTGATGATCAGCTCGACATAGGGGAGATTCGCCAGCTGCTCCAGCACATTGGGGAGACGATTCATACGGAGCGGAATCGCGTACGGTATACGATGAACAGCTTCGTTATTTCAGTAGGTGCATCTGTAAGAGAGCTTCATGAGGAAGCAATGCGCGTTGCGGAGATCATCGGTCCTGTTCGTGTGGATATGGGCGAGACGGCTTGTAAGGTTCCACTCGCTACGGAATATATGAACAAAATCGCCGAACGTGGAAATCTCGGAATGAAGAAGAAAACGTGTATCTGTTAGAACAGGAATGGAATAGGGAAGTCTGCTAGAAAGTCGCTGCTCGGGATGTTGTACGGGAGCGGCTTTTTCTTCGTGAAGAGACGTCTTCACTATTTCTTTAGATTTTGCTCCCTCAGAACTTCAGATTTGTTCGCTACACTTGGTCTTACGTAGAAAGGAAGTGATTAGCGATGAATTGGGCTGAAGATAAGTGGTTATTTTTGCAAAAGTTTATGGTGAACCCAAAGGAGATTGGGAGTATTACGCCAAGCTCTAAATTTCTGGCGCATCGTATGTTGAATGAAGTGGAATGGGAAGCTGTGCATTGCATGGGGGAGTTAGGGTCGGGAACGGGTGCGATTACGGCACATTTAGCTGAGCTCGTGTATCAGAAGAAATGCTCGCTTGATCCAGTGAACGTATTTTTATTCGAGAAAGACAAGGAAATGCGCGATCGACTTCAAGAGGCGTATCCCAAGTTCCATGTCGCTGAGGACGCACTCTGTTTACGAGCAGAAGCTCGTCGCCACAATTTGGGGGCTTATGACTGTATTATTAGCGGATTGCCTTTTTTCAACTTCAGTCCATTGCTTCGACATCAGCTCATGGAAGAAATTTACCAATCGCTCCGACCGGGAGGGCAATTCATCGCCTTTCAGTATTCTTTGCAAATGAAGCGGGAGCTGAGCCGATATTTTGATGTGGAGAAAATTAAGTTCGTGGCATTCAATATTCCGCCTGCTTGTGTCTATGTGTGCCGGAAAAATCGAATCGAGGATGAAGTATGTTGAACATGTATCCGATCGAATGTTCATATATTACGATATTTGTAGGAGGTGAAGCGTCATGCCAACTGTGCTCGTAGTCGATGACGATCCCGAAATTCGGGATGTCATCCATGTTTACCTTCGCAATGAAGGTTATCAGGTGATTGAGGCGGCTGATGGAGTGGCCGCACTGGAACTGCTAAAAAACGAACGGGTCCATCTGATGATTCTTGATGTCATGATGCCCCGTATGGATGGGATTCTTACTTGTATGAAGATTAGGGAGGCCTCTGGCATTCCGATCATTATGTTATCGGCCAAAGACGCGGACATCGATAAAATAACAGGTCTAACCTCAGGCGCGGATGATTATATGATCAAACCGTTCAATCCGCTCGAACTGCTCGCGCGTGTCAAAGCCCAATTTCGACGCCTAACCCTTTCCAATTCGGCGCTGAATAGCGACGAAGTGATTCAAGTACAGGATCTTACGATTGATCGAGTGCAGCATCAAGTCACCGTGAGAGGACAGGAAGTCAGCCTGACGCCGATTGAATTCTCGATTCTGGAATTGTTGGCTACTCACCGTGGTCAGGTATTCAATGTGGACCGAATCTATGCGCTCGTCTGGAAGGAAGTAACTGGATTCTCGGATAATACGGTGATGGTCCATATCCGTAATTTACGCGAGAAGATTGAACTGAACCCCCGCAGCCCGGTATACATTAAGACGGTATGGGGGGTTGGCTACAAAATTGATCAATAAATTATGGGACCGTATTAGCGGTAAGAAGAGCATCCGTGTCGCGATACTTTGGCGGTTCATTCTGAGCATCGTTATTTTGTTCATGTTCTTCTCGATCTATCAATATGCCTCGCAGGTTCTCCCCCTGAAAAGCTTTTTATTTGTACTTGACCCGATCATTTTTTTCGGCGGACTCATGTTGCTCTTCTTCACGATGACACGTCCCATTGTCCACGATGTTCTTCAGATGGCTGAGGGGTTGAAAATGATATCGCAAGGAGACCTGAACTACCGTGTTCCTGTCCTCCGTGAAGATGAGCTAGGCACCGTCGCCCACCGCATTAATGAGATGGCAGAAGCACTGCTCCAACAGCAGAATAAAGAACGTGAGTTGGAAAAATCAAAAATGGATCTCATCACCGGAATTTCTCACGACCTACGGACGCCGCTCACCAGTATCATCGGATATCTAGGCTTGTTGATGAACAAATCGTATCAGAATGAAGAAGAGCATGAACGTTTCGTTCAGAATACGTACAAAAAAGCAACGCAGCTGCAAAATCTGGTTGAGGATCTGTTCGAATATACAAGGCTGACCTCTCATGACGTCAAGGTGAACAAAACCCCTATGGATGTTCGAGAAATGTTGGAGCAGCTGCTTACGGAATTCGAACCGATCGCGGAAGAATATGAAGTGGCCATGCGATGGACGGTCGGCAGTCATCCCGAATATGTCATTGCAGATCCAGAGAAAATCATTCGCGCTATGGATAATCTGCTGCTCAATGCGCTCAAGTTCTCACGTCGACCTGGTGTCATCCAGACAAAGTTCCATGTGGACCCTACCTATGTGTTCATTACCATTGAGAACGACGGAGTACCGCTGACAAGCGAGCAAGAGCAGCATATCTTCGATCGATTCTACAAAGCGGATCAGGCGAGGAGTATGAATGCTATTCAATCCGGATCAGGACTGGGGTTGTCGATCGCGAGAAATATTGCTCTCTTGCATGATGGCGATATTACTTTACAACATAACAACGGGCATTTTGCATTTACGATTCAGCTTCCGCGGGCGAAGCTTTCGGATGCATCAGTTTACGTAGTTTGATCTCGGTATTGGACTCTGGAGCGGGTGTATAGATACTGCACCTTAAGTCCTGTGCGCCTTGAACCTGCAAGGAGGTAAGATGGAATAGCATCTTGCCTGCTTTGGCATGTCGAAATTCGATGACAACATCGGGTGCTGAACTGACCTGACTCTGATTCCAGAGCTGCTCGAATTCAGGATATGCGGCTTGCATGTCTTGAAGAAATTGCTCGTACCAGGGGTCATCAACATATTGACCATAATACGTTCGAAAGATCGAGAGGAAGCCATTGACGAATTCGGACCAATTGCCAGCTAGACTCTTAAATTCCTTGCGTGCGAATAGCAGTTGAATGAGATTGCGCTCTTCTCGCGGAATCAATTGAAAATCAATAAATACATGCGCTGCCGCAACATTCCAGCCTACGATTTGGAACCGGCGGTCTGAGATGATCGTCGGGCAATGCGTTAACTCTTGCAGGATGTGCTGCAACGAAGGAGGGATCTCCGGTTGTTCTGCGGTAAGCGGAATCTGTGGCGTGCCTGAATCGAGCGCAAGCGAGAAAAGATACTTGCGTTCATCGCTCGTGAGTCGCAGTGCGGTCGCGACACAATCCAAGACCGAGGCGGATACTTTGATATCGCGGCCTTGCTCCAGCCAGGTGTACCATGTGGTACTGACACCAGCCAGTTGAGCGACTTCTTCTCTTCGCAGGCCTGGGGTTCTACGTCGTGTGCCGAGCGGCAATCCGAGCGCTTCGGGTTGGACTTTCGCTCGTTGTTTGGTCAAAAAATCAGATAGTGCTTGTCGTCGTGCATGGTGGTTCATCCTGAACTCCGCCCTTCATATCATATTCTTGAGCATAGTACCTGGTACTTATTATACTAGGATAAACTACAACTTGTAATATGATAACTCCTGTGCAAAAATAACGTCAATACAATTGTAATAGAGGAGGCACTCACTATGGAGAGAGTCGTAATTACAGGAATGGGCGTAATTTCACCGCTAGGGAATGATATCGAGACCTTATGGCAAGCAATGGTGCAAGGGAAATCTGGCATCTCAACGATTCAGTCATTTGATACAGCAAGACATAAAGCGAAAATTGCAGGAGAGGTAGTAGACTTTGATGCAGAGGCTTTATTTGGGCGCAAGGAAGCAAGACGGATGGATCGCTTCTGTCAATTCGCGGTCGCAGCGGCAGATCAAGCCGTAGAACAAGCAGGGCTGGAAATGAATCACATCGACCATGAACGGTTCGGTGTCTATGTCGGTTCTGGTGTTGGCGGCATACAGACTTTGTTACAACAAGACAGCGTATTGCAGGAGCGTGGACCCGAGCGTGTTAGTCCAACGTTAGTCCCGATGATGATCACGAATATGGCTGCGGCGCTCATCAGTATGAAATATCAAGCGTTAGGATCGACCTTATCGCCTGTAACGGCTTGTTCCATTGGCAACACAGCGATTGGCGAAGCATATCGTTCGATTCGCTTAGGCGAAGCGGATGTCATCATTGCAGGCGGGGCGGAGGCCGCAATCACAGAAATTTCATTAGCAGGCTTCGGCAATGCGACGGCTCTATCCACGCGCAACGATGCGCCTGAACAAGCAAGCCGCCCATTCGATCAAGCGCGAGATGGGTTTGTTATGGGGGAGGGCGCCGGGATATTGGTACTCGAATCGCTTACGCATGCATTGAAGCGAAATGCGACGATCTATGGGGAAGTTATTGGCTATGGTGCAACCTCGGATGCATACCATATGGTCGCGACTCATCCCGAAGGACTGGGCGCTTCACGGGCAATGACACTGGCACTCCGTGACGCTGGCATCACGCCGGAGCAAGTGGATGTCATTAGCGCCCATGCGACAAGTACCGAACTTGGCGATATTTCTGAGACGGCGGCGATTAAGCGGGTATTCGGCGAAGCTGCATATCGCGTACCGGTGACGGCGAACAAGTCCATGCTTGGTCATATGTTTGGCGCTTCCGGCGGAGTTGAAGCGATTGCCCTCGTGAAGATGCTGCAGGAAGGGGTCATCCCGCCAACGATTAATTTGGATCAACCCGATCCAGCTTGCGATCTGGATTATGTCCCAAATGCTGCTCGTGAAGCCAATCTACGGATTGGGATGTCGAACTCCTTCGGCTTCGGTGGCCATAATGCGGTGATTCTTATGCAAAAATACGAATCGTAATTGTCATGATGCGGGCATGAATAGAGATTGACAGACTTGCTCAGATACCCTACCATCTGGATAACGCAATCATAATTGAGGTGGAGGGAAGATCCATATGCCGTTAATTGACTTACCGTTACAGCAATTATTCGAATATGAAGGAATCAATCCACGTCCCGATGATTTTGACGCCTATTGGGAACGTGCCTTGAAGGAACTGCGTGCGACCGATCCGGAAACTGAGCTTGTACAGAGCCAATTCCAGACACCAGGCGCCGAATGTTTTGACTTGTATTTCAACGGCGTGCGAGGTGCCCGCATTCACGCGAAGTATCTGCGTCCGAAGCAGGCTGCGGATAAACATCCCGTTGTTCTCCAATTTCATGGATATACCGGGAATGCCGGGGATTGGGCCGATAAGCTTGCGCTCGTATCACTCGGCTACTCCGTGCTTGCCATGGATGTACGTGGTCAAG
Source organism: Paenibacillus guangzhouensis (assembly GCF_009363075.1). Lineage (NCBI taxonomy): Bacteria > Bacillati > Bacillota > Bacilli > Caryophanales > Paenibacillaceae > Paenibacillus > Paenibacillus guangzhouensis. The sequence continues at coordinate 3,144,252 of NZ_CP045293.1, read as the reverse complement.
GGGGATTATCCGAAGATGTCGGCGGTGTGAAAGGGAATACACTCAATGGGCATATTATTCGCGGTTTAGACGATCATCCAGACAATTTATTGTTCCGGCATATTTACCTGGACACTGCACAGCTCGCACGTATTGCCTTGCATTTGCCAGAATGCGATCCGGAGCAATTGTTCGCTTGCGGTGGATCGCAAGGCGGAGCATTGACCATCGCATGTGCCGCACTGGAACCGCGTGTGAAGAAATTGGCGCCGATGTATCCATTCTTATGTGATTATCGAAGGGTCTGGGAGATGGATTTGGCGAAGGACGCTTATGAAGAGCTTCGAGCATACTTCCGAAAGTTTGATCCGCAACATGAGCGGGAGACGGAAATATTCAAGAAATTAGGGTACATAGATCTTCAACATTTGGCTGATCGAATTCAAGGCGAAGTGATGATGGCCGTAGGACTTGTTGATACGGTTTGTCCGCCTTCCACGCAATTCGCTGCTTACAACAAAATAACATCGAAGAAACGTGTCGAGATCTTCCCGGATTTCGGGCATGAATATTTGCCAGGATTCTGGGACAAGACCATTCAGTTCTTTCTTGGACAATACTAACGATACTGTTCTACGCTATGTAGGAATAAAGAAGCCCCTATCGCATACGTGATGCGATAGGGGCTTCATACGTATTACCCTAGGACGACGCGATCATCTGAGAGTGCCTGTCCGCTGATTAATTCGAATTCGCCGAGCAATTGCGGGACAGTGAGCGTCTTCTTGCGTTCTTCACTTACATCCATGATGATTCGACCTTTATCCATCATGATGAGTCGATTGCCGAGACGAATGGCTTGATCCATATTATGCGTCACCATAAGCGTCGTGAGCTGCATCTCGCGAACGATGTTCTCCGTGAGCGTCGTAATGAGTTCGGCGCGCGATGGATCGAGTGCCGCTGTATGCTCATCGAGCAGCAGGATCTGCGGCTTCGTGAACGTCGCCATCAGCAGACTTAATGCTTGGCGCTCGCCGCCGGACAGCAACCCGACTTTGGCGCGCAAGCGATTCTCGAGTCCGATACCCAAACGTTGAAGCTGTTCGTAGAAAAATTCACGTTTCTTCTTATTCACACCAAATGATAAACCGCGAGACTTGCCGCGCGTATAGGCTATTGCAAGATTCTCCTCAATCGTCATGCGCGGGGCTGTTCCCGCCATTGGATCTTGGAATACACGGCCAATCCAGCGACTGCGGCGGAATTCTGGAAGATGAGCAACCGCTGTACCGTTGATTCGTACGTCACCGTAGTCCGGGGTCATCACGCCGGAGATAATATTCATGAGCGTGGATTTACCTGCGCCATTACTACCAATGACGGTAACGAAGTCACCGGGATTCAACTGCAGCTGGATATTCGTTAGTGCAATTTTCTCATCCGGTGTTCCGGGATTAAACATTTTGGAGACGTTAGAAATTTGAAGCATTGCGTGTACCCCCTTCTTGCTTGGCTGCGATGGCTGATAATTCAGCTGCGCGTCTCTTGGCAATATTCTTCTGCCGCACAGAGCGCTGGAAGGATGGCAAGAAGAGAGCAACAATAACAATTACCGCTGTAATTAGTTTCAAGTCTGAAGCATCGAGCCATTCCACGCGGAGAGCGAATGCAACGACAATCCGGTAGACAATAGATCCCAAGATTGCGGCGAGTGTCGCCCAGAATACCGTTCTTGCACCGAAGATCGCTTCCCCGATAATCACCGATGCAAGGCCGATAACGATCATCCCAACGCCCATTGAAATATCTGCGAAGCCGGATTGCTGCGCAATCAGTGCGCCTGATAATGCGACTAATCCATTGGAAATGCTGAGGCCTAGAATCGTCGTATTGTCGGTGTGAGCACCGAAACTGCGGATCATGCGTGCGTTATCGCCTGTTGCTCGAAGCGCAAGGCCGAGATCTGTATGCAGGAAGTAGTCCAGTAACAGCTTCACCACAATGACAACGATAGGCATCAAGATCAATGGATGGTTCCCAGTGAAGAGGGTATCCGATCCAAGCAAGGAAATGTTCGGTCGGCCCATAATGCGCATATTGATGGAGTAGAGGGCAATCATCATGAGAATCCCGGATAACAATCCGTTAATTTTCCCTTTCGTATGAAGCAGCCCTGTACATGCACCAGCGAGCATCCCGCCAATCAGCGCTACGATGGTTGCCAAGATCGGCGAATATCCATGTGAGACCATGACCGCTGCAATCGCGCCTCCCGTTGCGAAGCTACCGTCTACGGTTAGATCGGGGAAATCGAGAATACGGAACGTGATGTACACGCCAACAGCCATTAAAGCATATAGAAGACCAAGTTCTATCGCTCCGATTAACGAATCTACCATACATACAACCTCCTAAGTTAGTTAGAAAAAAAGAGTGAACTCGCTTGAAGTTCACTCCACTTGAAAGTTCATTATTGAATAATATTTTTTTCAGGGTCTTGTACGGCCTTCTTCATGTCATCCGTTACGGTAATGCCTTGCGCAGCAGCGGATTTCAAGTTCAAGATCAGATCGAGCTTCTCTTGCATGGATACTTTCATTTCGCCTGGTTTTTTGCCGTTCTTCAGAATGTCGACGGCCATTTGACCTGCTTGGTAACCATGGTCGAAATACTTGAAGCCAACGGTAGCGAATGCGCCCTTCTCAACCGTATCGCGATCGCTGGAGAAGAAAGGAAGCTTCTTGTCATTGGCTACTTGAATAATACCGTCTACGCCGCTTACGACCATATTATCTAGCGTGATGTAGAACGCATCGACACGGCCGATTAACGATTCCGCAGCTTGTTTCACTTCCGATGTATTGGTGACAGCCGCTTTGACGAGGCCGATATTGTGTTTCTTGAATTCTTCTTCTGCCTTCTTCGCCATGACGACGGCATTCGGCTCACCTTCATTAATGACAAGTCCAACGTTCTTAATGTTCGGGAAGTTCGCTGCAATGAAATCGGCAAGCTTCGTCGTTGCTTCCGGATTCGTATCGGATGCCCCGGTAATATTGCCTCCCGGTTGATCTAAGTTACTGACGATCTTTGCGCTGAGCGGGTCGGTCACAGCAGCGAATACGACCGGAGTCTCTTTCACTTGCTGCGCAACAGCGAGTGCGGATGGTGTGGCAATCGCGAAGACAAGGTCATTCTTCCCGCCAGCAATTTTCTGTGCGATGGACAAGTTGTTCGTGTTATCGCCCTGTGCATTGTTGTAATCAATTTTCAAATTCGTGCCCTCTACGATTCCTGCGTCTTTCAGCGCTGCGATGAAGCCTTCGCGCGTTGCGTCGAGCGAGGGATGCTCAACAATCTGCGAGATCGCAATCGTATAAGACTTTCCGTCGCTAGCAGCGCCTTCTGATGTCGTACTTCCGCTACCTGGAGTATCACTCGCAGTCTTCTGACCGCAAGCGGCAAGAGCGATAAGGAGAGTGGACATGATGAGTAGCAAGCTTAGCTTTTTCTTCATTTCAATTACCCCTTTTCTATTTTTGTCTCATTAACGCTTTTACCCTTTTACTCCATAAAGTAATAGAGCAAAAAAAATCAAAAATCTTACATTGGTAAATAATATTATTCATAGTTTAATAGGCGTTAACAAATCCGTCAAACATTTATTTTTGCATAGATATTCGAGGTGCTGTATAAGAATCTATCGACAAAAATATATATTAGAAGGAACTAGATTTTTATCGTATAATAGAAGATATTTCCTAATTTATTCATTTTAAGCGAAAGGTTGTGTCAGTGTGAAGTTTAGTGAGTATCGTTATGAACGACCGGATGTGGCCAAGATTGAGGAGCAATTCAAGGCGCTGATCCAGGAATTTAACGAGGCAACAACGCTGGAGGCACAGGATGCGTTAATCGGCAGAATCAATCAGCTGCGCAGTGATGTGAGTACGCAATTCGAGCTCGTGATGATTCGCCATTCCATTGATACGAACGACGAGTTCTATAAGGCGGAGCAAGACTTTATCGACGAGACAGGTCCTGTCATTCAAGAATACATAACTGATTATTATCGTGCGCTCGTGAATTCGCAATTCCGTGAAGGATTAGAAGCGAAGTGGGGGCGTCAGCTCTTCCAGCTCGCAGAATTGTCGCTGAAGACATTCCATCCGGACATTATTGAAGACCTCCAAGCTGAGAACAAGCTAGGAACGGAATATTCGAAATTGATCGCTGCAGCACGGATTCCATTCGAAGGGGAAGAGCGTACGCTATCGCAATTGGCTCCGTTCGGGCTCTCCACGGACCGTGACATGCGCCGTAGAGCTTCGGAAGCGAAGTATGCTTACTTTACCGAGCACGAAGCGGAATTTGACCGGATCTATGACGAGATGGTGAAGCTAAGAACCAAAATGGCGCATAAGCTAGGTTTCAACAACTATGTGGAAATGGCTTACGCGAACTTAAGCCGTACGGACTATAATGCCGAGATGGTGGCGAACTTCCGCAAACAGGTGCAGGAGAAGATCGTTCCTGTCGCGACGAAGCTCAAAGAACGTCAACGGAATCGGATTGGCGTCGACCGCTTGCATTACTATGATGATAAATTCAGCTTCAAATCCGGGAATGCAACGCCGAAGGGCGATCCTGAATGGATTATTGCGAATGGCGCGAAAATGTATGCGGAATTGTCACCGGAGACGGATGAATTTTTCCAATTCATGATGGATAAGGGTTTGATGGATCTTGTTGCGAAGAAAGGCAAACAAAGCGGGGGGTACTGTACCTATATCAGCGGTTATCGTTCACCGTTCATTTTCTCGAACTTCAATGGAACCTCGCATGATATCGATGTACTAACGCACGAAGTCGGCCATGCGTTCCAAGTCTTCGAGAGCCGTGATTACGAGACGCCGGAATATGCCTTCCCTACATATGAAGCTTGCGAAATCCATTCAATGAGCATGGAGTTCTTCTGCTGGCCATGGATGGAGTATTTCTTCAAGGAAGATACGGATAAATATCGGTTCAATCATTTGGCGGAAGCGCTATTGTTCATACCTTATGGGGTATCTGTGGATGAATTCCAGCATTTCGTCTATGAGAATCCGAACGCAACACCTGCTGAACGTAAACAGGCTTGGCGCGACATTGAGCGCAAATATTTGCCGCATCGTCAGTATGAGGATCAAGACTATCTGGAGCGCGGCGGATTCTGGCATCAGCAAGGCCATATCTTCCGTTCACCGTTCTACTATATCGACTACACGCTCGCCCAAATCTGCGCATTCCAATTCTGGAAGAAGATGCACGAGAACCGGGAGCAGGCTTGGTCGGATTACTTGCACCTCTGTAAGCAAGGTGGCAGCAAATCTTTCCTAGCGCTTGTTGAGGAAGCGAAGCTGATCTCGCCATTCGAAGATGGATGTGTCGCATCCGTGGTTGACGTTATCGAAAATTGGCTGAATGCGGTGGATGATACCGTATTGTAAACAATGAAGAATGAATGATTATACAATCGCATATGCAGATCGGGAGCCTGTGGAAGCAAGCTGAGAGTATGACTAATCCGTCATAGACCGTTAGAACCTGTTGGGTAATGCCAGCGTAGGAAGTGAACACATGTGTACGGAAGAACACTATGCCCTCGCGCATAGTGTTTTTTTGGGGGAGACGATACCGCCTTTATCTCATCGATAAGAAGGGTGCTCCAGTCTTATGTTCATGCTGCGCGATTAGCCTTCGCTCCCGATCTCGTATGCAAGAAAGGTTGGGAGCACATATGAAAAATCGATTCACTAAGCATTCACCCATCGCAAAAGCATTAACGATCGCAGGTTCGGACAGCGGCGGTGGAGCGGGCATTCAGGCTGACCTCAAGACGTTCCAAGAGCTGCAGGTGTATGGGATGACTGCGATAACGGCGATTACAGCCCAGAACACGCTTGGCGTGCAAGCGGTCTATCCGATGTCTCCCGATGCGGTTCGACAGCAGATCGAATCGGTAGGCACGGATCTAGGTGTCGATGCGGTGAAGACGGGCATGCTATTCGATTCAGAGATCATTCGCGTGGTTGCGGAGCAGATTCGCAAATTTGACTGGAAGCATGTGGTCGTAGATCCGGTCATGATTGCGAAAGGCGGTTCTGAGCTGCTGCGAAGTGAGGCCGTACGTGCACTCCAAGCAGATCTGATCCCGCTCTCCTATGTCATTACTCCCAATATCCCGGAGGCGGAGACGTTAACGGGGCTATCGATTCACAACATGGAGCAGCGTAAAGATGCCTGTAAAGCCTTGATTCAAATGGGGACACGTCACGTTGTACTAAAAGGCGGACACGATGCGTCAAGCGGCAGTCAGGTCGTAGATCTGTTCTATGATGGCTCGAACTTCACAGAAGTCGCTTCTCACCGTGTGGATACGCGCCATACCCATGGGACGGGTTGTACCTTCGCAGCAGCCTTAACAGCGGAACTAGCCAAAGGGACAGATCTACTGCATGCCGTCTCCGTCGCTAAATTTTTCATTCAAGCCGCCATTGTGCATTCTTTCGGGATTGGCCAAGGGCAGGGACCGACGAATCATTTCGCTTTCGGAGAGTTGGTGCGTGCATGAGAGCTGACGTGAAGCTTATTCGAGAATGTTTGAAGCTGTATTTGGTCATGGGCAGCACCAATTGTAAGATCAACGCATTAGAAGTCGTAGAGCAAGCGATTGCAGGGGGCATCACATTACTGCAATTGCGAGAGAAAGGGCCGAATGCATTAGGGGGCAAGGCAAGAGATGCATTTGCACGGCAGGTTCAGCAGCGATGCCGGCAGCATGGGATCCCATTGATCGTGAATGATGATATCGAATGGGCCGCGGCTCTACAGGCGGATGGCGTACATATTGGTCAAGACGACGCCCCGCTGCCTGAGGTTCGGAAGCTTCTCGGAGACCGAATCATTGGCGTGTCCGTGCATAACCTTGAAGAAGCACAGCAGGCCATGGATCAAGGGGCGGATTATCTCGGCATTGGTCCGATTTATGCCACATCTACGAAGCTGGATGCCCAGGCTGTGCAAGGAACGAAGCTGATACACACGTTGCGAGCGCAAGGCATAACGATTCCGATTGTTGGAATCGGCGGGATCACGGCAGAACGAGCCGGTGCTGTTATGGATGCAGGGGCAGATGGTGTTGCGGTAGTCTCGGCGATTACAATGGCTGGCGACGTGACGTTGGCGGCATCGAATCTGCTGCAGCAAGTGACGCGCGAAGAGGACGTGAGCTGAACGTCTTTAAGAACAGTACCGGGGACTGGACAGCAGCTAACGGCGGTTTAAATATTCTATACATGTTCGCATGACCTCCTCCGTTATGGTGATATAATGGTGAAATATGTTTTTCTAGAGGAGGTAGACCGATTGTTATTACGTAATCGAACGTTTATGATTCTGATGCTGGGGGAGATCGTTGCCGGAACGGGCATATGGATTAGTGTAATCGCGAATTTGCAATTTATGCAGCATCTGGTCCCAACGGATTTTGGTAAGAGTCTTATCCTGATGGTCGGCCTATTTATTGGAGTGCTTATCTCTCCGCAGGCAGGCGTGTGGGTCGACAAGTACGACAAACGCAAAATCCTTTTGTTCACCAGTGTATTCCGCTGCTTGGCACCGATCTCGATGTTTGCGGCGCTGCATTTCCAATCGATACCATTCATGCTGCTGTCCGTCGTCATTATGCAGCTTGCCGCAACGGTTTATATGCCTGCGGTTCAAGCTTCGCTGCCCGCGATCATACCGAAGGATCAGCTGCTCAAAGCGAACAGCGTATATTTCAATATTTCGACGATCGCACGGATCGGGGGAACGGCGCTGGCGGGCGTGATGGTGGTCGTGTTCGATTTATTCACGCTATATCTGTTATCACTCATTTTCTATGTGATCCTTGTGGCATTGAACCCATGGATACGTATTCCGCGGCTTGAAGGATCAGCGGCGCGCATTCGAGAGAAGATGAAGTTCAAGGAGATTTTTCCGATGATTCGGCAGGAGCCCGCGATTTTAATTGCGCTGATGAATGCAGGCGTGTTGACGCTGTTCCTAGGCGGCTTCAACCTGTTGGTGCTTAAGTTCAGCACGATCCAGCATTCGCCGGATTTAATGGGCTGGATCTATACGGTAGAAGGCACGAGCATTCTCGTCATTAGTCTTTTCGCGAAAAAAATAATCGGCACCCGCAATTTAATGTTGTATTCCAATGTGTTCATGTTCTTGTTCGCATTAGCATTCATTGGGTTGTCCTTCAGCGAGAACCGGTTCGCGGTACTAGGATCATTTGCGGTGTTCGGTTGCGCCGTAGCTTTCTTCTTCCCGATGATCTCGACGATCTTCCAGATTAAGATTCCGCAGGAAGCACAAGGAAGATTCTTCTCTTTCCGCGGTATGCTGGACCGGATCATGTTCCAAGTTGCACTGCTTGCGACGGGGGCTTGTCTGGATTGGTTCGGTATCTCGACGTTCATGATCGGGCTTGCAATTCTAGCGGTAGCGAGCGGCATCAGTTCGCTTACGCTTGGCAACCGACGTGGCATCGATATCCGGCATGACTCGGAACACAGCACATTGAAAGCTTAAACTGTACTTGAATTATGGTAGAATCCCAAGCGCACTGGGAGGTTTGGGGTTCTTACTAGATTTAATATTTTCATATGATATAATGGTCCTGTAAACGCTTACGAACGATTCGTCACCGCTTCAGGAACCGTTCTATAATAGCTCTGACCTAACAGGGGGAATGAATGATGGTACAAGCAGTACGTCTTGAGAAGGATTTTCTAGGCACCAAGGAAGTGCCGGCGAACGTCTATTACGGCATTCAGACAGCGCGCGCAATTGATAACTTCCCGATTACGGGATATCGCATGGATGAAGAATTAATTAAAGCGATCGTGATGGTGAAAAAAGCCGCGGCGCTTACGAATATGGAGATTAAACGGTTGCCAGTCCATATCGGAGAATATGTCGTACAAGCAGCCGATGAGATTCTTACCGGCAAGCTGCATGAACAATTCGTTGTTGATCCGATCCAAGGCGGAGCAGGCACATCGATTAACATGAATGCGAATGAAGTGATCGCGAACCGCGCTCTGGAGCTGATGGGCAAGGAAAAAGGGGATTATCTCGCGATCAGCCCGAATACGCATGTGAATATGGCACAATCGACGAATGACGCATTCCCTACGGCCATTCATATTGCCACACTCAATTGCATCGAGAAGCTGCTCGTTACGATGGAAGAACTGCGCGAAGCGTTCTTGAAGAAATCTGCTGAATTCGATCATGTGATCAAAATGGGCAGAACGCATCTCCAAGATGGCGTTCCGATTCGTCTTGGGCAAGAATTCGCAGCTTATGCGAAAGTACTGCAGCGCGATATTCATCGGATCGGTCAGACAAGACAGCATCTCTATGAAGTGAACATGGGCGCAACAGCGGTGGGAACCGGACTTAATGCTGATCCTCGTTATATTACGCGCGTCGTTGAGAGTCTAGCTTCGATCAGCGGACTGCCTCTGCAGAATGCGGAAGATCTGATTGATGCAACGCAGAATACGGATGCGTATACGGAAGTATCCGCCGCGCTCAAGGTTTGCATGATCAACATGTCTAAGGTAGCAAATGACCTGCGTCTCATGGCCTCTGGACCTCGCGCGGGGCTTGGCGAAATTCGACTGCCAGCGCGTCAACCAGGTTCTTCGATCATGCCGGGCAAAGTGAACCCCGTCATGTGCGAAGTTGTCAATCAAGTGGCGTTCCAAGTGATTGGTAACGACCATACGATCTGCCTCGCATCGGAAGCGGGTCAGCTTGAATTAAACGTCATGGAGCCTGTTCTTGTGTTCAATCTGCTGCAGTCCCTTCGCATCATGAATCAAGTCTTCCAGGTGTTCCGTAAAGATTGTGTGGAAGGCATTGAAGCGAACGTCGAGCAGTGCAAGGACTATGTGGATCGCAGCGTAGGTATCATCACCGCCTTGAATCCGCACCTTGGCTATGAAGCGGCTGCGCGAATTGCACGTCTTGCGATCGAGACGGGAAGAGCTGTGCGTGACCTGATTCTAGAGCACAACCTGCTAAGTGAAGAAGAGTTGAATATCATCTTGGATCCTTTCGAAATGACGCACCCCGGCATTGCTGGCGCTGCGCTGTTAGACCGGGAATAGGATTGGGTAAGAGAATTCATATCGCTTTTGTGAGGAATATTACTGTCAATCATCCATAATTATCGTAAAATCTTTCCAATCCCACGCGATGGAAAGATAGGCGGTGATTATGGATGAGTGAGAACTGCATAGGTTGCACCGATTCACGAATGATAACGGATGAATCGATTGAGCGCATGATTAAGAGAATCGAGCGTTCAGATTCATTCCATTTGGTCGATGATGACACCTATCATCATCGACTCGAATCTTGCAAGCGTTGTCAGGAATTCGAGGGCAGGGAATGCCGAGTATGCGGCTGTATTATGGTCATCATGGCGAAGTTGTTGAATACCCGATGTCTTCACCGGCACGGCTCCAAGTGGGGCGAACCCGTTAGGAAATGGATGTAATCGAAGAAGCGGTCTGAAGTTGTAAGAACTTCGGACCGCTTCATTTTTTTGTCCAAGCTTCCATTCTAGGATTTGTTATGCAGAAGTGCACGATGTTCGGATGGCGCGATGCCGTGGAACTTCTTATACTGCTTCGAGAAATACAGCGAATCCTTGAATCCGACGGATGAAGCAATCTGATCAATCGTAAGCTTCGTACCCAAAATGGATTGCGCACGTTCCATACGAATTTTCGTTAGGAACTGCATAGGCGACATCCCAATGATCTGTTTGAACATTTTGGACAGGTAAATTCGGTTATAGCCTAATGCGTGGGACATTTGCTCGATGGATACCTGTTCAGCATATTGGTAAGTCAGCCACCTTACAGCCTGCTCCACCTGGCGTTCAATATCCGACTTAGCATCCAGCGGCGGGAGATGGCTGTAAGCTGCTTGGGATCGTCCGTATGACGCGAAGATGAGCTTCATATACCCTGTACTCTCCATCCCGCATAAAGGGTCACCTAGCTGCAACGTATTGTATAGCTTGCGATATAAAGGAACCATACGTCTGTGATCTGCTGTATGTACGATCGGATTCTGTGGGGTGATCTGCAGTTGCTGCAAGAGCGGGTCGACGCCAGTGCCGAGGAAGGCCATCCAGCAGTAATGCCAAGGTTCTTCGGCATCCGCTTGGTATTTATACATTTCTTTTGGGAAAATAAAAAAGCTGTCTCCCGCACTTAATTCATAGGTTCGTCCGCGAAGCAGAAATGTTCCGCGCCCTGAAATGACGTAATGGACGAGATAATAATCGATAAACGTTGGCCCCATGTGGTGGAGCGGCTCGGTCTGTGACTCTCCGCTAAATAATGGTTCCAACTCGCCGGGCGCGGGGTAAGGATTGACTACCATGCGGATGAAGGGCTCGCGATTCATAGATGTCACCTCTCACAAAGTCTCATACGGACAGCCTACCACAGGTCACTGGACTTGGGAATGGTTATGTCGTATAATATACCCCGTGGGGTATTTTAAATAAACATTTTGAGGTTCCTACAAAGGTCATGAATCGCTTGGAAATAGCAACCCTTTGTAGGGGAAATAGAGAGGAGCTAACATCATGGGGAAGAAGATCGTTATTGTAGGCGGCGTAGCGGGAGGCGCGAGTGCAGCAGCACGTCTGCGTAGACTCAGTGAGCAGGATGAAATCATCATGTTCGAGCGCGGAGAACATATCTCGTTCGCCAATTGCGGACTGCCTTATTATATAGGTGATGTGATTAAGGATCGCAAGAAGTTATTGGTGCAGACCGTCGAAGGGATGTCGAAGAAATTTAATTTGGATGTTCGGAATTATAGCGAAGTGACAGCCATTCATCGGGAACGTAAAGCTGTCTCGGTGCGGCATGTGATGACAGGCGAGACCTACGAAGAGGCTTATGACCTCCTGATTCTATCACCAGGCGCGAAGCCGATTCGCCCGCAAATTCCAGGGATCGAAGAAGCAGGCGCTTCCTTGTTCACGCTTCGCAACATCCCGGATACAGACCGGATCAAATCCTATGTGGATCAAGAACAGCCGAAGCATGCGGTTGTCATTGGCGGAGGATTCATCGGCGTGGAGATGGCGGAGAATTTACGCGAACGCGGGCTTGAAGTGGCGCTGATTGAAATGCAGAATCAGGTCATGGCACCGCTGGATGTGGAGATGGCCGCGATTGTCCAGCAGCATATGACATCTCATGGCATTGACCTTATTCTAGAAGATGGCGTTGCATCATTTGGAGCACAAGGCAAGACGATTCAATTGACGAGTGGGAGAAGAATTCACACCGATATGATCATCCTTGCGATTGGCGTAGCGCCGGAGAATCAGCTTGCAAGAGACGCGGGGCTTGATCTCGGCGTACGCGGTGCGATTCAGGTGAACGAATCGATGCAGACGAGCGATTCGAGTATTTATGCGATCGGCGATGCTGTTGAAGTACAGGATTATATTCATGGGTTTAAGACGATGGTGCCGCTCGCGTGGGGCGCGAATCGTCAAGGACGACTGGTTGCAGATCATATCAACGGCAAGAAGGCGGCATATGCTGGTGCGCTCGGCACAGCGATTGTGAAGGTATTTGATCTGACAGCGGCCGTGACAGGAAGCAATGAGAAGACACTACGTAAGCTAGGGATCGATTATGAAGTGGTGCATGTTCACCCAAGCTCACATGCAGGGTATTATCCCGGCGCTTCTCCGATCTCCTTGAAGCTTGTGTTCAACAAAGAAACGGGCCAAATTTATGGCGCGCAAGCGGTCGGAGCCGATGGGGTGGATAAGCGTATAGATGTGATCGCAACGGCCATCAAAGGCGGCTTAACGGTCCTCGATTTACCAGATTTGGAGCTTAGCTATGCGCCACCGTTCTCATCCGCAAAAGATCCGGTGAATATGGCCGGATATGTCGCTTCCAATATCGTCGATGGCCTAGTCGAGACGGTGCAGTGGCATGAGATCGATGAGATTATCGCACAAGGCGGACTCGTGATTGATGTTCGCGAACCGATCGAGCGGGAAGCGGGTTATATTCCAGGGACGATCAATATTCCACTCGGCGCATTGCGTGATCGGATGCAGGACATCCCGGTGGATCAGACGGTCTATGTCTCTTGCCAAGTCGGGCTGCGCGGTTATCTTGCGGCACGGATTCTGTCGGAGCATGGTCGTCAGGTGAAAAATGTGGACGGCGGATACAAGACTTATAGTGTGATCCGGAGGGAGCGAGCAGAGATGGAGAAGCGTAAACAGCAGGGGGAGACCCTCGTCGCCGAAGCGGAACCAACCGTGGCCGCTGCAAGAGAGACGACGGAGCAAACAGCCGAGCAACCCCGCACGATTCAGGTGACGGTTGACGCTTGCGGTCTTCAGTGTCCGGGGCCGATTTTACAGGTCTACCAGACGATGAGTAAAATGAAAGATGGCGAGGTTGCCGAAGTCTCCGCGACAGATCCAGGGTTCAGCAGTGATATTGCTTCATGGTGCGAGAAAACAGGGAATACGCTGCTCGAATCGACATTCGAGAATAAAGTATGCCGTGTGCTCATCCAGAAGGGAACAGCTGCAAAAACGGAAACTGTAGCCCAGCAATCAGGCCCATCGAAAAATGGCGCAACGTTGGTCGTGTTCAGCGGGGATTTGGATAAGACGATTGCCTCGTTCATCATTGCGACTGGGGCGGCGGCCATGGGTAAACCGGTGACGATGTTCTTTACCTTCTGGGGCCTGAATGTGCTGCGCAAATCCGGACCAAGCGATGTGGCGGTAGATAAGGACATGATGGAGAAGATGTTCGGCATGATGATGCCGAAAGGACCGAAAGCATTGCCATTGTCGAAGATGAACATGGGCGGCATGGGCGCGAAAATGATTCAATATGCGATGGGACGTAAAAATGTCGATTCTTTGGAGACGCTAATGAAAAATGCGATCGACGTAGGCGTGAAGCTCGTGGCTTGTACGATGAGCATGGACATTATGGGCATCAAAGCAGAAGAACTGATCGATGGCGTTGAATACGGCGGCGTGGCTACCTATCTTGGTGATGCGGAGGACGCGGGACTCAATCTATTTATTTAATGTGAGGAGTAGAACAGGGATGGAATATACGGATCAAATGCGCAATCGATTGCGAAGAATTGAAGGACAGGTCCAAGGCGTACTGCGCATGATGGAGAATGAGAAGGACTGCCGGGAAGTCATTACGCAGCTCTCAGCGATCCGCACAGCGGTAGACCGTACCATTGGTCTTGTCGTAGGCACGAATCTAGCAGAATGCGTGAAGGAAGAACTCACCAAAGGCAATAATCCGGACGATGTGATCCAGGAAGCGGTACAGATGCTCGTGAAGAGTAGATAATCGGTAAAATATTGCATTTCTCCATATTCATGTTGTTTCCTTCCATAGTGCAAGCATCTTGGGCTGAGTATAGTTGAATACAAGAGGGCCAAGTGATTGAGGGCTCTGATAGATGAACCTGATGGAGGCGGAAACAGATGTCGAAGATTACATTTCTCGGTGCGGGAAGTACAGTATTTGCCAAAAATGTGCTAGGCGATAGCATGATGACCCCAGCGCTTCAAGGATTCGAAATTGCCTTGTTTGATATTGATATGGAGCGTCTTAGAGATTCGGAGAAAATGCTGAACAATCTTAAAAATACGCTTGGAAGCACGTGCAGAATCGTAGCTTACACGGATCGTAAAGAGGCGCTTCGTGGGGCGAAGTACGTTGCGAATGCGATTCAGGTGGGCGGATATGACCCTTGTACGATTACGGATTTTGAAATTCCGAAGAAATACGGCTTACGTCAGACGATTGCGGATACTGTAGGTATTGGCGGGATTTTCCGTAATCTGCGCACCATTCCGGTGATGCTCGATTTTGCTCGGGATATGCAGGAAGTATGTCCAGATGCGTTGTTCATGAACTACACGAACCCGATGGCCGTGTTAACCAATGTCATGAATACGTATGGGGGTATTAAGACGGTAGGCCTGTGCCACAGTGTTCAAGTATGTGTACCGGGCTTGTTCCATGACTTAGGCCTGAATCCAGAAGGTGTGAAGTATCAAATCGCGGGTATTAACCATATGGCATGGCTGCTGAACGTAACGAAGGATGGAGAAGACCTGTACCCAGAAATCAAACGTCTTGCGGCATTGAAGCAACAAGAGAGCCATCATGATAAGGTTCGTTATGAAATGATGCTGAAATTCGGCTACTATATCACAGAATCATCGGAGCATAATGCGGAGTACCATCCGTACTTCATCAAACGCAATTATCCAGAATTAATCGAGCGATTCAACATTCCGTTAGACGAGTATCCGCGCCGTTGCATCGAGCAAATCGAAGGTTGGAAAAGAATGCGCGATTCGCTCGTGAATAATAACGATCTAACGCATAAACGTACACATGAATACGCGTCACACATCATGGAAGCGATTGAGACGGATAAGCCGTTCCGAATTGGCGGTAACGTGATGAATACGGGATTGATTACGAACTTGCCGCGCGAGGCTTGCGTTGAGGTGCCATGTCTTGTGGATCGTAATGGGGTAACGCCTACGTATGTGGGGGATCTTCCACCGCAATGTGCGGCATTGAACCGTACGAATATCAATACACAGCTCTTGACGATCGAAGCTGCAATGACGGGCCGCAAAGAGCACATCTACCACGCCGCAATGCTGGATCCGCATACAGCAGCAGAGCTGTCGATGGATGATATCATCGCGATGTGTGATGAACTGATTGAGGCCCATGGAGATTATTTGCCTAAATATGTTTAATGCTTAATGGATTGAATTGCCTGTTTAAGAATATTGGCCGAGTGATGCAGCTTCTGAAGCTCATCCTCGGCTAATTTAAGTTCGACGACTTCTCTAACGCCAGAGCGGTTAACGACAGCCGGCACGCCAAGGTATACATCATTTAGTCCATATTGTCCTGTCAGGAGCGTCGATACCGAAAGAACGGCGTTTTCATTCCACAGGATGGCTTTGGTTAAGCGAGCAAGTCCCATTGCGATCCCGTAATAGGTAGCACCCTTACGCTCGATAATTTGATAAGCTGCATCGCGGACGTTGACGAAGATCTCGTCCAGCTTCTCTTGGGTCGGGAAGCCTTGCTTCTGCTGATAGTCACGCAGCGATCTGCCCCCGATATTCGTGTTGCTCCAGATTGGCAGTTCCGTATCCCCATGCTCACCCATGACATAGGCGTGCACACTGCGCGGATCAATGTCGAACTCTTGTCCGAGCAAGAAACGCAGACGAGCAGTATCGAGGATCGTTCCTGAACCGAATACACGGCCAGCTGGCAATCCAGAATACTGCTGCGTCACATAGGTCAGGACGTCGACGGGATTGGTCGCCACGAGGAAGATCCCTTGGAAACCACTCTTCATGACGCCGTCAACAATGCCTTTGAAGATCGAAGCATTCTTATTGATCAGGTCAAGCCGAGTCTCACCCGGGGCTTGGTTCGCTCCAGCCGTGATAACGACAAGATCCGCTGTGCGGCAATCCTCAAAATCTCCTGCCCATATTTTCATATAAGGTGCGAACGGAATCCCATGGTTCAGGTCCATCGCATCCCCTTCCGCTTTATACTCATTCTTATCGATAATGACAAGTTCTGTTGTAATGCCTTGATTCAGTAATGCAAAAGCATAGCTTGCGCCGACGAATCCGGAGCCAATCAAGGCGACGCGCGTAACACGTTGTTGATGTTCATTCATCCGTAACACTTCCATTTCTCAGAAAAATTAATGATTGTCAATCATAGGTATAAAAAAGGGCATAGGTCCCCATTCAGTGTACCCTCTAATCGGAGATCTGTATGCAATATCCGTGGCAATTTTATGAAAATGTTGGGTTTAACCGCTTACATCTTGAATATATAACGATAAGGTCATTGAAATTGAGGAGGGTAATCGATGAAGCTGCAAGTGACATCATCCGCTGTAGAATGTTTTCAAAAGGAATGGGGATTTGCACGAGGGGATGTCGTTCGTATTTTTGTTCGTTATTGCGGCATGAGTGACATGGGGCCATATTGGCTGGGGATCCAGCATGATCGACCGATGGCAGCAGGACTTATGATTATGGAGGATCAGATTACCTTCTATATGGAAGAGCAGGATGTATGGTTCCTCGAAGGCCGTAATTTAACGATCGATTGCGAGGGAGAGGAGATCAAGTTTTTCATGCCGACTGTATAAAGCGAAACGCCGAAATCCGCTCGTTAAGGGGCTGGAGTTCGGCGTTTCATGTTTGATCAGAACAATTCGGTGACGTTATGACTTGAACAGACTTCGATAGATCCCGTAGCCTTCCTCTTCCAGTCGATCGACAGGAATGAACCGAAGGGCAGCAGAATTGATGCAATAGCGAAGACCATTCTCGCCGGGTCCATCATTGAACACATGACCAAGATGGGAGTCAGCCTCTTTGCTTCGTACTTCTGTACGGATCATGAAGTGGCTCATATCGACTTTCTCAATGACTTGATGGGCGCGAAGCGGCTTCGTGAAGCTCGGCCAACCGCATCCGGAATCGAATTTGTCGAGCGAGCTGAATAGCGGTTCGCCGGAGACGATGTCGACGTAGATTCCTTCACCATGATGGTCCCAGAATTCATTGCGGAACGGCGGCTCCGTGCCGCTGTTTTGCGTGACTTCATACTGAATAGGCGTAAGCTTCGCCCGAAGTTCTTCTTGATTGAAGGTCTTTCCCCAATGCTTCGTAATGTAAGCATCGCGACCTGATCCGGTGCGGTACCGCTTGTAATGCGAAGGGTTCGTCCGGTAATAGCCTTGATGATAATCTTCGGCTGGATAGAACGCAGCAGCTGGTAGAATTTCCGTGACAATAGGCTTATCGAATCGTCCGCTCATCTCTAGCGCTTGCTTCGATGCTTCGGCTTGTTCGCGTTGTTCCTCCGTGTGATAGAAGATTGCCGTCTGATATGATTGGCCGCGATCATAGAACTGTCCGCCTGCATCTGTTGGGTCTATCTGCTGCCAGAACAATTCAAGCAGCTTCGTATACGGGAAGATCGCAGGGTCGAACGTAATTTGGACGGCTTCGTAATGACCTGTCGTCTCGGAACAGACTTCCTTGTAGGTTGGGTTTACGGTATGCCCGCCTGTGTATCCGGATACGACCTGATGAATGCCGGGCATTTCATCAAAGGGGGATACCATACACCAGAAGCACCCGCCGGCAAAAGTCGCTAATGCTTGATTCGTTGCAGCTGACATGGCTATTTTTCACTCCGTTTCAATAAGGATTACTATGATCTTTATCATAATAGATGTGGCGGCGTGTTACAAATCGGAAATCGTAAACCTTAAAGCTTCATTAAGGAATACCATTGGTTTTTTATCTAAGATTAAGGTTTGTAAAAAGGTGTTCTGGTATAGTGTGTGGAAAGTATACTCATACCATGAAAGCTGAAAGGGAGTTATGACGTGGAAAATAAAGAAAAGAAGAATCTGACGGAAGAGGAGGTAGCTGCATCGGGATCTTCAGAGGGGTCAGAGAACACATCTGCACATGAAGAGGCTGAGGTGGTTGCTGGACAAGCCCATCCTGAGGTTGAACAGATAGAAGGGCAGCAGCAGGAACAAGCGCTTGAATCGGACGAAAATCTGGTACAACCGTCGGAAGTGCAAGATGAGGAATTTACATCGGAGCAAGTTGCCGCATCTGCATCCCCAACTGAGCATCAAGCCATCGCGGCAGCACCTGTATCGCCGAGAAAGAATATGACGCCGGTCTGGATGGTGATCTCAGCGGTTCTACTCATCGGTCTTGTATTCGTGACGTTGAAGCCGCCGCTTGATAAGGGCAAGTCCGTCGTTGCATCCGTCAACGGTGCTGATATTACCAAAGATCAGCTCTATGACGCCATGCTGGAAGCAGGCGGTACGTCGACGGTGAATAGTCTGATCATGTACGAGGTGGTCGGCCAAGAGGCGAAGAAAGAGAAGATTACCGTCTCCGAAGCCGATATCGATAAGGAAGTCGAGAATATTAAGAAATCCTACGGCAGTGAGGAAGGCTTCAATCAAATGCTTACGCAGTATAACTTAACCCTCGAGGCGCTGCGCAAGGAAATGGTTCCGCAAGTGCAATTAACGAAATTATTGACTCCGAAGGTGAGTGTCACAGACCAGGAGGTCAAAGATTATTATGAAGCCAACAAAGCTTCGATGTCTACGCCTGAGCAAGTACGTGCCTCCCATATCCTCGTGAAGACGAAGGAAGAAGCGGATGCGATTGAGAAGGAATTAAAAGGCGGAGCCGATTTTGCAACGCTTGCCAAAGAGAAATCGACAGACACCGGTTCGAAGGCGAACGGCGGGGATCTGAACTTCTTCGGCAAAGGTCAGATGGTGCCTGAATTCGAAGAAGCTGCATTCAAACTCAAAGTAGGCGAGATCAGTGAGCCAGTGAAGTCGGATTACGGATATCACATCATTAAAGTAACGGAAAAGAAAGAAGCGATTAACCCGACGCTTGATGATAAAAAAGTGGAGATTAAAGAGCAATTGACCAAGCAGAAAATTTCCGAGATGTCGAGCGAGTACATTCAAGGACTGCGCGATAAAGCAAAGATTACGAATACACTAGACAAGATGGCTAAAAAAGATCCAGCTGCGACACCAGCCAAATAATGTCTGAGCGACAAGAGCATCCCGTGCTGCCTTAGGGTGGAGGGGTGCTCTTCCTATACTACAAGAAAAATGTACCGAAGGGAGAGCACAAGATCATGATACTCGAAGTGGCAATGCTGCAAGTGAAGCCAGATTTGGCGCAATCGTTCGAAGCAAGCTTTCGTGAAGCTTCAAAGATCATATCAAGCATGCAGGGGTACGTGAACCATGAATTGCAGAAATGTCTTGAAGATGAGCATAAATATATCCTGCTCGTACGCTGGGAGACGCTCGAAGATCACACGGTCGGATTCCGGGGCTCGGAAGCGTATCAAACATGGAAGGCGTTATTGCATCATTATTATGATCCGTTTCCAGTCGTGGAGCATTTCATCTCCGTCATCCCTTAGACATCATTGTGCAAAAAAGAATACATTTTGTCAGAACATACGATCTTATCATCCTTGGTAAAAAGTGGTACAATGAGAGCGTGCAATCTCTCGGTGGATACATGTTTATGACTAGCGCATTTACACAGCACAACCCACCTCGCAGAACCTTCGATGGTGGGTTGTGCTGTGTGCATTGGAGGCGAATTGATGCTGCAACAACTACTGATTGTCTCGCTGCTCACGATGATTATACATACCTCTGAGACATTGTCTTATGCCGTTCGGTTCGCAGGTGTGCGAACAGGTAAATTGGCGGTTTCACTAACCCTATCAGGGATGATCGTCCTCGTCGCACGCACGTCGAACATGCTGCAAGGTGTCATGGTCGGGAAGATGATTGATTATGCCAAACAGAACGCAGGCTTTCCGCTGGAGAAATATTTCCGTCTGATTATCGGTTCCGCATCCATTGGCACGGTGCTCGCCATGCTGTTATTCCCATCCGTCGTATTTCTTGCGGGTCGCATGATTTCCCACTTAGAGGTGTCAGGATCGATCCCGAAGATGCTTACAAGTGTATCGCTGGACAAGCTGAAGCACGCTCGTACGCATCTTCGAAGACCGACACTGAAGATGCTGAGAGCCTTGCGAATCTATAATGTTCCGAAGCGGTTGTTATTGCTGAACTGTGTTGTGACTTCGATCTATACTGTCGGGGTATTAGCAGCACTTTATGCTTCATTCATCGCGGTATCCGGTATCGCTGCATCACAGTCTTCGGGACTCATTAATGGGATTGCCACGATCATTATGACCGTGCTGATTGATCCACAGATTGCGCTGCTTACTGATCGCGCACTTCGAAATGAAGAAGATCAGGATCGACTTGGCAAGGTTTATGGGCTCATGATGATGTCTCGTCTAGCAGGCACGATTCTGGGGCAAGTCATATTTATGCCAGCTGTCCTATGGATTGAATGGATGACGGCACGAATCTAGAACCAATTTTATGTAGGAGAAAGTGAGGCAATTAACATGGAGAATTCCATATGGATCAAACAAGCGGTGGTCGAGGATGTACCTGCATTAGCGCCTTTATTTAATCAATACCGCATGTTCTACGGTCAGTCTTCAGATTTAGAAGGCGCGGCAGCCTTTCTGAAGGATCGAATCTCTCAGAAGGAGTCTATCGTATTCATTGCGTATGCATCGCCTGAGGAGGGCACGGGGCTTGGATTTGTTCAGTTATATCCATCATTCTCATCAGTCTCGATGCAGCGATTGTGGATCTTGAATGATCTGTACGTTACTCCCGAAGCAAGGAAGCAGAGTGTTGGGCGCGGTCTTATGGACCGGGCGAAATGCTACGCTCAGGAATCAGGCGCCAAAGGGTTGACCTTGTCAACAGCATACGACAATCAGACAGCCCAACGCCTCTACGAATCACTCGGTTATATACGCGACGAACATTTCTACACGTACGATTTATATTTCAAGCACTATTGATTTGTAATCTGCAAGAGGTCATCTTGCCGAATCCTTCCCGTCTTCACGACGGAAGCATAGACGCCGAAGAATGCTTGACGTTCCTGATGCAAGGTTTTGAGCAGGGAAGGGTCACGCTGATACGTATCGGGATCGATTGTAATCAGCACACAGCGTTCACAGGGCTCATCGATCTGTAAACGTACGGCATCTTCCCCCTCCCCAATCTGAATTTGTTGACCAATCCAGTCGGTCTCGATGAAGGGTGTGTTGTCGGGTGTCTGAACAACGATATTCGGGCGGAATCGGCGAGGATCTACTGGCTTACCCCACAATTGTTCCAATTGTCTTATCGACGCTTCAGTAACGAGCAAAATGCTAGAAGCATCAACAGCGAGGAGTGTAGGACTATTCGGGAGATGTTGTTCCATCGTAATGTCCTCGCGGATTTGCCCGCGCATATGCTGCAAGAATCCTTCATCCCATGTAAATGTCTCGTTATGATCATTCGTAATCGTTAGGCTTGGGAATGAATCGTCGGAGCCGTCTTGCCCCAGGGCTGCTTGGTAGCTTAGCATTTGGGGATATTTGCGAGCCGTGATGAAGCGGGACCAGCCGGTTTTGGCCGGATCTATGAATGCGTGACTACGATCGCCATAGAATCCGTAGGGTTCGACTTGCGTCGAAGTGATCTGCTCGCCGCGCATCGATTTGACAGGATATCGAAAGAGCGATTGTATAGTTCCAATAGGGTTCATGTTTTGCCTCCGTATGTAGGTCTTATCGTTTATATTTTAACAGATCCCGTGATCGTATATAATGGGAGTTCGAAGAAGTTTCGTAATCTATATACATTGGAGTGAAAGATCATGTTAGAACAAATCAAGCATCGTCTGGGTGAGGAAGAAATTCGTGAATTGATTGGTTATTCCGTATTTCCTGATCCTGAGCGCATAGAGCAGGCCGTCGGACGTTATCAGCACGAGGAGCAGATGCAATTATATGGGGCAATCGAAGAGGATGAGGTCATTGGTATTGTCGGATTTACAATGGATGGGGATCAGAATCTGATCTTGCAGCATATTGCGGTTCGGCCAGAGAACCGGGAACAGGGGCACGGACGCGAGATGATGCTTGAGCTAATCGGACTCATGAATCCAAAGTCGATCGTTGCGGAGACGGATGAGGAAGCAGCGGATTTCTATCGTAACATCGGGTTTACTGTATTCAGCCTTGGTGAGAAATACCCAGGCGTTGAGCGTTTCCGTTGTGAATATATCGTTGATGAGGAATAGTCGATCAGGGGGATAAACATGGAGGAGCTTAGGTTTCCGATTGGTAAATTTCAGCATACAGGAGAGATTTCAGGGGAACTACGTGAGGCATGGATACGAGATCTTGAAGATCTGCCTGCTCGACTAAGTGAAGCTGTGGCCGGGCTATCGGAGGATCAATTAGATACCCCGTACCGCCCTGAAGGATGGACTGTTCGGCAAGTTGTCCATCATGTGGCGGATAGTCATATGAACAGTTACATTCGGTTTAAGCTAGCTCTCACAGAAGAGCTGCCTACCATCAAGCCCTATGAGGAAGGAGCATGGGCTGAGCTTAACGATGCGCGGCATGCACCCGTGGAGGTATCGCTTAAGCTCCTAGAGATGCTTCATCACCGCTGGGTGATGTTGATTCGCAGTCTGGAGACAGAGCAGTGGGATAAGTCTTTCGTTCATCCGGATTCGGGCGAGGTGAAGCTTGCGACGAACTTAGGCATCTATGCATGGCATGGCAAGCATCACACCGCCCATATTACGACTTTGCGAGAACGTATGGGCTGGTCCTAGAATTATAATTTGCGACCGACCAGTTGATGGTCCTGGGCGAGCGAAGATTGGGTACCGAGCAGACAGATGGACACCAACACAACAAGAGATACGCGAAGCTTGGAAGCAAACATTTTCATTGTTCTAACCTCCTGCATCAGGTTTGGATGAACCATGCATGCTTGGGAATCGTTCTGCGACGCAATTGGACTGGTGTTTAAGATGTGCATGTACTGATTTGTGAATATAGGGTAAATATCCCCGTATCATGACTGTATCAGATACGGCTTTTCTTATACAACAGGTGAAGGCAAGAATTTAAGGATTTCATTCGATATGAGCGTCATAAAGGCAGTTTTCTGGAGTTTGACACTTCCAAGAAAACTGTCTTTTTTTCCAAATCTATACACATTTGATTTCCAATATGGATTATAATAGATGCACTTGACAGGCAGAGGCGGTGAAGGGGATTGAAATGGGAGAAACAGCTGATACATTGGATATCGCAGGATCAGGAGATCATGGATGCGCTGCGACTTGTTAAGACTCTCAGACTGAATGAAGGCGCGATTGCGGCGGGTTTCATACGCAATTATGTCTGGGATCGCCTTCATGAATGCCGCACACGCACACCGCTCAATGACGTCGATGTGATTTATTATGATGCGCGATCAATGGAAGAGGAACGAGATCGATCATTCGAGAGGGAGCTCATCAAGCAAATGCCCCAATATGAATGGTCCGTGAAGAACCAAGCGCGTATGCACATTCGTAATCATCACACGCCATATCATTCGATCTCTGACGCGATGCTTCGGTGGCCCGAGACGGCTACGGCTGTTGCGGTTCGTGTCACTGAACAAGATCGGATTGAAGTTATCGCCCCTCACGGTCTGGATGATTTATTTGAAATGAAGGTGCGGCGTGGGCCTTATTTTGAGAGTGTGGACTATTTTTTACATCGCATTGAGTCGAAAAACTGGCGTTACCTGTGGCCCCAATTAGAAGTGATCACCCATGCGAGTGAAGAGGATATCGAATCGAAGACGATTCATATCCGTCAGCTCCTGAAGACAGACGTTGATGCATTTACAGAGTTGCGACTTGAAGGCTTAAGGCTCTATCCCGAGTATTTTGGTGAGAGTCTGGCAGAGGCGATGCGCAATCCCATGGAAAAAATGCGATCGAAAATCGTGAGCACCAAGGATCGATTCGTGTTGGGGGCGTGGACAGAAGCGCAGGAATTGGTCGGCGTCATTGGATTTTATCGAGAGTCCGGCGTGAAGTTCCGGCATAAAGGCGTACTCTGGGGCATGTACGTGACACCTTCCGAGCAAGGTCAAGGGATAGGAAGAACCTTACTGCAGCAAGCCATTGCGCGTGCAAGGACGCTGGCTGGACTTGAGCTATTAACCTTAACAATTGTGAGATCGAATCAGACGGCAAGACGTCTTTATGAGGAAGTCGGGTTCCGCATGTATGGCCGTGAAGAACGCGCAATGCGGTGGAATGACCAATATTGGGATGAAGATTATATGTGTTTACCGCTAGAAGACCGATAGATGATGGATGGAGGGGAAGTCATTGATTAAGGCAGTGGTGTTTGATTTTGATGGATTAACTTTGGATACGGAAACCCCGTGGTACGAAGCGCTTCAGCAGGTGTTTGCGAAGTATGGCATTCCATTTCCGGAAGAGTTGTTCACAAGTGCGATCGGAGCTAGTCATGAAGCTTTCAATCCTTATCTGTATTTGGAAGATCAGCTGCAAGGTCAATCATGCGAACAGGAGCTAAGAACCGAAGTGCGTACCGTTTTTTTATCCAAAATGGAGAAGCAAGAACTCCGCGAAGGGATCTTGGACTATTTGTCATATGCGAAGCGTGCGGGGCTTAAGATTGGGCTGGCATCGAGTTCCCCTCGCAGCTGGATTGAGCATTATTTGAAGAAGTATGAGATTTACGATTGGTATGAATGTATCTGTACAGCCGATGACGTCGAACAAGTCAAGCCCGATCCTGCCTTGTATCTCCTAGCACTCAAGAAGCTAGGGGTTCAGGGGCATGAAGCTATTGCTTTTGAGGATTCTGTGAATGGCCTCACCGCTGCCAAAGCCGCAGGGCTGTATGGCGTTGCGGTTCCCAATGCGCTAACCCATCGGTTATCGTTCACGATTCAGGACGTGAGGTTAAAGTCAATGGCCGAGAAGCCACTCGATCAATTGATTCAGCACATTGAAGGTATAGCTCGCACTAGAGAGCAAGTAACAAGCGGGGGTGCGGCTGATGATACTGAACGTTGAAGAGCTATTCAGACATTTGCCGCGGATCGAGACAGATCATCTGGTCCTGCGTAAGATGCGGAGAAGCGATGCTCGGGATTTATTCGCGTATGCCTCCAATCCTGAAGTAACGCGCTATACCATGTGGAACACCCATCGAACGCTGCGTGATTCAGAATTATTCCTTGACGCAATTGAGCAACGTTATCGGGACGGTCAGGTGACGAATTGGGGAATCGAACATAAATCGAGCGGCAAGTTTATTGGCACCTGCGGATTCGTCTATTGGGCACCGGAACACCAACGCGCAGAGATCGGGTATGCCTTGTCGGCAGACTTTTGGAATCAAGGATTGATGAGCGAGGCAGCGAACGCAGTACTGCAATTCGGATTTCAGAAGATGGATCTGAATCGGCTGGAGGCGCGTTGCAACTTGGCTAATACTGGATCGGAGCGGGTGATGCAGAAGCTCGGCATGACCTACGAAGGCGTAATTCGTGAGCAGCTCTTCATTCGGGGGCAGTTCGAGAGTGTTAAGTTATACTCGATTCTGCGGCACGAGGTTACCTTTGAACCATTCATCCAAAAGTCATAAGAGCTAGTAACCCGCTCGGAAAAAAAGTATAATTAGGTTGTTTAAGGAACATATTTCGATAAGGGAGAGATGGAAATGTATGATGTAATTATTATTGGCGGCGGTACGGCAGGCGGAAGCGCAGCGATTTTCGCTGCAAAAGCAGGTAAATCTACATTGATTCTGGATAGCAATCAGAGTATAACCAAACGTGCATGGATGCTGAACCATTACGGTATCAAAGAAATCGCAGGACCAGATCTCATTGCCCAAGGTTTAGAGCAAGCTGCAAGCTTTGGCGCGGAATATGTGGAAGCGAAAGTGACGAACGTGACCAAAGCGGAAGAGGGGATTATCGTACATACCGAAGGTGGCGACTATACGGGTAAGCATGTTCTGCTCGCAACTGGCGCACTGACAGATCTTGCGAATCATATCGGGCTTGAGTTAAAAGAAGGCCGGGAACCGCGTATTAAGACTGTGATCGCAGTTGATAACGATGGACGTACGAATCTATCGAACATTTGGGCGGCGGGTACCGTTGCAGGCACAAGCGTTCACACCATTATTACAGCCGGTGACGGTGCCAAAGTAGCGATTAACATCATCAGCGCATTAAACGGTGAGCGTTATGTGGACCACGATGTTTTGAAATCTTAAAAGCTATGAAAATACGACAATAGGAAAATACCTAGTATTGAACTCGAGTCATGATGTCAGTATAATGATACGGATACGTAGTAACATCATGATGACGGGAGAGAATCACGAATCTATGACTATCAAAATCATTACAGATGGCAGCTCAGATCTTACACAGGAGCTCTCAGAACAGTACAACATCTCATTAGTACCGCTATGCGTTCAATTTGGTCATGAGCAGTTCAAATCCAATATGGACTCGGAATTGTTCTATACGAAGATGCAAGCGTCCGAAGAGCTTCCGAAGACATCGAGTCCTTCGCCGATGGAGTTCCTAACTCAATTTAAGGCGGCGGATCCGGAGCAACCCATTCTTGTATTGACGTTATCTTCCGTCTTGAGTAGTACGTATCAACATGCATTAATGGCGAAAGAGATGTATCGAGATGAAGGCTTCACCGGTGAATTAGAAGTCATTGATGTGAAGACGACATCCATGGGTCTTGGCTTGATCGCGATTCGCGCGTCCGAGTGGGGACGTACAATGGCCTTTGAACCATTGATTACCCGAATTCATGGACTTATTAAATCTTCGCATACATTATTTACATTAGATACATTGGAAAATGTAATTAAAGGTGGACGATTAAGCCGCCTTAAAGGCAAAGTAGCTTCAGTGCTCAATATCAAATTACTGATGCAAGCGAGTGAGGAAGGATCAGTTGAGGTCGTTGAGAAGCTGCGCGGCACCCAAAAAGCAATGAAACATCTGATGGAAAAGGTTGGCGAAACATGGCATCACGCCGACACATCATGGATTGCTTGCGCTCATTCGAACTGCGAAGAGCGGGCAAAAGCGTTCATGAAGGATCTGATGAACAAATACCCGTTCGATAAAGTCATTATTACAAATATGGGTCCGGTCATCGGTACTTACGCGGGTGAAGGTGGTATTCTCGTAACTTATTCATCATAATGCAATCATCTAACATGCGGATGTCCCTCCGCATGTTTTTTTGATTTGTTCTCTGCTTCTCTGTGGAAGTGAAGCTTTCTACAATTCCCAATGTGAAACATGTTGCGCGGGGGGTGGGGGGTTGTTATGATAAAGGAATAAGGTATGAATCGGTTGAAAAATCGAAATAAATAGAATGAGTTATGCGGGATGGAATGAGGTTGTGACGATGGAAAAGAAGGAATTGCAAGTTCGGAATATGGATGCATTCGAGAAGTCGAGTGCTCTCGAAGACAATCGAATAATGAAGAATCGTCACGATACTCTTGCTGGGCAGCAGAAGAATTTGATATTATCTGTGATTCTATCGTTACCTCTCTTATGGGTAATGATCACGCATTTCGCGGGGACGAAAATTTATGTTCCTTCGTTCTTATTGAATCCTTGGGTACAATTTGTTCTTGCTACGCCTGTGCAGTTCTGGATTGGACGTTCCTTCTATGTGGGTGCATACCAAGCACTCCGTCGCGGTATTGCGAATCTCGATGTGCTGGTCGTGCTTAGTTCGACATCTGCCTATGTTTATAGTCTGGTCGCGATGGTCAAATGGACGAACCACTATCACTATATGCCTGGCATTTATTTTGAGACAAGTGCTCTCCTGATTACACTGGTACTCATAGGAAAGCTGCTTGAGTCGCTCGCCAAGGGCCAGAATTCGGCGGCAGTGAAATCCTTAATCCGATTAAGACCCCATACGGCGACAGTGATGCGCGAAGGGCAGCCCGTTCAGGTTGCGATTCAAGAGGTCCAAGTGAATGATATATTGATCGTTCAACCGAAAGAACAAATTCCTGTAGATGGAACGATCGTTGAAGGGACTTCGTTCGTGGATGAGTCGATGTTGACGGGAGAACACAACCTTGTCTCCAAACAAGTCGGTGACCGAGTCTTCGGTGCAACGATCAATGGGGATACTAGCTTCTATCTACGGGCAGATCGAATCGGTGGTCAGACTGTATTATCTCGAATGATTAAAGTCGTTGAGGAAGCGCAACAATCCAAGGCACCAATACAACGTGTAGCAGATTCTGTTGCGAGTGTGTTTGTTCCGATTGTGGTTGTGATTGCAATCATCACGTTTGGATTATGGTATATGGTATTCCAAGCTGGGGATCTTGCGGCTGCGCTCGAAGCGGGAATCTCTGTATTGGTAATTGCTTGTCCTTGTGCGCTTGGTCTAGCGACACCAGCATCCATTATGGTAGGTTCAGGCCGTGCAGCAGAGGTAGGCGTTCTATTCAAAGGAGCCGAGTTCCTCGAGTCCACACATGAAGTGGATACGATCGTGTTGGATAAACGCGGGACGATTACGAAGGGGCAGCCTAAGCTCGCTGAAGTTGCACTAGAGAATCATCTTGATCAAATCAGCAGCGGATTGAACACGGAGACGATGTTGATGTGGATTGGGCTCGTAGAGCAAAACTCTAATCATCCGATTGCTGTAGCGATCGTCCGGGGGATTGAGGAACGCGGGATAAATCTCGTTCATAATGCGATAACCATAGAAGATATTGAATCTTATGCAGGTTATGGCGTTCGTGCTGTCGTCGATGGTCATGAGCTTGTGATTGGCACCAGAAGATTACTGAGTCAATACCACATTGGATTCAGTGCTGCCGAGCCTAAGCTGGCTGTATTGGAATCCACAGGCAGAACAGCGATACTCGTAGCGCTTGACGGGACGTATGTCGGTTCACTGATGGTATCGGATGACGTGAAAGAAACGACGGCCTCTGCCATTGCACGATTGAAGCAGATGGGCATTGAAGTCGTGCTCATGACAGGAGATCACCGTCGTACGGCGAACTCTATTGCGCATGAGGTTGGGATCGTTCATGTTCTTGCTGAAGTGCATCCCGATGAGAAAGCGGAGGCAATCCGAACTTTACAGACAGATGGCCATCAAGTCGCGATGGTAGGCGACGTTTCCAACAATGCAGCTGCACTAGCTGTCGCGGATATCGGAATATCGATCGGTCCGAGCTTGGATGTGGCGATGGATGCAGGGGATGTCACCATTATGCGAGAAGACTTAAATTCAATCGCGGATGCTATACAAATTAGTAACAAGACGATGAATAATATGAAACTAAATTTGTTCTTAGCGCTCGTATATAATACGATTGCGATCCCGATCGCTGCCTTTGGCTTGCTAGAACCTTGGATTGTAGGGGCTGCGATGGCGCTAAGTTCTGTATCTGTTGTACTAAATGCATTACGTTTACAGAAGTCTAAATGGGTGTAAATT
Organism: Paenibacillus guangzhouensis; assembly: GCF_009363075.1. Taxonomy (NCBI): domain Bacteria; kingdom Bacillati; phylum Bacillota; class Bacilli; order Caryophanales; family Paenibacillaceae; genus Paenibacillus; species Paenibacillus guangzhouensis. The sequence goes on along the minus strand of NZ_CP045293.1, from coordinate 3,114,008 downwards.
CCTATAAGTCAGGACTTTTGGATGAGAAAAATCATTTTGTAATCGCTTTGATACCCTTTTTCGTACAAACTGTATCATAATAGAGTGGTTAGATTATGTGCGGAAAGAGAGTGTCGACGATGAATTCAAAGAAAATAGTCCTCGGAATATACGTTTTGATGTTAAGTTTGTTCATCATATCGTGTTCTACAACAGATCATCTCGATTCCCAAGCCTCAGTACAAATGAGTACGCAGGCGAAGACTGTTCCTACCATCGCGATTGGAATTAATGGTGGGAATATTGTTCCGAATCTTACGAATTCCGTTCTAAGTAAGTATAAAGAAGGTATTACACTAAGACAGCTGCTGGAAGGCAGCGGGGTCATCAAATTAACAGCAGATGGTAAGGATATCGTATCGGTGAATGAAGTTGCCTTGGACTCACGGCTTCACTGGGGAATTCTCCTCAATGGTGATGCGCTGACAAGTGAGAAAAGAATGGATATGATCATTAAGGAAGATGATATTCTCGAGATTGTGGTGAAAGAATCCACGATCCGAGCAAAAGTGAAAGCCAAATAAATAATATGGATTTTCATATACTTTTCACATCATTATTCGAAAATCCTCTCACAATTGGGCGCTAATATAAGGTCATACCCAATTGAGAGGAGATTACCCAATGATGAATTTGAAAAAAACGGTTGTCACTTTATTAACAGCAGCGCTGATGGTGGTTAGTGCAGGAACAGCAGCATTTGCTGCGGATGCAACAACAACGGCGAAGAAAGCAGATGCGAAAGCTGCTGCAAAGGTAACAACAAAAGTAACAACGAAAGCAAAAGTACCGTCCAAAACAGCAGTTGCAAAAGTTGTAAAGACGAAAGTATCCAAACCAGCAGCAGAAAAAGCGAAAACCGTGAAAGTTGTTAAGAAAGCTGTAAAGGCAAAACATAAAACGGCAAAAATCAAAAAGCATCCAAAAAAACATAAAAAACTGCACCATGCTAAGAAAAAAGAGAAAGTAACAAAAGCTGTAAAAGCAACAAACACCGTGAGTAAGAAATAAACACGTGAGGCGGGAGGACGGAGGTCTTCCTGCCTTTTGTAGTATCTAAGCATGTATTTAGTGGGTAGGAGAGGGGAGGAAACGTGCAATGTCTCATATATTTGTCGTTGATGACGATCCGAATATTTTAGAGCTTATATCAGGGTATTTACGAAAAGATGGGTTTCGCGTGACGTCGTTCCCTGATGGGCATGAACTCGTGAATCGCATTCGCTCCGAGGGACCGGACTGTCTGATCCTCGATATTATGATGCCAGGCATCAATGGATTGTCTCTGCTAACCACCATACGAACGTTTACGGAGATGCCGATTATCATGATATCAGCGCGCGGAGAAGAAGAGGATCGCATCATTGGCCTAGAGCTTGGCTGCAATGATTTCCTGCGCAAGCCGTTTCATCCACGCGAGCTTGTTGGCCGTGTGAAAGGGATGCTGCGGCTCGTACAAATGTATAAGCATAGGGATGATGCAGCGACATCCTTACCGGAAAAGTACCTGACGGTAGGCAATATGAGAATCAGCGACGAGCTGCGCCATGTTGAAGTTGATGGTACGGAAATCTCCTTTACCTCCCGTGAATACGATTTGCTGATCTTCCTCGTGAATCATATGGAACGTCCCTTTAGTCGGGAGCAGTTGATCCAGCAAGTCTGGAAATATGATTTTATGGGTGAAGTCCGTGTCGTTGACGATTTGGTCAAGCGGCTCCGCAAGAAGCTTGGCGATGCGGGTGCAATCTTCCATATTGACACGTTGTGGGGCTTTGGCTACAAAGGGACTGTGAGAACCTGATGCGTACGATACGAGGACGTATTTTTATTGCGCTGATTATAGTGATGGTTTTCTCTGTATCGACGACGGTCTATATGGTGGATCGGCTCATCGACGGGATGTTAATGGACCAAGCGCGGAATCAATTGCGGATTCAGATGGAGAAAGGGATTCAAATCATTGAAGGCGGTGATCCGGAAGATTTGAGTTCGGATGATCTAGAGCTTCGCTTCCGGGATCGGATGTATTACGCCGATTTCTTTATTCTGGATAAAGCAGATAAGATTATTGCAGCAGGCGATGATGAAATGATTGGACGAAGTGCACATATTTCTATGAACAAACGTGACCACTTCTTCGAACTGAATCAAGAGAAAATGATGTATACCCATCAGAATCTGAAGAATGGCCTGCGTATTGTGATCTATACGCCGATGGATATCTTAAATCAAGTGTCCGATCGTATCCTCCATCTCTCGATTCGGTCCGTTATTATAAGCTTTGTCGTGATTTTTGTGGTTGGGTTGTGGCTTGTATGGAATACAACAAGGCCGCTGATGAAGCTGAAAGAGGCTGTTAGCCGATTTGACCCCTCGTATCGACGCGTTCGATTACCGAAGGGTGATCATACAGAAATTGGGCAATTGATGGATACGTTTCAGTCCATGTCCGAGCGTATTGGTAGGCATCATCAACAGCAGACGGAATTTCTTCAAAATATATCGCATGAATTGCGAACGCCATTAATGTCTATTCAAGGCTACGCAGAGGCGATCAAGGATCAGGTTGTCTCGGTTGAGAAAGGGGTAGATGTTGTATCGAAGGAATCGAAGCGTCTGATTCAGTTGGTCGATAAGCTCCTGCAGCTTACGAGACTCGAGACGTTAGATGAAGCGTGGAAGATGACGCAGGTAGATGTGAGCGAGCTAGTAGAGCAAGCTGTACAGCTCCTCGGACCCGTGGCAGCTGAACGCCAAGTGAAGATCGAATTGCAGATTGCATCCATAGAGCATGTTGTACCCGCGGAGCAAATTTTTCAGTTGATCATGAATTATCTGCAGAATGCTGTACGGTATGCCGCATCGGAAGTGACTGTTACGCTCGAACAAGTGCCGAACGGATTTCGAATGATCGTTGATGACGACGGGCCGGGGGTGCCCATTGCTGAACGCGAATCAGTATTTGAACGGAATTACATTGGGGAAGCGGGGATGACTGGAATTGGGCTTGCGATATGCAAGCATATTGCAGATAAACTACAGACGAAGGTCGAATGTCTGGAATCTCCTCAAGGCGGTGCAAGATTTACATTTGAATATAAGACAAAATAAAGACCACCTACATGTGATGCTAGGCGGTCTTTATTTTTAGATGCGGCAGATGGACAATGGACATTTCTCGCAATGGCAAATTTCTTGCAGCTGCTTAATGTCTTTAATAACGATGAGTCCGCCTTCGTATTCAATGGCATCCTTCTTGCGTAAGTCGCTGAGCATGCGGTTTACGCTCTCACGGGTCGCACCGATCATATTGGATAAGTCCGTATGTGTAACTTTCTTGTTAATTAGAATGTGCTCACCGTGAGGTTCACCATACGAGTTGCTGAGTCGAATCAATGTGGAGCATAATGCACCTGGCTTCCCATAGAGCATTAAGTCACGGAATTTCGTCTGTGTCAGGCGATGATGCTGTCCCATCCATTTCATGAACTCAATGGAGAAGTCGCAGTGCTGACAGAGTAGAAGCTCAAGATCCTTCTGCTCGATAATACCAATCTCAGTCTCTTCCATGACTTCTGCCGTGAAGCTGTGTTTGCCTTGGTTGAATGGGTCTACATTCCCGACTAAGTCCCCAGCTTGGTACATATACATAATTAGCTCTTTGCCCTCATCTGTCGATTTGGTTATTTTAACGCGGCCTTTGCTAATGTAGAACAATTTATCAGTCGGATCGCCCTCCCAGAATAAATGGGATCCCTCCGGAAAAATTCGTTCTTTCATGACGACAGATAACCGATTGAAGTTGGTGTCTGAGAATACGCTAGTGTTGCCTGTTCTTTCTAGATCGGTTGGAGATAGAAGTGTCATATCATTTCCCTCCTCTGGATATTCACTTTTTGTGTTGTTAAAAAATAGGATGTGCATTTCTTCACAAACTTATTTTAACACGTTTTTGATCACATAATAGCGTTAATTTTTATGTAATTTTGAATATTCAGTAAACATTTGTGGAAAAAATCACTGACGATGAAGAAAGGGACAAGGAAAGAAACACTCATGTGAATTGTTTCACAATATGTTCACACTTTGTGAATGATTTCACGTAGATATTCCGGGAACAATACGGTATGATCAAGTTGTAAGGCAAACGTAAGAAAAAAGTAGAAATTTCGAGAACATTATTTTAAAATGGTGGTATCTCGAAGTGCCAAATAATGGGCTAAAATGGAGGATGGAGAAAATGGCAATGAAAACAGAAACATCAAAAGCCGAAAAAACTGTACCTACTGTGCAAGAACATATCAACTCCCTTGTAAAGAACGCAAAATCAGCATTGAATGAATTTATGGGATTCAATCAAGAACAAATCGATAATATCGTTCAGGCGATGGCGCTCGCAGGACTCGACAAGCACATGGCACTCGCGAAAATGGCTGTTGAAGAAACAGGTCGTGGTGTATATGAAGATAAAATTACGAAGAACATTTTTGCGACCGAGTACATCTACCACAGCATTAAATATGATAAAACCGTTGGTGTGATCGAAGACAATTCCTTCGAGAACTTCCAGAAGATCGCTGAACCAGTCGGGATCGTAATGGGGATTACGCCAGTAACGAATCCAACATCGACTACAATGTTCAAAGCACTTATTTCCATCAAGACTCGCAACCCGATTATTTTCGGATTCCATCCATCCGCACAGAAATGTAGTGTGGAGGCGGCACGCATTCTACGCGATGCAGCAATCGCACATGGCGCACCGGAAAATTGCATTCAATGGATTGAGTTCCCTTCGATGGAAGCAACCGATTCCCTGATGCATCATCCTGATGTGGCGCTCATCTTAGCGACAGGCGGATCCGGTATGGTCAAAGCGGCATACAGCTGCGGTAAACCAGCTCTTGGCGTTGGACCGGGTAACGTGCCGGCATTCATTGAGAAGACAGCGAACATTGAACAAGCGGTAACGGATCTTATTCTATCCAAAACATTTGACAACGGCATGATCTGTGCTTCCGAACAAGCGGTGATCATTGAAGAGCCGATCTACAATAAAGTTAAAAAAGCGATGACAGATAACGGGTGCTACTTCTTAACAAAAGAAGAAACTGCGAAATTGACTGGCAGCGCGATGAAAGGCGATACTTGCGCGGTGAACCCAGTGATCGTAGGTCAACCAGCAACGAAAATCGCTGAAATGGCAGGCATTAAAGTTCCGGAAGGTACGAAAATGCTCGTCGCTGAACTGGAAGGCGTTGGTCCGCAATACCCATTGTCAGCTGAGAAATTAAGTCCCGTTCTTGCTTGCTACAAAGTGAAAGATGCTCAAGCAGGTATCGATCGTGCAGCAGAAGTGGTTGCCTTTGGCGGTATGGGTCACTCGTCGGCGATTCATTCGAACGACCAAGATGTTATCGCTCGCTTCGCGGATCGTCTGCAGACAGGCCGGATTATCGTGAACTCCCCTTCGACGCACGGTGCGATCGGAGATATTTATAATACCAACTTGCCTTCACTCACGCTAGGTTGCGGATCGTATGGACGTAACTCGACATCCTCGAACGTTACGGCAGTCAATCTCATCAACGTGAAAAGGGTGGCGCATCGTACTGTGAATATGCAATGGTTCAAAGTTCCAAATAAAATTTATTTCGAAAAAGGAAGTACGCAATACTTGGAAAAAATGCCGGATATCAGCCGCGTCTTAATCGTAACTGACCCAATGATGGTGAAGCTCGGTTATGTTGACAAAGTGGAACATTACTTGCGTAAACGTCAAACGCCGGTTGCGATCGAAATCTTCTCGGATGTGGAACCAGATCCATCGACAACAACGGTTGAACGTGGTACGAAGCTCATGAACAGCTTCCAACCGGATTGCATTATCGCGCTCGGCGGTGGTTCACCGATGGATGCCGCGAAAGGCATGTGGTTATTCTACGAATATCCAGACACCGATTTCAACGATTTGAAGCAGAAGTTCATGGATATCCGTAAACGGATTTACAAATACCCTCGTCTGGGCAAAAAAGCGAAATTCGTTGCAATTCCTACGACATCCGGTACGGGTTCGGAGGTAACATCGTTCGCGGTTATTACGGATAAAGATAAAGGCAATACGAAGTACCCACTTGCTGATTATGAGCTAACGCCAGACGTAGCGATCGTCGATCCGGAATTCGTATACTCCTTGCCGCGCGTAGCTGTTGCGGATACAGGCATGGACGTATTAACGCACGCGATCGAAGCTTATGTATCGGTTATGGCGAACGATTATACGGATGGTCTTGCAATCAAAGCGATCCAGCTTGTCTTCCAATATCTAGAGAAGTCTGCGAATGAAGCATGCCCAATTGCGCGTGAGAAAATGCATAATGCATCCACGATTGCAGGGATGGCCTTCGCGAATGCCTTCTTAGGCATCAACCACAGCTTGGCGCATAAATGGGGCGGCCAATATCACACAGCACACGGACGTACCAATGCGATCTTGATGCCGCACGTCATTCGTTACAATGCGAAGAAACCGACGAAGTTCTCTTCGTTCCCGAAATATAATCATTTCGTGGCTGACGAGCGCTACGCTGAAATTGCGCGTATCCTAGGATTGCCAGCGAAGACGACCGAAGAGGGCGTCAACAGCTTGGTTAACGCGATTCGTGATATGAACAAAAAATTAGGTATTCCGGAGTCGTTCCAAGCGCTTGGCTTTGATCCGAAGGACTTCGAATCCCGCGTAGATTACTTGGCAGATCGTGCATTTGAGGATCAATGTACAACGGCTAACCCGAAATTGCCGCTCGTCACCGAACTTGCCGACGTTTATCGCAACGCCTTCTACGGTAAATTTGAATAAACTTTAACGATTTCGACAGATGTAGGAATTGGATGCGTAGAGGTGTGATGGATGTCACACCTCTATTGCAATAAATGAGCTAGAATAAGGATGTAACGAGATAGTGAAAAAAGTTACAAAGTATGACCAGCTGCTCTGAAGAGTGGCGAAAATAGAAATAACGGAGGGATTTCGATGTCGGTGATCGAAAGAGAAGTTATGGACAAACAGAATGGATGGCGTGGATTTAAAGACGGTAAATGGAGCAGAGAGGTAAACGTAAATAACTTTATCGGATTGAACATTACGCCTTACCTTGGTGACGAAGCTTTCTTGGCAGGCCCTACAGAGAATACAACGGCCCTTTGGAAGATCGTATCCGAACTAACGAAAAAAGAAATCACGAATGGCGGCGTCCTGGATGTGGATGTGAATCATCCATCAACAATCGTATCCCATGGCCCTGGTTATTTAGATAAAGATAAAGAGCAAATCGTTGGTCTTCAGACGGATGAGCCTTTCAAACGTTCGATTCAACCATTTGGCGGTATCAAAATGATGATCGATGCTTGTAAAGCATACGGCTTCGAATTGCCGCAAGAGATCATTCACATGTTCACAGATATTCGTAAGACACATAACCAAGGTGTATTCGATGCTTATACATCCGAGATGAGAGCAGCGCGTAAAGCGGGTATCATTACAGGTCTTCCAGATGCTTATGGTCGTGGCCGTATTATCGGTGACTACCGCCGCGTAGCATTATACGGTGTAGACTTCTTGATTAAGCAAAAACAACAAGATCTCAAGAATCTGGAGCTTGATTCCATGACACCGGAAGTTATCCGTGATCGTGAAGAAATCTCCGAACAAATTCGCGCATTAGGCGAGCTGAAGAAAATGGGTGAAATGCATGGATTCGATATCTCGAAGCCTGCATCCAATGCGAAAGAAGCGTTCCAATGGCTGTACTTCGGATACCTTGCAGCAATTAAAGAACAAAATGGTGCAGCGATGTCCTTAGGACGCACGTCATCCTTCCTCGACATTTATGTTGAGCGCGATCTTCAAGAAGGCACATTGACTGAAGAACAAGCACAAGAACTTGTTGACCATTTCGTTATGAAATTGCGTATCGTTAAATTCTTGCGTACACCAGACTACAATGAATTGTTCAGTGGTGACCCAACGTGGGTAACAGAATCCATCGGTGGTATGGGCGTCAATGGCGAGACACGCGTAACGCGCAACAGCTTCCGTTTCTTGCATACCTTGTACAACCTAGGTCCTGCACCAGAACCGAACTTAACGGTACTATGGTCGACTAAATTGCCTGAAGGCTTCAAAAAATATTGTGCAAAAGCGTCGATTGAGACAAGTTCCATCCAGTATGAAAATGACGATCTGATGCGTCCATACTTCGGCGACGACTACGGTATCGCATGCTGCGTATCCGCGATGCGTATCGGTAAACAAATGCAATTTTTCGGCGCTCGTGCCAACCTTGCCAAAGCATTGCTCTATGCGATCAATGGCGGTGTAGACGAGAAATCTGGCGCACAAGTTTCCCCAGAATTCCCGCGCATCACTTCAGACGTATTGGATTACAATGAAGTTATGAAACGTTATCACAATGTGATGGAATGGCTTGCGAAGCTGTATGTGAACACACTCAATGTCATCCACTTTATGCATGATAAATACTCTTACGAGCGTATTGAGATGGCGCTTCATGATAAAGACATTCTTCGCACAATGGCTTGCGGTATCGCAGGATTGTCGGTTGTTGCCGATTCCCTCAGTGCGATTAAATACGCGAAAGTTCGTCCAATCCGCAACGAAAACGGCATTGCTGTTGACTTTGAAGTGGAAGGCGAATTCCCGAACTACGGTAACAACGATGATCGTGTTGACGCCATCGCAGTCGAGCTTGTCGAGACATTCATGGGCATGATTCGTAAGCACCAAACATATCGTAATTCCTTGCCAACACAATCCGTTCTTACAATCACTTCGAACGTTGTATACGGTAAGAAAACAGGTACAACACCTGACGGACGTAAAGCTGGCGAGCCATTTGCTCCAGGTGCGAACCCAATGCACGGACGTGATAAAAAGGGTGCTCTTGCTTCCCTAAGTTCCGTAGCGAAACTGCCGTATGAGCATAGCTTAGATGGTATTTCCAACACGTTCTCGATCGTGCCGAAAGCACTGGGTAAAGATGAAGAAACACGCAAAACGAACTTGACTTCGATGATGGACGGCTACTTCGGCAGCGGCGCGCATCACTTGAACGTGAACGTATTTGCTCGTGAGCAACTGTTAGATGCGATGGAACATCCAGAGAACTATCCGCAGCTTACGATTCGTGTATCGGGCTACGCAGTTAACTTCATCAAGCTCACAAAAGAACAACAAATGGACGTTATCAACCGTACGTTCCATGGTTCCATGTAATATATATACGTTATAGCTACACAGAGCATTGCAGAGAGGATGCGTGAAGCGAGTGGAGGGACGTATTCATTCACTAGAAACTTTTGGCACCGTTGATGGACCAGGAATTCGTTTCGTGTTATTCATGCAGGGCTGTGCGATGAAGTGTCAGTATTGCCATAATCCCGATACGTGGGACACATCTGAAGGCAAGCATGTTACGATTCATGATATCATCAAAGAAATTGAGCCATATATTCCGTATTACAAAAACTCTGGAGGCGGTCTAACCGTCTCCGGGGGTGAACCAACCTTGCAAGCCGATTTCGTTGCGGAATTGTTCCGGGAAGTGAAGAAACGCTGGGATCTGCATACGACGCTGGATTCCAATGGATTCAACGATCCGGAATCCGAACGGATGACGCATTTGATGGAAGTGACCGATCTCGTGCTGCTCGATATTAAGCATATCAACCCAGAGAAGCACTTGAAGCTGACTTCGCAGTCCGTGGAGCATACGCTCAAGACGGCGCGTTGGTTATCGGATCATGGGAAAAAAGTCTGGATCCGTCATGTATACGTTCCAGGTATTCATGACGATGAGGATGACTTATTGAACCTCGGTCGATTCATCGGCACCTTGAAGAATGTCGAGAAATTCGAGATCTTGCCTTATCATCAGATGGGGATCTATAAGTGGGAGCAGCTTGGCCGGGAGTACCCGCTTCAAGGCGTTCCTTCTCCTACCGAAGATGAAGTGAAACAGGCTTACCGCTTGATTGAGCAAGGGATTCAAGAAGGCAAAATGATTCAAATATAAAGTTATGAATAAAGAACTGTCAATTTCGGAATCTAGAAATTGACAGTTCTTTTGTTGTAATTTTATCTAATGTAATTTGGATTGTAGATGATTTTATCCCTCGATCATCGAAATGACGTCCTTACATAATAAGCAGTAAGTCCTATAATAAAGGTGTAGCAAACAAATAAAAGTTATTGGGAGGGTCTTCTAAAATGAAGAAAAGTCTATTGATGTTCCTGACACTCGTGTTCGTTGCTTCGATCGCGCTTACAGGTTGCGGTTCGAAAACAGCAGAAGAGAAGCCAGCGACAACGGATAACAACACATCGACGACAACTGAAACGAAACCGGAAGAAGCAAAACCGGAAGAAGCGAAGCCGTTCGAAATGACAATCCGTCATACGCAAGTTGGGGAGCAAAAGAAAACTCGCTTTAAAATGCTTGAAGAAGTCGTTGCGAAGACACAAGGTGAAGTTCCAGGCCTTACTTTCAAATTAGATGGCGTTGACTCCGACGTGAACCGTAAAGAAAAGCTGAGAGGCGAAATGGCATCCGGCAGCGTACCTGACATCTTCGATGCATTCGGTAGCCCAGATGCAAAAACATATGCAAAAGCAGGCAAAATGCTTGATATTACGCCAATCCTTGACGAGCTTGGCATCAAAGATAAATTCACGAACTTAGGTCCTTGGACAGTTGACGGCAAAGTATACGGCTTGCCAATCGGCGCATCCGCTGAAGCGGTATTCTACAACAAAGAATACTTCGAGCAAAAAGGTTTGAAAGTGCCTACAACGTTCGACGAGTTCCAAACGTTGCTTGAGACAATCAAAAAAGACGGTAAAATCCCTCTTGCAGCAGGTTCCAAAGCCGCTTGGGTACCTCTGATGATCACGAACAACCTCTGGTCCCGTACAGCAGGTGAGGATGTAACTGAGAAATTCAACACAGGCGATGCAAAATGGACAGACGCTGATGTTGTTGCGGCATTCAAAACACATAAAGATTGGGTAGACAAAGGTTACTTCAAAAAAGGCGAGCTTGGTCTTGAGTACGCTGATATGCGTACACAATTCTTCAATGGTGATGCAGTCATGATGTTCGACGGTACTTGGGCATCCGTCTTGTTCAAAGAAGGTCAAGACGGAGGAAAGTTGGTCGGTAAAGTCGGATTCTTCAACCTTCCTGCATTCACGAACGGTAAAGGTGATCAAACGTCCTTGATGCAAGACGTGAACAACGGTTATGGCTTCTCCGCTGAAGTAGCAAAAGATCCGCAAAAATTAGCAGCGGTTAAATCCTTCATCAAAAACTTGTACAACGAAGATATGCAGGTTCGCGGCTTGGTTGAAGACGGCGTATTGCCTTCGATGAAAGTGGATCAAGCAAAAGTTGATGCATCGGTTAAAGATCCATTAATGAAAGAAATCGCTGGTGTACTGACACACGTAAACAAATCCTACGCTGCATTCGATGCGATCGTACCAGCAGATGTGACAACTGAAATTGGCGTTCAGATCCAGAAACTGATCGGAAACCAAACAACACCTGAGAAAGCAGCAGAAGCCATTCAAAAAGTTCAAGAAGAAGCCAACGCTTCGGCTGAATAATTCTAGAATGTGTTGATAAGAAGGGCGCCACCCGCTACTTGACTGGTGGCGCCCCTTTTCACTTTTTGACACAACGATTTACAATTTTTTTGGAGGATGGAGCGGATACTGTTATGAACAAAGCGATGAGAAACCCTTATATATACGCGCTCTTTGTTATTCCGGCCCTAGTGTTATTTGTAATGTTTTTTATCTACCCGCTAATTAATGCGGTATATTACAGTCTGACGAATTGGAACGGTGTATCAGATAATTTGAAATTCTGGGGAATCAAGAACTATACGAAAGCATTAACCGATGAGACGTTCTGGAACGCAGTGAAGAATAACGGATATTTTATTCTTTTCTCTTGCTTCATTCAGGTTCCTATTATCGTCATTAGTTCCTTGATGATAGCGAATGTGAAGCGGTTTAAATCTTTGTACAAGACGGCTGTATTTATGCCAACGGTGATGTCGACGGCGGTCATCGGGATACTATGGGGCTTTATCTACAACTATGATGTTGGTTTATTTAACAAGATTCTAGGGTTCTTCGGTGCCGAAGCAATTGACTGGTTAGGTGATCCGAAGTTTGCCATGTTATCGATCTTGATCACGAATGGATGGCAGTGGACTGGATTCTACATTATTATGGTGCTCGCGGCCATTCTCTCGATTCCTAAAGATCTAGATGAAGCGGCAGAAATTGATGGCGCGACAGGGTACCAACGTGCGATGAAAATAACAATGCCGCTGATCATGCCGGTTGTATCGGTTGTTATTATGCTCTCGATCGCAGGTGCGATGAAGGCAGCGGATATTATTATCGTAATGACAAAAGGCGGTCCTGCAGGATCGACGGACGTTATGGCGACATATATGATCAAATATGCGATCACGAACTTCAAATATGGATACGGTAATGCGATTTCGGTCATCATTTTCGTATTTACAATGATTCTGACGGTCTTGTATCAGGTCTTGATTGCGAGACGGAGCGAAAGGATTGAATACTAATGATGAGAGCATTGAAGAAGAGTATTAACCACATCGTCCTAATGGGCTATTTGCTCATCATTTTGTTCCCGTTTCTTTTCGTTATCTTTTCATCCTTCAAACTCAATAACTCTGAGATTGCGTTAAGTCCATTCGGTCTACCAGAGCATTTCGTATGGGACAACTACGTAACGGCGTGGGTCAATGCGAAGATCAACGTTTATTTCTTAAATAGTTTGTACATTGCCGTGCTGTCATCCTGCGTAACGATTCTCATTGGTGCGATGATGTCCTTTGCAGTGACGCGAATGCGGTTCGGCAAGATCAGTACGCTGTTGTTCCAATTGATTCTACTTGGCATGTTGATTCCGAATACATCTCTGATGCTGCCAATCTATCTATTGATGCAGAAAATGAATGTCCTAAATACACATTTGGCGCTCATTATCCCGTATGTTGCGAATGCGATTCCATTCACGGTCATCATCATGGCGCAGTTCATGAAGTCCATCCCTTCTGAAATTGAAGAAGCGGCGGTTGTGGACGGGTTGAGCGTAGGCGGTATCTTTGCTAAAATGGTGTTGCCACTTACGATTCCCGCGATCGTCACGGTCTTTATCGTGAACTTCCTAGGGAACTGGAATGAGTTCTTGCTATCGAATTACTTCATTTCGAACGATGAACTTAGAACGCTTCCAACGGGGATGGTGCAGTTCCGGGATGCGTATCAATCGAACTATGCACAGATGTCAGCGGGTATCGTCTATAGTGTCGTACCGGTTATGGTCATCTATGCTGTATTACAAAAGAAGATTATCGAAGGGGTTACAGCTGGTAGTGTGAAGGGGTAACCGGAGGAGAGCGGGATTATGATGATGAATTTAAGACTCAAACTATTTACGGCTTTTATAACACTCATCATTATCCCGCTTGTTCTCGTAGGGGTTATCACTTACTTCGTCACTTTTGATTTGATAGAGAAGAGGTATAGTCAACAAGCAGAATTCTCACTCAAGGCGATTAGCCAGAACATTCAATTCGTATTTAGTGAGATGGACAAGGTCACGGAGAACGGGATTGCAGGGAATGTGGTCCAGACCGCGATCGGTGCGGTCAATTCCCGTGAACTTGATCTATCTGATGCAAAACAGTTGAAGCTGAATGAGAATCAACGTAATTTTCGGGTCAATCTCTTCAGCCATCCGACAATTAGCTTTGCCTTTGCCTACAATCTTAAAGATGCGACGATTGCTTCGATCTTTACGAAAGAGAACTTCACGGCCTTGCCATTCGCAAGATTCAAGCGCGAGCCGCTGTATCAAGAGGTCGTTGAACTGAACGGGGCGCCGAAATGGGTTGGTCCCTATGAATATAAAGAGATTACAGGTACGGATCCTGTCTTCACGCAGATTCGGATGGTCAAAGAATTAACGACGATGAAAAATATCGGTGTGCTAATTACTCAGATTAAAAACTGGGAGATTGAGCGCATTTTTAATGACTTCCGCTATAGTAAAAATTTAGAAGATACCCGCTTTTTCCTCGTGAATGAAGACGGGTTAATTCTCTATGATACGCAAGAAAGCTATAATGGGGAAAATATTAATCAATATCTTGGCAAACCGATGAAATTCAATTCCAGCTATCAGAGCTATCGGGATGATTTCAATCAACATGAGAGTGTCGTCTCGATGAACAAGCTGAAGGATCAGCAGTGGTACCTTGTGTCAACGACTTCTTGGAACTCGCTGTCGCAGGACATGGGGATTTTCCTAAAATGGGTCGTTGGAATTCTATTTATCAGTCTGCTCGCTGCGTTCCTCTTCTTCTGGTTATTCATGAATCGAATTACCAAATCGATCATTCGCATTGTACGCTTCATGCGCCGGGTAGAGAATGGGGATTTATCTGCTCGTGTGGATGAAGAAGGCAATGATGAGTTGTATCTTTTATCGAAGGGCTTCAATAGCCTAATCTTTCAGGTCAACAACTTGCTCGAAGAAGTGAAGAAGGAGCAGAAGCATAAGGCTCAAGCTGAACTTCGTGTACTGCAAGCGCAGATTAAGCCCCACTTCTTATTTAATACACTTGAGTCTATTAATGTGCTGGCGATTCAGAATGAGGGGCGCAAGGTTAGCCAGATGGTCTATCGACTCGGCAATATTTTGCGTATTAGTATTCAAGATAAAGAAGAGATCATGATCTCGCAAGAAATCGAGCATCTCCGAAGCTATCTCGAAATCCAGAAGTTTCGATTCGATGAATTATTCAATTTCGATATCCAAATGCCAAGAGAAGTATTGAATTCGATGATTCTGAAGTTAACGCTGCAGCCGCTCGTCGAGAACTCGATCCAGCATGGATTTGAAGGCATCACGCATCAAGGCTTCCTGCAAGTGACGGGTCATGTCGATGGGGAGGATATTGTTATCACGATTCAAGATAACGGGATCGGGATCTCGAATCGTCAGCTGCGCAAATTCCAGTACTTGAAAAATGATGATATCCTTATCCAGGAAGGACAGGATGTCGTGATGAATGAACGTCGAGGTCTGGGGCTGCGGAGCGTGGCGGACCGCATTCGGATCCAATACGGATACCGCTATGGTGTCTATATCTGTTCAGAAGAAAATCAAGGAACGACAATTCGAGTCAGAATTCCGAAGTATGGGCCAGGTGAAGTGTATGAAGCTAAAAGCGATGCTCGTTGATGATGAAATCCACATTTTGAACAACTTGAAGATGGTGCTTCCATGGCAGGAGATGGATATCGAGATCGTAGCTTTGGCACGCAATGGTGTTGAAGCGCTTGAGGTTGTGAAGGAAGAGCAGCCTGATTTGATCCTGTGTGATATTCGGATGCCTGTCATGGATGGACTGAACTTCCTGCGAGAGTTACGTAAGATCGATACAGAATGCGAAGTTCTAATGCTCACGGGGTATGAGGAATTCGAATATGCTCGTGTTGCCTTGCAGCATGGGGTACGCGACTATATCTCGAAGCCGATCAATTATGAGAACCTAGAGGACGTCGTGAGACGGATTGCCGGCATGATACGGACGTCCCGAATGGAGAAGCAGATGGCTGAGCGCCGCTGGGGCAAGATGATCGATTTGGCTTATGAGAAAATGATGTTCGATGTGCTTATGGGGTATTCGAATGGCGATGCGAATTATTTCATCTCACATGAAGATCAACGTATCGAGGATTTAGAGTATGTAGTCATGATTGTCGATCTAGATCAGTACTCGGTGAAATCGGTGACTTGGAATGATAATGAGCGGAAGTTGTGGAATTTCGCCGTCAGCAACGTCCTTCAGGATGCGCTCAAAGAATTCCACTTGAAGTATGCGGCACTGCAGACACGTGAAGGGGAATGGTGCCTCATTATTCAGTTCTACCATGATTCCTTCCATGTGAGCAAGGAAGAGATTCAGAAGTGGGCAGCCTGCCTGCAAAAGGCGGTAAAGGATAATATCAAAATGACTGTGAGCGTCGGTTATGACAGAGGTCCTATCTTAATTCGTGAGCTTGCGCTATCGTATAAGAATATTCAGCGCTATCTACTTACGAACCCTGAGAAGGAACAGATCATTTCGGTCGGCGACAGCGTACCGAGTCAAACGGAGCCGACAGGCTCCCAGTGGGAGCTGATCGAAGAGATTGTCTCAGGCTTGCGGCACGGTGACCGCGGAAAAATTGAGAAATCCTTGCACGTCCTGAAGACGAGTCTGATTGTATCCACAGACAACTCGCTTGCGCAGGCAGAGAAATTCTTCTACTACATCGTGATTCATCTCTTGCGAGAGATGCGGGAGATGGATGTGCTGTCCGCTGCGGAAGAGGAAGAGGTATGGGCGAAATTCGGGTATAAAGTGAGTCTGAAGGAGCTGCTCGTCGTCATTACGGAACTTGTGAACCGTGCGCTCGACGTCACATCGAGCAAGAAGTCGAGTGAACTGCTGATGATCTCAGCCAAGGACTACATACAACGTAATCTCGGTTCGGATATCGGCATTGATGAGATTGCGGATCACCTGGGCATTAGCTGCAGTTATTTTAGTCTATTGTTCAAAAATTACTTTGGGGAGACTTTCGTTGAGTATTTAACCAAGCAGCGGATGGAACTCGCAAAGTCGTTGCTCGTAATCAGCGATAAGAGCATTACTCAGATTGGGTCGCTGGTTGGCTATATGGAACGAAGATATTTCACCAAAGTATTCCAGAAGTACACAGGCATGACCCCTTCAGATTATCGGGAGAGAAAGGCGGAGGAAGAATGAGCAAATTAGCGGCGTTATCATTAGAACAAAAAATCGGACAAATGGTGATTTGCGGATTCAACGCGTATACATCGGATGCGCATATCGAACAATTGATTGAGAAACATCATATTGGCGGGGTCATTTATTTCCGTCGCAACTATAAGCATGTTCAGCAAATGGCAGACCTATCCTATGCATTGCAGCAATTTAATAAGAAGCATTCCGACATTCCGCTCTTTATCAGCATCGACCAAGAGGGCGGTATGGTCGCACGGATTGATAATGATCAAGTGACCCTGGTTCCAGGCAATATGTCCATTGGCGCTTCACGTGATGCGCAACTGGCGTATGATGCGGCGGTCATTTGTGCGAAAGAGCTTCGTCTGATGGGGATTAATGTGAATTTCGCACCGAGCCTCGATATTAATAATAATCCGAAGAACCCTGTCATTGGCGTTCGTTCCTATGGCGAGAGTGCAGAGCTTGTTAGTGAGCTTGGTATTGCAACCATTGAAGGCTACCAAGCATCGGATGTGGTTGCGACAGCCAAACATTTCCCGGGACATGGTGATACGGCTGTAGATTCGCATTATGGGCTCGCTTCCGTGCCGCATGATCGTGAACGACTCATGAAGCTTGAGCTTGCTCCGTTCATTCAAGCGATTCAAGCTGGCGTCGATATGATTATGACTGCTCATGTCATGTTCCCGGCATTCGAACCAGATCAAATTCCTGCGACCTTATCACGCAAGGTGCTTCACGACTTGCTTCGCGTCGAGCTCAAGTATGACGGCGTTATTGTCACAGATTGCCTTGAAATGCATGCGATTTCCAAAGAGTTCGGCGTTGCGGAAGGCGCTGTCATGGCCATTGAAGGTGGTGCAGATATTGTCCTCGTCAGTCATACGTTAGGGGAGCAGGTTGCTGCCATCGAGGCTTTGGTGCAAGCTGTACGCTCAGGGCGCTTGTCCGAAGAGCAGATTAATACGTCTGTCGAGCGAATTCTAACACTGAAAGAGAAACGCCGCATGGCCGAGATTCAACCTCTAACCGGTGAAATTACGGAGCAATTCGGCACACCAGAGAGTAAAGCCGTGATTCGTCAGCTGACAGAGAAGAGTATTACCGTCGTGAAGGATGAAGGACAGTCGGCATTCGATACGACAGCACCAACACTCGTGATCTGGCCGGAAGTGCGGCATCATACAGAGGTAGACGAACCAATTGAGCAAGCATACACACTTGGGCCTGCTCTTACTGAACTGGGGATGAATGTGAAGGAACTGCGCTTAAGCACGCATCCAACTTCCGAAGAGGTGGCTTCGGCATTAGCGCATGCTGCAGATTACGAGCAAATCGTCGTTGTGACATATAACGCCGTATCGGAGCTGCATGAAGGGCAAGTAGCCATTGTTCGACAAATCGCGTCAAGACCGGATGTGAACTTAACTGTTGCGTCGACTCGTAACCCATATGATCTCAATCAGTTCCCTGAAGTCAAACGTTATGTATGCTGTTATGAGAATCGTCCGATGACGATGGGGGCATTAGCCAAAGTATTGACGGGGAACATTCCTGCACAGGGCCGCCTTCCGGTTACGCTTTCATCTGATTATTCGTTTG
Source organism: Paenibacillus guangzhouensis (assembly GCF_009363075.1). Taxonomy (NCBI): domain Bacteria; kingdom Bacillati; phylum Bacillota; class Bacilli; order Caryophanales; family Paenibacillaceae; genus Paenibacillus; species Paenibacillus guangzhouensis. The sequence goes on along the minus strand of NZ_CP045293.1, from coordinate 3,095,414 downwards.
GAATGGCTGTCAATTAGGCAATAATAAAGGCTACAGACCGATATCCTACGGACAACGGATGTCGGTCTTTTTTCATAATATTTTAACAATCAAGAAACTTTCTTTAATTTTCAACGTCTATATACTTGGAAAGAAGCCGCGGATGCTTCATCAAATATATAGACACGTGTAGAAGGAGTTCTTTATGAAAGTATTTAAAACAGCACTCATATCGACATTCATTATCGCTCAGCTCTGCATTGCTTTGCCGGCTTTTGCTGAAGCAAGCACGACGCCAGGATCGACACAAAGCGATAATACGCAGCAAAAATCGCAGGATATGGCACCAAACACGCCAAATGATGGATCGGCCGTAGCGCCGGGAACGGAAAACAATCAACAAACAGATGGTACGGTAGATCCGACGAATCCTACGGATCCGACCACACCTACGAACCCAACCACACCAACCAATCCAGGGACAGTGACACCTGACCCAGATGTTACTTCGGTAAAATCTGAGGATGTACTGGTACTGATGATGAACAGCAACAAGATGTATCGTAATGGTCAAGAAGTATTGGCGCTTCAGCCTTTGACAGTGACGAACGGCATCTCCTACATCGCTCTTCGCTCGATTGCGGAGCAAGCAGGATTTGTTGTCAAATATGATTCAGCAACCAAAGAAACCATTCTGAAGAGTGGGCAGCAGGAAGTTCGTTTCAAAACAAATAATTCAGCCTATACGATCAATGGTAAATCGTACAAAGCAAGCGGTAACGCCTATCAACAAAAAGATGTATTCATGGTTCCGCTTACTTCGATTACAAAAGCGTTAAACATCCCTTATTCCGTTGATAATGTTGCAAAGAAAATTACATTGAACCTATACGCTGCACCAACTGCGAATTTTACCGTTTCTCCGGGCGAGATTTTCGCTGAGCAGACGCCGGTTACTTATAAAGATCAATCCTCAGACCCACGTGGGCTAGCGATTGTACAGCACCGCTGGGAAGGCAATGAGAACATCTTTGCGGAGCCGGGAACACATACGATCACGCATTGGGTCATGAATGCGAACGGTGTATGGAGTGAACCATACTCGGTCACAATCGAAGTCAAACCGAAGAACTTGCCGCCAGTGGCGATGTTCACAACGGACAAAGATACGTACAAAATGGGTGAATTGATCACTTTTAAGGATGAGAGTACAGATGATGAAGGACAAATTACCAAAACGGAATGGTTAAACAAATCGATCGGTTATTTCGAGCCAGGTGAGAAGACGATTACATTACGCGTAACGGATCGTCTTGGTCAAGTTGGAGAATACCAGAAGACGATTACCATCACGAATGAAACGATGTATCTGCATGATGACTTCTTCAAGTTATATACTCCGATTGGCGAGAAATTTACATTGCAGAAGAATGATATTTTGGAACTAGCCAAAGCGCCATTCTCATCTACGGATTCACAGCAGACGTTGCTTCGCAGTAACAGTCCAGAGAGTTTGTCCCAAGAAGGCATCGTCTTCCGTGACACGATTCAAGGTGAAGCAAGATTCCTTGTTCACCATAAGAATGTATCGAGTCAGAACTTGAAGGTGTATGTTGTCGTCACGAATCCAGGCACGATGCCGACGAATGTAACGGTGAAGGATGTTGGGTTTGCTGGACCGAATGAATATGAATCACTAACAGGTAAATCGTCCGTTGAACGCTACTTCAAATCCGTGAATAGCGGATTCCTTGGACAGACGACGACACTACAACCAGGTGAGACGAAAGTGATCTTCACGGAGCTTAGCGCGCAAGCAATGAAACCAGGGCATGTCGTTAGCTTGATGGGCGATGTGAGCTCGGATTCCGAAGTCACTTATCAAGTTGCAGCTGTCGAAAGTGGCAAAGACATTCTGAAGACATTGCCGAGCTTAACGCTGCTCAACCGTGATAATATTCATATTCGCGGAACGTATGAGAATGCGAACCGCCTGATTGAGTTGAACCAAGTGGTTGGCGACAAGCCGTCCCGCATCTCGCTCGCTGATAATAACGATGACTTATATCTGAACGGGGTCGATAACTCGAACGGCATGCCAAGCATCAATATGGGGAACTATGGTGTTATGTACACCATCAGACTGAACCATGTTGCGCCGAACACGCTTATCGCATTTAACCCACGCGGCGGCATCTACAAAGGGATCTTCGTCGTGAACGGTCAGATGACTGAAGCACCGAGTAATGGAACATTGGTGAACAGCAACGACGCGAGTGTCATCTACCGTACAGGAAGCGCAGAGGAATCTGTCACGATTCTCTTCACGCCAGTGTCCGGCAGCAACTTGCCTGTCAGCATGTTGTTCCTTCCACTCGCTCAGAAGCCTCAATCCTAAACATATCTATGACCGTGCGGTCCTTTATCTGAAGGGCCTCACGGTTTTTTTATGCATGCTTGTTAGCGTGTATTGCCGTTCGATTGACGGGTGTCTAATAATGTTGCATTATAAGAGGATGGATGTATCAATGGACACGTAATGATCAGATGGGGGGATGGACGTTGCTCAAGACAGAAGAAATTGTGCAGATCATGTCCAAACAAGGTCTGCGTATCACCGATCAGCGTCGAACGTTGGCGAGATTGTTCGCAGAGTCTGAGGGCTATTTAACACCTAAAGATGTGTATGAATATATGTGTAAGCATTACTCAGGATTAAGCTTCGATACCGTATATCGGAACTTGCGTGTCATGCAGGAACTTGGTGCGCTCGAGCAGATTATGTTCGAAGAAGGGGTGAAATTCAAAGCGCGGTGTGCGGAGAATCATCACCATCATCACTTGATCTGTCTTACTTGCGAAAAGACGTATCCGATTACATTCTGCCCGATGCAGTTAACGGACGTCCCTGACCAGTTCCAAGTTGTGAAGCATAAGTTCGAAGTCTTCGGCTATTGTAAAGATTGCCTTGCGGCTGAAGCTGGCGATCCTGGCAGCCCATCACGTGGGACTGCTGCTCGTTCGGAGTAGGAGAGATGAAATGGGTGCTGAAGGCTCCGATTCATTTCTATCGTAAAGTCATTTCGCCAATGAAACCGCCAACCTGTCGCTTCTATCCGACATGCTCGGCATATGCGCTTGAGGCGATCGATGTCCATGGTCCTGCCAAAGGTTCGTGGCTCGCGATCAAACGGATTGGCAAATGCCATCCTTTTCATCCTGGCGGATATGATCCGGTTCCTCCACCGAAGTCGAAGCCGGAATCGACTGGAAACCCGCAACCTTGACATTGGAGGCCGGACTCGTTATATTCATGATATATATGTTATCCGAGGAAGGGATAAGTACATGTAAGTAGCCTAGATCAGAGAGCCGGGGAAGCTGAAAACCGGTATAGGCGAGGATATGGAAAATGGTCCTGGAGGATTTGCTCTCGAGCAAGGTGTTAGCGCAGGAAGTCAATGTTTCATGTGCGAGCATTATTGTAAGGTTGCAGCGTGCCCAGCGTTAATGGACAGTCTGACACAGACTGGTTGAGCCTTTCTATTGTGAAGTAGAGAGGGAATTTGGGTGGTACCACGTGAGCATACTCTCGTCCCATTACGGGCGGGAGTTTTTTTGTATTCTCATCACATTAAAGGAGATGTCTTTCTCAATGAGTAAATCAGCGAACACGTTCTACATTACAACCCCGATCTATTACCCAAGCGACAAGCTGCATATCGGTCATGCCTACACGACGGTTGCAGGGGATGCTATGGCTCGTTATAAGCGTCTGCGTGGATTTGATGTCCGCTATTTAACAGGAACGGACGAGCATGGTCAGAAGATCGAGCGTAAAGCGCAGGAAGCAGGGAAGACGCCGCAGCAATTCGTAGATGATATCGTATCTGGTATTCAAGAGCTGTGGAAGAAGCTCGATATTTCAAATGATGACTTCATTCGTACGACAGAAGACCGTCATAAGCGGATGGTGGAAGTAATCTTCGATCGGTTGTTGCAACAAGGGGATATTTATAAGGGCGAATATGAAGGCTGGTACTGTACACCGTGTGAATCGTTCTTCCTTGAGCGTCAGCTCGTGAATGGCAACTGTCCGGATTGCGGTCGACCTGTTGAGCTTGTGAAGGAAGAGAGCTACTTCTTCCGCATGAGCAAATATGCCGATCGTCTCCTCGCCTTTTACGAAGAAAATCCGGAGTTCATCCAGCCGGAATCGCGTAAGAATGAAATGGTGAACAACTTCATCAAGCCGGGTCTTGAGGATCTTGCGGTGTCCCGCACGACCTTCGATTGGGGCGTAAAAGTGAAAGGCGATCCGAAGCATGTCGTCTACGTATGGATCGATGCGTTGTCGAACTATATTACGGCACTTGGCTACGGATCTGACAATGACGAGCTATTCAATCGCTATTGGCCGGCTGACGTGCATCTTGTTGGTAAAGAGATCGTGCGCTTCCATACGATTTATTGGCCAATCATGCTGATGGCGCTGGATCTGCCGCTGCCGAAGAAGGTATTCGCGCATGGCTGGCTGCTTATGAAAGACGGCAAAATGTCCAAATCAAAAGGCAATGTCGTCGATCCTGTTACTTTGATCGATCGTTATGGTCTGGATGCGCTTCGCTACTATTTACTGCGTGAAGTGCCATTCGGCTCGGATGGATCGTTCACGCCAGAAGGCTTCGTTGAGCGTGTCAATTCCGATCTTGCAAACGATCTTGGTAACCTACTTAACCGTACGGTAGCCATGGTAGACAAGTATTTTGGCGGCGAAGTTCCGGCATATGCAGGCGATGTGACAGCATTCGATGCGACGCTTCGCGAAACTGCGCTTCAGACGGTGCAGAAGGCCGAGGAAGCACTGGATACGATGGAGTTCTCCGTAGCACTCGCTGCTATTGGCGGATTCATCAGCCGGACGAACAAGTACATTGATGAGACACAGCCGTGGGCGCTTGCGAAGGATGAAGCTAAACGTGGAGAGCTCGCATCCGTGATGGTGCATTTGGTCGAAGCGCTGCGAATCAGCTCCGTGTTATTGCAGCCATTCTTAACGAAGACGCCTGTGAAGATCTGGGCGCAGCTTGGCTTAGAATCAGGCGAGTTAACAGCATGGGACAGCACCCATACCTTCGGTTTAATCCCTGCGGGTACGAAGTTAGTCAAAGGGGATCCGATCTTCCCACGTCTGGATGCGGAGATTGAAGTGGCTTACATCGCACAATCGATGACTGGCGGTGTAGCACCAGCAGCAGAAGCAGCGCCTGAACAATCGGGGGATGCGGCAGTCATTGAAGCACCAGCTGATGTGGAAGAGATTGCGATTGACGATTTTATGAAGGTTGATCTGCGTGTTGCTCAAGTCTTAGCCGCTGAACCGGTGAAGAAAGCGGATAAATTGCTTAAGCTCCAATTGGATCTAGGGTATGAGCAGCGCCAAGTCGTATCGGGTATTGCGAAGTTCTACACGCCTGAACAATTGGTTGGACGCAAGGTCATTTGTGTGACGAACTTGAAGCCTGTGAAGCTGCGCGGCGAGCTGTCGCAAGGCATGATTCTTGCAGCATCGGCAGGAGATCAGTTGACGCTTGCTACGGTGCCGGATTCGATGCCGAACGGCGCTATTGTGAAATAAGATAGAGAAAGGACCGGTAAGAGCCATGAAAATGGCGTCTTATCGGTCTTTTTGCTTGCATTAGAAGGTATGAAGGGGATTCAGAGTGGTGAGATTATACCATATAGAGACATGGGGGAATTTGAATAGATTTTCTATAGTTCGGTTTGTGGGGATAATTTGATGTTGACAGGTTTCATGAAACTCCTTATAATCCTAACAGTAATGTTTACGATTAAGAACAAAACCTTGGGAGGGGATTGACGATGAAATCGATGCGTAAATATAAAATAGGAGCGATCTTCATGATCCTAGCGATCATGCTAGCTGCTTGTGGACAGAATAATGCGATGCAGTTGGAAGAGGGCAAAGTGAACGTGGTAACGACCATTTTCCCAATCTATGATTTTGCAAGACAGATCGGAGGCGATCATGCTCATGTTATGAATTTGATCCCGACGGGCGTGGAGCCGCATGACTGGACGCCGAAGAGCCAGGATATTACGGTTACCTCCAAAGCGCAACTGCTGCTATACAATGGGGCAGGTCTTGAGGGCTGGATTCCGAATTTCCTGCAAGGATTAGATAAAAATGCGAAGCTGAAGACGGTTGAAGTGAGTCATGGGATTGATCTGATTCATGCCGAAGGTGATGATGGTCATCATCATGGTGAGGAAGCCGGGCATGAAGATGAACACAATCATGACAACGAAGCTGCTCATGGCGAAGATATGTATCTTGATCCACATACGTGGGTAAGTCCGAAGTCAGCGCTGATCATGGCGAAGAATATTAAAGATAGTTTTATAGCGATCGATGCTGCGAACCAAGCAGATTATGAGGCGAATTATACGAAACTCGAGCAGAAGTTGAAAGATTTAGATGCGAAGTTCGAGACCGAACTCGCGAAGACCACGAAGAAAGAGATTGTCGTATCGCATCAGGCGTTCGGATATTTAGCACGGGACTACGGGCTAACCCAGAAATCCGTCATGGGATTGTCGCCTGAAGCCGAGCCACGCAGCCAAGATATTCTTGAATTGACGAAGTATGTAAAGGAACACGATGTGAAATACATTTTCTTCGAGGAATTGGTATCGGATCAAATTGCGAAGATGCTGGCGAGTGAAGCGAAAGTAGGAACTCTTGTGTTGAACCCCATTGAAGGTCTTACACCGGAACAAGATAAATCTGGTGAAAGTTATGTTACATTAATGGAACGCAATTTGCAAAATTTAGTTCAGGCTTTACAATAGAGTGAGAACAAGTAAAGGGGAATGCGATAATGACGATTGAATCATCTACGAATGCACGGTGCCATCAAGATGTGATTCGGCTCGAGCATGTCTCATTTGACTATCAAGATCAATCGGTCATTCGTGATTTGAATTTTGCTGTACAGCAGCGGGATTTCGTCGGGCTCATCGGCTCTAATGGTGCAGGGAAGTCAACGTTAATGCGAATGATTGTAGGTCTCTTGAAGCCGAAGAGTGGCAACATCGAGCTGTTCGGAGAACCCATTGATCAATTTAACGGCTGGCAGCGAATCGGCTATGTACCGCAGAAAAATTCATTTAACCCTCTGTTCCCGGCGACTGTTCGTGAGGTTGTTCAGTCCGGGGTGTATGGGAGACGAAATGTTGCGAGACGGATTCCGAAGGAAGATATTCAGAAATGCTCGGATGCGATGGACGTGATGCGTATTGCAGATCTTGCATCCAAGCGGATCGGTCAGCTCTCAGGCGGTCAACAGCAGCGCGTATTTTTGGCTCGGGCGCTCATCAATAATCCAGAATTGCTCATCCTGGATGAGCCGACAGTCGGCATTGACATTGAGACACAGCATGACTTCTTCCAGCTTGTACAGCATATGCATCAGCATCATCGTATGACGTTCCTGATGGTATCTCATGACATGGATATGATCGAAGCCTACTTGGGAAAAGAACCTGCACAGCAGAGCGGCAAGTTAAAGTTCTATGTGAAGCACTCCCATGAAATTGAGAACTGCGAGGCTTTGGATCTATCACATACACTTACGGTACGAGACACAGAATCACGTTAAAGGGGACGAACGGAATTGAATATGATTATCGAGTTAATGACAAGCGGTTTCTTCTTGAAAGCGTTCGTCGGAGGCGTTCTCATCGCGGTGGTTGCACCGCTGATGGGAACTTTTCTCGTGTTACGGCGGCTGTCCATGATTGGGGATACGCTCGCACATGTCACGATTGCTGGTGTTGCACTTGGGTTTTTACTGCAGGTCTATCCACTTGTTGTTGGACTCATCTTCGCACTGATTGCATCTTTTGCGATAGAGCGGCTCCGTAAAGCCTATAAGACGTATGCAGAGCTCTCCATTGCGATCATTATGTCGGGTGGGGTAGCGCTCGCCTCACTTTTCTTCACGTTAGGGAAGAACTTTAATTTGAACGTAACTAGTTATTTGTTCGGCAGTATCTATACGTTAACGGATCTTGACATTTATGTCGTGGCTGGGGTTGCAGTCCTTGTTCTTATCGTCGTAGCCGTGTTCTGGAAAGAGTTGTTCCTGCTCACGTTCGATGAGGATGCAGCAGCTGTGTCGGGATTACCCGTACGAGCGTTGAACATTATGATCACCGTTCTTACAGCATTAATTATTAGCGTATCGATCAAAATTGTCGGTGCATTGCTTATCTCCGCCTTGTTAACGATTCCTGTCGCCTGCAGCTTGCTGATCGCGCGGGGATTCCGCCAATCCATAATTTTCTCAGTGATTATCGCTGAGATTGCGGCCATTGCCGGTCTCTTGGTAGCAGGTGTGTGGAGTCTCGCACCGGGGGCAACAATTGTTATCATTTTGATCCTGATTTTGATTGTGACCATGATTGTCCGTCGAGGACTGAAAATTTAGGAGGAACGATTCTACATGAGCGTATGGATTGCTTTCTGGGCGGGACTAGCTTCCTTTATCTCGCCCTGCTGTTTGCCGCTGTATCCTTCTTACATATCATTCATTACAGGGGTGTCTGTTAATCGGTTGAAGACCGAACAGAACACGCGTGAAGTGCGGATGCGGGTTATGTCGCATACGTTCTTTTTCGTATTAGGATTTTCGGTCGTTTTTTATGCGCTAAGTTACGGTGCGAGCCTCGTAGGGGACTTATTTGTAGATTATAAAGATTTGATTCGTCAGATTTCCGCGATATTAATTCTCGTGATGGGGTTATTCCTCGTTGGATTATTCCAGCCGCAGTTTCTGATGAAAGAACGGAAATTTCAGTTTAAATTTAAGCCGGCTGGTTACATTGGTTCCTTCGTATTCGGGATTGGGTTCTCTGCGGGTTGGTCACCATGTGTAGGGCCGATTCTCACCGCGATCATTGGACTTGCTGCGACAGAACCGAATGCGTGGCTCCGGCTGATTACAGCGTATACGATTGGGTTTGCGGTACCGTTCTTTATATTTGCATTTTTCATTGGTTCAACACGTTGGATTCTGAAATATTCGAATCGTCTGATGAAGATTGGCGGTGTCATTATGATCATCATGGCGATTCTCTTATTTACTGATCAGATGAGCCGCATTACGATCTGGCTGCAATCCATTACGCCGGAATGGCTGAAGTTCTAAAAGACACGAATGTTCGGATAGACTTGCATTTGGTCCTGCAAAACATGTATCATATTGAAGTACAATTTATAATGTTGGAAAAGAGGGGAACCAATGCCTACACCGAGCATGGAGGACTATTTGGAACGAATTTACAAACTGATTGACGAAAAAGGCTATGCACGGGTATCTGACATTGCAGAAGGTCTTGAAGTTCATCCCTCCTCAGTGACGAAAATGATTCAAAAGCTCGATAAGGATAATTACCTCATATATGAGAAATACCGTGGCTTGATCCTCACGAACAAAGGGAAGAAGATGGGGAAACGTCTCGTTGATCGTCATCATTTGTTGGAGGATTTCTTAACGATCATTGGTGTACAACATGAGAATATCTACACGGATGTCGAAGGGATTGAACATCACTTGAGTTGGGATTCGATCACTTGCATTGAGACGCTGGTCGAATACTTCAAGCGTGATCCCGAGCGGTTGCGCCAACTGCAAGAGATACATAATGAACTGAATAACGAATCCTAATCGTAATGATTTTGATTCGCATCAAGTGAAGAGAGCGTCTGTCTCCTAAGGGAGCGGGCGCTTTTTTTGCTTTATTGCGATTACGAATCTTTCTTTATTCCCACATTACCCGCAACTTTGTGGGTTGTTTTGCTGTCTATTAATTGGACGTTTATAATAGAATGATTACTAGAAACAGGAGGTAGAGAATGAAGTTTAGTAGAACGATACTTATTGCACTGATGATGTTACTTATGATCCCGTCCTGGACAGCATTCGCTGCGAGTCAGACGAAAGAAATTGCCCTGTTCCTCAACGACCGGCAGGTCGCGACGGACGTGCCGCCATATTTGGCACCCCGTACGAATGTGACGATGGTGCCTCTGCGCGTCATTAGTGAATCGCTAGGCGCAACGGTAGATTGGAAGGATAGAACCGCAACAATCTACCAGAACAATAATACGCTTATTTTACAAGAGAAGGATCGTGTGGCGAATGTCAATGGCAATGAGGTAAAGCTCGATGAAGCGGTAACAATTCGAGATTCTCGTGTTCTTGTGCCACTGCGATTCGTGGCTGAGAATTTGGGCGTCACCGTCGTATGGGACGGCGCCTCACGTACGATTTCGATGACTTCATCGACTGGCAATGACGATACATATCCGAATCCGGACCCAACACCAAATCCGAACCCAAACCCGAAGCCGAATCCAAACCCGAGTCAGGAGATGCGCGGCGCTTGGGTGTCCACGGTCTATAATCTGGACTGGCCTTCCAAGGCAGGACTCCAAATCGAGCAGCAGAAGGCGGAATTTACGAAGCTGCTGGATGATCTGAAGAATGTAGGCATGAATGCCGTGTTCGTACAGGTACGTGCTGCATCCGATGCCTTCTATCCGTCGAAGCTTGTGCCGTGGTCCAAGTATCTGACAGGGGTACAAGGGCAAGATCCTGGCTACGATCCGTTAGCCTTCATGATCGAGGAGACACATGCTCGGGGAATGGAATTCCATGCTTGGTTCAATCCGTTCCGAGTAAGCGTAGATAATAAAACCGAGAATCTATCTGCCAATAACCCTGCGGTCCAGCATCCGGATTGGGTCGTGCGCCATCAAGGCAAGTTGATGTTCGATCCTGGGATCCCGGCGGCACGTGAACATATTCTGCAAGCGATTATGGAGGTCGTGAACAATTACGATATAGACGGCGTTCACTTGGATGATTATTTCTACCCATATGGGCAAGATAAAGAGCCTTTCGCAGATGATGCAAGCTATACCACATATAATAACGGACAATTCAGCAATAAAGGAGATTGGCGCCGAGACAATGTCAATCAGTTCGTACGCATGCTTGGCGAGCAAATCCACCAATCGAAGCGTCATGTGAAATACGGGATCAGTCCATTTGGAGTATGGCGCAACAGTAAGCTGGACGCGACGGGTTCGCCGACAAGCGCTGGTGTGAATAGTTATGATGATCTATACGCGGATACAAGAACATGGATTCAGAACGGATGGATTGATTATATCGCACCTCAAATTTACTGGAACAATGGAACGAAGGCTGCACCCTATGATAAGCTTGTCGATTGGTGGGTCAAAGAAACGAAAGGGACGAATGTGTTGCTCTATGTAGGCCATGCTGCCTATAAGCTTGGAACGACGGAGGCAGGATGGTCAAGCAGTCGTACGATCATCGATCAGCTGGATTATAACCGTCAGAGCGGAGGCGTTGCTGGAAGTCTATTCTTCCGAGCGAAGAATCTGCAAGCGAACGTGCTTGGCGTCGCAGATCAATTGAAAACCTATTATTCTCGTTAACATAAAGACATCCCTTACAGGCATATACATCGAATAGACGTTCTATGGATATGTCATGAAGGGGGTGGGCGGATGCTCGTGAATGCGGTGTTCGAGGGCGGCGGTGTTAGGGGAGTTTCGCTAGCAGGAGCCGTACGAGCAGCCGAGGATCATGGTGTGACCTTTCATCGTGTAGCAGGAACATCATCAGGTTCAATCGTCGCTTCATTGATCGCAGCAAGGTATACTGCGGAGGAGATGCGGGAGATCATTATGAGCACCCCCTTCACCTCGTTCTTGAAGCGCGCCCCTATTTTTAATATCAAGGTGATTGGACCGATTACGCGCGTATTGCTGAAAAAAGGGTTATACTCCGGTGAAGCGTTAGAAGCGTGGATTCGAAAGCTGCTGCTGGAGAAGAACATTAGAACTTTCGGTGATATTGCGCCTGATAAGCTGAGGATTATTGCTTCGGATATTTCCAATGGCAGGCTGCTGGTTCTACCGGACGATATTGCGCTCTATGGCATAGAACCGAACAAGCTGGAAATTGCCAAGGCGATCCGAATGAGTACCAGCATTCCCTATTTTTTCGACCCCGTCATGATCCGAAGTTGGAAGGTGCAAGGCGCGGCGAAACCATTCTCGAAGCAGTTTTCTTATATCGTGGATGGAGGCCTGCTCAGTAATTTTCCACTCTGGCTATTTGAGAAGGAACGTAATCCTAGAACCAAGCAGCTGGTTCCGACGATTGGATTTCAGATGGTCGGGAAGCAGGATCAACAACCGCATGCGATTCGAGGACCATTTACCATGTTCGAAGCGATGTTCGAGACAATGATGTCTGCCCATGATGAACGTTACATTGAGCAGCATAACCGATATCGTACGATTAAGATCCCAACGCTAGGCATCCGGAATACCCAATTTGAGATCACGCCGGAGCAGAGTGCCAGCTTATATGATTCTGGTCTTCTAGCGGGAACTCAATTTTTCGAGCGATGGACGTATGAAGGGTACGAATTACAATTTAAGAAATTCCAATCGAATCCTTCAGGGAAGAAATAGAAAAGAAGCTCCTGGTCTGCGTAAGCAAATCAGGAGCTTTTTATTGTATCGATTTAGTGATGGTTCGTTCTCTAGTGGAATCGCGGGATGTTATCATCGCCGTCATCTTTGCCTTTGGACCCTTCAATGACACGGAACGGGACCGTCTTGCGTTTTGTTTTCTGTGACTTCGCGTATTTTGCTTCTGTCCGCTGTGATACCTTGACCTTAGGCGTTCTGCGGTAGCGTCCAGGCGGAAATTTCAAGAGCAGGAAAACAACGCCGAACACGATCACGGGGATGAGCAGCCCGTACTTTCCATTCAGAATGGAGTACACGATCCCGAGCGCTGCTAACGCCATAATGACAATGAAGGAAATCCGATGCCGATTCACCATAATACATCATCCTCTCGAAATGAATTACCCTTTAGAGATTTGCTGATCCAGCTCTCTCATTCGATTGAAGGAAGCGATTGATACTTCGACTTGGTCATCTGTCGGTTCTTTGGTTGTTAAGAGCTGCAGCCATAGGCCCGGATATCCGAGGTATCTGAGCACTGGCGTGTCACGGAGCATGTTCGTGAAGCGAAGCGCTTCATACGATACGCCTAGCACGACGGGCAGTAACAGGAGACGTTGGATGATCCGTTCCGTTAACGTATCCCAGGTGAAGAAGGAGTAGATAATAACACCAACAATGACGGACAAAATAATGAAGCTGCTTCCACAACGATAATGCAGCGTGTTGAATCGCTGGACATTGGCAACCGTCAGTTCTAGACCTGCTTCATGGGCGCTGATTACTTTGTGCTCTGCACCATGGTACTGGAACAACCGCTTCACTGGCGGTGTCAGCGAGATCGCCCACAAATAAATTAAGAGAAGAATAATTTTGATGATGCCTTCAATAAGGTTGTGTAATATTTTATTATCGAATGCTTTTCCAAAGAGCAGATTTTCTATAAAAACTGGCACTAAAGTTAGAACAACTTTTCCAAAGATAAAAGCAATGATACCCGCGACGGCAACCCCGACGATCATTGCGAGGTTGAACCCGGATTTTTCCTTTTCTTTGAGCTTGGCCTTCTCTTCTGGATCATCCACTTCATCTTCAGCGAACATCTCGGCAGAGAAGTTCAAATGCTGCGACCCTTTGGCGCTGGAATCAACGATCCCTACTACACCGCGGATAAATGGGATTTTCTTGAGGGCGCTGACCCATGGTTTATCATTTTTCGGTACTTCATAAAATGTAATTTCGTTATTTTTGCGCCGAACCGCTGTCACATTGACATTTTTACCGCCAAACATGACGCCTTCGAGCACAGCTTGTCCACCGTATACAGCGGCTTTCTGGTTATTCGACAACGAGTTCACCTTCCCTAGTGTATTCAATTCGTATTAGTCGTGATCATCATCACACTTCGTTAACGGATTCCTTCTTATTGTAACGAATTTAGCGTTGAAATTCCACTTGTTTACGATTCCAGCAATTGCACATACTAGCGAACATATAAAGATGAAGGGAAGTTGAATTCAGATGATACAACATGAAGAGCAGACGAAATCTACGCTAACGGATCCATTTAAATTCGCTCTGCAAATCGGTTTTTTTGCGGGATTGATCTGGGGCGGCATGCGGTGGGTGTTTTATATATTTCAATTTACGACGATTTTCCCGGGTTATTTGGCAGAGCCATTCTACAAACATTTGTATTTAATGACCTGGCGGGGGCAAATCGTGGGCTGGGTCTATTTTATCTTCTTCTCGATCCTAGCAACCCTGATCTATACTTTTTGTTTGCGCAAGCTGAAGGGCCCGTGGCCTGGGATTGGCTATGGGATTGTCTGCTGGGTAATTCTATATGGCTTAGTTGGTCCAATGATGCATATGATGCCCCTGCTTACGAAGCTGAGCAGAACGACGATCATTACGGAGTTTTGTCTATTCTTGCTATGGGGATTGTTTATCGGATATACCGTGGCCGTAGAATATACAGATGAACGCGGGAGAGAACCGGGGCATGCGAAGAAAGGTAAGGATCAACAGGGGATGGGACACATGCCTGAGCCTAGCGGGGCAACGAATTCATGAGAGACAGCTTCTCAAATTACCCCGACCTATGGTAAAATATCGTGTGGTACACGTTCCACATTGTACATAAGACGGGTGATGAAATCGATGCAAAAAATTCTAGTACTTAATGGTCCTAATCTGAATATGCTCGGGATTCGAGAGCCTGGCGTGTACGGTACGGTTACGCTGAAGGATATTGAATCGATGCTGAGCGCGCAAGCGGAATCGCTTGGACTGGCTGTAGAGTTCTTCCAATCGAATCATGAAGGTGCATTAATTGATCGGATCCAAGAAGCTTATCAGCATGTGGATGGGATATTGATCAATCCGGGAGCGCTCACGCATTACAGTTATGCACTTCGCGATGCCATTAGCGGTGTAGCGATTCCAACGGTTGAGGTGCATATGTCGAATATCCATAAGCGGGAAGAGTTCCGGCACGTATCCGTCACTGCACCCGTTGTCATTGGACAAATCGCCGGTTTTGGTGCCGTGAGCTATGAGTTAGGTTTACTCGCTCTTTATCGGCATTTATCTGCATAATGACGGATTATAGGCAGTTCAATTTGGGATGAAAAGAGGATGGAACAATGGACAATCAACGCGTAGTTCAACTTCGACAAGCAATGCAAGCTTCTCAATTGGAAGGAATTCTAATTACGAATGAATATAATCGCCGGTATTTGACGGGGTTTACAGGAAGTTCCGGGTATGTCTTGATCACACAGGATAAAGCCTACTTCTTAACGGATTTCAGATATGTCGAGCAAGCGAACAGTCAAGTGAAGGGTTATGACATTGTTCAGCACAAACCAGTCGTCATGGAGAGTGTCCGTGAATTGCTGGGCGGGCAAGTGAAACGTCTTGGATTCGAACAAGCCCATGTATCTTATGGTACGTATACGAAGTATGCGGAGCAGCTAGCTGGCATCGATCTAATTCCGACATCCGACTTGGTTGAAGATATTCGTAATATTAAAGATGAGGAAGAGCTTGCGATCATGCAAGAGGCTTGCGATTTAGCAGACCTTACATTCGCGCATATTCTTCCGATGATCAAACCAGGTGTAACCGAGGAATCCCTTGCGCTCGAGATGGAAATGTTCATGCGCAAGAACGGTGCAACGTCTTCCTCATTCGACACGATCGTAGCGTCTGGAGAACGGTCTGCTTTGCCTCATGGTGTAGCGAGTCCGCGTGTCATTCAAGGGAATGAACTGATTACTTTCGATTTCGGCGCGTTATACAAAGGATATTGCTCGGATCTTACACGTACGGTCGCATTAGGAACACCGTCTGCGAAACATCGCGAGATTTACGATATCGTTCTAGAAGCACAGCTGCATGCCGTCGAGAACATTCGACCGGGAATGACTGGGGCCGAAGCGGACGCCTTGACGAGAGATATCATTACACGGTATGGTTATGGAGAATATTTTGGCCATAGTACCGGACACGGTCTTGGGATGGAGGTTCATGAATCGATCCGCGTTGCCAAGGGCAGTGATATGGTTTTAAAACCCGGGATGGTCGTTACTGTAGAACCAGGCATTTATTTGCCGGGCATCGGCGGTGTACGTATCGAGGATGACATTGTCATCACGGAGACTGGGATTAAAATATTAACTCATTCGAAGAAAGACTATCTTCAATTAGATATGTAAGAATGGGCTAGGCAGGATACGAACTTTAGGAGGAATTTTTAGTGATTTCAGTAAACGATTTTAAGACAGGATTGACCGTAGAAGTAGAAGGCGATATCTTCACCGTACTTGATTTCCAACACGTTAAACCAGGTAAAGGCGCAGCTTTCGTACGTTCGAAATTGAAGAACCTTCGCAACGGGAATACCGTTGAGCGTACATTCCGTGCAGGTGAGACGATTGGTCGTGCGCAAATCGACAACCGTGACGTTCAATACTTATATAACAGCGGCACAGAATATACATTTATGGACAACGAGACTTACGATCAATTCAGCCTGACAGCAGAACAGTTGGAATGGGAATTGAACTTCTTAGTCGAGAACATGAACGTTAAAATCGTCAGCTATAAAGGTGAAATTCTTGGAGTTAACTTGCCGACAACGGTTGAGCTTAAAGTTACTGAGACGGAGCCAGGCGTAAAAGGTAATACAGCACAAGGCGCAACGAAGAACGCGAAGCTCGAAACAGGTCATAACGTTCAAGTGCCTCTATTCATTAATGAAGGCGATGTACTTATCATCGATACACGTGAAGGTAAATACAGCTCCCGCGCATAAGGAATATACTACAATACAACAAACCCCTTTCAGCACAGATGTGTCGAAAGGGGTTTGTTGTATAACTACCTCTATATGTAGGGGATATAGAGACCGTAAAGTTGATTAGCTGATCGTAATCCTAGAATAGGGATAATGCCAACGTATCGGATTCACGCTTCGAATGAAGAATGGCTTCGCAGCCGATAATTTCAATGCTGATTAAGGTATCCAAGCATTTCTTGATCGCTTTTTTACCATTTTTCATTTTAGAATCAAGGGCTGTTAAAAGTGCTGTTAATGTTTTTTTATTCATCGAAGTGTAAAATACAGGAATTGTTTTATTCTGAAAGTTGATAAGTTGTTTTGTCATAGGAGACACCTCCGAAATGATAAAGTTATTGAACTTATGAGCCTATTGTACAGGGCGAACATTAAAACTATCTTAAAATTCTGTTAAAAGTATGTGAGAAATTACGAAAATATCGCGTTTTTCTTGTTTTTTTCCACAAGACGGAAGGATTATGTTATAATATTCAAAATTATTATACAGTTGTTCAATAGGGAGTGAGACAACATTGGCTTTATTCGTCATGAAATTTGGGGGTAGCTCTGTTGGGGACACAGAGCGAATGAAGCGCGTTGCTAGACGAATTGTAGAGAAAAAAGAAGCTGGAAACCGCTGTGTCATTGTTGTATCCGCAATGGGAGACACCACGGATGATCTGATCGATCAATCCAAACTGCTTAATCCGAATCCACCAGCGCGTGAGATGGATATGTTGCTCACGACTGGCGAACAGATCTCTGTTGCGCTATTGTCCATGACGATTCATCAGTTAGGGCATGAGGCCGTTTCTTTCACGGGTTGGCAGGCAGGATTTCGGACAGAGGCTGTACACGGAAAAGCACGAATTACAGATATTCAGCCAGATCGTATCCATACTGCGCTCGACGAAGGGAAAATTGTCGTTGTTGCAGGCTTCCAAGGGATGACGGATGAAGGCGAGATTACGACGCTTGGACGCGGTGGATCAGATACGACAGCCGTTGCGCTCGCAGCTGCCATTCAGGCAGATGTCTGTGAGATCTATACGGATGTGAACGGCATCTATTCGACAGATCCGCGCGTTGTAAAATGCGCTCGTAAATTGGATGAGATCTCGTATGATGAAATGCTCGAATTAGCGAATCTTGGTGCTGCGGTACTTCACCCGCGTGCCGTTGAATATGCAAAGCATAACAATGTATGTCTAGTGGTAAGATCTAGCTTTACAGATAATGAAGGTACGGTCGTGAAGGAGGAGACAGTCATGGAGCAGGGCGTAGTCGTTAGCGGAATTGCATTTGATAAGAACGTGGCAAGAATCAGTATTCTTGGTGTGCAGGATTTACCGGGGGTATTGGCGCAAGTATTCACAGCGCTTGCCAAAGCGGGAATTAACGTAGATATTATCGTACAGAGCGGAGTTAAGAACGGAACAGCCGACTTCTCCTTCACCGTTAACTTGGATGATTGCGAGCGTGCAATTGAGGTCATTCATGGCATTCGTGACGAAGTCCCTTACGATCATGTGACATCCGAGACGAACCTTGTGAAGGTCTCGATCGTTGGTGCCGGCATGGTCAGCAACCCAGGTGTGGCAGCGAAAATGTTCGAAGTCATCTCTCAACAAGGCGTAAGCATTAAGATGGTAAGTACATCGGAGATTAAGACGTCTTGCGTTGTTGATAGCGAGAAATTGCATGACATCGTCCGCGCTTTGCATACCGCATATGGTCTGGACACAGCAGAACAGGCCGTTGTTGGCGGCCCGCAAGTTCGTCGTTAATTTTTAAATTTAAAATAAAGGTTCAAAAAGTTAGATTTTCAGCACCGAGAAGGTTGCGAGAAGCTGAAGAAGGAGAAGCGGAGTTTAGGCAAAACCTAAATGAGCATCGGACTTCGAGGGTGAACGCAAGATTCGATGTCGAATATACTTCACGGAAAGCTTCGTGATTCAAAGATGAGTTTTTGAACTTCCTCTATAAGATGCGGTTGAGGATGATTTGGATAAGCTTCATAATGATCGCAGTAAGTCCCGCAGCCATTAAAGGCCCGACCGGGATCCCTTTGAAGAAGGTAATACCTATGATCGAACCAAGTACAAGACCCACAATAATTTGTGGGTCTATTTTTAACGCCTCAAGCCCTTTGGCATTCATTACCGTAGCCATCGCACCGCCAGCGATGGCGATGAGGCCTGGCCAAGATGTGATCGTAGCCCAGACATCTTTGGTTGCGATCCGTCCGGAGACAAAAGGAACTAATACGCCCATCGTGAGAAATAGCAGCCCGAGCTCCAGACCTCGACGTTCAATCGTCGGCAGATAGCGGTCCAGATGGACCAGCTTCACGATCAGGAGCAGGCAGGCTGCTGTTGTAATAATAGGTGAGCGGCTAATTAAGCCGATGATAATAAGCACAACCATAATGATTTCGCCGTTCATCGTAACGCTCCTGTCCCACTTGGATTCATAGAGTAAGTGTATGAACAGAAGCTTGTTTTAGAACTGATTTCACGAATCGGAGCATCTATCTGAATAGCAGCGGCGTATCCTGGGTGAATGGTTTCATTGCTGCTGATTGGCCGGAGACGTAAGGGACAAGTGGAACGGTGTTCACCCCGGCACAATATTCGACATCTTCTCTGAATCCGATCTTCGACAATCTTCGTCCGCCCGCACAATGCAGCAGCGCGTGAAGTATGCGATCTTCATGTTGAATATATGCGCTATGCATCGCTAATCCGAAGTCGTTCACTTGAACGACGGCATCCATATCGCTCTGCTTCATAAGCTCATCAATGAGTAATCCAGCGCAGAGTCCGTCTTCAAGAGCAAATACGTCTTGTGCACCGGCACAGAGCAGAACAATATCCTTGCGAAGTTGTAATGCGACGTTTGCGCAGGTTGAAGCATTCAATAGCGCGCCGGCGAGAATATGCGATGCTTTATGTGATTTTTGGATCCCTCGGGTTCCATTGGTGGTGGTGAGAATGACTTTCTTGTCTCGTATCTCTTCCGTCATATATTCATAAGGTGAATTCCCCGCATGAAATCCAGCGATTCTTCGACAGAATCGCTCACCTCCGAGAATATCGCCCGATTGTTGACAAGATCTTGCTTGCTGCACCGTCTCTACAGGCAGAACCTCGCTCGCGCCATGTGTTAATGCGGTAATAATCGTACTCGTCGCGCGTAGAACGTCAATGACGATGGCTGTTTTATGAATAAAATCATCCGATCTCGCCTCGTTAACACTGGCGATCACATCTACCTGCATGGTCTTCCACTCCTAAATAAGTTAAATACTATAATCGTAGGATTGATGGAGAAGCTCGAACGTATCAGATCGCAATCCCCGTCTTAATGCTTCGAGCGACATGACCTCCTGAGGAGGGATGTTGCCTAGATTGACCTTGGGGCCTAATTTCTCGATGAGATAGAGCTGTTGACTCTTCAGAGGCGCTTCCCATAAGATCCAGTCCATATTCGGTATATGCAGCAGCGTTCGTTCAAATTCCTCTTCTTTACAGTCCCCTCGTTCATTATAGATCCCAACACCCATCCCAGACTCCCGTCCTTCAATGGTAATGAGTTCCGAACCTTGATCATGATCTTCCAAGATCGTATTTAACAACTCAGCATAATCAATCCCCTTGCCCGACAGTTTTTTCCCATATTCGGAGAACACACGAAATCCTCTATCGATCCCGCGCGAAATGAGTTCCGTTCGGAGCACGCGAGATAAATCGATTGTTCCGTCGGAGACCTCTACCCCTGTAAATCCTAAATCCTCAATCGTATCGAAGAAGGAAGGTACAACACCCTGCTGTACGGCAACTTCCAGAAAAGTTCCACCCGGAATCAAGCAGATGCCGTATTGTTTGGCGAGCTCAGCTTTTTGCCGAATGATTTCAGTGGGGTACAACGGGGAGGTACCGAAACCAAGCTTAAGGATATCAATATAATTGCCGACGGTATGCATTAAGTCCTCAAATGCTCTTGGCCCAAGCCCCTTGTCTATAACCATCGTTCTGCCGGTTGCTCTAGGTTTCTGCGTGCGTACATTGGAGGGATCCGCTAGACGGGGATGCCAACACGGACTTGTTATGACTTCCATAATCAACGCTCCTTCTTGTTGCCTGATTGAATTCATGCAAGCAATATATGCTGTCACCCCTAGTCATGTGCCTATTCCAAACTTAATTTCGACACGATTGTGTTGACCTATTTGAAGACAAGCCAGCATACATTAAATGAAATGAAAAGAAAGGGGAGTATGGGATGCTGAACAAGATTGTACTTAGTATGGCGACGCTTCGCGTCATATCGGGTTCGATTGAGATCATCGCCGCATTGTTGATGCTACGATTCAATCAAGTGGAGAAGGCGCTCATTGTGAATAGCTCGCTCGCATTAGTCGGACCGCTCGTCTTAATTACGACCACCACGATTGGATTCGTTGGGGTTGCGGAGAAGTTATCTTGGGATAAGATCGGTTGGGTACTGCTCGGCATTAGCTGCATTCTATTTGGAATCTTCAAAAAATAGGACGAGTTTAGGCATAAAACCTTCGTACAAGCATACATATGTGGTAAACGCTAGGACAACTATGGGGGTTCTTACGATGAAAAGTTCAACGTGGGTGTCTATTTTTCCAAGCAGTATTCAGGAGCTGTTACATAAGTTGCAAGAACCCATTCTTGATCGTGTCGAAGAAGTTCGTGTGCGTCAGGAACGCCCCTTGGAATTGAATTATGCAGGGCAGTTCCATTATGTAAGTAAACGTGGAGTGTTAACGGATTCGCCAGATGAGGGATATAGACCAACAAGAGAAGATGGCAACCGGCTCCTCGACTTCATCACAAACCATTCTCTCTACACGATGGAAGAAGAACTCCGGAAGGGGTACATCACGATTCAAGGTGGACATCGCATTGGACTAGCAGGACGAGCTGTTCTCACGAAGGGGCATGTCGATCATTTGCGCGATATTACAAGCTTCAATATTCGGATCGCCCGTGAAATGCAAGGCGTTGGCGATGCAATCATACCCTATCTCCTCGATTTTAGACACCAGACGGTTCATCATACGCTGATCGTATCACCGCCCCAGCATGGAAAGACAACATTGATACGAGATCTGGCTCGGCTCATGAGTACGGGGCAGTGGAGACATCCAGAAGCCAAATGGAAAGGACTCAAGGTAGGCATTGTCGATGAACGATCCGAGATTGCAGGTTGTATGAAAGGTGTACCGAGCTTTAATGTCGGCCCAAGAACAGATGTGCTCGATGGCTGTCCCAAAGCCGAAGGCATGATGATGATGATCCGCTCGATGTCACCGGATGTCATGCTTGTTGACGAGATTGGTAGGCCAGAAGATGCTGACGCCATTCGTGAAGCGCTTCATGCAGGCATTCGCGTGATCGCAACCGCGCATGGCGGTGAACTGGAGGATGTGCTTCGCAGGCCCGTACTGAACAAGCTGATGTCGGACGAACTCTTTCAGTCTTATGTCGTACTTCGGCGTTCCGGCCGTGGCATCAGCAGACGATTCTATGACGCCAGGCGAAGACTTCTACACCCCGAAGGACTAGTTATGAAGGGTGGCGGGTTGGATGGTTAAATTAATCGGCGCAATCTTGGTGATTGTATCCGGAACGTTATTCGGTTTCTATCAAGCAGCGCAATTCGCCAATCGACCGAAGCAGATTCGAGCTTTTATTTTGGCGATGCAGCGACTCGAGACGGAAATCCTATATGGATTTACGCCGCTAGCCGATGCACTGGACAAAATCGGGCAGCAGCTTTCAGACCCGCTGAAGTCGATTTTTACAGAAGCAGCGAGGCGACTCACGGATCATCGGACGAGTCTCACGGCGCAAGAGAGCTGGCAGCTAGCTGTTGAAGAACAGTGGAAACATACCGCGATGAAACAAAGTGAGAAGAATATCATCTATCAGTTCGGCTTCACCCTTGGAACGAGTGATAGGAACGACCAAATCAAACATATTCGCCTTGCCATCAATCAGCTGCAGCATGAAGAATCAGCGGCACAACAAGAGCAAGGACGTTATGAGAAAATGTGCAGGAGCCTCGGTCTTCTCGCCGGAGCATTAATCGTTATATTGATCTACTAACAATCTACTTCCACTTCCAACAGAGCGAAGTAGATTTGGAGAGGTGCCAAAGGGATGAACATAGATGTAGGCGCAATTTTTCAAATTGCAGGTATCGGCATCATCATTGCAATGATTCATACCGTGTTGAAGCAAATGGGCAAAGAGGATATGGCGCATTGGGTGACGGTCATCGGATTCGTCGTCGTATTGTTTATGGTCGTTCGGCTCCTCAATGATTTATTTCAAGAGATTAAGACGATCTTTCTCTTTCAGTAGGTGATGAGATGGAAATGATTCAAATGGTCGGTCTTGGACTGATCGCTACGGTACTTGTTCTGATTGTTCGAGAGCAGAAGCCGATGTTCGCTTTTCTAATCACCACCTTCACAGGCATCGCGATATTCTTGTTCCTGATCGGGAAGATTGAAGCGGTCATTCAAGTGCTGGAAGACTTGGCCGTACGCTCGGGGATACAACTTGTCTACTTGAAGACGATTCTGAAGATTATCGGGATTGCCTATATCGCTGAATTCGGGGCACAGATCGTGAAGGATGCGGGACAAGAGAGTATTGCGAGCAAGATTGAGCTTGCTGGAAAAGTGTTGATTATGGTGCTAGCCATCCCAATTATCAGCATCATCATCGAGACAGTCATTCAATTGCTGCCGGCGTAAATGAATGGAGATGAAGCCATGATCCGAATAGGTGAAGATCATACGAAGCTGCGCATGGTATTAATCTTCATGTTTTGTTTCTTCATTAGTTGGACGACCCAGTTGGTGGCGGCAGCACCCATGGATGGACTTGTTCAGAGTCAGGCTCAGGATTTACCGACAGGAGAGATCGAGCAGTATTGGGATAAGTTGATGAAGCAGTACGGAGGATTTTTCCCGGATCAGCAGTCGCCCAGCTTCATGGACATGCTCCTGCCTGAAGGAAAAGGGTTTAGTCTGAAATACGCTTTCCAAGGCTTGCTGAAGTTCCTCCTTCATGAAGTGATCTATAACGGCAAGCTGCTAGTTACCATCGTGATTCTTACCGTATTCAGCATGATTCTCGAGACGCTGCAGACCGCATTTGAACGAAATGCAGTGAGTAAGGTCGCTTATTCCATTTCGTACATGATCATAATCATCATCGCGATTAATAGTTTTAATGTCGCGATTGGATATGCGAAAGAAGCCATCGAGAGCATGATTCACTTCATGATGGCGATGATTCCTCTGTTATTCACGCTTCTCGCCTCCATGGGGAACGTCGTTACGGTATCGGTCATGCATCCGCTAATTATTTTCATGATTAACACGGTTGGAACCATTATCTATGCGGTAGTCTTCCCTTTGCTCTTCTTCTCGGCTGTCTTACACATTGTGAGTACATTGTCGGATAAGTATAAAGTTACACATCTTGCGAATTTACTAAGAAACGTTAGCGTAGGCTTGCTCGGAATCCTGTTAACCGTCTTTCTCGGTGTGATCTCTGTCCAAGGGTTTACAGGTGCGGCAGCAGATGGCGTTACGATCCGAACGGCCAAATATATTACAGGCAACTTCGTTCCCGTCGTCGGCAAAATGTTCTCGGACGCTGCGGACACGGTCATCTCCGCATCCTTGCTCGTGAAGAATGCAATCGGTCTTGTAGGCGTCATTATTATCTTATTCCTCTGCGCGTTCCCGGCGCTCAAGATACTTACGCTGGCGCTCATCTACAACATATCCGGTGCCGTGATGCAGCCGCTGGGCGATAGTCCGATCGTGACCTGTCTGCAGACCATTGGGAAGAGCATGATTTATGTGTTCGCGGCGCTAGCGGCTGTCGGTCTGATGTTCTTCCTGGCGATTACGATCATGCTCACGGCAGCGAATGTGACGGTGATGATGCGATGAAGCAGGACAGATGGCCTCAAGGAGGCGATGATCCATGATGGAATGGCTCGGGGGATGGTTGAAGCAGATCATATTCATTATCTTGCTCGCGACATTCATCGATCTGATACTACCGAATCGGTCCATGCAGCGATACGTCAAATTAGTGATCAGCTTACTGATTCTAATCACGATCATGACCCCCATCATGTCGATATTCCGCAACAGCTTTGCGGATCAACTCGCAGAGAATTACACCGAGATAAGTGAGCGGACGAGTCAAGGAAGGAAGTTCGTTGGTGTAGATCAGATTATGCGTGAGGGGGATCGGCTAAAGCGCAAGCAAGAGGAGAAAGTGATTCAATCCGTAGAGACACAGCTTGCCGCTCAGATCAAGACACAGATGGAAGAGGAGACGGGAGCGCAGGTCGCTAAGGTCCAAGTGAAGATCAGCAACTTAACGCAGTCGAATAAGGCTTCCACCTCGAAGTCAGAGCAGACGGATTCTGAACTGGAGAAGCCGAATATTCAATCGGTTGAAGTTTATTTTGATCCTAACTCGAAGCAAGAGGTGAAGCAGCCAGAAACAAGAGATCCGATCGCTGCAATGAAGCCCGTTGAAGGTGTGAAAGTGGATATTCAGATCGATCCAATTGGAACCCAAGCGAATGAGGCGACGCCAGTGCAAGCCCAGCCAATGGAAGCACAGGCAACGCCAGAAGAGCAAGCGCTTAGCGATCATGCGGTAGCCATCCTCAAGACGAATTGGGGCGTCGCCGCGAATCGAATCAATATTTATTTGGGGCAAGATACGAAGCTTCATTAATTGGAGAACTGAAAAAATTGGAGGTGAACATGAATGGCAAAATGGCTGCAATCGCTTGAGAAGTGGGTCGGCGGTGGACCTGGGGGGACGAAACGGGTTCAGACCTTCCGCTGGCTGCTCATTCTCGGATTAGTCGGAATCGGACTGCTCCTTTTCGCAGCCTTCAATCATATGAATGTCAAGCAAGTAGATTCCGTGAATGAAGGCAGAGAGCCGCCAAATGAACAGACGACAGCAGTCCCTGCGCCAGAAGATCCATCCTCGTATGCCTCGATTGAACAGGTCATGGAGAATCGAATGAAAAACATTCTGGAGACTATTGTCGGTGTAGGCGAGGTAGAAGCAGCGGTTACGATTGATTCAACAGAAGAGATTGTGTATCAAAGGCAGATGAAAGATAGTCAGCAAGTTACGGATGAGTCGGATCCAAATGGCGCGAAGCGTCATGTCACACAGTATTCACGAGACGGCGAGATTGTAACACTCGAAGTATCAGGCAACCAGACACCGGCGATCGTGAAGAAGGTAAAACCGAAAATTCGAGGGGTTGTCATTGTAGCAAAGGGTGCGGAGAACCGCATTGTTAAAAATTTAATCATTGATGCCATTGAGAAAGGCTTTAGCGTCCCTTATTCCAAAATTTCAGTTGCCCCGCGCAAACAAGCGCAATAAAGATAATAAACCTTAGGAGGAATATGAAAATGAATACAAAAAGACAAACGATTTGGCTTGTAAGCATGCTTAGCATTATGGTGGTACTATCGGCGTATTATTTGTTCACAGAACCGGCAAGCACGAACACTAATACAAATAAGGTAGCGCAGAACGGTCAAGTCGAGCAAACGAAGAAAAATGCTACAGAAGCGAGTTTAAACGGAACGCCGGATAGTCTGACGGAAGTGAAAGTGGATGAAGTAACAGATCCGAATCTGAATGCAACAAAAGATGCGAATAAATCTACAGAAGGCACGACGACAGATAAGGGCAAACCAAGCGAAACGGATGCAACGAAAGGAACCGACAAAGCATCGGATGCAACGAAAGGAACCGACAAAGCAACGGATGCTAAAGCTGGCGATGCAGGAAAAGCAGCGGACAGCAAAGTGCTCGCCTCCGATAAGACAGATGAAGCGATTCTCGATGAACTGAGCAAAGAAGGAGCGAGCTCGGTAGATACGTTGGCAGCGGTACAGCAACAACGCAATCAAAATTACAGCGAGCAAATCGATAAACTCCAAGCGATTGTGAACGACATGAGCAAATCTCCTGACGAGTCCATGAAAGCAGAACAAGAGATGTCCGCGATCGAGAGTCAAGAACAGAAGATTACAACCTTGGAAGAAGAGCTTCGCAAGCAATTCGGAAAAGCTGCGATTCAACTCGACAATGATAAATTCAAGGTTGTCGTAGCCAGTGATCAGTTAGAAATTACGGAAGCGGTGCATATCGTCGACTTGCTCGTCAAAGAATTGAAAATTACACAAGACAAAGTGAGCGTCCAACGCGTCGCTCCATAAATTGGAAGGTTTATGCGAAGAGTCCAGAAAAACTGGGCTCTTTCCATTTTAAAGGTTTATGATATAATACTAACGGTATAAGTGTCAGGCTGTACCGGTTATTTCCAATGGGTCAACAAAGCTGAAGGAGTGAATATATACATGTTTAAATTGAGCGAGATCAAAGAATTGATCAAGTTGATTGATCAGACATCCGTTCAGGAGCTAGAAATTGAAAACGAAGGTACACGACTTTTTATTCGCAAACCAGGTAAAACCGAAGTTGTCAATGTTCATGCTGCACCAATTCAGCCAACGTACCAACCGCAAGTTGTTCCAGCAGCAACGGCTGCGCCAGTAGCTCCAGTTCAAGCTGAAGCTGCGCCTGTAGCACAAGAGACGAATAGCAATCTACATAAAATTGTGTCACCGATGGTAGGAACTTTCTACAGCGCCTCCAGTCCAGAAGCGAGCGCATTTGTAAGCGTTGGCGACAAGGTGAAGGAAAAGTCGGTTGTATGTATCATTGAAGCGATGAAATTAATGAACGAATTGGAAGCAGAAGTTAAAGGCGAGATCGTTGAAGTGCTCGTGGAGAACGGTCAATTGGTTGAGTTCGGACAACCTCTTTTCTTAGTGAAAGCCGAATAAAGGGAGGCCTCGAACATGAAGTTTCAGAAAATATTAATTGCTAACCGCGGTGAAATCGCGGTTCGTATTATTCGTGCAGCGCGTGAGATGGGAATATCGACCGTGGCTGTCTATTCCGAAGCGGATCGGGATTCGCTGCATGTTAGATTGGCTGATGAAGCCTATTGCATAGGACCGACGTTGTCCAAAGACAGTTATTTGAATTTGGCGAATATTATGAGTGTTGCGACGTTAACGGAATGCGATGCCATTCATCCAGGATATGGATTTTTGGCGGAGAATGCAGATTTCGCGGAGATCTGCGACTCTTGCAACGTGACGTTTATCGGTCCATCGCCGGAAGCGATTAGCCGTATGGGCGATAAGGCTGTAGCAAAGCAGACCATGAAAGATGCGAATGTACCGGTTATTCCAGGTTCGGACGGATTGATTCAAGATTTAGATGAAGCGATGATGATCGCTCGCGATATCGGCTATCCTGTTATTATCAAAGCAACGGCAGGCGGTGGCGGTAAAGGGATCCGTCTAGCGGAGAATGAGGAAGCCTTAATTCAGCAAATTACGATGGCACAACAGGAAGCTCAGAAAGCTTTCGGAAATGCCGGCGTTTATCTAGAGAAATTCTTAACAGGCATGAAGCACGTCGAGATTCAAATTATGGCTGACAAGCATGGTAACGCCGTACATCTTGGCGAACGGGATTGCTCCGTACAGCGTCGTAGACAGAAGCTCATCGAGGAGGCGCCTTGTGCGGTGCTGACGCCTGAGGTTCGTACGAAGATGGGTGAAGCAGCGGTTCGTGCAGCGCTGGCCGTGAATTATTCGGGCGCAGGTACACTTGAATTCTTGCTCGCTCCGGACGGTGAGTTCTATTTCATGGAGATGAACACTCGGATTCAGGTCGAGCATCCGGTAACAGAGATGATCACAGGCGTGGACCTGATTAAAGAGATGATCTCGGTAGCGGAAGGCAACCCGTTGTCGTTTAGCCAAGAGGATGTTCAGATCCATGGATGGTCAATTGAATGCCGTATTAATGCGGAAGATCCAGATCGGAATTTCATGCCTTCCCCAGGTCATATTTCATTCTATCTTCCACCAGGGGGTCTAGGTGTTCGTGTGGATAGCGCCGCTTATCCAGGATATACGATCTCGCCGCATTACGATTCGATGATTGCGAAGCTTATCGTATGGGGAGAGTCACGCGAGGAAGCCATTGCGAAGATGAAGCGCGCACTCGGCGAATTTGCTATCGAAGGGATTCATACAACGATTCCATTCCATCAACGCCTACTTGAACATCCGAAGTTTATTGATGGCGATTTCGATATTAAATTCCTTGAAGAATACGAGGTATAATCGCGAATTATACAGGCTTTAACGCAGGCAGTTGGATAGGCCTAGGTTTGTCATAATTCCTGCTAAATGATATAGTATGTATAATAAGATGCGAAGATCGGAACTGCATCGCAAACTTATTGGAGGTGCTTACATTCATGAATATGATCCCTATGGATTATGAAAAGACAGATTTAGGCTCGATTCAAATTGCGCCTGAAGTGATTGAAGTGATCGCTGGTTTAGCAACAGTAGAGGTTAACGGCGTAGCTGGAATGAGCGGAGACTTTGCAGGCGGCATTGTTGAATTATTAGGGCGTAAGAACTTATCCAAAGGTGTTAAAGTAGAGGTAGGTCAACGTGAAGCTGCGGTTGACGTATCAATCATCGTGGAATACGGTCATCGCATTCCGGAAGTATCCGCTGAAATTCAACGCAGCGTGAAACATTCCATTGAGATGATGGCGGGACTGAATGTTGTTGAAGTGAACGTACATATTCACGGCGTGCATTTTAAGACAGCAGAGAAGCCTGAAGAAGAAGAATCACAACAAAGGGTAAGGTAATTCAGCCATCCTCGGCAACCTGTTGGACTGAGTCACCTTTTACAAATGGAGAACCCCGGGCCGTATATGTGTCAGGGGTTTGCTCTAATTTTAAGGAGGCATGCATTTGCATGATTAAAATTTTGGACAGGCTCCTGTTATTCTTCTATAGCATCGTCATCGGAGCCGTTGCCGTCTTCACGCTGCTCTACGCTACAAATGTAATGGATCGCTCCTTGCTAATGGATACAGAGTTATGGCTTGATAACGTGGTAACCGCGGCTGCGGCTGTCATCATTCTAATTAGTCTCCGGTTCTTCTATATCTCGATTCGAAGAGATCGCACAAATCACCAATCAATCGATCTGCGTAATGAACATGGCGACATTCATATTTCGATGGAGACCATCGAGAACTTGGCGCTCAAAGCGGCATCCAGAGCTCGCGGGGTTAAGGATTTGAAAGTGAAAATCCGTGTCTCTGAGGCTGGGCTTGAACTGATCGTTCGCACGTTCGTAGATGGTGATACCTCAATTCCAGAATTGACCGAAGAAGTTCAACGTCAAGTTCGCGAGCATGTTACGGAGGTCACTGGCATTCCCGTAGCGACGGTATCGGTGTTCATCGCGAATATTGTGCAGTCACAATCTTTTAAGTCTAGAGTAGAATAGAGGTGATTTTCCGATGTTGAAGCAGATTTGGGAAAGTCACGGGGGACGCATACTCGGAGTAGCAGCAGGGATCTTTCTAGGATTGATTTATTTTATCGTTGGTTTTTGGGACATGCTGTTCTTCGCCTTTATTATTTTTATTGGGTACACCTTGGGCAAACAACGAGATTTGAAGCTGGGCAGCTTATTTCCATGGGCTCGGATGTGGGAATGGCTGACGGGCAGATGGAGAATGTTTAAATGAACCCTGTGAGCGACTCCTAATTTTATGACTCCGCCTTCCTTGGAATCGGATTAGGAGCAGTTCATAGGTTTTTTTATATCACAACCGTCCCATACTAGGATAGAGCGGGGATGGCAACGTGAAGACGATTATAACTTTTGGAGGAACAATATGAAGCGGCGCTTAGCGAGAGAAATTACAGTACAGAGCTTATACCAAATGGAAATGAATGGTGTGGCTGCTGAAGAAGCCGTAGCCATGGTGCTTACGGAAGTGAAAGAAGAGAATGAGACGGAGATCGAGATTCGCAATTTCAGCGAGATGAACACGTATGTGTTGAGTCTTGTTCACGGCACGTGGACGAATAAAGAACGGATCGATCACCTGCTCTCCGAATATTTGAAGAACTGGCAGATGGACCGTCTATCGCGTGTAGATCGTCAAATCCTACGCCTTGCATGCTATGAGATGGTATTCAGTGAAGATGTTCCGCCAAAGGTTGTTGTCAACGAGGCGATTGAACTCGCCAAGCATTTCGGTACGGATGAATCCGGTAAGTTCGTGAACGGTGTTCTCGGGAAGATGATTCGTGAGCTAGAGCAGATTAAAGCCAATTAATTGGCTTTTTCATTGTGTAAACAAAGTGTGAGCAATACAATTTTCGAAGGCTTTGTTGACAGATCAAAAAAACCAATTGATTCGCGATTGATATGAAGGGGAGAGAAAACCATGACAGCAGTAAAAATTGATGGTAAAGCCGTATCCGCGTCCATTCGAGGACAAATTCAAGAAGAAGTTGTTGGTCTGAAGAAGCAAGGCATCGAGCCGGGGCTGGCAGTTATCCTTGTAGGGGAAGATCCAGGTTCCAAAGTCTATGTCGGCAGTAAAGAGAAAGCATGCATCGAGTTGGGTTACTATTCCGAGGTGCATCGTTTGCCTGAATCAACGACAGAAGAAGCGCTGCTTGCGCTGATCGATACATTGAATCATCAAGCGAATATTCACGGGATTCTCGTGCAATTGCCGCTGCCGAAGCATATTCACGAGAAATCAGTCATCGATGCGATTGCCGTGGAGAAGGATGTTGACGGGTTCCACCCGATTAATGTCGGGAATCTGATGATTGGTGACGATAGTCTCTTGCCGTGTACTCCTGCGGGTGTCATCGAGTTGATCAAACGTACAGGCACCGAAATCGCAGGCAAACATGCAGTTGTCATCGGACGCAGCAATATTGTCGGCAAGCCGGTATCGATGCTGCTGCAACGTGAGAATGCAACGGTAACGATGTGCCATTCCAGAACAGCAAATATGCGAGAAATTACGAAACAGGCGGATATTCTTGTCGTGGCAATCGGACGCGCGAATTTCGTGGATCACACGTACATGAAGCCAGGTGCGATTGTGATTGATGTCGGGATGAATCGTCTAGACAATGGTAAATTAGCAGGCGATGTTGATTATGAAGATGTGCTCGAAGTGGCTGGCGCCGTGACGCCGGTACCTGGAGGCGTGGGTCCAATGACCATCACGATGCTGATGCAAAATACACTGATCGCGGCTCGTAGAGCACATGGTCTGAAGTAAGGATGAAGTCAATGGCGGGAGAGCGCATATTATCCATTAAAGATCTGAATCGATATATCCGGATGAAGCTCGAGTCCGATGATTTGATGCAGGACGTCTGGATTCGCGGAGAAATCTCGAACTTCACCCACCATTCAAGCGGTCATATGTACTTCACATTGAAGGATGCCGACAGTCGGATCAAATCGATTATGTTTGCTTCTCATAACCAGCGTCTGGCATTCCGTCCGAAGGAAGGGACGAAAGTCATCGCACGAGGCAATGTATCGGTCTATGAACGAGACGGTCAATATCAATTCTATGCGACGCATATGCAGCCCGACGGCATCGGGAGTCTCTACCTTGCATATGAGCAGTTGAAGAAGAAGCTGGATGAAGAAGAATTATTCGCGGCGCATCGGAAGCGGCCTCTGCCGAGGTTCCCTAGAGCGATCGGGGTCATTACATCGCCTACCGGTGCGGCCGTTCGAGATATCATTATTACACTTCAGCGCCGCTATCCTTCCGTGCCGATCCTCCTCTATCCTGTACTCGTGCAAGGAACGCAAGCAGCGCCTTCCATTGTAAAGGCGATTGAAGGGATGAACCGATTGCAAGAAGCCGATGTCTTGATCGTCGGCCGTGGCGGCGGTTCGCTTGAGGAGTTATGGGCATTTAATGAAGAGATCGTGGCGCGTGCCATATATGGATCCGCGATTCCGATCATTTCCGCTGTGGGGCATGAGACCGATTTTACGATTGCGGATTTTGTGGCCGATTTGCGTGCGGCAACGCCTACGGCAGCTGCAGAGCTTGCGGTACCTCATCATCAGGAGCTCAGGCAGCATTTTCGCCGTCAGGAGCAGCGGTTGGAGCATGCGCTAGCGATGCGAATGCAGCAAGAACGCGAGCGACTGGAGCGGTTGAGACGTTCCCCGTATTTCGTCCATCCGCGCAAATATTTGCTGCAGCACGCGGAGCGACTGGATCGGCTGACGGAACAGCTTCATTATCGCATCCAGGGGCTACTTCGCAAGTCGGAGGAGCGATCTTCGAAGCTGCAGCATCGTCTTGTGAGACGCAATCCGCATGAACAGGTGCTTTTCGCACGGAAGCGGGTGCAGTCGGAGACGCATCAACTTGTACAATCGATGCAGGCGATGCTCAAGGAACAGAAGCTAAAGCTCATGACAGGGATGAAGCAGCTCGATGCGCTGAGTCCTCTTAAGGTCATGCAGCGTGGATATAGTCTTGTCTATGATGAGCAAGAGAAGCGATTGATTAAATCGCTGGCGGATGTGCAGCCAGGGGATATGGTACACGTGAAAGTGAATGACGGACAACTGGAATGCCAAGTATGGTCAATGAAGGGAGAGGACAAGGATGGCTAAGAAAGCCGAGAAGGAAGCTCCAGTAAGCTTCGAAGAGGCGATACAGAAGCTGGAATTGATCGTCGAGGAGCTTGAGAGCGGGGACGTGCCGCTCGAGAAAGCGATCGAGCTGTTCCAAGAAGGCATGATGATGTCGCAGCTATGCGGCCAGAAGCTCGAGCAAGTGGAACGGAAAATCGAAGCGCTGGTGGAAGAGAATGGGGAATTCCGCAAGAAACCTTTCACAGGAATAACCGATGATGCGGGGGATACTGTTGGCTAAGTTACATGAGACAGAAGACTTTACAACCTATATGACAAGATCCAGAACAGCGGTGGAAGAGGCGCTCAAAAACAGTATTCCGGCTGGATGGGACATGCCTGCATCCTTACGTGAATCGATGTTGTACTCATTGCTTGCAGGCGGCAAACGCATTCGTCCGATCCTCGTTCTTGCGGCAGCGGAAGCTGTTGGCGGCGCGGCAATAGTTCCAGCTGCAATGCCCGTTGCGGGCGCAATCGAGATGATCCATACGTACTCGTTAATTCATGACGATCTGCCAGCGATGGATAATGACGATTATCGCCGCGGGAAGCTGACGAATCACAAGGTGTATGGGGAAGCGATGGCGATTCTCGGCGGCGATGCGCTCTTAACGCACGCTTTCCATCAGGTTGTTCAAGCATCGAAGCAGCATCACATCCCTGCGGACCAGGTGCTGGCTATCGTTGATGAGCTCTCTCTTATGGCTGGTGCGAAAGGCATGGTTGGCGGACAAGCCGCGGATATGATCGGCGAGCAAGGTATTACGTCGCTCGAACAGCTTCAATACATTCATCTACATAAGACAGGTGATCTCATCGTCTTCTCGCTTCGTGCAGGCGGACGGATTGCGGGCGCGTCAGAGGAACAACTCACGGCCTTGGAGACTTTCGGACGGCAGATCGGATTGGCATTCCAAATTCAAGATGATGTGCTCGATCTGATTGGAGATGAGCAGAAGCTCGGCAAGAAGACGCAAAGTGATGTGGCGCAGAGCAAAGTGACCTATCCATTCTTTATCGGGATCGAGGCGTCGCAGGTGGAGATCGAGCGGTTGACGCGGGAAGCTAAAGAAGCGATTGAAGGCGCGAACCTTATGAACCCGCAGCGACTCATCGAGTTAGCTGATTATTTAATGAAACGCGACCATTAATTGCTGCGTATAAAATACAGTATTATGATATAATAAGTCGTACGTAGAGTGGTACAGTATTCTAGTCAGTCTACCGTTTCTGAAGGCGGGGCTAAAAATTCGCTAAAGGGCACATCGATGAAGTTCCTGGTGTTGGCTTCCCACAATGAAATTTTCATTGAAGCACTCCATGAAATGGAGTATTTTTATTTCTATTATTACATTTATATTGGCCTGTATCTTTTCGGTTATTTCAACAACGGTCTTGTCTGGTGTCGGATTTGGTGTAGGTGTTATCATCGTCTTACTGCTCATCCTCATTGGCATCGTGTTCGATATGATGGGCCTGGCGGCAGCAGCTGCGAGCGAGAAACCATTTCACGCGATGGCAGCAGAACGTGTCAGGGGCTCGAGACAAGCAATTTATATTATCCGCAATGCGGATTGGTTCTCAAATATTTGTAATGATGTCATCGGCGATATGACGGGGGTCATCAGTGGTGCCGCTAGCGCGCTCGTCGTCGGTAATTTGCTTCTCTCCATGGATCAAGGCAATGAAATCATTCGAATGGTCACGAGTGTTGTATTTGCAGGATTAGTATCTGCACTCACGGTTGGAGGTAAGGCGGTTGGCAAAAGTTTTGCGATTCACTACGCCACTGCGATCGTGCTCTCGATCGGGAAGTTCTTCGATCTATTGGAACGAAGACTCCACATTCGAATTTTCACTAAGAAAAAAAGCAAACCGAACAATGGAAAGCGAGGAAAATAACGTGTTACTCGAACAGATTAATCAACCTAACGATTTAAAGAAATGTTCGGTTGAGGAGCTCGCTCAATTGTCGGGAGAGATTCGTCAATTTTTGATCGAGAAACTATCGGTCACAGGGGGACATCTTGCGCCGAACTTGGGTGTTGTCGAGCTCACGGTTATTTTGCATTACTTGTTTGATAGTCCGAAAGATAAAATCATCTTTGATGTGGGGCATCAAGCTTATGTGCACAAAATTTTAACAGGTCGTCGAGACCAGTTCGATACGCTTCGCAAATATAAAGGATTGTGCGGCTTCGTCAAACGCTCCGAGAGTGAACATGACGTCTGGGAAGCCGGGCATAGCAGTACCTCCTTGTCTGCGGCGATGGGGATGGCGACAGCACGTGATCTCAAAGGGGAAGATAACCGTGTCATCGCTGTGATTGGCGATGGTGCGTTAACCGGCGGGATGGCGTTCGAAGCGCTGAATCATATCGGGCATGAGAAGAAGAATTTGATCGTGGTGTTGAACGATAATGAAATGTCGATCGCACCCAATGTTGGCGCAATGCATCATTACTTAGGTAAAATTCGTTCGGACAAAACATATAAACGCGCCAAAGAAGAGCTCGAAAGCTTCTTGAAGAAAATTCCTGCCATCGGCGGTAAACTCGCGAAGACAGCAGAGCGTCTAAAGGACAGCTTGAAATATCTTGTCGTATCGGGCGTACTATTCGAGGAACTCGGGTTTACATATCTGGGTCCTGTCGATGGGCATGATCTTGGATCGTTGCAAGATACGTTTAAGCAAGCAAGTCAGGTGAATGGGCCCGTACTCGTGCATGTCCTAACGACCAAAGGAAAAGGCTACTCTCCTGCAGAAGCAGATTCTCATAAATGGCACGGCATTACGCCGTACAAAATTGAGTCGGGTCAAGTGGTAAAGGCTGTAGGGAACCCGATGTATACGGAAGTGTTCGGCGATGCGATCATTGAGCTTGCTGAACAGGATCATCGAATCGTTGCTATTACGCCTGCGATGCCTGGCGGGTCTGGGTTGATGAAATTCGCAGCGCGATTCCCGGATCGAATGATCGACGTTGGGATTGCGGAACAGCATGCTGCAACTCTATGTGCAGCGATGGCGATGGAAGGCATGAAACCGATCTATGCGGTTTACTCAACATTCATGCAGCGTGCGTACGATCAGATTGTCCATGACATTTGCCGTCAAGACGCGAATGTGATCTTCGCAATCGACCGTGCAGGCTTCGTCGGCGCAGATGGCGAGACCCATCAGGGGGTGTACGACATTTCCTTCATGCGGCATATTCCGAATATGGTGATGATGATGCCGAAGGACGAAAATGAACTGCGGCATATGTTGAAGACGGCTGTGGAATATAACGATGGACCGATTGCAGTTCGTTACCCGCGTGTGAATGGAGTCGGTGTGGCATACGATCCTGTGATGACGCCAATTCCTATCGGTCAATGGGAAGTACTGCGTGATGGCGAATCTTTCGCGATTGCAGCGATTGGCCCGATGGTTCAAGTTGCGCTTGAGGCTGCAGAGCAGCTGAAACGGGAAGGGCTGAATGTCCGTGTAATTAACGCGAGATTCATTAAGCCATTAGATGGAGCGATGCTGCAGCAGCTTGCTAAGGAGCGAATGGATCTGATCGTACTTGAAGAGACTGCTCAAATGGGTGGACTTGGTAGTGCGATTCTGGAGCACTTCGCCGAACATGATATCTACGATATGCGTGTGAAGCTCATGGGAATTCCGGATTACTTCGTTGAACATGGCAGCGTAAAGGAACAACGTCAAGAAGTTGGTCTGACCGTTGAACATGTCATGGCTGAGATTAAGAAAATGAAACCGCGCATTCGGTCGCGAGCGAAATAGAAGAGGGAAATGGCATGTCTGAACAGAAAGAGCGGCTTGACGTTCTGCTCGTTGAGCAAGGTTTTTTTGAAAGTCGTGAGAAAGCGAAAGCCGCTATTATGGCGGGGATCGTGTTGAACAAAGATGGAGAGCGGTTAGAGAAAGCCGGTTCGAAGATTCCGCGTTCTACAGAACTACGTGTAAAGGGGCAGCTGCATCCTTATGTAGGACGGGGCGGGTTGAAGCTAGAGAAAGCGCTCCGTTATTTCGAGATTGATATGAACGATCGTGTGATGCTGGATATCGGTGCTTCGACGGGTGGATTCACCGATTGTGCATTGCAGCATGGCGCAAGTTATGTCTATGCGATTGATGTAGGTTATAATCAGCTGGATTGGTCGCTGCGGAACCATGAGCGTGTGAATGTCATGGAGCGAACCAATTTCCGGTATACGACGCCGGCAGATTTGACAGGGCCAAAGCCCAATATGGCATCGATTGATGTATCGTTTATTTCACTCAAAATCATTCTACCGCCTCTTATTGAGTTGCTTGAAGCACCTGCACAAGTTGTAGCGCTGATCAAGCCGCAGTTCGAAGCAGGGCGTGAGAAGGTTGGAAAGTCAGGAGTTGTGCGTGAACCCAAGGTTCATGCAGAGGTACTGACCTCCATTCTGACTTTCGCGTCTGAATTAGGATTTAAGCTACAAGGCCTAACCTTTTCCCCGATCACCGGTGGAGAAGGGAATATCGAATTCCTGGCATGTTGGGAATGGAAGGGACCATCCGACGTGCAAGGCGGAGCTGAACCGTTGGATGAAGCTGGTATTGCGGCAGTCGTCCAAGAAGCAGCGAACACGTTTACAGGAAACTCATCCACCAAAGGGTGAGTTTCTTTTGCTTGAGGCCACAATATGAAGGATAGCCTTCCTGATCTGTCTTGAAAAAAAGGAAATTGGTGCGCAGCCTCGAATATATTTCTCGAGGTGATTCGTAATGGGACACAGTGATGGAATTGTCATGATTGGAATCGTGGTAATCGCTGTACTATGGGCTTATTTTGGACTTAGAAGATGGCTGCATTCCCCACTTCGTACGAACTACTCAAGCGTGCCAATCCATGCCGATATGAATGAGCAGACCGTTGCTTACCAACTTATGGAACAGGACGGTTATGAGATCATCGGCGGTAAGGTTCGAATCCCATTTTATTTTCTTGTGAATGATATACAATTAGATAGCCGTTTATTCGTGGATTACGTTGCCAGGCGGGATGGACAGACCTATCTGGTCAAGGTGGCGCGTGATCGTAAGCCCATCGAGTGGACGGCCAGCAGCGTAAGAGATCGGCTGTTGCCTTATTTCCTGCTATATAGCGACATCGATGGCATCCTCTATGTCGATGAGAAGGAACAGCAATTACAACAAATACATTTTCAACTTGAAGAAGAGTGAGGGATTTTATGAAGGGAAATCGACATATCAAAATACGTGAAATTATTACGAATCGTGAAATTGAGACGCAAGATGATTTGGTGGAGGCTTTACGTTCTTCTGGTTTTCATGTGACACAAGCGACGGTATCGAGAGATATGAAGGAATTGCATTTAATTAAAGTGCCCATGGATGATGGACGTTATAAATATTCTCTACCGACGGATCAACGGTTCAATCCGGTGCAGAAGCTAAAACGGGCGCTTGTCGACAACTTCGTGCATATTGATTCGACGAATAATTTGATTGTCATGAAGTGTCTACCAGGTACGGCGAATTCCATTGCCGTTTTAATGGACAGTATCGAATGGACGGAGATTATGGGAACGATTTGCGGAGACGATACCATGTTAATCATTTGCCGGACCAAAGAAGATAGCGACAAGATCGTTGGGCAAATCATGTCCTTTATTTCATAATTTTTGCGTACTTGGGGGTGGCTGGATGTTAGCGGCAGTATCAATACGAAATCTGGCAGTGGTTGAGGCGGTAACCGTCTCTTTTCATAACGGATTTCATGTACTGACAGGGGAGACCGGTGCGGGTAAATCAATTATTATTGATGCGTTAAGTTTAATCATTGGCGGGCGTGGATCTGCGGATTTGGTGCGGTACGGATGTGATAAGGCAGAAGTTGAAGCTTTGTTCGAATTGCCTCCGGATCACCCGGTCTGGTCCGTCATGGCGAATCTGGGGATTATGGCTTCGGCCGAGGAACATTTGGTCATTCGTCGTGAACTCAGCTCACAAGGGAAGAGCATGAGCCGCATTAACGGGCAATTGGTGAACTTATCGATGCTGCGCGAAATCGGCGAACATCTGGTCAATATCCATGGTCAACATGAGCATCAATCACTTCTAAAAGTAGATCAGCACTTGTCCTTGCTTGATACGTTCGGCGAAGCGACAATTGGACCGGTGAAAGACGCGTACCAGCAGGTCTATGCGCGTCATTCCAAGCTGCGCCGAGAGCTGCAGGAGCTTGAGGATTCCAGCCAGAAAGCTTACCAGATGTTGGATTTGTATCGATTCCAGATCGAAGAAATATCGAATGCCGGACTTAAAATCGGTGAAGATGAGCTGCTCGCAGAGGAGAAACGCAAGCTCGCGAATGCCGAGCGAATGATGGACTCTGTTAACGACGCTTATGGACAAGTGTATGGAAATAAAGGGCTAGACGCCATTGGCAAGGCTGTAACGAAGTTAGAGGATATTATGTCCTTTGATTCACAGCGGCTTGGACCGATCGTGGAACAGCTACAGTCCGCTTTTTATCAGATTGAAGATGTTGCATTCCAGCTGAGGGATTATCGGGAAGAAATTGAATTCAATCCGATTCGTCTTGAGGAAGTGGAGCAACGTTTAGATATGATCTCATCGTTCCGCCGGAAGTATGGAGATAACGTCGAGGAGATCTTGAATTATCTCGAGCGGATTCGTAAAGAAACAGATATGATTGAGAATAAAGATGAGATGATTCAGAAGCTGCAGCAGCAAGTGGATCAGGAGTTCGTGGAGCTGGTGAAACAGGCTGGAGAACTGAGTGCACTTCGCAAGCAATGTGCGGAGCAGCTCGCCTCTCAGATGGAAGCAGAACTGAAGAGTCTTCAGATGGAACGGACTCGGCTTGAGGTCAAACTGGAGAGGATGGAAGCGCCGGATGGCCTTGATGTTGATGGCGTGCCTGTCAGATTCACGAAGCATGGTTATGATTCGGCAGAGTTTCTCATTTCTCCAAACCCTGGAGAACCTTTGCGATCGTTACATAAAATTGCGTCCGGCGGAGAATTGTCCCGGATGATGCTTGCATTGAAATCGATATTCGCTGCCATTGACCGTGTTCCGGTCTTGGTCTTCGACGAAGTGGATACAGGCGTAAGTGGTCGCGCTGCACAATCGATTGCGGAGAAAATGTCGTCCTTATCCCGTCAATGTCAGG
Organism: Paenibacillus guangzhouensis; assembly: GCF_009363075.1. NCBI lineage: Bacteria > Bacillati > Bacillota > Bacilli > Caryophanales > Paenibacillaceae > Paenibacillus > Paenibacillus guangzhouensis. The sequence goes on along the minus strand of NZ_CP045293.1, from coordinate 3,054,563 downwards.
TCTTTTCGATTACGCACTTGCCGCAAGTGGCTTGTATGGCGGATCATCACTATTTAATCCAGAAAAATGTCTTTGAAGGGCGCACCATGACTCAGGTCGAAGAGCTTGTGGAAGACGGGCGAATTAAGGAATTAGCGCGGATGCTTGGCGGTGTGGAAATCACCGAAAAAACACTTCATCACGCGCAAGAAATGTTAATTTTAGCGGATACAAGGAAAGCAGTCTAGGAATCATTTGCAGTAATAAAACGCTCTAGCCAAGGTTATCTTAAAGGTACGCAATTGGCGACAACCTTTCTCGTCAAGCGATAGAAGGAAAGGGAGCGTGTGACATCTTGAACTCCAAGCAGAGCAAAAGATTTTTTGGTCTTTTACTTGTCTTCTTCGTTTGTATGCTTAGTACAACGGCACCTTTTCAGTATTTCTCAACGTTTCCGAGCGAAATTAGGTTATTCTCGGGACAACAGAAGGAACTCCGGCTGGATATGCCGGTGATGGCGCAGGCGGTGATTGATCGGCCTGATGTCATTCAGGTGAATGGAACAGCACAGCCGTCTCAGAACGTCTCCTTGAGGGAGCCGATTCGTCTGAAGACGCAGCAGAGCGGTCAAGCGGAACTGAAGCTACGTTTATTCGGCAAAATTCCGTTGAAGACCGTAAAAGTGAATGTTGTTCCTGATCTGAAAGTCATCCCAGGCGGTCAGACCATAGGTGTCAAAGTGAAATCAGCCGGTATTCTGGTTGTCGGACATCATCTGGTTGCCGTGAAGGGACAGCGTAAAGTGTCACCTGGCGAGGATGCGAACATTCAGATGGGTGATTTAATTACACGGATGAATGGGAAGTATCTCAATGATGTCACCAAAGTTGCTCCGATTGTGAATGCCGCCGGCGAGTCCAAACAGCCGATCGAGCTGACGATCAAGCGGAATCAATCCGAGTTCACGACCAAGCTTGTTCCCGCTTATGATGTAGAGGAGAAGACTTGGCGTCTTGGACTCTATATTCGGGACTCGGCCGCTGGTGTTGGGACGCTGACTTTTTATGCTCCGGATCAGGGCGTATTCGGCGCCCTAGGGCATGTCATTACGGACATGGACACGCAGACCCCGATCGTGGTTGGGGATGGCGAAATTGTTCAATCGAACGTTACCTCCATCTCGAAGAGCCAGAACGGGGAACCCGGTGAGAAGAAAGCGTATTTCCTCAAAGAAAGCAAAGTTCTTGGGAATGTTGAGCGAAACACGCATTTCGGTATTTTTGGTAAAATGAAAGAGAATCCCGATCACAGTTTGTTTAAAGAAGGAATTCCGGTTGCTTTTGCCGAGGATGTGAAGATCGGTCCAGCGCAGATTCTTACCGTTATTGAGGGGCAACAAGTGGAACGCTTTGATATTGAAATTGCGCATGTGACGCACCAATCAAGTCCAGCGACCAAAGGCATGGTGATTCGCATTACTGACCCGCGGTTGATTGATAAGACGGGTGGGATTGTACAAGGCATGAGCGGTAGTCCAATTATTCAGAATGGGAAATTAATCGGCGCCGTCACTCATGTATTCGTCAATGATCCGAAATCCGGCTATGGCTGCTTTATTGAATGGATGCTGCAGGACGCAGGCGTGATGCTGCGATCCTCGAACTCAAATCTTAAGGCGAGCTAGCTGCCTTAAGATTTTATTTTTTGTCGAATCGAAGCGAACGATGTAGTGAATTGTAGCAAAATAATCATTATAAAATATTTTGTGAAAAAAATAAAGAAAATAATTATTCGACAGAAGGAATTTAATGGTGTATGTCGAATTTCTATTCTCGGACAGGTAAAAAAAGAAAATTTTACAAGGATTAAGGGAGGATATCGTGTGCAAAAGATCGAGGTGTTATTAGCAGACGACAACCGGGAATTTACGAACTTGTTGGCAGAGTATTTTTCGGAGCAAGGAGATATGAGCGTAGCAGGCATAGCTTATAATGGGGAGGAAGTATTACGTATCATTGAAGAATCCCGTCAGGTTCCTGATGTGATTATTCTAGATATTATTATGCCGCATCTGGATGGACTTGGCGTTCTAGAACGGTTGCGTGAGATGAATTTGAGTCCACAACCAAAAGTTATTATGCTGACGGCATTTGGTCAAGAAAATATTACACAACGCGCCGTACAGCTTGGAGCTTCCTATTACATACTTAAACCGTTTGATCTGGAAATTCTTGCGAATCGTGTTCGTCAATTGGTGGGCTCGCAGAGCCTGAGTTCCTCCGCTAGCAGTATGCCAATCTCGAATACCGTAAAATCGTCTAGCAATGTGGTGCCGATCGCCAAGGGCGGTAAGAACTTAGACGCGAATATCACATCCATTATTCATGAAATTGGTGTACCTGCCCACATCAAAGGATATCAATATTTACGCGAAGCGATTACCATGGTCTACAATAACATCGAAATTCTCGGTGCGATTACGAAGACATTGTATCCTGCGATTGCTGAGAAATTCAAGACAACGCCTTCCCGCGTCGAGCGCGCGATTCGCCATGCGATTGAAGTGGCTTGGACGCGCGGCAACATCGACAGCATCTCGTACTTATTCGGTTATACGATCAACATCTCAAAGTCGAAGCCGACGAATAGCGAGTTCATCGCGATGGTGGCGGATAAGCTGCGGATTGAGCATAAGGTGAGCTAAGACGTATAGATGGCCACAAGATCATAAATGAACACCACCGCTAATGTATTGGTTGATGATAATCACTACATTAGCGGTGTTTTTATGTAGATAAATAAGAGAAGGGATGCCTTATCAATGATCAAATGAGGTATATCCAGGGTGATGATACTTGCGCTGTTGTTGAGCATTTCGCTAGGTGTGAACGTGAGTGTACTCTCACCTATTGCAGAAGCTGCCGCAAGCAGTGTAGTGTGGATCAAAAACCTCATTGGAGCCCCCATAGGCGCTACAGTCACCGTTCTGATCGGTACTCCATGACCGAATGGCTGGGTGATTATCAATCAAATAGGTTCAAAAATGACCATTAAATACACAGGATAATTCCAGAATGATCATGATGGTCACAGATAAATTGCGGACTGAGCAAGGTTAGCATATGATATTGAATTAAGAAAGGCTGCGATTTTGCAGCCTTTTCACATGTCAGCTAGATGGTTTCCATATGAATACTAAAGCTGGTATCGGCTTGATTCACAGTACCAGCGGCGATTGCTTGCACGGTCGTTCGACCATTGGATGGGATATAGATTGGGGCAGGAAATAAAATATTTGTACTCTGACCGGTAGTATTGGTAGCGGAGCGTCCGATTACTGTATTCTTGTCCGTATTCGGCGTGACGAGCAGCTCGAAGGAAACGTCATTCTTGAAGGAGCCAAATACCCATTGATGAATATAGCCTCTCCCATTCACAGGCACATGGATTCGTCCGCTTCGCACGAACGGCGACCCGTAGGTATGGAGGCGAAGGTGGTTGTCTCGGCTGTATTGGTCAAGCTAATATTGCCAGCAGCTGTGCCATTATAGGTTCCGACTTGGGTAATGCAGAAGAAATCGAGATACTTCCAAGTTGTTACCGTGTTAACCCTTGTTGTGCCTGACATGGTGACGGTCTCGTTAGCTCTTAGCCCGTTAGCGTCGATTCCACTAATAAACACTTTCTGTGCGCTGGTTCCTGCTGCGGAATCATTCGTAGAGGATGAGAAGACCTGAAGAATCAAGCCATTCGCATTTACACCGGCAGGTTCTGTTGTGAAGCCTTCATCTAGAAATTGTTGCGTCGTTGTGGATACATTCTCTAGAAAACCTAATCGATAATACAATCGACTGGTTGTATTCGTTCCTAAGTTCGTTAGTTCTGCGAGATATTGAAGGAAGGATTTAGAATTGGTGTAAATGGGAGCATCATCAGAAGTAATTGGGATGGTATTCAACGCGCTGATTCCCGTCATATCCGGATCTAGCACACTGCTGATGTTTGTTATCAATCGTTTCATGGTCGATATTTTCTCACGATCGTCTAGCGTAGCATGTGCCATTTGGTAATCGATGATACCCTGATAATCATGCAAGTTGTTCGTGATCGAACGAAGCGTGTCGTGATTGTCGCGATAGGTTTGATAGATTTCCTTCATTTGCACATTATTATGTTGTACTTCTGTTAAGATATCTCTGAGTTGATTGTTCATCTGATGGAGTTCCTGTATGAACTCTTGAATGAGACGCTCGTGCAATGCCAAATCTATCACCTTCTTTTACTATATTGTTGTAATCAGTATATACATGTCGGCAGAGAATAGAGTGGGGGACAGTGTAGCGATATGTTGGATTTTCTGCTGCATTTCCTGTATCATGTCAGTTAAACTTGATTATCATAACCTACTATTATTGGCATAGGGAGAGTAAATGGAAATGGAATCACATGAATCGAATATAGAACAGAAATTAACGGATCTTACACGGCAAATCCATGCGTTGGATGAGAAATTAAATGTGATTCTCGATTTTTGTCTCAAACAGAACGGAATGACACAAGAGCTGAAGTCAGATATAAACGGTTTGAAGGAAGAGGTTAAATCAATGAAAATGCTCTCGATCATGAACCATGATGCTAGAGCAGAGCATGCGGGTGTCGTAACTACGGGGGGATTTGCAACTGCGGGGATGCCCCAGCTTAACGTATCAGCACCAACTGCACAGCGTAGCGTGTGCCCCGAATGTGGAGCTGTTGATCAGATGGAGCAGATTAAAGATACTATCTACGATGAGCATGGTCATGTCCTTCGTGCGGATGCTCCTGCATTAGAATGTCAAATTTGCGGTGAGATCGTTCATCTATAAAGGTCTCTTCATGAAGAAAACCGTTCAGTTTAGGATACTGGACGGTTTTTTTGTGTGGTTCAAATGCTTATTGTTGATCATTTGTAGATTGTGCAGCAGCCGAAGACTGATTTGTAAAAGCTTCAGCCGCTTCTTCGGCCGAAAATTCCGTATCGGATTTGTTCGCAACAGGCAGTTTATTCAGCTCCGTGGATTGGACATCCGCTTTCGAAGCTTGATTGTGGGAATTTTGATTCATGTAGACACCTCCTTTATTCCATAACAGCCTTAGGTTTCCTCGAAATAGGATTTTCATGCACATGATATGGCGATACATTTCCCACATTTTTGCTAGATATTATTTCCTATTTCAATCTTTAATTTACAATATTGTAATTTTTCATTATTTTATGCAATCCAGTATCTAACATTCATTTACATAATCAAGTGGTTTTAACGACTAAAGTCCTAAAATAAAAGTTACAAAAACGTAACTAATATGAATTTAGTCCGATAGTAGGTTTGGAAGACGACTGGTATAGTTAATAGAGTAAATGGAAGTGAATCAAACAACTAAATAGTAAAAGTTATTGTTGCAATATTTTAACAGTATTAATCCAATCACATCACATTCATAAGCGATACTGCGAATCGCAGGATCGGACAACTAGGAGGATACATAATCATGAAAAAGATGTTATTAGGCCTTATTATGTGTACGATGGCATTCCAAATGGGCGCAACCACAATCAGTGCAGCTAGCGCGCCAGCCGCTAATCAGAAAGCGAATGGGGTACAAGCTTCGAACACACTGAACTCGCTTGAAGACGAAAGTGACCCGGATGTACCGGATTTGGAAGAAGTGACAACCTATTCCGCAGTATCATCTAGAGCGGTTCAGAAAGCTGCAGCGGGTGCCAAACTTGCAACAGTGAAAAATCAGGTCAACCTGCGCGTAGGGCCATCTACAGCAACGAAAGTACTCCGTAATTTACCAACTGGCGAGAAAATAACGATTCTTGGTCAAGCGAATGCAAGCTGGTATCATGCGCAAGATAGCTTAGGAAATATCGGTTATTTGAGTACAGCTTCCAAATACCTTAATATTACGGGAAATGCGGAATCTGGACGCATTGTAGCCAGCGTTAATTTAAGAAACGCGCCATCGACGAACGGAAAGATCATTAAGAACCTAAAAGCTGGTCATGTCGTAGGCATCCTGAAAAAAGTTGATGCAAACTGGCTGCAAGTATGGGATGGCGAAGGTAAGGTAGGGTACATAAGTTCAAGCAATAAATACATCGATATCGGCGGTCAAGTTACTACTCCACCAACAACTCCGCCAACTTCGTCCTCTTCACGCGTGGAGAAGGCCATTTCGACAGGAATGAAGTATTTAGGTGTTCCTTATGAGTTCGGTTCGAATCGGAATACGACGTCAACGTTTGATTGTTCTGACTTTGTGAGACAAGCCTACAAAGAAGCGTTAGGAATCGTATTGCCTTCGGACTCCCGTAAGCAGGGTGCTTGGGTCAAGAGCAATTCGACAGCGAAGAAGAGCATTAGCTCCTTGAAACGTGGCGATCTTATGTTCTTCATGTCGTACAAAGGCTCCAAGGCATCCAATTATAGCGGTGTGAATAAAGATACAGAACGCATCACTCATGTTGGGATTTATCTAGGCAATAATCAAATTTTACATACCTATTCAAAGAAATCAGGCGGCGTCCGCGTTGATACGATCAAGAATACAGCTTGGGAACATCGCTTCTTGTTCGGCGGTAGTGTCGTTCAATAGAACTAGCATAAATGGGGTAAGCCCTCTGAACCAGCAATGGAATCAGGGGGCTTGTTGCGTCGCTGGGAACCTCTACTGGGCAGCAGAGGGCGCATTCTCTCCGAACAATCTGACAGATGATTCATTAGCATTGTTCGAAGCCTTGGAAGCAGCGGTAAAGCCCAAGAAAAAAACGTCGAAAAAGAAGATGAATAAACCCCTTACTTCGCTCACGTCACAAAAGACGATGGCTTTGAAGCAAGGGGCTAATAGATCATAAATTATGGAATTCTACCGCAAAGCAAGTGTTATCCTTGCGATCTCGCACGTTTCTTCTTAAATCGCGGTGCGACATAATTGCGTTTACGGTCGCGATAAAATGTCCATCCGCCAATGAAGACGATACCGAAGGCAAAGAGGACAAGCCCGCCAAGGAATGGCAGCCATGTAAAGTCCGGCGATATGCCAGTATTGCCATGGTCTGAGAAATAGTTGAATAAAGCATCCTTCATAAGCAGAAATCCGTAGGTCGCAGCGAGACCGGGGATTACGAGCAGCAATATTGCGATAAATCTAGAGATCATTAGTTTCATAACTTGCCCTCACCCTGAATTTGTATATATTTCTATCATACAATGGATAGGATAGGTTGTCTAATGAAAGAAGCTCACTTGGTAAACACCTCAAAACAAGGTACAATAGTCACAGGAAAACGAAGATGAAATGAATGTTTACATACCCGGGAGGTTCGAGAAACGATGGCATTGAATTATGATGTAGCAGTACTTGGTGGCGGGATTGGCGGCTATACGGCAGCGATACGCGCAGCCCAACTCGGTAAGAAAGTGGCGATCATTGAGCAAGATTTACTCGGTGGCACATGCCTTCATCGTGGCTGTATCCCGAGCAAAACCTTTTTAAGGAGTGCAGAAGTGTTCGCGACGCTCCAGGAACGTGAGCAATTTGGTATCTATGCGGACAATATTTCCGTACAATTTGATAAAATCCAGCAGCGCAAAGCAGGGATCGTGAATCAGCTCCATCGCGGCGTAGTGTACCTCATGCAAAAAAATAAAATTGATGTAATTCAAGGTAAGGGACGCGTGATTGGGCCGTCGATTTTCTCGCCGAAGAGCGGTGCTGTGGCGGTAGAGCTGCAGGATGGTGAGATGGAGACGATTGTTCCGACGAATTTGATCATTGCGACAGGTTCGCGTCCTCGGACGCTGCCAGGTATTGAGATTGATGGCCAATATGCGATGACAAGTGATGAAGCGCTTGATATGAAGGAGCTGCCGAAGTCGATCATTATCGTTGGCGGCGGCGTCATTGGCGCGGAGTGGGCGTCCCTTCTGAGCGACTTTGGCGTTGAAGTGACCGTCGTTGAGATGGCTGCTCACTTATTACCGACAGAAGATCAAGAGCTAGGCAGTGAGCTACAGCGATTACTTAAAAAACGCGGTGTTCGTGTGCTTACAGGAGCAACGCTCCATCCTGAGAGTTATAGTACCGAACAGGGCCGCGTTCATATTCAAGTCACGGTGAAAGGATCGCAAGAGACGCTCCAAGCTGAGAAGCTCCTCTTATCTGTAGGTCGACAAGCGAATGTCCACCAGATTGGACTTGAAAATACAGATATCAAAGTGGATCGCGGCGTGATCGTCGTGAACGAATATATGCAGACGACCGAACCGCATATCTATGCTGTTGGCGATGTGATCGGAGGTCTACAGCTAGCACACGCAGCAGCCCACGAAGGGATCGTGGCAGCGGAGCGTATTGCAGGTCTCCATCCGCATCAAGCAGAATCGCATCTCGTACCGCGTTGCATCTATACTCGACCTGAAGTTGCAAGTGTAGGTTGGACGGAGAAGCAAGCGATCGAGCAAGGCAGACAAGTGAAGGTAGCGAAAGTCTCCTATAAAGCGATTGGCAAGGCTTTGGTCTACGGCGATAACAACGGGTTCGTGAAGGTCATTGCGGATCAAGAGACCAATGACATTCTAGGTGTTCATATGATTGGACCTCATGTTACCGACCAAATCTCGGAAGCTGTACTTGCTCAGATTCTAGATGCGACGCCATGGGAAGTAGGCCAATCGATTCACCCGCATCCAACGTTGTCGGAAATTATGGGCGAAGCCATGCTTGCGATTGATGGGAAAGCAACGAGTATCTAGACAAGTCTGGATTAAAGAACATTTTCTTTTTTTCTGAAAAGGGATTATAATAAGTTTATCTCCTAGTCTTAGTACCAGGTTATAAAACCAAACGGGAAGAAAAAGGATGGTGTTTACGTGAATTCAGAAACTTCCGTACAACAACAATCAAAACATGAATTGCTTGGACTAAACGATCAGCAAGTCATTGATATGTACAAATATATGCGTATGGCTAGAATGTACGATGAGCGTTGTCTTGTCCTTCAGCGGGCGGGGAAAATTAATTTCCACGTATCAGGGATTGGACAAGAAGCAGCGCAAGTGGCTGCTGCATTCGCTTTGGATCGCGAGAAAGATTATTTCCTTCCTTATTATCGGGATTATGGATTTGTCCTTGCTGCAGGCATGTCTTTGAAGGAGCTTATGTTATCGCTCTTTGCCAAAGCAGAGGACCCGAACAGCGGCGGACGTCAAATGCCGGGTCATTTCGGTCACAAACGGCTGCGGATTGTAACGGGCTCAAGTCCTGTAACAACCCAAGTGCCGCATGCTGTGGGTATTGCGCTTGCAGCCAAGATGAAGAAGCAAGACCATGTGTCATTCGTTACATTTGGCGAAGGATCAAGCAATCAGGGAGATTTCCATGAAGGCTGCAACTTCGCAGGTGTCCATAAATTGCCTGTCATTATTATGTGTGAGAACAATCAATATGCGATTTCGGTGCCGGTACATAAACAGTTGGCTGGCAAAGTGAGTGACCGTGCGCTAGGTTACGGATTCCCAGGTTTCCAAGTCGACGGGAATGACGCACTGGAGGTCTACCGTGTCGTGAAGGAGGCGCGCGAGCGTGCGATTGCCGGCGAAGGACCAACCTTAATCGAAGCCATGATGTATCGTCTCTCACCGCACTCGACATCGGATAATGATCTGCTCTATCGAACAAAGGAAGAAGTGGAAGAGAACCGGAAGAAAGACGGGATCGTTCAATTCAAGAACTATTTGGTGTCATGCGGAATCTGGTCGGAAGAACAAGAGGCTGATCTGACAGCCCTAATTGCGAAGCAAATCAAAGAAGCAACGGAATATGCAGACAATGCGCCATTCCCGAAACCGGAAGATACGCTGCTTCACGTGTATGCGGAAGAGGGAGAGGTGAATGCATAATGCCAGTTATGGAATATATTGATGCCATTCGTCTTGCGATGCGAGAAGAGATGGAACGCGATGAGAATGTATTTCTTCTTGGAGAAGACGTCGGAAAGAAAGGCGGCGTATTCACGACGACAAAAGGTCTATTAGATCAATTTGGAGAAGCAAGAGTACTTGATACACCTTTAGCAGAATCAGCGATCGCGGGCGTGGCGATTGGGGCAGCAATGGTTGGCATGAAGCCGATCGCCGAAATGCAGTATTCGGATTTCATGTTCCCAGCGACCAATCAAATCATTAGTGAAGCGGCTAAAATCCGCTATCGTTCGAATAACGATTGGACATGTCCTGTCGTGATTCGTGCACCGATCGGCGGAGGGATCTTTGGCGGATTGTATCATTCCCAATGCCCTGAATCTGTCTTTTTCGGAACGCCTGGGCTGAAGATTATCGCTCCGTACTCTGCGTATGATGCGAAGGGGCTGCTCAAAGCAGCGGTTCGTGACCCGGATCCGGTTATTTTCTTTGAGAATAAGAAATGTTATAAGCTGATTACAGGCGACGTTCCGGAGGACGATTATGTCGTGCCGATCGGCAAAGCCAATGTCCTTCGTGAAGGAACGGATATTACCGTCATTAGTTATAGTCTTCCTCTTTATTTTGCGATGCAAGCAGCTGAGGACCTTGCGAAGGAAGGCATTAGCGCACATATTCTAGATTTGCGTACCATCCAGCCGCTCGATAAAGAAGCGATTCTTGAAGCTGCGAAGAAGACGGGAAAAGTGCTCATCATCCATGAGGATAACAAAACAGGCGGCGTCGGAGCTGAAGTATCCGCAATTATTTCCGAGGAAATGCTATTCGAGCTAGACGCGCCTATCATGCGCCTATGCGGTCCAGACGTCCCTGCGATGCCAATTAGTCCGCCAATGGAACGGTTCTTCATGCTTAATAAAGATAAAGTCCAAGAGGCAATGCGCAAGCTGGCATTATTCTAACCACAATAAAATTTCGCAGCTAAGGGAACCTTCAGATCCTAATTGGCGATTCAACCTACCTCTATACGCGGTCGCACATTGACGTGCCCCGTTAGAGGTTTTCTCATGGTTTGATCGCTTGGCTCTGCGATACGTATATTGAAAAAGTTCAGGAGATGAGAGTATGTCAAAACCTACTACATTCGTAGAGATTACGATGCCGCAATTCGCTGAATCGCTCGTATCAGCAACGATTGGAAAGTGGTTGAAGCAGCCTGGAGATCCAGTGGAGCAGTATGAGCCCCTCTGTGATGTCCTTACGGATAAAGTTAACGCTGAGCTGCCATCAACTGTAGAAGGGATTCTGCGTGAGATTCTCGTGGAAGCCGGAGAGACGGTTGATGTGGGCACAGTGATTGCATATGTGGAAGTTGCAGGTACAGGAGTGGAAGCGGCACCGGAAACGTCTGGTGGCACGGCTTCGAGCGAAGAGCCTGTATTACAAGGCGATCAGAGTATGAGACACCGTTATTCACCGGCTGTACAACAACTTGCTGGTGAACATGGTGTTGACCTGAATCAAGTGATTGGAACCGGATTAGGCGGTCGCATTACACGGAAAGATGTTCTTCAGTTCGTGGAACAAGGCCAATCGGCCAGCAAAAATACAGCAGCAGAGTCGGCTCCAGTATCGAATCAAGGGGTATCCTTCAATCCTGTCGTCCCCGTTCGTCATTCAGGATTGCATTTGTCCGAGTCACCGCGCATTCCGAAGATCGAAGTGGAGAAACAACAGACAGTCGGGAGCAATGAGTATTTCATCGATGTAACGCCAATTCGCAACACCATTGCACGCAACATGCGTCAAAGTGTAACCGAAATTCCGCATGCTTGGACGACGATTGAGGTGGATGTGACCAATCTTGTGGTACTGCGGAACAAATACAAGGAAGAGTTCATGCGTCGGGAAGGCATTAACCTCACATATCTGGCGTTCTTGCTTAAAGCTGTTGTCAATGCGATCAAAGACTATCCGATCATCAATTCCGTCTGGGCGGTTGATAAAATCATCGTGAAGAAGGATATTAACTTATCCCTTGCGGTCGGCACGGAAGATTCGGTTCTTACGCCGGTCATTAAAAAAGCCGATACGCTGAATATTGCCGGACTAGCGCGTGAAGCGGATCGTCTTGCGAAAGCGACACGTGCAGGGACATTGAAATTAGATGACCTGCAAGGCGGAACGTTTACCATTAACAATACAGGGTCCTTTGGCTCCATTCTGTCTTATCCGATCATCAACTATCCGCAAGCGGCGATTCTGACCTTCGAATCGATCGTCAAACGTCCTGTCGTGATTAACGACATGATTGCGGTTCGCTCGATGGCGAATCTTTGTCTGTCGCTTGACCACCGGATTCTAGACGGCGTCATTTGCGGCCGCTTTTTGCAGCGTGTCAAAGAGAATATGGAAAGTTATGATCTCGATACTAAATTGTACTAAATTTGCTTGTTCAGAAAGTCGGCTTTTCAGCACCTGAAAGTTTTCAAAGAAAACTTACATCGTAAGAATATGCTCAGGTTGCGTGAACGCGAAGGGCCTATGCTTCCGTAGCGAGTTTTTCTTCGAATTTTAGAGGCACGGAGTTTAGGCAAAACCTAAATGAGTACCGGACTTCGAGGGTGAGGGCAAGATTCGATGTCGATTGGCTACATGAAATACTTCGTGATCAAAAGATGACTTTTTGAACAACCTATAAGTGTACTTTGGAAAGCGTGTGAAACAATAACATGAGTCAGACACTACAGGTCCATTACTATCCGATGATGGAATACGGTCAAGCGTGGGATATGCAGAAATCGCTTGTGAAGCAAATCGATCGAGAAGAGGTTCCCTCTTCTCTGATCCTGCTCGAACACCCGCCGACCTACACCATTGGTTCGCAGCGTCATCCAGAACATTTATTACTAGATGAGTCTGAATTGCAGGAAAAGGGTATTACTGTATTCGAAATTGATCGCGGCGGCGATATCACATACCACGGTCCAGGACAATTGGTGGGGTACCCACTTGTCATTTTGGATGGGGAAAAGCTTGATTTGCGCGGATATTTAAGACATTTGGAGCAAGTCATTATTAATTATCTGGCAAAATACAATATCGAGGGAAGCCGTAAGCCTGAATATACGGGTGTATGGGTTGGAGATATGAAAATAGCCGCGATCGGAGTCAAGTTCAATAAACGCAGACACCGGCGCGGCTTCGTGACGAGCCATGGATTTGCTTTTAACATTAAATCCGGGATCCAACATGAAGGATTCACGGGAATCGTCCCTTGCGGCATTCAGCAGTACGGCGTCACTTCGCTCGAAGATATAACGAATTTGCCGTTTACCGTGGAGCAAGTCGCTTCCGAGATCACTCCATACTTCTTAGATGAGTTCGGATTTGAACTTGTCCAGCCGTCATCAGGAGTATAGGAACGGCTCAATGACCATGAAGAGGGTTGATCCTACCATAGCGGCCAGCATAATATAAATGACAACGCGAAACCATTTCTTTTGATTCATTGTGGATGGATTCTCCTTTAACTAGAGTTGAATGTTTGAGTTTGTCGGGTTGAGTTCTATTTTAACGCATGAAGACACGGGAGGGAAGTCTGATGGTACAACAAGAACGATTAGTGCAGCAATTTATCAACCTGGTTCAAGTGGATAGTGAGACGAAATATGAACAAGAAATCTCCAAGGTGTTAAAACAGAAGTTCACGGATCTCGGCTTATCGTGGACAGAAGATGATGCTGCAGAGAAAACAGGTCATGGGGCGGGGAACTTGTTCGTGATGCTTCCGGCAACGATTGGACAGGAACATCTCCCGACGATTTTCTTCACGTCACATATGGATACGGTGACTCCAGGAAAGGGGATTAAGCCTAGCATCGGAGAAGACGGGTACATACGAAGCGATGGCACGACGATTCTCGGCGCGGATGACAAAGCAGGTCTTGCTGCGATGTTCGAAGCGATTCAAGTGATGCAAGAGAATCATATCCCGCATGGACCGATTCAATTTGTCATTACCGTAGGCGAAGAGTCTGGATTGTACGGTGCGCGTTCAATGGATGCGAAGCACATGGTGGCTAAGTATGGCTACGCGCTTGATTCGAACGGTGAAATCGGCGGCATTGCGGTCGCTGCACCTACGCAAGCGAAAATCTTCATGAAAATCTATGGAAAGTCTGCGCATGCGGGCGTGAATCCAGAGGATGGCATTAGTGCGATTCAAGTGGCAAGCAAAGCGATTTCACGTATGAAATTAGGACGTATTGATCACGAGACGACAGCCAATATCGGGAAGTTCGAGGGCGGCGGCGCAACGAATGTCGTGTGCGACTTTGTTCAGATCGATGCAGAAGCGCGCAGCATTGTCCAAGACAAAGTGGAAGCGCAAGTCGCTTCGATGAAAGAGGCCTTGGAATCGGCGGCGGCTGATATGGGGGCGCGTGCGGAATTCGAGCATGTGATTCTGTATCCTGCTTACAAATACACGGAGCAAGATGAAGTAGTACAACTGGCCATGAAGGCGATTCAGAATATCGGTAAGACACCGCGAACGTTCCATACAGGCGGCGGCAGCGATGCAAATATTTTCAACGGCTTTGGGATCCCAACGGTTAACTTATCCGTAGGTTATGAAGATATTCATACGACCAAAGAACGAATTAAGATTGAAGATATGGTGAGCTTGACCCAGCTGGTCATCGAAATCGTCAAATTAGTAAAATAATGTGTCTAAACTCCTTAACGATGCGTTCCATCGTTAGGGAGTTTTTGGGTTTTTAGGCGAAAGGGATATCCGAGCTTGGATAAGGGAATGCAAGGATGTATGACGATCGTTGTTTTTATGCAGCTCGCGAAGATGATGGCGAATTTCCCATGCTTTACCGACCATTTGCATTTGTTCCTGTGCGACATACATTTTCATTCCGATTGTCCCCCTGAGATTAAGGTTTTGGGTTTGCAAATTTGATATAATTCAGTCATATGAGCACAGGGGACAAGTTATGCAGCCCTATTCGAAAATTAGAAATAAATAAGGAGTGCTGAGAAGATGACGGATCAGTTGGAGAAATTCGAAGAGGTTACAATTAGCACAGAGCCCGTCTTTCAAGGGAGAGTTATTTCATTGCAAGTGGATACCGTTCGCCTTCCGGACGGGAACACTGCGAAGCGAGAAATAGTGAAGCACCCTGGGGCTGTTGGTGTTCTTGCGCTGCTTCCCGAGGGCATGTTGGTCGTCGAACAGTATCGTAAACCGTTAGGTCGATCCCTAGTTGAGATCCCGGCAGGGAAGCTGGATGCTGGGGAAGATCCGATGGATGCGGCTCGCCGAGAGTTAGAAGAAGAGACGGGATATCGCTGTGGTCATATTCGGCATCATAGCTCATTCTATACGTCCCAGGGTTCGCCGATGAGATCATTCATCTCTACCTAGCGGAAGAACTCGAGCAAGGCGAGGTTCACCTCGATGAGGATGAATTCGTAGATGCGAAAGTGATTACGCTTGCGCAAGCGGAACAATATATCGCGGACGGACGTATTCGTGACGCAAAGACGATGATGGCGGTCTATGCCTGGAAACTCTACACATTAACAGGGCAACTCGGATGATCCAGAGCGATATAAGGCAAGAAGAGCTTCGACCTTACTTTGCCGATCTTCATATTCATATTGGCCGAACCGAGCAGGGGAATGCGGTGAAGATTAGTGGGAGCCGGGATTTGACGTTTGCGAATATTGGGCATGAGGCGGCCAACCGCAAGGGCATTGAACTGATAGGCATCATCGATTGTCATGCGCCTTCTGTGCAGACGGATATTATGCGCTGCCTGAATCGAGGCGAGATGGAAGAGGTCGCTGGCGGAGGGATACGTTACAAAGATACGACGATCTTGCTCGGAAGTGAAATTGAGGTACGTGATCCTGGCATGGGCGCAGCACATCTGCTGATCTATTTGCCGACCCTTGCTGATATGCAGGAGTTCACCGTCTGGATGTCTCAGCATATGAAAAATGTCGAGCTTAGCTCGCAGCGTATTTATGTGACTGCGCGAGAGCTGCAATCCGAGATCGTTTCTCGCGGCGGATTGTTTGTGCCAGCGCATATTTTCACACCGCATAAGAGTGTTTACGGAAGCTGTTCTGCACGGATGGCAGATTTGCTCGACCTGGATCACATTGATGGCGTTGAACTGGGATTAAGCGCAGATTCAGAGATGGCAGGATTAATATCGGAACTGGATCGATACTCGTTCCTCACGAATTCCGATGCGCATTCCCTAGCGAAGATCGGCAGAGAATATAATGTGCTGCAGATGGCAGCACCGAATTTCGAGGAGTTTGCCCGTGTGCTTCGCAGGGAAGCGGGTAGGCATGTCGCAGCGAATTATGGGCTCAACCCAAGGCTTGGCAAATACCATCGAACGTACTGCAAGCAATGTGAATCGATCATTGATGAAGCTGCGTCTACAGCGGCTCGATGCCCGTATTGCGGTGCAGCCAAGTTCGTTCGGGGTGTGATGGACCGTATCTGTGATATTGCAGATCGTGATGCCCCAATCCTGCCTGATTACCGTCCGCCATACCATTATCAGGTGCCGCTTGAATTTTTGCCTGGATTCGGTCCGAAGAAGCGTGAAGCGCTATTGGCTCGTTTTGGGACGGAGATGCATATATTGCACCGGGCAAAGGCAGAAGAGCTGGCAGAGGTGGTCGGAGATTTGCTAGCAGATGAGATCATCCAAGCGCGAACCGGTAATCTTGGCATCGTAGCAGGCGGCGGGGGCACATACGGCAAAATTACGAAAATATGAAAATCGACGAAACATTAATCATACTCTATCGTTCTCTCTCATAATCTAGTAACAGAGTTTGTAGTACAAGTGTGTGTTCAAAAAGTCGGCGGGTTGTGCTTCTGATTGAACAACATCTACAAGGGATTATTCGGGGAGGGAACAACCATGGTGCAGTTAATTCGCCAGACATTTCGCGATCAAATGAGTTTATATGTTTTTGTGGCCGTCTTATTTATTGTAGGGGTCGTATTCGGGGCGTTGATGGTCAATGCACTCTCGCTCGAGCAGCAGCAGGAACTAAGCGGGTACGTTGGTAATTTCATTCATACAATGGATGGGAAGGGCGTAACGAATGCTTCACAGACCTTCTGGTCGAGCGCATTTGACAATATGAAATGGGTGCTCTTGATCTGGGTGCTGGGCTTGTCCGTTGTTGGCTTACCGTTTATTCTGGTATTGGATTTCGTCAAAGGGGTCTTAATCGGATTTTCAGTGGGGTTGCTCGCAGGACAATTTGCATGGAAAGGGGTCTTATTTGCCCTCGTCTCCATCGCGCCGCAGAACATGATCGCCATTCCAGTGCTCTTCATTGTCAGCGTCGCCGCCATATCGTTCTCCTTGTATATGATCCGCAGCCGCGTGATGGTGCGCCGCAAATTCATGATTAAGCAGCCATTTCTAACGTATGTCACTTTAACTGCGACCATGGCTGTCACATTGCTCGGGATTTCGGCGTTTGAGACCTTCGTCTCTCCGACTCTGATGCAATGGGTTGCTCCGATGCTCTTAGAGGTCGTGTAAGGGATCGAATCTAGTAAATGAATTGACTTTATTCGCCTTAACCCCCTATAATGAAAACAATGAAAAGGCATGCGGAAAGGTGTAAAGGGGGGGCAAGATGGAAGAGCGGATCGATAAAATTAAGCAGCAGCTTCAATCGCAAGGTTATAAGCTAACCCCGCAGCGTGAAGCGACAGTCCGAGTATTGCTCGAGAACGAGGAAGATCACCTCAGTGCCGAAGATGTCTTTATGCTCGTGAAAGACAAAGCGCCTGAAATCGGATTGGCAACTGTATACCGAACCCTTGAGCTGCTCAGCGAACTGCATGTTGTTGAGAAATTAAATTTCGGCGATGGGGTTGCCCGTTACGACCTGCGTACGGACAGTAACAAACACCACCATCATCATTTAATTTGCGTTCAATGTGGAGCCATGGATGAGATTCGTGAAGATTGGCTTGGACCACTAGAGGAACGTCTAGAAGCAGAGTTCAATTTCACCGTAATTGACCATCGGCTTGACTTTCAAGGCATATGCAGCAGATGCAAGGAAAAGGAAAAGAATAAAGGAACAGATTCCTAACACAGAAGCTCTTCGGTCTCGTCATGAGACGCGAAGAGCTTTTTTTGTGCACTCTTACGCTTACGGAACATCAAGAATCTACCTAATGCTTGCGCTCCTTGCTGGCAATCATAAGTTTGCGTGCTGCGTGATTCACTTGCAACAGCCCGGCGCCTTGGGCTTGCTTAGAGAAGCCCTTCAGCTTCACGGCCGTCGATGTCATTAATCGACTAATTTGATTTGGTGTTAGGCGACGGTTGATGCGGAGGAGAAGGGCGGAGCTGCCTGTGACATGCGGCGCAGAGAAGGAAGTGCCTGAACCGGTGGTCGTGCCATTGCCGATCTTCAGCGATACGATATTTGCGCCTGGAGCCGTCAGGTCAATCCCTTTCCCGCGGCTGCTGAAATTTGCGATTTTGTTGCGTTTATTGGAAGCAGCGACAGCGATGACTTCGGGGTATTTCGCGGGCTCATCGATTCCTCCGGCGCTTTTGCCGCCATTACCTGCAGAAGCGACAATGACAATGCCTTTTCGATTCGCTTTGCGAACAACACGGCGAAGGGCAGGGCTAGGCTGATTGAGTCCAAGACTCATATTGATGATTCGAATCCGGTGCTGGATGCACCATTCGACCCCTTCAATAATATCGGAGACAAAGCCGCTGCCAGAAGCATCCAATGCCTTGATCGAATATAATTTAGCATACGGAGCTGCGCCCGCAATCATGTTACGCTTCCCACGGGCGGCTGTGATCCCAGCAACAAATGTCCCGTGGCCATTATCATCTCGGAAGGACTTCTTATTATTGATCGTATTGATCCCGCCATAGACCAACAAATCGGTACTCGGTCCGATACCCGTATCGATGATGCCTACACGAATTCCTTGGCCAAGTGAAGTGGGCCATACCTGAGGGGCCTTGATACGCTGGATCCCCCATGGGATTTTGAAGGGACGCGACAATGAGGGCTGTGCGGACTTAATGTGCTTTACCCTGCCATGCGCTTTGACAGGAACATCAGTCTCGATACTGTGAACGCTAGGATGCTTCGACAGACCCTGCAGTTGCCTCGGATTTCGGACATGGCAGCAGACCATTCGTGCTGATTTTACTTGTTTCAGCGGAATGATGTTTTTGTTTTTCAAAAAACGCACACACTGATTATAGCTTTTGTTGTCTTTAAAAATGATGATTTTCCGCTGACTGTGCTTCGTAGCCTTTGTTTCAATCGCAGCAGCAAGTACGGCATGCAGTTTCCCCATGAGGCTTCAATCCCACCTTTTCAACGAATGAACTACCATTAGCGTATGTGGACGAAAGACATGGGGTGCTACAGGGCGATAGCCTGATTATTATGATGACAGTGGAGGAATTCGAATGATTATTGGCGTTCCGAAGGAGATCAAAAATAATGAATATCGTGTAGCGCTTATTCCGGGAGGCGCAGCGCAGTTGATTGGCAGCGGCCACAAGGTGCTCGTCGAGCAGGGCTGCGGCGTAGGAAGTGGCTTCACGGATGAGGAATATGAAGCAGCGGGGGCTGTCGTTACTTCCGTGGACCGCGTATGGCAGCAAGCCGAGATGATCATGAAGGTGAAGGAGCCGCTGCCCGAGGAGTACGACCGATTCCAAGACAATCAAATCCTATTTACCTATTTGCATCTTGCGGCTGCAGGCGGATTAACGGATGCGCTGCTCGCGAAGAATGTTGCCGGAATCGCCTATGAGACGATCCAGCTCCCGAATGGCAGTCTGCCGCTTCTAACACCGATGAGTGAAGTTGCAGGCCGCATGTCCGTGCAAGTCGGCGCGCACTTCCTTGAGGCTTATTTTGGCGGGCGTGGCGTTCTCCTCGGTGGCGTTCCAGGCGTGCCCGTAGGGGAAGTTGTGATTCTTGGCGGGGGGATCGTAGGAACCAATGCGGCGAAAATGGCTATCGGACTTGGCGCTAGCGTCACGATCATTGAGCGCAATGCGGATCGGATGCGTTATTTGGATGATCTGTTCGGCGGCAGGCTGAAGACGCTGATGTCGAATCAGCACAATATAAGCGAAGCGGTGAAGCACGCCGATTTATTAATCGGTTCTGTATTAATTCCCGGAGCGCGTGCGCCGCGGTTGGTAACCGATGCGATGGTACGTACGATGAAAAAAGGCGCCGTCATCGTGGATGTGGCTGTCGATCAAGGTGGATCGATCGAGACCATTGACCGGGTTACAACGCATGACAATCCCGTCTATGAGAAGCACGGTATTATTCATTACGCCGTTGCGAATATGCCGGGCGCAGTACCACGTACATCAACCTTTGCATTAACGAATGTAACGTTTCCTTATGCGCTTGAAATTGCGAGTAAAGGGCTGGTTGCTGCCTTACAAGGTAACGCTGCTCTTGCACTCGGTGTGAATACGTATAAAGGTCAGGTGACGTACAGAGCTGTAGCGGAGGCGGTAGGTAAACCTTATGCGCCGCTGAATATCTAAGAGGATGGGGCTTCTTCTGTTCTTGCGAGGGATCATAAATTCACAGGACTTGTCATACGATGAGGTAAATAACTTTGTCGTAAAGCAGGTGGATAATATGATATTCTCCGTTCGCAAGTGGCTGGAGCGGCTCCGCTTCTTAATTCTATTCCTCGCGTTTACGTATTTCATGGTTCAAGTTCTGAATATTGTGTCCACATGGATTACGCCCGTTGATCGTTACCGCGAGCCGCAAGGTAAGGCGATGAAGGTTTTCCATCAGGATATGTCTGAGGTCGAATCGGAATCGATGAAGGAAAGATTGAAACTTTTTTATTGGTACGGCGAGTGAACCCGTTCAAATGCAGGAAATTAGAGACTCTATGTTGAAATAAAATAGAGATGATAATGGTAAGGGAGCTTGATTGAATGGACAAACATCTGCGAGCCTTTATACATTTTCTCTCGGAGGAAAAGGGATTATCTCGGAATACGCTAGAATCGTATGAACGCGATCTCACGCAGTTTATTTCCTATATGAATCAGAATCGGCAAATTGACGATATTGGAGCGGTTAAGAAGACGGATGTTGCGCAGTACATCATGTACATGAAGCAGCTTGGACGCGCGCCGTCGACTTTGTCGCGCAATATTGTATCGATACGGTCTTTTTTTCATTACTTGCTAAGCCATCAACGGATTTTGATGGATCCCTCGATTGACATGGAAGCGCCACGCTTGGAGAAGAAGGCACCACATGTATTAACGATTGCGGAGATCGAGAGACTGTTAAATGCGCCGTCAAGCGATACATTGCAAGGCATACGAGATAAGGCGATGCTCGAAGTTCTCTATGCGACTGGTATCCGGGTGACGGAGCTCATCTCGCTGGATATGGAGCATGTTCATTTGGATCTTGGCTTTATCCGATGTACCGCGGGAAATGGCAGAGAACGGATTATTCCGCTTGGGCGAATTGCCGCCGTGCATTTAGCAGAATATATTCATGAATGTCGTGAGAAATTGCTGAAGGACAATAGGATGGAGCAAGCACTATTTGTCAATCAGCTGTCGACACGGCTCACAAGGCAAGGATTCTGGAAAATTATGAAGAAGTATGCGAAGGAAGCCGAGATTACACATGAAATTACCCCGCATACGTTAAGGCATTCGTTCGCTGCCCATTTGATAGCTAACGGTGCGGATTTGCGCTCGGTGCAAGAGATGCTTGGACATGCGGATATTTCTACAACACAGATGTATATGCTGCCTTCCAAGCGCAGCATGAAGGATGTGTATGAGCATGCGCACCCAAGAGCGCGATTGACTTGATGACGAGACAGAAAGGATGTTGAACAGCGATGAGTCAGAAAAAATCTTTCAAGCGTATCTGTGTTATTGTGCTCGATAGCGTCGGGATTGGAGAACTGCCCGATGCCGATAAGTTCGGGGATCGTGGTTCCCATACACTAGGGCACATTATTGAGCGTATGCCGAATATTAAGCTGCCTCACATGGCTGCATTAGGACTCGGGAATATCGCTCCGCTCGGTTCAGTTGCGCCGGCAGCTTCTCCCACGGGATATTACGGGAAAATGGCAGAGGTTTCTGTAGGCAAGGATACCATGACCGGACACTGGGAGCTCATGGGACTGAAGATCAATAAGCCATTCAATACATACCCGAATGGATTTCCTGCCGAGTTGATATCAAAATTCGAGGAAGAGACGGGGCGTAAGGTACTGGCGAATAAGCCGGCTTCAGGAACTGAAATTCTGGATGAATTCGGCGAAGAGCAGATGCGTACGGGCG
Organism: Paenibacillus guangzhouensis; assembly: GCF_009363075.1. Lineage (NCBI taxonomy): Bacteria > Bacillati > Bacillota > Bacilli > Caryophanales > Paenibacillaceae > Paenibacillus > Paenibacillus guangzhouensis. The sequence continues at coordinate 3,032,200 of NZ_CP045293.1, read as the reverse complement.
CCTGGATCGTCTATACATCAGGCGACAGTGTGTTCCAACTGGCGGCACATGAAGATATCATTCCGCTCGATGAATTGTATCGCGCCTGTGAAATTGCCCGTCGTCTGACGATGGCGCCTGAATTCTCTGTCGGCCGCGTGATCGCAAGGCCCTATGTAGGTCAACCGGGTGCGTTCAAGCGGACACCGAATCGTCATGATTATGCGGTGAAGCCGCCAGAGCCAACCGTGATGAATGCAATACAAGAATCGGGACGAGATGTTATTTCGGTAGGCAAGATCAATGATATTTTCTCCGGGGAAGGGGTGACGGCATCACACTCCACGAAGAGCAATGATGACGGCATTCAGAAGACGATCGATGCGCTTGATCAAGCATTCGAAGGCCTTTTGTTCACGAATTTGGTCGACTTCGATTCGTTATACGGTCATCGTCGCGATCCTGAGGGCTATGGTCATGCGCTTGAAGCCTTTGACGAGCGGTTGCCTGAAATTATGCAGCGGATCGGGCAGGACGATTTGCTCGTGATTACAGCGGATCATGGGAATGACCCAATTCACGCGGGAACGGACCATACCCGTGAATACGTGCCGCTTCTGGTCTACAATCCGGCACTGCAGCATCCAGCTTCGCTTGGTGTGAGATCGACTTACGCCGATCTGGCCGCGACAATCGCGGAGAACTTCGACGTGAAACCGCCATATCATGGTACGAGTTTCTTGCAACAGCTGCAATAAAGATGTAAGTGGCAAGATTTATGATCCAGCATGGGAGAGGGGAGATCTGGTGAAATCATTAACGTATGAGATGGTTCGAGAAGCCGCCGATTATATCTCGGCGAAAATTACGACCGCACCGGAAGTAGGGTTAATCCTGGGATCAGGTCTAGGTATTTTAGCGGATTTGGTTGAACAAGGCGTCGTTATTCCTTATGGTGAAATACCGCATTTCCCAATTTCAACGGTTGAAGGGCATGCAGGAGAATTGCTAATAGGTGAAATCGATGGGCGTACTGTTGTGATGATGAAGGGTCGATTCCATATGTACGAGGGCTATGGACCGCAAGCGACAGCTTTCCCTGTCCGAGTCATGAAGGCGCTTGGCGTCAAGACACTGCTCGTGACCAATGCGGCAGGCGGCGTCAATACGGCGTATCATCCAGGCGATCTCATGCTGGTTGAAGACCATTTGAATCTGACAGGTCAGAATCCGTTGATTGGACCGAATGATGATAAGCTGGGCGCTCGATTTCCAGATATGTCGGATGCCTACACTCGCCGTCTGCGAACCATTGCGAAGGACGTTGCGGAGGCTGAGCGCATACCGCTTCAGGAGGGTGTCTATGCCGGTCTGCTAGGTCCGAATTATGAGACGCCTGCGGAGATACGTATGCTGCGCACCTTGGGGGCGGATGCTGTCGGCATGTCTACCGTATCAGAGGTCATCGTCGCTCGTCATGCTGGTCTTGAGGTACTCGGGATTTCATGCATCAGCAATATGGCGGCGGGCATTCTGGATCAACCGCTATCCCATCAGGAAGTGATGGAGACGACGGAACGCGTGAAGGATAAATTTCTGCGGCTCGTCATCGCATTGATTCCGCGAATATAAATACACCATGCGTTCACAACAAAGAACCGACAGGTTCCGCATAAAGCAGGCCTGCCGGTTCTTTTTTCTTAAAATATAAGAATTTATTAGTTTTACGAATAAACTGTTCTTATATTTCTCGCTTAAACGCTGTTCGTCTTATTAGAAGGACGGTGAAGTCGTTTATGCATATGGTGAGCATCTTGGCGTTGTTGCAGCATCGCAGTTGGTTACTGTATCCCTGTTTTTTGCAAGGCATGGTCCCAACTTGGGTAATAGTAGAGTGCGTTTTGCATCAGCTCGGGATGAGATTTTTTGATACTTTTCTTATTCAAAGATTCTCCTTTTTGGTGTAATCTTCGAATCTGATCAATGACATCATCGGCGTTCATATGAGCTTCGATCGGTATCACTCCTTCATCTTTGATATTCACCATCTTTTCCAGTTTTGAAGCAGCTATAATCAAAAATTCATTCGTTCACAATTTTGTCACAATATAACTTTTCAGGAGGCAGAAACCATGAGAGCAGTAGACATCATTCAGAAGAAAAGAGACGGCGAGGAATTAACACGTGAAGAGATTGCATTTTTGATTCGAGGATATAGCGATGGGACCGTTCCGGATTATCAAATCTCTGCGTGGGCCATGGCTGTCTATTATAAAGGGATGACGGCACGGGAGACAGCAGATTTGACGCTTGAAATGGCGCATTCCGGCGACGTGATCGACTTGAGCCCCGTGCATGGCGTTAAAGTGGACAAGCATTCCACGGGCGGCGTTGGGGATAAGACGACGATTGCGCTTGCACCGCTTGTTGCGGCAGCAGGCGTTCCGGTTGCCAAAATGTCTGGGCGAGGACTAGGACATACAGGCGGCACCATTGATAAGTTAGAATCCATCTCAGGCTTCTCCGTTGAATTGACACGTGAACAGTTCTTCGCGCAAGTGAACCGAATCGGTGCAGCCGTTATCAGTCAGAGCGGTAATATTACGCCAGCGGATAAGAAGCTCTATGGACTGCGTGATGTGACGGCGACTGTCGAGAGCATTCCGCTTATCGCAAGCTCCGTCATGAGCAAGAAGATTGCTGCAGGCGCAGACGCTATTGTCCTCGATGTGAAGACCGGTAGCGGGGCGTTCATGAAGTCATTGGATGATTCCATTGCGCTCGCTCAGGCGATGGTCGATATCGGAACAGAAGTAGGCCGCAATACGATCGCGTTGATTACGGATATGGACCAGCCACTTGGCTTTGGGATCGGGAACGCGCTTGAAGTGAAGGAAGCGGTAGAGACATTACGCGGCGAAGGGCCGAAAGACCTCGAGGAGCTAACGTTGATCTTAGGAGCTTACATGGTGATGCTAGGTGGACAAGCTTCAACCGTAGAGGAAGCGAAGCGTAAGCTTGAGGGGTTAATTCAAGATGGTACAGCACTTACGAAATTAAAAGAAATGGTCGAAGCTCAGCAAGGCGACAGCTCGCAAATCGAAGACACCTCGAAGCTTCCTATGGCGTCAGAGCTGATCGATGTGACGGCTACGGCAGACGGTTATGTCACCGCGATCCAAGCCGAGGAAATTGGACTTGCGGCGATGACGTTAGGAGCGGGCCGGGAGACGAAGGAATCCCAGATTGACCTTGCAGTAGGAATCGTGCTGCGCAAGAAGATCGGGGACGAAGTGAAAGTGGGCGATACGCTTGCCACTTTGCATGTGAATGGCAAAGATGCAGCGCAGCGCGAGACGGCTATCGCACGTGTGCGCGAAGCATATCAAATCGCAGCGCAGCGCGGAGAAATGAAGCCGCTTGTCTATGCGATTGTGACGAAGGATGGAGTTCAACGCTTCTGATCACAAGAAAAAAGCTTGTAAGTTACTCAAATTTGAGTATACTTATGAAGTGGTTTATTTTGTGAAAAAAAAGTGAGGAATGAAGGATGTCTACAGAAGTTAAAAAGGGGAATCAGACGCTGATCGTCACCGGCTTGATGCTCGCATTGCTGCTTGCAGCGCTGGATCAGACGATTGTATCCACAGCAATGCCGACCATCGTGAAGGAGCTCGGCGGTTTGGATAAATTCGTATGGGTATTCTCGGCTTATATGATCGCGAGCGTAGCAGGGATGCCGATTTTCGGTAAACTGTCGGATATGTTCGGCCGGAAGCGATTTTTCATGTTCGGGTTGATTGTCTTTATGGCTGGTTCTGCGCTATGCGGGCTGGCGCAGGATATGACCCAACTCATCATTTACCGTGCGATCCAAGGGATCGGCGGCGGCGCGTTAATGCCGATTATATTCACGATTGTATTTGATATCTTCCCACCGGAGAAACGCGGGAAAATGCAAGGGTTATTCGGTGCTGTATTCGGTATTTCCGGGGTGATGGGTCCTTTAGCAGGCTCATTTTTCACGGATTATGTCGATTGGACGTGGATATTCTACATTAACTTGCCGCTCGGCGTCATCTCTTTCTTTATTATTTTGACGGCATATCATGAATCGAAGGACAGTCAGAAGCAGCAGATCAATTGGATTGGCACCATTCTGATGATCGCGTCGATTCTGTTCTTAATGTTCGCGCTGGAGCTTGGCGGTAAGGACGGATACGGCTGGGATTCATGGCCAATCATCGGGATGTTCGCTGGTTTTGTCGTATTATTAGCGCTTTTCCTCTGGCAGCAGACGATTGCGAAGGAGCCGATTATACCGCTGGGCCTGTTCAAGAACAAATTGTTCAGATCCTGTATGGCTGTCGGATTCTTCTATGGGGCATTGATGATTGCAGGCGCAACGTATATTCCTCTGTTCATTCAAGGGGTATTCGAAGGATCGGCGACCAGTGCTGGATTCGTGCTCATGCCGCTGATGTTCTCGAACGTCGTCAGCAGCATCGTAGGTGGACGACTGATTAATAAGTTCTCCTACCGTGCGATTTTGAGTGTATCCGTTGCTTTTGTCCTCCTGTCCGTCATTTTACTTAGTACGATTACGATTGATACGAGCAAGACGTTGATTACGCTCTACATGGTCATCATGGGTCTAGGCATCGGGGCGTCGTTCTCGACGATTCCGATCGCGGCATTAACGAATATTCCGTTCCATCAACGCGGGACGGTGAATTCCTTGAATACGTTCTTCCGTACGATTGGTTCAGCCATCGGCGTTACGATCTATGGAACACTGCAATCCCGTCATTTGCAGGATGCGATTCAGTCGAAGATTGATCCAGCCTTCGCAGAGAAATTAGGGGATGGACGCGGATTATTGCAGCCGGAGGTTCGAGAGATGATTCCTGCGAATGCACTGCATGAGTTATTATCCGGACTTGCAGATTCCATCGCATATGTATTCCAGTGGTCCATTGTGATCGCAGCATTCGCTGCAGTATTCATCTTCTTGATGGGGAATGCGCGATTAGAAGTGCCTGGCAAGACCAAAGGCGGCAAAGAAGGTGACGGTCATGTCGATCAAGCTAGCCATCCTCGGACTGCTGATGGAGTCCGATAGTCATCCCTACGAGCTCAAGCAGCGGATGACAGAAGGCTCGATGTCATTCTACATGAAGATCCAAGAAGGCTCGCTGTATTATGCCATCGATCAATTGCGAAAAGACGGGCATATCGAAGTATGTGAGGTTCAGAAGGGGTGTAACCGACCGGATAAGACGATCTACCGGATTACAGCCTCCGGGGTCGAATTGCTGAAGCGTTCCATTGATAAAGAAATGGAGAAGCCGATGTCGATCTTGAAGCCGATCTGCGGCGTATTAACGTTCTCCGAGTATGCTGATCCCGAGAAGTTCCAAGAGAAGCTGAAGACCCATTTAATCCAGACGGAGCAGCGGTTAAATCATTTGAAGCAATTGTATAATGATGCGTTAACAACTGCACCGTTGTCTCAGCTCTATGTGTATCGCAGTTCTTACGAGCACTGCTTGATTGAATTGCATTGGATTCGTGAAGTATACGAAGAAGCTGTGAAAGGCCAGCTCGGTGTGAAAGGGAACCCATACCATTGGGAACCGATTCCGTAAGTTTCTCTATAAAATTGACAAGATCCGAAGCGTTGCAAGTGTCCCTTGCGCGTATCGGATCTTTTTTTTGTTGCGTATGTTGTTGTTCCTTTTGATTCGAAAATACATGCCTAACTAAAACAATGAAAGCCCTACCTCTCTTCCATCCTTGCGGCTCCGAAGACCGCGCCAGTGTGAATTAGTACGAAATCAATCATGAAATTCAAGTGAGAAAAGATGATACGAAAATCTGTAGTGGGTTGTGTTACGTCGTGATCTAACTTTCCAGAGGAACTTCTAGAGGAAATAAATATTTTATTGCGGTGAATCTATATACAATAGCAGAAAAAATGAAATATTGCAATGGAATATTTTCCAATCAAATAGCCAACACTGAGGAGAAGCAGCAAAATGGCCCTACAAGTCTGTCGAAGGACTGCTCTTATATTTGATAAGGCCATATTATTTTAGGAGGGGAATTCTTGTGAGAAAAAGGATAATGATGTGGTGCTGCATCCTATTAATCAGTTCGATTGCAGCACCATGGTCCGTCTATGCTGAACCGGCGAAGAAACCTGCAACGGAGCCTTCTGCTGCCTCATCAGAGCTAGCAGCCAATGCGAAATCTGCCGTGCTCATGGATGCGGATACCGGGACCGTCATCTTTGAGAAGAACAGTCATGACCGGCTGCCGCCGGCGAGTATAACGAAAATTATGACGATGCTATTGGTGATGGAAGCAGTCGATCAAGGGAAGCTCAAGCTGACGGATAAAGTACAGACGAGTGAATACGCAGCCTCGATGGGAGGATCTCAGATTTTCCTTGAGCAAGGCGAAGAGATGACGGTTGATGAGATGCTCAAGGGCATCGCCATGGCATCCGGGAATGATGCGTCCGTAGCGATGGCTGAGAAAATTGCAGGGACAGAAGAAGCATTCGTGCAGATGATGAATGCCAAAGCGAAAGAGCTGGGTATGAAAGATACGCAATTTAAGAATTGCAATGGACTTCCTGTAGTGGACCATTATACGTCGGCACATGATATTGCGCTGATGTCACAAGCGCTCTTGAAATATAACGGGATTACGAAGTATACAGGCGTCTACCAGGATTATCTCCGCAAAGACTCGGCCAAGCCATTCTGGCTGGTGAATACGAACAAACTCGTTCGCTTCTATACCGGTGCGGATGGGTTGAAAACAGGTTTCACCTCCGAAGCGAAATATTGCCTGTCTGGTACAGCAAAGCGTGACTCGCTGCGCATGATTGCTGTCGTCATGGGCGAGCCGAACACGAAGACACGGAATCAGGAAGTCACGCAAATGTTCGACTACGCCTTCTCACAATATACGAATCATCCGATCTTCAAATCCGGCGATACGATAGGGTCGGTGAAAATTGAGAAAGGCGATGTCGAGACGCTCCAGATCGTTGCGAAGCAGCAATACAGCATTCTGCTGCGCAAAGGCAAACAGTCCTCCGATAATATTCGCCACGAGCTGGTTGTACCGAAAGAACTTAAAGCGCCGATCGCGGCAGGTGATCCAATCGGGAAGCTCGTCGTCTATCAAGGGGACGAAGTCGTGAAGGAGTTCGCTCTTGAAGCGCCAGAAGCCGTTAGCAAGGCCAGCTATTGGACACTTTTCAAACGGACCTGTGCGAAGTTGTTTTTTGTAGATTAATAGCGCGTTTCTTCTAGTTTTGTCGGGAGGCAGGAATTGGTTTTTCCGTTGTAGAAATGTATGCGGAGTAAAAAGCCATGCAATCTGGAGAGGAGAATGAGCTGAATGAATCTACAATTGGAGCTAGAGCAGCGCCGCCAAGTGCTCATCGTACGACTTCGCGGGGAATTGGATCATCATACCGCTGAGACGGTTCGGACACGGATGGATGAAGCGATACAACGGGGAAGAGTGGAACATTTAGTATTAAGCTTAGAAGACTTAACCTTTATGGATAGCTCTGGTCTGGGTGTCATTCTTGGACGATATAAGGCAATTAAAAATTTAGGCGGTAAAATGGTGGTCTGTCATGTGAACCCTTCGGTTCACCGTCTATTTGAACTATCTGGGCTTTTCAAAATATTGGCCATCTACGAAAACGAGCGTTCAGCGCTCACAGAATTGGAGGTCGTATCATGAGCGAAAAGCTTGAGGATGTAGCACAAAACGGCGGTAATTTCATGACATTGCAGTTTGCCAGCCGTTCGGAGAACGAAGCCTTTGCTAGGGTTGCCGTCGCAGCTTTTGTGACTCAGCTTGATCCTACGATGGACGAGCTAACGGATTTGAAGACGGTCGTATCGGAGGCAGTCACGAACTGTATCATCCATGGATATGACAATGATCCGAGCGGGGTTGTAAAAATCTCGGCTGAGATTGTGGATGAGACGATTTCGATCACAATTGAAGATAACGGTCAGGGCATCGAGGATCTGGAGCTGGCGAAGCAGCCGCTCTATACATCAAAGCCTGAGCTTGAACGATCAGGGATGGGGTTCACCATTATGGAGAATTTCATGGATGAATTCGAAGTGATTAGTGAGCTCGGCTCAGGCACACGGATCCGTATGAAGAAACGGATTGAATCTAAGAAAGCTCTATACAATTAGGGGTTGGACGTATGGATGTCGATTTGAAGAAAACTTCGCAAAGTTATCTCGACGATACGGAAGTCAAACGTCTGATCGCGCTGAGCCAAAGCGGTGATTCGATCGCGCGAGATACACTTGTTAATTGTAATATCCGGCTCGTCTGGTCTGTTGTTCAGCGGTTTATGAACCGGGGCTATGAGACGGATGATTTGTTTCAAATCGGATGTATTGGACTTCTCAAATCGGTCGACAAGTTCGATCTGTCCTATGACGTGAAGTTCTCCACTTATGCCGTGCCGATGATTATCGGCGAAATCCAACGATTCCTGCGCGATGACGGTACCCTGAAGGTGAGCCGATCGCTCAAGGAGCTCGCGAATAAAGTGCGTAAGATGAAGGATGAACTATCGAAGACGTTGAATCGGTTGCCGACGGTGAAGGAAGTTGCGGAGGCGCTCGGCATCGAGCCTGAAGATGTCGTCTTCGCACAGGAAGCGAATAAGCCTCCAACGTCGATTCATGAGACCGTATTCGAGAATGACGGTGATCCAATTACCCTCATGGACCAAATTGCGGATGAATCGCAAGAGAAGTGGTTCGATAAGCTTGCGCTGAGCGATGCGATTGAAGGATTGTCCGAGCGAGAGCGGCTAATCGTGTATCTGCGCTATTATCGAGACCAGACACAATCTGAGGTCGCAGGGCGTCTCGGTATATCGCAAGTACAAGTTTCAAGGCTAGAGAAGAAAATATTGCAGCTCATCAAAGAGCAGATTGCCCAATAGGGAATACCTGAAGTCATGACTGACATCCAGTCATGACTTTTTTTGTTGTGATCAAAAGTTTCAAAATTTTGCAATATTCAAAAGATAGGCTTTCATGTAATATATAGGCATCTGACTGTCATTATTTACTATTCGCAGCAGGACATTGGAATTTGGGGGAATGAAGAGATGAGAACACGAGTGCTCCGTTATCAAGGACTAACGATTCGTAGCAAGCTGCTCATTGTCGGGTTGTGCTTGCTTATTCTTCCGATTATCACGCTAGGGATCGTGAGTTATCAATCCGCGAAACAAGAGAGCAATGCGCTGATTGAGCGGGATATTCGGAACAATGTGCACTTTGCAATGGAACTTATGGGATCATTGCAGGATAACGTGGAACGAGGGGATATGACCGAGCAGCAGGCGCAGGAGAGATTCAAAGAGATCATATTAGGGAAAAAGGATGCAGCTGGGCACCGCCCAATTAATGAGGAGATTGATCTTGGCGCGAACGGCTATTTCTATGTACTGGATGCAAAAGGGAAGCTCCTTGCGCATCCTTTGCTGGAAGGGCAGAGTATATGGGACAAGCAGACTTCGGATGGTCAATTCTATATTCAGGAATTAATTGCGAAAGCACAGGACGGGGGAGGATCCGTATTTTATAACTGGCCTTTACCGAAGGCGGACGATCAGGCGAATCCTACGAAGGAAGCGCTCAAAATCGTCTATGCGGACCAAGATCCCACGTGGGGATGGGTCATCGCAGCCGGCTCGTATATGCAGGACTTTAATCAAGGCCAAGTTCATATTCTGCGGGTGATTATCATCACGCTCGTGAGCTGCCTTCTCGTCGGAGCTGCAATTCTAACGATATTCGCAAGACATGTATCCAGACCGATTCGAAGCGTAACGGTAGCAGCGGAACGGATTGCCCGGGGAGATCTAACCGGAGAGTCCCTTCACTTTAACAATCGAGATGAGATTGGACGGCTGGTGCAGTCGTTTAACCAATTGCAGACGAGCTTGCATGAACTGGTAGCGAGCATTACCGTAAACGCCGAGACATTGTCCCATGAATCCGAGCGCCAAACGCAAGTATTGAAGGAGTCTATTCAGGGTACAGCCCATACGGCGGATTCGATCATTGAGATTGCGGCGATGAATGATCATCAAGCACGAAACTTGCATGGCGCGACGAGAGCCATCGGACAAGCTTCAGAGGGTATCGTACAGCTCGCAGCAACGTCAACACAGTCCTACGGCGCATCGGAAGAATCCATGAAGGAAGCGGAACAAGGGAACGAGCATTTGCACCAATCCCTGCTGCAAATGAATCAAATTGCTAGCACCGTGGATGGGCTCAGTACGACGATTTCCGTACTGCACGGGCAATCCTCAGAAATAGACGAGATTGTACAAATGATTCGCGAAATTGCTGATCAGACCCATTTGCTTGCATTGAATGCGTCTATTGAAGCGGCGCGAGCTGGCGATTCTGGGCAAGGCTTTGCTGTGGTGGCGGCAGAAATCCGTAAGCTCGCAGAACGTTCCAGTCAATCCGCAGCACAGATTAGCGAAGTTATTATCCGAGTTCAGCAAGAGGTTGAGCTTGCGAAATCATCCATGGATCAAGGTAAACGGGAATTTGGGGTAGCCGCTCATGCCATCCAAGAGACGAGTCAAGTCTTCGCTCGTATTCTGGAAGCGGGTCAACGTGTCGTGGAGCAATGCCAAGAAGCGGCGACGGTGTCGGAACAGATCTCAGGAAGCAGTAGAGAAGTGGCCTTATCGATTCAGGAGATGGAGAGAATGTCTCATCAGACGGCAAAGGCTTCTCAGACCGTCTCGGCAACAACGGAAGAACAGCTCGCGTCCATGGAGGAAATATCGCATTCTTCCGAACGTCTGTATCAGATGGCGGAAGAGCTGCGGGAGATGGCTGGGCAATTTAAGATTCATGCGGGGTCTGGTACAATAGAAGGATCGAAGAAATCGTCGTAGAAATCGTAAAGCAGGCAGGTGTTGTGATATGCAATGGAGCGAATGGAAGGAATGGATACGTGAGAGCAGGAATATCGTGTTCTTTGGTGGCGCAGGGACGTCGACGGAGAGCGGGATTCCGGATTTCCGCTCGGCGAGCGGTCTATATAACACGAATACGAACGAGAAGTATGCGCCGGAGGATATTCTGAGCCGGGACTTCTTCTGGGAGCGGCCGGAAGATTTCTATACCTTCTACAAATCGAAGATGGTCTATCCGAATGCGATGCCGAATCCCGCGCATGAAGCGCTCGCACGGCTTGAGCAGCGGGGGCAACTGAAATCGATCATTACGCAAAATATTGACGGCCTCCATCAACAAGCGGGCAGCCGGAACGTGCTCGAATTACACGGTTCGATCCATCGAAATCGCTGTACCGATTGCGGAGAGCACTATGGATTGGATGCTGTGACGAGCTCACCCGAGATTGTGCCGCGTTGCTCGGCATGCGGCGGTGTGATCAAGCCGGACGTTGTCTTGTACCAAGAGAGCCTGGATATGGCGCTGCTCGATCAAGCCGCGCAAGATATCCGTGAGGCTGATATACTGATCGTAGCCGGCACCTCGTTAACAGTCCAACCCGCAGCCGGGTTAGTCCGGCTGTATCGAGGACACAAATTTATACTGATTAATAAGAGTCCTACGCCGATGGATCGGATGGCGGATCTCGTCATAGCGGATAGTATCGTCAAGGTATTCAACGATTTAGTCGATTAGAGAAATAAAATAGCATTTCGCCTGGACAATTCCAGCATCGCAAGGCTCGAGCGCGAATCAAGACACCTTCAAGAGATTTCTTGGGGGTGTTTTTTTGCTATTTTGGCGTCGCTCCCTCTTTACAAACTCTTCATATATCCATTAACAATGCCTTAATAAACACACATTACACTTCTACTTGTACAGCGTTGCTGCAAATTTTAATGTATAGGAGTGAATGGATTGTGAACAAGCATGGCAAGAAACTGCTTGCGCTCGTATTAACATCACAATTAGTGCTCGGGGGCATGGTAACCGGCGGTACGCTAGCTAAAGCAGAGGGTGAAGTCATTCCGGATATACATCATGGAGAAGCATCGACATCGCAAGAGAATCCGACAACAGCAGAGATGATGGTTGCTCCTGCGCCATTGTCGATTAAGACGACGACGCTGCCAGAGGCTGAGGTTGGACAGCCGTATTCGGTGACGATTGACGTCTATGGCGGTATTGCGCCGTATTCGTTCCAGGTAACTGGCTTGCCGAAAGGGATGCATGTCTCGCCGGATGGCATCATTAGCGGAACACCAACATCGATTACGAGTGGGGCGGCTGTATCGGTCGTTGTGTCAGATGCCAGTGTGCCAATTCCTTTACAAGCGAAGCAGTCATATTCCTTGAAAACCGTGTACCATCGCTCGGACATCGCAGATCGCATCCACATTGAGAAAATCGGAGAGTATGCTGTCGGAATGACCAATGCGGATGGCGGAGTCGCCGAGATCGTGAAATATAATAAGGACAATGGAAAGATGTATCTAGTCAACGGCTCTGCTACGCCGCCAAGTCTTGAGATCATCAAGCTGGGTCAAGGCAAGGGACAGTCGCAATTGGATAAGACGATTCTCGTGAAGGAGCTCTCCGAGACGGATGGCTTCGTGTTCGGTGATCTGACGAGTGTGGATATTGATCATGTGAAGAAACGCGTCTACGTTGCGGTGCAAGAGAAGGATCCGATGAAGCAAGGTAAAATTCTTGCTCTAGATTATGAAGGGAACCTTACAGCTTCCTGCACGGCGGGCGTTCAGCCGGATATGGTGAAGGTGACAGCTGATGGCAGATACGTATTGACCGCTGACGAAGCAGAGCCGCGATTAGGCTCACAAGATGCGCCAGGCAGCATCACGATTGTAGATACGGACACGGGAGAGAGTACGCAATTATATTTTGATCATCCACAAGTCATTGATGATGCCGTACATATTCGAGATAAAAGAAATCTGGTCAATGGGGTCATTGCGCAAGCTGCCGGCAAAGAAGAGGCGAAATATGACCTAGAGCCAGAATATATCGCGTTGTCGGAGGATCATAAGACGGCATATGTGGCGCTGCAGGAGAATAATGCCATCGCTACCGTGGATATCGCATCGAAGAAAGTCTTATCCGTCAAGAGTCTCGGGTATAAAGACTTCAATACAGTAGTAAATGCGCTTGATCTTCAGAAAGATGGTAATATTTTGCTTGAAAATGCGCCATTTCAAGGTGTGTACATGCCGGATGGGATCAAAGCCGCAACAATGAACGGGCAGACTTACCTATTCACGGCGAACGAAGGTGATGCAACGGAATGGCCAGGGATGACGAACGCTGTGACTGTAAAAGATTTGAAAGCCAACTTGGATCCGAATTCAGAGGCATATTCCTTCCTCCGCGGTACAACGAAGTATGATAAGGTTGAAGCTGCGGCTGATTTTGGGAAGAACGGCATTTACTTGTTCGGAGGGCGCTCTTTCTCCATCTGGAAGGCTGATACCATGGAGCAGGTTTTTGACAGCGGCAGCGATTTTGAGACAATAACTGGTCAACGTCTGCCTGATTATTTCAACGCAAGCAATAGCAAGATCGCCAAGGATGACCGAAGCACGAAGAAAGGCCCCGAGCCAGAAGGGATCGAGCTTGGCGTTGTAGGCAGCAGAACGCTAGCGTTTGTCGGCTTGGAGCGCGTGGGCGGAATTATGACCTATGATGTTACGAATCCAGAGACGCCAGCATTCGTGAATTATACGAATACCCGCATATTCCAAGACAGCAATGGCAAGGCGAATTTAGACACGGATACGGGTCCGGAAGGGATAGAATTCATTCCAGCTGTGAACAGTCCTACGGGGCAACCACTCTTGCTCGCTGCATTTGAGGTTGGCGGCAGAGTAGGTGTGTATCAATTGAACGTGACGCAAGTGACTTTGGATCACAATACCGTATCCTTAACGGCAGGAGGTTCTTCCACGAAATTGAATGCTGTTGTTCGACCGGCAGGAGGCAGCGATACATCTGTGGCTTGGTCGAGCTCGGATACCTCGGTGGCGACGGTCGATGCGCAAGGCACCATTCAACCCCGTCAGGTTGGTACAACTGTCGTTACGGCAGTGAGTAGCGATGGATATGGCAGTGCGCAATCTATCGTCAAGGTTACTGCGAATAACATCGACAATCCAGGCCCAAGTCCGAAACCTAATCCTCCGGCTACACCGGGGCCGACGACACCAACACCTAAACCTGTCGTCACACCGGCACCTACGCCTGAGAAGCAACCAGAGCCAACACCGCAGGTGCCGCAGCCTTCCGTTCCGTTGCCTTCTGACGTGAAGGGACATTGGGCAGCAAGCTATATTCAGACACTACTAGACAAAGGCATTGTCGTAGGAAGACCCGACGGCAGCTTCAAACCAAATGATAAAATAACCAGAGCCGAGTATATGGCCGTGCTGTTCCGCTCACTAAATATGGAGCAAATCGCAGATGCAGGTTCAACATTTACGGATGTCTCGCCAGAAGCATGGTATGGTCCTTATGTGGGGGCACTAACCGTGTCAGGCATTATCACCGGCTTCCCGGATGGCCGCTTGCAGCCGAATCAAGTCATGACACGCGAAGAAGCTTGCGTGATCCTCTATCGGGCTTGGAAGAACAAGCTTCCATCAGGTGCGGGGGCGAAGCAAGTGGATGCTTCGCAACTCTCGTCTTGGTCCAGAGATGCCGTTATCGCTTTAGTACAGGCTGGAATCATTCAGGGCGGATCGAATGGCGATCTCAAGCTGAAGCAGACGATTACGCGTGCTGAAGTCGCGAAGATGGTCGCTGCTGTTCTATCCTAGGCGTACGATATGCATAAAGAAAAAGAACCTTCAATCCCGTGATCGGGCGTTGAAGGTTCTTTTTGCTTGCCATTAATGTTGCTTCTTTTGGATCAATATCGTCAAGCTGAGTAAGGTGACAATAATCGTCGCACCCATATCGGATAGGATGGCGAACCACAGGGTCAACCATCCTGGAATGGTGAGAAGAAGCGCAATGATTTTGAGTCCAAGCGCGAATACGATATTCGTACGGATGACGCGATTCACGCGTCTTGCAATACGTACCGCTTCCGGTAGCTTGCCGAGGTGGTCTTGCATGAGTACGAGGTCAGCAACTTCGATGGCGCTGTCTGTTCCTTTGCCCATCGCAATCCCTAATTGTGCGGAAGCGAGGGCAGGGGCATCGTTAATTCCATCGCCGATCATCGCAACCGTGCCTTGCGAAGCAAGTGTTCGCATCTGCGCGACTTTATCTTCCGGCATCAGTCCGCTGTAGACCTCCCGCACGCCAACGGCGTTTGCGACTTTGCTCGCTGTCCGTTCATGATCGCCTGTGAGCATGACGGTGCGACGGATACCGAGGCGGTGAAGCTCATCAATCACATGTGCGCTCTCCGGACGGATCTCATCTGCGATCCCGAACATCCCCAGAATATGATGCTCATCCGCGATAAGGACGAGTGTAAGACCTTGTTCCTTGAGTGATTCGATATCAGCCTGCTCATTAGGCTGGATGTCGAAATCGGTCAGGCTGCGTTCATTCCCGACACGGTATCTTGTTCCTTCAATAACGGCAAGGATCCCTTGACCTGGAACTGTCTGGATCGATTCCGGTTCCAGGTGATTGATATTCTCCTGTGCAATCTTCTTCATAATCGCTGTGGCTAGCGGATGCGAAGAGGAGCGCTCAATTGCGGCCGCCACCGAGAAGAAGCGTTCATGATTATAGATGATCGTCCGTTCAACATGCGGTTCGCCTTTCGTGAGCGTACCTGTTTTGTCAAATGCGAGCGTGTCGACTTTGCCGAGCTGTTCCAGATGGACGCCGCCCTTGATCAAGATTCCGTTCCGGGCGTTGCGTGTAATACCGGATACAATTGCAATCGGTGAAGAGAGAATAAGTGCACATGGACAACCCACAATGAGAACGGCTAGCCCTTGGTAGAACCAATCTCCCCAGTTCGCGCCGAGGAAGAGAGGAGGTACCAGCATGACGAGAATCGCGATGACGATAACTGCTGGTGTGTAGTACGTTGAGAATCGATTAATGAACAGTTCCGTAGGCGTCTTCGTCTCTTGCGCCTCCTCGACGAGGTGCAGGATTCGCGATAGGGAGGAATCCGCGTATGCTTTGTCGATTCGCACTTTTAAGACGCCTTCATTATTAATGCTGCCGCCGAAGACGGGTTCGCCGATGTTCTTATCGACCGGGAGCGACTCCCCGGTAATGGCTGCTTCGTTCACGGAGCTATGGCCTTCCACGATGGTGCCGTCGGACGGTATTTTCTCCCCAGAACGAACGAGCACAATATCACCGACCTGAAGAGCCGCGATCGGAATCACAGATTCAACCCCGTCACGAATTCGTGTAGCTTGTTTCGGTGCGACTTGGAGCAATGCCTCCATGGATCTGCGAGCTTTCTCCATACCAAGCCCCTCAAGCCACTCATTAAGTCCAAAAAGGATGGCGACGAGTGTCGCTTCTTTCCATTCTCCGATCGCGATAGCCCCGATTAATGCAATCGTCATTAACGTATCAATATTGAATTTCAAGCGGAACAGATTGCGGGCGCCTTGCATGAAGGTGCCGTACCCGCTAAGCACGATCGCAATGAGGTACATTCCAATAGATACGGCATTCCCAAGTGCGCTGCCCCAGATAACGCTGATCGCGAATAATAACGTGGATGCGATAAGAATCATCGGTAATCGTTGACCACCCGCATGCGAATGATCGTGATCATGACCGTGCGCATGGTCGTGTCCGTGATGGTGATCATGAGCATGGTCTGCATGTTGATGGTCCACGCCATGTCCGTGATCATGATGATGTTCTTGTTCGTCATGATGATGCGCCTTATGGGTATCGGAGGCATGGAGCGGCTCCATGCGCGCACCGTCGCGACGCAGAATCTGTTGAACTTTATCTAGTGCAATATTCGAACTCACGGTTAGTTTGCCTGTGTTATAACTTAGTGTTGCTTCAGCGCCATGTTCGAGCTTGCGAATCTCTTCTTCCATTTCACGTGTGCAATTTGCGCAGCTAAGTCCTCTTACGCGGTATTGTTGTTGTTCCATCACTGCTCACCTCTCATGCTATTCTTGGTCCTAGCTAGTCATGACATGCATGGTGAATCGCTTCAGATAGTAAATCCATGACGTGCTGATCATCGTGCGAGTAGTATAGGGTCGTTCCAGCCCGGCGAAATTTGACGAGTCTTAAATTTTTAAGAAACCGTAATTGATGGGACACGGTGGATTGCAGTAATGATAATTCATCCGCAATTTCATTCACAGAGCATTCCCGCTGTGAGAGTAGATGGAGGATGCGAATGCGTGTCGTATCTGATAGTGCTTTGAAGGTCTGTGACACCATAAATAGGGTCTCCTCATCCAAGGTTGTGCAGGGTAGAGATTCTTCAGGACGTTGATTTGGATCATGCATGGATATGTACACCACCTTAATGAATATATGAGTATCTATACATATAATGTAATACATCTTCTCGACAGATGCAAGAGATTTAAGTGACTAGTTTTCTACATCATTTCCCATACTAAGGGTACGCTTGGAACGAAATCCGAAAAAAGGAGGATCATTTTTGGATGGAACTTCGATCCCCCCCTACACTATATTTACGTCTTCGCCGACGTGTTTCACTTCAGCGAGGAAAATCGATCACGCTTGGCCACATTGCTGAGCTGCTCATTGATCCCATGTGGTATGACCGGCTATCGGCCCTTGTGCTATACCAACCGCGGAAAGCGGATGGTAACATCATCATGATTGATATGATGCGCATTGTGAGCGCTGTTCATCAGATAGAGCCTGGAATGAGAATAGAATATTTTGGCGAGCCCCATGTACTTGTCGATATCGTAGGCAGCCCGAAGAAGCCCAGTGTACTACTATTCATTCTAGTGTGGTTGTTGTTATTTTTCGGTTCTGGTCTCGCCATTATGAATTTCCATGCGGATGTGAGTATGCTCGAAGTCCAGCAGCGGATTGTTGAGCTCATATCGGGTCAGAAGACAGAGCGGCCGATCTTGTTCCAGATTGCCTATTCGATTGGCATCGGTTTTGGTATGGTCGTGTTTTTTAACCACGTATTCAAGAAGAAATTTAATGAAGAGCCGACGCCGCTAGAGCTTGAAATTTTTCTGTATCAAGAGAATTTGAATCATTTTGTGGTGTCCGAAGAGTATGATCGGCTGCAGAAACAAGGTGATTCGCGTGATTGATGCGCTTGTGATATTCAGTAATCTATTCATCGGACTCGCCGGTGGCATCGCTGTCGGAGGGGGTCTCGTTGCATTATTTATCGTGCTGGATATTATACCGCGGCTAGCTCAATTAACACGCTCTTACGATAAGGTGCATTGGTTCGAGGGAGCGATGGTCTCTGGTTCGTTATATTGGACGGTTGCTGATTTCTGGGATTTCAAATTCGGTGTTGCATGGCTCACACCGATATTATCCGGATCGATTGGCCTTCTCCATGGATTATTTATCGGGCTGCTCGCTGCTGCACTAACTGAAGTGCTGAACGTGCTGCCGATCCTTGCCAAAAGACTTGGCATTGTACGCTATATGTTCGGACTATTAATGGCAATGGTGCTAGGTAAAGTGACCGGATCACTATTTGATTGGCTAATATATCACTAGACAAGCTCGAAATGAGTACAAAGGGAGTAACATGATGCAGACGAATAACAACAACCCTTATGAACAGGATGTTCCTAATGAAGCGATGAATCTGTTAGGGAAAGATGCGGACACGATACCAGAGTCATTGCCATCGGATCACGATCATGGTCAAGACATGCACGGACAGGGTCAACAAAATTCCAATCCGGATCAATCGCAGGATCAGGGCCAGGGTCGTCAACGGAATTCGAAGAAAGATGAGCAGCACGGCAAGTATAATAGCGAGAGATCGGATACCATCGAAGAATCCATCATTTATTGGCAGGAACATGACCGTGTGTCCAAACGACTGGAAGAAGTGAAAAGCACCCTCAAGCATGTTGTCGGTCTGGGAAAAAGCTTTGATGTCGTGTTTCGAGAAATGACCTTCGGGGAACGGCGAACGGGGCTCCTGTACTTGAATGGATTTATTAAAGATGAAGTGATGACGCTAATCTTGGAGCGGTTAACTTTCTTGAAATCGGAGCAATTAACGGTGAATGTGGTGAAAACATTTTTTGATTGCTACATCCCACACGTTCAAGTAGAGAAAACGCATAAGATGAGTGAAACCATTAATAAGGTGCTTGCTGGTGGAAGCGCATTGTTCATTGAGCATGAATCCATTGCGATTGTAATGGACGTCAAGACCTTCCCGAGCAGGGGGCCGGAAGAGGCTAGCTTGGAGCGGGTCGTACGCGGGGCGCGTGACGGATTTACAGAGACCCTGCTCACGAACGTCACACTGGTGCGTCGAAGACTTCGGGATCCAGGGCTCAAATATGAACTCGTGCAAGTGGGTCGAAGAACGCGGACGGATATTGCAATTGCGTATATCGATGATATTGCCAATTCACGAGATGTGGAAGCGATACGCAAGAAGATTAAAGGCCTGGATATTGACGGGCTGCCGCTTGCGGATAAGCAGTTAGAGGAAGCCATCATCAACAAGAACTGGAATCCGTTCCCCCTCGTTCGGTATTCAGAGCGTCCCGACGTTGTCGCTGCGCAATTGTTGGAAGGCAATATCGTCTTATTCGTGGATACCTCCCCTTCGGTGATGCTGCTGCCGACAACCTATTTCGATTTATGCCAGCATGCGGAAGAGAATCGGCAGACACCTTTTATGGGAACATACCTCAGGCTGGTGCGATTTATCGGAATTTTCGCATCGCTATTTGTCCTGCCGATGTGGCTGCTTCTCGCAACGCATCCTGAATTTAAACCGGCTGTTTTTGATTTTATCGGGGCGCAAAAAGCGAGTAAGCTGCCTCTATTGGTTCAGTTTCTCATCGCAGAAATCGGGGTAGACTTGATGCGGATGGCTGCCGTTCACACACCGACACCGCTCTCGACAGCGATGGGGTTAATGGCGGCGATTCTTCTGGGCGATGTCGCGGTGAAGGCAGGGTTATTCGTTCCCGAAGTAATCTTATACATGGCGGTCGCAGCGATCGGCATGTTCGCAACACCCAGCTACGAATTATCGCTGGCCAACCGAATTGTACGCTTGTTCTTGTTGATCGCCGTGGCTATTTTTGGAGGCGCTGGATTTATTGTCGGATCGACGCTTGTCATCCTGTTTCTATCCGTGCATCGTTCCTACAACTCGTCGTACCTCTGGCCGTTCATACCATTTAATGCAAAGGCGCTTCTCAATATTTTCATTCGTCAACCTGTGCTGAATATGCGGAAACGCCCGAGTTACAACCAAACTGTCGATAGTACGAAGATGAGAAAGAATGAATCCGATTAAATAAAAATACAAATGATCTGCAAATTAGTCCATTCTTCTTCTACAGATTATTTGCTATAATGTTGTAAAATTTGGAACGATAAATATTTCCAATCCGACATATAGATGAAAAAGTAGAGGAGAAATGATATGTACTTACATGGCACAAGTAAAATTAATTCCAAAGGACATTTAGAGATTGGTGGCTGCGATGTCACAGATTTGAAAGCGCAATTCGGAACCCCCTTATATATTGTAGATGAGGAATTAGTTCGCAAACGTTGCCGTGAATATATCGCAGCATTCCGTGAATCCGGATTGAACTTCCAGGTAGCGTATGCATCCAAGGCATTTTGCGTCATGGCGATGTGCCGTCTGGCTGATGAAGAAGGCTTGTCTCTCGATGTTGTATCGGATGGCGAACTCTATACTGCGCTTCAAGCTGGTTTCCCGGCCCACCGCATTCATTTCCACGGAAATAATAAGACGGTAGAAGAGATTGAGATGGCGATTGATGCGCGTATCGGTTGCTTCGTTGTCGATAACTTTATCGAACTGCATTTGCTCAACGCCATCGCAGCTGAGAAAGGCCAACGAGTGAACATTCTCTTGCGTGTAACACCTGGCGTAGAAGCGCATACCCATGAATATATTTCGACGGGGCAGACAGATTCGAAGTTCGGCTTCGATATTGGTAACGGCTCTGCGTTCGTCGCTGTTCGTGAGGCTTCAGAGCTCGCGAATCTTGAATTGCTGGGCGTTCATTCTCACATCGGGTCCCAGATCTTCGAAGTAGAAGGATTCCAGATGGCGGTTGAGCGCGTTGCAGCGTTCGCACTTCGTGTGCGTGATGAACTTCAAGTCACCTTCAAAGTCGTAAACCTTGGCGGAGGTTTCGGTATTCGTTACGTCGAGGGTGATACTCCGCTACAAGTTTCCCAATATGTTAAAGCGATCACGGATGGTGTGAAGACGCATTTCGCAGCATTGGGAGATACGCTTCCAGAGATCTGGGTCGAGCCGGGCCGCAGTATCGTTGGGGATGCAGGAACGACACTCTATACCGTAGGGACGAGCAAAGAAATTCCAGGTGTACGTAAATATGTCGCTGTCGACGGCGGGATGACGGACAACCCGCGTCCAGCCTTATATGAATCCAAATATGAAGCCATTCTGGCGAACCGTGCCAAAGAAGAGGCTGTTGAGACCGTATCGATCGCAGGGAAATGCTGCGAGAGCGGAGATATGCTGATTTGGGATTTAGAGCTGCCGAAAGTGAACAGTGGCGATTTGTTAGCTGTTGCTTGCACGGGTGCGTATAATTATGCAATGGCGAGCAATTACAACCGGATTCGTCGTCCTTCCGTTGTATTCGCAAAGGATGGGCAAGCGGATCTAGTTGTGGCACGTGAATCATTTGATAACATTGTCGGGAACGACTTAATTCCTGAGCGGATGAAGAAAGTCGCGCTTACGAAGTAATCAACTGGACAATAGCGAATTCATAGCGGTTTCCCTTCATTGGAAGGGAGGCCGTTTTTATTTTTTGATGATTCTGTCATAGAAGTTTTGCTTCTCCAGCATTTTCATAGTACACTAGGGTTTAGTTGTTGACATATAGATAAGGAGTGTTCTCACACATGGCAAAACAAGCAAAAATTAAAATGGCCAATGGCGCCGAAATCGTATTTGAATTATTCGATAAAGACGCACCGAATACAGTAGCGAACTTTGAAAAACTAGCAAACGAAGGGTTCTATAACGGACTTACTTTCCACCGTGTAATTCCTGGCTTCGTTGCACAAGGCGGCTGCCCAACAGGTAACGGAACTGGTGGTCCTGGTTACACAATCAATTGCGAGATCAACCCGAACAAACATGAGCGCGGTGCGCTTGCAATGGCACATGCAGGACGTAACACAGGCGGAAGCCAATTCTATATCGTATACCAA
The DNA here is from genome assembly GCF_009363075.1 of Paenibacillus guangzhouensis. Lineage (NCBI taxonomy): Bacteria > Bacillati > Bacillota > Bacilli > Caryophanales > Paenibacillaceae > Paenibacillus > Paenibacillus guangzhouensis. The sequence goes on along the minus strand of NZ_CP045293.1, from coordinate 3,009,761 downwards.
CCGCAACCGCATTTGGACGGACAACATACGGTATTTGGTAAAGTTGTATCAGGCATGGAGCATGTTGATACATTCAAAGGCAAAGATCGTATGGAAACAGTGGAAGTAACAGAAGTTTAATTGTCGCAAGACAGAAGACCCCGTAGGCATTGGCCTGCGGGGTTTTTACATGTCGCCATAACATCTTACTGTAATACATGCAGTGATGGATGTGCTTGCTTTTTGTAAGCGCAGATGATAAGCTGTGGGAGAAAATGTGATGTTCCTTCGGGGTCGGGTGAAAATCCCAACCGGCGGTGATACGAGCAGAAGACTCGTAAAGTCCGTGACCCGGATCCATGTCTTGGCTGCAAGACGGGTGAAGGCTGACTCGGTGAGAATCCGAGACCGACAGTATAGTCTGGATGGGAGAAGGAAACGTAAGACACAGAATCGAATCTGCGAGAGTACACGCGCTTTTTTAACAAAAGGCTATCGCGTAGACTCTATTTGGTGACGTCTATTTGCTGATGAATCTGGATTCGCTTCATAGGGATTAGTCTCACGTTGAACCGAACTTCTACAACCCCTTGGGCATGTACCAAGGGGTTTTTTGCCATGCTATGTAGAGAAGAGAACTGGAGAGAGAAAGGTGGGGATCAGGGTGGAAGTCATGAATGATGCATTTTATATGCGACTTGCACTTCAAATGGCTGAGCGAGCTGTCGGCCAGACAGGAATTAACCCTGTCGTAGGATGCGTTGTTGTGAAGGACGGGCGTGTAGTCGGGCTAGGCACACATCTGCAGCGTGGAACAGGACATGCAGAGGTTCATGCACTGAATATGGCAGGAGCAGAGGCCGTAGGAAGTACGGCTTACGTGACCTTGGAACCTTGCAGTCATTATGGCAAGACACCGCCATGCAGCGAACGATTGATTCGTGAAGGGGTTAACCGCGTCGTTGTTGCTTGTCTAGATCCAAATCCACAAGTTGCGGGAACAGGGGTTGAAATGCTTCGGTCCCATGGGATTGAAGTTGAGGTAGGAGTTCTAGAAGCTGAAGCGATCAAGCTCAATGAAAAATTTATTAAATATATAACGACGAGACGCCCATTCGTCACGTTGAAGACGGCGAGCACGTTGGATGGCAAAGTAGCCTCCAAGACGGGCGACAGCAAGTGGATCTCGAATGAGGCAGCTCGTGAAATCGTGCATACGTTGCGACATCAGCATCAAGGGATCATGGTCGGGATCGGTACGGTACTTGCAGACGACCCAAGCCTGACGACGAGACTGTCAGTCCCGGGTCTTCATCCGACCCGAATCGTTGTGGATTCCAAGCTTCGCATTCCACGAGAAGCTAAGGTTCTTCAGGATGGCACTGCGCCAACGATGATTCTAACGACGGATCAAGCAAGCCAGGAACGGGTACTGGAGTTAGAAGCACTAGGGGCACAAATCATCCGATGTGGATCTGGCGAACATGTTGATATGGCGCTCGCGATGGAACGATTGGGTGAGCTTGAGATTAGCTCAATTCTGTTGGAAGGTGGCGGCCGCTTAAACGGCTCCATGCTCGAGGCGGGCTGTGTGGATAAGGTCATGCTCTTCTTTGCACCGAAGATTATTGGAGGATTTATGGCTCCGGGTACGATCGTCTTCGAAGGATACGAGAAGATGAGCGAAGCGATCGTATTAGAGAAATTAACGGTGGAGCAGCTCGGAGATAATGTCTGTATAACAGGTTACCCTGCTCAAGCTTAATGTCATACGAAGGATTGAATGGAAGGAGGAGGATACGATGTTTACGGGATTGGTCGAAGAGATCGGAACCATGCGGCGGATCTATCGCAAAGGGGAAGCCATGATCTTACATATTGGAGCTTCTAAGATTATGGATGATGTGCAGCTTGGAGACAGTATTGCTGTCAATGGGGTTTGTCTGACGGTCGTTGCTTATGACCAGGGGTCTTTCTCCGTGGATGTGATGCCCCAGACTTTCCGCCATACCAATCTATTTCAGTTAAAACCTGGGAGTCGAGTTAACCTCGAACGAGCCATGCGAGCGAATGGACGATTTGGCGGTCATATTGTGCAAGGGCATGCCGATGGCACGGGGACAATTATTAGCCGATCGGAAGACGCGAATGCCGTCGTATTCGGGATCAGACCAGATGAGATTTCCATGTTCAAATTTATTATCCCGCAAGGTTCTGTCACATTGGACGGTATTAGTCTGACGGTGGTGAAGGCTGATCAGGCAGATGGCGTCTTCTCTGTATCCATCATCCCTCACACCTTGGCTGAGACGGTGCTGCAGGAGAAGGGTACGGGAGCAACCATCAATATCGAATGCGATGTGCTGGGCAAATATGTCGATCACCTGCTGCATTATCGTTCAAGCGGAGATCAAGCGAGACCTGCAAATCGCGTAACGGAACAATTTCTAGCGGAGAATGGGTTTATCTAATCAAGAAGAAAGTGAAGGTGATGGAGAGATGAGTGAAGAACGTTATCGGTTCGATCCGATTGAGGAAGCTATATATGATCTGATGATGGGGAAGGTTGTCATCGTCGTGGATGATGAAGATCGCGAGAACGAAGGGGACTTCATTGCGCTTGCAGAGAAAGCGACTCCCGATGTCATTAATTTCATGATTACGGAAGGACGCGGTCTTGTCTGTGTGCCGATCACCGAAGAGCGTGCGGAAGAGCTAGATTTGGCGCCCATGGTATCCCATAATACCGACTATCATGGCACCGCCTTTACCATCTCTGTAGATCATGTGGATACGACAACAGGGATCTCGGCTTTTGAACGTTCGAGCACGGTGAAGGGATTGATCAATCCGGCATCGAAGCCAGAAGATTTCCGTAAACCGGGCCATATGTTCCCGCTTGTTGCGAAGAAGGGCGGCGTACTGCGCCGTGCAGGACACACCGAGGCAGCCGTTGATTTGGCTCGCTTATGCGGATCCTATCCTGCTGGAGTGATCTGTGAAGTGATTAAAGAAGACGGCACGATGGCTAGACTTCCGGATCTCGTCGAGATTGCGAAGAAGCATGATCTGAAGCTAATTACGATCGAAGAGCTGATCCATTATCGGAACGAGAAAGATAAGCTGGTCAAACGCGAAGTGGAAGTGAAGCTCCCGACGGATTTCGGTGAGTTCCATGCCGTTGCTTACACGAATGAAGTGGATAGCAAAGAACATATCGCGCTCGTGAAAGGTGAAATAGATCCATCGAAGCCTGTGCTCGTTCGTGTTCACTCCGAATGTCTGACAGGGGATGTATTCCATTCCCATCGTTGTGACTGCGGGCCTCAATTCGAGGCAGCGATGCGTCAAATTGAGCAAGAGGGCCAAGGCGTATTGCTCTATATGCGTCAAGAAGGACGTGGCATTGGGCTCATTAATAAGTTCCGTGCGTATAAATTACAGGAGCAAGGGCTAGATACCGTGGAAGCGAATCTGAAGTTAGGCTTTCCCGCCGACCTTCGCGAGTACGGAATTGGCGCACAAATTCTGAAGGATCTTGGCATTCGGCAAATTCGTCTTCTCACGAATAATCCGCGTAAGATTAAAGGGCTGGAAGGGTACGGACTTGAAGTCATTGAGCGTGTCCCGATCCAGATGCAGGAGAACAAAGATAACACCAAATATTTGCACACGAAGCAATCGAAGCTTGGTCATCTGCTGAAGTTCGATGATGTCGAGCAGAATGAAGTCAAATAAGGTGTTGACGATAAAATCATCGCATGAGAAAAGAAGATAAAAAGAAGGGATTGTTGAAGCATGGCTAACATTTTCGAAGGACATTTAGTATCGACAGGATTAAAATATGGGGTTGTTGTTGGACGGTTCAATGAATTTATCACAACGAAATTGTTGAGCGGCGCATTGGACGCACTCAAACGTCACGGGGCCCAAGATCAAGAGGTTGATGTCGCTTGGGTTCCTGGTGCATTTGAGCTTCCTCTCATCGCTCAGAAAATGGCGGAGAGCGGTAAATATGATGCCGTCATTACACTCGGTACAGTGATTCGCGGTTCGACACCTCATTTTGACTTCGTATGCAGCGAAGTTGCGAAAGGCGTAAGCGCCATTAACTTAAAGACAGGTATCCCTACCATCTTCGGTGTCATCACAACGGATAGTATTGAGCAAGCCATTGAGCGTGCGGGTACCAAAGCAGGGAACAAAGGCTGGGAAGCGGCTGTGACGGCAATTGAAATGGCGAACTTGACGAAACAGTTGAAATAATGCTTATCTATTAGTAAGAAGATAAGCGGGAGGAAGTCATTTTGACCACGGTAACGTATAAGCTGGAGACATTTGAAGGACCGCTCGATTTGCTGCTGCACCTCATTGATAAGGCGGAAATCGATATCCAGAATGTGTCGATCAGTGAAATTACGGATCAATATATGGAATACTTAAATACGATGCAGGAGCTGGAACTCGATGTCACGAGCGAATTTCTGGTGATGGCGGCAACGCTTCTCTCCATGAAAAGCAAGCTGCTGCTACCGAAACCTCCGGTTATTGAATGGGAAGAAGATTTTTATATGGATCCTGAGGATGAGCTCGATCCACGCGCGGAATTGATTCAGAAGCTGATTGAGTATCGGAAGTATAAAGGCATTGCAGACCATCTTCGGGAGAGAGAATTCGAGCGAAGCTTGATTTACTCTCGCGAACCGGAGGATTTAACACCCTTCATGCCAACGGTAATCGAAAATCCTGTTGAAGGACTTCATACGGCGGATCTGGTCAGAGCTTTTCAGAAGGCACTACGTAAAGCAACGCGTCGCAATACCGTTGCAAGAATCCAGCGTGATGAAATTTCTGTGAAAGATCGTATTCGAGATGTCGTTACTACTTTACATCGCGTAGGAAGAGGCGGTAAAGTATTATTCTCGAAGCTGCTAAATGAAGAGATGGACCGGCATGAGATTGTCGTAACCTTTCTAGCCATCTTAGAGCTGATGAAGATGAAACAGATCCGATGTTATCAAGACCATTTATTTGATGATATTGTGATCGAATGGAAGGGGGACGAGAGCATCGATGGACTTCAAGACCATGAAATCAATTATTGAAGGACTACTATTTGTTGCGGGCGACGAAGGATTAACTGCAAAGCAGATCGCCGAAGTCGTCGAACAGCCGCTTGATCTGGTATTGGATGTGATCCATGATTTGAAGGGGGATTACAAACGCAACAAGCGAGGCATTCAGATTACGGAGATTGCAAGTGCTTTTCAATTAACGACATTACCTGCGCACGCACCCTATTTTGAGCGATTGGCTTATTCGCCTTCACGTTCAACCTTATCCCAAGCGGCACTGGAGACGTTATCGATTATTGCCTATCGGCAGCCGATTACGCGTGTAGATATTGAAGAGATTCGTGGCGTGAAGTCGGACCGTGCACTGCAGACGTTGACCGCCAAAGATTTAATTGAGGAAGTTGGACGTGCGGAAGCAATAGGCCGTCCGATCCTCTATGGAACGACGAAATCATTCTTGGATTATTTTGGACTCGATAGTCTTAAGGGATTGCCCGATTCTTCCCAATTTGAGAGTGAAATGGATCTGGATGAAGAGACGCAGTTGCTCTTCGAGAAGCTCGATGGTCGTCAAATGACGATTGATGATATGAAATAGAACGTCTCACAAGAACAGTCTATCTCGGTTGAACCGTGGTAGGCTGTTTTTTGTCATGAAAAGAATGTAATTCAGCCATACTAACCGTGCGTGTTCAAAAAGTTGGCATTTCAGCACCGAGAAGGTTGCGAGAACCTGAAGAAGGAGGAACGGAGTTTAGGCAAAACCTAAATGAGTACCGGACTTCGAAGGTGAACGTAAGATTCGATGCCGATCATGTTTCTTCGAATGACTTCGTGATCAAATGATGACTTTTTGAACTACCTCTAACCGGAGGGAATTAGAGTCAGGGGGTTCTTGCTCGTGTGGATCTGGATTGTTATTGGCATCATAGGTTGTATTCTCGTTGCGCTGCTCATCGCAGCATGTACATATATCGATATCAAGATTTTGTTCAATAAAGTGGAGAAAGATGATTACTTCACCATTAAGGTGCGAATGCTCTTCGGACTCGTGAAATTGAATTATCAGATCCGACAAATCAAGTTCAAGGGGTTCGATCAAGGCTTTCTTATGAAAAGAAAGGAAAAGGATAATATTCTGCATGGTCATGATTCCCGCGAACATATCTCTATCAATTTTGAATTCATTCAGCACATTTACAATCAAATCGCACTCATTATTCGGTTTACAGCGGATTTCAAGCGCTGGGTGAGGAAGCTGCTCCGTCATGTGCATTGTGATGTTCTAACGTGGGAGACACATATCGGGTTCGGGGATGTTGTAGAGACAGGAATGGCTACGGGGATCGTCTGGGCTATGAAGGGAACCATAACCGGCTGGTTATCCCATACGATTCAATTAGAGCATATGCCTCAGCTTCAAGTACATACCCATTTCAATGACCCGCAATTTACCACTGAATTGCGCTGCATAGCCAAAATTCGCTTCGGACACGCTATGATTGCAGGCGTTGTACTTCTTGTACGCATTGTGAGAGTGAAGGGAGGACTGAAGTTGTGGCAGAGCATCCTATTCAAGGCCTAATGCAGACTTCAATGGAAAATATTAAGAAAATGGTGGAAGTTAACACCATTGTTGGCGAGCCGGTTCAAACACCTGACGGCAGCATTATTCTTCCGATCAGTAAGGTCGGGTTCGGATTTGCTGCAGGGGGAAGTGAGTTCCAAACGGATGATCGGACTAAAGCCAAATCGAACGATCTAAAACAAGATCATGCCGATGTTGCGCTTCCATTCGGTGGCGGCAGCGGCGGTGGTGTATCCATCACACCGATTGCATTCCTCGTTGTAGGAACGCATGGCGTGCGTATCGTATCTCTGGATAATCAGACACATCTTGTTGAACGGGTTATCGATTCGATCCCGCAATTTATGGAGAAGTATCAGACGATGATGGAGAATAAATCAAATGCAAAGTCCAGTGCGAATTCGACGATGAATCCGCCAGAACCGAGTGGATATATGCCTCCTTCGAACTTCTCGAGTTAACAAGAACACCGCTTCGCTGCACGATGAGCGCGAGGCGGTTTTTTTGTAACCACAATAGAATTCATCTTCGAAAGGCTTCGATAGAGGTTTTCTCATAATTATCGTATGGGTGCAATAAGGATGAATAGTAACATTCCTTTTTAAGGATACAGATCTTTTGATTAGGACATACTCTGATGTGGATAAGCATATAGATGAGAAGACAAGGAACCTATAACACGGAGGGCGACAATGAGAAAGGCCATAAGTTTACCGAAGATGATGATATTCTTCGTATTATTCTGGGGAATTTCAGGTGCTTCTGCTTGGGCGACAGGAAATCGAACAATAGATTCGGGAGTCCAGACGAATGCAAAGGCAGCTGCGCTGATTGATGTTACGTCGGGGCGTATATTATGGAGCAGTCATGGCGATGAACCCATGCGTATTGCTAGCTTGACGAAAATAATGACAGCGATTGTCGCCATCGAACATGGACGATTGTCTGATAAGGTGGAAGTCAGCAAACGCGCATCAGGTAAGGAAGGCTCATCGATCTATTTGAAGATTGGTGAGGAAATGTCGCTGGAGAACATGCTGTACGGACTCATGCTGCGTTCTGGCAATGATGCAGCGACGGCTATCGCTGAGCATATTGGCGGTTCGGAAGAGGGATTCGTATACATGATGAATCAGAAGGCAGAAATGTTAGGGCTGCATAACAGCCATTTCATGAATCCTCATGGCCTGGATGCGGAAGGTCATTATTCTTCTGCGAATGATTTGGCCGTTCTTACGGCATATGCGCTTAAGAATCCCATTTTTCGCGATATTGTGAAGACGAAAGTGAAGAAAGCGCCTAATCCGAATGATAAATGGGATTATAGTTGGTTGAACAAAAATAAGATGCTGCAAATGTATGAGGGTGCGGATGGCGTAAAGACAGGCTATACCAAAAAAGCGCTTCGCTGTCTCGTCAGTTCGGCGACCCGCCAAGGTCAACAGCTTGTTGCAGTTACGTTGAATGATGGGACGGACTGGGTAGACCATAAACATATGCTAGATTACGGCTTTGAGCATTTCCCGCTCAAGGATATTTATCAGAAAGGACAAGGTGTGCAGAACTACCCCTACCAGGTGGGGAAGTCATTCGCTTATCCTTTCGCTGAAGGGGAAATGGAACAGGTCCGAACCAAGCTTGTACTCACGGTTCGTACATCGATGGATTACACATTTGGAGAACGCGGGAAGCTGTTCGTGATGCTTGGGACGAAGCAGCTAGGCGTTATTCCGTTGTATGAGAAGGACAGCGCGTTGTTAAGAACAAAGGATCGATCTGTGTTCGCCAATGAGCAAGGAAAGACAGCTTATGTTAGTCATTCATCATCTCAAGCTCGGGGAAGCTTGGTGGATGTTGCTAGAGCGGTTTTTAATGCTTTGTTCACAGCGTTCGATTGACGGATTGGGGGAGAGGAAGACATGGTCAATTTCATTTGGTTGTTCTTTATATTGGTTGGATTTGTTGTGGCCGTGCTGCAGGGGCGCGTAGAGGAAGTGACGAAGGCGCTCTTTACAGGCGCTGAGACCGGCGTGACGGTTTGCTTCGGCCTCATTAGCATTCTTGTCTTCTGGCTTGGCATCATGCGAATCGCAGAAGATGCAGGGCTGCTGCAGAAAGTGGCTCGTTTGCTCGGCCCAGTCGTCCGGTTTCTATTCCCGGATGTCCCGAAGAATCATCCTGCACTCGGTTATATCATGTCGAATATGAGTGCCAACCTGCTGGGACTTGGGAATGCAGCGACACCTATGGGAATCAAAGCGATGCAGGAACTTCAGAAATTAAACCCAGACAAGGATGCGGCAACACCTGCAATGTGTACCTTGCTCGCACTGAATACATCGAGTATAACCTTAATCCCTACAACGTTAATAGCGATTCGGCTCAAATTTGAATCTACGAACCCCGCCGAAATTGTCGGTACGACATTGATTGCGACCATGATTGCGACTTGTGCTGCGATGTTAATCGATCGGTGGTATAGGTATCGATATTATAAGGCAAATAAGGTCCCACCTCTTACGAAGTCGCCGCCGAGCCGGTCTGCCTAGGCATCGACGACATGAAAGGGTGATCTGACATGTATTCGCTTATTTCAACCATTTCGACGTGGGCAATTCCTGCCATTATTGTCTTTATCCCTTTATATGCCTTTTTCCGTAAAGTGCCTGTCTATGAGACGTTCGTCGATGGAGCGAAAGATGGCTTCGATACGGCGATTCAGATTATTCCGCATTTGGTCGGGATGATGGTGGCGATCAGCGTATTTCGAGCCTCTGGTGCTATGGATCTGATGGTCGGGTTCGTTCGCCCCTTATTTGATGCTATGGGGATTCCGAGCGAGGTACTGCCGCTCGGTCTGCTTCGGCCAATCACAGGCGCGGGCTCACTAGCTTTTACGACGGATTTAATTCAGCAATTCGGGCCTGATTCCTTGATTGGACGTATGGCCTCAACCATTCAAGGGAGTACGGATACGACAATCTATGTTCTGACCGTATATTTTGGCGCTGTGGGGATCAAGAAAGGCCGTTATGCGCTTAAAGTTGGGTTGCTGTCCGATCTGATTGGCTTTGTTGCCGCTGTACTGGTCTGTTTCTTGGTGTTCGCATAGATCAATACGTGGCGGGCACCAATAGATCATAATTACATATACTGTAACAGTTCTACTTCGCGCGAGGCGCGAGAAATGAGGCGGACTGTATGCAGATGCAAGGATTTATTATTCATCATTCCGTTTGCCCCTCGATTAATGGCAAAGGGTTTGATTTTTTTATTTGTACGGATGCCACGATTATTCCCGCTGCTGTACCCATGGATGAGGCATATATTCATATTTGCTTCGAGGGCGATTATTCGAAGATTATCGATCTGGCTCCCGAACATCAGGAGCAGCTTTTTGTTGCCCAGAAACTGATGGTTACGCTCGCAGCATTGTATAAATTTGATCCCGCTCAGCTCTTTTCGCATACCGAATCATGCCCAGGATCCATTTTCCCATGGAATGAACTTGTGATTTCGGAGCAGGATAGGTATCATTAGATCGAGGTGAAGGATAAAGCATGGAAAGATTACAGAAAATTTTAGCAGCTGCTGGGGTTGCATCTCGCCGGAAATGCGAAGAATTAATCCTAGAGGGCAAAGTAGAAGTGAATGGCGAGACGGTGAAAACGCTTGGGGTCAAAGCGGATCCGACGCAAGATGTGATTACTGTGAATGGACGAGCTATTCAATCCGAGAGTAAAGTGTATTTAATGATGAATAAGCCGAAAGGTGTAATTACAAGCGCAACCGATCCCAAAGGACGCAAGGTCGTTACGGATTATGTAACCGGGATTAAGGAGCGGGTATACCCTGTCGGCCGTCTTGATTATGATACGGAAGGTTTGTTATTGCTGACGAACGATGGTGAATTTGCGAATTTGCTAACGCACCCGAAGCATCACGTGCCTAAGACTTATCTCGCAACGGTTGAAGGGGTTCCACATGGCGATAAACTCGAGAAGCTAAAAGAAGGAATTATGCTGGAGGACGGCATGACTGCACCGGCCGAGGTTGAATACCAGGATATCAATGTCGAGGAGAAGCAGGCGACGATTCGAATTACAATCTATGAGGGTCGGAACCGTCAGGTGCGCCGGATGTTCGATGCGATCTCTCATCCTGTTGTCAGACTGAAGCGGATCAAATTTGGCGACTTGTCGCTGATGAATTTGAAACGCGGCAGAACGCGCGCGCTAACGCCGAATGAAGTCAATGAATTGAAACAATTAGCCTTATCGAAAAAGAATAAAGAACGCCGGAAGTAACCGATCTCGTACACATAAATTTCAAAATTCCCCAGATGTCGATAACCGAATTTTAGCTATAATGTTCATAGGATATCTAATTAATACATCACGAGGTGTGATGTACATCATTGAAGGGGACGTCAGATGAAGAAATCGAGAAGAATCGTACAGATTGTTATTTTGCTTGGCGTTTTCATATTGGGTGGTTATGCTATCGGGTCTGCCGTATTCAAATCGGATGAAAAACCTGGACGAGGCAGTGAGCCGCCCGCTTTTTCTTTAGTGGGTCTGGATGGCCAAGTACATAAGCTGGATGAGTACAAAGGGAAAGGCCTTGTCATCAATTTCTGGGGCTCTTGGTGTGAACCCTGTGTCAAAGAAATGCCGCTGCTCGAGAAAACGTGGAAAGACATGAAAGATAAGAACGTGGAGATTATTGGCGTCAATGTTGGCGAAGATGAGCTCACGGTCAAAAATTTCGTTGGGCAATTCGGTGTAGATTTCCCAATCCTATTGGATAAGGATAAGCTCACGACGAAGAAATATGCGATCGGCCCGATGCCGACAACGTATTTCGTCAATAGCAAAGGGAAAATTACGGATATCTATGTCGGGATGCTGGATGAGAACACGCTGGAAGAGCGACTGAAACAGTTAAACTAAGCCGTAGTTCACTTTTTTGAACTCAGATTAACTGTTTCTTTGGCATGTATTGGAAGAGGTTAGTATCATTAGTTCGAGTTATGGATATGTAGGAGGTCTTTCACAGTGTTTCAAAATACGAAATGTGAGTGCGGGCATCAGAATCATATCGGCACAGTCCTCTGCGAATCTTGCGGTAAGCCGTTACTTGATTCGGAGGATACGAATGAACCGCTAGAAATGCGGTATGACGGTGTCGCACGAAAATCTCAGAAAGCCAACCCGTCACTAATCGATCAAGTCTGGAATTTCTTCTCATCGGTTAAGATCGCGGTCTATTTAATTATTATTACACTGCTTGGCGCAACGCTAGGTACAATATTCCCTCAAGAGAGTACCTTCATTAATGGTGATCCTTCGACGTATTATGAACAAACCTACGGAACACTCGGCAAAATTTATTACACACTAGGGTTATCACATACGTATACGTCATGGTGGTTCGTTGCGTTGCTGGTAATGATTGGGACGTCGCTCGTAATATGCAGTCTCGACCGGGTTCTACCGTTGTATCGCGCACTTAGCAAGCAGCAGATCCGCAAGCATATGCGATTCTTAACGAGACAGAAAGTAGTCTACCAGCAAGAGATTGCCTTTACGGGGACGCCAGATGCGTGGATCGAATCAGCCGTGAAGCCGCTTCGCAAGAAGCATTATCGCGTACATACAGATGGTTCCGCGCTGCTCGCTGAGAAATACCGGTTCAGCCGCTGGGGCCCTTATATTAATCATATCGGATTGATTATCTTCTTGCTCGCAGTTCTCGCACGGGGCATTCCAGGCTGGTATATGGATCAGTACATCGCTTTTCCCGAGGGGGAAGTGAAGAAGATTCCCGATACGAACTACTATCTGAAGAATGAGAAGTTCACGGTCAAATATTATAAGGACACGGATCTACCGAAGGAGATGCAAGGTCAGAACAAGCTGATCGCAGAATTATATGAGACACAAGCCGTGCTCTATGAATGTGTCGAGCAATGTGACGATCCTTCAAAGAAGCCTGTGTTGAAGGAAGTAACGAAACACAATATCGAGGTCAACGAACCGCTTAATTACAAAGGCTTCATGGCTTATCAGACAGACTATGATCCGACGCTCCGGCTGCGTTCAGTTAAACCGGAAATCCGCAATAAAGAAACCGGTGAGGCGTATGGCGAATTTGAGCTCAATATGCGAGATTCCGCATTAGCGTATGATGTCGGTCCTTACCATATGGAGCTGAAAGAGAAATATCTTGATTTCGGGTTGAATTCAGATGGGCAGCCCGTAACCAAGTCGCAAGAACCGAATGCGCCCGCTTTTTTATTCCTGATCACTGGCCCGGATTTGGCGAAGGAAGGCGAACTATACTTCTACTTCCCACTGCAGATCGATAAGGAGCGCTTCGATCAGGATGAACTGAACGCGAAGTTGAGCGGCGATTTTGCAAAGAAATTCGAGATTAAGGTCAATGGGATGAAAAATGTAGGGCTCAGCACGACTTCTTTCCTGACTATCCGCGTGGATAGCGCGATGCCTTATATTTGGGTCGGGGCGGCGATCTCGATGATCGGGCTGGTCATGGGCTTCTATTGGAACCATCGTCGAATATGGCTGCGCCTGGATGGGAAGCAATTGACACTCGGTGCACATACGAATAAGAACTGGTATGGGATGCGAAGCGATGTGGCGAATTTGCTGAAGCAGATGAATATTGAAGTGGAAGCGAAATCGCTAGATAACGGAGGAGAAAATCGATGAATTCTTTATTGGATTTTAGTAGTGATGCTTTCTTAGCGGCATTTTTCTTATATTGCTTTGCCTTCGTCTTCTACATCATCGCCATTTCGGGGAAGATGTGGAAGAAGTCAGATCCCTCAGCACATTTGAAGCGTTGGAAAGTGATATCGTTTACAACATCAACGCTCGGGGTATTGGCGCAATTGGCTTACTTCTTCACGCGCTGGATCGGCGGGGGACATATCCCGACGAGTAACATGTACGAATTCATGTCGTTCCTATCGATGATGATTATGGTCGCTTTTACGGTTGTGTATCTGATCTATCGAACTGCGGTGCTAGGCGTTTTCGCGGTGCCAGTGGCGATTATCGTGATGGCGTACGCTGCCGTGTTCCCGCAAGAGGTTCAGCCGCTTATACCGGCGCTAGATAGTTACTGGCTCAAGATTCACGTCACGACGGCTGCGGCTGGAGAAGCCTTCTTTGCTGTAGGTTTTGCTGCAGGTCTGATGTATTTGCTGCGTACGGTCGATTTTGCTTCGAAGACGAAGCAGGCGGTCAGAGCCCAGCGCTGGGTAGAAATTACTTTGTTATCTGTCCTGATTATTATTGGATTTATTGCTTCCGTGTTCACGTTCAGAGCGATGGGTTATGAAGCGGAGTTCAAACAAACGATAGTAACAGTTGACAGCCAGCAGCAGGAAAGTAGTAAAATAGAAGAGGTCAAATACAAGCTGCCTGCCATCGTTGCGCCGTATAATAGCGAGACAGTCAAATTTGACTCCTTCCTAGGCATGAGCAAACCATTATTTGAAGCTCCTTCATGGATGAATGGAGCGAACGCAGGGCGGAAGCTGAACACCGTTATTTGGGCGGTTATCTCTGGTCTGATTCTGTACGGCTTGCTGCGACTTATTGCGCGGAAGTCATTAGGCGCGGCGATCCATCCAGCGATGGATGGTATTGATCCGGAAGATTTAGATGAGATAAGCTATCGTGCAATTGCGATTGGATTCCCGCTCTTTACGTTAGGAGCACTTATCTTCGCCATGATCTGGGCGCATATCGCTTGGTCGCGCTTCTGGGGATGGGATCCGAAGGAAGTATGGGCACTGATTACATGGCTGTTCTATAGCGCGTATCTTCATTTGCGCTTATCGCGCGGCTGGCAGGGGACGAAATCGTCTTGGCTTGCCGTCATTGGTTTCTTAGTCGTCATGTTCACACTTGTCGGCGTTAATCTTGTGATTGCTGGTTTACATTCATATGCAGGAGTATAGAGCAGGAGTATAGAGGAGATAGGTCGAATATACTCCAATGCAGATAAATAGAGTTGTACATAAATTGTTGGAGGAGTGCCTACACATGACGGATCAATTGAATCGGATTTTGGTAGTCGATGATGAAGAGCGGATTCGCCGCTTATTGAAGATGTATCTAGAGAAGGAAGGTTATATTATTGAGGAGGCAGAAGACGGTGAGACGGCACTTGCGAAATCGCTTGACTCTGACTTTGATCTAATCTTGCTCGATGTCATGCTTCCCGGGATTGATGGGGTAGAGGTGTGCACACGTCTGCGGCAATCCAAAGCGACTCCGGTCATCATGTTAACTGCTAAAGGAGAAGAAATTAACCGTGTGCAGGGGTTTGAAGTGGGTGCGGACGATTATGTCGTCAAGCCATTCAGCCCGCGAGAGGTCATCTATCGTGTGAAGGCCATTCTTCGCCGTTCTTCTGCAACTGCATTTTTATCGAAAGAAGCGAATTCGAGCAACAATATCGTCTTCCCGCACTTGCTGATCGAGCATGATGCTCACCGCGTAACGGCAGGCGGACAAGAAGTCGGTCTGACGCCAAAAGAATATGAGCTATTACATTACTTAGCGGTATCGCCGGACAAAGTATTCTCTCGGGAAGAACTGCTTAAGGATGTATGGAATTACGAGTTCTTCGGCGACCTACGGACCGTTGATACGCATGTGAAGCGGTTGCGTGAGAAGTTAAATAAAGTTTCACCTGAATCGGCTGCAATGATAACAACAGTCTGGGGCGTTGGTTACAAGCTTGAGGTGCCGAAATAACGTGATGTTCTGGAAAAGTGTCGTAGGCAAGCTATGGATGACCATCATTGGTCTTGTTGCACTGATTCTTATGATTCTAGGTGTCTTTCTGTTACCGTATATTGATGTCTATCATTTCAAGAATTCTTATGATGTTAAGCGTCTATTTATTTTCACAGGGATCGTCGGGTTTTCACTCACGACGGTCTTTGCTTTTTTCTTGTTCTACAAAATTACGCAACCGCTGCGCATGCTCAAGAAAGCTGCGGATCGAATTCGTAAGGGCGAGTACAATACGGATGGGCTCAACATTCTCAACATTCGTTCAACGGATGAAATTGGAGAGCTTGCGCATACGTTCAACCATATGGCGAAGGAAATGCAAGTGACCATTCAAGACTTGAATCATGAGAAGGAACATCTATCAAGCATTTTACGGAGTATGACGGATGCAGTGATTACCTTCAATGCGGAAGGCAATGTTGTATTAGCAAATCCAAGAGGCGAGGACATTCTTCGAGCTTGGAACGACTTGTCCTGGGATGGAGACTTGGAGGAGCGGAATGCTAACACAGCGCATATCCCTGAGCCGTTGCATGCATTATTCCAAGCCGTACTTGAGACTCGCAGTGATCTTACGGACAAGGTTCATGTACAGCAGGGCGTGTTCTCTGTCGTTATGGCGCCGCTTCATTCACAAGACAGTGTTCGTGGAGCTGTTGCCGTGCTTCGTGATGTAACGGAAGAGGTTAAGCTTGAGAAGCTGCGCAAAGATTTCGTAGCGAATGTCTCCCATGAGATTCGTACACCGCTATCGATGCTGCAAGGCTACAGTGAAGCATTAATGGATGACATTGCCGCATCGCCAGAGGAGCGTCAAGAGCTCGTGCAAGTCATTCATGATGAGTCGCTGCGCATGGGACGTTTGGTGAAGGACCTGCTTGACCTCGCGCGTATGGAAGCAGGGCATATCGAGATGCAGCACGAGACCGTGCAATTGGATCAATTGATTCAGCGCGTCTACCGCAAGTTCTCGGTTCTGGCCAAAGAGCGAGACATTCAATTACAGTTAGAAATGCCGCCAGAGTCAATGATTCTGGGAGGGGCTGATGAGGATCGTCTAGAGCAGGTGCTTACGAACTTGCTAGACAACGCATTCCGTCATACGAATCCGGGGCTTCAGATTGTTCTCGCGGCAGGGTATACGGAGACTTCGAAGGGCAAAATGTTAGTGTTGAAGATTGCTGACCAAGGACAAGGGATTCCTTCCGAGGATGTGCCGTTTATCTTCGAGCGATTCTATAAGGCTGATAAGGCCCGTACGCGCGGAACGAACGGAGGAACAGGACTAGGTCTTGCCATTGTCAAGAATATTGTGGACGCGCATCATGCTACGATAGCGGTTCAGAGCACAGTAGGTCAAGGCACGACATTTACAATCGCTTTTCCTGTCGAAATCTAAATTGAAATGACAAACACTCTCGTTATGAGGGTGTTTTTTGTGTTTTTTGGTGAAGGAGGCAGTTAAATCTTGTTGTTCGTGGAACATCGCAGCAAAGAAAAGGCCCTCCATCGCCAGCATGTGGCAATCAGAGGGCTTCTTAGCAAGAGTGCGTTATGATTACAATGTAATTTCCTTAGCTTTCAGAATGCCGTCAATTTGAAGCAATTGTCCGAGCACGTCTTTTGGCAATCTGCGATCAACCGATAGCGCCATAATGGCATTTCCGCCGGCCTCAGAACGTCCTACTTGCATCGTTGCGATGTTGACGTCATTGTTGCCTAGCGTTGTTCCTACGCTTCCGATCATACCTGGTTTATCCGTATGAGAAATCAGAATCAGCGTTCCTTCTGGCGCAACGTCTACTGTGAAGCGATCAATTTGAACAATGCGTTCACCATAACCGTTAAGCAGGGTTCCTGCAACGAGACGTTCTTCCGTCGAAGATTTTAATGTTACTTGCAAGAGATTCGTGAAGCCTTTTGTTGCCGCTGACTTTTGCACGACAACGTTCACATCGCGAACTTTAGCAAGATGCATGGAGTTGATAATGTTCACATCCGAACCAAGATGGAAGGACAGTACGCCTTTAATAATATGGCGTGTAATTGGCTGCGTATCGAAATCCGCTAAATCGCCGGAATATTTGACGTGAATCTCTTGCACCGGACCGTGAATCATTTGAGCGACGAATACGCCCAGTTGTTCACCCAGCTTGAAGTATGGCTGCAGCTTGTTCAGCACGTTCGCAGGCACTTGAGGCATGTTCACGGCATTTTTGTACGGCTCACTGCGTAGAATGTGAAGAACTTGCTCCGATACATCAATTGCGACGTTCTCTTGTGCTTCGATTGTCGATGCGCCCAAATGCGGCGTTACCACGATTTTCGGATGCTTCAAGAACGGGTGATCTGCGCGAGGAGGCTCTTCTTCGAATACGTCGAATGCAGCTCCTGCGACGATCCCTTGATCGATTGCTTCTACAAGGGCTAGTTCATCAACCACACCACCGCGAGCACAGTTAATGATACGCATACCTTTTTTCATGACTTCGAATTGAGGTCTGGAGATCATATGACGTGTCTCAGGCGTCAATGGTGTATGCACCGTCATGAAATCTGCGTTACGGATAATGTCATCGACCGTTGCGAGTGTCACTTGTAGTTTCTCTGCGCGTTCTTCTGTCAGGAACGGATCATAAGCAAGGATCTCCATCCCGAATGCTTTGGCGCGCTTGGCAACTTCACTGCCGATACGGCCCATACCAAGGACGCCTAGTGTCTTATTACGAAGTTCGACACCGAGGAAGGACTTCCGGTCCCATTCGCCTTGAACGGTCTTCATGTAAGCTTGTGGAATATGACGGGACAATGCCATCATCATCGCGAAAGTGTGTTCACAAGTTGTAATCGTATTTCCGTCTGGTGCATTGATGACGATAATCCCTTGCTTGGTTGCTGCTTCAAGGTCGATATTATCAACGCCGACCCCTGCGCGACCAACCACTTTCAAATTTTTGCCGGCTTCCATAATGCGAGCCGTAACCCGAGTCTGGCTGCGGACGAGTAGGGCATCATATTCCCCAATAATTGCGACGAGCTCATCTTCGCTGAGTCCTGTCTTCTTTTCTACCGAAATGTCGGCGGCGTCAACCAATTGCTGAATACCCATGTCACTGATCGGATCCGATACTAATACTTTGTACATTGTGTAAACCTCCCTTTATTGGTTAAAAAAAATAAAAACTCTCAATCCGCATACTACTACCGTAGTAAGGGACGAGAGTTTAATTCGTGGTGCCACCCTAATTCGCTGCTGATGAACCTAGCAGCCTCAATCGGTCCGAAGACCATGAACGATAACGGATTCTGCCGATTGCACCTACTCACATTTCAATGCAATAACTCAGGACTGCTGAACTGACTGTTGCTCACCGCCGATTTCCACCAACCATCGGCTCTCTGTAGGCTGCATTAGTGTTCGTTCCATCAATGCTTTTCACAATTTATTTCCATTAATTTATCATCGGAAATGAAAAGTGTCAATAGGAACTTGCATAACTGTGATTTTTGTCACACAATCTTCAGAGTTGGTCATTCATTGTCAAAAAAAGTCTTCATTATGTCGCGAACTTGAATAGTGATTCAAAGGTTTGTTATGATGCTATTACTGCTTTTTTTCTTGTTATTCATAGAAGAATGGAAGCTGCGGCAGCAGTTCATTTCGATAATATCGATTTTTGTTTTTCTTAAACTCATTGGCTTTTATCGCATCTGTACGTTGCAATAAATCTACGAATTGTTGAATCGATTGCACGTTAAGATCTCGGGTTCCGCCATTTTGAATCATTTGATCGATTTTCGTCGTAATATCTTGTGGATAGTAAGGCTGATAGATCTTTTTCTCTAGCAGAATATTGGTTATCAGCAGGTTCTTCACAGCAATTGGATAGCTCTTCCACTCGGTCATCGATACTTTCGGCTGGAATACTGCTTGCTTAGGGATTTCGGAGTTCATCGTGTTGCTCCATTTTAATATGGCAAAAAACATTTGCTCTTGCGCTTTTAAGGAATAGTTCATCGCATTTTTAATGTACTCATCCTTTGCGAGCTGCTCAGCCACCAGCGGGCCTGGAATCGAGTTCGCCTTGCTCGTATATTTAGATGCACCCGTACTGAACAGTTTCAACGCTTTGAGATAATTTGTCTGGGCATCTTGCAGCAATGGAGAGGTGCCATTGATCGGATTTTGATTCGCCTGCTTGTATTGCTCGTCAGCAAGCTTGCCTAAAGCGCGAACGATCGATGCATTATCTGTCGCGGAGTCGCCAGCATTTAATTGGTCCATATCCTCGAACCATGTATTCTGAAATTCACGATACGGCAGTAGAACAGTATGATAGAATGATACTAGGTCTTGCTGCGGATACGTTCCGACTCGTTTGATTTGCTGTGTGGCAGCCGTTTTTGCGTCATATTTGGCTTCCGCCCGGTCTGTCCCAACTTTCAAGCCATAAAAGAAGGATCCAACCGCACAGATAAGCATGAAGATGAATCCGAGACTAAAAAAGAGATAAATTCTAGAGGGTCTTTTTTCCATGTGAAGCGCTCCTTCGATTACGATGAGTTTAATTTGAATACAATATAAAGAACAGGCAGGACAACGATGAAAAAAATCAACTTTAAACGCTTCAAGCTCAAACAAGTCACCGTTCATGATCTCAATGATCGCTTATTATTGATTAATTTGTATATCACGCAAGCTCTTACTCTTATTATCGGTATCATATGGCTTATTTTTCAGAGAAGAAATCCGATAACTCTATTATCATGGCCAGAAGGAATTGAATTTCTATACTGGGGAGTCGGTCTCTCTGTTCTTGTATTAGCCGCAGATCTACTAGCAGGACGTTTTGTTCCAGAGGATGCGATGAATGATGGCGGAATAAATGACATGTTGTTCAAGAAGCGGCCGATCTGGCATATTTTCATCATTGCGGCGATGGTAGCGATTTGTGAGGAAGTGTTATTTCGTGGTGCGATTCAGCATAACTTAGGACCATATTGGACGAGTATTCTATTCGCAGTCATTCATGTACGATATTTAAAGCATTGGATTCCGACAGGACTCGTGTTCGCGATCAGTTACGGAATGGGGTATATCTACATCCAAGCGGGGACCTTATGGGCACCCATCATCACACATTTCATCGTCGATTTCGTATTAGGACTGATCATTCGTTACCGGAGGGATTCATGATTCATGAGCAAGCAGTTAAGTCGAGTTGAGAAATACGGGCGAAGAAGACCGCGCCAAGATCGAAGAGAAGGGAAGAAAGAGAAAGGGCAACCGGAAGCTTCGGTTGATTCGGAGAAATCCGAAGAACTTGGCTCTAGGCGTGAGCTTCATCCATCGCAGCGTGGGAAGCTAACGCGCCTTTTCTATCATTCGCTTATCGTACTTTTTATTCTATTGTTAATCGGGTTATTGTATTGGGGTCGTAAGATGATGGCATAATCAGGAGCGAGGGGAAGAATTAACGTGCTATGGGTGATTATTGCGATATTGATTGGATTGATCGTGCTCGTTCTAATTCGAATGAGCTATGAAGCCGGACATACCGTGATTCAGGAGGAGCATATTGCGCTCCCGGAGCTGCCTGATCCATGGCATGAGACGAAGTTCCTGTTCATTAGTGATATCCATCGCCGTCACATCTCGGAGGAATGGATTGCATCTCTAGCAGCGAATCACACACAGATCGAATTGATCCTGCTCGGAGGGGATATGACGGAACGCGGGGTGCCGTTGGAGCGGGTGAAGCGTAACATGCAGCTTCTACGCAGGATCGCCCCCATCTATGCGGTACATGGCAATCATGATTACAAGGCGGACTATAGACAACTAGATATTGTACTCCGGGAATGTGGCGTGCAAGTGATTGATAATGAGGCGATTTGGCTGGAAAAAGAAAATCAAGGCGTGTGGCTTGTCGGTGTAGATGATCTGCTGACCGATCGGGCGAATTTGAGACTCGCATTCTCAGAGCCAAGATTCCAACCCGCCTTCACGATGATGCTCGTTCACGATCCAGGAATTGTCCAGCAGTTGCATGATGAACCGGTTAACCTTATCCTTGCGGGTCATACGCATGGAGGACAGTTCCGATTGCCAGGCATTGGTCCGCTCGTCACCCACGGGATTTATCGTCAGTATTCCTGCGGATTATATACACTTGACCGTGTTGTCCGTAAGGGAAGCGAGGCGCTTATCCGTGTTTTCATCAGTAGAGGATTCGGTACGTCGCATCTGCCGCTTCGTTTATTTTGCCCAGCCGAAGTACATATCATTACGCTCCATCAACAAGATAACGCCACAAAATGAAGAAAAGCAATCCGAGCCGCCATGTACATGGCGCTGGATTGCTTTTTGAATTACTGGATGTCTTCGCCGATATCAATAGCTAGCGGATTTACGAAGCTATAGCCTTTGTCTTCCAATTTGGTCAGCAGTTCATCTGAGGCATCGACTGTCCATGGCAGCTCGTGCATCAGAATGTTACTGCCAGGATGGAGCTGTTCGAGCACGTTTTTGATGACCGCATCAGGTTTATTTTTGTTCTTCGAGTCCCAATCGAGGGATCCATTTGACCATGTCATGAACAGCATCCCATTATTCTTTACGATGCTGCGCACAGTGTCATTCCCTAGTCCGAAAGGCGGCCTGAAGAATTTCGGTGATTCACCGACGGTATCTTTGACAATCTTCTGCACATCTTCAATTTGTTTTTTGATGCTGGCTTCGGATTCCTTCTTCAGATTGATGTGATCCCAGCTATGGTTGCCTATCACTTGTTCCCGATCGTGGATCAGCTTTAGCAGCTCCGGATGCGCTTTGACACGATATCCATTGACAAAAAAAATCGCTTTGGCATGGTGTTTGTCCAACGTATCGATCAGGCGATTGATCATTTTCTCATCCTTGGGTCCATCATCGAACGTAAGCAGGACGACTTTTTTCTCCGTCCCGTCCTTTGCAGGAACAATGTTATAGACTTTGTTCATTATGTACGTTTTAGCAACCTGGTTATCGTTGTTTAGTGGTTCCTCAACAGGTTTTTCAGCTTGTTTTTGGGGTTCGTTGGTTACCGCAGAAGGTTTAGATTCCGATATTGCTTTTGGCTGATTCTCCGCTTGGCTTTGTTGCTCGGTTTGTTGACCGCAAGCAGTCAGGCTAATGACAAGTGTGATCAGAAGGATCCATTTTGAGGGCGTAAGCTTCATGTTTGTTAGCTCCATTTCCTTATTTTAAACGGGATGAGTTTCATCTGAAGGGTCACAATATGTAATGATCTTATCATAAAAAGGAGGTTTTCGTCGTGAAAATGACAGCTTTTATGATTGGCGGTGTGCTTGGTGCGGCGGCAGCCGTATATCTTAGCAATAACAAGCAGATGATGATGGCCAAAGCAGGCGATATGGGTCATACTGTCAATGATTGGATGAGCAAAGCCAAGGATAAAGTTATTGAAGTCACGCTTAGCCCAGCGTTCAAAGAGGATGCAAGTGCTGCTTCTTCAACAACTACAACATCATCGTACACGAGCCAAGCTCCAAGCAGCTTCGCGATGTCTGCGCCGTCATCGTCATCCACTTCCAGCTTTGCATCTTCAACCGTGTCTGATACCGAGTTCGGATCGGACCTATCATCGAGCAGCGGAAGTGCAAGCAGCCACGCTCAGCTGAAGGATCTGATTAATAAATCAGCTACTGTCAAACGCGAAGTGGACGCCATCCTGAAAGAGAATAATACCTCCTTATAAGATGCACCAAGAAGATACGCTTATCCGTCCTCATCGAGGGCGATAGGCGTATCTTCGTATTTCATGCGATAATTTCTTTGTCGATTGAACGGTTTCTTACCGATGCCTCTAGAATCATGTTGCACATGTAAATGTGTGATATGATTCTTTTTTGTATGTTTTTATTTTATTGGCGGTTAGAACTTAACTAGTGCAAACGAGGAAATTTAGTGTTACCATGATATCTGAGGGCGTTCCTCGAGCACACATTATATGTCTTTTCATAAACTGTTATAACCGATGCTTTCAATGGTATAATGGAAGATGCATTCGATTATTTCTATATTATCAGCATGATTGTTTAAGGAGGATCCTGTCATGAAAATAGAACGCCTAAGTACCAATAAGATACGGATTTTCCTTACGTTCGATGACTTGTCAGAGCGCGGAATCCAAAAAGAAGATATGTGGAGAGAAATCCCTAAAGTCCATGAATTGTTCAGCGAAATGATGGATCAAGCCTATACGGAACTTGGATTCGATCCAACAGGACCGCTAGCTGTTGAAGTGTTTGCACTGCCCGCGCAAGGTATGGTGGTCATCGTGACCCGTGGAAAATATGATGTTCCTTCTTTAGGAGTGAATTTAGAAGACGAGTTAGAAGAGGAAGTCTATGAGATGGAAGTAACAATGGAACAGAGCGATACCATTATGTACGCCTTCGCTGACTTCGAGCATTTGATCGACCTCGCTCATTTGATTGCACCACATGTCGAGGAAGAAGGCAAGTTATATTATTATAAAGACCGTTACATTCTGCATCTCGAGCCAAAGGATTTAGAACAAAGCGCATATAATGCACTAATAGCACTGCTTGCGGAATATGGTGAGGCGACTTCCGTGACGCCAGCCGTACTCGATGAGTATGCCAAAGTCGTAATGCCGTCGAATGCAGTCGGCACCATTTGCGCTCATTTCACACCGCTGCAGTAATGTAGCGATCTCGTTCCTGCTTACGAAGTTAGTTTTGCTCCGCAAAACATGCATATGCTCACGAAGTCAGTTTTACTTCGCAAAACTTTAGGAGGTCATATTCGGTGCCATTGTTCTCAATACTAACGGCAGCAATCGCGCCGGGTATCGCGTTGCTTGTGTATTTCTATTTGAAAGATCGTTATGACAGTGAGCCTATCTCCATGGTGGTCAAAATATTTTTGCTCGGATTTCTCATTGTCCTGCCGATTATGATCATCCAGCATGGAATCCAGCTCTGGTTAGGGGATAATCCTTACTTATTCTCCTTCGGTATATCCGCGGGCGTTGAGGAAGCTGTTAAATGGTTCGTGATCTATCACATTGTTTATAATCATACGGAATTCGATGAACCTTATGATGGTATTCTCTATACCGTTGCGGTTTCGCTCGGATTTGCAACGATAGAAAATCTTATGTACGCCTGGTACAGCCATCCTTCGTTTGGCACTTTATTGATACGTGCGCTGTTGCCTGTTTCGGGACATGCACTATTTGGTGTCATGATGGGGTATTATTTTGGCAAAGCAAAATTCACAGAAGGGAAACGCAAGAGACGATACTTGCTATATGCAGTGATTGTTCCGCTCTTTTGGCATGGCGTATATGACTATGTACTACTTACGTTCAAAACGTATTGGATCTGGTATATCGTTCCCCTCATGATCTATCTATGGTATCGCGGGATGATGAATGTGAAGAGTGCGAACTCTCGCTCGCCGTTCCGTCTACTAAAACGTGAGGAAATACAAGATTAAACGATTGAAATCCGGTTATACTGCTTAATGAGGTGATCGGATGCGGGTCAAAGTGAGAATTCGGTGCAAGAACTGCGGAGAGAAATTCGTCCTTCGCGGGAAGAAAGAACGCGGCCGGATTGAAACAGGGTTCAAACAATGTCTTTGTAATAATACGCAAGATTTTGAAATCGAAGAAGACCGTTATTAGGGCGATTGATCGGAAAATGCATAAAGCTTCCTTTTTTGAATCATACTAACGTCAGTTTGTGATGAGAAAGGAGCCGTTTGTACAATGTATAAGCGAATTAGTGCAGTGTTATTTCCGGTTGTCGCCCTAATTTTGATTGCGACTGCTTACTGGGGCTATCAACAGTATAAGCAGAAGAATGCCGTCATGTTGAAGGCGGAAAGTCAATATCAGAGAGCGTTCCATGATCTCTCGTATCATGTGGAGAAATTACATAGTGAATTAGGTAATGCGCTCGCAGTAAATTCAGCTTCACAAGGAATGCATCGTAAGAGTCTGGCTAATGTATGGCGAATAACAAGTGAGGCGCAGAATGAGATTAACCAGCTTCCTTTGACTTTATTGCCTTTCAGCAAAACAGAGGATTTTCTGTCCCATATTTCTAACTTCTCTTACAAAGCTTCGATGCGCGATATGACGAAGGAGCCGCTTAGTAAAGAAGAGCTGAAAATGCTCAAAACGTTGTATACGAATTCAGAGGATATTGCCAATGATCTTCACAAGGTACAAGCAACGGCGTTGAAGAATAACATGCGCTGGCTGGATGTGGAGGAAGTCATGGCGAGCAAGACGCAGAAGCTGGATAATTCCATCATCGATGGATTTAAAACCGTTGACAAAAAGGTTGGGAATTACCCTGAGATTAACTGGGGGCCGGCCGTAAACAGCGTCTATAGCAAGCGTTCGGTAAAAATGTTAGCTGGCCAAAATGTGACCAAGGAAGAGATTAAGAAGAAGGCATCTACGTTCCTCGGCGACCATAAGATTACGGATGTCAAAGTGGTTGAGAACGGGGCAAAGACAGAATACGCCTCCTACTCGGTCACAGGTAAACGGAAAGATACGAAGACGGTCGTTCATCTAGATTACACCAAACGTGGAGGCCATCTCACGAGTTACATGGATACACGGGATATTGGTGCGAAGAAAATTTCGAAGGATCAGGCGATGGATGCGGCGCAGAAGTTCCTGAACGATCATAAATATCCTGAGATGGTGCCGGTAAGTTATGATGAATATGACAACATCGGCAGTACAATCTTCGTGCATAAGCAGCATGGTATTCTCTTCTACCCCGAGCGTATTACCGTACGGATTGCTCTCGATAATGGTGAAGTTACAGGGATCCAAGCCAGTGATTTTGAATATAAGAAGCATGTTCTCGATAAGAAGAAAATTACACCGAAGCTTAGCGTAGAACAAGCACGGAAATATTTGAACCCAGACCTGAAGGAAAGATTCAATCGGTTAGCGATCATCGAAAATGAGCTTGGACAGCAAACATTGTGCTATGAGTTCGTAGGGGATATTAACGGTACTAGCTATCGTATATACCTCAATGCGGAGACGGGAATGGAAGAACATATTGAAGAGTTAAAAGGTATGAAGCAGAAGAAACCAGCATAAGTGGTCGATCCCAGCCTTCCGATAATCCTGTCGGAGGGCTTTATTATGTTTTCATATCCTCATCACTTTGTGCGTGTTTTATTGACGTAATATGTTATAATATGGCTAGATTTGTACCCCATGTTCGAGGGAATCGACGAGGAGAAATTTAGATATGGCAGGTGATTTGGTTGTTACCTCGAGTAAGTGATCTGGTCTATATTCAAGTGGCATCGGCGGACGAACAGGAATCACACCATGAATATAAGTCCCGCATTGTAGAGATGGATGAGACCAATCTATACATTGAAATTCCGTTAGATGAACGAACGGGGCGATATAAGCCGCTTCATCTAGGCGATGAGCTTTCGGTTTATTTTCTGACGGAAGGCGGCGTGAAGAACTACTTTAATACTTATGTCTGCGGGTCCCGTCAGGATGTTGTTCGCATGGTAGCGATTAAGAAGCCGGAACTGGAGTCGATTTCGAAAATTCAACGACGCAATTTTTTGCGTGTCACCGCAGAATTAGAGCTCGCCGTGAAATTAATGGATCAAGTGCAGTTCATTGCGATTACAGAAGATGTGAGCGGGGGCGGGATCTCCTTTCGCTGCGACGCGAAGTGGAGTGTGAAGCCGGGTCAGCAAATATCCTGTTGGTTGTTGATTCCGTATCGTAACGGAACGGTTGAGCATGCACAATTCACGGCTGAGACAGTACGCATCAAACCGCTAACACATGACAAGCAGCTTGTTATGATGAAGTTCAGTGAAGTCGTAGATATGGAACAGCAGAAGATCATCCGTTTTTGCTTTGAGAAACAATTCGATTATCGTAAAAAATAATGGCATAATTCATACATAACTTGGGAATACTAGCCTCCAATTCGTGCTGGAGGTGTATCACATGCGTGAGAAAAAAGATCAGCAATCGGAACAATATGTGCAATTATTTATTCAATTTGCGAACCGTGTCGAAAGCCATCTGAAGCGATGGTTATGGATATGCTGCTGCCTGCTTATTGTATGTCAGATTTTGCTTCGAATCCCGATGGTACGCGGGTTTATCTCTGGTGTCGACCGATTGGAAGGCGTTCCGATTTCAAGCGACAAAACACCAAACAAATCGCTTCCATAGCGGATTATTTTTTGCATCTCTCTTTTTTGTGTGGTATAATTTTCACGTCGCAGGCAACGCCTGCTTTTTTCTTGAAATTTAAGGATGAATGAAGTCGTTTCGACGTGAGGAACGTTTTGAGGAGGAACATCCTGTTGTTGAATGCGCAGCAAGGCACACTAGACAAGATCAACATTGCAATTGACGGCCCTGCAGGAGCAGGGAAGAGTACGGTAGCTCGTCAGGTCGCGAAGAAACTCTCCTATGTCTATGTAGACACAGGCGCGATGTATAGAGCTGTAACGTGGTTCATGATGGGGCATGGGATTCCAGCAGGGGATACCGATCGGGTTCTGAATGCGATGAAGGAGCTACATATTGAATTGATTCCCGGTGAACAGACACAACAGGTCATCGTGAATGGTGAAGATGTTACAAGCTTTATTCGTACGAACGAGATTAGTCAGCATGCGTCTACTTATGCCAAGATTGGTCCGCTTCGATCCATTCTCGTCGATATGCAGCGCCAGATGGCTGCAGGCAAAGGCGTAGTTATGGATGGCCGCGATATCGGTACACATGTGTTGCCGCAAGCTGAACTGAAAATTTTCCTGACAGCAAGTGTTGAGGAGAGAGCTCTGAGACGCTATCAAGAGATTAAAGATAGTCAGCAGATAACACTGGAGCAGCTCATCCATGATATTGCTGCACGTGATCGTCAAGATGAACAACGCGAAGTTTCACCGCTCGTCTGTGCTGAAGATGCGATTTCATTGGACACAACATCCATGAGCATTGAAGAAGTTGTGGATCAGATTATTGACTATTGCAGAACCAAAACGGATGGAGCGAAGTAAACTATGTTGTATAATTTTTGTAGAGGCCTTTTACGCGGATTATATCGATTATTGTTCCGTCTTGAAGCAATAGGCGCAGAACATGTGCCGACAGAAGGCGGCGTTCTGCTCTGTTCGAATCACGTTAGTTTATTCGATCCACCTACGGTGGGCGTTTTATTGGAACGTAAAGTGCACTTCATGGCCAAGCAGGAATTGTTCAAGATTCCGTTGTTCGGTAAGTTAATTCATGAACTTGGTGCATTCCCAGTCAAACGTGGCGGTGTAAGTAAAGAATCGATTAAGATCTCGCTGAATATTCTGCGCGACGGCAAGGTGATGGGGATTTTCCCGGAAGGTTCGCGTCATTCCGAAGGAGAAGGGAAGAAAGGGGCAGCAAGCTTCGCGCTTCGAAGCGGCGCCGCTGTCGTACCTGTAGCCATCATCGGCAACTATCGGCTGTTCAGTAAAGTGAAAGTGGTATATGGCACACCGATTGATATGACCCCTTTCCAAGAAGATCCGAAGACCGCAGTGGATACACTTACGGATGAGATCATGAAGCAAATCGAGCAATTAAAGCATCAATATCGATGAATGCATGCATGAATTTCGTATTTGGAAAGATACTACATTTTAATGGTTTTGAACGCTGCCTACATGGCAGGTTTAAATAAATGGGGCTTTGAACTGAGGAGGTATAACGAATGTCTGAAGAAAATGTGCAAGTAGAAGCGGTTGAGAGTCAAGCGGATCTCGACAACATCGTATCCATCAAAAAAGGGGACACGGTAAAAGGAACGATCGTTAAGATTGAGGATAACCAAGCCATTGTCAGCTTTGGATATAAATATGATGGTATTATCCCGATTCGCGAGTTGTCTTCTGTACAAGTTGATAATGCAGCGGATGCGGTACAAATTGGCCAAGAAGTGGAGTGTAGAGTCGTGACAATTGATGATCAAAACGAAAAAATGGTATTATCCAAGCGTCAAATCGATAACGAGAACGCATGGGAGCAATTGCAAGCGAAGCTAGACAGCGGCGAAGTATTCGAAGTTGTTGTAGCAGATGTGGTAAAAGGTGGCCTCGTTGCTGATGTAGGTACACGCGGTTTCATTCCAGCATCGATGGTAGAGCGTCATTTCGTTGAAGATTTCAGCGATTACAAAGGTAAAACGCTTCGCGTTAAAGTAAAAGAATTAGATCGTGAGAACAACAAAGTCATCTTGTCCCAAAAAGACGTATTGGATCAAGAGTTCGAAGCGAACAAAGCAAACATCATTGCGAACTTGCAAGAAGGTCAAGAAATCGACGGTACAGTGCAACGCTTGACACAATTCGGCGCTTTCGTTGATATCGGCGGCGTGGATGGTTTGGTTCACGTATCTGAGCTTGCTTGGTCTCATGTTGAGAAGCCAGCTGATGTTGTTCAAGAAGGTCAAAGCGTTCGCGTGAAAGTATTAAAAGTTGACCCAGCTAACGGTAAAATCAGCTTGAGTATCAAAGCTGCACAACCAGGTCCATGGGACACAGCGGCTGGACAATTCAATATTGGCGATATCGTAACAGGTACTGTTAAACGTCTTGTGAACTTCGGTGCATTCGTTGAAATCGCACCAGGTGTTGAAGGTCTTGTGCACATTTCTCAAATCGCACACCGTCATATCGGTACGCCGCATGAAGTATTGAAAGAAGGACAAAGCGTTCAAGTGAAAATCTTGGATCTGAATGTTGCTGAGAAACGCGTAAGCCTTAGCATCAAAGAAACAGAAGAAGCTCCAGCAGAAGCTCCTAAAGCTGAGAAGCAACCAAAATCTTCGACTAGAGCGCCTAGAGAAGAGATCAAATTGAACAACCCTAACGTATCGCTTAGCAACGAAGGCATGAGCTTCTCTCTTGCAGAGAAATTCGGCGACAAACTAAGCAAATTCAAAAACTAGAACAGTTCATACGGGGGGAATGGAGAGATGCGTGTTTCGCGCAAAGTTGAGCATTTGCAGCATGCGCTGCAAACGGGCCAGAGCGGTAAACACGGACTTTCGGATATCCGGTTTGTGCATCAATGTCTGCCTGAGCAATCTCTCTCTTCCGTGTCACTCGAATCGACCATCGGCGAGCTCAAATTGAGTTCGCCGATTGTTATTAATGCGATGACTGGAGGAGCGCTAGAAACCGAGGCAATCAACCGTGATCTAGCTATTGCAGCAAGAGAGACTGGAATTGCTATGGCGGTCGGGTCTCAAATGTCTGCGCTAAGGCATCCGGAAGTACGTTCTAGTTATACGGTCGTTCGTGAGATGAATCCAGCGGGTCTTGTCTTCGCTAATTTAGGGAGTGAAGCGACGGTTGAGCAGGTCAAGATAGCCGTTGATATGCTTCAAGCAAATGCGCTGCAGATTCATATCAACCCGATGCAAGAGCTGATCATGCCGGAAGGAGATCGGGATTTTCGAGGAGTCTTGGAGCGTATCGCCCTTATTGTCCAGTCGATCGATGTTCCTGTCATCGTGAAGGAAGTTGGCTTCGGAATGACTGTCGATGCGAGCAAGAAGCTTCATGAAGCAGGGGTATCTGTCATCGATGTCGGAGGATTTGGTGGAACGAATTTCGCTGCGATCGAGAACGCTCGGCGTGAGGAATCGATAGGATGGCTTAACGACTGGGGAATTCCGACGAGTTGTGCGCTGTTGGAAGTAGGACAAGCTATTCTACCGAACCGGATTATGGCTTCCGGAGGCATTAATCATGCACTTGATCTATGCAGAGCGCTGTCGATTGGAGCCGGAGCTGCTGGCCTTGCAGGGACATTCCTAAAGACATTGAAGCACGAAGGGACCGATGCGGTTATTCGGCAGATTACGCAGCTTCATGAGCAGTTATCACTGATCATGACGGGGCTCGGTGCATCAAGTATTTCGGATCTTTGGCATGTACCGATGATTATTAGCGGTGAAACGGCACATTGGTGTTATGCCCGAGGAATAGATATTCGAACCTATGCGCAAAGGCAGAATCCTCGGTTAAAATAAACAGGATTGACAGATAATAGGATCAGCTGAGGTGATCCTATTGAATGCTGGTACAATCGCATTATTAGTGTATTTAATTGTTGTTATTTTACTATGCAGTGGATGGAGAGAAATATTCGTTTCTTCATTGACTTATCGATCTTGTATGTTGTTTATGATTCTTTTTCCGATATCCGTCTTATTTACAGTTCCGATTTATGCGACGACGACTCTGAATATGGGTGTACTCGTTCTGCTTGTCACAGCGGTTTATTGCTTTGATAAGCTGGAACCGTGGTATCGTAAAATCTACGTTTTGATCGTTACGCTGCTCATTGGCATTGTATATGCGTTGTTCGGGCATTTCGTTATGATGGATCCGATCTTCATCTGGGTGTCATCGCGATGGGATCCTGTGATCGTATCGACGGCATGCGTCCTTCTCGCGGTACAATCCATCGAGGAGCAGCTTATTATTATTACGGTAGGGTTCTTGCTTGGGGATGCGTTATTGCAAGGAATGACAGGAGGATTAGGAATCATATTAGGTTCGGCAGCATGGTATGACGGTTGGTGGATTTCAATCCTAACTGCAAGATTAACGGCGTGGTGTTTTGAGAGCGTCATGCAGCTCGGTAAGAATACGGCAGGTTTTTTCTATGAACGGTTTAAGAGTTGGAAGAAATAAAAAAGACTCACCAAAGTGAAGAGAAACTTTTGCGGTTGATTCCGAATACTTTGGCTGGGGCACGAAAATTTAGAAGGAATGTAGCTTCATGATTGCAGAGAAGCATTCGATATAGGAGGAAATGGATTATGTCTAGACCCGTAGTTGCCATCGTTGGGCGTCCTAACGTAGGAAAATCGACGATTTTCAACCGGATTATCGGGGATCGTCTAGCGATCGTGGAAGACAAGCCTGGGATTACGCGTGACCGTATTTACGGGACTGCTGAATGGAACGGTGTACCATTCAGCGTCATTGATACAGGCGGTATTGAGATTGATGGCGAAGATGTGATTTTGAAGTCGATTCGAGTCCAAGCTGAGCTTGCAATCGAAGAGGCGGATGTGATTGTGTTTATGTGTGAAGCGAAGAGCGGGCTAACGAATGCCGATGAGGAAGTAGCGCAGCTCTTGTTCCGTTCAGGCAAACCAATCGTCTTGGCAGTGAATAAAGTTGACAACTTGAGCCGGATGGATGAAATTTATGAATTCTACAGCCTGGGCTTAGGTGATCCGATTGCCTTATCAGGCTCACACGGAACAGGGATTGGCGATTTACTCGATGCGGTTGTAGAGCTTCTCCCGGAGAAAGAAGAAGAAGTCTATGACGAGGATGTCATTCGTGTTGCATTAATTGGCCGTCCAAATGTCGGCAAATCATCGCTTGTGAATGCGATTCTAGGTGAAGAGCGTGTCATCGTAAGTGATATTGCCGGGACTACACGAGATGCAATCGATACCCCATTTGAACGCGATGGACAGAAATATGTTCTGATCGATACAGCTGGTATGCGCAAACGGGGTAAAGTCTATGAATCGACAGAGAAATATAGCGTCATGCGTGCGATTAAAGCGATCGAGCGCGCGGATGTTGTCCTCGTCGTCATCAATGGCGAAGAAGGAATTATTGATCAAGACAAACATATCGCGGGGTATGCGCATGATGCAGGGAAAGCATCGATCTTTGTCGTAAATAAGTGGGATGTTGTCGAGAAGGACGATAAGACCATGCAACAATTTACGCAAAAAATTCGGGATCACTTCCTATTCATGACGTACAGTCCGGTTGTTTATTTGTCTGCGAAGACAAAGCAGCGTCTACACAAGCTTCTGCCTGTTGTACAGCATGTATCTGAGCAGCATGCGCAGCGTATCCAGACACATATTCTTAATGATATCGTCTCTGATGCGATTGCGATTAATCCTCCACCGACAGATAAAGGTCGTCGCATGCGGATTAACTACGTGACACAAGTTGCCGTGAAACCGCCGACGATTGTCGTCTTCGTTAATGATCCGGAGCTGATGCACTTCTCATATGAACGGTACCTTGAGAATAAGATACGGGCTGCGTTTACGTTCGAAGGCACACCGATTCGTATCTTTACTCGACGGAAGACCGATCAAGAATAGTGGGTTAAGGGGAGGAGAACTGTGGTTCTAGCGATTATCTCAATCATTCTAAGTTATCTCATCGGTGCGGTCAGCTTCAGTGTCGTTATCGCCAAATGGTTAAAAGGCATTGATATTCGCCAGCATGGCAGCGGCAACGCAGGTGCAACGAACACCTTACGGGTCCTCGGCAAGGGTCCGGGAATCTGTGTATTATTGCTGGATATGGGCAAAGGAATTCTAGCCGTATGGCTAGGCAAGTGGATGGGCGATGTCTCCCCTTGGATTCCTGTGTTATGCGGGATTGCGGCGATTGTGGGCCATAACTGGCCTATTTATTTCCGGTTCAAAGGTGGAAAGGGGATTGCAACGACGATTGGTGTCATGGCGACTCTTGCTTTCTTACCTTCCTTGATCGCAGGCATTACGGCGATCATCGTCATTGCCGTGACAAGATATGTATCCCTTGGGTCGTTAATCCTCTCCGCGGCATTGCCTATATTGCTTATTGTGATGAATCGGCCGCATGAAGTCTTGTGGGCGAGCTTGCTCTTATGTATTTTCGCATTTGTCAGACACCGTACGAATATCGTGAAGATTGTTCAGGGGAAAGAGAACAAGCTGGGTGCGAAGAAAGGGGAACGTCGCGTTGTCTAAAAAAGTAGCTGTCCTTGTCGCAGGAAGCTGGGGTACTGCACTTGCCAGCGTCCTTGCCAATAATGAACACCAAGTTATGCTGTGGTCACGAAATGCCGACCAAGTCAAACAAATGAACGAACAGCATCGGAATGAACGTTATTTGCCTGGGGTTGATTTATCGTCACGCATCGTCGCAACGACGTCGATGGAAGAGGCTGTTACCGGTGCAGAGGCCGTCTTAATCGTTGCGCCTTCCTCAGCCATGCGAGCCGTGACGCGAGAATTGAAAGCGTATCTTGCTGCAGATACACTTGTTATTCATGCGACGAAAGGATTCGAGACCGAGACATTGAAGCGCATGTCTACTGTCATCGCGGAAGAATTAGCATGTGATCCTTCTCGTATCGTCGTCTTGTCAGGACCTAGCCATGCTGAAGAAGTTGTAAGATTATGCCCGACCACGGTCGTTGTGGCGTCGGCGAATCTTCAAGCAGCAGAAGCGGCGCAAGACTTATTCATTAATTCATTCTTCCGTGTCTATACGAACCCGGATGTGCTCGGCGTTGAACTGTCGGGTGCGCTCAAGAATATCATTGCGCTTGGGGCAGGACTGTCGGATGGACTTGGTTATGGAGATAATGCGAAGGCAGCGCTTTTGACGCGCGGATTAGCTGAGATTGCACGACTTGGCCTTGAAATGGGGGCTAACCCGATGACCTTCGCAGGACTTGCGGGCGTCGGCGATCTTGTCGTGACGTGTACCAGTCAGCACAGCCGGAACTGGCGTGCAGGTTCGATGATCGGGCAAGGCAAGTCCATTGATACGGTGCTGCAAGAGATGGGTATGGTGGTGGAAGGAATTCGAACGACCAAAGCTGCCTATGCGTTGGCGCGTCAATACCATGTCGATATGCCGATTACAGATCAGCTATACCAAGTGTTGTTCGAGGGTAAACCGAGCAAGCAAGCTGTGGAAGCACTTATGGGTCGGGTAAGAACACATGAGATTGAAGAGATCGCGAAGACGCAGAAAGAAGATTGGATTCGAAAGTCTTAGTCCCTGTTCATTCGCCTACACCAAGTGACTGTCCCTCTCATATGATGTGTTGAAGTCACGTCAGAGGAGGGGTACGATGTCTAAGAACGTATCTAAGGATATATTGAATAAAGTAAAACAAAAGACCGGCAAAAATATATCCGAGAATCAAATCAAAAAATTAGCCAGCAATGTCAAGCCTAGTACGATGCAAAGCGAATCCCAGCTGCGCGAACTTATAAAACAAGTTTCGAACATGGCAAAGATTCCGGTATCGGAAGCAACCATCAATGACATCATTAAAACCGTCAAGAGCAGCGGCGGGATGAGCAATATGGAATCGGTGATGAAAATGTTGATGAAGAAGTAGATGAACCAAGAACAAAAGCGGACTCGAGAGAATGGAAGAGTCATCTTTTGTTCTTTTTTTTGGAGTGCTATAATGTTGTGGAGCCTGTATGATATAAATAGTTGACAACAGAGAAATGGGGGCTAAGCATGGGACAGGCAGTAGAGTTAATCGGTAAGAAAATTACAAAATCCGTCGAGGCGGAAGTTGGGAAGTCGATCCTTGATCTTGCCATCAAGCATGATGTGGATTGGGGCTTCTCTTGTACGCGAGGGACTTGTGCGCGCTGCCGGTGCTATGTTGAGTCTGGCGCAGAATTCTTAGAGCCGCCAACGGATGCGGAATGGAATCGGCTGGACGAAGAAGAGATTGAGGAAGGCTATCGTCTGGGCTGCCAAGCGATTATTCGTGAAGCAGGGGACATTAGCGCCAAGAACAAAACATACTTCTAGTCATGAAAGTACATAACAAAGCGAGGCAAATCTGATGCAGTACGAAGTGACATTTGAACCGGAACATCGAAAAATACAAGTGAGACCTGGCACGTCCATTCTAGATGCAGCTCGCCGCGCCAAAGTAGCCATTCGTACGCGCTGTGATGGCAGGGCTTCATGCTTGATGTGTAAAGTTGAAGTGTTGAATCAAGAAGGATTGATGCCTCCAACAATGCAAGAAAAAATGAAACTGGGCTCGCTTGTCGAACGTGGGATTCGGCTTGCTTGTCAAGCGCGAGTCAGCGGGGAAATGACGGTTACCGTCCCGGAAGATCCGCTCAAAGCGGCGATTCGAAAGCAGCTTGCCCGTCAGAAACAGGAGGATGACTGGTTGTGACAGCAAGGTCGCGTATCAAGTACATACGAACAGCCGGAATCATGGTGGTGCTTACCATGCTGGCATTATCAACAACGGGATGCCTATATCCTAAGGAGCTTCGCGCGGAGAATCAAGTCTCCTATCGGGAGACGACGCTGCTGGTGCAGAATGCTGTAGAAGCATTTCAGAAAGAAAAAGGAATTTTGCCGATCATTACAAGCGGCAATGATGTCCCGAAGTTCGAGAAGTACCGGATTAACTTTGAACCTCTCGTTGATGGGAAGTTTCTGAGCGATGTTCCGGTGGCCTCCTACGAGAAAGGTGGCCCAGGTTACTTCATCATTATCAATGAAGAGACCAAGCCTGTTGTGAAATTGATGGATTTAACGGTCTACCAGCATATGAATGATATTCAGAAGCTTGTCGATCAGTTCGCGAAAGCGCATCCAGGGACGTTGCCGCTTGGGAAAGAACTCTACCCCGACTTCTATGAAGTTGATACGAAGCAGCTAAGCGGCAAACCGCCAGAGATTAAGAGCGTTTATTCAGGGGAACCGACGCAGATTATGATCGATAAGAAGGGGAAAGTCTATGTCGATTATGCGGCAGATATCGTAACCGCCATTCAGAAGGCTGGGGGAACCGTAAGTACGAAGGTAGAGG
The DNA here is from genome assembly GCF_009363075.1 of Paenibacillus guangzhouensis. Taxonomy (NCBI): domain Bacteria; kingdom Bacillati; phylum Bacillota; class Bacilli; order Caryophanales; family Paenibacillaceae; genus Paenibacillus; species Paenibacillus guangzhouensis. The sequence continues at coordinate 2,972,557 of NZ_CP045293.1, read as the reverse complement.
ATTTGCGTGATTATTTGGTGGATGCATCTTTCTATTCACCGGTAAAATCAACTGCATATCATTGGGTCAATGAACAGCCTGTGCCTGTATTAAGTAACTGATAAATCATTGGAGAGGTGTCTATTATGGGTGAGAGCAAGAATAAGAAAAATACTTCTACATATAAGGGGAATAAGACGAAATCGAAGCCGAATAACAAATTTTTCGGGTGGTTTCTTGGTATTGTTGTCGTTCTGTTGGTTGGCGCACTTGTTGTCATCAATGCCTTATCACCATCCAAAGCGGATGAACCGCCTGTAGAAGGAAAAACCTACGAGATCTCAACGGCTGGCCAGCCGGTGCTGGGCAATAAAGATGCGAAGGTTGAAATTGTGGAATTCGGTGACTTCAAGTGTCCATCTTGCCGCCAATTCGAGACGGACGTGTTCCCGAAATTAAAAGAAAAGTATATTGATTCAGGGAAAGCGAAGATCAGCTTTATTAACTTCTCTTTCATGAGTGAGACGTTCAAGCTGTCAGATAACGATTCGAAGCGGGCTGCTTTGTTCGGCGAAGCTGTATACAAACAGAATCCAGAAGCGTTCTGGACCTATTATCAGCATTTGTATGAGCAGCAAGGCGATGAGCGTGAGATCTGGGCGACTGAAGAGATGCTCTCGAACATCGTGAAGGATATTCCGGGGATTGATGTGGAGAAAGTGAAGAAAGAGGTTCAGGATGGACTGCTTGATCAGGAACTTGATAACGACCATAAGATCGTGAATCAACTCGGCATCACGTCGACGCCTACTGTATTTGTGAATGGCAAGCCGGTGGGGGCGCCAGATTTCGAGAATGTCTCCAAATTGATTGAAGCTGAACTATCGAAGTAATGGAGGGCCTTTCATGAGACAATGGATACAGAAGTACGGGCTTTATGTCGCATGGCTGATCTCGATCATTGCCACGGCCGGCAGTCTCTATATGAGTGAAGTGCTCTTGTATGAGCCGTGTCGGTTATGCTGGTTCCAACGCATCTTGATGTATCCACTCGTGATTATTTTGGGGATCGCAGCTTTCGAGCACAATACGCGCATTACACGGTATGCTTTGCCGATGGTCCTCATCGGTGGTTCCATTTCGACTTGGCATATTCTTGAGCAGAAGATTCCGGGATTTGCACAGTTAGCGCCATGTAAGGTAGGTATTCCTTGTAATTTCGATTATTTGAACTGGTTCGGCTTTATTACGATTCCGATGCTGGCTTTAACAGCATTTGTTCTTATTGCGATTGTATTGATCATAATGGGCCGCGGAGCGCAAGAGCAAGAGGCGGACAATGAATAATGTTGAGCAAGTCCTTCAGACGTGGAACCGTTTTGAAGGGCTTTTTATTTTGATCAGCTCAAAAAAGATGTATATGGTTGCCGCTTTGGTCATATATCATACTTGGAAGGCTTCATGGACGGTAACACCTAGAAGAGAGAGATGACGAGAATCTATTTTTTTGCAAAACAAACGTCATATTTTTTCCACTCGCTCATAAGATGTTACTAGTCCAAATGCATGTACGAGTTAACGTCGCATTGCGCGCATTTCGCATAGTTGATTCCTGGCGGCGGCAAACACTGGCGACAACGGCAACAGCTCATACGTTGCAGTGAATAGTGAACAAGTTTTCTGGTAGATTTGTCTATCAGAGAAATTTTAGGAGGGGATATCAGTGGAAAAAGTGGACATTTTTAAGGACATTGCTGAGCGTACCGGCGGGGATATTTACCTCGGGGTCGTCGGTGCGGTCCGCACGGGAAAATCAACCTTTATCAAACGGTTTATGGAGACGGTTGTTTTACCCAATATTACAAGTGATGCAGACCGCGCTAGAGCGATTGATGAGTTACCTCAGAGTGCTGCGGGCAAAACGATCATGACGACCGAACCGAAATTCGTACCCAATAATGCGGTGCAAATCCGTGTCGCTGAGGGCCTAGATGTGAATGTGCGTGTCGTGGATTGCGTAGGCTATGCGGTATCCGGCGCCAAAGGCTATGAGGATGAGAATGGACCTCGAATGATCTCAACGCCTTGGTTCGAAGAGCCGATCCCATTCCAAGAAGCTGCCGAGATTGGGACGCGTAAGGTTATTCAAGAGCATTCCACGCTAGGTGTCGTCGTAACAACCGATGGCACGATTGCTGAAATTCCTCGCAGCTCCTATGTGGAGTCGGAAGAGCGTGTCATCGCCGAATTAAAAGAAGTCGGCAAGCCGTTCGTCTTGATCATTAACTCCACGCGCCCTCGTAGCGAAGAGGCATTACAGCTTCGCAGCGAGCTCGCTGCCAAATACGATATTCCTGTTATGACGCTCAGCGTCGCTACCATGGGTGAAGAAGATGTGATGGGCGTTCTGCGCGAGGTTCTCTATGAGTTCCCGGTGCATGAAGTGAACGTCAATCTTCCGAGCTGGGTCATGGTGCTAAATGATAACCACTGGCTCCGGAGCAACTACGAGAACTCTGTGCGTGACACGGTGAAGGATATTCGCCGGTTGCGCGATGTAGATCGCGTTGTCGCTCAATTTATGGAATATGATTTCATCGATCGTGCAGGACTCTCCGGAATGAATATGGGTCAAGGAGTTGCCGAGATTGACCTCTATGCACCCGATGAGCTGTATGATCAAATCTTGATGGAAGTCGTCGGCGTTGAAATCCGTGGCAAAGATCATCTCTTGCAATTAATGCAGGAATTCAGCCATGCGAAGCGGGAATATGACCGCTTCTCTGAAGCGCTGGAAATGGTCAAGACGACGGGTTATGGAATCGCAGCGCCGACGCTTGCCGAGATGCAGCTTGATGAACCAGAACTCATCCGTCAAGGTTCAAGATTCGGTGTACGTCTCAAAGCAACGGCACCATCCATTCATATGATTCGTGTGGATGTCGAATCGGAATTCGCACCGATCATCGGTACCGAGAAGCAAAGTGAAGAATTGGTACGTTACTTAATGCAGGATTTCGAGAACGATCCGATCAAGGTATGGGATTCAGATATGTTCGGCCGCTCCCTGCACTCCATCGTGCGTGAAGGCATCCAAGGCAAAATTGCCATGATGCCAGATAATGCAAGATACAAACTGCAGGAGACGCTGGGCCGCATCATCAACGAAGGCTCAGGCGGATTGATCGCAATTATTCTATAGGCTTCAAGGATCATACTTCAGTAAAAGAGGCGCTTACTCTAGCGTCTCTTTTGTCGTTTTTCGGGAAAAATCGCCAAAATATTTTTAAAACCAATTTACAAGGTCGGAATTAAAGGTTATAGTATTGCTTAACGAATCTATGGGAAAAGGTTCCTAAAGATTACTAGATTGAGAACTTGTTACAGGGGGAAATGAAAATGAAAGCAAAGGTTGGAATCGTGAGCAAAAAAATAACGTTAATTTCTTTGATCTTGATGTTATTCATCATCAGCGCATGCGGTGCAAAGAATACAACAAGCGATGTCAAAGCGGATGCAGGTTCGGAGACATCAGCTGATGCATCGAAAGATCTGCCGCTAAAAGGGAAGAAAATCGCCCTTGTTATGCAATTTAACATCGGTACGTTCTCACAGCAGTATATTGAAGGCGTGAAGGAAGAAGTGAAGAAGTTCGGCGGTGAAGTGAGCGTATTTGCTTCCGATAGCGATTTGACGAAAATGGCTTCGAACTTAAATGTTGCGATTACCCAGCAATTCGATGGGATTCTGACGGATCACGGTACGGCTGAAGCACTGCAAGCGGGGATTCAGAAAGCAGTTGACAGCAAAATTCCAGTTGTCGCATTCGATGCCGACGTGAAAGTACCTGGCGTAACGGTGCTTCAACAGGGCGATCAGAAGATGGCGGAAATGACACTGGAGCAATTGGGTAAAGATATCGGCGGCAAAGGCAACATCGTTAAAGTCTGGGTGGCGGGCTTTGCACCAATGGAACGCAGACAAATCGCGTATCAAGATTTCATGAGCAAAAATCCGGACATTAAAGAGGTTGCAACATTCGGTGCAGCTTCCGCGAATACAGCACTGGATACCCAAGCGCAAATGGAAGCGATCTTGAAGCAATACCCGAACAAAGGGGATATCTCTGCGGTATGGACTGCTTGGGATGAGTTCGCAAAAGGCGCAGCTCGTGCGATTCAGCAAGCAGGCCGTGATGAGATTAAAGTATACGGAATCGATATGAGTGATGAAGACTTGCAGATGATTCAAGATAAAGCGAATCCATGGGTAGCATCTGCGGCGGTTGATCCGAAGGATATTGGACGTGTCCAAGTCCGCTACCTGTATCAGAAGCTGCATGGCGATACGACAGACGACACCGTCGTGCTTGATCCTGTGTTCGTCCACCGTGATGCGCTTCCTGCAGAGCAAGTATCGACAACGGATTTATCCAAATATATTAAAGGTTGGGGCAGCAGCACCCAAGGATTACAAGACTGGATGAAAGATTACGAGACGAAGTAAAAGTAAAATTGAACAACAGAGCGAAATGAGGTTCGAATGCAATGACTGCAAACCAAGAGACGTTACGTCTATCGCGCATCACGAAGTCGTTTGCGGGAGTTCCGGCGCTCAGCGAAGTGGATTTCACCGTGCACAGCGGTGAAATTCACGCGCTTCTCGGCGCCAATGGAGCCGGCAAAAGCACATTGATGAAAATATTGTCCGGCGCATATACCATGGACACCGGGACGATCTCGATTGGTTCACAAGAGATTCGGATGCAGTCGCCATCTGATGCGAAGCGACAAGGCATTCATTGTGTATACCAAGAGGTAGATACCGCGCTTGTGCCGCAAATCACCGTTGCTGAGAATATTCTACTAGACCGACTTTCCAATAGGGAAGGCGGTTTATGGCATTCTTGGGGACAAATCTATCAGGAAGCAGAAGCGGCATTAGCCAAACTTGGCGCAACGATCGATGTACGGCAGAAGGTAGAAGGGCTCAGCCTTTCCGAGAAACAAATGGTCTTGATTGCAAGAACGTTGGTGGAGAAAGCCCAATTTATTATTTTTGACGAACCTACAGCACCGTTAAGCCACGAAGAGACGAACAACCTTTTCCGTGTGATGAAACAAATGAAAACCGAAGGCATTGGCTGTATCTTCATCTCCCATCGGCTTCCGGAAGTGTTTGAGCACTGTGATCGCGTGACGGTCATGCGGGATGGGAAGCATGTCTATACGGCATTGACGCAGGCTTCTTCCATCGAGGAAATCATCGGGCAGATGCTCGGCAAGTCTTTTGATGAAGAGTTTCCGAAACGAGAGGTGGCCATTGGCGAGGTCTTGCTCAAAGCCGATCAATTGACGTCAGGAAACAAAGTCAAGGAGGTCAATCTGGAGGTTCGTGCAGGTGAAATTGTTGGGATTGTTGGGCTAGTCGGTGCTGGGAAGACGGAATTATCGAATGTGTTGTTCGGCGCCTTGCGCAGGGATAGCGGTCATGTTCAATTACGGGGTGCCACGCTGAAGCTGAAAGATCCAACGGATGCGATCGAAGCGGGGATCGTACTGGTACCCGAAGAACGTCGTAAGCATGGAATCATGGTAGAGGACTCCGTGCAGCACAATCTCAGTTTGCCGCTCCTGAAACAGCTCAGCCAATTCGGTTTCGTTCGCAGCCGCATGGAGCAGTCTCATGCAGGTCGACTCATAGAACGGCTTGGCGTTAAGACTTCGTCCATGAAGCAGCAGGTGAAGTTCCTAAGCGGCGGAAATCAACAGAAGGTCGCAATAGGGAAATGGGTAGAGACAGGGGCGGATATCTTCCTGTTCGATGAACCGACCAAAGGTGTCGATATTGGAGCGAAGAGCGACATTTTTCGCTTAATCGGGGATCTTGCCGAGCAGGGGAAAGGGATTGTCTATTTCACATGTGAATTCGCGGAAGCGATCGGCATCGCAGACCGTATTCTTGTGATGTGTGAAGGACGTATCGTGAAGGAGTTCCGCCAAGAAGAAGCATCACAAGAGAAACTATTGTATTACGCAAGCGCAGGTCGGGAGGAACAGGCATGAAGAACAATGTGCTGCAATTATTATTTCGGTATGGATCACTCATCGTCATTTTTGGCGTTATTTTATTTTTCTCTTTAACGCTCCCACACTTTTTTAGTTATGCGAATTTGACGGATATATTGCGTTCGATTTCCATCGTGACGTTCGTTGCGATCGGGGTTACGCTATCACTCATTGTCGATGGGTTCGATTTGTCCGTCGGCTCAACAGTCTCTATCTCTACCGTAGTCGCGGCATCGCTTATGGTATGGTACGAGCAGCCACTTTATATCGTTATTCTAGTTCCTTTACTGATCGGGGCTGTCATTGGCTGCGTAAATGCATTCTTCATCGTGAAGATTCGTATCCCGGACTTATTAGCTACGCTGGCAGTTATGTATATCGTGTCAGGATTGCATAAGACCTACACGTCTGGTTATTCCATCTATAACAACATGCAATTCCAAGATGGGACGAAGGCACCAGGCAAATTCAGCGAATCGTTTCTTTGGCTGGGCCAGGGCGAATGGCTAGGCGTTCCCGTGCCCGTAATTCTGTTGATTATCGCCGTCGCCGTTGTTCATATTTTCTTGACCTATACCCGTTTTGGCAGACAAATGTATGTGACGGGCGGCAATGAAGAAGCGGCGCGCTTGTCCGGCATTAAGGTCAAAAAGGTTCGTACGCTGGCTTATATCGCATCGGGAATGTTCGCTGCATTCGGGGGAGTTCTCTTCGCAGCTCGTATTGGCTCAGGTCAGATTGATGCAGGTGCACCGCTCCTCATGGAAGCTGTAGCTGCTGTATTCGTTGGCTTCTCTGTCATGGGCGCAGGGAAACCGAATGTTATCGGCACATTTTTCGGCGCAGTCTTAATTGGGGTGCTTGTGAACGGATTGACGATGATGAATGTGCAGTATTTTATGCATGATATCATCAAAGGGATCGTGCTTGTTCTTGCGCTTGCTGTCACGTTTTATTACCTGTATCGCACAAGATCAGGGAAGAATTAAGCAAAGATTTGGATTTTCCATCGTATTATGGGCTAAAACGGCTGCGAGCACTTGAAATTCTGGGCACAGTGTATTACTATAAGTTTGTTCCTGCCTGCACGAAGGTGCCGGGCCGTTTTGAGAAAGATGAATATCCAAGCCGTATGTATAATTTTGGGCGAAACGGTAAAGACAGTATGATATTGGAGCATAATCCTTCTGGGGAGGTGAAAAGAGCATGAACAAATCTGAATTGATTGCACAAGTAGCTGAGGCAACTGAGCTTTCGAAGAAAGATGTGACTAAAGCAGTAGATGCAGTTTTTGATGCAATTTCTGCAGCACTTCAAAACGGCGATAAAGTTCAACTCGTTGGCTTCGGTAACTTCGAAGTACGTGAACGTTCCGCTCGTAAGGGTCGCAATCCGCAAACGGGTCAAGAAATCGAAATTCCAGCTAGCAAAATCCCAGCGTTTAAACCGGGTAAAGCACTTAAAGACGGAATTAAATAAACGATTGTACATATTAGCATGTTTTAGAATTAGTCCGTGACTGTTGTTCACGGCTTTTTCTTTTCTATCACGAAGGGAGAGTCATGCAGGTGGAAGAGAAGAATAACAGCAGTGCCGAGTATATTATTGTCAAGGCGAAGTCTCAAGGCGTTCAAGTTATCGGCTTAACGCGCGGACAAGACACAAGATTCCATCACACCGAGAAGCTGGACAAGGGTGAGGTGCTGATTGCGCAGTTTACAGACCATACTTCGGCGATCAAAATTCGGGGCAGTGCAACGGTATTGACCAAATATGGTACGGTAGAAACAGACAGTTAGCAAATTTGCAGGCATAGCCTGCTTTTTTTGATTGTACAATGCAGTAGGTGGTTATTCGTGGACGAACCGATCCATGCGAAAGGGGCGCTATTCATGCGTTTATTGAAACCGATCTTACTTGCATGTACAGGATCACTTCTTGTTACACTCTTGATCTCAGGGCTTGCGCAAGGTGCGATGTCATCTTCACATGATCATCGGACGTTGCCTGTCATCTTGGAGACGGCACCGATCGATATTCATTCGAACAATCTGGTCGATGTTCTTGCAGGACTTCCGCTTCGCATGCATATTAGCCGAGCCGTTTGGAGCGGGTCGACGCTGACCCTTGATTTAAATGTGAGCAATACACCTGATGCGGTTCAGGCCATTTATGACCATTTGCATCAGATGATTTTATTCAGTTTTACCCAAACAACGAATGTGAAGCAGCTTTTTCTACGATTTGTGACGCCTGATGATGGTTTAACCTCAACGAAGCGTCTGCTCTTGGCTGCGGATGCAAGTCGGGACGATCTGAATCATGCCGATTTAGAGCAAATTCGGACCTTGAAGAGTGCACCATCTCCTGACGTTGAAGAGAAGCTGCATTTACGATATACAGCATTATGGAATAAAAAATTCGGATCTACGGATTAATTTCTGTCAAAAAAAGCGAATGAGATTCAGTGCGTGGGTAAATAACTTATGCTATAATAATTTAGATTGCTTGGTCTACAGAATTTTGTACTCGCAGTATGCTCGGAGGCATCTTAATGAAACGATATCGGATTCCAGAATTGGCCCAAAAGGCGATGAAACATGATATGATCAGCAGCAATATGGAGATGCCCGATTTCCCGGACGCTCGCATTCGACTGTTGATTGTTTACTTGGATAAAACCCCGTCGATCAAGCGCAATAGCGAGCTGTATGCGCTCGTGACTTCGCTCGTACAGATGGGGCTTGACACCCATGACTTGATCGATACTGATGATGAGAAGAAATCGGAACGTGAAATGCGAACGCGTCAGGTAAACGTACTCGCAGGAGATTTCTTCAGTAGTCGATTCTACCAGTTGCTTGCACAAGCAGGTGAAGTGAATATGGTGAGACAGTTAAGTGAAGCCATATGTGAAGTGAATCGACAGAAAATGAATTTGTACATGCGCGTGAAACAACTATTGCTCTCTACCGATGACTACATGTCCATGCTCGTAGAGCTCAAAATGTATTTGTTCACTACCTTTCAGTACTTCATGGACGAGGTGAATCAGAAGTCTTGGCCGGATATGCTGCGCGCTTTTACCCAATGTGAAATTGTTCGTGAAGAATTGAACAAGAATCGTGAGCTGCGCACGTTCAAAGGCTCATGGGCCTTTTGGCATATTTTGCAGGAGGGGACGGAAGAGGACCAACAATTACTGCGGGATAACCAAGTAGAAGTTCGTCATATCAAGTCCTTGTGGACGAAATATAATATACACAATTTATTATTAGACAAGCTTCGTCAGACCATTGCTGATATTCAGAACATGCTTCGCGAGCCGATCTCAGAGAAGGTCCACCGAGACCTTATGAGTATTGCAGAGCCATTCCTTCGAATAACACGTGAGCCTCTGACAGTCGTGAAGGAAGGTTGAGTGAATGATGGATACGAATTCATCCAAAACCAAAGAACAATTCGTTCACGCCGTCTTCGAGAATATTGCTCCGAAGTACGACATGATGAACGATGTCTTGAGTTTCAGGCGCCATAAGGCATGGCGTAAATTTACGATGAAGAAGATGAACGTCATGCCCGGTAACACAGCGATCGACTTGTGCTGCGGTACTTGTGATTGGACGATCAGTATCGCGGAGGCTAGTCAGACCGGTCATATTGTCGGTCTTGATTTTAGTCAGAACATGCTCGACGTAGGTAAAGTGAAGGTTGAACGTGCTGGCAAAAGCCGTCAAATTGATTTGGTGCAAGGCAACGCGATGGAACTTCCGTTCGAAGACAATCAATTCGATTATGCTACGATCGGTTTTGGACTTCGCAATGTTCCGGATTTAAAGCAGGTACTTAAGGAGATGCGGCGTGTCGTCAAACCTGGCGGAATGGTGGTATGCCTTGAGTTATCCAAACCGACTTGGCAGCCGTTCAAAGGCATTTATTATTTCTACTTCCAAAAGGTCCTTCCGCTCATTGGGAAATATCTTGTGAAGCGTTATGAACAGTATAAGTGGCTTCCGGATTCGTTAGTTGCTTTTCCAGGTCGTCATGAGCTCGCTGATATCTACCGCGAGATTGGCCTGCACGATGTACAAGCTTTTCCGCTTACCGGTGGCATTGCTGCGCTTCATATTGGGATGAAGGAGCGTAACAATGTTTAAGAAAATTGCTATTTTCCTAGAAATGATTAAGTTTGAACATACGTTATTTGCATTGCCATTTGCATTCATGGGAGCCATTCTTGGCTCCGTTGTTGTGAATCACCATCTTCCATCCTGGGCGCAGATCGGTTGGATTCTACTCGCCATGGTGGGGGCCAGAACAGCAGCGATGTCATTGAACCGATTGATTGATGCAGCGATCGATAAGAAGAATCCACGTACGGAAGGCAGAGCCATTCCAGCCGGGCTGCTAAAGGTCGGGGAAGTCGTATTATTTACTGTTGTTTCATTCGGACTATTATTTTGGGCGGCAGCTGAACTCGAACCGCTTGCAATGCGCTTATTGCCAATTGCGGTCTTTTTTCTTGTGTTCTATTCTTATACGAAACGCTTTACATGGCTATGCCATGTGGTTCTAGGACTTACGATTGCGCTTGCCCCACTAGGCGGCTGGGTTGCTGTTACGAATAATGCGGATTGGTCGGCCATGGTATTCTACTTTACCGTTGCGTTCTGGACGGCAGGGTTCGATATTATATATGCATGTCAGGATTATGAGTTCGACAAGGCGCAGGGCCTTCATTCCATTCCTGTTCGCTTTGGATTGAAGGGAGCATTATGGATTGCTCGTGGTTTTCATATCCTCACGGCGATTGGATTTATTGCCCTATATTTCATGACCGATTTGAGCTGGATGTATTTTGCCGGCATGATTATTGCTTATGCAATTTTATATTACGAACACAAACTCGTGAAGCCACATGATCTTAGTAAAGTGAATACGGCATTCTTCTCCATGAATGGGATTCTGAGCGTCGTTGTATTTGTCTTTACATTCCTTGATTTGGTGGTGTTCCACTAAGATGAACATCATGCCGCAATCGAAACGATGGGCTGTCGGAATCACGGGTGCAAGCGGCTCGATCTATGGCGTTCGATTGATCGAGGTTCTGCTCGCAGCGGGATATGAAGTGCATATCATCATCACGGATGCCGGATGGCGCGTGATCAAGGAAGAGCTCGGATGGGAAGTGGTTCGTCGTCCGGACGTATTGAACCAGAAGTTCGGACATTACGAAGGCACGTACATCTATCATCCGATTCAGGATATTGGCGCGAGCATCGCGAGCGGCTCTTTTCGTGCGGCCGGGATGTTTATCATGCCTTGTTCCATGGGGACGTTATCGTCCATCGCGCATGGGGCTTCTGATAATTTGATGGGGCGTGCTGCAGACGTCATGCTTAAAGAAGGACGACCGCTGATCATCGTGCCGCGGGAGACGCCGCTTCATGCCATACACTTAGAGAATATGCTGAAATTGGCACGGCTGGGCGTCCGAATCGTTCCAGCGATGCCCGCATTCTACTACGGACCACAGACTTTGGATGATATGGTGAATTTCCTGGTTGGCAAAGTGCTCGATCAGGTTCATATCGATCATGAATTATACATCAGATGGGGGGATTCGGATGCGCAGCAAGTCAAGCAATCCGATTCGCATCGGAGAGATTAATTATACGAATGTCTGGCCGGTGTTTTATCACTTTAGTCCGGAGCAATTAAATATTAACGTAGAGACGACGCAGCAGGTCCCCGCTGAGCTCAATCGGGCTATGCTCGAAGGAAGAATCGATCTTGGTCCAATATCGTCATTCGCTTATGGCGCATCCTGGGAGCAGTATTATCTGTTTCCAGATCTATCGGTAAGCGCATTTGGACCCGTTCGATCGATTCTGTTGTTCCTGAAGAAACCGCTTGAAGAGGTACTGCATGGCACGATCGCACTGACGAATACCTCGGCAACCTCCGCCAATTTATTGAAGATTATTATCGAGAAATTCTATGGCGGATCGCCGAAGTATGTTGTGATGGACCCTTCACTGCCAGAGATGATGGAACAGGCCGATGCGGCCCTGCTTATCGGAGATCATGCCATTCGCGCAGATTGGCAGCACGCGGAATATGAAGTCATGGACCTAGCTGAACGTTGGAATGCTTTTACAGGCGAATGGATGACGTTTGCGGTCTGGGCGGTATCTCGTCAAGCGACGGAGAAATACCCGGACGTGATGCGTGCGATTCTTCAAGCCTTTAAGGACAGCAAAGAGCGGACGAGCCGCGATGTCGAGCCGATTGTACGCAAAGCATGCATTGAAATCGGCGGAACACCGTCGTACTGGCGTCAATATTTTGGAGGATTATGCCATCATTTTGGACAATCACAGCAAAATGGGTTAGAATTGTATTTCCGATATTGCAAAGAACTCGGGCTTATAGATAAGGAAGTTGAAATCTGCATTTGGTCAGATAATACGGTCACACAGGTGAAAGAATGAAACTAATGGAACTCTATACGACGATGAAGAAGGACGTGCAATTCATCGAGAAACAGCTTGAGTCGGAGATTCGCTGTGATCATGCGTTGCTGAGCGAGGCGTCATTGCATTTATTCAAAGCAGGGGGGAAGCGGCTTCGCCCTGTCTTCGTACTGCTGTCAGGCAAGTTCGGAACGTACGATCTGGAGAAGCTGAAGCATATCGCTGTACCGCTTGAGATGATCCATATGGCCACGCTTGTACATGATGATGTGATTGATGATGCCAATACAAGACGTGGACAACTCACGGTGAAATCCAAGTGGGACAACAAAATTGCCATGTACACGGGGGACTATCTCTATGCGAAGGCATTGACCCTTGTCACCCAATTACATAATCCAAAGATTCACCAAATCTTGTCGAAGGCGATCGTGCAAATGTGCATCGGTGAGCTGGAGCAACTGCGGGATTTTTTCAATACGAACCAGACCATTCGCAACTATTTACTTCGAATCCGCCGCAAGACAGCTTTGTTAATCGCGATTAGCTGTGAGCTTGGAGCTGTTGCGTCAGGAGCCTCGGAAAAAGTTAGTGCAGCTTTATATCGATTCGGTTACAATGTAGGAATGGCTTTCCAAATCCGTGATGATCTACTTGATTTATGCGGAACGGAGAAGCAAATTGGTAAGCCACCCGGCAGTGATATGCGTCAAGGGAATATTACGTTGCCCGTGCTGCTTGCGCTTCAAGAAGACAAGCTTCGCGAGCCCTTACTGGCCGAGATCGCTGAGATCCAGCGGCAGGAAGGCGGTTACGATGCATCCACTGCGATCCAAATGATTCGAGGCAGCCAAGGTCTTGAACTGGCGGAGCAGATGGCTGATCGTTATATTGCGAAGGCGCTGCACGCGCTTGAAGGTTTGCCGAACGGCAAGGCGAAGAAGAATTTAACCGACATCGCTCACTTTGTTGCGAAGCGTTCCTACTAATCTAGGTAGTGAACGATTGCATATATAGTTTTTTGACTAATTTGAGAGGTGAAAGTTGTGGAAAGAACATTTTTAATGGTTAAACCAGATGGTGTACAACGCGGTCTCATTGGGGAAATCGTAAGTCGTTTTGAGAAAAAGGGATTTCAACTTGTTGCGGCTAAGTTCATGGTTATTCCGCGCGAGAAAGCCGAATTTCATTATGCAGAACATGCGGCCAAACCATTTTTTGGAGAACTCGTCGATTTTATTACTTCTGGTCCAGTTTTCGCCATGGTATGGGAAGCTGATCAAGTCATTCCACTCGCACGCACGGTCATTGGCAAGACGAATACATTGGATGCGCTTCCAGGGACGATTCGCGGAGATTTCGCTGTCCATACGCCTTTCAATATCATCCACGGCTCCGACTCGCCAGAGAGCGCGGCGCGTGAGATTAACAACTTTTTTGAACCTCATGAATTAGTCAGCTACGAGAGAGCAATTAAACCTTGGATCTAGTCCGGAAGGTGATGTTTGGATGGAGAACCTATTAGAGAGAGACGAAGACTATACTGCATTTATACGCAAGATTAAGGAGAAATCCGGTATTAATCTTGCACAATATAAGGAAGCACAGATGAAGCGTCGTTTAACGACGCTTCGCCTTAAACACGGGCATAATACGTTTGTGTCGTTCTACGAAGCGATGATGAAGGATAAAGTGTTATTTTATGAGTTCCTTGATCGGATGACGATCAATGTATCGGAATTTTGGCGCAATCCTAACCGATGGGATGTTCTTCGAACGATCATATTACCTGCCTTACATAAAAATAACCCACGGTTAAAAGTGTGGAGTGCAGCTTGTTCCACAGGGGAAGAACCCTATTCGTTAGCAATGATCTTGGCCGAAGCAGGTTTGCTCCGATCTAGTCAAGTGCATGCCACGGATATTGATGACGGCGCATTGCAGCGTGCGAAGGATGCGTTATATCAGGAACGATCACTGAAGGAAGTTCCACCGGACTATGTCGCACGTTATTTTACGAAGCAAGGCGATTATTATCATGTCAAACCTGAACTTACGCAATCCATTCAATTTAAGAAACAGAATTTACTCGAAGATTCCTTCGATTCACAATATGATTTAATTATTTGCAGGAATGTCATGATCTATTTTACGGAAGAAGCGAAGACGATGTTATATCACAAATTCGCAAGAGCGCTTCGGCCTGGCGGCGTATTATTCGTTGGCAGTACAGAACAGATCTTTACGCCAGGACAATATTCCCTTGAGTCGACCGAGACTTTCTTCTATCGGAAGAAATAATTCCGATCCGATGTATACCATGATGGAATCCTGCCAATACTATGGACAAGTGCCAAATTTGGAGGGTTCGCAGAATGGACAAACGGAAAGTCATAGCTGCATATCGTCGTGGATTCCTTACGATACAAGAGTGTGCGCAAATATTAGGCGTTGAATCTGTACAGATGAAAGGGATCATGAATGATCCGCAATTCGCGGATGTTCCGATTGCACTTAAGAAACATTCAGCTAACGGATAGCTAGGCAAGGCCCTCATGGAAAATGAAATCGGATGAATGAACACCTTCACTGACGCGAGTTTGCGTGGTGAAGGTGTTTTTGTATCGCTTGGTTGTCAAACGTATCCTCCTATACTATAATGAGTCAAGATATTAACGGATTTTAGCCAATTGCAGTTTTACAGTTTAAAGGGGGAAAGCAACGTGAGTTTACGTTATTTGACAGCTGGTGAAACCCACGGACCACAGCTTACGGCAATTATTGAAGGACTGCCTAGTAATTTGACTTTAGATTTCGAAGAACTGAATTTCCAATTACATCGTCGTCAGAAGGGATATGGACGCGGCCGTCGGATGCAAATCGAGAAAGATACAGCGAACATCGTAGGTGGCGTACGTCATGGGAAGACGACTGGAGCGCCTGTTGCGCTTGTTGTTGAGAATAATGACTGGAAGCACTGGACGAAGATCATGAACATCGAGCCGATGGAGGGTACAGACGAAGAGAAACGCCGTGTACACCGTCCTCGCCCGGGTCATGCTGATTTGAACGGTGGCTTGAAATATAATCTAACAGATCTACGTAATGTACTAGAACGTTCCAGTGCGCGTGAGACTGCAGCGCGTGTAGCTTGCGGTGCGATTGCACGTCAGCTCCTTGCAGAATTCGGCATTAAAGTCGGCGGACAAGTAATTCGTATTGGAGAAATTGAAGCACCTGCGAATGATTTACCATTGGATGAACTGATTCGTCTTACAGAAGAGTCTTCGGTTCGTGTTGTCGATCAAGAGACAGAGAAGAAGATGGAAGCTTATATCGATCAGATTAAGGCGGAAGGCGATTCCATCGGCGGGATCGTTGAATGTATTATTGAAGGTGTGCCCATCGGCCTTGGAAGCCATGTCCAATATGATCGCAAATTGGATGGACGAATCGCACAAGCAGTGATGTCGATCAACGCGTTCAAAGGCTGTGAGATCGGTATTGGATTTGAAGCGGGTAAAATTCGTGGATCACAAGTTCATGATGAAATTCTGTACAGCGAAGAAAAAGGCTATCACCGCGCATCGAACCGTCTTGGCGGATTTGAAGGCGGGATGACCAATGGCATGCCGATCGTCGTTCGCGGCGTCATGAAGCCAATTCCAACCTTATACAAGCCGCTCGCGAGCGTGGATATTGATACGAAAGAACCGTTCACGGCACAAGTGGAGCGTTCAGATAGCTGCGCAGTTCCTGCTGCGAGTGTCGTGATGGAGCATGTCGTAGCATGGGAAGTCGCGAAGGCGTTCCTAGAGAAATTCGGCGGCGATTCCATCGAGGAAATCCGTGCGAACGTGAACAATTACTTAGCCCAATTGGAGCGTTACTAATATGAGAGAACTGACAGTTGATTTAGGGGAAAGATCTTATCCGATTTATTTTGGTGCAGGGTTGCTTCACCAAGCGGCGCAGTTCTTCACACAACGTGGTATAACAACGAAAAGTCCATTATTGATCGTGACTGATTCGTCTGTAGCACCTCACTATTTATCGGTGCTCGAATCCGCGCTTCAATCAGGGGGATATCGTACGGTTAGCTTTATTGTTCCATCCGGAGAAAAGTCGAAGTCGCTGTCGCAGCTGGAAGAGATTGTTACCGTGGCGCTTGAGGCAGGTCTTGATCGGTCATCGACCGTGGTTGCCTTGGGTGGCGGCGTTGTTGGCGATCTCGCAGGGTTCGTAGCTGCATCTTACATGCGCGGCATCAAGTTCGTCCAAGTACCAACGACAATTCTTGCCCATGATAGCAGTGTTGGCGGCAAAGTCGGCGTGAATCATGTCCTTGCGAAAAATATTATTGGCGCGTTTCATCAACCGGAACTTGTGTTGTATGATTTGGATACCCTCCGTACGCTCCCATCTCGTGAAGTAGCTTCAGGGTTGGCGGAGATGATCAAGCATGGTCTGATCTGGGATGCTGAATTTGTAGCTTGGATCGATGAGCATGTGCAGCATTTGCTGGCATTAGAACCGGAGTCCCTTAGCTATGGATTGTACAAAGGATGCAGCGTCAAAGCGAGTGTCGTCGCAGAGGATGAACGCGAGAATGATCTGAGGGCGATTCTGAATTTAGGCCATACGATTGGTCATGCACTTGAAGCGGTGTCCGGTTACAATGAACTGCTGCATGGGGAAGCCATTGCAATTGGCATGGTAGGCTCTGCATTAGTTGCGAAGCATCTTGGGTTTGACGCATCGATCCATGCAGAGACGAAGCGGATCATCACGAAGTTTGGTTTGCCGACTTCGATCCCTCAGCATCTGAATGTCGATCAGATCATGGACGCCATGATGCATGATAAGAAGTTCAAAGAAGGCTCGATGGTCTTCGTTGTCCCGACGGCCATTGGACAAGTGGAGATCATGAAGAATATCTCCGCAGAACTAGTTCGTCAAGTGGTAATGGAATTGAAGGAGGAAATCTAGGTGATGGTACGCGGCATACGTGGAGCGACGACCGTAACGGCGAATGATGATCAAGAAATTCTGTCCGAGACGATCGTGCTGCTGAATGAAATTGTACGAGTGAACGATATTATTCCAGAAGATATATGTTCTGTATTCGTGACGATGACGACGGATTTGGATGCGACATTCCCGGCGAGAGCGATTCGTCAGATGGGAGGGTGGGAGCTTGTGCCACTTATGTGCTCGATTGAAATTCCTGTTAAGGGTGGATTAGAACGTTGTATCCGTCTGATGGTTCAAGTGAATACGACGAAACGTCAAGATGAGGTTCGTCATGTCTATCTGAATGAAGCGAAGCGTCTTCGTCCGGATCTTGTAGAACAGAATTAGGATGGCAGGAGCCTGATCCGTAAGGATCGGGCTTTTTTTATAATCCTCTGAACCGCATGACGACAGGATAAAAATAGGATCATGGATTGACGATACTCCTCAGATACGTTATAGTGTTGATAATATGTAAGTGTTTGTGAGCAGAGCCAGAGCAGAGCTAGTATAGATGAGTTGAGATGAGCAGTGTCCAGTCGAGTGTAGTTTTTTTTGAGATGAGTACAATGGAATAGGCTATTCCTATCGTTCTTGCCGTATTTGGGCATGGGCTTAGCTTGTTATTCCGCATACTCCTGGGCAATCATTATCGATATCTAACGGACCTCTACCTTTGGTAGAGGTTTTTTTTGTATAGATCCTGCGACAAATACCACGAATGCGAGGAGTGAATCGAAATGACCAATACGAGTTTAGAACAAGTGATGCAATATGCAGAGAAGTATAACCTCATCCCTGTGGTTCGTACGATCATGGCGGATACCGAGACACCTATTCGGATCTTCCAACACTTCTATCAAGAACCAAGAGCGTTCTTGCTGGAGAGTGTCGAGGGCGGTGTGAAGTGGGCAAGATACTCGTTTATTGGTACAGACCCGTTCCTAATGATTCGTGGTAAAAACGGTGTGATTGAAATTGAGAAAAAAGGTCATGTCGAGCGGGTGGAAGAGAAGCCGATCGAGACGTTAAAAGCGTACTTGCGTTCCTTCCGTTCCCCAGCACTCGAGCACATGCCTCCATTTACAGGTGGGGCGATCGGGTTCTTCGGCTATGATCTGCTGCAGTACTACGAGAACTTACCAGCGCACGCTGTCGATGATATGAACATGAATGATATCCAATTCATGTTCTGCGACCAAGTGATTGCGTTCGACCATATGAAACAGCAAATTCAAGTTATGGCGAATATTCATATTCCGGATTATGCCTTAGATCGGGATATCGAGACGCTCTACGAGCAGGCTGTTCGTAAAATCGAGTCGATGATGGATCGCTTAAGACAACCGATTCCTCATGGGATGATGAGCAGTCATCCGATACCGGAACAAGTCGACCTTGGCGATGTCGCTTCGAACATTTCGAAAGAGCAATATATTGCGAACGTGAATCAAGCGAAGGAATTGATCCGAGCCGGGGACATCTTTCAAGTCGTCCTGTCCCAGCGCTTCCATCTCGAGACTGAGGTATCACCTCTCCAAGTCTATCGTGTACTTCGAACGATGAACCCGTCGCCATATATGTACTATTTGAAAATGGATGACGAGGTCATCGTCGGAGCTTCCCCGGAAGCGCTCGTGAAGGTCAGTGATGGACGGATTGAGACGAAGCCGATTGCGGGTACAAGGCCACGTGGAACGACACCGGAAGAGGATGAAGCGCTAGAGCGTGAATTGCTCGCTGACGAGAAGGAACGCGCGGAGCATTTGATGTTGGTTGACTTAGGACGCAATGATATCGGGCGTGTATCGGAATATGGCACAGTACGGTGCGACTCCTATATGGAAATTGAACGTTATTCCCATGTGATGCACATTGTTTCGAATGTATCGGGACAGCTCAGACGGGATAAAGACTTCTTCGATGCATTACTCTCTTGCATGCCTGCGGGAACCTTATCCGGGGCGCCGAAGATTCGAGCGATGGAGATTATTGCCGAGATGGAACGGGAGTCGCGCGGCGCGTATGGTGGAGCGATCGGTTATCTCGGTTTTAACGGCAATATGGATACATGTATTACGATTCGAACGATGATCTTTAAGAACGGTCGCGCGTATGTGCAAGCCGGTGCAGGCATTGTCTGGGATTCCATTCCCGAGAACGAGTACCAAGAGACGGTTAACAAGGCGATGGGCTGTTTGAAAGCGATTCGGATGGCGGAAGCCATTTTCCCGAACCAACAGAAAGCGGAAGTGCAATATACGAATTTAGATTATTTTGTAAGAGCCTAGCTCGTAGCTGAGAATAGATTGAGGAGGAGCAGAGATGAGTAGAGAAGATCAAGTGATTATTGATGCGATTGACAAATTGATAGGTGGCCATGATTTAACCCGTGAAGAAGCGCAGGAGATCATGCATGAGATCATGGAAGGGCATGCGACTTCAGCCCAAATCGGCAGCATCCTCACCGCGATGCGGATCAAAGGTGAGACAGTCGATGAAATTACAGGCTTTGCGGAAGTTATGCGGTCTAAATCGAACCGTGTGTTGACAGAACAGCACCAACTGCTCGATACTTGCGGTACTGGTGGGTCTGGCATTCATAAATTTAACATTTCGACCGTATCGGCGATTATCGCTTCGGCGAACGGTGTTCGAGTTGCCAAGCACGGCAATCGTACGGCATCTGGTCGAGTAGGGAGTGCGGACGTGCTCGAGGCCCTCGGCGTCAATATTCACTTGACGAGTAATGCTGCAGCACAATGTCTGAATGACATCAATATTTGTTTTATGTTCGCGCAGGTCTATCATCCTTCGATGAAGCATGCTGCTGGACCGCGTCGTGAGTTAGGCGTAAGAACGATCTTCAACATGCTTGGACCACTCACGAATCCGGCGGGCGCTGACCGCCAATTGCTCGGTATCTATGATCGTTCCAAGACGGAGACGATCGGCGGAGTTCTTCAACAGCTAGGGCTGAAGCGGGCGATGGTCGTATCGAGCCATGATGGACTAGATGAGATTAGCATATCGGCTCCAACTCGTGTTACAGAGCTTCGACAAGGCGATCTTCGAACATTCGATATCGATCCGGAGCAGCTGGGATTGCGCACGCATTCCTTGGGGGATGTCTTGGGCGGCGATGCGGAGACGAATGCGATGATTATACGGAATATCCTTCAGGGCGAACGGGGGGCTTATCGAGACATCGTCCTTGCGAATGCCGGGGCTTGCATCTATGTCTCTGGTCAGTCCTCAACGATTCAAGAAGGCGTGAAATTGGCTGGGGAGCTAATTGATTCGGGCAGAGCGCTCGCGAAATTAGAACAACTTATTAAGACGACAGGGGAAATGGCTTATGTTTCTTGATCGGATTGTAGCAACCAAAAAGCTGGAAGTGGCGCAACTGGCCGACACATTCCAATTGTCCATTGCAGAGCAGCAAATTTCACAAATGCCAGCATGCTTAGGATTTGAGAAGGCACTATCGACGGGACGTCACCGCGCGATGGGACTGATTGCAGAGGTGAAGAAAGCTTCGCCGTCCAAAGGGCTGATTCGTCCTGATTTTCATCCGGTTGCATTAGCAAAAGATTATGAAGCAGCGGGAACAGATTGTATCTCGGTATTGACCGATACGGACTATTTTCAAGGAAGCAACAGTTATTTGACAGCTGTGCGCGAAGCCGTGAATGTACCGATCCTTCGCAAAGATTTTATTATTGATGAACGTCAAATATATGAGGCGCGATTAATAGGCGCAGACGCTGTGCTGTTAATTGCCGCGATTCTTACGAAGGAGCAGCTCGCAGCCTATCATCGTACGGCGAAGTCGATTGGACTTGATGTGTTGGTCGAGGTGCATGACCGTGCCGAACTCGAGACTGTGCTCGATATCGGGACAGCGACATTAATCGGGGTGAATAACCGCAATCTGCATACATTCGAGACGAATATCCGGACGACGGAAGAGCTCATCAGCTTGATGCCGAAGGGGGTTACCAATGTGAGTGAAAGCGGGATTTCAAGCACAGCTGATATTTCATATTTGCAGTCTATCGGCGCGCAAGCTGTATTGATTGGTGAGCATTTCATGCGTCAGGAATCGGTTGAACAAGCGATCAATGGTCTGATGGGCGAGGCGCCTTTAAAGGGGTTACGCTCATGACTGTGGAACAAATGACGAACGTGCCGACGGTGAAAATTTGTGGACTTCAAAGCGTTGAAGTGCTAAAATCGATGATACACTTACCTATCGATCAAATCGGATTTGTATTCGCGAAAAGTAAACGACGGGTTAGCCTGGAGCAGGCAGCCCAGATGATTGCCTATCTTCGTGAGCAGAATAGGACTATACCTTTGACGGTTGGCGTATTCGTGAACCCTGATTTGCATGAAGTCGTCGAATTATTACGCACAGTCCCGCTGGATGTCGTGCAGTTGCACGGACAAGAAAGTCCTGAATTCTGCAAGGCACTGAAAGACAACTGCCACGTTCAAATTTACAAAGCACATTCGATGAAGTTGGATCAGGAGAATGATAAGGGACCTGAAGCATGGGACGCCTATCGTGGGGTTGTCGATGCTTTTCTCTTGGATAGCTATGATCCTGTATATATTGGCGGGTCCGGCAAGACCTTTGATTGGGATTTAATCGTTCCATACCAATCATGGGCGAGAGAGGCTGGTATCAAGCTAATCGTTGCTGGCGGGTTAGATCCAGATAATGTTCGGCGATTGATCGTAGAACGGGCACCGGATGGGGTAGATGTATCCAGTGGCGTTGAGACAGGCGGCGTAAAAGACATCGCGAAAGTGACAGCATTTGTAGAAAGGGTGAAGTTACAATGAAACAGGTACCAGATCAGCATGGACGTTTCGGTGAATTCGGAGGAAGATTCGTTCCTGAGACATTGATGAACGCATTATTAGAATTGGAGTCAGCTTATCATCAATATACGCAAGACCCAACGTTTATCGAAGAGTTGAACTATTTGCTCAAGCAGTATTCCGGAAGACAGACACCGCTTTATTATGCAGAGCGACTATCTTCGCATTTAGGCGGAGCCAAAGTCTATCTGAAGCGTGAAGACTTGAACCATACCGGAGCGCATAAAATCAACAATACGATTGCGCAAGCTCTACTCGCGAAGCGGATGGGCAAGACAAAGGTGATAGCCGAGACAGGTGCAGGACAGCATGGTGTAGCAACGGCGACCGTAGCGGCATTACTGGGACTTGAGTGTAAAGTGTTCATGGGCGAAGAGGACACCAAACGTCAGCAACTGAATGTGTTCCGCATGAAATTGCTCGGATCCGAAGTGATTCCTGTAACATCGGGTTCAAAAACGCTCAAGGATGCGGGAAATGAAGCGTTAAGATACTGGGTAAGCAACGTGCAGGATACATTCTACATTTTGGGTTCTGTTGTTGGTCCGCATCCTTATCCGATGATGGTGCGTGATTTTCAACGAATCATCGGGGATGAAGCGAGAGCTCAAATCTTGGAGGCGGAAGGCCGACTGCCAGATGCAGTTGTCGCAGCTGTTGGCGGCGGCAGCAATGCGATGGGGATCTTCTATCCGTTCGTTCAAGATGAATCTGTTCGATTAATCGGTGTTGAAGCGGCAGGCCGAGGGGTAAATACAGAATTCCATGCGGCAACGATGACGAAAGGCTCCAAAGGTGTCTTTCAAGGCTCGATGAGTTATCTTCTGCAAGATGAATATGGACAAGTCATCGAAGCGCACTCCATTTCAGCAGGCTTGGATTACCCTGGCGTTGGACCAGAACATGCTTATCTGAAGGATTCTGGCCGAGCTGAGTATGTTCCTATCCGAGATGATGAGGCATTAGAAGCACTACAATTGCTCTGTCGTACAGAAGGTATTATTCCGGCGCTGGAATCTGCGCATGCGATTGCCCAGGTTGTGAAGGTTGCACCGACCATGAGTCCGGATCAAATCATCGTCGTGTCGTTATCTGGACGCGGGGATAAGGATGTTGAATCCATCATGAAATACTTGGGAGGTGGCACAGATGCTAACGAATCGCATTGATCAATCGTTTGAGAAGCTGCGTGCGGCAAGCGAAACAGCACTTATTCCTTTCTTAACTATCGGGGACCCCGATATCCAGACTTCAATCGAGATCATTAAGCAGTTGGAAGCAGCAGGCGCGGATATGGTGGAGCTTGGCGTTCCATACTCGGATCCGCTTGCGGACGGTCCGGTCATCCAACGTGCCTCTTCCCGTGCATTGCAGCATCGAATAACGATTTTGGATTGTATTCATGTTGCGAGGGAAGCTAGAGAACAGGGCGTCACATTACCTTTTATTCTATTTACTTACTATAATCCGGTTCTTCAATTGGGACTGGAGCGATTCTTCGACCTCTTGGGCGAGAACGATATCAGCGGCATCATCATTCCGGATCTGCCTGTGGAAGAGGATCATCATGTGCGCGAATTAGCCATGAAGACGAAGATTCATTTAATCCCGCTCGTCGCGCCGACTTCGCAAGATCGGATCGAGCGGATCGTTCGCAATGCTGGAGGCTTCATCTATTGTGTATCTTCGTTAGGTGTTACCGGTGAGCGTTCGTCCTTCCATGAAGGAATCGAAGCCTTCATTCAATCGGTGAAGAAAGCTTCGGATTTACCCGTAGCCGTAGGGTTCGGGATATCTACCAATGAGCAGTTCCGTATGTTCTCACATATGTGTGATGGTGTTGTAGTAGGAAGTGCGATTGTACGAAAAATTGAAGATGAGCTGCCAAACCTTGGCTCACCGACGACAAGGAATGCAGCGCTGTTGCATATTCAAGAATTTGTGCGACAATTAAAGGCATAAATTTTGAAAGGATGATTACGATGCAGCCTAAATCAAATATAGTGAATTTACCAGTATATCAACCGGGTAAACCCATTGAAGATGTGAAGCGGGAGCTAGGCTTGACGGAAGTCATTAAGCTGGCGTCGAACGAGAACCCGTTCGGCTGCTCTGAGAAGGCGAAGCAAGCTATTGCGAATGAGCTCTCGCAAGTCAGCATCTATCCAGATGGATTTGCGGTTGAGCTGTCCGCAGCGATTGCAGCACATTTCAATGTAAATCCGAACCAATTGGTATACGGGGCAGGATCGGATGAGATCATTCTTATGATTGCTCGAGCATTCATCGTTCCGGGCGACGAGACGATTATGGCGGACCAGACGTTCCCGCAATATAAGCATAATACGGATATTGAGGGTGCCGTATGCATCCAGGTGCCTCTTGTTGACGGGAAGCATGATCTGCCCGGGATGCTCGCACGGATTACCGATAAGACGAAAGTAGTCTGGGTCTGCAACCCCAATAACCCAACGGGTACGATTGTCTCGAAGGAAGAACTAGTCTCCTTCTTGGATCAAGTGCCGAAGCATGTACTTGTTGTGTTGGATGAAGCATACTGCGAATATGTGACAGATCCATCGTATCCCGATGGTCTTGAGCTATTACCGCAATATGAGAATCTCATTACACTGCGTACATTCTCCAAAATCTATGGTCTAGCGTCTTTACGGATTGGTTATGGCATCGGTCATCCTGAGGTTGTGAAGCTCATTAATCAGGTGCGTGAGCCGTTTAATACATCCCGTTTTGCGCAAGCTGCTGCGTTAGCTGCACTAGGCGACCAAGATTTCATCCGTCAGTGTCGTGACTCGAATGCAGCGGGTATCGCATATTTGCAAGCCGAATTCAGCCGTCTTGGATTATCTTCATTCCCAGCGCACGGCAACTTCGTGATGTTCGACGTTCAACGTCCTGCGATGACGGTATTCAATGAGCTCATGCGTAAAGGGATCATCGTACGTGCTGGTCATAAGGCATATCCAACTTATATCCGCGTGACGGTTGGCAGCGAAGAACAGAATCGCAAGTTTATTCAAGCATTAGAACAAGTATTGCAGGAAGTAGCCGTAGAAGTATAATATTCCTGCAATCGATAGCATGACTATATTTCATAAAAGAAGTGAACTGACATGTCGATCAAAATTGCAATTTACGGTGTAGGACTGATCGGTGGATCTCTGGCTTTGTGTTTCAAAGGCAAGCCGGGGATCACCGTGATGGGTCATTCCAATAATCCTAAATCAGCTCAGAAATATTTGGACCGCCATGTCGTAGATATGGCGACAACGTCGTTTGAAGAGGCGGCGCTGGATGCTGATTTTATTTTCATCTGTGTCCCAGTGGGGAATCTTGAGGAATATCTGCAGCGGTTAAGCGAGCTGCCGCTCAAGCCAGGCTGCATCATTACAGATGTTGGCAGTACGAAGGCTTCTATTGCTGCATGCGCGCAGAAGACGGATTGGAGCAAGAAAGGGGTTGCCTTCATCGGAGGTCATCCGATGGCGGGATCAGAGCGTTCCGGTGTCGAAGCAGCTTCCACATTATTGTTCGAGAATGCGTATTATGTCCTGACGCCAGAAGAAGATGCTTCGGAAGAAGCTTACCATCGATTGGAAGAGCTTCTGAAATATACGAGAGCACAGATCGTTCGCGTGGATCCGAAGCTTCATGATGATATCGTTGGCGCCATTAGTCATTTGCCGCATCTCATTGCAGTAGCGCTCGTGAATCAGATTAGGCAGTACAATGATACGAATCCGCTCTACCAGAGCTTGGCGGCTGGTGGGTTTCGCGATATCACTCGGATTGCGAACAGCGATCCGTATATCTGGCGTGATATTCTGCTCAACAATAAGAACGTATTGCTAGGATTATTGAAGGATTGGAACAATCAAGTAGACGCCTTTATTGATATTCTGAACCGTGAAGATGGGGAAGGGATCATTCAGGAATTCACGCAAGCGGGAGCATTCCGCAGTCAGCTGCCTGAACGGCGGAAAGGCATGATCACCTCGCTGTATGACGTCTACGTCGACGTACCGGATGAGCCGGGCGTCATCGGACGAATTGCAACGGAGCTCGGGAACCAGCATTTGAACCTAAGCAATTTGCAGATCATTGAGAGCCGTGAGGATGTACCTGGCGTGCTTCGATTATCGTTCCGAAATGAGAAGGATTGGGACCGTGCACAGCAAGTATTGCCTACCTTAGGCTTTACGGTATACGTTTAAATTTTTGAGAAGTATTTTTTTGGCAAAAATAGTGTTGACAAAATGAAAACGTATACATATAATAAAAGTACAGTATGGTTTCTCTCCACTCCTATCCAAATAATTGCACTTTGTGCAACCGCCTACATGTTAGGCGGTCTTTTTTTTATGTAAAGAGATATTGGCCGAGATGGAAATGGTTGTTTTTACTCCCTTTACTTTGAGATGGATTTACGATAATCTGAGGACTTACTTGTAGGCATCGGTTAGAAGGGTTACACGCAACTTTTTACATATCTTGAATCGTCATTTCTATGAATCATACAATCGTCCTGCGAATAACATTCGAGCGTATGAGATCGATAGGTAATATTTGTGTGAATAGTTACTTTTTTTTCATCGAATGCAGAGCAATTCTTAAAAAATCTTTATCTTTGAGAGGGATAGGATATGGTACAATAAAATTTAGGTATCTTACCCTAATATCTGGATTAAATTATCAAAAACGTAAATAAAAGTGCATGTTTCGAAATAAAGTGGTGTTGGCACCGCAACTTTTTATACTCAGTTCGGTATAACTATGTAACGAGCTGGGATGTTCTTGGAAAGGCAAGGAGGGTCGTATTTCATGACCGATTCCCAGATAATTCGTGAAATTAAAGAGGGGAACGTCGAGCTCTATGCGGAGCTGATGAGGCGTTACCAACGCAAGATTGTGGCATTTATTTTTCATATGCTCAAAAGCGCGCAACTGGAATTGTTAGCAGAGGATTTATGTTCCGAGACGTTCTACAAGGCTTTTCGCAGCCTTCATTCGTTTCGTGAGGTGGATGCTTCTTTTTCGACATGGTTGTATACAATTGCTCGGAATACCGTGCTGAGTGAATTGCGCAAGCAGAAGGCTGCGAATGTATCTCTCGATGAGAGCGGGTATGTACCTGTTGCATCCAGTGATATTGTTCCAGAGCAAGAGGTGCTGCGCAGTGAGAAGGTCAGCTTAGTTCGCGAGGCAATTAACAATCTTCCAGAAAAGCAGAGATCAGCCCTTATATTACGAGAATACGATCAGATGGATTATCAAGAGATCGCTAATATTCTCGGGCAAACGGTGAGTTCCGTTAAATCCTTGTTATTTCGTGCACGAGCAAGCGTGAAAAATCAATTGGAACCCTATTTTGCTGAACCGATTTACGAGGAATATGAAGGGATGAAATCCAGATGAAGTGCGAAGAAGTCCAAGAATTGTTAGGGGAGTATTGGGATTTGCCTGAGGATGATGCTGTTCGTCTCCATGTAGACCGACATCTTGAACATTGTGTGGATTGTACTCAGCAATTCAGAATATGGGAAGAAAGTCAGACGCTTATTCAAGAATTTACAGCGCCGGTTGATGCGATGTATGGGGCGGATATGGATCTAAGCAGGAACGTCATGGCGCGTATTTATACGGAATCAGCATGGCTGATGCCCGTCACGAGTCGAAGCTATTCCTTCTCCATGAAAATTAGACGGAATGCGACGGCATGTATTGCTGGATTTATGGCTATATTTCTATGTAGCTTTCTATATTTAATGATTGCTGGCGGGCCCTCAGATACAGATCAACTGAATCAGATCAATGCGCTCGTTGGCGGAGATGCGAATATTTCTATCGATTTGAATTTGAGTCAAATTGCAGTAGCTTACGCTGGCGATCCACCGATACTCGAAGTTGTGCCTACATATCCTCATTATTGGATCGCGCTGTCATTGTTAGGAATTACATTCTCCTTGTTGCTCTTGAACTGGTTGGCAAGGGTCAGACGATAGCGAATTCATAGACATAAGCAAATAATGAACGTTTGCATGCGATGAATAGATATAGATTCAAGGATTGATGATGCGTTGATTCTTGATTAACCTGGATAAGGGAGACGAAGATCTTGCTAATAGGCTTAATACGACACGGTCAGACCGACTGGAATTTGATTGGCAAAATACAAGGCCGGACCGATATTCCGCTGAATGAGAACGGAAGAAATCAAGCGAAGTTATTGGCGGATCGGCTCGCAAGGGATATGTTCACATGGGACTATGTCATCTCTAGCGGGTTGCAGCGCGCAGAAGAGACGGCATCCATTATCGCTAACGCATTACATGTTCCATTACTTCCGCCAGATGAGCGCATCATTGAGCGTTCCTATGGTCAAGTCGAAGGAACGACGCAAGAGGAACGTATGACCCGTTGGGGAGATCAATGGCGTGAACGTGATTTGGGCCAAGAGACCAATGAAGAAGTGCGGGCACGAGCGATGCAATTCCTCCAGGATATGAGTGAGCAGCATTCGAATGCGAACATTCTGATGGTGAGTCATGGCAGTTTCCTAGCACAGTTATATCTGGCGCTATTTCAAGAACGGTACCAAGAGAATATTAAGAATCTTTCCTTTACCGTACTGGAGAAGAAAGATCTTCACTGGAGTCCAATCCTATATAACTGCACACGTCATTTAGAAGAGAGTAACGTCTAGCTCATAAGAGCTGGACGTTTTTTTTGCGTTCTGGGGAATAAAAATTGATAAAAATCCCATAATGGTATGTAAAAGAGGATGTTCAAAAAGTCTTCATTTGATCACGAAGTCATTCAAGAAGCATAATCGACATCGAATCTTGCGCTCACCTTTGAAGAGCATATGCTTACGGAGTATGTTTCCTTTGGAAACATTTCAGGTACTCATTTAGGTTTTGCCTAAACTCCGTTCCTCCTGAAAGTTTTTCGAAGAAAAACTCGCTACGGAAGCATTGGCCCTTCAGGTTCTCGCAACCTTCGTTTATGCTTACGAAGTAAGTTTTCTCCGAAAACTTTAAGGTGCTGAAATGCCGACTTTTTTGAACTCGATACTAAAAGAGCCTGTTTCACACGGAACATGATACCGTAGTTAGCGACCGACCGGAGGAACTCGAATGAATTTTGCAGACATGCTTAGTTATGCTGATATTCATCAACTCACGAGAATTGCACAACACTACCAATGCGAGTGTAATGAGAACTCGAAGAATGAGCTGATTCAGTCCATTCTTTCCACCGTCAGCCGTAAGGACATCTTTGAAGAACATATTGCACGGCTAAATATAGAAGATTTGCGATTTCTGAACGCTATACTGTTCGATCATCGCGAGACACTAAGTCTAGAAGAACTGGTCGCCTATGTTCAGCAGACGAAATTCGGTCTATCTGAAGCGGTACTCTCGTCGAATCCGCGGGATACCATCGTGAAATTTAAGTATTTAGGCTGGCTATTTAACGGGTTCTCTCAGCAGACGCGTTATTTGTTCCAAGTTCCTCTGGATCTTAAAGACCGCTTTCGCTCGGTATTGGAGAGAAAATTTCAAGCCGAGCTGCATTATACCTCCGAACCACCTGTCTATCGAGATGAGCAGATGCTGATTATAGAGGATTTACATTTACTTCTTAAATTCGTGCATCATCACACCATCCCGCTGAACGGCGAAGGGGTCATGTATCGGAGAAGTCAGCAGCAATTGCTAGAGAGTCTGTCGGTTACAGAATCACTCGTTGGTAAAGGGGGATGGCGGTTCGGTTATGGACGAAGGTTCAAAGAGTATCCGAATCGATTATCATTTCTGTATGATTATGCGATTTATCAAGGATTGCTGGAAGAACGGGAAGAGCGCTTGATTCTGACTTCCGCCGGGCAAGATATGTTTGTGCAAGGGAAGAAGGAATTGCTCACCAATATGTATCGCTTCTGGTTACGCCTGTATAAAAATGCGATTCCCAACTTGCTATCGCTTGTTCATTGGATTGAGAGCTGTTCACGAGAATGGGTGACCGTACAATCCTTACAGCAAGTCATCGGCCCCTTCATTAAGCCGTTTTATTATGATGAAGCGGAGTCGATCATGGAGCAGCGAATTCTACGGATGATGATGCACCTAGGGTTACTTCGGTTTGGTGAAGATGAGCATCATGGGCAAATGGTTCAGATGACTACAATGGGAAAAGCTGTTGTGCAAGGGGTTTACGTTCCCCATGATGATAAAATCGTGCTGCCATCCCATTCATAAGATGAAGTCTCGCTAGGCGAGAGTACATTCGGGTGCGATGGGGGCGATAGCACTAAGCGGTCGTGGTAACGCTGAATATGCTTAAGTAAGGGCAGTTGGTCGTTCCACCCGGAATACGAATGATCTGCCTATACTCTTTCTCTAGGTTCACCCGCCAAGGTCGTCCGAAATCGCAGATGATGAATGGGCATAAGCGTCGAACTATGGAAAGATGCGGTGAGAGGAAAGGAATATAGGATCTCTTGGACGTTAGTGTGGAGGTGTATCCTATGGATAAAATGAAAGTTACTTACGAAGCAATGTTAAGTCTGACAGCGGAAATGGTGCTGGACGAAGCGCTGCGCAAATATCGAACTGAACAGATATATCAGGAGATTGACAAAGCTTTGGCAACAGGGGATCGGATCTCCTTCCGACTACTGACGGATGAGCTGAAATCCATGAATTGAAGAGTCGCGCGCAGCGACTCTTTGTTTTTGTCATCACTTTCCATGCTAAATATTTCATGAAGTTCTGTATGGTCTATCTTGTCCCTGGGAAAATTATGTTTATAATGGATGGGAGAGGAGTGATACCATGAAATTTAGTGAAATTGCAAGCGATCAATGGGAAGAATTGCAGCCTTATCTTGACACCTGCCTCCTCCCCATCACAGGACTAACCGGCAAGGAATCGCCGTATGAAGCGACTTCAGCATTAGAACATTTGAGGGATTGGATGGATGAAGTGGAGGTTCCTTTTAAAGGCCGGATGGTAACATATCCCGCTTTCCATTATGCTGAAGAGGAAGATTGCGCAAGAGTCAATGCATTTTGTCAACATCTCAAAGAAGGCGGTTTTACATACGTAATTCTGATCTCAGCGCAACTATCTCTTACAGATGAAATGGTCAAGAATGCTGATCTGGTGCTGTCTCCAGCCACTGTTGCCCCATCTGAGGAAGAGAATATCGGACGTATTATGACCCGTAAAATTCAGCAACTTTGGCACAAAAATGTCTAGACTAATTGTGACAAATTCTCAACATTTACCTGCGGCCTTCCGGGAACTTCCTAGAAATGTATTGGTAAATTCTTGACGCTATACAGGTCCTAAGATATTATAATTATGTCCTAGTTAGTGTGTGATTTTATTCATTGAAACGTAAGAAACTATGGTTGGCAAAGGGGGTTGAACACAGAATGAGTAACCATAATGAACATGAGAAGAAGGGAAACGCACGGAAGGAAATGACACGTCGTCAATTTCTTGCGTACACGCTTGGGGGTACAACAGCATTTATGGCTGGCGGTGTAGCACTTCCGATGATTCGTTTTGCCGTAAATCCGTTGTTGGAAAAGAAAGAAAAAGGCTCGTTCATTAAGGTTGTCGAAGAAAGCAAAATTACGAATGAACCGCAAGAATTTTCTTTCGAGAAGCACCAAGTGGATGGATGGTACGAGAGCAATGCCAAATTATCTGCTTACATATCGAAAGGTGAAGACGGTAAGATTTTTGCATTGTCCCCGATTTGTCAGCATCTAGGTTGTACAATTGGTTGGAACAATGACAAGAACTTCCCGAACGAGTACCACTGTCCTTGTCATGGGGCTCACTACACCAAAGACGGCAAGAACTTGGCTGTCGCACCTCGTCCATTGAAAGAGTATCAGATGAAAATCGAGAACGGTTTCATTTACTTGGGCGATTTGATCGATAACACAAGAGTAAAATAAGGAGGCGTAAAATCAGATGGCTAAAGGTATCTACAACTGGATAGATGAACGTCTTGATATTACGCCGATGTGGAGAGACGTTGCGGATCACGAGGTTCCTGAACACGTTAACCCCGCGCATCACTTCTCCGCATTTGTATACTGCTTTGGCGGATTGACGTTCTTTATCACAGTAATTCAAATCTTGTCCGGTATGTTCTTAACGATGTACTATGTTCCGGACATTATCAATGCTTATGCGAGCGTTGAGTTCTTACAGACCAAAGTTGCATTTGGTCAGATCGTTCGCGGGATGCACCACTGGGGTGCGAGTCTCGTTATCGTCATGATGTTCTTACATACGCTCCGCGTATTCTTTACAGGATCTTACAAAGCACCTCGCGAAATGAACTGGGTCGTTGGTGTATTGATCCTTTTCGTAATGCTCGGACTTGGTTTCACTGGTTATTTGCTACCATGGGACAACAAAGCATACTTTGCTACAAAAGTAGGTATGCAGATTGCGGATTCCGTACCGGTCATTGGTCCGTACGTGAAAGAATTACTGCAAGGGGGAACAATCGTCGGAGCACAGACGTTGTCGAGATTCTTCGCTTTGCACGTATTCTTCCTACCGGCTGGACTTCTTGCACTCTTAGGCGGACACTTCTTTATGATTCGTAAACAAGGAATCTCGGGACCACTATAAGAGAGGAGGAAGCACGCGTGGCACATGGTCATAACTCGAAAGAAAAAGTTGTCTATGTTGGAGATTCACGTATTCGTAAAAGAAGCGAGATTGCAACTCCACCAGACTATACATCCTATCCGGGTAAATCCGAAGCCTTCATTCCGAACTTTCTATTGAAAGAATGGATGGTAGGTTGCGTCATGTTAGTCGGTTTCCTCGTCCTCACGATTTCGGAACCGGCACCGCTTGGTTATCCAGCGGACCCGACAAATGCATCGTTTATTCCAGTACCGGACTGGTACTTCTTGTTCTTGTATCAGCTATTGAAGATGCCATACGCATCCGGAGACTATGTCGTTCTTGGTGTTGTTGGTATTCCTGGCGTCCTATTCGGTGGCCTTCTGCTTGCACCGTTCCTGGATCGTGGTAAAGAAAGACGCTTCTATAGAAGACCAATTGCTTCTTCGCTAATGTTCCTATCGCTTATAGGAGTAATTTATTTAACGGTTACTTCGTGGATGGGCTATGAAGAAGAATTGAAGATTACAGGAACAACCCCTGAACATCATGTTCGTGAAGAAGAGGCAAGAGAGCGAGCTCTCGAAGGGCTGCCTCCGAAGAGCAATGCGGCGAAAGGAACTGCTGAAGTTGCTCTCGTTGCGCCGGAAGATCCTGCATTGGAATCGATGAAGGTCGCAACGTGCCTTGCATGTCACGGGACAGATCTGAAGGGACAGAATGGTCCTTCGTTGCGTGGGATCGGTGATACCCTCTCCAAAGATGATATTCTTGGTGTCATTAAGAATGGTAAGGGTAACATGCCTGCGATGTACGACACGGCAAAAGGGAACGGCCTAACGGATGATCAGATCACGGGTATCGCAGAATGGCTTGCGAAGCAGAAGAAAGCGCAGTAAACTTATAAGTTAGACAGAACCTGATCGTATAGGCGGTCAGGTTTTCTTTATATGGAGGGAGAAGCAAGCGTGAGATCTTTCTTATGGTACTGTAAACAGCTCTTATTGAATCGACTGATCTTATGGGCCTTATTTATCTCGAATGGGATCGGTACGGTTTACGGCTACTACTGGTACAGGAATCAATTGATTGAGACAATAAATCATAAGCCGATCTGGCAGATCGTATTCGTCCCGGACAGCCCTACCGCCTCATTGTTTTTTACGATCGCCATAGGATTCCTGCTCTTCCCGC
The DNA here is from genome assembly GCF_009363075.1 of Paenibacillus guangzhouensis. NCBI lineage: Bacteria > Bacillati > Bacillota > Bacilli > Caryophanales > Paenibacillaceae > Paenibacillus > Paenibacillus guangzhouensis. The sequence goes on along the minus strand of NZ_CP045293.1, from coordinate 2,938,255 downwards.
CAACCTCTAAGCTATGGAGAGGGGTTCGCAAAGTGATTGAAGCGTTGGCTGTTGTAACTTCCGTGAAGTACGGCATTTGGGCCATAGCGATGATCCTCGCTGGGACAGCGCTCGGTGATCCGTTAGAATGGCAGCATTGGATGTTAATGTCTTCCCATTTAACGATGGCGGTTGAAGCATTGCTTTATGTGCCTTTCTTTACATTCGGCTTAACGTCACTGGTGATAGCAGGCTTATGGACACTCTTGAATGACACGATGGATTACTCCTATGGCATTTACCCTTATTTATCGTATCGGCTTGACCCTCATATCACCGTCGTTCGTAATTTTACGTTCTCCCTTACGATCGTTAGCTTTGTCATGGGGTTGTTGGCATATATCGCTGCCCGACCTGGACGAGGCATGTCTCGTACGAATCGCAAGTAGCGAACATCTCAGAGTAAGGTTCTAAGCACGGACAACCCCACATAGGGTAAGTATGGGGGGGATGTCCGTGTTTTCACGATTTTTTATGATTATTATTTTATGCGGTTTGTTAGTGGGCTGTCAGCCAAGCGATGCTGCCAAATCGGATTCGAATACAGAAATGCGACCTGTCTTGGAGCAAATCGAATCAAAAAGACCAGATGAGCGGCAGCTATTAGAGCAATTCGCGGCGAAAGGTGAACGTATCTACCAGGGGGCCATATCGGGTGAGACGAAGCAGGTTCGTGAGGATGTTGCACAGATTGAACAAATGCTGAAGCAGATCCCTTTAGGGCGATTGACGTCCGTCGAGGGCATTCGTGCGCTGACGAACAGTATTATAGAGGCCAAACGAACGGTCCATGCAGTGAGTATCGACCCGGATCGTTGGTTAGTTGTAACAGCGAAGATGAGACTTGCTGTCGATGCGTTAGTGAACGCCAAGGAAGGATTGTGGACCCAATATTACAAGGCCTTTATCGAGGACATGAATAAGTTGGAGAGCGCAGCGAAGGCATCGAGCAAGGAGGAGTTTGCTTCAGCTTTCAGAGAACTGCAGCAGCATTATGAACGGATTCGTCCAGCCGTTATTATCGTTCATCCGGCGGATTCAGTCGAGAAGTTCGACTCGTATATGTCCTTCTTACAGACGGCTTCCCAATCGCAGCCATTCCAAGGCAAACATGTTGCCGAAGCTGTTGCCATGGGGAACCCAATCATCCAGGAACTATTCATGAAGCGCACAGATAAGCCGACTTTCGTGCCGCCGATCGGCACAGGTCAAGATCCGTGGATTTGGATTGTAGGGATTGGAGCGGTTGTCGTAACTGTCCTAACGTATGTGGGGTATCGCAAGTATCAATACGAGCAGAAGGTTGCCCGCCAGCGGCGGTTGCGTAACCAACCAGATGATCGTAATAAATAAATATAGAATGTAAAAAAAGCCTCAGGGATACCGTGTAAATCACGGCCCTGAGGCTTATTGTATGCTATTGAATCCGAAGGCAATGTTATCCCTCTTTGAATCCTTCTCCATGCACATCATGCACATCATTAATAATAATGAAGGCACGTGGATCAACGGACCGGATGATGCCTTGCAGCGTACGCATTTCAGAGCGGGCAATAACACAGTAGGCCATATGCTTCGCTTGTTTGGAATAGGCACCGATGGCTGGGATTAATGTTACTCCACGTTCCATTTCCTTCGTTATAATGTCAGCAATCGCAGGAGCTTCGTCGCTTATGATGGTGAATGCTTTGGCCGCATAAGCACCCTCTTGAATGAAGTCAATGAGCTTCGAGGCGATAAAGACGGTCACGAAGGTATACAATATTTTTTCTTTCGGGATGAACAGTAGCGCAGATCCGATGATAACAACGTCGAGCAGCAGAATGATCTGCCCCATACTCCAGCCGAAATTACGATTCAGAATGCGCGCGATAATGTCTACACCGCCCGTGGTGCCTCCAAAGCGAAATACGATGCCGAGACCAGCGCCTAGCGTTACACCCGCATATAAGGCGGCAAGGATGATATCATGATCTGCTTTGAGCGGATCGATGATACCATTTCCCATGAGCATCTCAATTAACCAAAGGAAAAAAGATAATGAGAGTACACCTAGAATCGTATAGGCCATGGAACGTTTGCCTAATATTTTTAATCCGACGAAGAACAGAGGGATATTAAGAAGCAACGTAGATATTGAAGGCTTAATATGAAAGGCGTAGTTCAGGATAAGCGCAATCCCTGTAAGACCGCCTTCCATCAGCTGATTTGGAATGACGAAATACAGAAGTCCAAAAGCATAAATTGCTGTACCGCATAAGATTGGAATAACGGTCTTGATTGTGCTGCCTAAGTTATGTAGTTTCATGGGATCCCTCACTATATTGTTCATAATATCCTTAGTATACCTTCTTTAGGTTGTTTAAAAAATGATTTGTTTTCAAAGGTTCTTTGAAGTAACATATGGATAATAGTACATGTTCATAAAATGGACAGAATGCAGTTTTCAGATATGATAAAAAGGCGATAGGAGTAGAAAAACGGGATGGAAGAGAAATCACTCGCTAACATTCAGCGTGAAGTCGATCAGTATATCTCGCAGTTTAAGGAAGGGTACTTCAGCCCGCTCGCACTCCTCGCACGGATGTCCGAAGAAGTTGGGGAATTGGCGCGTGAAGTGAACCATGAATATGGCGAGAAGAAGAAAAAAGCATCCGAAGCAGATAACTCCATTGAGCTGGAGCTAGGCGACATTTTATTCATTACGGTGTGCTTTGCCAATTCGCTTGGCATTGATCTGACAGAAGCGCATAACAAGGTCATGCATAAATTTAATACACGAGATGCCAATCGATGGACTCGGATTGAGGACACACCAAAAGATTGATTGTAAGGATACACCGAAATTGTCATCGTATCATATGCTTAACCAAGTGTATCGTTAGGGAGGTGTGCGTATGACAGCGGAAGAGTGTATTCATAAAGCCTATCAATCGATTCTACAGGGGGACTTTGAGCAAGCGATCTATTGGTTCGAGATGGCTATTGTACTCGAACCAGATAATCCGAATCATCATTATAAGCTCTCCATGACCTATACGCGCAGCAATCGACTACCGAATGCGCTCGAACAGGCGAGACTAGCGCTGCGATATGACCCGAACAATGAAGGGTATCGCACGCACTTGAATTTTGTGACGGCGAAGCTGCGCACCATGGAAGCGGAGAAGCTGCTAACCCAGTCCATTCGGGAGACGCACTATGCCATTCTGCTGCTGCGGGATGCGATCCAACTGGATCCGCTTGCGATTGAGTCGTATACGATGCTTGCCATGGCTTATGCAGAATTGAAGGATTATCACCAAGCCATCCAAGTGATCAAGGAAGCGCAGCAATTAGACCCCTATAACACGGCAATTACCAATTTATTGTCACAGTATAAAGATCATTTACACATGGATCTGAACAATATGTCGAAGGAGAGTTACAATGTCACAGACGATTAGTGTAGCAGTCGTTGGAGCAGGCGGCCGCATGGGTAGAGAAGTCGTTAAAATGGTATTAGAAGATGAGAAACTGCAGCTCGTTGCCGCCGTTTCACCGAGCAAGGTAGGGCAGGATGCAGGTTCGATGGTTGGCTTGCCGGCGTGCGGTGTGGAAGTAACAGGTGATCTTGAGCGTGCACTCATCGAATCCAAACCGGATGTTATGGTGGATTTCACCACCCCACATACCGTGCTTGCCAATACTCGCTTGGCGATTCAGTATAAGGTTCGTCCGATTATCGGGACGACTGGATTTACGCCAGAACAAATTGCAGAGTTGGACGAGCACTGTAAGCAGCAGGGGATCGGTGGGCTTATTGCGCCGAACTTCTCGATTGGTGCGATACTCATGATGAAATTTGCGGCACAAGCATCAAAATATTTTCCACACCTTGAGATTATCGAGTATCATGGAGATCAGAAGCTGGATGCACCATCGGGTACAGCGGTTAAGACAGCAGAGATGATTGCTGAGGTGCGTGAGGAATTGCGTCAGGGTAATCCGAATGAACATGAGACGATCGAAGGGGCGCGTGGCGGTTACTACAATGGTTTCCGTATACATAGCGTACGCCTGCCGGGTGTGTTCGCGCAGCAAGAAGTCATTTTTGGCGGCTTTGGCCAGACGCTCAAAATTCGTCATGACTCTTATGAACGAGCGGGTTATATGCCAGGTGTCAATTTGGCCGTGCATAAAGTGATGGAATATACGGGGCTCATTTACGGTTTTGAACATTTTATTGACTGATCCAGCAAGAGGCTGGAAATAGATAAGAGAGTGGAGAGATGAGACATGTTGAAGATTGCATTTATCGCACACGATCGCAAAAAGGATGAAATCGTCAATTTCGTCATTGCGTATGAACAGGTGTTCAAAGGACATCAATTGTACTCGACAGGAACGACAGGACTTCGCATTATGGAGCAGACTGATCTTGATATCCATCGCTTCATGTCCGGACCGCTTGGCGGAGACCAGCAGATCGGTGCGCTAGTGGCTCAGAATGAAATGGACTTAATTATTTTCCTTCGCGATCCATTAATGGCACAGCCCCATGAACCGGATATTATCGCATTGCTACGTCTTTGTGATGTACAAGGTATTCCAGTAGCGACGAATGTTGCGACAGCAGAGATTCTTGTCAAAGCATTAGGTCGCGGCGATTTCGCGTGGAGAGAGCTTGTCCATAAATATAAACCAGGTGTGGAAGAATGAGCACAGGTCTAGATATACTCGTGTTCGGCGCGCATCCTGATGATGCGGAGATCGGCATGGGAGGTACCATTGCGAAGCATACAAAGGCTGGGCAACGAGTAGGGATTTGTGATCTCACGTTTGCCGAGATGTCCTCCAACGGGAACGTTGAACTACGACAACAAGAAGCACAGGCTGCGAGCCAGGTATTACAATTGGCAGAACGCAGCATTCTTGGTTTGCCGGACCGGGGACTTCGCTCGGTTCCAGAACAGATCGATCCGATCGTCGCTGAGATTCGCCGATTGCGTCCACGCATTGTATTCGCGCCGTATTGGGAAGATCGCCATCCTGATCATATTCAATGTGGGAAGATGGTTGAAGAGGCTGTATTTAATGCCAAGCTTCGCCGGTATATGCCGGAGGTCGCGCCTTGGATGGTTGAGCAGTTTTATTTTTATTTTATTAATGATTTGGGCCCAGCTACGATGATGGTAGACGTCACCGAGGTGTATGAGCTCAAGATGGATTCATTACGTGCCTATGGTTCGCAATTCGAAGCGCCAAAGGCAGGAAATGATATCGTCTCAACGCCTTTGAATCAAGGGTATTTGGAGCGAGTAGAAGCTCGTGACCGAATGCTCGGACAGAAGCGCCTTGTCGGCTATGCTGAGGGATTTGTGAGCAAGCCGCCTTATTTGGTTAATCTTTTTTAGCAGATGACGGAATATAATTTTGTAGCTAAGACCCTTTCGTGATTAGGAGGACCAAGAGTATGGGAGAATCATTGAAAATTGGCATAACCTGTTACCCTTCTCTAGGCGGTTCGGGTGTTGTGGCGACAGAATTAGGTAAACTTTTGGCAGAAAAAGGTCATCAAGTTCATTTTATTACGCACAGCATTCCGTTCCGCTTGGGAGCATTCCAGAAAAATATTTTTTATCATGAAGTCGAAGTGAACGATTATTATGTGTTCAAATATCCGCCATATGATCTTTCATTGGCTTCGAAAATGGCGCAAGTCGCTAAGATGCAGCAGCTTGATATTCTGCATGTGCATTATGCAGTGCCGCATGCGGTATGTGCATATCTCGCGAAGCAAATGGTTGGCGATCATCCGTTGAAAGTCGTTACAACGCTTCATGGCACCGACATTACAGTCCTTGCGCAGGATGAATCTTTGAAAGATTTGATCAGGCTTGCGATTAATCAGAGTGATGCTGTAACCGCGGTGTCCAAAGATCTCATTCGTGAAACGCATGAACTGCTAGATATTACGAAAGACATTGATCTTACGTATAACTTCGTCGACAAACGTGTCTATTACCCGCGGAATTGTATTGGATTGCGCAAAGAATTCGCATTGCCGAATGAGAAGATTTTGATGCATATCTCGAATTTCCGGCCGGTTAAACGTGTGAGCGATGTCGTCGATGTGTTCGCAAAGGTTCAGAGCAAGACCCCTGCGAGGCTGCTATTGGTTGGCGAAGGACCGGATTTGCCGAAAATTCAATCCAAAATCCGTGAGCTCGGCATCGAAGATCGCGTAACATTCCTTGGCAAACAAGATGATGTTGCACAGGTGATCTCTCTTGCCGATCTACTGCTGCTCCCTTCCGAGAAGGAAAGCTTCGGACTCGTTGCACTCGAGGCGATGGCATGCGGGGTTCCGACGATAGGTTCGATCGCTGGAGGGATTCCTGAACTGGTGACCCACGGAGAGACGGGATATTTAGCAGAGATTGGTCACGTGGATGACATGGCGGAGTATGCGCTGCGACTCTTAACTGATCCGCAATTGATGGATCGATTTAGACAGAACTGTCTAGATCGCGCACGTCATGTCTTTTGCAACGATCTGATTACCGCTGAATATGAGAAAATCTACTATCGTGTATTGGGGCGTCCGATTCCGGATTCCTTGTTGAAGGTGGGCTGTTCATAAATGTGGGATCAAATTCAAGCGGATCCGATTTTGGTTGCAGGTGCGAAGTCTGTGCTTATGCAATTGAATGAGGCTGGATTTGAAGCCTATCTTGTTGGAGGCTGCGTGCGGGATACATTACTGCATAAGCCCATTCATGATGTAGACATTACAACCTCTGCGCTGCCTGCAGAGGTTATGTCTATTTTCGACCATACGATTCCAACAGGGCTTCAACACGGTACCATGACGGTTGTGATAGACAAGAACCTTTTCGAAGTGACGACTTTCCGTAAAGAATCAGAATATGAGCATTATCGACGTCCTACGGAGGTTGCGTTTATTCAGCATTTAGAAGGGGATTTGGAGCGTAGAGACTTTACATTCAATGCGATGGCTCTCGATGTGGGGGGGAAGCTCCACGATCCGTTTGATGGGCAACATGATCTGAAGCAACGTATTGTACGGTGTGTCGGTGAGGCTGATGCGAGGTTTCAAGAGGACGCGCTTCGGATGCTGCGTGCGATCCGGTTCGCAGCCTGCTACGACTGTCAGATCGACGGACCGACTTGGCTTGCGCTGATTCATCACCGAGATAAGCTGCAATATATTGCGATGGAACGTGTTCGTACGGAATTAGAGAAGGTTGTCGAGAAGTCCTTGCTAAGTCTCGAACATGGATTGCGGCTGCTCGTACACAGTGGACTTGTATCGCATACGAAGGCATCTCTATCTGAACTTGTCACAGATGATCAAGAGGTCTTATCTCGAGTCGAATTGATCAGTGACATTCAAGCTATAACCGAATGGGATTGTGCTCTGGAACATGACGCGATTACGAGATGGGCACTCCTATTTCACCGTTGTGGTGTAAGATCAGAAATGGCTGATGAACTCATGAAGCGATTAAAATTCGCTAATCGGACTGCTTCGGATATTGTTAAGTTAATGCAATTGATCGAGTGGACTGAAGAGATACAGCATGCTAGTAATCAGAAGGGCGTTGGTGTCTATTCCTTATGGACCCAAGCGATCATCGACTTTGGCAAGGTTACAGCCAGTAGGCTGCTTCATCTGTTGGCTGTTGATCAGCTGTTCTTGCGTCGACTGTTCAATGATACAGCCATGATCGGTGAACTCAGGGAATACGGTGCAACTTGGCTGGCAGCACTTGAGACGAGTCAATTGTCTGATCTAGCTATTCGAGGGCAAGATATCGTCAAACACCTAAAGAAGACTCCAGGACCTTGGCTTGGTGAATTATTGAAGCAAATGTTATACCGCGTTGCGATGGGGGAGATTCCAAATACACGCAGCGCTATCCTAGATGAAGTGAATCGAGTGATACAAGAAAATGAGTGAACCATTATTACAACTGTTATTAGCCAAACCAGATGCGTACATATCGGGAGAAGAAATCAGCCGGCAGCTGCAAATAAGTCGTACGGCGGTATGGAAGCAAATCAATAAGCTGCGAAGCCAAGGCTATGAGTTCGATGCGATTCCTCGCGTAGGCTATCGGCTGAAGCAGAAGCCGGACCGATTGAATACCTTGATGCTGCTCAGCCAGCTGAAATCATCTGTGATGGGGCAGCAAATCAAATTGTTGGAATCGACGCCTTCAACCCAGATTATCGCTCACCAATTGGCGGAGCAGGGGGCGCCGGAAGGGACATTAGTCATTGCGGAAGAACAGACTTCAGGTCGCGGTCGTATGGGACGGGCTTTCTATTCCCCATCCGGCAAAGGAATCTGGATGAGTCTGATTCTGAAGCCTCAGACCTCCTTGCAGTTCACGCCGCAGCTAACCTTACTTATCGCCGTAGCCCTTTGCCGTTCCCTTCAAAGGCTGGTGCCTATTTCGATCGGTATCAAATGGCCGAATGACCTGCTTGTGGGAACGAAGAAAATTAGCGGGATCTTGCTTGAGTCAAACGCTGAGGATGAGCGGGTTCGGTATTGCATCGCTGGAATCGGCATTAGTGTGAACTTGGATCAAGAGGATTATCCAGAGCAGCTTCGCGACGTGGCAACTTCGCTAAAGATTGAATCTGGTACGAAGATAGACCGTACCGCGATTATTACCGAGTTCTTGGCTGAGTTCGAGACGCTCTATGCGCTATATCATGAACAGGGCTTTGCTCCGATTCGAACGTTATGGGAGGCGCTATCTATTTCGCTCCATCGACCGATCACCATTAATACCCTGCAAGGGAAAGTAACGGGCATCGCAGAGCAGCTTGATGAACTTGGTGCGTTGTGGATCACCGAAACGGCTACAGGCGAGCGACGTAAAATTTTCTCGGGCGATGTGGAATTTCACAGATGAAAATGCGCACTGATTTTGTTATACTTGTCTGTGAAGAGGCAGTATCAACGATTGTTGAACTGCACTCTAACAGATTTGTACTAGCATTCCAATTGAACTCTATATCTTAGTGGACTATGGATTCTGCTCTGAGCCGAAGGGACCGAGACAGAAGGATCAGCACCATGATTCTTTTTTGTACGGTGACCTTTTTAGTGGAAATGCTAAAAGGTTTTTTTGTTTTGCGCACAATACAGAAAAGAAGGGATGATGAGAAATGACTGAAATGAAACGCAAACAACGACTAACAATTCCGAAGTTCAAACAAATGAAGGTGGATAAGAACCCGATCACGATGATTACGGCGTATGATTATCCATCGGCTGTTTTGGCGGAAGAAGCTGGGGTCGACATGATTCTCGTCGGTGACTCCTTAGGGAATGTCGTACTCGGTTACGATTCCACATTACCCGTAACGATTGATGATATGGTGTATCATACTCGTTCCGTCGTACGCGGAGCACAAGATACCTTCGTGGTTGCCGATATGCCGTTCATGACGTATCATGGCAGCGTTGATCAGACGCTGCGCAATGTGGCGCGACTCATGCAGGAGGGCAGAGCACATGCAGTCAAGATGGAGGGCGGTGCGGAAATTGCGCTTGCCGTGGATGCTGTTGTCAAAGCCGGCGTGCCTGTTGTAGGGCATATCGGACTTACACCGCAATCTGTTCATCAAATCGGTGGATTCCGGGTGCAAGGAAAAGTGCCGGAGGATGCGAAGCGACTGTTAGAGGATGCCAAAGCGTTAGAACGTGCCGGTGCATTTGCGATCGTCTTGGAGCTTGTGACCGAAGAAGTAGCAACGTATATCTCGGAACAATTGCGTATTCCAACCATTGGCATCGGCGCTGGACGTGGATGCGACGGTCAAGTATTGGTATTCCACGACGTCGTTACGTATGCATCACCTTATCGAGCTAAGAAGTTCGTCAAAACCTATGCCGATGTCGGGGCGTTAATCCGGCAAGGCATTTCACAATATGTGCAAGAGGTCAAAGAAGGCAGCTTCCCAGCGCCTGAGCATGTCTTTACAGCGGAAGACGCTGTTGTAGAGAGCCTCTATGGCGCACGTAAGCAGGAACGAAAGGCGGAAACTGTGCAATGAACGCAATCGAGCAAATTCATGAGCTACGCGAGCAGCTAGCTCAGTTACGACAAGAGCGCACCAAGGAAGGACGTCTCCCAACCGTCGGCTTTGTACCGACCATGGGCTATTTGCATGAAGGTCATGCGAGCCTCATGCGCGCTGCCAAAGAGCAATGCGATATCGTCGTACTGAGTATTTTCGTAAATCCGATTCAGTTCGGCCCGAACGAAGATTTAGACAAATATCCGCGGGACGCCGAGCGTGATTTAGCGCTTGCTGAACGTCTAGGCGTGGACCTGGTCTTCCTGCCAACCGTAGATACGATGTACCCGTCACCAACCAAGACGAAAGTCAACGTGAAAGAAGTGACGACGTTGCTATGCGGCGCAAGACGTCCAGGACATTTCGACGGTGTGACGACCGTTGTATCCAAATTGTTCAATATTGTACAGCCGGACTATGCTTTCTTCGGGATGAAGGATGCGCAGCAGGTCGCTGTGATCCAGCAAATGGTGGAGGATTTGAATTTCCCGGTGACGATCGTGCCTTGTCCGATCATTCGTGAAGAAGATGGCCTAGCATTAAGTTCTAGAAATGTTTATTTATCGGAACAACAACGTCAAGAAGCACTTGTATTATCACAATCCTTATTCCAAGTCGATACCTGGATGCAATCCGGTGAGGTCACAACGGTATCAGAGCTTAGAGCGCGTATTGTTCAGCATATCGAGACATCGCCCCAGGCCGATATCGATTATGTAGAAATCTTATCTTTCCCGCAATTAACGGAACTCGATGCGAGTACATCGCTTCATGCTCATCGAGGTCAAGCGATCATTGCGCTAGCGGTACGATTTGGCACAACACGCTTAATCGATAACCGAATTTTATAAGGGGTTGACTGCATATGTTGAGAAATATGATGAAATCGAAGCTGCATCGGGCGACGGTGACCGAAGCGAATTTGAATTATGTTGGAAGTATTACGATTGACCGTGATTTAATGGAAGCAGCGGATCTGTGGGAGAACGAGCGCGTACAGATCGTGAATAATAACAATGGCGCACGGTTAGAGACGTATGTTATCCCTGGTGAACGAGGCTCCGGTGTCATTTGTCTGAATGGCGCTGCGGCACGACTCGTCCAGCCAGGCGATCAGGTCATTATTATTTCTTATGCGATGATGACGAATGAGGAAGCGAAGAGCTATGAACCACAAGTTGTCATTCTAGGTGAGAACAATCAAATCGTAAGTAAGCTCCATCAGGAAATTCACGCCACGATTCTTTAATCGTTGGTTTCCAGTATGAAATGCCCCACCTTTACGAAAAATGAAGATGTAGCTGTCGTACATCATTATTTCACTTTCGCTAGAGGTGGGGTGCATTTATGTTTCAACATTTATTTGCGACAATGAACGAAATGTTGGATGAGATTCTTGTGCATTATCCAAAGGCTCAAGGTGGAGCTAAGCAGGACTTGCAGCAGAAATTAACCTTGCTGAAATCCATGAGTGATGGCATTGTGGAGGAATGGCTTCGATTCGAGGAGAAAATGGGGGTCTTGCGTGAGAGTCAGCCTGAACATGCTTCAGTGTCCGTACTGCCTGAGAGTCAAAGTGAAGCTTTTCAACGCGGCCAAGGATATTACAAATTATGTATGTATGATTTGTCTGCGGAAGCGTTCGAGCAAGTCATTCGGCAGTATCCAGACTCATTAGTTGGACGCATTTATTTGGCAATGGCTTATTTGCAATTGAATGAATTCAATGATGCTTATCGACATTTTCAATTTATTATTCCCCTTACCGAGAGCAAGAAGCTGAAGGCTATCTCTTACAATGCTCTAGGCTGTATTCAAGCGCAGAATCAGAATATCGAGAAGGCGCAAGAATATTTCCAATTTGCCCACCAAGCGGATCCTACATTTCAAGAACCGCTCACCAATTTGAAGCTATGCGAGAGCACAGAGTATGAAGGTGCTTATCAGTATGGCAGCGAATTAACTTCCTTTATGTAGTCTTTGAAAATTATGGATGAACAACTGACATTTTGCACCTGTAGTTAATAGCTAATTCCAAAATTCCGGGTGATCTGTTATGCTTAAGAGATCATTGGAACGAAGGGACCTTATTACGATGAAATTCGCAGTTCTCGATTTTGAGACAACAGGAAACCAGCCCACCGATGAAATCATTCAGGTTGGGCTTGTTATTATAGATCATGATTTATCCATAGATCGCATTTTCACTTCACTTGTGAAACCAAGCACGAATATCCCTCCTTTTATAACCCAATTAACCGGGATATCAAATGATGATGTGGCTGATGCACCAACGTTGGACGATGTGATGATGGAGATGGTACCTCTTCTCGGTGATGTTGTGCTCGTTGCGCATCACGTTGCATTCGACTTTAACTTCTTGCAGCAGGCACTTGATCAGACGGGGTATTTGCCATTCACAGGACGCATCTTGGATACGATCGACTTCTTGCGGATTTGTTTCCCGGCATTAACGACGTATCAACTAGGTGCAGTGACCTCGTGGTTCGATATTCCGCATGAACGTCCGCATCAAGCGGATAGCGATGCACTAGCCACAGCACATGTACTGCTCAAGTGTCTAGCGAAGCTGGATGATTTGCCGCTCCTTGCGGTTCAACGATTGGCAGACCTGTTCGCGCAGGATGACAGCGATCTGAACTGGTTCATGCATGAACTGCTGGCAGATCGTGAGATGCGACCGGTGATTACCGATGATAGTGGACGTGCATTCCGTCAGTTCGCACTTCAAATTGAAGACTGGACGGAAATTCCGCCACCACGGGAAGAGATGCTATCCAATCCACTCGAAGGGCAGACCTTTGAACAGTTCTGTACAGATTCGATTGATCGTCTGCGACAATTCCTTCCTCAATTCGAACAGCGTGAAGCGCAGAATATTATGTTCCATGAAGTAAATTCGGCGCTGGAGGATGACCATCATCTTCTGTTGGAAGCGGGTACAGGAACGGGTAAATCCTTAGGATATCTCATTCCATCGATTTACTACAGTGTCAAAAATGAGAACAAAGTCGTCGTCAGCACACATACAATCAATCTGCAAGAGCAGATCAGACAGCGGGATGTGCCGCTTTTGAAGACGATACTGCCGGTTGATTTTAAAGTATCGGTGTTAAAGGGGCGCAGTCATTATTTGTGCTTGCGCAAATTTGAACATAAAATAAATACGAAGGACTTCGTCACGCCTAAGGAAGATATTATTACAGCAGCACAGATGCTGGTCTGGCTCGCGGAGACGGAGCATGGGGATAATGAAGAGCTTCACTTCGGCAATAAAGGCGCTGACTTCTGGGATACGGTCGCAAGCGACACCGATTCCTGTCTGAACCGGGCATGCCCTTGGTTCCGCAAATGCTTCTATCATCGTGCTAGGCACGAGGCGAATATTGCTGACGTGATTATTACGAACCACTCCTTATTGTTCACAGATATTAAGGTAGATCATCGATTCTTGCCTGCCTATGATCATCTGGTTATCGATGAGGCGCATCATCTAGAGGAAGTTGCCGGGAAACATCTCGGTCTGCACGTGAAGTATTTCGGGCTTGTTCATATTCTGCTGCGTCTGCTTAAGGATAGTAAGAATGGCCAATTGCCAACGCTTCGGAATCGGCTTCATGTCATTCCCGACGAAAAAGCGCAGATGGCTTGTGAGATCATCGAGGATTCATACTCACAGCTTGTCGATGCGAAGGAGATGTGGGACAAACTAACGGAAATCCTGTTCAGTATGATGCCACAGCGAACAAGCGATGCGAACCAAGAGCAGGGACAATATGTCTATCGTCTGCAGACGGAGAAAATGCCAAATGATTGGGATACGGCCTCCATGCTGGAAGACCAGCTGAATGCCCTCTTGAATGAAATTGTCCGCAAATCAGAACGATTGCTCCAAGATCTTCGTGATGTGCAAGAAGATTACGGCATTCAAGCGGCTGTGACGGACCTATCTGGTACCGTGAAGGATTTGGCACGTGCTCGCGATGATATTCGTTATTTCATGAAAATGAAGGAACCCAATGTTGTATTCTGGATGGAAGCGAGCGGTCATTTCCGCAGCAAATCCTTGCAATTATTCGCCGTTCCAGCGGATGTGAGCGCACAGCTGAAGGAATACTTCTTCGATAGCAAGAAGAGCATCGTGCTCACGTCAGCGACGTTATCTGTTGATAAATCGTTTCAGTATATGATTGAGCAGTTAGGTCTACAGGAAGCGCAGGATCAAGGGCGACTTCAGAGCATGGTGCTTCCATCGCCATTCCAGTATCGGAAGCAGGCGTTAGTCGTCATCCCACGGGATTTCCCGATGCTCAAAGGCTCGAATCCGGACGCCCACTTCATTCAGACTTTAGTGAAGTCGCTGTCTGATGCAGCTGTCGCCACACAAGGCAGAATGCTCGTCCTATTCACTTCTTATCGGATGATGAAGCAAGTGTATGACCCATTAAAAGAGCTGCTGAGCCCACATCAAATCCAAGTTATTGGACAAGGGATCGACAGCGGGAATCGCAGCAAGCTCACCCGGCGGTTTCAAGATCAATCCGCCTCCGTTCTTCTTGGTACGAGCAGCTTCTGGGAAGGAGTCGACATCCCAGGCGATGCACTAACCTGTCTCGCCATTGTGAGGCTTCCGTTCCAGCCGCCGAATCATCCGCTCATTGAAGCGAAAGCGGAACTGCTGCAGAAGGAGAAGAAGAATCCATTTATGAAATTATCGGTTCCGCAAGCGGTGATCCGGTTCAAGCAAGGATTTGGCCGACTGGTGCGCACCGCGCAAGACCGAGGCATCGTCATTATTTATGACACCCGCGTCATCGAATCTTATTATGGCAAGTATTTCTTATATTCTTTACCCGGGCCGAAGATGGAACATATGCGCCTGGATCAGATCGTGCCTCGCATGCAAGAATGGCTGTCGGACGAGGAAGAGAGGGGAGTCATCCATGAAAACAATGAAAATATCTGAAGCAGTTGTACGTCGTCTTCCCATTTATTTACGTTATTTAAGTGAATTGCAGCAGCGTGAAGTGCTGACCGTCTCTTCGCAAGATCTTGGATTGAAGCTGGATTTGAATCCAGCTCAAATCCGTAAAGATTTAGCGTATTTTGGTGAGTTCGGCCGTAAAGGGATCGGCTATGATGTTGCCTATCTCATTCAGAAAATCCGTCAGATTCTAAAGCTGAATCAGCAGATTAATGTCGCTCTTGTCGGGGCCGGTAATCTCGGGCAAGCATTAAGCAACTACAATACATATCTTAAGGATAATATGAAAATTGTAGCTGTCTTTGATGCTTATCAACCAAAAATCGGAACCAAAATCAACAATATTGTGGTACAGCCGATGGAAGATTTGGAAGCAACGGTTCGTGAACATAATGTTCGGATCGGTATTATTACGGTTCCAGCGCTCGAAGCACAAAATGTAGCCAATGCATTCGTCAATGCAGGGGTCGAGGCAATTCTGAATTTCGCGCCGGTCATCTTAAAAGTACCTCAGCATGTGCGCGTGCATACGGCTGATTTTACAACAGATTTATTGAGCTTGGCGTACTACTTGCATAATGGGAAGGATATGGACGAAGATGAAGAAGAATCTATGGATCATTAAGAACGGCTATTTTGCCGTGATGAACGAAGATAAACCGGTTATACATGGGGTTATGGTGATCGAAGGAGATCACATTCGTTATGTAGGTGAGCAGCTTCCGGCGGATTTGGTCATCCCTGAGGATGCAGAGGTCATGGATGGCAAGGGGCTCTTGTTCTTGCCTGGATTAATGAATACACATGGTCATGCAGCGATGTCTCTTCTTCGCGGTCACGGGGATGATCTTGCACTGCAAGTATGGCTTCAAGAGAAAATGTGGCCGATGGAAGGGAAATTCACGTCCACGGATGTCTATTGGGGCACATCGTTATCTGTCCTTGAAATGTTAAAGGGCGGTACGACGACATTCCTAGATATGTATGATCATATGGATCAAGTTGCAAAAGTAACGGACGAGTCCGGCATTCGTGCGGTTCTGATGCGTGGTGCGATCGGTCTATGTCCTGAGGATGTTCAACAGGCGAAGCTTGCAGAGGCTGTTCGATTCGCGAAAGATTGGCATGGGAAAGCAGATGGCAGAATTACGACCATGATGTCGCCGCATGCGCCTTATACGTGTCCTCCAGCCTTTATTGAGAAGTTCGTTCAAGCTGCGCATGATCTCGACCTGCCTATGCACACGCATATGTCGGAGACAGCTGCAGAAGTCCAGCAGAACGTGAACGAATACGGTCTTCGCCCTGTAGCGCATTTGGAGAAGCTTGGCGTGTTTACGCGTCCGACGCTTGTTGCGCATGCCGTACATTTGAATGATGAGGAAATTGAGACCCTTGCTCGGTATAATGTAAGTGTATCGCATAACCCTGGTAGCAACCTAAAGCTTGCGAGTGGGGTCGCGAGAGTAACAGATTTGTTAAAAGCAGGGGTAACCGTATCGCTTGGTACAGATGGCGCAGCGAGCAACAACAATCTCGATATGTTCGAAGAAATGCGTCTCGCTGCATTGATCCATAAAGGAGTATCGGGTGATCCGACGGCCGTACCTGCATTAGAAGCTCTTCGTCTTGGCACAGTCTATGGAGCGAAATCGATCGGATTAGAACATGTAACGGGTGTGTTACGTGAAGGAATGAAGGCCGATTTCATCGCAGTCAATATCGATCAGCCTCACTATAAACCGCATACAGATCTCATATCACATGTCATCTATTCGGGTGCTGCGCAAGATGTCTGGCATGTATGGGTAGATGGGAAGCAGGTTGTGAAGAATCGGGAATGTCTAACCCTCGACGAAGAAAAAATTATGCGTGAAGCACAGGCTTGCTTCGATGGATTGCTGGCGCGTTAAGGGAGTTAGAGATGCAGAGAAGATGGATCGTTATTATCTTATCGGTCATAGTACTGATTATGCTCGGCCTGCATTTGTATTATCGGAATGTACAGAGCGGTGAGTGGATTGCAGAAGATCGAGCTTCACGGGCCGCACAAGAGCAATCGGCGCTTAAGAAAGTGAACGGTGTGCAGAAATCCGTATGGGAAGATGTCTATTACATCGTGAATGGCATCGACGAACTAGATCAGAATGTCGTGGTATGGGTGAATCAAGAGGGAACATCCGTGCATAAGGAACCGCTGAAGCAAGGATCGACGAAGGAAGCGATACAGGCCAAAGTATTAAGTCGATCGCCTGGTGCAGACATTATTACGATTGTACCGGGAATATGGGAACAGCAGTATGTGTGGCAAGTGTTCTACAAGGCTTCCAAAACGGAAGATGAGAAAGTCCATTATTACTACGACTTTTATCGCTTCTCCGATGCCGGATATTTGACAACCTATACGCTGCCGAATCGATAACCTACCCTCCTCAAAAACTTATTCTAAAATAGGAATCTCACCAATATACTTTCCTGATCGATGATGTGATATTGATCGGAAGGGGTTGGTACGTTCCATGGGCATTCGTTTTTTGAAGATTGGGGTGCTGTACTTTATCTTATCAATGGGCTTAGGACTGTATATGTCAATGGCGAAAGATTATGTGCTTACAGGAGTTCATGCGCATGTAAATCTCATTGGTTGGCTATCTATGGCGGTATCCGGCATCATCTATCTATTGTTCCCAAGAGCGGAGAGCAGTCTACTAGCCAAGTGGCATTTCTGGTTAATGAATCTTGGGATCATCATCATGATGGGGTCTCTCGTCACGTTATTGCTTACGAAGGAAGATATGCCATGGGGACCTATCACCGGTGGTGGAGGCGTCCTGATCATCCTAAGCGCGATTTGCCTCTTGATTAATATCTTTAAACATGCGAATACGAATGAGACGCGTACCTTGAGAAAATCGAAGTAATGCAGTCGATCGCGAAGAGCTTGCCTATTACGGCAGGCTCTTTCTTTGTCTTTAGATAGGATGGTAAGTCTTCCACACATTACATTCTTCAATCGTGTATACTCTGTGATATACTCTGTGATATACGATATGAAGGAGGGCGTTACATTGAAAATACGTGTTAAACCATTAATTCTAACACTGGTCGGATCGATGGCCGTCCTATTCGGCGGTTGGTTCTTCTATCAGAATGTTGCCGTGCAAAGTCCTGTAGAGAAAGTAGCCAAAGAAGTATCGACCGTATCCGAGGCGAAAGCGAATATTACGCGTAATGATGTTCAGCTTGCCATCCAAGTTCAACCCGGCGCGAATTTGCGAGAAATCGTTCAACATATATATCAGTCTGGAAATAAAGTGCTTGGCGAGAAGAAACTGAACATTACCGTCATCAATCCTTCGTCTCCTCTGCTTGATGATTGGTGGTCGCATGCCCTGTTCGGCGTTGCGCAAGCCATGGAGAACAAACAATATACAGAGGTCCCGCAAGTGTTAGAAGAGACGAGCAAGTCGTTACATCAGCCACAAGTTCATGCATCTGCAGAGATGGATGATCGAAATGTATATATTACCATCACCGACGGCAAAGCGAGCAAATATATCATTCTTCCTAGGAAGGGTGAGCCCGTGGGGGTGTGGCCAAATGCTTAAAGCTTGGAGAGAAATCGTCTTTGGCTTTGTGATTGCGTTATTTGTTTTTCTCGGAATGATTGGGGTGAACATCCTGCCTTTTGTAGGCATTGCCCTTGTCATGGGTGTCATTTATCTCGCGATGAAGAGTCGAGGCGGCAGTTTGGCCGTTGGCGGCCAGCAGAGACGAGTCGGCGGGTCATCGAAGCCAAGTTATTTGACGTTCGAACAGATTGGTGGTCAGGATCGTGCGAAGCAGGAACTGATTGAAGCGCTTGATTTTCTGATCAAACATGAGGAAATCCAGAAGTTTGGGATTAGACCGCTCAAAGGGATCTTGCTAACGGGGCCGCCTGGAACCGGGAAAACGCTCATGGCCAAAGCCGCAGCGCATTATTCCAACGCCGTTTATGTTGCGGCTTCAGGTAGTGAATTTGTTGAGATGTACGTAGGTGTCGGCGCAGGCCGAATTCGTGATTTGTTCAAGAAAGCAAGAGATCAAGCAGTCAAAGAGAAGAAAGAAAATGCGATCATATTCATCGATGAGATCGATGTCATCGGTGGGAAACGCGAAGGCGGCCAGCAGAAGGAATATGATCAAACGCTGAATCAGCTGTTAACCGAAATGGACGGGATCTATTCGAACGGTACACCGCGAATTTTAGTGATTGCCGCGACGAATCGCAAGGAAATGCTCGATAGCGCATTGCTTCGTCCGGGTCGATTTGATCGCCACATTCGCGTCGATTTGCCGGATAAGAAGGGTCGATTACACATTCTGAACATCCATGCGGAAAATAAACCAATGGATAATTCGGTGCAGTTGGATACCATTGCCGTTCAGTCCTTCGGATTCTCTGGCGCGCAGCTTGAGAGTGTGATGAATGAAGCAGCGATCTATGCCATGCGAGAGAAGCTCGAACAGATCGAGCAGCGACATTTGACGATGGCAATTGATAAAGTCATGCTCGGGGAGAAGACGGATCGGGAAGCGACCAATGAAGAACGTCGTCGTGTCGCGATTCATGAATTAGGTCATGCGATTATGGCTGAGATTGTAAGACCCGGCAGTGTCGCGCAAGTTACCGTCAGTCCGCGTGGACAAGCGCTTGGGTATGTGCGTCATAACCCGCTGAAGGATCAATATCTGCACACCAAAGAGTTTCTCGAAAGCCAGATTATGATCGCGTTAGGCGGAGCTGCAGCAGAAGAGATTTTCTACGGTGGCAGAAGTACAGGATCGTCGAATGATTTTGAGCAGTCGCTGCAAATTGTGGAGACGATGATGAATGCCGGATTGACAAATTTGGGCATTACCAATGTCCAGATTGTGACCCAAGAAGAACGCATGAAGGAAAACGAAAGAATTATGAACGAATTGTTCGAACGGACGCGAAATGAATTATTATCCCATAAAATGGTATTTGAGACGAGTTTGGAATTCCTTATTTCGGAAGAAGTAGTCTCTGGCGACCAATTTAGAAGAATATTTTGTGACAATACACAATTACCAGCGTAAAATGTGCGCTGGTTTTTTGTCTAATTTTTTTCGACATGTTAAAATAGATGGCGGAGTTCTGAGAGATGATATATATAGAGTTGTCGGAAAGGATGGTTTGAACCATGCAATTTAAGAAAATTGGCGTCATTGGCGGGGGAACCATGGGTCAAGGAATCGCTGAAATGTTGGCGGTTCGCGGACTTGATGTATTATTAGTGGAGCAATCGTCTGAGAAATTAGATTATGCATACAGCATGATTGAATTAAGTCTGGATAAACAGCTTGAGAAGTGGGGCATTACGATGTCGGAGAAGAAATTAATTCTCTCCCGCATCCACAAAGTATCGCATTTTGCAGAGCTTGGAACATGCGACATGGTGATCGAGACGATTTCCGAAGATTTGGAAATGAAGAAGCAAGTATTCGCGGAACTGGATGCGGTATGTCCAGGTCATATTATTTTGGCGAGTAACACGTCTACACTCAGTCTTACTGAGCTTGCAAGCTCGACGAAATATCCGTCGCGCGTTATTGGTATGCACTTCATCTATCCTGTAGCGAAAGTAAATTTGGTGGAGATCATTCGCGGTCTGAAGACGTCGGATGATACATTCGTCCAGACGAAGCACTTCGTTGAAGAAGTTGTATCCAAAAAAGGCATCATGGTCTACGAATCTCCAGGGTTCGTGACATCGCGTATTATCCTTACCTTAATTAATGAAGCTTTGCATGTCTTGCAAGAAGGTGTTGCAACAGCAGAAGATATCGATGACGCAATGCGTATTGGTTATGCGTTCCAACATGGTCCGCTCGAGATGGCCGATCGTTTTGGTCTGGATTCGGTATTGGCAGCGATGGAGCGTATGTTCCGTGAGTTCGGCGATTTGAAATACCGTCCATCGGTACAGCTGAAGAAGATGGTTCGCGCAGGACATTTGGGCGTGAAGTCGGGCGAAGGATTTTTCAAGTACGATAAGGATGGGGATCGAGTATGAAAATTTTAGTTATTAACGCGGGAAGCTCTTCAGTCAAATATCAATTGTACGACATGACAGATGAATCTGTACTTGCGAAAGGCCTTGTAGAACGGATCGGGATGGATTCTTCGATCTTGAACCATGAGCCGACAGGCGGTCAAGAAATTAGCGAAGTAAGCGAAATCTTGGAACATACGACTGCCATTCGTAAAGTAATCGACAAATTGGTTGATCCGCAAGTCGGCGTGATCAAGTCGGTTGATGAGATCGATGCTGTCGGACACCGTGTCGTGCACGGGGGAGAGTCTTTCAGCCAGTCTTCGATCGTTACACCAGAAGCCAAGTCGGAAATTCGCCGATTGTTCGATCTTGCGCCGCTTCATAATCCAGCGCATATGTCCGGTATTGTGGCGGTAGAGAAGAATATGCCTAACGTACCGCAAGTGGTCGTATTCGATACAGCTTTCCATCAGACGATGCCAGAGAAAGCGTATTTGTATGCCATTCCGCGCGTATTGTATAAGAAGCACAAAGTTCGTCGTTATGGATTCCATGGGACTTCCCATGATTACGTAAGCGCCAAAGCAGCGGAATTTTTAGGACGCGACATTAAAGATCTGAAGATCATTACTTGCCATATCGGAAATGGCGGTAGCTTAACAGCTGTTCAAGGCGGTATCTCCGTTGATACGTCGATGGGTATGACGCCGCTTGAAGGATTAATGATGGGAACACGCAGCGGAGATCTTGATCCAGCAGTGGTTCCATTTGTCATGAACAAAGAAGATTTAACGGTAAATGAAGTCAACTCGATGTTAAACAAACACAGCGGCTTGCTTGCAATCTCTGGTGTGAGCAGTGACATGCGTGAAATTATCGATGGCATGCAAAAAAATGAGCCGAATTCGACACTCGCCTTCGAAATGTACGAATACCGGATTCGTAAGTACATTGGTGCTTATGCGGCAGCTATGAACGGTGTGGACGTACTTGTATTTACAGCAGGTGTCGGTGAGAATGCTTCTGTGCTGCGTGAGCGTCTGCTCGAGCAATTGACATTCCTCGGCATTGAACTAGACAAAGAAGCGAATCTCGTACGTTCCAAAGAGCCGCGCTTCATCTCAACGACGAACTCCAGAGTGAAAGTGCTTGTTGTACCGACGAACGAAGAATTAATGATCGCTCGCGATACGCATCGCTTGGTGGTAGAATCGAAATAAGCAATATCAATTGTTGTTAAAGGGGAGAATTAGGATGGCTGCACAAACTGTCATTCGTCAAGTAAGTCAGCACGTCGGACAGCCTGTAAGAATCGGCTGCTGGGTGCACAATAAGCGTTCAAGCGGTAAAATTCAATTCCTGCAATTGCGCGACGGTACGGGGTATATCCAAGGCGTTGTCGTTCGCAGTGAAGTGCCTGAAGAGGTATGGGATGCGGCGAAAAGCTTAACGCAAGAAAGCTCTCTCTACGTTACAGGTGAGATTCGCGAAGAGCCGCGCAGCCAATCGGGCTATGAGATGACGGTTACGGGCATCGAAGTGATTCACATTACGGAGAACTACCCGATTACGCCAAAAGAGCATGGCATCGATTTTCTTATGGATCACCGCCATCTCTGGCTGCGTGCGCCGAAACAGCGTGCAATTCTGGTGATTCGTTCGCAAATTATTAAAGCGATCCAAGATTTCTTCGATAATAACGGATTTACGCTCGTCGATCCACCGATTCTTACACCTTCATCTTGTGAAGGGACAACGAACTTGTTCCATACGAAGTACTTCGACGAAGATGCATACCTGACACAGAGCGGTCAGCTCTATATGGAAGCTGCAGCGATGGCGCTTGGTAAAGTCTATTCCTTCGGACCGACGTTCCGTGCGGAGAAATCGAAGACACGCCGTCACTTGATCGAGTTCTGGATGATCGAGCCCGAGATGGCGTTCGTCGATCATGAAGAGAACTTGCGTGTGCAGGAGTCTTTCATCGCTTATGTCGTGAAATCCGTATTGGATAATTGCCGCAGCGAGCTTGAGACGATTGGCCGCGATATTTCCAAATTGGAGAAGATCGTTGGACCGTTCCCGCGCATTACGTATGATGACGCGATCAAATTCTTGAACGAGACTGGCCATGATATTCCTTGGGGTGAGGATTTCGGTGCGCCGCATGAGACAGCGATTGCGGAGAAATACGAGACACCGGTATTCATCACGCATTACCCGACGAAGATCAAAGCATTCTATATGAAACCAGATCCAAGCAATCCTGATGTGGTCCTCTGTGCGGATATGATTGCGCCAGAAGGTTATGGCGAGATCATTGGTGGTTCCCAGCGGATCGACGACCCGGCACTGCTCGAAGAGCGGTTCACGGAGCATGAGCTGTCCACGGAAGCGTATCAATGGTACCTAGATCTACGCAAATATGGTACGGTGCCTCATTCCGGCTTCGGTCTTGGACTTGAGCGTACCGTTGCATGGATTTGCGGACTTGATCATGTACGGGAGACAATTCCGTTCCCACGGATGCTCTATCGTTTGTATCCATAAACCTCAATCGATGCTATGATGAGGGGATGGAGGTGAGCTGACTTGAGCAGTGAAGCATGGCGGGCATTTGCCAAGGGGATCTCGCTTGGGATGGAAGTGGGCAGTATTCACTTTCCCTATGCACTTCTTCGATATTATCGCCGCATGAAGCTCAGTGATACGGACATGATGCTGATTCTTCAATTAACCGGGTTCCAGCAAATGGAGCAGAATGCCTTCCCGACGATTGAAGAATTGCAGGATCGCATGGGCGCTTCACCGGATACAGTCATCAAAGCCATACAGAAGCTCATGCGCGATCAATATTTATCGATTGATGAAGAAGTCGATCCCCAGACCGGGATTCAATATGAACGTTATAATCTTTCGGGTATTTACGAGAAGCTGGGGCAGCTCTTATCCGAAGATGTGAAAGAAGAGCGGAAGCAAGAACAGCGAAATGGCAGATCCCAGGGTAGTGGTACAGCCTTTGCAGCTGGCGAGAGTGAAGAGAGCAACCTTTTCATCATTTTCGAACGTGAATTCGGCCGCCCGTTATCGCCAATGGAATGTGAGACGATCTCAGGGTGGCTGGATCAAGATCAGTACCCGGAGGAACTCATCTTGTTGGCACTGAAGGAAGCGGTGTTCGCTGGTAAAGTTCACTTCCGCTATATCGATCGCATTCTGCTCGAATGGATGCGTAACCGCGTCCGTACCGCAGAGGATGCAAGAGCCTACGCACAGAAATTTCGAGGTGCACGAGGGAATTAAGAGGCAGTCTGAGTCACATGGTTCATGTGGTTCAGGCTGTTTTTTTGCCTAGGGATGGATTATGATGGTAACAGATAACCAGACGATGGAGGGGCAGAATATGAAACCGAGTATCTATGTTGCTAAAAAGGTTCCAGGCGAAGTAGCGGAATATCTCGAAGCGCATTGTGAAGTTCGTTATTGGAACGGAAATGAAGCGATCACCAAAGAACAGCTAATCGAAGAAATTGGGGATGCGGAAGGCGTGCTCTTGAGCGGAACGCCCGTAACATCGGAAGTCATCGCAGCGGCCCCGCGTTTAAGAGTGATCTCAAATAATGCTGTAGGCTATAATAACTTGCGACTAGAGCCTATTATCGCACGTGGCATCCTTGCGACACATACGCCACACGTGCTGGATGAGACCGTCGCTGACTTAGCATTCGCCTTAATTCTGGCTGCTGGACGGCGCGTTACGGAATTGCATGCATGGGTCAGGGAAGGCCGATGGAAGAAGGGGCAAGAAGAGGAGCTGTATGGGCTGGATATACACCATGCTACCTTAGGTATTATAGGGATGGGGCGAATTGGCGAAGCGATTGCGAGACGTGCCAGGTTTGGATTTGAGATGAATGTGCAGTATTACAATCGTAATCGGAAGCCCGATGTTGAAGAGAAGTTAGGCGTCACATATGTGGGATTGGACGAGCTGCTCGCGACGTCGGATTATGTGCTGCTCATGCTGCCGCTGACGCCGGAGACGAGGGGGATGATCGGCGCGCGTGAATTCGGTCTGATGAAGCAGACCGCTGTGTTCGTGAATGTCGCACGCGGCCCAATTGTCGACGAATCCGCGCTGTACGATGCTCTCGCGCAGCGTACCATTTATGCGGCCGGACTGGATGTTTATGCGCAGGAGCCGATCGATCCAGCGCATCCGCTGCTTACGCTGCCGAATGTCGTAACCTTGCCACATATCGGCTCGGCGACATCAGCGACGCGTATGGAGATGGCAAGTCTTGCGGCTAGGAACCTTGTGCATGCGCTGCAAGGCAAGTCGGATATCGCGTTGATTCCGGAACTTAGGAATGTGTAGATTATACAATTGAATAATATTAAATGGAGACGCAATTCGCGTCTCTATTTATCATGCTTACGAACTTCGGAATATGCGAGAAAATCATAATGAGGTGATATATGGATAATCAAATCTTATTTTATATTACTGTAGGATTATTATTGCTTGGTTTATACATCGTTTATTTGAAAAGATCCAATGAGACGTTTCATGCAACCATTATTGATAAAGATGAAGAGACGTTTACTGTCATGGGATCAGCAAATAAAGCAACGTCACGGACAATCATCTTTTTAAAAGATAATGGTGCAAGTGTCTCAGTAACAGTCATGAATCCCGCAAAATATGAAAAGATGAAGATTGGAGATTCAGGCATCGTCACAGTAAAAGGCAGTTTGTTAGTGGAATTCAAGAAAATCGACAATACAAAGGAGGAGCAATGAGAGGACAATCTGACAATGATAAACGAAAGGAACTTTTAGCTCAAGATGATATTCTCTTGTCTAATAATAATGATAGTTCTGGTGCGTTCGTTTTACTTTCTCACGATGAGATTATGAATATAGCTGATCATAGTTTAAGTTACCGTAACCGAGCGTTAATTATGTTTATGTATGAAACAGGTATGAAGCGGCAGGAATTGATTGATTGTAAATTACAAGATATTAATTTTGAGAAACAAATTGTTAATATAAAAGATACGAAGGGAAATGTTGATCGAATAGGATATTTCTCCGATGAAACACATCAAGCATTGAAAGAGCATCTGTCGGAATGGGAAAGTGGAGTGCATCAAGTCAATGAAACCCGAAAACAAAACAGTCGAAAAACAGGCAGGTCTTA
This sequence comes from Paenibacillus guangzhouensis, assembly GCF_009363075.1. NCBI lineage: Bacteria > Bacillati > Bacillota > Bacilli > Caryophanales > Paenibacillaceae > Paenibacillus > Paenibacillus guangzhouensis. The sequence goes on along the minus strand of NZ_CP045293.1, from coordinate 2,911,839 downwards.
CAAACCCATTATCATTAGCGACTATCTTTTTCAAACACATAGAAGTCAACGTCTGACTTATGCAACAGTAATTAAGGCATTTCAGGACGCAAGTTATGATTACTTCTTAAACGTATATATAGAAGAAGGAAAACCTGAAGAAGAAATAAGAAGAATGGCAGAAGAGAATTCTGGCAAAATCAACACTGAAACATTAAGACATTCTAGACGAACGTTTTTGTTTACAGAAGGTAAGACAGTTGTTCAAGTTCAAAAAATAATGGGTGATGAAAATTACCATGAATGCGAAAGATATATGAAGATTTCACAGCAACTATACCCAGAAAAGTTTATGTGAATAATCAAAAGGAAGTGGAAGTAGGGATGGATGAATGGACTTCTCAGGTTGTTGTAAATAACGTTCATTATACTATTGTTGTAAATAAGATTTATTCTGCAGCACTTGATGAATTTCTATTCGAAGTTGAGATTAGGGAAAAATCAAAGGTAGTATATGCTTCTTCAATGAATCTTTACTCGAAAAGAGAAGTTGAGGAATGGATAAGACAGAGATTAAATTGTGAAAGTCTAGAGTTTAATTGGGTAGAGAATGAGTAATTGTAAGTCATGCTGACATAATGAAACAATTCTTTCATCAGATAAAGGAGATAAAAAATGAAAAAGATAATTTCGGAGACAGAATGAAGGGGTATGAGAATACATTCAGACAAATTTTACCTAATAGGCTTCCTGTAATTATTCGGATTGATGGTTGCCACTTTCATACCTTTACAAGAGGATTGAAAAAACCATTTGATGAATTGTTAACGAATGCAATGTGGGAGACATGCAAGTTTTTAGCACAGAATATTATGGGCTGTAAACTAGTGTATCATCAGAGTGATGAGATCTCCTTACTCCTTACCAATTATGATAAACTAACGACTCAATCTTGGTTCGAAAACAATCTTCAAAAAATCGTTTCTGTGTCTGCTTCGCTTGCAACCGCAAAGTTTAACGAAGTAATTAAGGGATACTATCCTGAGAAGCAATTAGCGACTTTTGATGCTAGAGCATGGGTGCTACCTCACGATGAAGTAACTAACTATTTTCTTTGGAGACAACAAGACGCAAGCAAGAACAGTATTTCAATGGTTGCACAGGCAAACTTCCCGCATAATCAACTGGAAGGCCTAGATGGTAAGAAGCTCCAAGATAAGCTATTTTTAGAAAAAGGGATCAATTGGAACGACTTGCCCGTTTGGCAAAAGCGTGGTGTGTGCATTACTAAGCAGTATTATAAAAAAGGCGAAGCTACTCGCAGTAAATGGGATGTCGATTATGAAACACCAATTTTTAGTCAGGATCGAGAATACATTAATCAATATGTCTATTTGAATAAGGATGAATAAATGTGGAGTGTGTAATTTTTGTAGGAATTCAAGCTTCGGGAAAATCAACATTTTACAAAGAGAAATTCTTTAAGTCTCATATGCGGATCAACCTTGATATGTTAAAAACAAGAAACCGCGAGGATATATATTTAGCAGCATCTATTAAAGCTATGCAGCCATTTGTTGTTGACAATACCAATCCAACAATGGATGACAGAAGGAAGTATATCGAAATAGCAAAGGAAAATAAGATGAAGGTTATTGGTTATTACTTCGAACCTGACTATGACCTGTCTTATTCAAGAAATGAGAAAAGGTATGGTAAAGAAAAAGTACCTGAAATTGCACTTAAGAGCACTTCAAAGAAGTTACAAAAGCCTTCATACGCTGAAGGATTTGATGAGTTGTTTATAGTTAGATCATTAAATGGAAATTTCTTGATTGAAAAAATGGAATAAAGCGAGTTTTTCATTCACAATGCTTTTTATTCTTTCCTCCGAATTATGCCACGTATAATAGATGACTACAGCTTTTTTCTCTTGTTCATCTAAAATGGTTTACGCGACAATTCTAAAGAACTTCAATTATTCCAAAATTCTGTACATAGATTTGCCCTGAAGCTTAGGTTCCCCTCATTGGTTGGCTCACAAACCACTTGAATGGATGGTTACGTTCCTCCCCCGATCCGATACGATCAGGATGCAACTAGCAATCGTTCTTGAAAGGAAGTAGAACCAACATGATAGACAACAAGACAACACTCGAAAGAGGTTATAGGACTCGTACAATCGATCGGGGAGGGGATGCCGTATGATCACCACCCGATATCGATGGTTGGCGTGGTCGACGTTCATCGGGATGTTCCTCGTGCTGCTTGCCGGGGCGCTGGTGACGAAGACGGGTTCAGGTCGCGGCTGCGGTGATGATTGGCCGCTGTGTAACGGCAAATTTATTCCGGCTTATACCGTAGAATCGTTGATTGAATATTCGCATCGCATGGTCACAGGGATTGTAGGGATTCTCGTCCTGCTGACATTTCTATATACATGGCGATACTTGAGAGAGCACACTGAAGCTATCGTCTATGCTGGTGGAACCTTGCTTTTCACTGTCGTCCAAGCATTAATGGGGGCGGCAGCAGTCCTATGGCCTCAACAGCCTGCCGTGATGGCGTTACACTTCGGCATCTCATTGCTCGCTGTTGCCAGCAGTATGCTGTTGGTCGTCTGGATCAGGCGCCTCGAGCGAATGGGCGATTCGGGCCATTCGACATTCTTGCCGAAGTCCATGTATTTCATGTCCTGGGGCATCTGGGTCTTTTGTTATGTCGTGGTCTATCTCGGGGCGTATATCCGCCATTTGGAGGTCGAAGCGGGCTGTATGGGTTGGCCGTTATGCAACGGACAGCTGATTCCTTATCTAGGAGGCGCTTCAGGCATTGTGTTCCTCCACCGGGTTGCTGCCGCGGTCTTATTTTTGCTCATCGCAGGATTCTATTTCTTCGTGCGTCGGAGGGAAACGAACGGTGAGCCATCCATGCTGCGGAAGGCCGCAATGTATGCCATTATTTTTGTGGTCGCTCAAATCTTCAGCGGTGGGCTGCTGAACGAGACGATCCATAACGAAGATGTATACCTTTTTGCAAGTCTGCTTCATAATGTGCTGGCGACCGCATTGTTCAGTATTCTGACGGATATCGCCATCCGATCCTGGAAGCATCGAATTAGATAACGTCCATTAGGTCAAAGGTTCTTCATCTTAGGATGAAGAGCCTTTTTGGCGTTCATTTCCAACGTGAAATTTGTTTCAAAACCTTGAACATGGTTGGTGCAACGGGACCTGCAGTGGTTGGTGACTTTTATCACATTCCCTCTTAATGTAATACGTGGCTATAACGTACTTATGTAAATCGAAAGGAGCCGCAATCATGAAATTACCCAAAGCACGCCGATGGTTCGCTTCCGTAGCCATGCTGCTGATCTTGCTGCTAACGGCCACCGGATGCACGGAAAAAATGATCGTCCTGAATCCCAAAGGGCCGATCGCCGAGCAGCAGCGCGATTTAATGTTCATTTCATTGCTATTGACGTGTGTCGTTATCGTACCCGTCCTGATTCTATTCGCGGTCATTGTATGGCGTTACCGTGATCGTAAAGGTAGAACTTCGAAGTATACGCCGAATTGGGAGCATAGCACGAAGTTGGAAGTGATCTGGTGGGGGATACCGATCATTATTATTACGATTCTCGCGGTGATTACGGTACAGAGCACCTACGCGCTTGAACCATCCAAACCGCTAGCATCCAAGGAGAAGCCGATAACCATTCAGGTGACATCGCTGGATTGGAAGTGGCTGTTCCAATATCCGGAGCAAGGCATTGCGACAATCAATTACATTCAAATTCCAGAAGATGTACCGATTCGATTCGAGATTACAGCCGATTCTCCGATGAACTCCTTCTGGATTCCGCAGCTCGGAGGTCAGATGTATGCGATGTCAGGGATGGCGATGACACTGCATTTGCAGGCGGATGAGCAAGGGGACTTCTGGGGATCAGGCGCCAACTTCACGGGGAAGTATTTCGCCAAGATGTATTTTGATGTGAAATCAACCTCGAAGGAAGCCTTCAACACGTGGGTGAGTGACGTCAAAGCCTCCTCGCCAGCTTTAACCTTGGACGGCTACAAGAAGCTGACGGAACCTGCTGCCTCCGAAGTCAGAACATTTTCCGGTTTTCCAGAAGGCTTGTTCGAGATGACGGTGACGAAATATGCTTCTTCACACAACCATGGCCTGTCTTGGAAGGACATCCAGAAGATTGACAAACAAGAATAACGGATTACGATCCGATATGTAAGGAGAGAGAAATACCCATGTGGGAAAGAGTGAAAACCTTTGCCTCGGAATTTTTCGTCACGGGAGATCCGATGATCTATGGGGCGGATGCCAGTATCGTCATTACGATGATTGGTATTGTTTTCGGGCTGACGTACTTCAACAAATGGGGTTGGCTCTGGCGGGAATGGCTTACGACCGTCGATCATAAAAAAATTGGCATCATGTACATTCTAGCGGCCTTCCTTATGCTCTTCCGCGGCGGCGTCGATGCGCTCCTAATGCGGGCACAGTTGGCCGCACCGGAGCTTAGTCTGCTGGCACCGGATCATTATAACCAGATTTTTACGACGCACGGCGTCATCATGATTCTGTTCATGGCGATGCCATTTATGTTCGGATTGTTCAACGTCATGGTGCCGCTGCAGATCGGTGCACGTGACGTAGCCTATCCGTTCCTCAATGCGCTGAGCTTTTGGCTGTTCTTCTCTGGCGCTATGCTGTTTAACTTATCCTTCGTCATTGGCGGGTCGCCGGACGCAGGATGGCTCGCGTATCCGCCATATTCGGGGATCATGCATAACCCGGGTGTCGGACAAGACTTCTATATCTGGGGCATACAGATTTCAGGAATTGGTAGTCTGATGACAGGGATTAACTTTATCGTCACCATTCTGAAAATGCGCGCACCGGGCATGAAGCTGATGAAGATGCCGATGTTTCCTTGGTCGGTCCTCTCCAGTTGTATTGCGATCATCTTTTCGTTTCCGATTCTGACAGCAACGCTGGCGCTGTTATTTCTAGACCGGTATGCTGGCGCGCATTTCTTTACGTTGGATGGCGGTGGGAACCCGATGATGTACATTAACTTGATCTGGATGTGGGGGCACCCTGAAGTATATATTATCGTGCTGCCTGCCTTCGGGATTTTCTCCGAGATCGTATCTACCTTCGCGAAGAAGAAGCTGTTCGGCTACAAATCGATGGTCTACGCGATGATGATCATTAGTATCCTATCGTTCCTCGTCTGGGCTCACCATTTCTTTACGATGGGCTCTGGCGCGGATGTGAATGCGTTCTTCGCCTTAACGACGATGTTGATCGCGATCCCGACAGGGGTGAAGGTATTCAACTGGCTCTTTACAATGTTCCGCGGCAAAATAACGTTCGAGACGCCGATGCTGTGGACGATGGGCTTTATCCCTTGCTTTATCGTAGGTGGACTGACAGGGGTCTTGCTATCGGTAGCACCAGCAGATTTTCAGTTCCATAACAGCTACTTCTTAATTGCCCATTTCCACCAAGTCATCATTGGCGGCGTCGTGTTTGGGTATTTTGCAGGATTATATTATTGGTGGCCAAAGTTGTTCGGCTTCAAGCTGAATGAGCGGATTGGCAAATGGGCCTTCTGGTTCTGGAATATCGGATTCTATCTCTGCTTCATGCCGCAGTATGCGCTTGGACTCATGGGGATGACACGGCGCGTTGTGACTTACGGCTGGGATAAAGGCTGGTGGGAGATGAACCTAGTGTCTACCATCGGAGCGGGACTCATGGGCATCGCCTTCTTGTTCCAAGTGTGGCAGATCGTCTATAGTGTGAAGCACCTTCAAAAAGACGAGACGGGTGACCCTTGGAACGGCCGGACGTTGGAGTGGTCGATCCCATCGCCTGCACCGCATTATAATTTTGCGACATTGCCTCAGGTTACGTCGCAAGACGAATGGTGGGAAGAGAAGCAGCGCAGATTGCAAGGGATTGCGACACCGGCGACTAAGATTACCGAGCCTATTCATATGCCGAAAAACTCAGGTATTCCGATCATCATGTCTATGTTCTGGTTCTTCACCGGGTTTGGATTCATCTTCGATTGGCTCTGGTTAGCCATCCCTGGACTTGTCGGCGTGGTCGTATGTATGCTGATTCATTCCTTTAATTACGATACGGACTATTACATCCCTGTAGAGGAAATCAAGCACACAGAAGCTGCGATAAGGGGGGTTACGAGCTAATGGCTCAATTACACAATGCAGGCAAAATAGAGCATCAGCTGTCTCAAGCGGAGCATCATGATCACCCGGACATGGAGGAAATGCGTACCTTCGGCTTCTGGATCTACCTGATGACCGATGTCATTATTTTCGGTACCTTGTTCGCTACGTATATTGTATTACAGGGTAACACGAATGGAGGGCCCGGGCCGAAAGATCTTTTCCAAATGGGAGGGATCATCGCAAGTACCTTCATTCTATTAACGAGCAGCTATACGAGCGGCCTTGCCGTGCTTGCGATGCATAAAGGCAATCGTAACGCGTTACTGGGCTGGCTGGGTGCGACGGTTGCGCTTGGCGCGACGTTTATTATTATGGAGATCAATGAATTTACCCATCTCGTGAATGAAGGAGCGACGATCAGTACGAGTGCGTTCCTCTCGGCTTTCTTTACGTTGGTCGGCACGCACGGGCTTCACGTTCTACTCGGACTCGTCTGGATGGTCGCATTGATGATTCAGATTGCGAAGCGTGGGATTACTCCGGTTACGAAGCGTAAGGTGAATGTGATCAGTTTATTCTGGCATTTCCTTGATGTGGTTTGGATCTTCGTCTTCACGATTGTCTATCTCATGGGGGTGAGCTAAATGCAGCACGAGACGCACGCTTCTCATGATTCGAAAGCGCATGGTTCTTTGAAATCGTACACGATCGGATTCGTGTTCTCCATTCTACTCACGATCATTCCGATCGCTGTGGTGATGAATGGTTGGCTTGCCGGGAAGGCGAGCAGCATCGTCCTGATGATTACAGCGGTTCTACAGCTTGCTGTTCAATTGATCTTCTTCATGCATTTGCGTGAGGAAGACAAACCGCGCTATAACCTGCTGTCGTTGATCCTCGGCCTAATTATTCTGCTCGTGATCGTCGTCGGTTCCATGTGGATCATGATGTACAATATGGTAGCGATATGATGAGAGATTGGATCGAACTGACGAAGCCGCGTATCCTTCAACTGAATCTTATCGCTGCGTTTGGCGGGTATTGGCTTGCATCCCGTTGGATGGTGAACTGGACGGAATTATGGTGGGTGCTGTTAGGCACCGTATTTACGATGGCTTCCTCGTGCGTCATGAACAATGTATGGGATTGGAAGCTGGACCAGCGAATGATTCGGACGAAGGATCGGCCTTTGGCAGCCGGTCGCTTGAACAGACGCCTCGCATGGATTTACGCACTCGTGCTTGGGGTATGCGGTGAATGGATTCTTTTCGCCAAAGTCAACGTGCTATGCGGATGGCTCGGTCTCCTAGGCATGTTCGTCTATATGATTGTATATACGATGTGGCTCAAGCGGACATCGACATGGAGCACATCCATCGGTGGAATTTCTGGTGCGATGCCGCCGATCATCGGCTATTGTGCTTATACGAATGAGGTAGATGCCGGCGCGGTTCTATTATTCGCGCTGCTGTTCCTCTGGCAGCCGGCACATTTCTGGTCGCTAGCGATTCGGCGGGTAGAGGAGTATCGGGCGGCGGGATTCCCGCTGCTCCCGGTTGAGAAGGGCGTACGACGGACGAAGCTGCAAATGATACCTTACGTTGTCCTACTGCTTCCTACCGTGATTATGATCTACATGTATGGCTATGCAGGACTCATTTTTCTCGCGGTCTCCATGGCAGCGGGTCTGGTGTGGGCATGGCATACGGCGCGTGGCACGTCATCAGCCAATACGGAGAAATGGGCGAGAACCAATTTCCTGATCTCGGTGAATTATTTGATGGTTGTCTTTGTGATGATGATTGTCGATACGGCAGGACGTCCATTTTAATGCAGAAGGTTGGAGGAATTGTATGAAGGCAAAACTGACAATATCGCTCATATTGTTGATTCTACTCGTTCTGCCTGCGTGTGGACCAAGTACGAATACACAAGTGGTGGATTCCCAGACGATCGCTCCGGAAGATGCCAGTGCCGTTGCATTATATAAAAAGTCCTGTCTATCCTGCCATGCGGCTGACCTGAGTGGCAGAGTTGGACCGAGTTTGCAAGAGATCGGCACAAAATTGTCTAACGAGCAGCTCTACACCATTATCCATGATGGTACCAAAGGCATGCCAGCGTTCGAGAAAGCCTTAAACAGCGAGGAGATCGATGCGCTAACACAATGGCTATCCAAACAGAAATAGCTATAAAAAGTTATTCAAAAAGTTATCATTTGTCCGCATCAGAAAGTGACTTACTTTCTGATTGGCGTCTAAACCTACATTACGGACGCGGTCGCTCATCGAGGATTTGCTTCGATAAAGGTTTATACATCACGAAGTCATTCAAGAAGCATAATCGACATCGAATCTTGCGTTCACCTTCGAAGCGTTTACGCTTACGAAGCATGTTTCCTTCAGAAACATTTCAGGTACTCATTTAGGTTTTGCCTAAACTCCGTTCCTGAAAGTTTTTCGAAGAAAAACGCGCTACGGAAGCATAGGCTCTTCAAGCTCTCGCAACCTGAGCGAACTCTTACGATGCAAGTTTTCTGCGAAAACTCTCAGGTGCTGAAATGCCGACTTTTTGAACACGCAATAAATAGGAGGGAGTATGGGTGAAAAGAGCAAGCTTATGCGTAATAATCATTATAATGATGCTCATCTTCGCGGCGTGCGGCCAAGGCAAGGCTAAGCAGCTGAATATGCCGGTGGAGCCCTTTCAGTTCATGAATCAGGACGAGAAGCTGCTATCCTTGGAAGATTTGCGCGGTAAAGTGTGGGTGGCAGACTTGGTGTTCACGTACTGCTCCACCGTCTGTCCGACCATGACCGCCAATATGGCCGATTTGCAAAAGCGGTTAAAGGCGGAGGGAGTCGAAGCGGAATTAGTCTCATTTTCCGTTGATCCGGAGCGGGATGATCCTGCTGCGCTGAAAAGCTACTTATCTAAATTCAATGCCGATTTCTCTAATTGGCATGCGTTAACAGGGTATGATTTTAACACGATCAAGACATTTGTGCTGAAATCATTCCGATCTGCGATCGCGAAGGATCAAGCATCGGATCAAGTGATTCATGGTACGTCATTCTATCTGGTCAATGCCGAAGGTAATGTCGTGGCCAAATACGATGGAATGACCGATACGCCATATGATCAAATCATCAAAGATATTAAGGCACTGCAAGGATAATGAGATCCATAATAAAAAGGTGACCGAAGCGTTTGCGCACATTGCGAGAAGCTTCAGTCACCTTTTTATTTGGCTAGCACGCTGCGAAGTGCAGCAGCAAAATGAGAAATGCCTTGGACGATGTCCTCTGTGTTAGGTCTTGCATAAGTGAAGCGTACATACCCTGAATCCGACCCGTAAACACTGCCGGGCACGAAGACGACGCCGCGGCGAATGGCTTCCTCTAGCAGCTTGTGATCGTTGACCTTCGGAATGACCTTGCACCAGAGATGCAGTCCACCTTGCGGGATGGAGAATTCGACAAGTCCTAGGAGCTCCTTCTGAAGGGCTTCGATCACTAAATCCCGTTTATACTGGAGATTCATACGCAATCGATCCAGATGCGGCGGGAATAACGGTGAATTCAAGAACTGCGCGGCGACCTTCTGAGGTACGACACTGAGTCCGTAATCCATTTGTTGCCTTGCATCCGCGAGCCGCTCCACAACGGAATGAGGAGCAACCATCCACCCAACGCGTAACCCCGAAGCTGCGATTTTGGAGAAGGAACCAATGTACAGTATAGATCCCACCGTGTCCATGGATTTGAGCGGCATGGGCGGCACGCCGTCATAGGAAGTTAAGCTGAACGGATCATCCTCTACGATGGGAAGGCCTAATTCACTTGCCACCTGGAGAAGTTCATTTCTGCGTTCGGGCGCGAGACGCACACCAGTGGGATTCTGATAATTCGGATTCAAAAACACCATTTTGATCCGATGTTTTTTATAGAGTGAGCGAACATCCTCAGGCTTGGCGCCATGCTGATCAACGGGAAGTCGGAACAGCCGCAGGCCTGCGGATTGGAACATCGGCAGCGAATAACAATACGATGGATCTTCAATCGCAACAGCATCACCGGGCGTTAGCAGACATTGTGTAATCAAGTATAAGGACTGCTGAGATCCGGACGTGATGAGGATAGAGGATTCCGTCGTCTGAATCCCGCGATACTGGCTTAAATAATCTACGAGTGATTCGCGCAGCGGAATGAACCCTTGGGGGTTGTTGTATCCGAGATATTCCGTGTGATGATGCTCAGCCATAAGCATATTGATTTCCGCTACGGGTGAAATATCTGCTCCCAGTTCGCCACTCGCAAAATCAATTAATGTATTATCTTGTTGAAGCGCTTCGCGGATGCGGCGCAAGAAAGGCAGATTCGGCAGAAAGCTGCCGCCCTCCACATATCGATGCCAGTTCGGCGTATGCTTCGGCGTCGCTGTCCATTTATATTTGCTTACTCTTGTGCCGCTACCCGTACGACTCTCGATAATGCCTAGAGCTCGAAGCTCCGCATAAGCGAGAATTACCGTGCTTCGGTTCACCCCTAGCTGCTCCGCTAATTTGCGTTCGGAAGGAAGCAGGCTTCCTGGCGGGAATTCCCCATAGGATATTCGTTGTTCGATTTCATCGGCAATTTGTTGATAGATAGGAAGGCTGCTGTTACGGTCGGGCTTCCACATGATTGCACCTCCTAGCCTTGAATTAAGTGTGAGTTATGTCACGAAATCATTCTCATCATATCATTCGGCAAGTCTATCGCGTGCTCTACTTTTCATCAAAAACATGTCGAATCTATAGCAATCTGTTGAACATGGATGGTACGGTCATGGGAGAATTGGATGGTCTCATAGGAATGCGCGGATCATGGCTATAGTGTGAGCGTTGTCGCTTGAAATTACCCGTGAGGTGGAGGATGGAAGGGAAATGCGGGAGTGGAATGAAAAAGAAGGGGCAATGTGCCCCTTCGAGATGGATGATATGCTATTTGTCCGTTTAACGTTTAAGCAGCTCCCAACGATAGACGTATTCGAATAGAAATTCGAAGGCTTCCAGATGGCGTTTCGCTTCGAATGCATTCGCACCCCAAGCATAGATGCCGTGGTTACGCAGAATAATACCGGGAATTTGCGGATTGAGCTTCTCGGTCACATGCGGGACGATGCTCGGGATATGTGCGAAATTTGGTACGATCGGAATCTCAATCTCGGCGTCTTCTGTCCAGATGTTGAAGGCCTTGATCAATTCAACGCCTTTGACGGGAATCGATCCGCGTTCTTGGAATAGCTCAGAGACGATATTATTGAAGACCGTGTGAACATGGAATATCGCACCGCAGCCTGTCATCCGATAGATTTCGCAATGGATGAGTGTCTCCGCGCTTGGTTTTAGACTCGTCGCTTCAACGGGTATACCTGCCGCGTCCACGAATAAGAAATCCTCCGGCGTATTGACAGATTTATCTTTGCCGCTCGCGGTAATCGCGAAGTGGAAATCGTCCGAAGCATGCTCACCGACACGAATGGATAGGTTACCGCTCGTGCCAGGGAACCAATGTCTTGCGGCGAACTGGGTCTTAATCTCACGTAGTTCCTGTAATGCACGCTGCTTCTGTTCTAATGGAATACTTGCAAATGTCATGATAATGCTGCACCAACTTTCATCGTTTCCATGTGACGGATAATGTCAAAGAAATCATGGTAGGGAACATGCGCTAATCCGAGCTGTTCACATTTCGTTGTAAGGTGGGAACGGGAGTAGACATGTTCAACCAACTTCGCTCCTGCAAAATCAGTAATGCTGTCGCCAATAATGTATCGGTCATATGCGCTCTGTGAGAAGGAACGAATAATCTTCGTCTTGCACATGCCGCAGTCATTGTCGCAAGCGTCATCGCAGGCATTCGGCCATAAAATTTCGATATGCGAGCCAGAGAAATCGCTGGCGTTGCAGAAGATGCGTTCTTTCGGAATATCGAAACGAGCCAAGATAGGATAAATAAAGAAATCAATGCCGCCGCTCGTCACATAGAACTCAATGTTCTGTTCTTTGCAGAATGCAAGGAATTCAGCGAAGCCGGGTCGAATTTGAACTTGATCGATCGCGAATCGGGTAATTTCTTCACGCCGCGACGTTGGCAGTAGGCGGAACATCTCACCAACCCCTGCACGAACCGACTTGCGTTCAGCAATGACATCGTCAACGATCGCTTTCCAACCCGGGGGGTCAAAGTGCTGAATGATCGCGACAATATTGTCGTTGATGGTGATCGTGCCGTCGAAATCGCAGAAGACGACGGGCTGTTTGGCTTGGTTCTGCATTAGGATCGAACCCCCCAGATATCAATTGCTGCTTGAAGTTCTGGGTGGGATGCAGCGTAATCCTGCAAAGTAATACCTTGGAGCGTCGCGTCAATTGCTTGATTGAAAGCTCGGCCTCCAGCTGCTGCACCTTGCGGGTGACCATGAACACCGCCGCCTGCATTAACGACCACTTCGCGTCCGAAATCACGCAGGATGAGCGGGACAAGACCAGGATGGATCCCAGCCGATGGTACCGGCATCGTCGTGCGGAGCGGGAGCTTGCCGCTTAATAGTGCATCGCGAATGCCCATATTCTCTTCCTTCGGCATCACAACCGAGCCATACGGTGAAGGGAAGAGGGATAAATCCGCACCAGCGACCCGCATCAGCTTCCCGAGCAAGAGCGGGGCAGCGATTCCGTAATGCTGTGAAGGATAGAATGCACCTGCAAGCGCTGGATGCGCAGCGATAGGAATGTTAATCGATGCATCTGAGCTTAGTTCATGCAGCACGTCGAATCCATAAGACAACACATTGAAGAGCAGCGCATTCGCGCCAGCATCAATGGCTTTCCGTGCTTGATCCGCAAGTTTAGACGTGGGTCCGGTAAGATTGACGGCATAGAGCAGCTTCTTGCCTGTCTGTTCTTCGGCTTGCTTCGCCGCCGCCATGCACACTTGGACACGACGTTCGATCGGCGTAAGCGGATTTTCGAATAGTATCTCATCGTCTTTGATCAGATCCACACCGCCAAGCGCTTGCTGGTAGAATTGTTCACGCAGACCGTCCAAATCATGGCCGATCACAGACTTGAAGATGCTCATGAGCAGAGGTCGATCGTTCACGCCGAGTAGATTGCGAATGCCCTCGATCCCGAATTTCGGACCTGGGAAAGCTGACAAGAAATTGTCTGAGAGATCGAGATCCATCAATTTGATTTTGCCGTCCATCGACAGCTTGCCGAATACCGTCACGAGCAGTGCAGGAATATCGCGGCTGAAGTTGATGTCAGGATAGGCGATTTGAATATCCGCATACCGTTCATTCGCTTCTGTAGCAGGATATTCTATCACTTGAACGACTTGACCCAAATGGCGCTCCATCTCTTTTTTCTTTGCTTCAGGCAGTTCTGTCCAGCTTCCGACGGTTAATCCGACAGCAATGGATACAGCTTTTTTGTTGAAATCAGCTTTGTCATCATAGCAGCGGTAGGTTGCGATACATGTCTGTCTCATTTTCCTTATTTCCTCCCGATCAGAGCACCCATCTCACCTGCACGATCCGCAGCGCGTTGTATTGCCGTCATGAGTGCTTCGGTGAAATGAAATGATTGTAGTGTTTCTATAGCTGCTTGCGTAGTTCCTCCCGGGGAGGTCACTTTCCGTCTAAGTTCAGCTGGGTCTTCACCTGTAGATTGTACCATATGTGCAGCGCCGATTAGCGTTTGTATGGTCAGATTTCTCGCCTGCTCGTTCGATAGTCCCCCATGAATGCCGGCTGCGATCATCGATTCGATCAAATAATAGACATACGCAGGTCCACTGCCAGATACGCCCGTCACGATATCCATCTGATTCTCCTCGACAATGCTGACGACGCCGATGGCTTCGAACATATTCAGCGCGATCTGTTGCTGTATGGCATTAACGCTTGATGAGAAGCACATGCCGGTTGCTCCAAGACCAATGGTGCTCGATGTATTCGGCATCGTACGTACGATCGGATTGTGGGCGTCCAGTAGTTCTTGCATCGTGCCAATCGATAATCCAGCGATGACCGAAATGATCAGTTGTTGGGGATTGACGAGCGGGCGTATCTCCAATAAGGCCTCGGCTGCATCCTTCGGTTTCATGGCCAGCACGATGATCGATGCATCGCGTAAAGCTTGTTCTTTGGCTGCTTGTTCGTTCGTTGTCTGAACGTGGTAGCGTGCTTCAAGCTCTTGAAGACGAATTTGATTCTGCCGATTGAGCAATGTGATCTGCTCAGGCGTGGCGATATTTTTATCGAGCAAGCCGCGTACGATCGCTTCCGCAATCGAACCTGCGCCGTAGAAGCAAATTTGTTGACCTGCGATAGTTGTTTTCATAATGACTTCACCTGATTCTATACAAAATATGAAACTTGACGATTCTATAGATGTTATTGTCGAATTTGACCTGTGCCATAAATGCGATATTTCGTTGATGTTAAGGCTGGAAGACCCATTGGTCCGCGCGCATGAAGCTTCTGGGTACTAATGCCGATCTCGGCACCGAAGCCGAATTCGAATCCATCGGTGAAGCGCGTAGATGCATTATGGTAGACAGCGGCCGCATCGACTTCTTGCAGGAAACGTTCTGCATGCGCTGCGGTTTCCGTTACGATACATTCGGAGTGCATGGTCCCATACTGACGAATATGATCAAGTGCTTCGTCGAGATCATTCACCACTCTAATATTCAGAATATAATCGTTATATTCCGTCGCATAATCTTGATCCGTTGCGTTCTGATCTAATGTGATATATCTAGCTGTACGCTCGCAACCGCGTAATTCAACGTTGCTGCTGCGCAGTTGATCTGCAATCGCGCTTAAATGCGCTGCAGCAAAATCTTCATGAACGAGCAGGGTCTCCATCGAGTTACAGACTGAAGGGCGTTGTACCTTCGCATTGATAACGATCGGCAATGCCATATCCAGCTTCGCTGTTGCATCCAGATATGTATGGCAGATGCCTGCGCCTGTCTCAATCACGGGCACCGTCGCATTCTGAACGACATTCTGAATGAGGGAAGCGCCGCCGCGAGGAATGACGACATCGAGCAGCCCATTCAATTTCAACATCTCATCCACGGATGAACGGTTCGTATCTTCGATCAATTGAAGTGCTGCCACAGGAACGGCTGAATCTGCAAGGGCTTGCTGCAGCACTTCAACGATGCGCTTGTTGGAGCTGATGGCGGAAGAGCCGCCGCGCAGCACAACGGCATTTCCTGTCTTGAGACAGAGGCCGGCTGCATCCACCGTGACATTCGGACGCGCTTCATAGATGATGCCGATGACGCCAAGCGGCACACGAATCTTCTCGATCTTGAGTCCATTCGGTCTCTCGATCTGTTCGAGCTGATCGCCGATTGGATCCGTCAACTCCACAATCTGCCGCAACCCTTCGGCCATCGCTGCAATACGCGATTCATTTAATGCAAGACGATCGAGAAGTGAGGGACTTGTGCCATTCGCACGCCCGCGCTCCAAATCTTCTTGGTTCGCTGCAATAATCGAATGTTGTTCTGCGATCAGTGCATCTGCCATCTTCAATAGGGCATCATTCTTCTCCGCCGAAGTCAGACGGTTGAGTTGTACTAAGGTTCCTTTGGCTAACGTCGATTTCTCACGAACTTCACTCATGTTCTTCTGCCTCCCTAAAATATAATCGTCTGTTTTGGTTCAATATTATTTCAACGAGATCCATTCGTCACGGTGAATCACTTCGATGCGAGGGACCTCGATGCGTTTTTGTACTTCATCCGTGCTCAGGCCAGCGACGGTTCGCATTTGGTCCGCGGTATAATTAACGACCCCGCGACCGACCAATTGGCCGTTCAGGTTATGCACTTCGATCACATCACCGGCATGGAAGTCGCCGTCTACGTCTCGTACACCGACAGGGAGCAAGCTCTTACCGCCAGCTAGCAGCGCTTGTTCGGCACCTGCATCTACGCAGACTCGCCCACTTGGTGTGGAATGGAATCCGAGCCACTGCTTCTTCGTCGAGAGCGAGTGGAGCTGTGTATCGAAATACGTCCCGCGACCAGATCCTTGTGCCGCCATATCCAAGTCGCCAGGTTCGATCACCCGGCCGACAAAAGCGGGTACACCACCACGCATTGCGATCCGTGCAGCTTCGACTTTGGAACGCATTCCGCCTGTACCGACTAGTGAACCCGAACCGCCGGCACCTGCGATGATTTCTTCGTTAATCTCTTGCACCCGTTCAATGCGAACGGCATCGGGATTGTACCGTGGGTCTGCCGTGTATAGGCCGTCTGTATCCGTAATAATGATAAGTCCTGTTGCCCGCACGAGGTTCGCAACCAGAGCGGACAAGGTATCATTATCCCCGAACTTCAGCTCATCTACGGAGACGGTGTCATTCTCATTAATGATCGGAATGATCCCTTGTTTCAATAGTTCTTCGATCGTCATTTGCGCATTCTGAATGCGCTGGCGATTACTGAAATCCGATCGGGTAAGTAGTATTTGAGCTGCGCCAATACCGTAAGCACAGAATGACTCTTGGTATGCTCGCATGAGCAGCGCTTGACCAACTGCGGCAGCCGCCTGCTTCTCGTGCAGCAGCTTAGGGCGTGTTGTATATCCAATCTGTCTAAATCCTGCTGCTACGGCTCCCGATGTAACGAGGAGCACTTGAGCACCCGATGCATGGAGAGCAGCTATCTCACTGGCGAAAAATTCGACCTTCGTGCGATTCAAGCCACCCTCGTCAGAGGTGAGGGAACTGCTTCCAATCTTCACTACGATACGCTGCATGTCTTCACTTCCTTCAAATCGTATAAATACAAAAAAGCCTTCGTCCTTTATAACTAAAGGACGAAAGCTTATGCTTCCGCGGTACCACCTTCATTGATGATTGCTCATCCAACTTGAATGCCTTGTAACAGAAGGCGCTGTTCAGCTTTGTCAGCCGACCGTTCGAGGATAGGGTTCTGAAAGCGTGGGCGGCAAGCTCTTACAGCCGATGAAGCTTGCTCTCTTAACGTCACATCTCTTTCATACTGGTCCTGTCAATACGTTTAGATCTTCATTTCCTAATAGGATACATGGAAAATTGAGGTTTGTAAAGGGACGAATTCGGAGTTAAAAAAGGCCAAGCCGTCCGATCCGTTCTACTGCCTCCTCCAGCCTTGTTTCTGATGCTAGAAGGCCAACGCGGACATAACCTTCACCATGTTCACCGAATCCAATGCCAGGTGCGACCACGACATGCGCCTGTTCGAGCAGCAGGTCTGCGAAGCTGCTTGACGTGTAGCCTTCAGGAACTGGAAGCCAGCAGAAGAAAGAAGCGGGCGTACGAACGGCGTGCCACCCGATGCGGTCCAGTGCAGCGTATAACGCATTTCGACGGCTCTCGTACGTAGCGACCAGGTCTTCTACGCAAGTCTGCGACGCAGTCAGGGCCGTTGCCGCGGCAGCTTGAATGCCGCCGAAAAGACTTACATAATAATGGTCCTGCATCAGATTTATTAGCTTGATGACTTCTGCATTCCCCAGGGCGAAGCCGACGCGCCAACCCGCCATATTATAGGTTTTGGACAACGTATAGAATTCGACGCCGACTTCTTTGGCACCAGGCAACTCGAGGAAGCTCTTCGGCTTTTTACCATCAAATCCAATCGCCCCATAGGCGAAGTCGCTAGCGACTACGATATTATGTTGTCGAGCCAAATCGATCGTCTTCGCATAGAACGTTTCATCCGCGATGGCGCCCGTAGGATTGTTCGGATAATTCAAGAACATTAATTTGGCTTTCTCGAGCGTCTCGGCTGGGATTGCGCTGAAGTCAGGCAGGAACTGATTCTGTGCCACGAGCGGCATGAATACCATTTCGGCACCTGCTAATGCGACCCCAGACCAATAATCAGGATAACCGGGATCAGGAACAAGACATACGTCTCCCGGATTGAGCAAAATCTGACTGATCTCGACGAGACCCGTTTTGCCGCCGAATAGAATAGCGACTTCTGTCTCCGGATCGAGATCTACGCCGTAATCTTCGCGATATCTCGTTGCAATCGCTTCTTTTAAGAAGCCGTAACCGCTAAATGGCGGGTATTTATGATACATCGGATTTGCAGCCGCTTCCTGCAAGGCCGATACGATGTGTGGCGGTGTAGGTTGATCCGGGTTGCCTTGTCCAAGGTTAATGATGTCATAACCTTCTGCAACTTTCGCATTCGCGCGTTTGACGAGGTTCGCGAAGAACTGGGTTGGCAGTCCTTGCATCCGCTCTGCCGGCTCGATGTAAATCGATGCAGCGTGTCCACCTTGCTCTGGCTGCTCGTTCTTCTCTGTTGTTACCATGTCTTACTTCACTCCATATCCTTCGAGATGTACAATACACCTAATTTAGCACGATTTACCGGAGGTGTACAGAGTGAAGAACTCGGATTACTGCGCTTTATCGACCATCGTAATGAACGGTTTCACATCTGCGCTGAATGTAAGTAAGAATGGTTTGCGTTCTTTGTTAAAGACGAGAATGAGTGGTTCTTTGGTTGGGCAATAAATTAAGAAGATTTCGCTTACGACGAATGTGAGCCCTTTGAACTCCTTTGTGATTTCCTTTTTGAGCGGTACCTTGTAAATCGAGCCGCACTTGTCATCTAGGCTAAGCTGTGTCGACAATCCAGTTGCTGTATTGAGCCAAGACAGTGCCTCCTTTTGAAAAGCATCATTATTCGGAACTACTTTCACGATTTTCTCGGATTTTAACTCGAACTGTTGAATCGGCTGAAGCTCATTCGGTTGGGCGGCAGCCATTGCAGCATTAGATGTAGGCGCGAACATCCCCAACCCGAGAGCAATCAGGATGAAGCATAAGGCAAATGATTTGTACCATAAATTTCGAATCATGTCATCTTCTCCTTTAGTCATGTTTACAGGCTTCGGTTCTATGGTGCCCATCTTGACAGTGAACCATCACACGTTATGATTATTACAAGCAACATGGCAATTATTGATAAGGGGACGAGAGCAATGGGCGAGCAAAAATGGAAGTTGTCCGTTCTGCAAATGGATGTCGCAATCGGACAGCCGGATGAGAATTTTAAGAAGGTAGAGCAATTATTACAACAAGCCGTTCAGGCGAATGTGAAGCCGGATTGCATTGTATTGCCTGAAATGTGGAATACGGGCTATGCCCTTGAACAAATTCATGAGCTTGCGGATAAGGATGGGGAACGCACGAAGGTGTTAATCTCCGCGTTCTGTAAGACGCATGGGGTGCATGTGGTCGCGGGATCCATAGCAGAACGGCGTGGCGATCAGATTTACAATACGATCTATGTCTTTGATCGCACAGGAGAAATCGTGGCGGATTATTCCAAAATTCATTTGTTCCGATTGATGGACGAAGAGAAGTACCTAGCCGAAGGCGATCATATCGGTACATTCGAGGCAGATGGCGTGAACGCAGGGATGATGATTTGCTATGATATCCGATTCCCGGAATTAGCTAGGAAGTTAGCGTTGTCGGGTGCAAAAATCTTGTTCGTGCCCGCGGAGTGGCCGAATCCGCGCCTGCATCATTGGCGTACGCTGCTTACGGCGCGTGCGATTGAGAACCAAATGTACGTCGTGTCCTGCAACCGTGTCGGAACGAGCGGTACGACGGAGTTCTTCGGGCATTCGATGATTATTGACCCATGGGGCGAAGTATTGGTTGAAGGACAAGACAGTGAGGAGATCCTCTCTGCGACGATTGATTTGTCATTAGTTGATGAGGTACGAGGCAGGATCCCTGTGTTTGAAGATCGTAGACCGCAGCATTACTAGGGAAGATGATGCAACACCAAAAAAGCTGCAATCCGGATGGATTGCAGCTTTATCTTTATCATTGTTGCTTAACCCAAGCGTTAAGCGCTTCATGTTGCTGCCAAAGATGAGCATGCGATTGCACATATTGTACAGCTTCGTTTTTGAAAGCAGGCATTTTCTTCGATTGGAATAGGTATTCCGCAACGACAGGATGTGACTCTGCTGCCGCACGCCATAATGCAGTCAATTGTGGCGTAATGCCGTTAAGCAAATATTCGACCAGTACACGATTATAGACGAACGCGACCGATTTGTCAGATGGATACGTCTCGATCAGACTGGACGCGGATTTTAATTGATTCATTTCGATAAAAGCGGTGATTAACGGATTATGCACATGCAGATGGTCCGTCGGATCGAGTCGGATAATTTCTTCGTTATGAAGAATAGCTTCTTTCATCCGGCCAAGCTCCATACATTTGCGAGCAAATCCCGCTTTGGAACGAAGGTATGGACGAAGTCGAACACTGCCCCATGCTTGTCCCTTGTTCTGTTCGATAAATGATGCGCCTAGTGCGTTAACTCCGACACGCATGCCTTCTTCGTAATAACCGATAGACTCTTCAGGGGTTGCTACTGCACTCTCTGCAAGAATGTTGTATGCATCGCAGTTGTTCGCATCAAGCTTAAGCGCTTGGTTCGCGAGCTCTGTACGGCGAGCGGGTGATGGTTCTTCCCATGCTTCGTATAGCAATTCTTGCGCTTCCTCTGCGACGGATTCCGTCTTCATGCCTTGAGTTATCTTCCCTTGATTGATAAGCTGGAGCATATAGTCTTTGGCCTCATCAATCGATGCGAACTTCTGCTCAGCAAGAAGCTTCTCAATGTGATGCATTTTAGATTCTGTCAGCATATGGCGTAGTTGCGGAATGCGCTGATCCAGTGGATCATAGCACGGATGTTCATTCATAAATTCCCGAATTTGCTGTACGCGCTGGGATACGGTTCCTGGTGATACACTATATTTTGTGCCAAGACTGGACTGCGTTACTTGCTCAAGGCCATGTGTCTGGGCAACGTAATATTCGATCGCCGCTGTTAATGTTTCTGTCTTCCGAATGGTCGGAGACGTCTGAGTTGCATAAGCGTGCCAAATGTGGAGTGCTTCCGTAATTTGATCCCAGCTGTAGCTCTCCTTCATATGTTCGACAATTTGCTCTGCAACCGTGTTGTAGGAAGGTGTTTCTGCGAACCATTCTTCCACAAGAGATTGAACGCTTTGCGCATTCTTTTGCGCAACAGGGATAATAATCTTCGTATCCTGACTTTGCTCTTCACTCTTGTTCATACAACATTTTTTGTACTTCTTACCGCTGCCGCATGGGCAGGGGTCATTTCTTCCAACTTTATGAATCACGAGTACGAGTACCTCCTAGAAAAAAGGGCTAAAAGGAAATTATAGCATATATTCCGATTTAAATAAATTGATCATGTTAAAATCTTGTCGAAGGATGTGGGAAAAATGCGAAAAATCATACTCATGATAGCAAGCTTCGTTCTTATTGTCGTCATCTCGATGATGGTTTATGTACAGAAGCCTGCCTGGATATTCGGTCAGACCACAGGGCAGCAAGCGTTACATGCGAGTCCTCCTGAGCTATCAGGAGATTCTTCGGGGACGCAGCCTGAAGCTTCAACCAAGCCGGAGTCCTCACCTGAGCCAGATCAGGTAGATCCTGCAATACAAGCCAAAGTGGATTCCATGTCCCTTGCACAGAAAGTTGCCCAAATGATGATCGTTGATCTGGATACGTTAGAACGCGAATCGAAGGCGACGTCTGCATCTGAGCTCAGCAAGCAGCAATATGCCGGTGTGATCTTGTTTCAGCGCAATCTGAAATCTGCGGAGCAGACCGTGAAGTTGATCACGGACTTAAAATCAGCAAAGACGAACGTACCGATCTGGGTCGCCATTGATCAAGAGGGCGGGGTCGTTACACGCCTTCCATGGCTGCCGCGATTTGCGGGCAATATGGCGTTAGGAGCTACGGGAAACCCGGATCTCGCAGAGCAGACGGGCAAGTTGATCGGCGAACAGATCGAGTCTTTTGGATTCAATCTCAATTTCGCCCCTTCACTCGACGTGAATAATAACCCGGATAATCCGGTCATCGGCATCAGATCCTTTGGCTCTGAGCCGGAAGATGTTGCTGCCATGGGGATGGCCATGGTCAAAGGGTTGCAGGAGGCGGGAATGCCTTCTGTTGTGAAGCATTTTCCTGGGCATGGCGATACATCGATGGATTCCCATCTAGGTCTGCCGTCCATTCCCTATGATCGGCAGCGTCTTGATCAAGTAGAGCTCCTACCCTTCCGAGAAGTGATGAAGCAAGGCGTGGATATGATCATGACCGCGCATATTACATTCCCGAAGATCGAGACTAAGACGGTCGTCTCCAAAAAAGATGGCGCCAGCGTCCACATTCCTGCAACGTTATCCCATACCTTCTTAACCGAGATCTTACGAGATGAATTAGGTTTTGACGGCGTGATCGTTACGGACTCTCTGGAAATGCAAGCCATCTCATCGAATTTTGGCAATAAAGAAGCGATCATCAAGGCGGTGCAGGCTGGAGCTGATCTGTTATTGATGCCGTCGAATCCAGATGCTTCGGTGAAGTGGCTAACAGATGCCGTGAAGCAAGGTGTGATATCCGAGGAGCGTATCAATGCAAGCGTGGAGCGGATCTTAACATTGAAGCACAAGTATGGACAGCTCGATTCGCAGCAGTCAACGCCGTATGTTGACCAATTCCGTATGGCTCAAAAGGCGATGCAAGACCAAGAAGCAAGACAATCAGAGCTTGCAATAGCGGAACATGCCGTGACACTCCTACAGAATCTTGACCACCAATTGCCTTTCAAGGTGAATGCGAATGCCTCACTATATGTGTTAGGTCCTTCAAGTCTATTACCCGAGATACAACGGCAGTTCCATGCGATTCTGTCGAAGGAAGGGCAGTCGCAATTTAAGAAAATCATTTCACTTCCGATAACAGGCGGAATATCGTCTGATCAGATGAAACAAATCGGAACATCAGACGCAGTCCTTCTCGTAACAAGGAATTTGAATACGGATAAGAAGCAGCGCGAAGCGGTGCGCAAGGTATGGAGCCAGCTTCGAAAGGCCAAACAAAAAGCGGCCGTCCTCTCGGTCGGCGCGCCTTATGATATTCGATATATTTCGGATGTTCCTGCCTTTGTTGCTGTCTATGGGGATCGTCCAACAGCCAACTTACCAGCAGGCGTGCGTACGCTTCTAGGGCTGAATATTCCGACAGGCAAGCTGCCTGTACGAATTCCTGATCTGAATGGCCAGACCCTGTTCGACGTCGGGGCAGGCTTAACTTATGAAGATTGAAATTGCTGTTGAATCGTCGTTTTGAACACGTCAATGAAGGCTTCTGCCGCTTTGGAGAGATAACGTCCCCTCCGGTATGCGATGACGAGCGTCCGCTTCGGCGATGGGTCCTCCAGCGGCAGATAAGTTGGAATGAACTCACTACGACGCGCACGCGCGATGAAATGTGGGACGAAAGCAATTCCCATCCCTGCGGCTACGAGGGATTGCACGGTCTCCATATTGCTGCTCTCAAACACAATTTTCGGCGTGAAGCCTGCCGCTTGGCATAGTTCTATCGCAATTTGACGGAAACCTTGGCCTTTCTTGAGCACGATGAACGGTTCATTTTTCAAATCTTCAATGCGGATGAGCCGCTCTGGGTTGCAGCTCGCGAGCGCTGCAAGAATGTGGCTCGGCGGGACCGCCAAATCAATTTTCTCTTCAATAACTGTCTCATAGGTGAGAGAAGGTTCTTGGAGCGGAAGAGATAACAGCGAGAAGTCAGTCTGGCCGTTAGCCGTTAATTTCTCCAAGTCGGCAGACGTATCTTCGACGAGAACCATTTCGATATCCGGATATTTCTCTTGGAAGACAGGTAAGACGTGCGGCAATATATGAGACCCGGTAATCGGCATACTCCCGACTACGACTTTTCCCGTACGGGTATTGGAGATGTCCGCCATCTCTTGCTTCAATTGATCGACGGCATCGATAATTTTTTGTGCTTGATTAATAAACGCTGCGCCGGCATGCGTCAGTTCAACGGAGTTGGTGTTCCTCTGAAATAGGAGGACGCCGATTTCTTTCTCGAGCTTCGAGAGCTGTTGACTTAGGGAAGGCTGAGCGATATGAAGCTTCTCGGCAGCACGGGAGAAATTCCGCTCGGCGGCGATTTGAATAGCATATTGTAATTGGCGTAATTCCATTGTAGGGTAAACCTCCTATTTTGAGATTAATGATTATGTGTTGATGACTATGACTTTTTGAAATTCCTCTATAAGAAAAACCTATAACACTTATAGTTATTATATCTTGGAGCAATCGAAATGGAAATGCTATGATTCATTCAAAGGAAAGATTTGCGTACGGAAATCAGCAATAACCGCAAATCTGATAAGGTTTCGATATGATGACGAGGTGAATGATAATGGCGAAAAAGACGATGTTTGAGAAAATTTGGGAAAATCATGTGATTCATCAAGAGGAAGGCAAACCAAGCATTTTGTATATTGATTTGCATTTGGTTCATGAAGTAACATCTCCACAGGCATTTGAAGGACTTCGCATGTCGGGTCGTAAAGTACGCCGTCCAGAACTGACTTTTGCAACGATGGACCACAACGTACCTACAAAGGATCGTTTCAATATTACTGATCCAATCTCGAAGCAGCAAATTGACACATTATCGAAGAACTGTGCAGATTTCGGCGTCACTTGCTATGACTTGAACAGTTTAGATCAAGGGGTTGTTCACGTTATGGGTCCAGAGCTTGGACTCACGCATCCAGGCAAGACGATCGTATGCGGCGACAGCCATACATCAACGCACGGTGCGTTTGGCGCATTAGCTTTCGGGATCGGTACAAGCGAAGTGGAACACGTGCTTGCAACACAATGTCTGCAACAAGCAAAAGCTAAAACATTGGAAGTTCGATTTGTCGGTAGTCGTAAACCAGGTGTAACAGCAAAAGATATGATTCTTGGCGTTATTGCGAAATACGGTACAGACTTCGCAACAGGTTATGTTATTGAATATACAGGTGAAGCAATCCGCTCCTTGACGATGGAAGAGCGCATGACGGTATGCAACATGTCCATTGAAGCGGGTGCAAGAGCAGGTCTTATCGCACCGGATGAAGTAACATTCGAATACCTGCGCGGCCGTGAATATGCACCGCAAGGCGAAGCTTATGATCAAGCGGTTGCTGCTTGGAAGCAGCTGACATCCGACGAGGGAGCAACCTATGATCTTATAGTTGACTTCGATGTCGATAGCTTGATCCCGCAAGTCACTTGGGGAACTAGCCCAGGGATGGGGACAGACATTACGGCGACTGTACCGAACCCGAATGATTTCGCTTCAGATAATGAGCGTAAAGCAGCTGAAAAAGCGCTTGAATATATGGATTTGAAACCAGGAACACCGATGTCTGAGATCGGAATCGATTATGTCTTTATCGGATCTTGCACAAATGGTCGGATCGAAGACTTGCGCGCAGCAGCTGAGATTGCACGCGGATACCAAGTTTCGAGTCAAGTAACAGCAATTGTCGTACCAGGATCTGGACGCGTTAAGATTCAAGCAGAGAAAGAAGGCCTAGACAAAATCTTCACCGAAGCAGGCTTTGAATGGCGCGATGCCGGCTGCAGTATGTGTCTTGCGATGAACCCGGACGTATTGCAACCAGGACAACGCTGCGCATCGACTTCGAACCGGAATTTCGAGGGACGTCAAGGACGCGGCGGACGTACGCACTTGGTATCACCAGCAATGGCAGCGGCAGCAGCGATCAAGGGACATTTCGTCGATGTGCGTAATTGGGAATTGAAAGCAGCGAACTAATGTATAGATTCGGAGTCAGATAAGAAGGACGAGAGGGGAAATAAACGATGGAACCATTTAAACAGCTAACAGGGATTGTCGGACCAGTCGATCGCGTGAATGTCGATACGGACGCAATCATTCCCAAACAATTTTTGAAGCGTATTGAACGTTCGGGCTTCGGTCAATTTCTATTCTATGAATGGAGATTCCATGAAAATGGCGATGTGAACACATCGTTTGCATTGAACCAGCCGCGCTATGAGGGAGCTTCGGTACTTATCTCTCGTGTCAACTTCGGTTGCGGCTCTTCCCGTGAGCATGCGCCTTGGGCGATCTTGGATTACGGCTTCCGCTGTGTCATTGCGCCAACTTTTGCGGATATCTTCTACAACAACTGCTTCAAGAACGGCATTTTGCCTATTAAATTGTCTGAAGAGCAGGTTGAAGATCTATTCCAACGTACAGCGAAGCATGAAGGATATCAATTATCGGTTGACCTTGAGAACAAAAAAATTACGGATGCATACGGTCTTGAAATTCAGTTCGATCTTGATGAGCATCGCCGTCAATTCCTTCTTCAAGGACTGGATGATATCGGCTTGACGCTGCAGCATGAAGACAAAATTGCGGCTTACGAGAAACAACGCAATCTAGCGTAATCGACAGAAATCTTTCAATCTATGATAAGAGTTTCAAACCTTTGACAAATAGAGGGTTGAAGCTCTATTTTTTTTGTTTTATATTTACTATAACACGCAACTTTTGTAAAGTTTTGGATGTCTAATGTTGTGATAAGATGTCGCGTCTTATCATGTTGCCATTGATAGAATTCAAATCTATGAAGATCAGGAGAATCGGATGAAAAAAATTGGTGCTATCGTGTTGTTCTGTTGGATGTTGCTCTTGTTGCCGAATATGATGCATGCAGAAGCGGGGTTGCAGTTATATCTCAATGGTGAGTCTGTCTCGCCGTCTGCGACGCCCCAGATAATCAAGGGGTCAACGATGATTCCGATCCGGGTTGTCGTCGAAGAACTAGGCTTCCAGGTGGACTGGAATAAGAAGACACGCATGGCCTCTATACATAATGCGGAGAAAACAATTCAGCTTGTCGTAGACCAGAAATGGGCGACGGTGAATGATAAGAAGGTTACGCTGGATATGCCGCCGACGTTGAGCAAGGATACCACATTGGTTCCGCTGCGTTTTGTCGGCGAACAAATGGGCCTTGTCGTGAATTGGGAGAGTGAGAGCAAATCCGTCTTTTTATTTTCTTCCGATTTCGGATCTGAAGTTACACAGCCTGTACCGCCGACGACAACACCAGAGCCGGAGCAAGGCGGGATTGTAACACCAACTGTACCAAGCGAGTCAAGTGATACGGATCTATCGTCTGGCGTGAAATCCGGGGAGATTGCCGAAGTACAGGCCGTGTCCTTCGAAGATAATCGTCTCATTGTCGGCGTGAACAAAAGCGGGGTCGTACCGAAGCAGGAACGGCTTACCAATCCGGACCGTGTTGTCATTGATTTGCCTAACGCGAAATTTGCGGATTCCTATTTCAAAAGCGCTGTATTCGGCACGAACGGAACCGGCGAGATCCAGGTGCCTAACCATGACGTGGTGAGTAAAATTCGGTTCTCACTCTTTTCTAATACGCCATCGACGGTAAGAATCGTGCTGGATCTGACGCAGAGTCAGAATGCCAGCGTCTATACAGAGCAAAATCCGAATACGATTGTCGTAGATTTCAATAGCGGAACTCTGATTCCTGAAGGGAATTCTGGCACTGGACAACAACCTGTCGTGACGCCGCCGCAATCCGGTAAATATATCGTGATGATCGATCCGGGGCATGGTGGGAATGATCCTGGAACGAGCAGCCCGAACAAGCGTCGTGAGAAGGATTTCAATCTGTCCGTTGCGCAAAAAGTAGCCGATTTGTTCCGAGACGATGCGAATGTGCAGATTATCATGACTAGATCAGACGATACATATCCAACGCTAAGTGATCGGGTTGCGCTAGCGAAGCAGGTGCAGGCGAATCTATTCGTGTCGATTCATGCCAACAGCGTAGAGAATAAGCCTACAATATCTGGAACGGAGACCTATTATACTCGCGAGGATGCAAGTAAGGGGTTCGCGGAAGTGATGCACGCCAAATTGGTGCAAGCTACGCAGCTGCCAGATCGCGGTGTTCGTCAGAAGAGTTTGCATGTGACACGAGAGACGACGATGCCGGCTGTACTGCTGGAGGTCGGCTATCTATCGAATCTAACGGATGAAACAGCGTTATTCTCGGATGAGTTCCAGAATCGTGTTGCGCAATCGATTAGAGACGGAATTTATGTCTATCTCGGATTACAGCCTTAAATTAATTTAAATATTTTGGAAGGGCTTCAATTCCTTTGCAGATAAGGGATTGAAGCTTGTTTTTTTGTCGACTTAGCGCAACTTTTGTAGATTTATAGACGTCTAATCATGTGGTTAGGTGTCGTAGGTTCGATGCCGTATGTTCACGCAAGTAAATCTATGAAAAGCAGGGGTGAAGGATGAAGAAAATTGGTACTTTGATGTTTTTTTGTTTGATGTTGTTCACGTTACCGAGTCTGAGTCATGCGAGTGCGGGATTACATTTGTATCTCAATGGTGTGTCACTCTCGCCGTCCGCAGAAACGCAGATGGTTAAGAGTACGACAATGATTCCAATTCGTGTCGTCGTTGAGGAGCTTGGCTTCCAGGTAGACTGGGATAAGAAGACGCGCACGGTAACTATACATAATGACAAGAAGACAATACAACTCGTAGTGTCCCAGAAATGGGCGACAGTAGATGGCAAGAAAGTCAACCTCGATGTAGCACCTATGATCAAGTCGGATACAACGCTCGTTCCACTGCGTTTCGTTGGCGAGACGATGGGGCTTGTAGTAAACTGGGAGAATGAGACGAAATCAGTCTATCTCTTCACATCGGATGCCGGGTCTGAAGTGACAGAACCGAAGCCGCCAGTAACCAAACCGGAACCGGATCCAGGCGGTACAACAGGGGATGGAACCAAAGACGAAGGGAACAATTCTTCGAATAATGGTAACGCAGGCAACGGTTCGAAGAACGAAGATTTGTCCGAGATCCAGACGATGTCCTTTGAAGACAATCGATTAATTATTGGCGTCAGCAAAGGTGACCTGAAGCCAACGCAGCAGCGGCTGACAAGTCCTGATCGCATCGTCGTTGATATTCCGAACGCGAAGTTCTCGGAGGCTTTCAATACCACGCAGAATTTCTCATCGAACGGGCAAGCGGAGTTCATCGTTCAAGATCATCCGGTGGTCAATAAAATTCGTTACTCGCAATACAGTGACAGTCCAGCAACCATTCGGGTCGTGATTGACATGAAGAAGAGCCAGAATTTCTCCGTCTCTACGACGAAGGATCCGAACACCGTGGTAGTTGATTTGAACGACGGTGGGACGACAGACCCGGGCACAGGAACGGATCCTGGAACGCAGCCTCCGCACTCTGGCAAATATATCGTTGTGATTGATGCAGGGCATGGTGCGAAGGATCCTGGAGCTATCAGCCTTAATAAGCGGAATGAGAAGGATTTTAATCTTGCACAGGCGCTGAAGGTGGCAGAAGTGTTCAAGAACGATCCTGACGTAGAGATTATTCTCACACGTACAGACGATACGTTCTTGGAACTTAAAGATCGTGTTGCGTTTGCGAAGCAGCATCAAGCGAACTTATTTGTATCGATCCATGCGAACAGTATTAACAAGTCGTCGATCAGTGGTACGGAGACGTATTATTCCCGAGATGATGAGAGTAAGGCATTTGCGCAAGTGATGCACAACAACCTTGTAAAAGGCACCGGACTCCCGGACCGAGGCGTACGCAAGCAAAGTCTGCATGTGACACGTGAGACGAATATGCCGGCATGTTTGCTAGAGGTAGGTTATTTAACGAATGCAACAGATGAATCGGCTCTCTACAAGGAAGACTTCCAGTATCGTGTGGCCCAATCCATTAAAGATGGGATTAAACAATATTTGGGATTACAGTCCTAATACGAGGTGAGAAAGTTGAAAAAAACGATTCTAGTACTTAGCGCATTATTATTAACGATAGCCATTGCAGCAGGATGCGGACAGAAGTCAGCCGATCCGAAGCCAGGCGATAAACCGCAGGTTGAGCAGCCGGCTGAACAGACGTTGAAGATTCAGTCATTCTACACGGACGATCAAATCTTGAATCTCGTGCCGCAGGACAAAGAGATTAAATTCACGGACGTGAAGGACAAGTACCTTGCAGCACTCAAGACGTTGCAGCATGCGGATGACGAGAAGCTGATTGCACTGTGGGATCAATCGGAATTTCTGTCAGCAACGCTTAGCGATGATGGTGCATTAACCGTGGATGTGAAAATCCCGGAGAACGCGCATCTTGGCGCATCGGGGGAAGATCTGGCGCTGCAAGCGGTGCTTAAGACAAGCTTTCAGTTCGATGAAGTAAAAACCGTGGATATTCTTGTCGAAGGCCAATCTGTCGATACATTGATGGGTCATGTCGAATTAGAGCATCCTTTTAGCAGAAATTAAGATAAAGAAGCAGGATCTTCCTGCTTCTTTGTTGAATTTATTATCCTTAGCGTTTTTTAATAGGTTACATAGAGAGAGGAGTCACATCATGTCTAAAAAGTTCGTCACGCTGTTTCTATCAGCGGTTCTCGTATTTGGTGCGGCAGGAAGTGCATATGCGGCAGTCACGCCAGCAAACGGGAATACATCATCTACGTCAACATCGAATAGCAAAGATAATTCGACATCAAGTACAAATAAAGAAAATACAGGAACGAGCAACACCAATAACACAAGCAACACAAGCAACACAAGCAACACCGGAAATACCAACAGCACCAATAATGCAGGAAATACAGGGACAGGGTCCTCCAATACATCCGTAGGCAGCGGAAGCGCCTTGTTCAGCGATGTGAAGAGCGGGTTCTGGGCAGAGAAGCATATTACGAAGCTAGCGCTTGAGAAAATTCTACTTGGGAACAACGGGAAATTCAGACCGAATGATCCGGTTACCCAACAAGAAGCGGTAACGATGGCGATTCGCTATATGAATCTGGAGAAAGAAGTGGATACAACGAACTCAGTCGCATTCCAGAGCGGATTCGTTGTTGACAACTACTTCAAGCCTTATGTTGCGCTAGCCTTCTCCAAAGGACTTCTGGACAAAAATGAAGAAATGACGCCATCCGGTTCCAAAGAGGCATGGGGTTCGAAAAAAGCATCGCGTGAATGGATTACGAAAATTCTCGTGCGTGCTTTGAATAAGCAAGCGGAAGCGAAGCTCGCGATGAATAAAGCGACGACGTTTGCCGATAACAGCAAGATCTCGCCTTCGATGTTAGGCTATATTAACGTAGCCCTTGATTTGAAGCTGACAACCGGGATGGAAGGCAATAAATTCAATCCTGCGGGTAACGTCACTCGCGCGCAATTAGCGACGTTCTTCAGCCGTGGGGATCAACATACGAACATCCAGTATGACAATGTATATCAAGGTGTTATTACGAATTTGACGGATTCGAATCTTAGTCTATATGGGGAAGATGGCAAAATTCATAATTTCACCCTCAAAGGAACTTCCTACTACACAGCAGATTCCGAGACTTCGGTACCCGCATCAACAGTACAAGCCTATACGAAAGTCAAAGTCATTGATACGCAAGGCACAGCAGGTTATGTTGAGGTGATCGATTCGAAGATCCAGCTCGAGTCCGTTGAGGGTAAATTCCAACGCTTACACAGCACAGGCACGAAATTTACGGTGCTCAGCAGCGATGATTATGTGACCTATGATTTTGATGCAGGAACCGCATTCTTGGATCAGAATGGTAAAGCCATCTCTGCGAAGGATCTTGCGCCAGATAGTACATTAGATATTAAACGTGAGACATTCTCTGGACAGAAGAAAGTCGTATTAGTACAAGTGAAATCGGCTCCCGTGAATAAATCAGGCGCTGGTACGATAACGGCAATTGATGTTGCCAAGCAGAGCTTTAAGGTGAGAGATGCATCGAATGTGGAAGAGACATTGACGCTCTCGTCGGATGCGATGTTGCTCTACCAGGATCAAATCCTGAAGAGCTTGTCGGAAGTCAAAGTCAACGACGTGATCTCCTATGTCGTGAAGAACGGCCAAGTGACACAGCTCGAAGTGAAGCAGACGAGCGCAAGAACCGTCCGCGGTACCTTGATCAACATCAGCACGGCGAACAAACTCGTTACCTACGTGAAGGAAGGGACTTCCCGTCCGGAAGTAAATCTCCTTGCAGACAAAGTTGAAGTCGTCGTAGACGGCATCAAGACGCCTACAATTGCTGACCTGATCGCAGATGATACGAACGGCGACGTGATCGAAATGACGATTACGCCGGATGATCGGATTTCCAAAATTCAAGTGGTTGGCCGTAAAATGGAGCAGATGCAGGAATTAACGGTCGCGGGTTATAATACGAAGCTGCAATTGTTGACTGCAACGAACGCGAAGGGCAAAGCATTCTCCTTCTATGTGACAGATACGACGAAATTTGATTTTGGCACAGGAAATGTTACCCTGAAAGACCTTGAGGCACAGCTTCCTGAGAAGACAAAAGTCAATCTGACGGTTCTTGGCGATAAAGTACTAACGCTGCAAAAAGTATATAAATACGACGGGAAGCTGCTTAGCCTTGATACATGGAAACAGACGCTAACGCTTCTAACGGATGCAGGTCAGACAATGACCTTGTCGTATGATAGCTCAGCTGTCGTATTCGTCTATGGTAAGAGTACAGGGACATCGCTGTCGGATGTGAAAGTTGGCGATATGATCTCGGCGCAGCTTCGTACGACGCAGGATAAAGTTGGGCGCATCTCGATCAAATCCCAAGCGCAATTCGAAGTTTACTCTGTCGACGCAAGCAAAAATATGCTAAAAATTAAATCAAGCACAGGATATATCGAACAAGTAAATGATGGGGTAGCTTTGCTAGACGAGAACGGTGCAGTGCTCAAAGCATCGGATTTTGCGCAAGGCCAAATCGTAAATGTGAATTTTTCAGGAAATGTTCCAGAATTGGTTCGCAAA
This sequence comes from Paenibacillus guangzhouensis, assembly GCF_009363075.1. Lineage (NCBI taxonomy): Bacteria > Bacillati > Bacillota > Bacilli > Caryophanales > Paenibacillaceae > Paenibacillus > Paenibacillus guangzhouensis. The sequence continues at coordinate 2,878,706 of NZ_CP045293.1, read as the reverse complement.
GTAACACTCACTTATGGTAAAGTGGAATCTATTGATGCGGCGAACGCCAAAATTACGCTGAAAGACTTCTCCGGTCAGAAGAAAGAAATGAAACTGACGGCGAATTATCAGATTGTTCGCAATCAAGCGATCAGTACGAACATTAATAGCTTATCGACATCAGATCGTGTCGAAGTGCGTCTTGATGCGGATGGAAATACGGTGGTACGTGTCTTGGATACGCTCAGCCGCAAATTTAACCGCTACACTGCTTCGTCCAATGAAATTTATGTGCAACGCGCATCGTTATCCGATAACAACTATAAGTTCAATTTCGTGACGAATGTGTATGTGCATAAAGGCGATTCTTTGCTGAATCTGCAGTCCTTAACAGAAGGGGATCAGATTATCCTCGTCTTCAACAATAATCAAGTCATTGAGATTGAGAAATTGTAGGAATTTAATCAAATTTAAAAAGACAACTTTTCAGGTTCGAGAAGGTTGATTGAAGCTGAAGGGTGTATGCTTCCGTAGCGAGTTTTTCTTCGAAAAACTTTTAGAGGAACAGAGTGTAGGAGAAACCTACATGAGTACCGGATTTCGAGGGTGAAATCAAGATTCGATGTCGATTTGGCTGTATGTAATGCTTCGAGATCAAAAGAGGTCTTTTTAAATTACCTTAGGCTGCATCTGTATGACCGTCTTGATGTGGTAGCCCCGCGTCAAGGCGGTTTTATGTTCAATGAGAAGGGATGAATGAGGGATGAATAACGCGACCGTGAGGCATATACTGGATACCATTGGTGAAATGTTCCCTGATGCGCATTGTGAATTGAATCATTCAAATCCGTTCGAACTCGTAATCGCCGTACTGCTGTCAGCGCAGTGTACGGATGAGACGGTGAATAAGGTAACTGTGAATTTGTTCCAGAAATATAAGAAGCCTGAGGACTATATCGCGGTGCCTATTGAAGAATTAGAGCAAGATATTCGCCGGATTGGATTATTTCGGAGTAAAGCAAAACACATTCAACACTTGTGCATGATGCTACTAGAGCGTTATAATGGCGAAGTGCCCAAAGCGCATGAGAAGCTTGTGGAGCTCCCAGGTGTGGGTCGAAAGACAGCGAATGTCGTCATGTCGAACGCTTTTGATGTTCCGGCGATCGCTGTGGATACACATGTTGAACGTGTATCCAAACGACTTGGTCTTGCGAATTGGAAGGATTCCGTGCTTGAAGTGGAGAAAAAATTGATGCGCCGCGTACCGGAGGAAGAATGGACGTTAACGCATCATAGACTCATATTTTTCGGTCGATATCACTGCAAAGCGCAGAACCCGAAATGTGAAAGTTGTCCGTTACTCAGCATTTGCCGTGAAGGTAAAAAACGTATGAAACCTATCCAAGTAAGGAAAGATAAGGATTAAAGCAATCTAACAAAGAAGAGGATGAAATGACATGAAATGCATCTCAGTGTACACGGACAATTTCGAATTGTTCTCTGACATCTATGAGACCGTAATGGGTACAAATTTGAAAGAAAACGAAGAGACAGAAATCGAAGGCGTAACGGTGAGCGATTCGGGAAGCGTTCCTGAACATTATCTGGAGAAAATGAAAGCTAAGCCTGAAGTTGTCGTGATGAAAGTGAAAGCAGGCAATATTACGATCCTACAACATGGAAAAGTTTTTGAAATCTTTATTCCAGAAGAACAAAATATGGTACACTAGAAACCGAAATCTTACGGAAAATTCAGGGAAACCTAAATGCCGTGAGATTCGGTTTTATTTTTTTGTCGGGGAGAATAGCGATGCGTGTACTTACTACGAACGATCTACAAAATGGTTGCAAGTTAAGTCTAGAGCCGCTCGCAGCGCAGCTAGCGGAAGCGGGCGATGAGGTTCATGCAGGAAAAATGAAAGACCTGATCGAGAAGTGGGAACAAGATCAATTTACGATTGCGTTCTGTGGACATTTCTCAGCTGGAAAATCGAGTCTGATTAACCGAATCTGCGGGAAACGTATTCTACCTTCGAGTCCGATCCCGACAAGCGCCAATCTGGTGCGGATTCATAATGGCCAGCCGCAAGCCATCATTACGAAGATGCTAGCGGAGCCAGGTGCTGTACGAGAGAAAATCTCGGTACCGCTTCATGATCTGGAAGCGTATTGTGTGAATGGTGTAGATTTTGAATCGGTTGATCTCTATGACCATATTGCAATTCTTGGCGAGCATGGGACACTGCTTGACACCCCAGGCGTGGATTCGACGGATGATGCGCACCGGATGTCAACGGAATCGGCATTGCATCTGGCTGACGTCGTGTTCTACGTCATGGATTACAATCATGTTCAATCCGAGATTAATTTTACATTTGCCAAGCAATTAGCTGATTGGGGCAAACCGATCTATCTCATTGTGAATCAAATTGACAAGCACCGTGAGCGGGAGTTGTCCTTCGAGAACTATCGTGCCGGGGTAGAGCAAGCTTTTGCGGCATGGAACATCAAGCCGGCTGGCATCCTCTACCTGTCTCTCAAGCATCCGGATCATCCGCAAGATGAATGGGAGAAGCTGAATTGGTTGATGGGAGCTTTGATGACCCGTCAGACAGTGCTAAGAGAACACAGTGTTGTCGGTTCGGCGGCGCAGGTGGTCGAAGCGCATTTGCGGCAATATGCTACGTTATTGGAACCGAAGAAGCAGGAGCTCATGGATCGGATGGGCGGTCAGGAACAAGCATCTCGGCTTGCTGAAGAGCTCGCGGCGCTAGAAGCTGAAGAGAAGCGGCTGGCGAGCGAGGGAGATCGTATTCAAGCTCAGTTTAGAGAGGAACTGAATCGCCTCCTGGACCAAGCGAATATTATTCCTGCGGAGACACGTGATCTGGCGGATACGTATCTACAGAGTCGAAAACCCGGATTCAAGGTCGGGTTCCTGTTTACGGCAGGGAAGACCCAAGAAGAGCAAGCGCGTCGGTTAACGGCACTCTATGATCATTTCATAGAGCAAGTACGTGCGCATGTCGATTGGCATGTCGGGGATTTGTTGCGGAAATTGTCGGAGCGCGCAAGCGTGCCGGAGGCGGCATGGTCATCGACGTTCGCCGAGGTGTCAGGGGCAGTGACGCCAGCCTGGTTAGCAGCCCGCGTCAGCGAGGGCGCCTCGTTCACGAATGAATATACGATGAATTATTCGAAACAGATTAGCGCTGACGCGAAGGCGCTCTATCGCAAACAAGCGCTAGCGATTGCGGAAGATCTGCTCGAGCAGCTGCGCCGTGGTCTTGAGGCGCAGGCTGCGGCTGTACGCGAGCAGCACGCGCAGCTGCTCGCCCGTTCGGCTGCGCTCGCAGAGTTGCGCAGCCTCGAGCACAGCGAGCGTGCGCACGCGGAGCGCATGCGGGCGCTCGCGGCGTCGCAGGGCGCTGCCGCATCCGGCATGCTGCCGGATGTGGCGCAGGCGCCTGTGCGCGCAAGCGCGGGCAGCGCGGACGCAGCCGCTGCTGCGCCGGGCGCCGCCGCGCCAGCGCCAGCCGCGCAGCGCGCCACAGCGGCGCAGGGCGCGCCCGCAGCGCCTGCAGCAAGCGCCGCGGCCCGCGCACGCGAGCACGCGCGCCAGGCGGCCGCGCGGCTGCGCAGCGCGCAGGCGCTGCTCGCGCCCTACCCCGCGATGAAATCGCTCGGGGCAGGGCTTGCGCGCAAAGCGGAGCGGCTGGACGACAGCCGCTTCACCATTGCCTTGTTCGGCGCGTTCAGTGCCGGGAAGTCCTCCTTCGCCAATGCGCTCATTGGCGAGGACGTGCTGCCGGTATCGCCGAACCCGACGACAGCCGCCATCAATCAGTTGATGGCGCCGACCGAAGACTTTCCGCACGGAACGGCGGAGATCATCATGAAGAGTCGGGAAGCGATGCTCGAAGACATCGCCTTCTCGTTATCGATGCTTGGACTTGAGATGCCGTCCGAAGGTAAGCTGCTGGACACCATCCGCAGCTTGAAGCCGGAACAAGTTCAACCGGCAGGTCGGCCGCATTACAGCTTCCTAAAGGCAGTCGCCAAGGGGTGGGTTGCATCCGAATCGCTGCTTGGTTCGAGTTTCCAAGCGGATCTCCCGCGCTACCGGGCTTATGTTGCCGAGGAAGACAAATCTTGTTTCGTGAGCGTGATTCATCTCCACTACAGCTGCCCATTAACCGATCAAGGGATCGTCTTAGTGGATACGCCGGGTGCGGACTCAATCAATGCGCGGCATACAGGGGTGTCGTTTAATTATATAAAGAACGCGGATGCGATTCTTTTTGTTACCTATTATAATCATGCATTCTCCCAAGCGGATCGGCAGTTCCTCCAGCAGCTTGGACGGGTAAAAGATGCCTTTGAACTTGATAAAATGTTTTTTATTGTCAATGCAGCGGATTTGGCAGGCTCCGAAGACGAGCTTCAAGGCGTGCTGACATACGTTGAGAACCAACTTTTGGAATATGGCATTCGATTCCCAAGACTGTATCCGGTCTCCAGCCTTCATGCACTTGACGCGAAATTGAACAGCGATGCAGCGGCGTATGAAGCATCAGGTCTTCCTGCCTTCGAGCAGGAATTCATTCGATTTACGATCGAAGAGTTAGGACAGATGGCGATCCAATCGGGTGAACAGGATCTCGTCCGCGCAGAGCGGATGATTCGCCAATGGATGGAGGCCGCGCAGGCGGATGAACAAGAGAAGCAGCGGCAGCTCGTACAACTCGAACAGAATGAACAGCAAGCGGGCCAATATTGCGAAGCGCTGCTGCGCCAAGCGGCAGTAGACGCACCGCTGCTGTCGAAAGAGGCGCAAGAGCTGCTTTATTACGTGAAGCAGCGGATCCGGTACCGATTTAGTGATTTGTTTAATTATGCTTTTAACCCAGCCACGCTGCGGAGTGATAGTCAGGATCTGAAGCTCGCCCTGAAGAGCTGCATTCTTGAGATCCATCGGTTAATTGCGCTCGAGCTATCGCAGGAGCTGCTGGCGACGACGCTCCGGCTGGAGCAAGCCGTGCTCAAATTGGCTGCACGCCATGCGGAGCAGACGGTTCAGGAAATACAGTCTGTACTTCCAGCTTTTGAGTCTGGCGCGTTGCAGGCTTCACAGAGCACGCCGCCTGCGGTGAAGGAGAACTTGCCGTCGCCGAATGTGGATTTCCGTGAGTTGTGGTCGATCTTCAAGAATCCGAAATCCTTCTTCGAAGGGGAAGGTAAGGCGCGACTCCGTCAAGTGATCGAATCGGCGTATGTCGATCCAATTCAAGCCGCGGTTCATGAACATGAACAGGGATTCGTTATGCATTACACTGCATACTCCGAGCAAGTCCTACAGCATTATGCAGAGCAAATACAGGCTGCGGCAGCAGAGCAATGCGAAGGGATTCGAAACTCGCTCGTACAGCAGACGGACATCGATAGCCTGGAAGTGCTGATCCATGCGCTTCGAACGGCCAAATGATTTTTTAACCCAATTTTCAAAATATCAAAGCCTCGTACAAATCGTGTATTTGTGCGGGGTTTTGTGTTTTTATGAATTGAATGTGCCAAAGAAAGCGATGTATTTGGATGATTTAAAAGAACATCGTACATTTGTTCCTTAATTCGCCTTCACAATCTAGTTACAGGGATTAAATGACCTCAGATGCTCTTTGAAGTGATCTGAGCATGATGTTAAACTGCATGAAGTTAAAAAAGTTTTAACGAAAAAAAGGAGAGAGAGAATGGACGTTTTCAGGAGACTTAAAACTTTTTACTGGCCGGAAAGACGTTTTCTCGGGTTATCGATTCTTTGCTTGGTTGTTGCAACGGCGCTGGGTCTGGTGTACCCGAACTTACTGCGGATCATGATTGATGACGTGATCGGGAAAGAGAACTACGGCATTGTGTTACCGCTATCCCTAACCGTACTTGTGGTCGTGAGCATCAAAGGCTGCTTGCAATTTCTACACGGTTTCTTCGGGGGAAGACTAGGCAACCGGGTTGCTTATTCCATCCGAAATGCATGCTACGAGAAGCTGCAGTATTTATCTTACCAGTACTATAACACGGCGAAGACTGGGGACTTGATGTCGCGTCTAACCGCCGATCTAGAAGCACTGCGGAACTTCATAGGTTTTGGATTTGCGCAGATTCTGAACATGATCTTGATGGTCTTGTTCGGTACGATCATGATGGTGTCGATTAATTGGCAGCTGACGTTGATCACGATGGTCTGTATTCCATTGCTGGTCTACACAGCCATTCGGTTCGAGAAGAAGATTCATCCAGCATTCCGCGAAATGCGTCAAGCGATGAGCCAGCTGACGACGGCGGTGCAAGAAAATATTACAGGTGTTCGGACGGTCAAATCGTTCGCACGTGAGGCCCATGAAGTTGATAAATTTGGCACGAAGAATGAACTCTACAAAGCGAATCAAATTCGCACCGCAATGCTCTGGGGAACTTACTTCCCGGTGATGGAAATTCTCGCATGTATGAGCGTTGTGATCCTGTTGGGGTACGGCGGCGTACAGGTTATTGAGAAGAATTTAACTCTTGGGGAACTCGTCGCATTCTTCAGTATGATCTGGTACATTATCGGACCTATGTGGGGAATTGGCTATCACATCAACAACTACACGCAATCCAAAGCTTCCGGTGAGCGGATTCTTGAATTGCTCGATCATGCGGTGGATGTCGAGAATCGTAAAGATGCGATTGTCTTGCATCCCGATCAAGTGAAAGGTCATGTTCGATTTGAGAACGTTTCCTTCGGCTACGGGAACGCTCCTCATGCGGTGCACAATATTTCGCTTGATGCGGCTCCAGGCAAAATCATCGGGCTTCTCGGCGGTACAGGCGCAGGGAAATCGACGATCATCTCCCTTATCATGCGAGCTTATGATGTCCAAGAAGGACGCGTAACGCTGGACGGCGTCGATGTGCGCGATCTGGACATTCAGAGCTTGCGCAGTCAGATTGCTACGGTATTCCAAGAGACGTTCCTGTTCTCAGCGACTATCCGCAGCAATATCGCATACGGATTGCGTGACGTGACCGACGAACAAATCGAGCGTGCTGCTAGACTTGCGAAAGCGCATGATTTCATTAGCGAGTTACCCGAAGGTTATGACACGGTTGTCGGCGAACGGGGTATGGGTCTATCCGGTGGACAGAAGCAGCGGATTGCGATTGCAAGGGCTATCTTGATCAATCCTAAGATCTTGATCCTGGATGATGCCACGAGCGCCGTGGATATGGAGACCGAACATGAGATTCAAGCTGGGTTCCGAGAAGTAATGAAAGGCAGAACGACATTTATTATCGCGCATCGGATCTCCTCGTTGCGGCATGCGAATGAGATTCTCGTCTTAGATCAAGGTGAGGTTGTGCAACGTGGCGGCCATGACGAATTGATTGCCAAACCGGGTCCATACCGTGATGTTTATGATATTCAATATGCGGATCGCGCCGAGCTCGAAGCGATTGCATTAGGAAAGCAGGTGATATCATGAGTGCACAGGCGGAGAAAGCACAAGCCAAACGCGGTGTGAATCAGCGGTTCATCTATCAAGATGACGATCAGATTGAGAAGTCATTTAACTGGGCGCAATTCACAAGATTATTTGCTTTTATGAAACCGTATGCGAAGCAAATGCTCCCAGTCATTATCGTCATGATGATTCTTGGTACGATTACACGGCTTGCGGTACCGCTCTTGATCAGTCTAGCGATTGATAGGGCGATTGCGCCAAAAGTCGGCAATCCAAGCTACTCATTACTCTATACGTATACGGGTGTTGTACTCGTGCTCTATATTATCCAGTGGGCAGCAAATACGTACCGCATTAAATTTACGAACATTATCGGTCAACGTGTTATTTATGATTTACGTACCGCATTGTTCAAGCATATTCAGAAATTATCATTCCGTTTCTACGACACAAGACCAGCAGGTTCCGTGCTCGTTCGGATCACGAATGACGTGAACTCGTTGCAAGATTTGTTCACGAACGGGGTTGTCAACGCGATGATCGATTGCGTCCAGCTCGCGGGGATTATCGTGATCCTGTTGTTCTTGAACTGGAAGCTCGCGATCGCGGTAATGATTACCGTACCGATCATGTTCATCGTCTCGACAAAGCTGCGGAAGAAAATCCGTATCGCGTGGCAGGATGTGCGTGTGAAGCAGTCTCGTATTAACTCGCACTTGAACGAAGCGATCCAAGGGATTCGTGTAACGCAAGCGTACACCCAAGAGAAGGAGAATATCAGCTTCTTCAACGATATGAATACCGTGAACCGTAAATCATGGGACCATGCTTCAATGATGAACCAGACGTTCGGACCCGTGATTGAAATTACGGGAGCCATTGGGACATTTATCTTGTTCTGGTACGGCGCACATCTTCTTCAATCGGGCGCTCTGACAGTAGGTTTGCTCGTCGCATTTGCGAACTACGTCGGGAACTTCTGGGATCCAATCAATCGACTTGGACAGTTGTATTCGCAGCTGCTCGTGGCGATGGCTTCCTCGGAGCGTATCTTCGAATACCTCGATGAAGTGCCGAACGTGGCGGAAGACAAGCATGCGAAGGAATTGCCGCCAATTCGCGGCGACGTGAATTTCAAGAATATCGTATTCGAATATGAGAAAGGCCGCCATGCGCTCAAAGGGATCTCGCTTGATGTGAAGGCCGGACAATCGATCGCGCTCGTCGGTCATACGGGTTCGGGGAAAAGTACGATCATCAACCTATTAAGTCGGTTCTATGATCCGGTAGAGGGGCAGATTCTCATCGACGGCGTCGATATCCGTGAGGTGACGATCGAGAGCTTGCGATCGCAGATCGGGATCGTGATGCAGGATACGTTCATCTTCTCGGGTTCGATTCGCGATAACATTCGATTCGGTCGATTAGATGCAACGGATGAAGAGGTTGAAGCAGCTGCAAAAGCGGTCAACGCGCATGAATTCATTACGAACATGCCGGATGGCTATGATACGCAGGTTGAAGAACGCGGGAATGTTCTTTCGATGGGACAACGGCAACTTTTGTCATTCGCACGCGCTTTGCTTGCGAACCCACGTATCCTCATTCTGGATGAAGCAACGGCAAGTATCGATACCGAGACAGAAGTGAAGATCCAAGAAGCGCTGAAGACGCTGCTGCAAGGCCGGACTTCCTTCATCATCGCGCATCGGCTCTCGACGATTCGTCACGCGGATCATATCGTCGTGCTGGATCATGGTAGAATCCAGGAGCAAGGTACTCATGAATCGTTAATGACGCAGCGGGGGACCTACTTCGGATTGATTGAAGCGCAATATCGCTTCTTATAGCATCATACGGGTTTCTGAGACGCTTACCGCCCATCCTAGGGCGGTAAGCGTTTTTTTGTCGTGCGATGCCTAGGATCGGAACCGCTGCCGGTATTTACTCGGCGAGATCCCTTCCAGCTTCGTGAAGCAGGAAGTGAAATAAGCCCCTTGGTTGAAGCCGACTTCTTCCGCGATTCTCGCAATGGAATCATCGGTCTGCAGCAATTGCAGCTTGGATTGCTCAATGCGATAACGCTGCAGGTACTCCATGGGTGAGCAGCCGTATTGACGGTGCATACAGCGAGCGATGTAGACGGGGTGGAAATTGGTCTCCTCACCGAGCCTTGCAGCTGTGATCTCCTCCCGAAAATGCTGCCGGAGATAAGCAGTTGCAAGCTCGGCACAGTGTGTCGACGTATTGCCACCCTGTGCCTTCATCGAAGCGTAGAGCAGCTGCAGCAATTCTTGAAATACAACCTGCTGCTGCCAACGTACCTGCTGAGAATCAAGTCCCTGCTCCAAGGCATTCAGTTGCTCGATAATGCTGAAAACTTTACTCGGTTGTTCAAGGCAGGTGAATTGCGGCAGATATAAGTCAAAAGTACGGGTTAGAAATTTGGATACCGGTTTTTTCGAAATATCGTCGGTAACAGGGTTCATGTGATGCTGCGGTAGGAACGACCAAGGACCGTCAGTCTGGAAATGCAACCAGTAATAATCGGTGTCTTCGTCACACGAAGCGGTTGCGTAATGATAGCGGTCCGGCAGCAGAATGAGGGCATGATCCTGACGCACCTCAAATGTCTCTTGCTCCTCGCCCATATACAGGCAACCCTTCTTCATCACAAGGAGATCAAAGACTTGAATATTCGAACGGTTGGGGTGTTTTTGACCTTTGAGCAGCGTATGGGGCCCGCTCGTGATGTAATGCGGAAGCGGCGGGGCAGTAAATTTTAGCATGGGCGTTCGTTCCCCTTCTGAGAGATTGCAAGGTTTGAATTTTATAAATATCGGTTGGTATCTTAATATTCAATTCTCAGTATAGCATTTATAATTTAGTCGATCTATCATGTGCGAGTTGAACATCAGGAGGTTTGTATTATCGATATGGATGATAAGAAATTTACATTATGGGTGCTGGCGTGGCCCATATTCATTGAAGTCTTTTTGCAGTTTCTACTGGGTACGGCAGACACGTTAATGGTGAGCCGCATTTCGGATGATGCGGTGGCCGTCGTGGGCTTCTCGAACCAATTATTTAATGCGTTAATGATCCTGTTTACGACGGTTGCGAGCGGTGCGGGGATCCTGATCGCGCAGAAAATGGGTTCAAGGCAGCAGGAGCATGCACGAACGATCGGGATGATGGCGTTGAACGTCGGGACAGCGATCGGGCTGCTGTTAAGTCTGTTGCTTATTTTGTTCCCTGTGCCGATCGCTCGAATGCTCCAAATGCCTGAACCGCTGCTTCCGCTCGGGAAAATCTATATTGCCATCGTCGGCGGTGGGATGGTGCTTACGGCGATTATGTCCACGCTTAGCACCGTCATTCGGAGTACGGGCAATACGAAAGGTCCGATGTTTATCGCCATTGGGATGAATGTCGTGCATATCTTTTTTAACTATGCGTTTATATTCGGCGCCTTCGGGTTCCCGCAGTGGGGATTAACCGGGGTTGCGATCTCTACCTTGCTCAGCCGGGTACTTGGGACGATTATGCTGATGGGCATGTTCCTGAACACGTTTGAACGGCGGGTCACTTGGCGGGATTTATGGACCTTCGATGCGAAGTTATTCAAGGATGTTATGCGGATTGCTTGGCCGCTCGGGGTGAATATGGCAAGTTGGGTGTTCTCGCAGCTTATTATTTTTACCTTTATTTCGATGCTGGGATCCAAGGAAATGGCGGCGCGTACCTATATGAATACGCTAGAATCCTTCTGCTTCTTGCTTGGTTCATCCGTCGCCATGGCTGTACAGATTCAAGTTGCCCATCTATTCGGCGGGAAACGCACGGATCTGGCTTACCGGAGCGCTTATCGGGCGTTAGGCATTGGACTTGTGCTCGTCACGGTCAATGCGTTCATCATCTATTTGTTCGGGCGTCAATTTCTTGGATTTTTCACGACCAATCCTGAAATCATTGCCCTCGGTGCGTCATTGCTTGGGTTGAACTTGATCTTGCAACCAGGAAAAATGATGAATATGGCGCTAGGGAACTCATTGAATGCCGTAGGAGATTCGAGGTATACGATGACGATTGCGATTCTCTCCATGTGGTCCATTGCAACAGGGCTATCTTACGCGCTTGGCATCCATCTGGGATGGGGACTGATCGGAATCTATTGCTGCATGATCGCAGATGAGTATTTGCGGGGAATTCTCGTATGGTTCCGCTGGAAAGGGCAGAAGAAACTACGGTACGCCGAGCGTCTAGAGCCAGTTTCGATTAAGACATGCATTCAATCGGAAGTGTTATAAGACCTGCGCAGATGATAGAATAAGAGACATGCAAATTTTATTCATGCGAGGTACGGATGATCAATGAATCGAACAAAGATGACGAATGAACGAATTATGGAGTTATGCGGACCAGCGTCTGCGAAGAAGGGCCACGAAGAATACGAAGCGGGGCATGTCCTGCAGCTTACCTTCGATGCCGACCAGATGACCTATGATGCCGTTGTCTCAGGCAAAAAGAAATATCATGTGCGAATGATGCTGGACCCTTTCGGTGATCTTGAGGCGACATGCGAATGCGCAGCATTTCAGAAGTATTATTCGAACTGCCAGCATATTGCGGCGGTATTATACAACGTCATGGTTTATGAGCAGGGTGCGAGAAATGAAGAGCCAGAAAAGGAACAACATCGCAAGTCTGCAGCGTCACAGAGAATGCTCACTCAGAAGAGGGAGCATGAAGCTCAGCGTCTGTTAACGAATCAATTTCTAACCTTGTTTGATGAACAAGCATGGGAGAACCCCCACGCGAAGCCACGTGAGAACCTCCAGGTTGAATTGATCTGTCACGCGATTACGGATCCGCTAAGGCCATCGATTATTACGATCCAGATGCGGATCGGACCGAAGAAGCTGTATAACGTGCAAGACATCGGGGATTTTCTGCGGCATGTTCGCGAAGGGCAATCCATGGCATTTACGCGTCTGTTCACGTACGATCCAACACAATACGCGTTTGATGAACATTTTCAGGCTGTCCTTCAACGCTTAATGGAGATTGAACAGTATGAGCGATTATATCGAGACAGTTGGGGTATTGCACCCACGATGACATCGTATGATACGGATCGGGAGCTCATGATTCCGCCGCAGTATTGGTCGAAACTACTGCCGAGACTCGTTGAGATCGGTGCGGTCTATCAGGAAAATCACGTGATACGAGGTCAGCTCAGCGTTGCGCCGCAAGGTAATCGACTGCCGATCAGGTTTATCATTCAAGGGGCTGATCAAGGATATCGCTTAAGTGCGATTGGATTTGAACGGCTTCTGCTGCTCGATTCGTATGGGTATGCGGTCCTAGATGACGTATGGTATGCCTTAAGCGAGCGTGATGCTCGGCAGCTTGCAAGCTTACAACAAATCATGCAGAAGGAATCTTCCGTTCTCATCATGAGAGACCAGATGAGTTCTTTCATGGAGCGTGTACTGCCATTTCTGGATCATCTGGGCACGGTTCAGGTTGAGGAGGGCATGAAGGACAAGCTTCAATTCCTTCCGCTGCAAGCTAAAATTTACTTGGACCGCAGCGCAGAAGACAATCTACTCGTGCGCGCGGAATTCGTATATGGCAGCCAAATCTTCGAACAAAAGACCGGCGAACCGAAGTCTGCCTTGAATGCGGACATCCTATGCATTCGCGATTCGGACAAGGAGCGTCTCATTACGGCTTTAATCGAGAGTATCCCGGCGAAATCGTATCGGCAAGGATATCTGTTCGAACACGAGGAAGATACCTATAACTTCTTGTATCACGTACTTCCAGAGCTTGAACGGTATAGTGAAATCTATGCGACAACCGCGGTACAGGAGGTCATGTATACACCTAGTCGTTCAACGTCTGGACCGAGGACTACCGTGAGTATAAAAGGCGAAGGCTCATGGCTTGAAGTCGGTTTCCAGATGGAGGATGTAGATCGAGCGGAAATCCAGCTATTGGTGCAAGCGATTATCGAGAAGAAGAAATATTACCGTCTTCGTAAGGGGACGTTCGTGAATTTGGATCAAGAGGCATTCCATGAAGTGGGGCGGTTACTTGATCAGTTAGGGGTTACCGCAACCGAAGTTCGCGGACCCCAAATCGCGATGCCGGTCTTACGCGGGCTGCAGCTGATCGATGAAGAAGCGTATCAAGGGATTCGATTCGGGAATGAATTCCGATCGTTTTTAGATCAGTTAAGACATCCGGAGAGATTGGAATGTGAAATGCCATCCGGGCTCGCTGCGACTCTTCGCGATTATCAGCAGGTTGGATTCCACTGGATGAAGACGTTGGCAAGGTATCAATTTGGAGGCATCCTCGCGGATGATATGGGGCTTGGGAAAACGCTCCAGAGCATCACATTCATGTTATCGGAACAAGAACGGGAGGTTGCTACACGGAAACCGATATTAATTGTAGCGCCCGCATCGCTTGTCTATAACTGGGAGCGGGAATGCCACAAGTTCGCACCGAGCTTGCGCGTCTCCGTTGTTGTAGGTGAGAAGGACGAGCGAGCAGCACAGATTGGTGCGCTGCACAGTAAATTGATTGAGCATGGCGGCCGGCGCCCGGATGTACTTATTACGTCGTATCCGCTCTTGCGGCGCGATATTGATCATTACGAGCAGCATACATTCGGAGCACTCTTCCTTGATGAAGCTCAAGCGATCAAGAATCATGCGTCATTAACGTCTAAGACCGTACGTCAAGTACGAGCGCAGCAGAAATTTGCGCTCACAGGTACACCGATTGAGAATTCTCTAGAGGAGTTATGGTCGATCTTTGATGCGATTTTTCCGGAGTTATTCGGTACGAAGCAGAAGTTCCAAGAGCTTGCAACCGAGCAGGTCGCGCGGATGGTTCGTCCGTTTATCCTGCGTCGGATGAAGCGGGATGTGCTGGCCGAGTTGCCGGAGAAGATTGAGACGTTGCAGGTCACGGCGTTATCGGAAGACCAGAAGAAATTATATACCGCTTACTTGGAGAGGCTGCGTAAGCAGACGAAAGAGGACATGCAAGAGGAAGGCTTCCAGAAGAATCGGATGAAAATTTTAGCCGGCCTAACGCGACTTCGACAGCTGTGCTGCCATCCCGCGCTTTTTGTAGAAGATTATGAAGGCTCATCGAGCAAAATGGAACAGCTCTTCGATCTGATCGAGGAAGGACTCAGCAGCGGACGTCGCATGCTCATTTTCTCCCAGTTTACAGGGATGCTGGATTTGATACATGACATGCTAGGGTGCATGGGAATCTCCTGTTTCTACTTGGCAGGAGATACACCGGTGGAGGAGCGACTTACGATGTGCAATCGGTTTAATGACGGTGAACATGATATCTTCTTAATTTCGCTGAAGGCCGGGGGAACGGGACTTAATCTGACTGGCGCAGATACGGTGATATTGTATGACTTATGGTGGAATCCCGCTGTCGAGCAGCAAGCGACGGACCGTGCCCATCGAATGGGTCAGAAGAAGGTTGTGCAGGTCATCCGGCTTGTGACGCAAGGGACGGTCGAAGAGAAAATGTATGAACTGCAGCAGAAAAAGAAGGATCTCATTGATGAAGTCATTCATACTGGCGAAGGCGGAGCGTCCTCATTAACGGAAGAGGATATTCGTGAAATCTTGATGCTATAGACATGAGGATATAGGAGGCCCCTACTGATCGACGGGAGATCGGTGGGGGCTATTCATGTACCTACATATCAATCATTAAAATCCACACGATAAATAAACTCAAGCTGTTTGTTATTGAAGGAAGCAGGGAGCATCGGCATGACGATATTGCGTACGGACGTAATGAATTCGTTTTCAATTTGTGCTACGACACCCAGCATTCGGGAG